>NZ_JBWKOR010000001.1:1317394-1366842 GCF_059416185.1 Pseudomonas sp. GW821-FHT09E04
CTACCAACTGAGCTACGCCCACCATATCGCGTTACTTGTGCCAAAGCTGCCTAATGGCGCACCCGGCAGGACTCGAACCTGCGACCATCCGCTTAGAAGGCGGATGCTCTATCCAGCTGAGCTACGGGCGCCTTGTTAGCTGTACCCTTGGAGGACTACAAACTAAGTGCTTTCCAGTCTCGCAGAACCTTGATTCCGCTCAACCTTCTTAACCAGTGCTAGGCTGTGCCCGACAAGTGCGACGAATAGTATAGAGCGACCTGCAGGTCGTCAAATCCTTTTTAAAAAAAATTCATTTAATTAAAGGGCTTAGGGGAATTTGCTGACCAAGCGCCTTTGCCCTCACCGTCTGACATGCGAGAATGCGTTCTCTTTTTTTCCCCTCTCGATGGTTAATCACGCGCAATGACTGCACAACTAATCGACGGCAAATCAATCGCCGCCAGCCTGCGCCAGCAGATCGCCCAACGGGTAGCCGAACGTCGCGAGCAAGGCTTGCGCACTCCCGGCCTCGCGGTGATCCTGGTCGGCAGCGATCCTGCCTCTCAGGTTTATGTCTCGCACAAGCGTAAAGACTGTGAAGAGGTCGGCTTCCTCTCTCAAGCCTACGACCTGCCTTCTGAAACCACTCAAGAAGCGCTGACCGATCTGATCGATCGACTGAACGACGACCCGGCAATCGACGGCGTTCTGCTTCAACTTCCGCTGCCTGAGCACCTGGACGCCTCCAAACTGCTGGAACGCATCCGCCCGGACAAGGACGTCGATGGTTTCCATCCTTATAACGTCGGCCGCCTGGCCCAGCGCATTCCGCTGCTGCGCCCCTGCACCCCGAAAGGCATCATGACCTTGCTGGAAAGCACCGGTGTCGATCTGTACGGGATGGACGCCGTGGTTGTCGGCGCTTCCAACATCGTCGGTCGCCCGATGGCCATGGAGCTGCTGCTGGCCGGCTGCACCGTGACCGTGACCCACCGCTTCACCAAGGACCTGGCAGGCCACGTCGGCCGCGCCGATCTGGTGGTGGTGGCCGCCGGCAAGCCGGGCTTGGTCAAGGGCGAGTGGATCAAGGAAGGCGCGATCGTGATCGACGTCGGCATCAACCGTCAGGACGACGGCAAACTGGTCGGTGACGTCGTGTACGAAACCGCCCTGCCCCGCGCCGGCTGGATCACTCCAGTACCGGGCGGTGTCGGCCCGATGACCCGTGCCTGCCTGCTGGAAAACACGCTGTACGCGGCAGAAACCCTGCACGCCTGAGTCGCTTTTCCCGCTCTCCCGAAACCCCGCCTCGTGCGGGGTTTTTCATGTCCTCGAAAAAACCTTTACCGTTCGCCGGAAACCCCTATTTTTACAGGGCTTTTCACGACTTTTTCATGCCTCGCAAACAACCATCGACAGTTCTTCAGCCATACTCCTAAAATGCGTCGTTTTACGACACAGTCCGTTACAAATAACGGCATTTCCAACCTTCATGAGTTCGCCCGCGTGAATATTCGTCTGTCCATCCTGAGCCTGGTTTTTGCATTTTCAGGCACGCTCCTCACGCCAACGGTCAACGCCGCCGAAACCACCGCTGCCCCCCGAGACGCTTCGCAACTGAAAATCGCCTCTGGCAGCGCCCTGCTGATGGATCTGCAGACCAATAAAGTCATCTACTCCAGCAATCCGGACGTGATCGTACCGATCGCCTCCGTCAGCAAGTTGATGACCGGTCTGGTCGTGGTTGAAGCTCACCAGAACATGGACGAATGGATTGACGTCGACATCAGCCATACCCCGGAAATGAAAGGCGTGTTTTCCCGGGTCAAACTGCGTAGCGAATTGCCGCGCCGAGAGATGCTGCTGATTGCCCTGATGTCCTCGGAAAACCGCGCAGCGGCCAGCCTGGCCCACCACTACCCAGGCGGCTATGTGGCATTCATCGCGGCGATGAACGCCAAGGCCAAGGCGCTGGGCATGACCAGCACCCACTTCGTCGAGCCGACCGGCCTGTCGGAACGCAACGTTTCCACCGCCCGCGATCTGAGCAAGTTGCTGATGGCCGCGCAAAAACATCCGATCCTCAGCGAGCTCACCACCACCAAGGAAAAAACCGTGTCGTTCCGCAAACCCAACTACACCTTGGGTTTCCGCAACACCGACCACTTGGTCAACAAAGCCGACTGGGACATCAAGATCACCAAAACCGGCTTCACCAATCCGGCCGGCCACTGCCTGGTGCTTGTGACCAGGATGAGCAACCGTCCGGTCGCCCTGGTGATTCTCGACGCCTTCGGCAAGTACACCCACTTTGCCGATGCGAGCCGCATCCGCAGCTGGATGGAAACCGGCAGAAGCACCAACGTTCCGGCGGTGGCTCAGCAATACAAGGCCGAGAAGAACCTCAAGGGTCGCCACAGCGGCGTCGTCGAAGCCTCCAAGTAATCCGCGACACAAGAAAAAGCCCCGAACATTCGGGGCTTTTTTTCGTCTGCTGGATCAGTCGTTGGGCAGCGGCATCTGGTCATCATCGGGAATGCCGTCACCGGCACTTGGATCGCGCCGATGCTCCGGCGTCACGACGACGGGACGAGCCAGCGGATCACGCAGCGGGCTGTCCGGGTCCAGCACCGGATCAACGTCCGGTTCCGGCGTCGTCGGCACACTGTCCGGTTTATGGTCGTCGAAGCTCGAATCGGTACTCATACGCACCTCTCATTCGGGTCATCACCCGAAAAATCGGGCGTTACCTTTAAGAGCTTAGCCCCGCGCCATCGTGCCCGTCAGAAGACGGACGGAACCTCATTTCGCTTCCAGCGCCTTGCGGGCCTGTGCCGCCTCGCGCTCCTGACCGGCCTGTGCCAGTTCATCAGCCGCTTTCAACCAACGCTGGCGATCGACCGCTGCCGGGATCTGCGAAGGCTTCTGAATCAATACTGCCCAGCCACCCGACTTCTCGAGCGCCGACTCAAAAGAGCTGAAACTCATCAGTTCGCGGCGGTTCATCCCGGCGCGCAGCAGCACCTTCTGCTTTTTGCGGTCGTAGCCAGAGAGGATCGCGTAACGCGGCTCGGCCCAGAACGCCGATCCTTCGCTGAAACGCACCATCACCGGGTAACCCGCCGCGACCTGGGTCAGCAGCGCGGGCAACTGGCTGTCCAACGGATAGACCACCATGCCGTACTCGCGGGCCAGGTTCTGCATATTCTGCTGCAACTTGTCTTCGGCGCCCGGCAAATGCAGCGGTTTTTCCAACAGGCCCGGCGTGATCATGACGCCCTGTTGCGACAGCAGACTGGCCAGCACCTGCGGCCCGCTCTGATTGGCTTCGCCACGATAGAAGGTGCCACTGAGCTCGACGCGCTCCGGCAGGCGCTGGACCTCGGGTGCCACACTGCCCGCACAACCCACCAATGCTGTCACGCAACCGGCTACCAGCAACGCCATGCGAATCCGGGAAAATAGCTGCACCATCGTCACTCTCTTGATCAGTTACCGGTCATCGTGTTCCGGCTTGGTCGAGGATCATAGGACGGCGCAACGCTGCGGTATAGCCCAAAGGGGCAGATGCATCGTCTGCATAGAGCGAAGTGATTGGTCACCACCGACCTTTGGTCAATAGCCTGAAACACGCCAGCGACTAGACTGTCATCCAGACAAGCGCAAAAGAGCGAGCGCCCGACGCAGGGCAAAGAGGAGGCACAGATGAGCCTGACCATGACCATCGTAATGCTGATTGCCGGCTGGCTGGCCGTCGCCGCCGCCATGCTGTGGGGCGTGCTGCG
The DNA here is from genome assembly GCF_059416185.1 of Pseudomonas sp. GW821-FHT09E04. Classification (NCBI taxonomy): domain Bacteria; kingdom Pseudomonadati; phylum Pseudomonadota; class Gammaproteobacteria; order Pseudomonadales; family Pseudomonadaceae; genus Pseudomonas; species Pseudomonas sp. GW821-FHT09E04. Next base: position 1,321,162 of record NZ_JBWKOR010000001.1, read on the forward strand.
GATTTCCCGGCGCCACCATCACCACCCTGCACAACCCGCACCGATCAAGAAAGTCGAGAAACACAGCACCCGTCACGCCACCGCGCACTGACCTCCTGCAACCGACTCAAACAAAAAGGCCGCCTGGACTCTCGCGAGTTCAGGCGGCCTTTGGTTTTTCAGCGATTACGCTTCGGCAGTCAGTTTCTTCTGTTTGGCGCGGCGCGACATCATGTTCAGCACTTCAATCGAAGCCGAGAACGCCATGGCGGCATACACATAACCTTTCGGTACGTGGGCGCCGAAGCCTTCGGCGATCAGCGTCATGCCGATCATGATCAGGAAGCCCAGGGCCAACATCACCACCGTCGGGTTGTCGTTGATGAACTTGGCCAGCGGATCAGCCGCAAACAGCATCACCAGCACCGAAACCACCACCGCGATCACCATGATCGGCAAGTGTTCGGTCATGCCGACCGCGGTAATGATGCTGTCGATCGAGAACACCATGTCCAGCATCAGAATCTGCCCGATGGCGGCAGCAAAGCCCAGGGTCACTGTCGACGTGGCGGACTTCGGATCTTCCGGCGCCGGGTCCATGCTGTGATGGATCTCGGTCGTCGCTTTCCACACCAGGAACAAGCCACCGGCGATCAGGATCATGTCCTTCCAGGAGAACGCCTGGCCGAGGATCTCGATGACCGGCGCGGTCAACTGAACGATGAACGCGATGGTGCTCAGCAAGGCCAGACGCATGATCAGCGCCATGCCGATGCCCAGGCGACGGGCCTTCTGCCGGTACTGCTCGGGCAGTTTGTTGGTCAGGATCGAGATGAAGATCAGGTTATCGATGCCCAGCACGATTTCCATCACCACCAGTGTGGCCAAGGCAATCCAGGCGGTCGGGCTGGAAGCGAGTTCTAACAGATATTCCATGGGTCAGTCCTGACTCTTGTAAGACGATTTAGATGGTCTTGGAGGAAGATTCGGATTTTTCCGCGTCTTTTTCCGGGGCTTCTTTTTTCTCGATCAAGCCGCCAGTGGCCTCGCTGAGCGCTTGCTCAGCGGCTTTGTGCGTGTCGTCGATCGCCTGCTTGGCGCTCTCGGCCGCCTTGCCCATCAACTGCTGGGCGCTTTTTTCAGCCTGGTCGCAACCCGCCATAAGCAGTAAAGACGTAAACATCAGTGCCGGGATCGTGTATTTCATGAGGTTTCCTTCGAATGAACAGACAGGGTCACAGACCACTCGTCGATGGCTGGGCATTCTAGGGAGACAAACACTTCAGGAAAATTCGTATTTTCAGCGGCTATACTTCGATTTATACGAACTGTATTTCATGGACGGATCGCCATGCTCAATTACCGACAACTGCACTACTTCTGGGTGGTCGCCAAGACCGGCAGCATCGTGCGCGCGTGCGAGCAACTGAACCTCACGCCACAAACCATCAGCGGACAGATTTCCCTGCTCGAACAGACCTACGGCATCGAATTGTTTCAACGAGTCGGCCGGCAATTGGAGCTCACCGAAGCCGGGCGCCAGGCCCTGCCCTATGCCGAACAGATGTTTCAGCTCGGTGGCGAACTGGAACTGATGCTGCGCGCCCAGCCCAATGAACAGCAGATCCTGTTCCGGGTTGGCGTGGCGGACGTCGTGCCCAAATCCATCGTCTATCGCCTGATCGCGCCGACCATGGAACTGAGCGAGCCTCTGCGCATCACCTGCCGCGAGGACAAACTCGAGCGATTACTGGCGGATCTGGCGATCCAGCGCCTGGACCTGGTGATCTCCGACAGCCCGATGCCCTCGCACCTGGACATCAAGGGCTACAGCCAGAAACTCGGGGAATGCGGGATCAGCTTCTTCGCCACCGCCGAACTGGCGGCGCAGTACGGTCAGGATTTCCCACGCAGCCTGCACGGTGCGCCGCTGTTGATCCCCGGCGCAGAAACCGTAGTGCGCAGCCGTTTACAGCGCTGGTTCGCCGAGCAACAGATTCAGCCAAGAATTGTCGGGGAGTTCGATGACAGCGCCTTGATGCAGGCGTTCGGCCAGTCCGGCAGCGGGATCTTCATCGGCCCGAGCGTGATTGCCGAGGAAGTGAAGCGCCAGTACGGCGTCGAATTGATCGGACAGACCGATGCGGTGAGCGAATCGTTCTACGCGATTTCGGTGGAGCGCAAGGTCAAGCACCCCGGCATCAAAGCGATTACCGAAGGTGCCCGACGCGAGCTGTTTACAGAGTTTTAAGCCGGCGCGCAGACGTCGCGCGGCTTGAGCACCATCAGCACCATGGCGAGGAAAATCGACAGCAGAATGAACCCGGCTGCGGCGAAACCCACGAAGCCGAGGCCGGCGCTGTCGATTACCCGACCGCCAATGATCGCGCCCAGACCAATCCCGAGGTTGGCCCCGGCAATGTTCAGCGACGCCGCAAAGGCCGGCGCTTCAGGAGCCGCTTTCATCAAGCGCACGTGGCTGACCAGAAACAGCGCCGCCTGCGTCACGCCCCAGATCCCCATCGCCGCCGCCAGACCCAGCGACGAATTGATGTTCGGCACCAGCGCCACCATCCCGGGGATCATGAACGCACAGAACATCACCGACGCCATCAACGGATGACGATCCACCGCACGACCGCCCAGCGAGTTGCCGATCAGGCCGACCGCGCCAAAGCCCATCAGGCACCAGCCGACCACGGTGCCATTGAAGCCGGCCAGGCGTTCAAGAATGTCCGCCAGATAGGTGTAAGCGGTGAACATGCCGCTGAACACCAGGATCGACAGCAACACATGACCGAGCATCAGCGGGCTGCGCAGGATCTTGAACTGTGAAGCGAAGCTGACCTGATGCTGGTGCAGGCTGGTTTTCGGCAGATAGACAAACAGCAGCAACGCCTTGGCAAACGCGATCACCGCCAGAATGCCGAACGCACTGCGCCAGCCGAACGCGTCGGAAATCAGCGTGCCGACCGGAATGCCGAATACCGTGGCGCAGACGATGCCGAAGCCGATCTTGGCGATGGCACGACCGGCGAAGTCCGGGCCGACGATATCCACGGCGGTTTCACTGGCCAGCGCCCAGAACACCGGCAGCCCCAGCGCCGGAATCAACCGTGCAATGGCCATGACCCAGATGTTCGGTGCGAATGCCGCCACGGTATTGGCCAGTCCGAACATGATCAGGATGGTGATGAACAGTTTGCGCCGTTCGAAACGGGCGAAATATGCCGTCAAGAATGGGCCGAACATGGCCACGGTGAAAGCGAATAGAGTCACCAGCAACCCGGCTTGCGGGATGGTGACGGCCAGGTCGCGGGCAATCGCCGGCAACAGGCCGACGATGACGAACTCCGTGGTCAGCACCGTGAACCCGGCGGCAGACAACAGAAGGATGGGCAACAGCATGAGGAACTCCAGCAAAACGACGACACCAGCGCTGACCCGAAGGCCCGCTGGCAGAACTTGAAAATAAGGATGCGCAATCTTAACAGAGTGTTTCCAGAGTGACTTGCACAAACCTGTCTAAGTTGCCGAACAATCCGGTGGCAGATCGTCACAGGTCTGAAGGATCCGGACGCCCCTGTGATAAAGTCCGCGCCCTGCAAAACGTACACCCTGTTCAGCCGCCCGTTTAACGGCGTGGCTGTCGCGTCATTCCTTTCGGTTCGTGTCTGTGGCCTGCCCCCGATTCATCGCCCGGATCACGCAACCTTGCACCCTATAAAAAAGCAGAGATGCCGTTATGACCGCTTCATCCCCTTCTCTATTGCAACGCCTTAAAAGCCTCAGCCTGGTCACACAGATCCTGATCGGCCTGATTGCCGGCATCGCCCTGGCGCTGCTCGCGCCGGATGCGGCCAAAGGCACCGCATTCATCGGCAAGGTGTTCGTCTCGGCGCTGAAAGCCGTGGCGCCGATCCTGGTGTTCGTGCTGGTCATGGCCTCGATCGCCAACCACAAGCACGGCCAGGAAACCCACATCCGGCCGATTCTGTTCCTTTATCTGCTGGGCACTTTCGCCGCTGCCGTGGTCGCGGTAATCGCCAGCACAATGTTCCCGTCGCATCTGGTGCTGTCCACCGACAACATTACCGTGAGTGCGCCGGGCGGCATCGGTGAAGTGCTGCAAAGCCTGCTGCTGAGCGTGGTGGAAAACCCGATCACCGCGCTGATGAACGCCAACTTCATCGGCATTCTGGCCTGGGCCATCGGCATGGGCGTAGCCATCCGCCATGCGGGCGACACCACCCGGGAAGTGGTCAGCGACCTGTCCAACGGCGTGACCCTGATCGTGCGCGTGGTGATCCGCTTCGCGCCACTGGGGATTTTCGGCCTGGTGGCGTCGACCCTGGCCACTTCGGGTTTTGGTGCACTGGTCGGTTACGCACACCTGCTGGCGGTGCTGCTGGGTTGCATGCTGTTCGTGGCGCTGGTGATGAACCCGCTGATCGTGTTCTGGAAGCTGCGTCGCAACCCGTACCCGCTGACGCTGAAATGCCTGCGTGAAAGCGGCATCACCGCGTTCTTCACCCGCAGCTCGGCGGCGAACATTCCGGTCAACCTGGAATTGAGCAAGCGTCTGGGCCTGCACGAAGACACCTACTCGGTATCGATTCCGCTCGGCGCCACCATCAACATGGCCGGCGCGTCGATCACCATCACCGTGCTGACCCTCGCGGCCGTGCACACCTTGGGTATCGCCGTGGACATCCCGACCGCCATCCTGCTCAGCGTCGTCGCGGCGATCTGCGCGTGCGGAGCATCGGGTGTGGCCGGTGGTTCGCTGCTGCTGATTCCGCTGGCGTGCAGCCTGTTCGGCATCCCGAGCGAGATTGCCATGCAAGTGGTCGCAGTCGGTTTCATCATCGGCGTGTTGCAGGATTCGGCCGAGACGGCGCTCAACTCCTCCACCGACGTGCTGTTCACCGCCGCCGCGTGCCTGGGCGAAGAGCAGAAAACCCAGCGTCCGGCGTAAAAACCGAGCGCAATAAAAAGCCCGCCAAGGCTTGCACCTTGGCGGGCTTTTTCGTTGCAGGGCGGTTTAGAACGCGCCCATGTAATCGCGCTTGCCCACTTCCACACCGTTGTGACGCAGCAGTGCGTAGGTGGTGGTGACGTGGAAGAAGAACTGCGGTAGACCGTAGCTCAGCAGGTAAGCCTGGCCGGAGAAGCGCTTCTCTTTCGGCGTGCCCGGACGGGTAACGATTTCAATGCCTTCCTTGCCATTGATCTGCTCAGGCTTGATCTCGCCGATGAAGGCCAGAACCTTGGCGATCAACGCTTGCAGGTCGGCGAAGGTGGTTTCTGTGTCGTCGTATTTCGGAATCTCGACTTCAGCCAGACGCGAAGAAACGCCTTTGGCGAAGTCCACGGCGATCTGTACCTGACGCACCAGCGGGAACATGTCCGGGTACAGACGCGCCTGCAGGAAGGCGTTCGGGTCGATGTTTTTCTCGGTGGCGTGGGCTTCAGCCTTTTTCAACACATCGCTCAGGGCGTTGAGCATTTGTTGGAAAACCGGGACGGATGCAGCGTACAGGGAAATGGTCATGGCAGTCTCACGTGGTGGCTGGGTGAATCGTGGGGCGATTATAGCCATGCTCGCGCGCCGCGCGGCTTGTCTTTTATCCAGCAAGGATTAGGCTAGGCGCCTTCGACTGCAGAGGGAACGCGCGATGACCACAGAACTTGATACCAACGCCAACGAACCACGGCTCAACGCCACGGAAATCCGTATTCTGGGTTCGCTGATCGAGAAACAGGCCACCAGCCCGGAAACCTATCCGCTGACCCTCAACGCCCTCGTACTGGCCTGCAATCAGAAAACCAGCCGGGAACCGGTGATGAACCTGACCCAGGGCCAGGTCGGCCAGAGCCTGCGCGCCCTCGAAGGTCGCGGTTTCGCCAAACTGGTCATGGGCAGTCGCGCCGACCGCTGGGAGCACAAGGTCGACAAGGCGCTGGAACTGGTGCCGGCACAGATGATTCTGACCGGGCTGATGTTCCTGCGAGGCCCGCAGACCGTCAACGAACTACTGACCCGCAGCGGTCGCATGCATGAATTCGAAGACGCCGAACAAGTGGTGCATCAGCTGGAACGCCTGATCGCTCGGGATCTGGCCGTGCTGATTCCACGTCAGGCCGGCCAGCGCGAAGATCGTTACACCCACGCACTGGGTGATCCGGCAGACATCGAGGCGATTATCGCGGCGCGACAGAATCCGAGTGATCGCGGCGCTTCCAGCGGTGTGTCAGTGGAGCGCATCGAAGAGCTGGAAGCGCGGATTGCGGCGCTGGAAGAGCGTCTGGCCCGCCTCGAATAACCACCACTAATGAAGTGTGGGAACGTGATTGCTCGCGAAAGTAAGTTGTCATCCAACGCATGCGGGGACTGATAAATCCGTTCGCGAGCACCCCACCGTCTATATCAATCTCATCCATACGGATAGCGCGTATGGCGTATAGCGATATACCAATTGAAAACGACTTTCTTTTTTGACAAGCCGTACTTGTATCATCGCGATGGCCGCCAATTGATGCCGCGAAAATGGGGCAGCGCTTCCAGCCTCGCTCATGCCATCCTCAACTAGGAACAGAGTAACTGCATCAATCGATGGATTGATATGCGAAAGATGAGCTCATCACGCACCTACAGATAGCTGTAACCTCTTCCCTATTCCACGACACCTTGACTGTATGTCGTTAGGCTATGGGCACTGCACCGTCTTCGAGATCCATCGATAACAATAACTCTTTCAGCGAGTCGACAGGTGAGTTCCTGATCATTCGGCATGTAGGCTCCTCCCGCCCACGCCAGCAATCCAAGGCCTCAGCAACTACCGTTTTGTCTATTCGCGCACCTTGACTAAGCCAGTGACGGAGAATCTTTATTGCTGACTCCACCGTCATTTCACTATCAGAGCGAAGACAGGCCAAGCTCGAACTGATGAGCTCCATCGATGCCGGTATTTCTAAATTACGAATAGCCTCAAGAAGACCGCTGATATCACCTGTTGAGTATTGCTCAAGCCGCCTCACTAACACCTGGGCGATTCCTTCAGAGATATGATGCTTAGCTAGCATTATTATGTTTCGCATGGGAACGCCAGTCGACTCATTCAAAAGCAATTCGAGCTCATCGCGACTCATAGGGAGCTGTTTGCAAATTTCTACAGCCGCTTTACTGATCCAGTCAGAGGCATGCAGAAGCGCTCGCTTTATCTCCTCATGCTTGAACTGCAGGTTCGCAACCTTATCCCAGTCCGGCGGCGGGACATCAACATCAGCCAGCATCTTGAATATCGAAGGTGGTGAACCATCGTCGAGTCGACAGAGTAGCTCGCGAGCCTCTTCGCCCAGCGCGAACAGATTGAGCGGCAATGACTGCGCTAAGACTCTCATTGTAGAATGAGCGGCGACTGCATCATGTGGTTGCACCCAGCTAAAGACATCACTAACGGGTGTTCTCATGAACCCTGATGCCCTCACGAACGCAGAAAACTGGGGAAATCCCCGCCATATTTTTTGAGTTCGATTCTCGATAACTCCGTCGTTAACGAATGCCAATGCAATTGAGCGACACAGTTCGTGGGATGCCTGAACCCATTGAGCTTCATTACCTATTAAGGTTGCTGACGCCTCGTACGCCTTAGTATTCGCAATGCCGATCGAAATAGGCTCAATCCCGCGAGATCGCAAAATTTCATTAAGTTGAATTATGAACCCTACGTTTAAGAGGCCTTTATCGCCCAGATCACTTTTCACGAAAGATTCAATGCGATCATTCGACTGAGCATTAAGAGCCCCCAACACTAAATGTTGCAGAAGATCACGATTGCTACCGTCTTTTTTATCCAAAAGATCACTGAGGCTGAAGGGTTTGAAAGTTGGCAACAGCTCTACCAGCGCGTTGAGCACTGAGCTAGCGTCGTAATAGGATGGCCCACAAGTGACGATCGCTCCCCATGCCACAAGTTTGACATCAGTATCAGCAGCCCTTAGCCTCAACTCAGCTTCGTTCGCCATCAGTCGGAAGGCTCTCGCTCCGACAGTAGAAAGCGACATTCCTATTCTGAATCGATCTGCAGTTCCCCTTTCCACCGCGGCGAAGGACTCTTGGATCAACTTCTTTACACAGCTATCAGAAATCAAAATATCTTCATTTTGGAGCAACGTCAGAGCTTCTTGCAGTTGTCCAGAAGTCCCCGCAGCATGGCGGTCTAGGTACAACTGCACTAGGTCACCAGCCAAACCCATTGCTACCGCAAACTCAACAACCTCTCGCATATTCGGCTGCTCAACGATATACGTCACTACCTGAGGGGAGTGGCGGACCGTGTAGCGTGCAGCTACGAACTCGCAGAATGTCTTATGGATAAAGGTCAGCAGCTCCGTACCGCTGTGAAAGACTTTTTCAACTAGCCCCACCCGCTCCCAGTGAGCCACTGCCTTTCGAACTTCACTACGGCAAATCAACGCTGGCTTAGCGACCAGTGGAGCCAGCGTGTCCGCTGATCGCTCAATCAACGCGTTGAAATTCATCAACGGATCACACATCAGGTGCCATCCAATGATATCGAGAACATAGATAGCAATATCGGCCTGCTCTGGTGCGCCATCAAATGCATGTTCGGTAAAAAGTTTGATGAGCTCGGAGTAGAGCCCAAACCGTGTACGGGGCAGTGCCCGGTGACGGTAAATCAGAGCGGCAGACATTCCTAACAGCTGAGGGCTGATTGCGACAGCTTCACTTGGTGAAATTTTCTCTGGTTTTTCGGGCAAAACATTAGCATCGCATGGCTGAGGAAACTCGCTCACAGGTTCCTCGACAGCCCTCATCAGCACTGCAAGATTAGCTGAGCCCTCAGACGTGACGGGAGGTAGAAGACGGTAATGAGTCCAGTCCGATAACGCCGCAGTTGCGTAGCCAATCGGCCGAGTGGTTACTATGACCCGCGCGTTGGGATGCCCTTCTGCAAAACGATAGATTTGTTTCGCTACTTCATGATGCTCCGCGCCACACTCGTCAAGCCCATCCAAAAGTACAACCCAATTCAATCCCTTCGGACCAATGATTTGCTCTGGCGAAATTCCAGATCCACTCAGAGAATGACTCAATAGAACATCAAAAAAGGCTCCTCCCCCTACCATAGCCGCAGCGATGGGCTTGAGTGAAGTACTGAGAACAATGAAGCCATCCAGCGCATACTGATGAGCTAAATCCTTGATCATCGTTGATTTTCCCATCCCTGGGCCTGCTACAACGACAACTCTATTCCTGAAGCGACCAGCCCACACAGAGTCGTATCCGCCACCGCTGTGCTCGCGCTTTGTACTTGAGTGATAGAGTTCTAAAGCCGTCGAAACATCAGCAGCCTCCTGGCGCTCAAAGGTAATTTCCCCAAGATGCATCGGAAGGAGATGTGCTATTGGAATGCGGCGTCGTATGCCAGTAATCGAGAAATGGTCACTGGTCTTGGCAACCCATTCGGTATGGCGATTGAGTAACGATGCAGGGAAATCATCGTCACGTATGGCGATCACTTCACTTCTCAGCAAGTACACAAGATCCTGCAAAGTCCATCGACCTCGTTTTGCGATGGACTGTACTGCACGATGGTAAAGCGTATTCCACGCAGCTTCGGCTGCGTCCTTTTTGGCGCACACATGACGAAGAACCTCCTTCGCAGCAATAACGCTCGTGTCTTCAAAACTTAGGCCATGAACAACTCTGATCCGCATCGCCTGGCATACCTTCTGTACAGGTATATTTGCCGCCCTCAATCGTTTGTTCCAGTCTTTACCTATAGATGTAAGAGAATCTGTCCGCCCCTGCCCCAATCGCTCGATATCAACTGCGAGGTCCTCAGTAATAGTCTTGCTTGTATCAGATGCCACGACCAAGAGACCGTAGGGAAAGGCGCCGTTATTTATCGCCTCTGCGATTGCCAACAGTGCTATCCATAGATTATTTCCACGCACAAGACCTTTTTTCACTTGAACTTCAACTGCTTGATCACTTTCTAGCTCAATACGAAGATCATCTCCGGGCCCCTCGCTTTCGGCCCACACTGCAATCGGTCTATCGTGGCATACACCGTCGAGCCAACCCAATGCAGTACCCCGAAGGATATGCGCGCCCACGATGGCGGTTACCAAGGCCTGAAAATGAACACCACCACCAACAGCAGTGCCTCCGCCGTTTTTTTTGGGACGAGGAGCGCGAGGAGTCTTCGAGTTAGTTGCTTTTCTGTTTTTGATTGTCATCGCTGACCTTCTGCCTAAAGTGTCCGACGCACGGCGCCATCAGCGGCGGAGCAACTTAAAGTATTCATGGAGTGCCTACGAGGGTGCCTTTCTAAGTTGATAACTCCCCAAAAAAATGTCACCGGATTACTTACAGTGGTAAAAAGGCGTTTTTACGTCGCTGATAAACTCATAATGAAATGGATATTCCCACAGCGGTTCTACTAATAGGAGGCCCAGGCTACTCGCCGTCCCAGTAATCCACCCCATCCGACTGCCGCGCCACTGCGACGAACCCCGAGGCATTGCCCTCGGCATCGATGCTGAAGTTATCCATCACCGAGTATTTGTTCGAGTCCGGGTACTCGCAGATTTCCGGTTGCTGCTGAGTGCTGACCGCCAGATAACGCAGTTCTTCGGCGCTGGTGTTGATGATTTGATGCGCCTTTTCCGGGCCGCCCGGCGGGCAGGCGATCACGTCGCCGGCGCGGATCGGGAAACGCTCGGCACCAAGGCGCACCTCCCCTTCCCCGGCCACCACATAAAACATTTCCTCATTGACCCGATGACTGTGAAACGGGCTGCCGCGCATACCCGGTGGCAGCGCATACAACCGATAACCGAGCTTTTGCGCGCCCAATTGCTGGCCGACCCGGGCAAATCGTTGCTGATAACGCCCGGCGGTTTCGCCTTCGGGGGCCAGGGCTTCGGGCAACGGTTCGAGTTCGACGTCATTCAGGTTGAGAATGGGCGGGTGCATGCAAACCTCGGTTTTTGTCGTGGGGCAAGTCTGTGCCTGCTGATCCGGCAGTATAGGCAAACCCTTCTGATCAAAAAACATGTCGCGGCCTTCGCGAGCAAGCCCGCTCCCACAGGGGAAATACATTTCAATGTGGGAGCGGGCTTGCTCGCGAAAAGGCCCGGTCAGGCACCGCACTCCCCAAGCTCTTTAGCTACGGGCAAACGCTACCGCTGCCTTGAACTGCTCGACCGTCGGCCGCACTCCGGTGTACAGCACGAACTGCTCCAGCGCCTGGATCGCGATCACTTCCAGCCCGGTGATCACTTTTTTACCTTCGGCGCGGCCACGCACGATCAGCGGGGTTTCCGAGGGGATCGCCACCACATCGAACACAGTCTCGGCAGACTTGATCACATCCACATCAAAAGAAAGCTGACCCGCTTCCGGGCCGCCGTCCATCCCCACCGGGGTGACGTTGATCAGCATCTGCGGGCGTTCATCGCCCAAATCCGCCTGCCAGCGATAGCCCAGGGAGTCCGCCAGCGCACGGCCAGCGCGCTCGTTACGGGCCACGATCAAACCATTCTTGTAACCGCCATCGCGCAAGGCACTGGCCACCGCCTTGGCCATGCCGCCGCTGCCGCGCAGGGCGAAGGTCGAGTCCTTCGGCACCGCGTGGGTTTCCAGCAATTGGGCGATGGCGATGTAATCGGTGTTGTAGGCCTTGAGATGGCCGTGGGTGTTGACGATGGTGTTGATCGACTGGATCGCCGCTGCCGAGGCATCCAGCTCATCGACCAGGGCAATGCTGGCCTCCTTGAACGGCATCGACACTCCGCATCCACGAATGCCCAGCGCACGAATCCCGCCGACGGCACCCGGCAGATCCTGGCTGCTGAAGGCCTTGTAGTAGAAATTCAGGCCCAGTTGCTCGTACAGATGGTTATGAAAACGCAGACCGAAATTCCCGGGACGCCCAGACAGGGACATGCACAGTTGGGTGTCTTTGTTGGGGTTCATCTGCATGGGAGTCTCCTTCTAATGCACTTTCGGATGGACGGGATTAGCCAGACCATCGGCTTCTGAACGATCATAAGGCGGTCTGTTCCGGGCATCACAGCCATTACATGAAACCCGGTAAGCAAGCCGGTACAGACCTTACACAAAATTTACCCAGCCGCCGTGCTGTTTTTCCAAATGTTGCTGTCTTAGAAGTATCCCCGCGCCATCCCGAGCCTGTTGCAGGCCTCGACGCCGGGTCGAAGAACCGAGGATTTATCATGATTCGTAAACTCCCCATCGTGGCCTTGTTGATCGGTGCATGCGCTATCACAGGTCAGGCAGAAGCCCATGGCGGTGGCTGGCAGGGCCCGGCGGTATTTGGTGCGATCGTCGGCTCGGCCATCATCGGCTCGGCGCTCATCAACCAGGATCGTCCGGTGTATGTTCAACAGCCTGTTTACGCTCAACCGGCACCGGTGTACGTGCAACAACCGCCACCACCGGTCTACTACCAGCCGGCCCCGGTTTACGTACAGCAACCGGTCTACGTGCAACCGGCCCCGGTGTATTACGGCCCTCCGCACGGCTATTACGGTCGTCCGCACTACTACGGCGGCCCGCGCTGGTAGCCAAAACACAAAGCCCCGCTGTTTAGCGGGGCTTTTTCTTGCCCTGGATTAAGGACGCCGTCTGTCGGACAAAGTCTGAAAAAATCTCGCCAAGGTCGCTGTGGGGACAGTTTGAACCGTTAAAGTCGGCATGATGGACTCGACCGTCGGGGGCAAAACACAAAACGGTCATCTATTTGTCATGACGGAACCGCAATCTGAATCCGTCCGCATACAACAGGTTGATAACAACAAGGACGACTTGAATGCCTACACAGAATCCGCACCGCATCGTCGGTTTATGCACCTCGAGCAAGGTGTACAACGCACTGACCGAGCTCAAGCACCTGGAAGGCCATCGCACGGCGAAGTTTGTGTCGCTGCTGGCGGAAAACCTGGTGCGCAAGGGCTTGCTCAATGAGCACGAGATCGTGCACATGCTCGATCAAGTGGTGGATTGAGCCAGTCCTCACTGGCATCAATGTCCACTATCGAAAGCGTTGATTGTCCCTGAAACGGACGAGTCCTTAAGGTAGCTCCATAGATTGATGGAGGTACTTCTCATGGCTCAGGTTCAAATCATGTCCGTTATCGGCAGCGCGGTTCCCGCATCGCTCAGAGAAATGGGACTGCTCGCCTGCTGGTATCTGGTGCGCGACGGCGAGCCGGTCAGCGGCCCGCTCACTTCACTGCCAGCCGCCCAGGCATTGTCGCAACGGCTGATCAACGGCCCGTTCAAGGCTTAAGGCAGCTGCACCTTCGGCCTGGTTTCGATGAACAGCGCCCAACTCGACATGAACAATGCAGCGATCAAAGGCCCGATCACGAAACCATTGAGGCCGAACACGGCCATCCCGCCCAGCGTCGAAATCAAAATCATATAGTCGGGCATGCGGGTGTCCTTGCCGACCAGCACCGGACGCAGCACGTTGTCCACCAGGCCGATCACGAATATCCCGAACAACCCCAGCACCACGCCCTGCCAGATCATCCCGCTGAGCAGGAAATAAACCGCCACCGGCGCCCAGACAATCCCCGCACCCACCGCCGGCAACAGCGATAGAAACGCCATCAACACCGCCCAGAGCAACGCGCTGGGAATGTCGAGAAACCAGAAAATCGCCCCGCCCAATGCGCCCTGAGTAATGGCCACCAGCAGGTTGCCTTTGACCGTGGCGCGCACCACCCGGTTGAACTTCAGTTGCAGCCGACGCTTGTGATGCTCCTCCAGCGGCACCGCCGTGCGCACCTTGCGCGCCAGTTCGGCGCCATCGCGCAGAAAGAAAAACAGCAAGTACAACATGATGAAAAAACTCACCACGAAATCGAACGTGCCCTGGCCGAAACTGAACGCCTGGGTCGCCAGCACCTGACTGCCCTGCATCGCAGCCTTGACGATTTTCTCGCGCAAGGCATTGAGTTCACCCACGCCAAAACGGTCGAGCAGGTGCTGAAAGTACGGCGGCAGGCTGTGCTTGAACTGCGCCAGATACGCGCCGATGTCGAGCTTGCCGCTTTCGATGTTGTCGTAGAGCACCGCCCCTTCCTGCACCAGCAACACGCTGATGACGATCACCGGCAGGATCGCGATCACCAGGCAGACACTCAGGGTGCACAGTGACGTCAGGTTGCGTTGCCAGCCGAATTTCTGCTGCATCCGGCGCTGCATCGGCGCAAACAGAATGCCGAGGATCACCGCCCAGAACACCGCGCCGTAGAACGGCAGCAGGATCCAGATGAAGGCGATGGTCACCAGAAACAGCAGCACGGTGAGGGATTTGAATTGCAGACTCTTTTGGTTCATGTCCGGTCCATGTCAGTCAGGCGCCACGCGCACTCGCCCAACTTAGTCAGCCCACGCCCGCGCGAGTGCCATCTTTGTTCATGGAGCATAGATCCAGATCGATCAGGTCTCGATGGGGGGCAAACATTGCCCATTTGGAATAGGGTTGCCGGTCAGTTTGGCTCGTTTATCCATGACTGTTTTCAAACAGGGTCCCCAGAAGCTGTACCGATGATTCTGGCAACGGAGAATCAAATAGCCACCACTCAGATTGACAGTCTGTTCAATTCCCTTTCATCATAAAAAAAGGATTTTATAGATGGATAACACGGAATGTTTGCCCCAGCCATCCAGGCCTTCCATAGCCCGGCGATTCACTCATGCCTGCCTGCCTTTCAGGCTCTGACCGCTAATAGCCCTCAAGCGCTGGCCGCGTCTGTTTCGTTACCACTCAAGTGGAGCAACGAAAGCTCACCGGACTTCGAATACCTGTCCGTGAAAGCCCATCTGTCTCCAGGTCAAGTGGCCGCCGGGGTGCTTTCATGAGCGCGCAAAAAGCCGTTAAGCCACAACGCGAACCGCAAGTTGCGCTAACACCGCTGAGCGAGGTGTATCTCGAAGACGTGGGGCTGGGTGCCGAGCATTTCGATGCCTGGCTGCGAGACATCAGTGATGACTGGATCAACCTGGAGCGAATCAAAACCGTGGCGGGCGCCCTGCCGGCAGTGGGCAACGTCATTGCCTTGATGGATGCCCTGGGAGACATCGTCACACTGGCCACCAGTGACGAGCCTGATCCGTTCGTCTGGGTCAGCCTGGGCATCAACCTGATCGGTGTCATTCCGATTCCGCCGACAATGGCTGCAGCACGCATGAGTCTGCGGCCGATGCTGTTTCTGGTGCGTCAGGAGGGCAAAAAAGCGCTTGGCGATGCCCTGATCAATATCCTGATCGGGCACTTGAACACCGATATCGTCGGTACACTCGAAGACTTTGTCGGCGACAAGGCCAAGACAAAACTCAAGGATTTGCTGGACGCCGTCGGCTTGTACGGCGAAGAAATGGTCAACGATCTCGCCCGGGGTCTGGACGAACTGGCAACCGGCACCTTCAAAACCCGGGCGGACATCGACGCCCTCGCCAAACATACGGACGCGTTACTGCACAATCCTCGGGAGATAATCGAAAACTCCTACGGAGCTGCCGCAAGCATCCTCAAGCTCACTTACAAGAGTGCTGCCAACGCCGCAGCGCAGTGGGTTATTCCGTCAGAGATCAGCGCGCTCATACAGCAAAACACACCCAAGTTACGTGCTCTTGCACCCAAGCTACGTCGCGAACTCAACAAGCTGTCTGACCCACAGAACCCGGACTCCCTCGAACGCCTGCGCCAAACCCTGGCCGACAGCGTGAAAGAATGGACGCTGCGCAACGAAAATGGCCAGGGTGCCAGCGTCAAACCCGATGCCGTCAGCCAGGCAATGTTCCTGGCGAGTGCCAATGCGCTGGAAGTAATCCGACGCCAGAAGCGTGGAAAAAAGCGGCCGAAAGAACAGAAAAACGGCGTTTGCCCCGGTACATGTAAAAGCATCAGTTTTGCCATGGGTTCAGAATCCATGGAGCACACCGACTTCAGCTTGCCAGGACCGTTCCCGGTGGCATGGACACGCACTTACAGCTCCGCGCTGAGCGCCTACGACCAGGATGTCTTGGGCGCGCGCTGGGTCAGCGAGTTCACCACACGCTTCGATTGCATCGACGACAGTCTGGTGTTTCATGATGCCGATGGGCGCAGCCATGACTATGCATTGCCCAAGGTAGGCCTCTTCCATTACGACCCGATCGAAGACTTCACGCTGATACGTGCCAGCGAGCAGCAACTGGTGCTGTGCCGCGGGTACGACCGCAAGGAAACCTACGTCCGCCATGGCCACCGCTACCTGCTGAGCGGTGTGGTCCTGCGCAACGGTGCAGGGGTGATGCTGCATCACGAGCATCGGCATGACGATCTGCCAATACTGTCCGACCTGATGACCTATCAGGACGATTTAACTCAGGTACACCTGCACCTGGGCACGATGCTCGACGAGCAGGGTCGCTTGAGCGGCCTGTGGGAAATCAGTGACGGTACTCCCCTGCGCCAGCTCTGCGGGTATCACTACGACAGCAGCGGCGATCTGGTCCTGGCACAGGATGAGCACGGTGCAACGTGGAATTATCAGTATCAGCATCACTTGCTTACCCGCTACACCGATCGCACCGGACGTGGGATGAATCTGCAATGGGAAGGGCTGGGCGCCGACGCCAGAGCCGTGCGCGAGTGGGCCGACGATGGCAGTTTCGATACTCGCCTGGAGTGGGACAAAAATATCCGCCTGACCTACGTCACCGATGCCCATGGCTACGAAACCTGGCACTACTACGATCTTCTTGGTTACACCTATCGCATTCGCCATGCCGATGGCAGTTCCGAGTGGTTGTTCCGCGATCAGGCCAAGAACGTGGTGCGCCACGTTCACGCCGACGGCACTACCGACCGTTTCAGCTACGATAACCGTGGCAATCTCTTGGAACACATTCGCGCCGACCACAGTGTCGTGCACTACGCCTACGATGATCACAGCCAACTGATCAAGATCAGCGATGGCGAAGGCGGCCAGTGGCAACGGACTTATGACGACCGCGGCAATCCGATCGAATCCATCGACCCTCTCGGCAACATTACCGAGTACACCTACAACGCGGCGGGCCAGCCTACCGCGATCAAAGACGCCCACGGCAATGAAAAAACCCTGGCTTACAACGATGCCGGGCAGTTGGTTGAGTACGTCGACTGCTCGGGCAAGACCAGCGCATGGGAGTACGATGATCGCGGCCAAATGGTCGGTTTCACCGACGCGGCCGGCTTGACTACCGAGTACCAGTACCTGGCTGGTCAAATGGTACTGATCAAGTACCCGGACAACACCGAAGACCGCTTCGAGCGTGATGCCGAGGGGCGTTTGTTGGTGCATGTCGATGCAATGGATCGCCGCACCACCTGGAGTTATACCGTCGCCGGGCAGATCGCCGAGCGCGTCGATGCCGCCGAACAGACCCTGCGCTACCGCTGGGATCGCCTTGGGCGCTTGCAGAGCCTGGAAAACGAAAACGAGCGGCGCGCCCATTTCCACTATGACCCGATGGGTCGACTGCTGGAAGAAAGCGGTTTCAACGGTCATACCACGTGCTACCAATATGATCCGAACACCGGTCGCTTGCAGAGCACGGTCAATGGCGCACGCGTGATCTCGGTCAAATTCGACCCGTTGGGCCGTCTCACCGAACGCCACGCCAGTCTAGGCGAGCAAACACAACAGGAAACTTTCGCTTACGACAACAACGGCAACCTGGTCATGGCCTGCAACGAGCAGAGCCGTTTGCAGTGGTTCCATGATCCTGCCGGCAACCTGGTGCGCGAACATCAGCACTATCTGGGCCTTGACAAACCTCAGGTTGCGGTCTGGCAGCACGAATACGACGTGCTCAACCAGCGTATCGCCACCGTGCGTCCGGACGGCCATCGCGTCAGTTGGCTGACCTATGGCAGCGGGCACTTGCTCGGCATGCGCCTGGATGAGCATGATCTGATCGGCTACGAACGGGACGACCTGCACCGGGAAGTCGCCCGCCATCAAGGCAATCGCCTTCTGCAAACGCAAACATGGAGCCCCACCGGGCGTCTGCAAGAGCAGTTGCTGACCCGTGCCGACGACAAATCCACCCTGTTGAAACGCGAATACCAGTACGACGCCGTCGGCCAACTGACTGACATCAATGACAGCCGCCGCGGCCCCCTCGCCTATCAATATGACCCGGTAGGCCGACTGCTCAGCGCCACCACTCGCCAGGGCGTGGAAACCTTCGCCTTCGACCCGGCCGGTAACTTGCTTGACGAAAGCGTCCGGCAGATTCGCAGACCACTGGATCAAGACCCGCCACGCAGCAAGCTGGTCGACAACCTGCTGCGCGAATACGCCGGCACCCACTATGACTACGACGAACGCGGCAACCAGATTCAGCGCTGGCACAACGGCCAACGCTGCGACCTGCGCTGGGACTTGTTTGATCGGCTGGTGCAATACGAAGACTCACGACTATCCGTCGATTTTGCCTACGACGCACTTGGACGACGCCTACACAAAAACTCTACGGCGCACTACAAACATCGTCCCGAAGCCGGTTCCCAATGGAATCGCAATGAGCATGCGCGCAAACAACGCGAGCTGGGTTGCGGTTTCACGTTGTACGGCTGGGACGGTGACCAACTGGCGTGGGAAAGCAGCCCGGCCCAACACGAAAGTGGCACCGGTCGCACCGTGCACTACATTTTCGAACCGGGCAGTTTCGTACCGGTGGCACAGGCACTGCGGCATCAACCGATTCACCTGAGTGATCAACCCGACTACAGCGACAGCTACAGCCTCGATGACGACCCTTTGTGGAATCACAAACCGGCCGCTCTACCCTTCGAGATGCTGGCCTGGTATCAATGTGATCACCTTGGCACTCCGCAGGAACTGACCGACCAGCAAGGTAATACCGCGTGGAGCGCGCAATACAAGGCGTGGGGGGAAATACGCGAACAGCGCTCGGAATGGGCGCAACAGCAAGGGCTGACGAACCCGATTCGGTTCCAAGGGCAGTACCACGACCATGAGACGAGGCTGCATTACAATCGCTACCGTTACTATGATCCGGCTGTTGGCCGATTTATAACCAAGGACCCGATCAGCTATGCCGGTGGGATCAATCTTTACCAATATGCTCCCAACCCAGTCGGATGGGTGGATCCACTAGGTCTGGCAAAACACAGCCCGGATAGCGTGCACTGCCAGCGTCTGGAGAAGAAAATCTCCAACATCAAGGAGGCGCTGGACAAACGCTGGCATGAACTCGAATCTGATGAGCAGGGCTTGCCAGAATACATCGGTCCTGGGGAAAGTCTGTATCAGACCCGTCGTGGGCACCGAACCATCATTAACCACACGGACGGAAACTTGCGAAAGCTAGAGCGTCAACATGATGAAGAATGTAAAAGCGAAAACAAGCCCGGCACTTGCCCGTGTACAAAAAAGAAAACATGAACCCCAGAAAAATCAAATACAAACATGAAACTACCTACAATTAAAAAGCAACCAACAAGAGTTCAATGACCAGGTATCTATGAAAGAAATAAAAGACGCACTTCATGCAGCGACCGGTAAAGGTGCACGCAAGGTCATTGCAGCGCAAGCCGATATTTATGAGAATGCCACTCTGGCCAACGAATATTTTTCGGATGAATGCCTGGAGCTCATAACCTACATACTCTCTACGGAAGACCTGTTCAACAAGCCTGGAATGCATGTATTCATAGTAAAAATACACACCGACATGGATATCCTTTCAGACAATCAGAAACAGAAGCTTCTGGATACAGTATCTCTAAATTATCAACGGTATAATCAAACCGATCTGTGTTGGCATTTGGGTGACCTAATAGCCCGATGCTACGATTCAAACCTGGCCATGAACTTCTTTCAGCATAATTTCGTTTCTGCAACACCTCAGGGAAAAGAAGGCATTGCACTTGGACTTGACATTCTCGCAAGACACTCAAAGCGCGATCCAAAAATCATGAAAAAAATAGAAACCATCTTAAAAGGTGAAAACTGAAAAAAGCGCTGATGTTTATCTGGACCAAGGCACTCGATAAATTTCTGATCTTATTGTTTTCCTTGACGACAAACCGACTGAAAGTCCAAGCACAACAGAAGACGTTATCATTGAGGCTTACAACTACATCGCTGGCCAGAATTCATACTCAAGAAAAAGAAAAAAAGGCGTAGCACTCGGGCTGGAGATCATGAAAGCAATGACCGAATCATATGCCATCGCGATTAAAGCGGTTTGAGAACCGAAGCGCACAAGATCAGCGCTGAGCAAAATATCGCTGATTCCCCGGCAACTGACGCAACTTCCTCCCCGTTCATAAAACATAGACCCAGATCAACAAACCCTCGCCGCACCTCGTTTACCCTCCCGCGCTTTTGCGACCGACACCGCCATGACGCCCTCCTTCACCCCGGAATTGCTCGCCCCCGCCGGCACCCTGAAAAACATGCGCTACGCCTTCGCTTACGGCGCCGATGCGGTCTACGCCGGCCAGCCGCGCTACAGCCTGCGGGTGCGCAACAACGAGTTCGACCACGCCAACCTCGCCCTCGGGATTCGCGAAGCCCAGGCCCAGGGCAAGCGTTTCTATGTGGTGGTCAACATCGCGCCGCACAACGCCAAACTCAAGACCTTCCTCAAGGATCTGGCGCCAGTGATTGACATGGCACCGGACGCGCTGATCATGTCCGACCCCGGCCTGATCATGCTGGTGCGCCGGCACTTTCCGCAGATGCCGATTCACTTGTCGGTGCAGGCCAACACGGTGAACTGGGCGAGTGTCGAGTTCTGGCAGCAACAGGGTCTGAGCCGGATCATCCTGTCCCGTGAATTATCGCTGGAAGAAATCGGCGAAATCCGCGAACAGGTACCGGGCATGGAACTGGAAGTGTTCGTTCACGGCGCGCTGTGCATGGCCTATTCCGGCCGCTGCCTGCTCTCGGGTTACATGAACAAGCGTGACGCCAATCAGGGCACCTGCACCAACGCCTGCCGCTGGAAATATTCGGCGCAGGAAGCCACCGAAAACCAGCTCGGCGAGATCGTGCAGACCTTCGAACCGCAACCGACTCTCGGCCTCGGTGCCCCCACCGATCAGGTGTTTCTGTTGCAGGAAGCCAATCGTCCCGGCGAACTGATGCCGGCATTCGAAGACGAGCACGGCACCTACATCATGAACGCCAAGGATCTGCGCGCCGTGCAGCACGTCGAGCGCCTGACCCGCATGGGCGTGCACTCGCTGAAGATCGAAGGCCGGACCAAATCGCACTTCTATTGCGCACGCACCACCCAGGTCTATCGCCGCGCCATCGACGATGCAGTCGCCGGCCGCGAATTCGACCGCAGCCTGATGACCGACCTGGAATCCCTCGCCCAGCGCGGGTACACCGAAGGTTTCCTGCGCCGTCACGTGCATGACGAATATCAGAACTACCAGAACGGCAGCTCGGTGTCGGAACGTCAGCAGTTTGTAGGTGAACTGACCGGCGAACGCCGGGGCCGGCTGGCCGAGGTGAAAGTGAAGAACCGCTTTGCACTGGGCGATCATCTGGAACTGATGACACCCAAGGGCAACTTCCATTTTGATCTGCATGAATTGCAGAGCCTCAAGGGCGACGCCATCGACGTGGCGCCGGGGGATGGGCACACGGTGTACCTGCCGATTCCGGATGCCGTGGATTTGCGCTTCGGCTTGTTGATGCGCGACGTGACCGGAGCCTGATCCAACTCAGACAAACTCCTCGCGCAACATCGCCACAAACGCCTCACGCGCCGGGTGCACCCCGGCGTTTTCATGCCAGTAGAACAAGTTGTCGATGGCCGTCAGCTCGGGGAATTCGTAACCCGCACACCCCGCGCCTTTGGCGTATTGCTCGAACACACCCTTGGGCACCAGCGCCACGCCAGCGCCGGCACTCACGCAACCGACAATCGCCCCGTAACTGGCCAGGCTGACAATCGGCAACGCCAGGCCCTGACGCAACAGCCAGTGCTCCAGCGCGGCGCGATACGGACAGCCTTGCGGCCACATGAACACGGTCTTGTCCTGCAAATCATCAAGGTCGCGCACCGGCCCGAACGAGGTCGACGCGATCAGCAGCAATTCTTCGCGATACATCGGGGTGCGTTTGAGCTGGGAGCGCTCGACATCCACCGCGACGATGGCGCCGTCCAGACGATGGCTGGCGGTATCGTCGAGCAGCTGCCCCCAGGTGCCGGTGGTCAACTCCAGCGCCACGTTCGGATAGCGCTTGTGAAATTTCGCCAGCAAGCGCGGCAAACGCCCGGTCGCCGAAGATTCAATGGCACCGATGCGCAGCGGCCCCGAAGGCTCGGCGGCAGGATCGACCGCCCTTTTGGCTTCAGCTGTCAGCGCCAGAATCTTCTCTGCATAAGCGAGAAAGGTCTGCCCGGCAGGACTGATCCGCAGCCCGCGCCCTTCGCGCAGAAACAACGCCACCCCCAGTTCCGCTTCCAGGGATTTGATCCGCGCCGTGATATTCGACGGCACGCAAAACAGCTTTTCAGCCGCTTTGGCGATGCTGCCGACCTCGGCCACGGTCTTGAACATGCGGATCTGCGCCAGCTCCATAACTCGTCACTCATAGTGAATGGTTGACGCAGTATAAGTCAGTTGTGGCGAATAGTCGGCCGCCCGAATACTCGGCGCATCAACCCTCTTGGTGCCTCGCTCATGCCTTCCACTTCGCCTTTGAAAATCCTGCTGGCCATGGCCTTCGTCGTCGGCTGCTGGGCCTATTCGCCAACCGGTATCCACATTGGCCTGCAAGCCTACGAGCCCGGTCATCTGGCGTTGCTGCGGTTTCTGCTGGCGTCGTTGTTCATGGCGGTGATTGCGGGTTTCAAGGGTATTCACCTGCCGCGCCTGCAGGATTTGCCGCTGTTGTTTGCCCTGGGCTTTTTTGCCGTCAGCCTGCATCACGTCGTGCTGAACATCGGCCAGCAAAGCGTCAGCGCCGGCGCGTCGAGTGTGCTGGCGCAATCGACGCCGCTGTTCAGCACGCTGCTGGCGCGGTTTCTGTTCAAGGATCGGGTCAGCGTCTGGCGCTGGGGTTGTGTGTTGCTGGGATTCGTCGGCGTGGTGATTGTGGTCAGCGGCGATCGCGGCCTTGGCAGCATCGACGCCCACGGTTTGCTGATCCTGCTGGCGGCGGTGTCGTGGAGCGTTTACTTCGCCCTGCAAAAACACCACGCCCGGCGCTACGACGGGCTCACGCTGGTTTGCTACACGGTGTGGTCCGGCACGCTGTTGCTGTTGATCTACTTGCCGGGGCTGGCCGACAGCGTGGCCCGTGCACCGTTGCGGGTGCAATGGGCGGTGCTCGGTCTGGGTGTGTTTCCCAGCGCCCTCGCCTATCTGGCGTGGGCGTTCGTGCTCAAGCATGTCGATCTGAGCCGGGCGACGATGACGCTGTATCTGATTCCGCCGACCGCGATGGGTATTGCCTCGGTGGGATTGGGTGAGCGACCGACGCTGTTGGTGCTGGTGGGTTCGGCGGTGGTGTTGATCAGCGTGCTGGCGTTGAATCTGGAGCGGCCTGCGGCGGTGCGGGCCATTGAGACTTGAGTTGCGACACCGTTATGCGCCGCCCGCCGAAAACCGGTCACGACTGTTGGTCAGGTGCAGCCACATTGCAGCACGCGCCGCGTCCGGATCCTGACGTTTGATCGCGTTGAGGATCGCCTCATGCTCAAGATTCGCCAGTTGCCCGAGCTTGCTCAAATCCACTGCCCCGCGCTCGGCCGCATTGACCCGGGTACGCGGGATCATCGCACTGCCCAGGTGCTGCATGATCTCGGTGAAGCAGACATTGCCGGTGGCTTCGGCAATCAACAGGTGAAAGCGCCGGTCGGCCTCGACGCAACTGTCGTTGTTGGCCAGTAGACGCTGATAGTCGTCCAGCGCCTGACGCATCTGCACCAGTTGTTGGTCGGTGCGGCGCTGCGCGGCCAGTGCCGCCGCTTGCGTCTCCAGTCCCATGCGCAATTCGAGAATGCTGCGCACCCCCAGCGCGGTGTCGACATTCAGCCGCAGCCCCTGCTCCGGTGCGCGCTCGATCACGAACGTGCCGATACCGTGCCGCGTCTCCACCAGCCCCGACGCCTGCAACTTGGAAATCGCCTCGCGCACCACGGTGCGGCTGACGCCGTGCTCCTGAACGATCGAATTCTCCGAGGGCAGCTTGTCACCGGGCAACATCTGGCCGAGCAGGATGCTCTGGGTGAGTTTTTCCACCAGGTCATGGGCCAGGTTGTGCGCGCGTTTACGGGCGGGAGCGTCGAGGTCTTCTTGCATGGTCGGTTCCGGTGATCGGGGCACACCGATCGTAGCACTGCGGGGGATGACTTGTATGAGCTCCTATGATTTCAGGCCCTCAACTTGTATGACAACAATCGATTTTAGCTAAAAAATCTTCCATTTCGCCGGGCAATCAGCCAACGATCACTGGCACAGAACGCTGTATCACGCTTGATGAAATCTCTCAAAATCCCAACAAATACGGCACTTTAAATCTGAAAAAGCATAAAAACCTCTCCCCGTAGACAAATTTGATTGAGCACTCCCGCTTGTAGGACAAAAAAATCTAGTTGTATGATGTCTATCAACAACGCAGCACCCAGCCACACCCCGCATAAAAATAACGAGTGGGAGAAAACCAAGTGAAATCATCCATTGCCGGGATGAACGAGGGCGCCGATTCGGTGCTGTCCTCCGCCATTGCCAAAGTCAAACGCCACGTCCTGCCTCTGTTCGTGATCATGTTCATCGTCAATTACATTGACCGGGTGAACATCGGCTTCGTCCGCACTCACATGGAACATGACCTCGGTATCGGCGCCGCTGCCTATGGCTTCGGTGCGGGCCTGTTCTTCATCGGTTACGCGCTGTTCGAAGTCCCCTCAAACATGCTGCTGCAAAAGGTCGGCGCGCGAATCTGGTTGACCCGCATCATGTTCACCTGGGGTCTGGTGGCCGCCGGCATGGCGTTCATCCAGAACGAAACCCACTTCTACATTCTGCGATTTCTGCTCGGCGTGGCCGAGGCCGGATTCTTTCCCGGGGTGATCTACTACTTCACTCGTTGGCTGCCGGGGGCCGAGCGCGGCAAGGCGATTGCGATTTTCCTCAGCGGTTCGGCCGTAGCCTCGCTGATTTCCGGCCCGTTGTCCGGCCTGCTGTTGCAGATCGAAGGATTCGGCCTGCACGGCTGGCAATGGATGTATTTCATCGAAGGGATGTTCTCGGTCGGCCTGTGCGTATTCGTCTGGTTCTGGCTCGACGCCAAACCCCACGATGCCAAGTGGCTGACCCGCGCCGAGCAGGATGCACTGGTCAAGGCCATCGACGATGAACAGAAGGCCCGCGAAGCCGCGACCCCGATCAAGCCTTCGCTGGGCAAACTGCTCAAGGATCGCCAGATCATCCTGTTCTGCCTGATCTACTTCTTCATTCAACTGACGATCTACGCTGCAACGTTCTGGCTGCCGAGCATCATCAAGAAGATGGGCGAGATGAGCGACTTCCAGGTCGGCCTGTTCAACTCGATTCCGTGGTTGCTGTCGATCATCGGCATGTATGCGTTCGCCTCGTTCTCGGCGAAGTGGAAACACCAGCAGGCGTGGGTAGCCACGGCGCTGTTAATCGCCGCAGCGGGGATGTTCATGTCCACCACCGGCGGACCGATCTTCGCTTTCGTCGCGATCTGCTTTGCCGCACTGGGTTTCAAATCCGCGTCGTCGCTGTTCTGGCCGATCCCGCAGGCCTATCTCGATGCGCGGATCGCCGCTGCCGTGATCGCGCTGATCAACTCGGTGGGCAACCTCGGCGGCTTCGTCGCCCCGACCACTTTCGGCCTGCTGGAACAACACACCGGTTCGATCCAGGGCGGCCTCTATGGCCTGGCCGCGACCTCGATCATCGCCGCGATCATCGTGTTCGCCGCCCGCATGACACCCAAATCCGCACCTGACGTCGCCGTGGCCGATGCCGCGCCGAAACACGCTTGAAAGGACAACGCCAAATGACCGCACACGACATCGCCAAAGCCCCGATCATCACCGAGATGCAAGTCATCCCGGTGGCCGGCCACGACGGCATGCTGCTCAACCTGAGCGGCGCCCACGGGCCGTTTTTCACCCGCAACATCGTCATCCTCAAGGACAACGCCGGCCACACCGGCGTCGGTGAAGTACCCGGCGGCGAACGCATTCGCCAGACCCTCGAAGACGCCCGCAGCCTGGTGGTCGGCAGCCCGATCGGTACTTATCAGAAGATCCTCAACCAGGTGCGCCAGACCTTCGCCGACCGCGACGCCGGCGGCCGTGGCCTGCAAACCTTCGACCTGCGCATCACCATTCACGCGGTCACCGGGCTGGAAGCGGCGCTGCTCGACCTGCTCGGCCAGCACCTCGACGTGCCGGTGGCGGCATTGCTCGGCGAAGGCCAGCAGCGTGATGAAGTGAAGATGCTTGGTTATCTGTTCTACGTGGGGGATCGCCGGGAAACCGACCTCGCCTACCGCAGCGAACCGGACGCCGACAACGACTGGTTCCGCGTGCGTCACGAGAAAGCCATGACTGCCGACGCCGTAGTGCGTCTGGCCGAGGCTGCCCACGCGCGTTACGGCTTCAAGGACTTCAAGCTCAAGGGTGGTGTGCTCAGCGGCGACGCCGAAATCGAAGCGGTGACGGCACTGGCCGAGCGCTTCCCGGACGCCCGCATCACCCTCGATCCGAACGGCGCGTGGTCATTGAAAGAAGCCATCCGTTTGTGCCGCGACCAGCATCATGTGCTGGCCTATGCCGAAGATCCGTGCGGTGCGGAAAACGGTTATTCGGGCCGTGAAGTGATGGCCGAATTCCGCCGCGCCACCGGCCTGAAAACCGCCACCAACATGATCGCCACCGACTGGCGCGAAATGGGTCACGCGATTCAGTTGCAGTCAGTCGATATCCCGCTGGCCGACCCGCATTTCTGGACCATGCAGGGTTCGGTGCGGGTGGCGCAGATGTGTAATGAATGGGGCCTGACCTGGGGCTCGCACTCCAACAACCACTTCGACATTTCCCTGGCGATGTTCACCCACGTCGCGGCCGCCGCGCCGGGCGACATCACCGCCATCGACACCCACTGGATCTGGCAGGACGGCCAGCGCCTGACCAAGGCGCCGCTGCAAATCGTCGACGGTTGCGTGCAGGTGCCGAAGAAACCGGGGCTGGGCGTGGAACTGGACATGGATCAGGTGGCCAAGGCCCACGAACGCTATAAAGGCATGGGGCTGGGTGCGCGGGATGACAGCGTGGCGATGCAGTTTCTGATTCCGGGCTGGACGTTCGATAACAAGAAGCCGTGTCTGGTGCGTTAA
This sequence comes from Pseudomonas sp. GW821-FHT09E04, assembly GCF_059416185.1. Taxonomy (NCBI): domain Bacteria; kingdom Pseudomonadati; phylum Pseudomonadota; class Gammaproteobacteria; order Pseudomonadales; family Pseudomonadaceae; genus Pseudomonas; species Pseudomonas sp. GW821-FHT09E04. The sequence goes on from NZ_JBWKOR010000001.1 coordinate 1,348,606, forward strand.
GCCTGCGCAGCCTCCAGCAGCCAGTGCTTGAACGCCGCCATCGCCGACGTCTCCGGCCGTGACTGCAACCGCGTCAGCCAATAGCTGCCGGTGGTGATTTCGATGGCAAAGGGTTGGCGGATCAGGTCCGCAGCCAGTTGCCGGGCAAACATCAACGGCGGCGCCAACGCCACTCCGCCACCCTGCAACGCCGCTTCCATCATCGCCAGCGACGAGTCGAACACGATGCTCTGGGGCGGCGCGGCATGGGTCGCCAGACCGGCCGCATGGAACCATTCCGGCCACTCATCGGTGCGATAGGAACGCAGCAAACGCTGCTGCAGAAGATCCCCCGGCGTGTGCAGTTGCCGGGCGATTTCCGGCACGCAAAGCACCGACAAGGGCGCCTCCAGTAAACGGGTCGCCTCGATACCGTGCCACGCCCCGGCGCCAAACCGGATCGCGTAATCCAGCCCCTCGGCGGCAACGTCCACCCGATTGTTGTTGGTCGACAGTCGCAAATCTATGAGCGGATGTTTCGCCTGGAAGTCCGCCAGCCTCGGCAACAACCAGCCCACGGCGAAAGTGCCCACCGCGCCGACCGTCAGCATTTCCCGATATTGCCCGCCTGCCAGACGCTCGAGCATCTGCGCGATATGATCGAACGACGTGGTCAGCACCGGCAGCAAAGTTTCACCCTCGCCGGTCAGCATCAGCCCACGGGGCAGGCGTTTGAACAGGATCACGCCGAGTTGCGCCTCCAGGCTTTTGACCTGATGGCTGACCGCGGCTTGAGTCACGCACAGCTCAACGGCAGCGCGAGTGAAGCTCAAATGACGTGCAGAAGCTTCAAAGGCGCGTAATGCATTCAAGGGCAATTGAGGTCGAATCATGCCAAGTCCCAAATTTTTCTAATGGCTCATCCGAGTTTTCATCGTTTGTCGAAAGACGCCGGACTGCCTAGATTTGGCGGCGCCGATCAGCCGGCCCGACGGAAAACGCTCGCAGTGTAGCGGGATAACACCATCAACACTCATGGAGAGTGGTTCAAGCATGTTTTCGATCAACCTGAACAAACTCAAGCCCCTGTGCGCTTTCGGACTTTTCTTCAGCGCCGCCACCTGCCTGGCCGCCCCGCAAACCGACGATCAGTTGCAGGCGCTGGTCAAGGCCACCGTGACACCGGTCATGCAGCAACAGGACATTGCGGGTCTGGCTGTAGCCGTGACCGTCGATGGCAAGGCGCATTACTTTAACTACGGTGTTGCCGACAAAAGCACCGGGCAAGCGGTAAGTGAAAACACCCTGTTCGAAATCGGCTCGGTCAGCAAAACCTTCACCGCGACCCTCGGCGCCTACGCCCAGGCCAGCGGCAAACTGGCGTTTTCCGACAAGGCCAGCCAGCACTGGCCCGAGCTGAAAGGCAGCGCGTTCGACCGTATCAGCCTGCTGCAACTGGGCACCTACAGCGCCGGTGGCCTGCCACTGCAATTCCCGGACGCCGCGGACTCTTCCGACAAGATGCTCGGCTATTACCAACAGTGGAAACCGACGTATCCTGCTGGCAGCCATCGCCTGTATTCCAACCCGAGCATCGGCCTGTTCGGTTATCTGACCGCAAAAAGCCTCGGCCAGCCGTTCGATCAGATCATGACCGAAACCCTGCTGCCGAAACTCGGGCTCAAGCACACCTTCCTGTCGGTGCCCGCGTCTGAAGAGAAGCTCTACGCCCAGGGCTATGACAAGAACAACCAACCGGTGCGAGTCAGCCCCGGCGCACTGGATTCCGAAGCCTACGGCGTGAAAACCAGCGCTGCGGACCTGCTGCAATTCGTCGAAGCCAACCTCGACACCGCCAAACTCGAAACACCGCTGCAAAAAGCCATCGCCCTCACCCACACCGGCTACTACACCGTCGGCGACATGACCCAGGGCCTGGGCTGGGAACGCTACGCCTACCCGATCAGCCTCGAGCGCCTGCTGGACGGCAACTCCACGCCGATGGCGATGGAAGCGCACAAGGTCAAATGGCTCAACCCGCCACAGCCGGAACCGGCGAACGTGCTGCTCAACAAGACCGGCGCCACGGGTGGCTTCGGTGCGTATGTCGCGTTCGTGCCGTCGAAGAAAGTCGGGATCGTGATTCTGGCGAACCGTAATTATCCGAATGGAGAGCGGGTGAAGATTGCGCACAAGATTCTGGGTGAGTTGACCCGGTAATCACGCCATAAAAAATGGGCGACCTGTGAAGGTCGCCCGTTTTTGTTTCAGCTCATTCCACGATCACGCCATCAGTCATCCGGCATTTCCGCAGGTTTGGCCGGCTTCGCGGGTTTCGCTGGCTTGCCGCCCTTCGTCCCTTTGGTCGGTGCCGCTTCAGCGGCCACCGGTGGTGGAGGCGGCGCGACGAGTTCTTTCTCGGCGGCTGGCAGTGCATCGATCGTGTCGAAGACTTTCTTCAGGTCGACCGTCTTGGCCTCATCACCCGAAACGGAAAGTTTGGTCTCGCCGTCCTTGCCCACCAGAAAAATTTTCGGATAAGCCCCGGCACCCAGCTTCAACGAGCGCAACAGCCCCATGGTGTCCTGCTGGCCGAGGTCCTTGCCGTCGAGTTGGCCGAACATGTTGAGGATGGTGTAGACCTTGAGCTTGCGGTCGGCGATGCCTTGCTTGTTGGCCGGATCTTCCAGCGACTTTTTCAGGCCGACCCAGACGGGGTCGACCGTGCTGCTGGCGATCACGATCAAGGGACGGTAGTTGCCTTTGTCGACGTCCAGCGGGGAATCGTTGTCGCCGGCGAACAGGGGGCCGGCAATCGCCAGCAAGAGTGTCAGGGTCAGTGACCTGATGAGCATGCGCATCTCCTTTTGATATCCACGCTCTAATGATTGCGCATCGTGGCGATTGTTCCGGGGTTACCCGGCAAATATGTTTCGCCTTGTTCAAAGCGTAGGTCAGCAACGATTTTGCGCAACCGGATGCGCTCGATCATGTCGCGCATTTGATTACCTTTCATGACCGCATTAGGGTGGTTGTTCTGCTGATGAAACGGAGTTCAAGCCCCATGCACATCGACTACCTGTGCGATCACCCCGAACTGATTGAAGAACTGGCCGAGCTCAACTTCAAGGAATGGGGCCAGTACAACCCCGAAGACACCCTCGCCGCCCGCACCGAACGCATGCGCGCCGCCTGCGGCAAAGGCGCGATTCCCAGCGTGGTGGTGGCGCTCGAAGACGGCCGGTTGCTCGGCGGTGCGCTGCTGATCGACAGTGACATGGACGCCCGTCCGCAACTGACGCCGTGGCTGGCCGGGGTCTACGTGAAGGCCGAACAACGCGGACGTGGCATCGCTTCGCAGCTGGTCAACCGCATCGTCGAGGAAGCCGCCGCGCTGGGCCTGCCGCAGTTGTACCTGTACACCGATGCGGCGCAGTCGCTGTATGCGCGACTGGGTTGGGAGGTGGTGGAAGAGATGGAGTATGACGGCTTGCCGGTGACGGTGATGAAACGTTCTATCAGCCAGTGATCGCTTGGCTCAGCGCCACTTCCAGCCCGGATGAATCGACACATCGGCCGTCAAGCCGAAGCATTCCGTCATCGAGGTTGACGCTCAGGGACACCGCAGGTTTGTCACCCGGATACCTGCGCAGCAACAGTTTGATGCCGTTGTCGCTTTCCTCGCTGGTGGAGATCAGATCCCACTGGCTGTCGCTCAAGTCCAGCAGCGTCTGTTGGCGCTGCTGATCGACAACGAGCGGCGCGTAGAGCCAGTGGCTCATGCGCATTTCCCGGGGCTCGACCGTGATGGCGAGGCGGCCATTGCAATGGAATGTGGTTTCGCTCATGGCTTGCCTGCCGATCAGAACGCCAGTTTGTAGCCGATCAGCACCAGCATGGTCGCCAGGCACGGGCGCAGCAGTTCATCGGAGACGCGACCGGTCAGGTGGCTGCCGAGCCAGATGCCCGGCAGCGACCCCACCAGCAGAAAGCCCAGCACGCCCCAATCCATGTTGCCCATGCTCGCGTGGCCGAGGCCCGCGACCAGTGTCAGCGGTACAGCGTGGGCGATTTCGGTGCCGACCAGACGGCGGGTCGGCAGCAGCGGATAGAGGATGAACAGTGCGACGGTGCCGAGGGCGCCGGCGCCGATGGAAGTCAGGGCGACCATGGTGCCGAGGATCAGACCGGTGATCACGGTCATGAGATTCAGGCGCGCACCGCTCGGGTTGTAGTTGCCGCCGGCACGTTTGTGGGCGAACTCCAGCAGGCGTTTCTTGAACAGAATTGCCAGCGCCGTGGCGAACAGCACGAAGCCCAGCGCCTGCTTGATGATTGCGTTCATCGCGTCCGGCGCGGTGTGCAATGTGCTGAGGAACCACAAGGTCATCGCCACCGCCGGGACACTGCCCAGGGTCAGCCAGCCGGTGATGGCCCAGTCGATGTTCTTGTTCTTCCTGTGGACCAGCACGCCGCTGGATTTGGTGATGGCGGCGTACAGCAGATCCGTGCCCACCGCCGTGGCCGGATTGATGCCGAACCACAGCAGGATCGGCGTCATCAACGAACCGCCGCCGACACCGGTCATGCCGACGATGAACCCCACGACCAGCCCGGCAATCACCAGGCCGAAATTTGCCAATTCCATTAAGACGTCCAGACGAACCACAGGAAAATCCGGCCCGCAGCATAACCAGTTTTCTTATAACGCCCTATATCGATAGGATCTATCGTTATGCCATTTCTTGAACATCAGTGCTGCCGCCGTCCCGGTTTAAAACTGTGGGTGCTGTTGATCCAGACCGTGGCCAACGCGATCAGCGAAAGAATCAGCAACGCCCACGGAAACGACATCGCCCCTGCACGGTCCAGTAGCAATCCGCCAAGCAATCCGCCGCCGGCAATTGCCACGTTCCATGAAGTGGTGAGCATCGCCTGCACCACATCGACGTGCTCCCCGGCGGAGTCCGCTGCGGCGGTAAGCAGTAACGTCGCCGAGCCGCCGAACGACAGGCCCCACACCGCCATGCAGGCATAAATCAGCCAGGGCGACGGCGCGACCAGTGCCAGCACCAACGCAGTCACGGCAAACACCGCGAGGCTGATCAGCGCCAACCCGCGCAACCAGCGATCCACCAACAGGCCGATGATCCAGATCCCCAGCAGCGAGCACAGACCGAAGACCAGCAGCACTAGGTCGACCCGCTCGCCAAGACCGGCCTGCATCAGGAACGGCGCGATGTAGGTGTAGAGAATGTTGTGGCCGAGCATCCAGGTCAGCACCACGAACAGCACCGGGCGCACGCCGGGCAAGCGCAGCGACTGCATCAACGGCAAACGTTCGGCGCGGGCCTGGCCCGGCCGATCCGGCACCGCGATGACGATCCACGCCGCTAACACCAAAGCCAGCGCCGACATGATCCCGAACGAGGCGCGCCAGCCGATCACATTGCCCAGCCAGGTGCCGGCCGGTGTACCCAGCGACAACGCCACCGGAGTGCCGAGCATGGCAATCGCCAGCGCCCGGCCCTGCTGATGCACCGGCACGATCCCCCGCGCGTAACCGGCCATGATCCCCCACGACAGCCCTGCCGCCATCCCGGCCAGGAACCGCGACGCCAGGGTCACGCCGTAATGAGTGGAAAACGTGGTGACGGTGTTGAACAGCAGAAATCCACCGACCGTCATCAACAGCACCCGCTTGCGCCCCCAGCCACGGGTGGCGACCGTCAGCGGTATTGCCGCGACAATCGAGCCCAGCGCATACAGCGTCACCAGTTGACCGGCCAGCACTTCGCTGACGTTGAGGCCGGCGCCGATCTGCGGCAACAGACCGGCCGGCAGGGTTTCGGTGAGGATCGCGATGAAGCCGGTCATGGCAAACGCCAGCAGCGCGGCGTAAGGCAGTTTGTCCGTGCGGGTGGCACGTTCCAGGGTCGTGAATTCGGCGCTTGCGGGGTCGGTCATGACGGGTGCAGCTCCCTTTGAGTCAAATCGAACGACAGATTGTATACAAACACGATCGTCCGTCACTCTAACCGACTTGGCTCACTGCACCGGCAAAAAATTCAAAAACAGCAGGCTCTGGGCGTAATTCAGCCCGATGCGCCGGTAGCGCTCGTCGAGCATCTGGGTCAGCAAGTCCAGACGCGCCACGACTTTGCCGAACTCCGTGGCGAAGCTCAGATTGCTGCCCTCCTCGGAAATCTCGTTGGAGAACAGCAGCGGCTGACCTTCCTTGTTCTGCCGCTGGGCGAGGATCCACGTGGCTTTCTCGATGTTGCGCGCGGCGTTGTTGACGAAGGTCGGGTTGATCTCATCGGTCATGTAGAACTCGGTGCGGTTGCCGTGGGCGGTGACCAGCATGCTGCCGATCGCATAGATAAACGCACCAACCCGGTCACCGAGAAACTCCGGGCTCATGGCGTAGCTCAGCGCTGCCAGATCCTTCTTGCCGCCCAGCGTCGGCAACGGTTGCTGCTGTTCGATCGCCAGCCGCACCTGCTTGACCGCGGTGCGAATGTCGAGGAAGCCGGATTTGCGCAGCTCGTCCGGGTTGCGCAGGTACAACTTGCCCATCAAACGATAAAGGCTGTCGAGGTTGTCACGCATCGCCAGCGTGGCCATGCGGTCGACGCTGGTCTGGAGAAATTCCTGAGGCCTGCCCTCGCGCATCTGGTTGATGAAATTGTTGCCGTCCTGATGGCTGCAACCGCCGAGCAACAGCGTCGACAGGCAGGCCAGTAACAGGCACGGGCGATGAATGAATGCAGCGATTGGGCGAAAAACTCTCGGCATGAATTCTTTGAAGGACACATTCCTGTGCGGCGGGAGTCACCGCAACCTGGCCATGGATAGAGCCGGGGATTTCGCAAAAGTGCAGTGCCGCAGCGATTTCCCGACCTTCGGCGCAGGACGCCCACTCAATTTAGTCCGACTTTATTTTTGCATTAAACGTTTAATCCGCTATAAATTTTCATTCACACGATAATTAGCATGACTATTTAGCGATTTTCAAAACAACAACAAAATGGAAGGTCAACCATGCTTCAATCCCGACATCAACTCTGCGGCCTCGGACTGTCCCTGATGATCGCCACCCTCTCCGCCCAGGCCGCCGGCCTGTCCAGCGAACACAAAGCCTTCGGCAAAACCAATGACGGCACGCCCGTCGAGCAATACATCCTGCGCAACAGCCACGGCATGCAAGCCACGGTCATCACCTACGGCGCAACCTTGCAGGCGCTGCTGGTGCCGGACAAACACGGCAAGCTCGACGACATCGTCTTAGGCTTCGACGATGTGCAGGGTTACCAGAAAGGCACCGCGTACTTCGGCGCGACCATCGGCCGCTTCGGCAATCGTCTGGCCGATGGCGCGTTCGAGCTCGATGGCAAACGCTACCAGGTGCCGCAGAACGACAAGACCAATGCCTTGCACGGCGGCACTCAGGGCTTCGACAAAAAAGTCTGGAAGGCGAAGGAAACCAAGGACCAGGATTCGGTCGGCGTGACCCTGACCTACCTGTCGGAGGACGGAGAAATGGGCTTCCCCGGCAACCTCACCACCGAAGTCACCTACCGCCTCACCGACACCAACGAACTGCGCATCGACTACAAGGCCAGCACCGACAAACCGACAGTGCTCAACCTGACCAACCACAGCTATTTCAACCTCGCCGGCGCCGGCAATGGCGACATCCTCAAGCAAGTCGCCACCCTGCACGCCAGCCATTACACCCCGGTCACCGCCAAACTGATCCCGACCGGCGAAGTGGCGCCCGTGGCCGGCACGCCGATGGACTTCACCAAACCCACCGCCATCGGCCAGCACATCAAGGCCGATCACCCGCAACTGAAATTCGCCGAACCAAAACACGGCGGCTTCGACTTCAACTGGGCGCTGGACACCAAAGGGGACGCAAGCAAACTCGCCGCCGAAGTCAGCGACCCGCAATCCGGTCGCCACTTGCAGCTGTTCACCAACGAACCGGGCGTGCAGTTCTACACCAGCAACTTCCTCGACGGCACGGTTAAGGGCAAGAGTGGCAAGGTCTATCCGCACTGGGGCGCGTTCACTCTGGAGACCCAGCACTATCCGGACTCGCCGAACCAGCCGAACTTTCCGAGCACCCGTCTGGATCCGGGACGGACCTACACGCAGAGCGTGGTGTTGAAGTTTTCTGCGAAGTAAAAGCAAAAGATCGCAGGCTGCAGCAGCGTCTACAGGGGAAAATTAATCCGGATGTAGAGCTGTTGCAGGCTGCGATCTTTTTGCTTTTTGAACCCCTGGGCTAGCCTGCTGCCCACTCAAAATCGTATCAGCACGAACAGACAGACGAACTCTTTACACTCAACAAGTCCGGGGGGGTCAGGAATCACTCGCTCCACTCACCGGCCTTGCGCCCGAAAATCAGGGTTTCCAAGGCCTGAATGAAGTCACGTCCCTGCATCCAAAGTTCGTCATGGATAAGGCTCAAGACGTAGCAGCGACCCCGCTCGTCCATCAACAGCGCGCCGTGGCCGTGCTGGACTTCGGCGATGCTCACCAAGGTACTGCCCAGGCGTTGCTGCCACTCAAGGAACTCTTCGCTCCCATGCAGATGTTCAAAGGTGCCGAATTCGACATCACTGGTAGCGCATTCCTCACCTGCGCCGCAGGTGCCCACCCGCAGTCCGGCAAGTTGCCCGAGCAAGGCCGCGGCCGGGTGTTCAGGTGGGACGAAAACCGGCAGCGGTTCGGTGCTGGTAGTGGGCCAGCCTGCGGCGAGAAACAGTGGACGCAGGCTTTCGGGGAGTTCGATCAGCGGGGGCATGTTCAGCATCCGGTCACAATCAGTGTTGGTAACAACAACGTGCGTTTTAAAAAGACGCCCGTTTGGCTATTTCAGCGCTTCGGCCCTCTTGAGTTCGACTCTCCATCAAGAGCTGCTTTTGTGGCTAGCTGTTCGAACGCCCGACTGAAATGGCCAATCCTGTTGATCATCTCGAAAAACCATTGAAAAGACTCCTGCACGAAATCTTCATCGGAAACTCTGTCAGGATACATGACACAAAATAAGGCTCTTATGGCAGCATCTTCGTTATCTTCAATGTCGACATCGCGCCCTTTCGCCTCCAGAAAATCCCAACATTTGACCCTGGCAGCATTCAACTCTTTTTCATTTTCTCCCCCCTCAAACCAGTATATGTGCGCAGCTGTAAACGCGCCATTGACAACAGGGGACACTTCTTCGTCCTGAAGAACCATACCGACGCCCGCGCACATAAACTTCATTATGTTCCGAGTTGCATCGGCCTCAGCTTTACCTTTACTCAACAGATCTGAAAAATTAATCATTTGCTCATGACTAATCATGGTGGACTCCAAGTGTTTCGAAATCATTAATTCCACGACCCTCTTGATTCGCCAGCCGACTAGCTCTTTAAAATTACTGATATACTTTTACACAGCATTCAAAAACTTTCTCGCCGCAAGTCTCACTGTAATCAATAGAGATTTGCGTGGAAAGATCAGTACTAATCAATCTAATCTCGTCGCTTGTGGTTTCGTCAAAATCGAAACTCGCGCATAGAGAAGCAGCGCTTTCGGCCATATATGCCCCGCAGCATTTCCAATCTTCATCTATCAGTAAGTAGTATTTTTTATCTTCGACTACCGACAGGACAAAATTAAATGCATCAGCAGACAACGAATACTCTTTGCGCACGCAAGAGACTTCATGCATCGCCATCAGCCCTGCAATTATATTATCTGTTTCCGCCAAACTTAAAAGCAACAACTCATCAAAAGACCGCCTTAAAAGAGACTCAATCTTTATTTGATATTGGCTCAGCTTTCTTTTTCCTTGAGACTTTCTATAAAGAATTTCTCTTTTATAATGATCTATATTCATTTACAGCACCCTTTTGTGTAAAAGTCCTTTCCTTTACCGTTGCACAACTGGGGGCGACTACGCTTACTCATTCTTGATTTCAAAGGGGAGGTTTTTATTCTTCCACCCAACAACAACAACAACAACAACAACAACAACAACAACAACAACAACAACAACAACACACCAATACCACGCATCAAAGCTAACACACTTATACACTTATGAGGCAATGCATTAAAAAACACGCGCCACCAGCAAAGCATTAAAATGACTCTTTAACTATCAACGAGTCTTTAAAAACAGCAAAGACCCTTACAACAGCCTCACCGCAAGCCGCGTCATGAAACCTACTCTCATAAAAATCAAAAGCAGCTTCCAATCCGCAGTTAGAAAAATGTCTTTTAACTTCTTTAATCTCCTGCGAAGCAAGTCCGCTATGGTTTTTTCTTATCTTTTCCAAAAAACCTACTGCGGCTGGTTTTGGATAAATAAATATATTAGGCACGAGAACACCCTGCTCCCCGTACCCTTCAAAATCTGTAAAAGTAACTGCAAAAAAAATGTCACTGCCTCTCGACGCATCTAACAATCTCAAAGCACTCAAAAGAAACGCAGCAAACCCAGTCAGAAAATCAGAAACCTCGTTGCAGCCCATCTCCTCTTTCAAGCATTTTAAGCGGCTATATCTTGATACAAGCGGAATCTCTTCAAAGCTCTCATAGTTCGCAAAGAAAACACCCATATCATCATACGGCTCTTTGCTAATTATTTTATTATAAAGATCTCTAAATTTCATTCTTAACGCCGCTAACGATTACAGCCTTATGAAATACAAAACCATGCAAAACACTCCAACTATTCCACAGAGAAGCTCTCTTGAAATACTCATCTTCGCCAGTTGGAAACACAACAAAAAAACTCGACTTATAGTCTTTTTCTTGCTGCCTCGGCGACCATTTCATCTTCATCTTCAGCAAGTAGAACCAATAGATCTCTCGGCACCTTCGGATTGCATGCAATTCTATGTCTAACCATTACAGACTTGTCAGTAGCCAGTCTCTCGAAAGTGCTTCTATTGATACGTCTCTTCATTGCAACATCCCAACGAACATCAACGTCGTCGCTTAGTGACAGCCTCTCGAGCACATCAATAGATACCGACCCATTCGCAACAACCAACCGTGAAAGATCAGGATACTTTGAGATAACCTCTAGCCAAACTTCCTCTGCCGCAGTCTCATTTATCTTTGCATTTTCTACCTCATCTTTACTTTCCGCATAACACTTAAAATCATCAGCACTGCTAATCATCAGCTAAAACCTCAAGCCTTTCGGCACGTCATGTTTTTCATTGATTTCAAAGGGGACAGACTACTTTTAATCATTGGGCAGGGACTCGTACTCAGAAAGCCTGTTCGTTGGTGTGAGCCTGGTTAAAAATCTCAAACGTAAAACACGCGACGTTGAAGTGAACCTAAACGAAATTCAAAGACTCAGCTGATTACGGCGCCTTTCGGGCCACTGGCAATCAGCGCCGCTCCGCAGGCGGTTTTCATACCGTCGAGCGCGATGGGCACGCCATCGACGGTGTAGGTGCTGCTGCCCTCGACAATCGGGAAAACCCCTTTGCACAACGGGCAACTGACCTTGTGACCGACTCCGGCAATCGGCTTGCCGTTGAGGTCGGTCCGGGAGAACGCTTCGAGGACCTTGCCACCGTGAGTGGTGGAGTCGCCCAAGCGAATGGCGTCTTTCATGTTGTCACTCCTTTGACCATGGCCTGTCTATTTGCACTGACGCACGATGCAGACCTTCAACCGCTCTTCAAACATTGCCCTTGATGCAAAATGCTTCCTTGAGCGGCACCTTTTTATCGTCATCACCATCCTCAAGACATCTATAGTCGCTGCCGCCCAACGCCGAGAGCATGGTTTGGTAAACGCTCAATGACTTGAAATTGACCTGAAGCCACAGAACGCTCTCACTTTCATAGATTAATCGAGCGTCATAATCAGCGCTGCTGTTGAGCGACTGATCTTTCAGGTAGAGGTCACCAGGCTGTTGCACGCGAACGCATGCGCCGCTGCCCTCTACTTTCTTCATTACGTTGCTGGCTGATGTGGTGTCGTCGAACACCAGCTTGCATTCATAACTCATTGCAAAAATAAATCCGCCCCCTTTATTCGATTGTTATTTACATCTCAAACATACGCCTTCTCGCGAAAGGGGTTTTTATTGTGAAATTCCGTGTTAACGGTGTTGGAGTCCGATTGGAGTCGGTTCGAGCCAAAGTGTTTGCGAGCTCTGAAAAATCGATTATCTGTTCCGGATGGCCTGAGATTAGTATTGCTCGAGTATCAGAGAGATCTTCACCTAGCATGACGACAGTACACTTTTTTGAAAATAGCATTGCCATTATTTTATGAAATAACTTTAATGAGGAGACCTCAGAGAAATCTGTTCCTGAGGCTCTATACATCTCAGAGATTACACCGAGGATTTCTTTTTTATCACTTTCATTCAGCTCTATCTCTGATAAAAATATTAATGCATTCCATCCTTTGTATATGGCAGTCAAAAGTGTTTTTATTTCTTCGCCGCTAGAGAGGGCAGAGAGGTCACAGAAATGATGTTTCCCCTCAATGTCTAAGTCTAATTCCAAGTGTCTTCTTTTGTTCGCTGCGGCCAAGCCAAGCTTCCCAAATGCTCTTTTATGCTGGCCTAACTTCTTCGCGATACTGCTACTGGAATCGAGCTCGGCAGCAAGTACCGCATATATATTATGCCGAAAAAAAATGGGAGCCAAGCAATCAAAAATCAATCCATAATCATAGCCTGTAGCCAGATACCATATCGAGTCGCATGAATTATCAAAGCGAAATCCTGCAGATTTCGAAGCAAGAACGGACCCGGCATCAACTACAGCTTTCATTGTGGGCATCCTTTAGACTTTTGATTCTCATATGAATAATGCTCTCCGTTGACACCGTGGTAGTGGGGGAGTTCATAGGTGTCATTATCCTTAAACTCGTGCCCGGCGTCGTGTATTTTTACGGAACCTATTGGTGTTTCACCCCCCGCTTTCTGACCGCCAGTGGTGAGGGTTTCAACTTTATATCTCTCACTAGGGTGAATGCCTTTACGTGTGTCCTCTGGATCCTTGATAGTTCTAGAGTTATAACTTTGAGACGTAGGAATATTTTTCGAACGCATCGCAGCCCTTCGTGCCGCTCTCTTTGAAGGAAATGTTTGGTCTCCTGGTAACTGAGTACGTCGAGAGCACGATGGAGTTAACCCGAACGGATCGATCCAGCCTGTCGGGTTAGGAGCATAAGCATAAAGATTGAGTCCCCCCGCGTAGCTAATCGGGTCCTTACTAATAAACCGCCCAACCCCCGGATCATAGTACCGATACCGGTTGTAATGTAGCCCCGTCTCATGATCGTGATACTGCCCCTGGAACCTGATCGGGTTCGTCACACCATGCTGCCGCGCCCATTCTGAACGCTGTTCCGTCACCTGCCCCCACGCCTTGTACTGCGCGGTCCAGGCCATTTTGCCTTGTGAATCCGTCAGTTCCTGCGGTGTTCCCAGGTGATCGCACTGGTACCAAGACAGCGCATCAAACGGCAATGCCGTTGCCTTGTGATTCCACACCGGGTCTTCATCGAGGCTGTATTCACCACTGTAATCCGGCAGCCCCATCAGTTTGATCGGCGCATGCCGTACAGCCTGTGCAACAGGTACAAAAGTCCCCGGCTCGAAGACGTAGTGCACCGTGCGACCCGGTTCGCCATCGCCCTGCGTCAGACTGCTTTCCCACGCAAGATTGTCGCCATCCCATCCGTAAAGCGTAAAACCGCAGCCCAGTTCACGCTGTTTGCGGGCGTGCTCGCTTCTATTCCAGAGGGAACCGGCTTCCGGACGCTGTTTATAGTGCGCGCGGGAGTTTTTGTGCAGGCGGCGTCCCAGTGCGTCGTAAGCGAAATCTACGCTCAGGCGCGGATCTTCGAAATGCACCAGTCGATCAAACAGGTCCCAACGCATATCGCTACGCTGACCGTTGTGCCAGCGCTGGATCTGATTACCGCGTTCGTCGTAGTCGTAGTGGGTGCCGGCGTATTCGCGCAGCAGGTTGTCGACCAGTTTGCTGCGCGGTGGCGTCAGATCCAGTGGACGGCGGATTTCGGCAGTCTTGTCATCCAGCAGGTTACCGGCCGGGTCGAAGGCGAACGTTTCAACGCTTTGACGCGTCACGGCGCTGAGCAGTCGGCCGACGGGATCGTAACGATAGGCGAGCGGGCCGCGACGACTGTCGTTGATATCAGTCAGTTGGCCGGCAGCGTCGTATTTGTATTCGCGCTTGAGCAGGATGCTTTTGTCATCGCCGCGCCCCAGCAGTTGCTCCTGCAAACGACCGGCCGGGTCCCAGCTTTGGGTTTGCAGCAGGTGATTGCCTTGATGACGGGCAACTTCGCGGTGCAGGTCGTCGCGCTCGTAGCCGATCAGTTCATGCTCATCCAGACGCATACCCAGCAGGTGGCCGCTGCCGTAAGTGAGCCAACTGACGCGGTGGCCGTCGGGGCGAACGGTGGCAACTCGTTGGTTAAGTACGTCGTACTCGTGCTGCCAGATCGCGACGGTGGGCTTTTCCAGTCCGAGGTAATGTTGGTGTTCGCGCAGCAGATTGCCGGCCGGGTCGTGGAACCATTGCAGGCGGCTGTCGGCGTTGTCGGCCAGCACCATGTTGCCGTTACCGTCATAGGCAAAGGTTTCGCTTTGCGACTGCTCGCCCTGGGTGGCGCGACGCTCGGTCAAGCGGCCCATCGGGTCGAAGCTCAGCGAGATGACGCGTTTACCGGTGACCGATTGGGCGAGGCGACCGGTGAGAGGGTCGTACTGATAGCGTGTGCTGCGGCCGTCGAAGCCGCGTTCCTCCAACAGGCGTCCGACCGGGTCGTAGTGGAAGTGTGCGCGTTGTTCGTTTTCGTTTTCCAGGGCGGTTAACCGTCCGAGGCGGTCCCAGCGATAGCGCAGGGTTTGCTCGGCGGCATCGACACGTTCGGCGATAAAACCGGCCGCGCTGTAGCTCCAGGTGGTACAGCGATCGAGACCGTCGACATGCGTCAACAACCGGCCCTCTGCGTCACGATCAAAGCGCTCTTCGGTTTTATCCGGGTGCTTGATCAGTACCAGTTGGCCAGCCTTGTATTCGTATTCGGTGGCGTTACCGGCGGCGTCAGTGAAGCAGATCATCTGCCCCAGTTCGTTGTATTCCCAGGCGCTGGTCTTGCCTGAGCAGTCGACGTACTCGACCAGTTGCCCGGCATCGTTGTAATCCAACGTCTTTTCGTTGCCGTTGGCGTCCTTGATCGCGGTGGGCTGACCGGATTTGTTGTAGGCGTATTCGGTTTTGTTGCCCAGCGGATCGAGCGCTTCGACCAGGTTGCCTTGGTCGTCATAGGCGCGTTGCCACTGACCACCCTCGGCATCACTGATTTTGATCAGCATGTCTTGGTCGTCGTAGGCGTAATGCATCACCGTGTGATCGGCTCGGATGTGTTCGAGCAAGTTGCTGCGTTCATCGTAGCTGTAGCGATCGGTGCTGCCGTCGGCATTGACGCGGCGCACGATGTTCTTGGCCTCGTCGCGGAAGAACCATTCCGAACGCTCATCCGCATAACGGATGCGGTAGGTGTAGCCAAGGATGTCGTAGTAGTGCCAGGTCTCGTTGCCGAGCGCATCGGTGACATAGGTCAGACGGATGTTTTCGTCCCACTCCAGGCGCGAGTCGAAGCTGCCGTCGTCCGCCCATTCGCGGATGGCTTTGGCCTTGGCGCCGGGGCCGTCCCACTGCAGGTTCATGCCGCGCCCGGTGCGGTCGGTGTAACGGGTGATCAGGTGATGCTGGAACTGATACGACCAGACTGCGCCGTTCTCGTCCTGCGCTTGAATCAGGTCGCCATAAGCGTCGTATTGGTAGGCGCAAAGTTGTCGCAACGGTTCGCCGTCAACGATCTGCCAGAGGCCGATGAACCGGCCGTGGTCGTCGATCATTGTGCCGAGGTGAAGGTGGACCTTGCTGGTGTCGTTTTCCTGATAGGTGATCAGGTCGGAGAGCACCGAGTGTTCGCCGTGCCGATGCTCGTAATGCAACATGATCCCGGCGCCGTTGCGCAGCGAAATGTTGGTCAGCACAAAACGCTGGCCACGGCGGACGTAGGTTTCCTTGCGTTCGAAACCACGGCACAGCAATAGCTGATCTTCGCTGGCACGAACCAAGGTGATGTTTTCGATGGCGTCGTAATGAAACAGACCGACTTTGGGCAACGGATAGCTATGGTCGCGGCCATCGGCGTCGTAGAACGTCAGGCCATCGTCCACGCAGTCGAAACGCGTGGTGAACTCGCTGATCCAACGGGCACCGAGTTCGCTCTGATCGTAGGCGTCGAGGCGTGAGTTGTAAGTTCGGGTCCACTCGATCGGGAAGGGGCCGGGCAAGCTGAAATCGGTATGGCTGAGGCTTTCCGAACCCAAGGCGAAATTGATGCTGAAGTTCGTGGCACATTCACAGGGGCCTTTCTTTGGATTGGGCGCGCCTTTCGCTGGAGCTTGCTTTTGGTTAACACCCAACTGGCCCTCTGAAGCCATGTGCTTGGCCTGACTGGTCTTCTCCGTATGGACCGCGGCGCTCTGGCCATGGGCATTGCGCTTGCGCCACAGGGTCACGGCACTGGACAGTATCAGCAGTAACCAACCGATGGAGTTCTGGACGGACTCATCGTCCAGCTTACTCAACTGGGTGCGCAGCTCCGGGCCCATCGCACGCAGCTTCCTGGTTTCGGTGGCGACGGTGCTTTTGATGTCATCCGGCAATAAATTCTGGGCCACGCTGTTAGCCAGACCTTTGCCAGCCGCTTTCATGGCACTGTTGGCGGCCCCGAAGATATTGTCGATTGTCGCCAGAGGATCATTGAGCAACTGACCACTTGCAGCGCTCACTTTAGCGCTGGCAGCATTCAAATCGCCTTTGGCATCAAGATTTCCGAAGGCGACCGCTTCAATGCCTTTGGCAATCTCGTTGATGACGTCCTCGCCCAGCTTGCCAGCGTCCGCCAGAATACCCGGCAGCTTGCCTTTGGCCTGCTCAACGAAATCGTCGAGCGTGCCGATGATGGACTCGTTCAAATGCCCGATCAGGATTTCGATAACCGACGAACTGAGCAGCATCTTGCTGCTGGCCTTCATTTCCTGACGCACCAGGAACAGTGTCGGACGCAGGGTCATTCGGGCTGCCGCCATCGCCGGTGGTAGCGGCAAAACACCGATCAGGTTGATGCCCAGACTCGCCCAGGCCAGCAGGTCGCGTTTCTGCGCGTTCGACAGCGTGACGATGTCACCCAGCGCATCGACCAGCGCCATGATGTTGCCCACCACGGGTAAAGCACCGGCAACGTTCTTGATCCGGTCGAGGGTGACCACCCCGCCGCTGGCGGATTGAAGCCAAGCGTCGAAAGTCGCCGCACCGCTGGCGACATCCTGAATATCGATGGCATTCAGGGGAACAATGGCAACCTGAGGTTCCCGTTTTACTACAGCAGTTTCAGTGGTCATGACAGCATCTCACCCGCCAGCAGGCCCGGGGTTTTAATAGAAGTTTTTGGCAGGGCTGGAGCCGGAAGCGTTGGCAACTTGCCCGCCTTGCTCGCCGCCCCGAGAAGTCCGGAAGCACTCGGCATTGCCGCACTCGCCAGTTTCGGCAGCCCGGCCGCTCCGCCCTGCATCACGCCCTTCACCTGCTGCGCCGTTTGCACCGCGCCCATCCCGGTCTGTGCCAATTCCTTGCCCTTCTCCAACAGATCCCAGTTCTTGCTCGGCAGCGCCTGCGCGACCATCGCCTGCACCTGACTCGGCACGTCCTCAGCGCCCGGTGGATTCAACGGCCATTCCGGTTTGCCGATGTAGCTGCCTTCACTCCAGGTGTCCGCCGGATCCTTGCCGAACAGCACCCGCGCCGGCCCCGGTGCGGCGCCGGCGACGCTGGCGAAGCCCTTGCCGTCGAGCTTGCCCTTGATGCTTTTGCCCAGCGCATCGATGACTTCGTAATCGCCTTCCTTGATGCCCTGACGCCCGGCGTACTGGTTGAACAGCTCCAGATTGCCCTTGCCCGGTTTCGGCGGTTCCGGGAACACGCCCGCCAAGGATTTCGCCCCGGTGTAGGCGAAGTTCGCCGCATGCGCGGTGTACGGGCCGCTGGTGGCGTGGGTGATGCCGCCGGCGTTGTAGGTTGTGGCGCTGCCACCACCCTGGATCACCAGTTCGGTCTTGGCGGTGATGGTGATGCGGTCGGCGTTGGCGGTGATGTTGAGTTTGGCCAGCAG
>NZ_JBWKOR010000002.1:0-218217 GCF_059416185.1 Pseudomonas sp. GW821-FHT09E04
GATGACGGGATCGAACCGCCGACATTCTGCTTGTAAGGCAGACGCTCTCCCAGCTGAGCTAATCACCCTTCGCTTCGGTGTGGCGCGCATTCTACGGAGCGACCCAACCTCTGGCAAGCACTTTTTTAATTAATTTTCTCAGGCCTTCCAAAGGCTTAGAGAAGGGTTGGCCTATGACCCGGCGAAGACAATAATGCCCCCCTTTGTATAAAGGAGAGACTCACCCCATGTGGTTCAAGAACCTGCTTATCTATCGCCTGACCCAAGACCTGCCTGTCGATGCCGAGGCGCTGGAAACTGCACTGGCCACCAAACTGGCGCGTCCATGTGCAAGCCAGGAGTTGACCACCTACGGTTTCGTCGCGCCGTTCGGCAAGGGCGAAGATGCACCACTGGTGCACGTCAGCGGTGACTTCCTGCTGATCTCCGCCCGTAAGGAAGAACGCATTCTGCCGGGCAGCGTCGTGCGCGACGCGGTCAAGGAAAAGGTCGAAGAGATCGAAGCCGAGCAGATGCGCAAGGTCTATAAGAAGGAACGTGATCAGATCAAGGATGAAATCATCCAGGCGTTCCTGCCGCGCGCCTTTATCCGCCGCTCGTCGACCTTCGCCGCCATCGCGCCGAAGCAAGGCCTGATCCTGGTCAACTCCGCCAGCCCGAAACGCGCCGAAGACCTGCTTTCCACCCTGCGTGAAGTGATCGGCACCCTGCCGGTTCGTCCGCTGACCGTGAAAACCGCACCGACCGCCGTGATGACCGAATGGGTCACCACCCAGCAAGCCGCTCCGGACTTCTTCGTCCTGGACGAGTGCGAACTGCGCGACACCCACGAAGATGGCGGCATCGTGCGTTGCAAGCGTCAGGACCTGACCAGCGAAGAAATCCAGCTGCACCTGAGCACCGGCAAAGTGGTGACTCAACTGTCGCTGGCCTGGCAGGACAAGCTGTCGTTCATGCTCGACGACAAAATGACCGTCAAACGCCTGAAGTTCGAAGATCTGCTGCAAGATCAGGCGGAACAGGATGGCGGCGACGAAGCCCTCGGCCAACTGGACGCCAGCTTCACCCTGATGATGCTGACGTTCGGCGACTTCCTGCCGGCGCTGGTTGAAGCACTGGGCGGTGAAGAGACGCCGCAGGGGATCTAAAGCCTCTGCGCAGTCTTTGGGTTATCTTCAAACGCCACCGCTTCGGTGGCGTTTTCACATAATAAGGAACAGGCCATGCGCGCACTGGCTGCACTGAGTCGTTTTGTCGGCAACACCTTCGCTTACTGGGTTCTGATTTTCGCCGTGGTCGCGTTTCTGCAACCGGCCTGGTTCCTCGGTCTGAAAGGCGCAATCGTGCCGCTGCTCGGGCTGGTGATGTTTGGCATGGGCCTGACCCTCAAACTCGACGACTTCGCCGCCGTCGCCCGCCACCCATGGCGCGTGGCGCTGGGCGTGGTTGCGCATTTCGTGATCATGCCGGGGATGGCGTGGTTGCTTTGCCAGGTTTTTCACCTGCCGCCGGAAATCGCCGTCGGGGTGATTCTGGTCGGTTGCTGCCCGAGCGGCACGTCCTCGAACGTCATGACCTGGCTGGCTCGGGGCGATCTGGCGCTGTCGGTGGCCATCGCCGCCGTCACCACCCTCCTCGCCCCGCTGCTGACACCGGCGCTGATCTGGCTGCTGGCCTCGGCCTGGTTGCCGGTTTCGTTCATGGAATTGTTCTGGTCGATCCTGCAAGTGGTGCTACTGCCGATCATCCTCGGCGTGGTGGCGCAACGACTGCTCGGCGACAAGGTTCGGCATGCGGTGGACGTGTTGCCGTTGGTGTCAGTGGTCAGCATCGTGATCATCGTCGCCGCCGTGGTTGCTGCCAGTCAGGCGAAAATCGCCGAATCCGGCCTGCTGATCATGGCGGTGGTGATGCTGCACAACAGCTTCGGCTATTTGCTGGGTTATTTCACCGGGCGCCTGTTCGGCTTGCCGCTGGCTCAGCGCAAGTCCCTGGCGCTGGAAGTCGGCATGCAGAACTCGGGGCTGGGTGCCGCGCTGGCCAGTGCGCACTTTTCGCCACTGGCGGCGGTGCCGAGCGCGCTGTTCAGCGTGTGGCACAACATTTCCGGGGCGCTGCTGTCGACCTACTTCCGCCGAATGAGCGAAAAGGAAGACCGTGAAACGTTGGCCCAACAGGCAGCCGACTGAGCCCGGATCAATGCGCGGCGCACAATTTTAGGTAGTATGTGCGCCACGCGGGGACGACCCTGCGGCTCAATCGAGTTTTCAATCTGGGGACGGCCCCGTCAATCGATGGAGGTCTTTCATGTCCTGGATCATTCTGTTTTTCGCCGGCCTGTTCGAAGTCGGCTGGGCCGTCGGCCTCAAATACACCGATGGTTTCAGCCGTCCGCTGCCCACTGTTCTCACCGTCGCGGCCATGGCTGTCAGCCTTGGCCTGCTGGGTCTGGCGATGAAAGAACTGCCGCTGGGCACGGCTTATGCGATCTGGACTGGCGTTGGTGCCGTGGGCACGGTGATTGCCGGGATCATTCTGTTTGGTGAGTCGATGGCATTGATTCGGCTGGCCAGCGTTGCACTGATCATCACCGGATTGATCGGGCTCAAGGTCAGCGCCTGAGCCGTTGCCGCCATCACCGATGTATCGGTGATGGCGGCTTCACAAACAACTATCTGACTGTCCCGCGCAACTCTCCCACCAACGCCTGCAATTCGGCAGGCTGCGCCGCCTCGACCGCCACCGGCGAACCCGCCACCAGCGTTACCCGCGACCACAAGCGGTGAAAAAGCCCTTTCTTGGGATCGCGACTGAAGAAACTCCCCCACAACCCCTGCAACGCCAGCGGAATCACCGGCACCGGTGTCTCTTCGAGAATCCGTGTCAGCCCGCCCTTGAACTCGTTGATCTCGCCATCGGCGGTCAACTTGCCTTCGGGGAAGATGCAGACAAGCTCACCGTCCTTCAGATACTGGGCTATCCGGGTGAAGGCCTTTTCGTAAATCTGGATGTCTTCCTGGCGTCCGGCGATAGGAATGGTGCCCGCCGTACGGAAAATAAAGTTCAGCACCGGCAAGTTGTAGATCTTGTAGTACATGACAAAGCGAATCGGCCGACGCACCGCGCCGCCAATCAGCAACGCATCGACGAACGAAACGTGGTTGCACACCAGCAACGCCGCGCCCTCATCGGGAATCGCTTCAAGGTTGCGATGCTCGACGCGGTACATGGAATGGCTGAGCAGCCAGATCATGAAACGCATGCTGAACTCGGGGACGATCTTGAAGATGTAGGCGTTGACGCCGATGTTGAGCAGCGACACCACCAGAAACAGCTGTGGAATCGACAGTTTGACCACGCTCAGCAACACGATGGAAACGATGGCCGAAATCACCATGAACAGCGCGTTGAGAATGTTGTTGGCCGCAATCACCCGCGCCCGCTCGTTCTCGGCGGTGCGCGACTGGATCAACGCATACAGCGGCACAATGTAGAAACCGCCAAAGATGCCAAGGCCGAGGATGTCGACCAGTACCGCCCAGGCGTGGCCGAAGCCCAGCACTTCAGTCCAGCTATGGCCAACGGCGCTCTCCGGAATACCACCGGAATGCCACCACAGCAACAGCCCGAAAACCGTCAGGCCAAACGAACCGAACGGCACCAGGCCGATCTCGACTTTGCGCCCGGAAAGCTTCTCGCAAAGCATGGAACCGAGGGCAATACCGACCGAGAACACCGTGAGAATCAGGGTGACCACGGTTTCATCGCCGTGCATCCATTCCTTGGCGTAGGCCGGGATCTGTGTCAGATAAATCGCCCCGACAAACCAGAACCACGAGTTGCCGACAATCGAGCGCGACACCGCCGGGGTCTGGCCCAACCCGAGTTTCAGCGTGGCCCAGGACTGGCTGAAAATGTTCCAGTTCAGGCGCATTTCCGGAGAAGCGGCCGCCGCGCGGGGAATGCTGCGGCTGGCGAGGTAACCGAGTACGGCGATGCCGACAATTGCGGTCGACACCAGTGGCGCATAGTGCGACGAGGACATGATGACCCCGGCACCAATGGTGCCGGCCAGGATCGCCAGGAACGTGCCCATTTCCACCAGACCGTTGCCGCCGACCAGTTCATCCTCGTGCAAGGCCTGCGGCAGGATCGAGTACTTCACTGGCCCGAACAGCGCCGAGTGTGTGCCCATGGCGAACAGCGCCACCAGCATCAGCGACAGGTGATCGAACAGGAAGCCGACCGATCCCACCGCCATGATGGCGATTTCCGCCAGTTTGATCAGACGGATCAGCGCATCCTTGGCGAACTTTTCGCCGAACTGTCCGGCCAGCGCCGAAAACAGGAAGAACGGCAGAATAAACAGCAACGCACACAGGTTGACCCAGATCGAACGGTCACCTTCGATGGTCAGCCGATAGAGAATGGCGAGGATCAGCGACTGCTTGAACACGTTGTCGTTGAACGCGCCCAGCGACTGGGTGATGAAGAACGGCAGGAAGCGCCGGGTACGCAGCAGGTTGAACTGTGAGGGGTGACTCATCTTCCGTGTGTCCCTGATGTTGGGTAGCGAGTGGCCTGGATACGCTTATTGGAATGTCGATCCGCGATCCAGGCCACACCTTACCTAAACTTTTCAGGTTATTTCTTCAAACCTGCAATGCACGGTGAAACAAACAGCTCGCCGCGCCATGCGCCTTGCAGCGTGCGCTTGCCGACGATCAGCCACATCACTGCCAGCAACGTCACCAGCACACAACCGGCCACGCTGAAGAATGTCAGGTTCAAGGTGCTGCCCAATTTCAGGGTCGCCAGCGAATACACGCCCAACGGGAAGGTAAATCCCCACCAGCCGAGGTTGAACGGGATGCCGTCGCGCAGATAACGCACGGTGATCAGCAGCGCCATCAACATCCACCACAAGCCAAAGCCCCAGAGCGTGATCCCTGCTATCAGGCCCAGACCCGAAGCGATTTCACCGATACCCGGCATGCCATTGGCCGCGAAGATCGCTGGCGCATCGCCGCCCAGCAGCAACATGCCCAGGGCACCGGTGCCGATCGGCCCCAAAGCGAGCCAGCTCGATGCGGCCATGTTTTCGTGGGGCAATTTGTGCAGGGCCATGCGCAACAGCAGGATGGTCAGAATGCTGAACGCCACCGGCAGAGAAAACGCCCAGAGCACGTAGCTCGTCGCCAGCACCACCAGTTGCGAGTGCGCGTCGGCCAGGTGCGGCGCCAGCAGTCCGCCGCTGGCTGCCGCCACTTCTGCCGCCACCACCGGCAACAGCCAGACGGCGGTCATCTGATCGATGCTGTGTTCCTGACGGGTAAACATCATGTAGGGAATCAGCACACCGCAGGCCAGCGACATCGCCACGTCCAGCCACCACAGCACTTCGGCGAGGTGAATCACACCGTCGCCCCAGCGCGGCAGGCCGAACAACAGAAAACCGTTGATGATGGTCGCCAGGCCCATGGGAATGGTGCCGAAGAACATCGAAACCGTGGAGTGCCCGAAGATCCGCCGCGCTTCGTCGAAGAACAGAATCCAGCGCGCGGCGTAGGCAGCGGTAAACAGCACGAACAACAGAATGTTGAACATCCACAACCCTTCGGCCACGGCGTGCAGCCCCGGGATGGCGAAAGGCAGTTGTGCCAGCGCCAACGCCAGCACGCCGGTACCCATGGTTGCGGCGAACCAGTTCGGTGTGAATTGACGGATCACTTCACGCGGATGCTGAAGCTGGCTGAAAGGCTTGATGCCGGGTTTGGCACTGTTGGGGCAAGTCATCATGAACTCCTGTCCTCAGGTGAGGTTGAGCCCATGGTAGAACCGAATCGAATATCTATATAACGGGTAATATCTCTAACTGTTATCTGTTTTGTAGATATGCAGTCAGACGCTGCCTTCGGTTTCAATCACCAGAATCCGCGCAGCGCCTTGCGGATGAGCAACATGCTCTGTGCCGATGGACGCGTAGAAGATGTCACCGACTTCGAGCTGCACCTGCTTTTCCTCGCCTTCTTCGCGGTAGTGCATGAGCACCTGACCGTCGAGCACCACGAACACTTCCTCGCCATCGTTGACGTGCCATTTGTACGGCTGATCAGTCCAGTGCAATCGCGTGGTGATGCCGTTCATGTTGGCGATGTCGAGCGCGCCCCAGGCACGCTCGGCGGTGAAGGTCTTGCTGCGGATAATCTTCATGAATCGATCCGTGAGAAGAATGGGCTGGCCAAGGCTAACCGAATCCGCCGGCTTATGGCGCGCTACAGGTCTTGGCCGCTTGTGGACGGAAACTCATCAGCAGCGCGCCGACTGCCAGCACGATCAGCACCGCACCATACACATCGGTGGTGGCCAGCAGGCCCAGGCTGTGGGTGAAGTGCCCGGCCAGCAATGCCGGCAGGCAGAACGCCAGGTAACTCAGCACATAAAATGCCGACATCAACCCGGCCCGTTCGTGGGGCAACGCCAGCGGCACCAGACTGCGCACCGCACCGAGAAAACCGGAGCCAAATCCACAACCGGCGACCAGCGTGCCGAAAAAGAACAGTGACAGACTGGCGCTGTGCACCCCCAACAGAATCAGCACGATGCCGGCCGGCAACAGGCTTGCGCCAAGTTGCAGTGCCCGGGAGGCTGGACGGTTACGCAAGGTGAAAATCATCAGCGCACCGGTCACGGTCAACGCCGCCACAGTCGCGCCGCCGATCAGATTGGAGGTGGAACCGGTCGCCGTGCGCACCAGTGACGGGGCCAGCGAGGCATAAAATCCGCCGAGCGCCCAAGTCGCGGTGTTCAGCGGCAACACTCGCCACAGCGTCGAACGCGCCTGAACCGGCACATGCAGGGTCGGCCGCAACGAGGCCCAGGCCCCCGCTTGCGGCGAGACGCTTTCCGGCAAGCGCCAGACATAAATCCCCTGCAACACAAACAGCACGAGCAGCAGCCAATAGGTCAGTTGCAGTGGCGCGGGCGCGAATTCCGCCAGCAAACCGCAACCCATCGCACCGAGCGCCATGCCGAGCAACGGCGCGACGCTGTTGATCAGCGGCCCTTGCTGGCGATCGGTGTCCAGCAGCGTCGCACTCAACACGGCAGTGGCCATGCCGGTGGCAAACCCTTGCAGCACCCGCGCGCCGATCAGCCAACCCACGCTGTCGGCGTAGACAAACAGCAGCATCGCCAGGGCATTCAGGACCACGGCGGTGAAAATCACCGGTTTGCGGCCCAGGTGATCCGACAGCGAACCGACCGTCAGCAGCGCGGCCAGCAGACTCAGCGCGTAAACGCCGAAAATCAGGGTCAGCACCGCCGCCGAGAAATGCAGGTGATCCTGGTACAGGTGATACAACGGCGTCGGCGCGGTGGAAGCGGCGAGAAAACTGAGTAAGGTGATCGCCAGAAACCACAGGCTGGAACGGTTGGAAGCAAGGCGGGTCATGGAAATACTCCTTAAAAGCTATTTTTTTGCTTTTGCGGAGTGTGCTCCCGACTTGCGCTTAAAGCAAATTCTTTGTGTTAAGGTCTGGCACATGCCTATTAAAGAAAGTAGCCGTCCCGGCGGCCGAAGCGCCCGGGTACAGGAATCGATTCACGGCGCCGTGCGCGCACTCCTCGAAGAGCAGGAGCGCTCCACCGTGACCGTTCCGCAGATTGCCGCGCGGGCCGGGGTCACGCCCTCGACCATTTATCGGCGCTGGGGCGATCTGTCGGCGCTGCTCGCCGACGTCGCCCTCGCCCGCCTGCGCCCTGAAAGCGATCCGCTGGAAACCGGCAGCCTGCGCGGCGATATCCGCGCTTGGGCCGAGCAGTATCTGGACGAAATGAGTTCCGAGCCGGGGCGCAATGTCATGCGCGACGTGCAGGCCAGCGCCACACCGGGATTCTGCATCGCGATCATTGCCGATCAGTTGCAGACCATCGTCGACCGCTTCCCGGACGAGTCGCCACCGAGTGTGGATCACCTGATCAACCTGGTGGTTTCGCCAACGGTGTTCCGCATCCTGTTTGCCGTGGCGCCGCTGGAAGTCGAAGAACTGCACCGGCTGATCGACATCGCGCTGCGCCAGGACTGACAGCGCAGAACCGCCCGGTTCTGCGCCTGCGACACCCCGCCACGCCACGACCTTGGTCGACACTGACTAACCGCCGCGCACATGCGAGACTGTCTGGCCGGGCGCGAGTCCGGTCGTATTTTGTCAGGAGTGCTCCATGTCGTTGTCCAGCGGGCTGATCGCCGCCGTCGCCCTGGCCTATATGGCCATCATGTTCGCCATCGCCTTCTACGGCGACCGTCGCAGCGCGCCGTTGCCGCCGCGGATGCGTGCCTGGGTGTACAGCCTGTCGCTGGCGGTCTACTGCACCAGTTGGACGTTCTTCGGCGCGGTCGGTCAGGCGGCCGAACAGTTGTGGTCATTTCTGCCGATCTACCTCGGACCGATCCTACTGTTGCTGGGCGCGCCGTGGGTCCTGCAAAAAATGGTGATGATCAGCAAGCAGGAGAACATCACCTCCATTGCCGACTTCATCGCCGCCCGTTACGGCAAATCCCAATCGCTGGCGGTGGTGGTTGCGCTGATCTGCCTCGTGGGTGTCCTGCCTTATATAGCCTTGCAACTCAAAGGCATTGTCCTCGGGGTAAACCTGCTGATCGGTGCCGGTGCCGACGCCATGGGCACCCGCGCCCAGGACACGGCGCTGATCGTGTCACTGGTGCTGGCGCTGTTCACCATTGTTTTCGGCACGCGCAACCTCGACGCCACCGAGCACCACCGGGGCATGGTGCTGGCGATTGCGTTCGAGTCGCTGG
The DNA here is from genome assembly GCF_059416185.1 of Pseudomonas sp. GW821-FHT09E04. NCBI lineage: Bacteria > Pseudomonadati > Pseudomonadota > Gammaproteobacteria > Pseudomonadales > Pseudomonadaceae > Pseudomonas > Pseudomonas sp. GW821-FHT09E04. The sequence goes on from NZ_JBWKOR010000002.1 coordinate 8,822, forward strand.
TGAAGTTGTTCGCCTTCCTCGCCGTCGGCGCCTTCGTCACTTATGGCCTGTATGACGGCTTCGACGACCTGTTCAATCAGGCAATGCTCGCCCCGCGCCTTGAGGAATACTGGAAAGAAACCATCAACTGGCCGTCGATGGTGGTGCAGACCGGCGTGGCGATGATGGCGATCATCTGCCTGCCCCGGCAATTCCACGTCACCGTGGTGGAAAACATCGACCCGCAGGACCTGCGTCTGGCCAAATGGGTGTTCCCGGCCTATCTCGCGTTGGCAGCGCTGTTTGTAGTCCCTATCGCCCTGGCCGGTCAGATGATGTTGCCCAGCTCCGTCATCCCGGACTCCTTCGTCATCAGCCTGCCGCTGGCCCAGGCCCACCCGGCGCTGGCGATGCTGGCGTTCATTGGCGGCGCCTCGGCGGCCACCGGCATGGTGATCGTGGCGAGTGTGGCGCTGTCGACCATGGTCTCCAACGACATGCTGTTGCCGTGGCTGTTGCGGCGTAACAATGCCGAGCGGCCGTTCGAAGTGTTCCGTCAGTGGATGCTCTCGGTGCGCCGGGTCAGCATCGTGGTCATTCTGTTGCTGGCTTACGTCAGCTACCGCCTGCTTGGCTCCACCGCGAGCCTGGCGACCATCGGCCAGATTGCCTTCGCCGCCGTGACCCAACTGGCGCCGGCCATGCTCGGCGCGCTGTACTGGAAACAGGCCAACCGCCGCGGTGTATTCGCTGGTCTCGCCGCCGGCACCTTCCTCTGGTTTTACACACTGATTCTGCCGATTGCCGCCCGCAGTCTCGGTTGGTCGCTGGACACGTTTCCCGGCCTGGCCTGGCTGCACAGCAACCCGCTGAACCTGCCGATCACCCCGCTGACCCAAGGCGTGGTGCTGTCGCTGGCGGGTAACTTCACGTTGTTCGCCTGGGTCTCGGTGTTGTCGCGCACCCGGGTGTCGGAACACTGGCAGGCCGGGCGTTTCATCGGTCAGGAAATCAGTGCCCGGCCGAGCGCACGCTCGATGCTGGCGGTGCAGATCGACGACTTGCTGCAACTGGCGGCACGGTTTGTCGGTGAAGAGCGTGCGCGGCAGAGCTTCATCCGCTTCGCTTATCGCCAAGGCAAGGGCTTCAACCCGAACCAGAACGCCGACGGTGAATGGATCGCCCACACCGAACGTTTGCTGGCCGGTGTCCTTGGCGCGTCTTCGACACGGGCTGTAGTAAAAGCCGCCATCGAAGGTCGGGAAATGCAGCTGGAGGACGTCGTCCGGATCGCCGACGAAGCCTCGGAAGTGTTGCAGTTCAACCGCGCGCTGCTGCAAGGCGCCATCGAGAACATCACGCAGGGCATCAGCGTGGTCGACCAGTCGCTGAAACTGGTGGCCTGGAACCGGCGCTATCTGGAGCTGTTCAACTACCCGGACGGTTTGATCAGCGTCGGCCGGCCGATCGCCGACATCATTCGCTACAACGCCGAACGCGGCTTGTGTGGCCCCGGCGAAGCGGAAGTCCACGTCGCCCGCCGCCTGCACTGGATGCGTCAGGGCCGCGCCCACACGTCTGAACGACTGTTCCCCAACGGCCGGGTGATCGAGCTGATCGGCAACCCGATGCCCGGTGGCGGTTTCGTCATGAGTTTCACCGACATCACCGCGTTCCGCGAAGCCGAGCAGGCGCTGACCGAGGCCAACGAAGGGCTGGAACAACGGGTCAGCGAACGGACTCAGGAGCTGTCACAACTCAACGTCGCGCTGACCGAAGCCAAGGGCAACGCCGAAGCGGCCAACCAGTCGAAAACCCGCTTCCTAGCGGCAGTCAGCCACGACTTGATGCAACCCTTGAACGCCGCGCGGCTGTTCTCCGCCGCCCTCTCCCATCAGGACGACGGCTTGAGCGGCGAAGCGCAGAAACTGGTGCAGCACCTGGACAGTTCGCTGCGCTCGGCCGAAGACCTGATCAGCGACCTGCTGGACATTTCCCGCCTGGAAAACGGCAAGATCAACCCGGATCGCAAGCCGTTCGCGGTCAATGAGCTGTTCGATATTCTCGGCGCGGAGTTCAAGGCGCTGGCGCAGGAACAGGGCCTGAATTTCCGGGTGCGCGGCAGTCATTTGCGCATCGACAGCGACATCAAGCTGCTGCGGCGGATCCTGCAGAACTTCCTCACCAATGCCTTCCGCTATGCAAAAGGCCCGGTGTTGCTGGGCGTGCGCCGGCGACAGGGCGAGATTTGCCTGGAGGTCTGGGATCGCGGGCCGGGGATTCCGGAAGACAAGCAACAAGTGATTTTCGAGGAATTCAAACGCCTCGACAGCCACCAGACCCGCGCCGAGAAAGGCCTGGGCCTGGGCCTGGCGATTGCCGACGGCTTGTGCCGGGTACTCGGGCACACCTTGCGCGTGCGTTCATGGCCGGGGCGCGGCAGCGTGTTCAGTGTGCGGGTGCCGCTGGCCCGCACGCAGACCGCCCAACCAAGTGCTGCAGTAGAACTCAATGGCAAGTTGCACAGCGGCGCGCAGGTGCTGTGCATCGACAACGAAGACAGCATTCTGATCGGCATGAACAGCCTGCTCACGCGCTGGGGTTGTCAGGTGTGGACGGCGCGCAACCGCGAGGAATGCGCGGCGCTGCTCAACGATGGGGTGCGGCCGCAACTGGCGCTGGTGGATTTCCACCTCGACCACGGCGAGACCGGCACCGATCTGATGGCCTGGTTGCGTACGAGCCTGGGCGAACCGGTGCCCGGCGTGGTGATCAGCGCCGACGGGCATCCGGAAACCGTGGCGCAGGTGCACGCGGCGGGGCTGGATTACCTGGCCAAACCGGTGAAACCGGCGGCGTTGCGGGCGTTGTTGAGTCGCTATTTGCCTCTCTAAAAGCGCCGCTCTGACAACGCCGCTTATTCAGGCAGCTCGACCAAGCCGTCGGCATCGGTCATTGCGCGTTCCAGCAGATCTGCCGGCAGGCTCTTGCTGGCCCGTGCGCCGAGCAGTTTGAGCTGCTCGCTGCGGCTGACAAGGTTGCCGCGCCCTTCTGTCAGCTTGTTTCGCGCTGCGCTGTAGGCTTTGTCCAGCTGTTGCAGACGATTGCCGACTTCGTCCAGATCCTGAATGAACAACACGAACTTGTCGTACAGCCATCCGGCACGCTCGGCGATTTCCCGGGCGTTCTGGCTCTGGCGCTCCTGCTTCCACAGGCTGTCGATGACCCGCAGGGTGGCGAGCAGCGTGGTCGGGCTGACAATCACGATGTTGCGGTCGAAGGCTTCCTGGAACAGCGTCGGCTCGGCTTGCAACGCTGCGGAAAACGCCGCTTCGATGGGCACGAACAGCAAGACGAAATCGAGGCTGTGTAGCCCTTCCAGACGCTTGTAGTCCTTGCCGGCCAGGCCTTTGACGTGGCTGCGCAGCGACAGCACGTGCTGCTTCATGGCGATCTGGCCAATCGCATCGTCATCGGCCGCCACGTATTGCTGGTACGCCGTGAGGCTGACCTTGGAGTCGACCACCACTTGTTTATCGCCCGGCAGGTAAATGATCACGTCCGGCTGAAAGCGCTCGCCGTCCGGGCCCTTGAGGTTGACCTGGGTCTGGTACTCGCGGCCCTTCTCCAGCCCGGCATGTTCCAGCACCCGTTCCAGAATCAGCTCGCCCCAGTTGCCCTGGGTTTTCTGGCCTTTCAGGGCGCGGGTCAGGTTGGTCGCTTCATCGCTCAAGCGCAGGTTCAGTTGCTGCAGGCGCTCAAGCTCCTTGGCCAGCGAGAAGCGCTCGCGGGCCTCAGCCTGATAGCTTTCCTCGACACGCTTTTCGAAGGACTGGATGCGTTCTTTCAGCGGGTCGAGCAATTGCCCGAGACGCTGCTGACTGGTTTCGGCGAAACGCTGTTCACGTTCGTCGAAGATCTTGCCGGCCAGTTCGGCGAACTGGGCGCGCAACTCGTCACGGGAACCTTGCAGGTCATCGAGACGCTGCTGATGGTTTTCCTGCTGCTCACGCAACTCGGCACTCAGTGAGGCGGCCTGGGCGTCCAGGCGCCGCAGCTCGGCTTCCTTGTTGGCGCGCTCGAGGCTCCAGGCATGAGCGGCGTCACGGGCGTCGTCGCGCTCGATCTGCAACAGTTCGACTTCCCGGCGCACGGCCGCAAGATCCGCTTGTTTGGAGGCATTGGCCTGGCCGAGGTCGGCGACTTCGTCGCGACTGGCTTCGAGCTGGGCGTTGAGGCCGTCCTGGGCCATTTGTGCCATGGCCAGTCGCTCTTCGAGCAACGCGACTTCGGACTCGCCATGACTGGCCCGGCGCTGCAGTTGCCAGGCCAGCGCCAGCAGCGGCACCGCCGCGCCCGCCAACCCGAGCAAGATGCTGGTCAAGTCCATCGCCATAGTCATTCCCGCCGATCCGATAAAGCCTGAAGGTTAACCAAGGCGTCAGGTCTTGGACAGCTCAGTCTTCGATCAGGCCGAGTTCCTGTTGCGCACGTCGATCACCCGCACGGGCAGCCTGACGCAGCAGGTCCTGGCCGATACGACGATCCCGGGCATTGCCGCACTCACGGCACATCAACTGGCCAAGGCGACTTTGTGCAGCGACCACGCCTTCCCGGGCCGGTTGCTTGAGCAGGCGGCCGGCGAGGTGCTTGGCGTTCTGGCTGTCGCCCAGGCGCGGGCTGTCCAGCAGCCATTCGGCCACGCGCACGGAAAATCGCTTGGGAGCGGTAACACGAGAGGGTTGGGAGGTAACAGAATCTGGAGCTGAGCGAAACTTCATAAAGCACTGTGGGACAGATCGGAGGGCGCGCCACTCTACTCTTTTTTTCGCACAGGTAAAGTCGAAAAAAACCCGGCACGCCCGTGCTAGAGCAAGCGCTCGGGACAATCCACAGAAGCTGTGGATAACTCAGTGGACAACCGTCCCTGACTCGCCGCAAAGCCTTGTGGAATGGGGCCCGCAGTCAAACTGACGATTTTTTCACCAGTAAAAAAAAGCGATGTTTTTCATTGACTTAAACTTTCGTTACAGGCAGCCACCGGGGTCAGGATCGATGTGACAGCGTCGTTACCGTCCGCGCAACTAATGTGCACAAGTACCTGTTACGCGGTTATATCGGTGCGCTTTTTCGGGTCGTTTTGGCAGCCGGGTTGGGGATAAGCCCTTGCGCTTCGCGGGTTCGGCTTGCCCTCTGCGACGACCGACGGTCGGAATGTGAGCCAAATCGGGGCGGGGCCGGGGCTCGAGGCACCGTCTGTTGGTTCTTTTTAAAAATCAGGTTTGCCTTCCTCGAAGTGTTCCGTTAGTATCCGCGGCGTTAGTACCAAGCTGAAAGTCAATTCCGGTCGAACAAACCCCACGGTCAGCCTTCTCCCCGAGAAGCCTCCTCCGACAAAGCGGGACCGACCCCTCGATGGTTTCCAGGTAAATCTTGCGACGACACAGCCTTTGAATCGAATGCAAAGGGTGTTGCGAAGACCACTTACTCTGACCGAACCAACCTGCAAATTGATCAGGATCTTCACCCCGGGCCCAGAACCTTTGCCCTCGATGTGTTGCCTGCCCTCCTAAGTACCTACCTGCCAGCCCAAGCGCGCCAACTTATCAGCGCTTCAAACTGGCTGCTTTGTTCCAGTCGGGTTCTTCGTTCGACCAATGGTGGTTGACGTTACTGGAACGTTTTAACGTTGCACGGTTCTTATCCGTGTCATTTGTAGGAACACCTAATAACTATGTCTACTCAAATCCAGACTCAGGATGCCATTCGCACCCTAACCAACGCTTTTGCTCCAATGAACTGCCTGATCATGGCCGCTCGCAAAGGCTGCTTCAGCTTCACCGTGGTCAATGAACACGGGATCGCCCGCCACAGCGAGCGTCTGTACCCTGATCAATACTCCAGCGCCGAACCGCTGCAGGCCGTGATTGATCGCACCCGTCAGGCATTGATCGCCTGAGAGGCCGAAATGGCTGCAAAAGCAAAAGCCCCGCCTGAAACGCGGGGCTTTTTATTGCCCGATGTTTCTCTTTTTGCCACTCACGGTTAAGCACCAACCGATATAACGGTTATAACTGCTCGCCGGAAATATTTTAAAAACAGACCTTTACGTCGCGAATATGACACTACACTTCAACTCAAGCGGCGTGATCCGCTTCCGGCGAGCCTGAGTCGATTCACAGCTGCCAAGCTCCCCTTCAGGTCTCGCCGCCCAATAACAAGATCCGAGGGTTTTATGGGTATCGCTGCCAGCGAACTGTGCCGCTATGTGATCCGTCCAACGCTGATTTATCTGGGACGTCACTGCGCCACCGCCGAATCCCTGCTGCTGGGCATCGCCGCCAGCCAGTCCGCCCTGGGTTCCGCCCTGCATGACCGCCGTGGCCACGGCCTGTACCGGATTGCCGAGCATCGCCACCAGGCGCTCTGGGATCATTATCTGGCGCTCGATCCGGAGCGCGCCAGCCTGGTTCGCGGCCTCGCCAGCCAGCATGCCTTTCTCAGCGGCCCGCACCTCGAACTTACCGTCAACCTGCGTTACGCCACCGCCATCGCCTGGCTGCTGGTCGAAGAACAGAATCCCACCCTCCCCGACCCGGATGATCTGCTGGGAATGGCGCGTATCTGGCGTCAGACCTTTCAGCCCCAGGGTCGTCTGCGTGACTTCACCTGTGCATGGCAGACCTGTGTTTCACCGCTGAATCAGGTCGCGTGCTGACTCGCCAGTTTCGCAAGATCGTCCAACGGGTCGCGAATCTGGTCGGATTGTCCTACAAAACCGCTCTAACTCAAGCCATACGGACTATAGCGCTGGGACGAAAATGTTGGTAATTTTCGCCCCGGTGATCACCAGGAGTTCTAATAATGAAAAAAGTAATGCTCAAAACCACCCTTAGCCTCGCCGTTTCCTTGGCATCCACCCAGATTTTCGCAGCTGGCTTTGCCATCAACGAACACAGCATCAGCGGGATGGGGACTGGGTACGCCGGGCGATCTTCTTCTGCCGACGACGCAAGCACTGTTTATGGCAACCCTGCCGGCATGTCGCGCATCACGCGCGAACAAGTCACCGGTGGTGTTGCATTCCTCGACGCCAAGACCGATATCAGCGATGGTCGCTCCAGCCCTAACGGCGGCAGCAACAAAGGCGACATGGTGCCCTTTACCTCCGTACCTATGGGCTACTACGTCAAGCCGATCGACGAGCATTGGGCATTCGGCCTGGGTGTCTACGTACCTTTCGGCCTGATTACCGACTATGAAAAAGGCTTTGCCGGCCGTTACTTCGGCAGCAAGTCCGAAGTACAAGTCATCACCTTCCAGCCGACTGTCAGCTACAAGTTCAACGACGTCGTGTCGATCGGCTTCGGTCCGACCATCAACCGTATCGACGGCACCCTGGAATCCAACCTGTCGATCACTCAGGCCCTGCCGGACGGCAAGGTCAAGATCAAGGGTGACGACACTGCACTGGGCTACAACATCGGTGTGCTGGTACAAGCGACCGACACCACTCGCCTGGGTCTGACTTACCACTCGAAAGTCGACTACAAGCTCGAAGGCAACACCAAGGTCAACTACGGCGCTCTGGCCCTGGCCGGCCTCAGCTCCAGCCAGAAGTACGACGCTTCGCTGAAGATCACCACACCTGAATCCGTGGACTTCTCGGTCACTCAGGCGATCAACGATCGCTGGAACGTCTACGCCGGTACTACCTGGACCCGTTGGAGCCAGCTGGAAAAAATCACCGTCAAGAACTCCGGCGTTCAACCTGCACTGGCTGGCCAGTTCGGCGAGATCACCGAAGAACAGAACTGGCATGACACCTGGGCATACGCCATCGGTACGTCCTACCAGTTGAACAAGGAATGGGTACTGCGCACCGGTCTGACCTTCGACCAGTCGCCGACCAACAACGTCGACCGTTCGCCACGCATCCCTACCGGCGACCGTACGATCTTCAGCATCGGTGCCGGCTGGAGCCCGACCGAAGACCTGACCATCGACGTCGCTTACTCGTACCTGCAGGAAGAGAAAGTCAGCATCCGCAACGAGAACGATCGCGGTCAGACCTACGATTCCAAGTATGAAAACTCGGCAAACGGTTTCGGTGTTGGCGCAACCTACCGCTTCTGATGCTGTACGGCGAGGCTAACCCCTCGCCCACTAAAAAGCCCCGCTCTCTCGACAGAGGCGGGGCTTTTTAGTGGGCGTCGATCAGGGTTTCAGGGGTTTCGACGCGATGGCTTTCTCGATGGCCGCCAAAAACTCCGGATCGTCAGGCTTGGTCAGGCTGGAGAAATTGGCAATCACCTTGCCCTGGCGGTCGACCACGTATTTGTAGAAATTCCACTTCGGCGCGCTGCTTTGCGCGGCCAGTACCTGGAACAGGTGGGTGGCACCGTCACCGCGGACTTTCTGTGGCTCGGTCATGGTGAAGGTCACGCCGTAGTTGGCGTAGCAGACCTTGGCGGTCTCGGCGCTGTCCTTGGACTCCTGCTTGAAGTCATTGGAGGGCACGCCAAGCATCTCCAACCCTTGCGCCTTGTAGCGCTGATTGAGCGCTTCAAGGCCTTCGAACTGCGGAGCGAAACCACAGAAGCTGGCAGTATTGATCACCACCAGCGGTTTGTCGGCGTAGTGCTGGCACAGGTCGATGGATTCCTTGGCCCGCAACTTGGGCAACGAGCCTTGCAGCAGCTCCGGACAGTCCGCGGCCTGGGCCAGTCCGGTCAACGCCATCAGCAACGCGGGAACAGCACACCAGCGCTTGAGCATGTCGGGCTTCCTTGATGCATTCGTCAGAACCCGACGTTACTCGCCCTCAAAGCCTACAAGCAAGCGCCCAAGCCCAACTGCATCAGCGCCAGGCCGCCCTGGTGCCAGCCCCACCACACCAGCGCCAGCAACGCGGCACCGACTGCGATGGCCAGCATTCGAGGCCAGTAGCCGTTCATGCAGCGCTCGCGTGGGTTTGCAGACGCTCGACCGGGCGCTCGCGCACTGGCCAGTTCAGCGCAGCCGCCAACAGGCTCAAGAGAATCGCCACTTGCCAGATCAAGTCATAACTCCCGGTACGGTCATACACCACCCCGCCCAGCCAGCCGCCGAGGAACGAGCCGAGCTGATGGAACAGGAACACGATCCCACCGAGCATGGACAGGTTTCGCACGCCAAACAAGGTCGCCACCGTACCGTTGGTCAACGGCACGGTCGACAGCCACAGGAAACCCATGGCCATGCCGAACAGATACGCCGTGGTCGTCGTCACCGGCAGCCACAGGAACAGCCCGATCACCACCGCTCGCAGCAGGTACAAACCGGTCAGCAGACGCGGCTTGGACATGCGCCCGCCCAGCCAGCCGGCGGTGTAGGTGCCGAAGATGTTGAACAACCCGATCAACGCCAGCACGGTAGTGCCGACGGTCGCCGGCAGATGCTGATCGACCAGATAGGCCGGCAGGTGCACACCAATGAACACCACCTGGAAACCGCAGACGAAGAAGCCGAACGCCAGCAGCCAGAACCCGGAGTGCGAGCAAGCCTCGCGCAGGGCTTCGGACAGGGTTTGCTCATGCCCGAGCACCGGCAGCGGCTTGTCCTTGAGCATGCTCACCAGCGGCACGATCAGCGCCACCAGCAAACCCAGCACCAGCAACGCGGCAGACCAGCCCAGCCAGCCGATCAGCCCAAGGGTGCCGGGCAGCATGGCGAACTGGCCAAAGGACCCGGCAGCGCTGGCAATGCCCATGCCCATGCTGCGCTTCTCCGGCGGCACGGCGCGGCCGACGACGCCGAGGATCACCGAGAACGACGTGCCGGACAGACCGATACCGATCAGCAAACCGGCGCTCAGGGACAGACCCAACGCTGTTTCCGACAGGCCCATGAACACCAGCCCCAAGGCGTAGAGCACGCCACCGATCAGCACCACTTTCGCTGCGCCAAAACGGTCAGCCAGTGCGCCAGTGAACGGTTGCGCCAGACCCCAGATCAGGTTCTGCAAGGCAATGGCGAAGGCGAACACTTCACGCCCCCAGCCGAACTGGGCGCTCATCGGCGACAGGAACAGCCCGAAGCCGTGCCGCACGCCCAATGACAACGCCAGAATCAGCGCACTCCCCAGCAACACCCAACCGCACGTACGCCACATCGAACTCATTGTTATTCTCCAGTCGCGGGTATATACCCGCTTAGATTCGGAAAAAACCGGCCCTCAGGCCAGTTCATCCAATAGCCGCAGCAAGGTTTCACGCTTCTCGGCACCCAGTCGGTCGATCAACCGCTGTTGCGCCGCTTCCCAGGCCGGCAGGGCCGCTGCCAGGCGTTGTGCGCCGGTTTCGGTGAGCCGGACGATGCGGTTGCGCATGTCCTCGCCCTCGGCCAGCGCCACCAGGCCCTCGCCTTCCAGCACTCGCAGATTGCGCCCCAGGGTGCTGCGATCCAGGCCCATGGCCTCGGCCAGTTCGGAAATGCTCGGCTGATCCAGACGCTGCAGGTTGCACAGCAGAGAATACTGGGCAACGTTGATCCCGAAGCCGTCGAGAGCGCCGTCGTAATGCCTGCTGACGCCACGCGCGGCGCGACGCAGGTTGGTGCACAAACACTGAGAAGGAAGCATGATGCGTGTATATACCCGCGACTGTGTTAAATCAAGTTACAGATCAAAGTTACTTATCAAAACAAGGCCAGCCCGACCAGCACTGACATCTCCAGCAATTCCAGCAGTGCGCCGGCCGTATCGCCCGTGGTTCCGCCCAGTCGCCGCACCATCAAATGCCGCAGCCAGATGAATACGACGACCGAAAGCAGCAGCGCCACGACAGCATTGAACCCGGCAATCAACACGCACGCCGCCGCACTCATCGCCAGCACCTGCCAACCCGTTTTGCGCGGCAGATGATCGGCCTGCGCCTGCCCTAACCCGCCAGCCCGCACATAGGTTGTCGTGAGGAACAGTCCGAGCAGTGCTGCCCGCCCAAGTAGCGGCACAATGACCAATGCCATGCCCTGCTGCTTTTCGATCAACGCCAGCAACGCGGCGAACTTGAGCAGCAACACCAGCACCAGCGTCACCACCGCGATCGGCCCGCTGCGCGGATCCTTCATGATCGTCAGCGTACGCTCGCGATCACCGAAACCGCCGAGCCACGCATCGGCGCTGTCCGCCAATCCATCAAGGTGCAGCGCACCGCTGAGCAACACCCACACCGTCAGCAACAAAGCGGCATGCAACAGCAAGGGCGCGCCGGCCAACGCAATGTTCAGCGCCCAGAGAATCACGCCGAACAGCAGTCCCACCAGCGGATAGAACAGCAGCGAGCGGCCGAGTTCTTCGGGTGCCGGCATGCCCGGCAGTCGAATCGGCAGACTGCTGAGAAATTGCAGGGCGATCCACAGGGGCAGCATGTCAGTGCACTTCCTTGAGCGAACCATCAGCCTCGACGATCAGCGAAAACAACGCGCCATGACCGACTTCGACATTGAGCAACTGCTCACGGGGCAACCCACGGGCGCGAGCCAGCAACAGACGCATGACGCCGCCATGACTGACCAGCAACACCCGCTCTCCCGCATGCGCCGCGTGCAAGCGCATGACCGCCGCCAGCACCCGCGCAGAAAAATCGCTGACCGGCTCCCCCTGCGGCGGGGTAAACCCATACGGATCTGCCCAAAACAGCCCAAGCGCTTCGGCATCGGTTTCCATCAACGCCGCCGCGCTCTGCCCTTCCCAGGCACCGAAATGCAGCTCTTGCAGATCCTTGTCCAGAGATACCGACAGATCCCGTTGCGCACCCAACTCTTCAGCGAATCGCGCGCAACGCTGCAACGGCGAACTGACCAGCCGATCCCACGGCCCCTGCCCGATCACCGCCTCGCGCATCTGTGCCCAGCCCTTTTCGGTCAGTGCATCGTCGAGACTGCCGCGCAGGCCACCGCCGAGTTCGGTTTCACCATGGCGCAGCAGGTCCAGATGCAAGGTCATGCCGGGCGATCCGCTACCGCGGCTTCGGCGAAGGTCGCCATCTGGCCGTGCAGATCGCAGGCCAGACGCAGCAACGGCACCGCCAGCGCCGCGCCACTGCCCTCGCCCAGACGCAGGCCCAATTCGAGCAGCGGTTCGGCACTGAGGGTTTCCAGCACATGACGATGACCCGGTTCGGCGCCGCGATGCCCGAACAGCAGCCATTCACGGCAGGCCGGATTCAGCCGCACCGCCACCAACGCCGCAACCGTGCAGATGAAACCGTCCACCAGCACCGCCACGCCTTCCTGAGCACAAGCGAGATACGCGCCCACCAGTGCCGCAATCTCGAATCCACCGAGATTGAACAGAGTCTGCAACGCATCGCCGCGCTGCGCTGAGTGCAGCGCGAGCGCCCGCTCGATCACCTGCGCCTTGTGGCTGACGCCTTCAGCATTCAACCCGGTGCCGGGACCGGTCAGATGAACCACCGGGCAATCGAGCAGCGCACAGGCCAGCGCACTGGCAGCCGTGGTGTTGCCGATGCCCATTTCGCCACCGATGAACAGTTGCGCACCCGCCGCCTTCGCGCGCAACACGCTGTCGCGGCCGGCTTGCAGGGCCAGCTCGCCCTGGGCCGACGTCATCGCCGGACCCTTGGCGAAATTCGCCGTCCCCGGGCCGATATTCAAATGGCGCACGCCCGGCAGATTCAGCGACGGGGTCACGGTGCCCAGATCCACCACTTCCAGCTGCGCACTCAGTTGCCGCGCCAGCACGCTGATCGCCGCGCCGCCGCTGACGAAATTCAGCAGCATCTGCCCGGTGACTTCCTGCGGAAACGCGGAAACCCCTTCGGCCACAACGCCGTGGTCACCGGCAAAAATCGCGATCCAGACCTGATCCAGGCGCGGTTTGATCTGACCCTGCAATCCGGCCAGTTGCACCGCCACCGATTCGAGCTGCCCGAGGGAGCCGGCGGGTTTGGTCAATTGCTGCTGACGCGCCGCCGCGTTTTCAACGGCGTCCGTATCAACCGGTTTGCACGGGTTCAGCCACCAGGCTTGGGTCATAACGCAGGTCCTTTCAGAGTCAGGGGCAGGCCGGCAACCGTCAGGACGACTCGCTGACAACGCTCGGCCAGAGCTTGATGCAGCCAACCGGCTTCATCGACGTAGCGGCGAGTCAATTCGCCCAGCGGCACGACACCCATTCCGGTCTCGTTGCTGACAAAAATGATTTCACCCGGCAGCGACGCCAGGCATTCGAGCAGGGCTTCGCGTTCGGCAGCGAGGCGTTCGGCGTCTTCGAGCATCAGCAGATTGGTCAGCCACAGGGTCAGGCAATCCACCAGCAGGCAACGTTCGGCACTGGCGGTTTCGCGCAGGACCCGGGCCAGCTCCAGCGGCTCTTCGATCAGCGCCCATTCGGCGGGACGGCGCGCGCGGTGATGAGCGACGCGCTCATTCATTTCACCGTCCAGCGGTTGGCTGGTAGCGATGTACGTCACGGCCAGCGCGCTGTCAGTGGCGAGTTTTTCAGCCAGGCGACTTTTGCCGGAGCGGGCGCCGCCGAGGATCAGTTGGAGCATGGGGACATTCCACAGAGTTCACGTAACAGCCCGGTATCCAGATGCTTCTCCACCAGATCCGCCAGCCGCTCGATGTCGCGTTCGCGCAGGCCGTGGTAATCCACTTCCTGCACATCGTTCAGACCGGCCCAGCGCAACAGCGCCGCACTGGCCGCCGGCGATTCGAACAGGCCATGCAGGTAGGTGCCGAAAATCTGCCCGTCGAGACTTTGCGCGCCGTCGCAGCGGCCGTCGTCCAGATGCACAGCGGCGTTTTCCAGCGCAGCTCCCGTGGTCACGCCGGCATGAATCTCGTAACCACTGACCTCGGCATCTTCCAGCGCCAGACGCCCGCGCACATTGCGCAATTGCTTCTCGGCTTCGAGCTGCGTTTCAAACGCCAGCAGCCCCAGACCGGCGCTGGAGCCCGGCGCACCTTCAAGGCCCAGCGGATCATGGACCTGCTCGCCGAGCATTTGCAGACCGCCGCAGATTCCCAGCAGCTTGCCGCCGTAACGCAGATGTCGGCTGATGGCGGTTTCCCAGCCATTGGTGCGCAGATACGCCAGGTCGCTGCGCACGCTTTTCGAGCCCGGCAGGATGATCAGATCGGCCGGCGGAATCGCTTGCCCCGGGCCGATGAATTGCAGATCCACTTGCGGATGCAGTCGCAGAGGATCGAAATCGGTGTGGTTGCTGATGCGCGGCAGCACCGGCACCACCACTTTCAAGACTTGCTCGGCCTTGTCGGTCTGGCGCTGATCGATGCCGTCCTCGGCCTCCAGATGCAGGTCCATCACGTACGGCAGCACGCCCACCACCGGCTTGCCGGTGCGTTGTTCCAGCCAGTCGAGGCCCGGCTGCAGCAAGGCGATGTCACCGCGAAAACGGTTGATGATGAAGCCTTTGACTCGCGCCTGTTCACTCGGCGACAGCAGTTCCAGCGTGCCGACCAGATGGGCAAACACACCGCCACGGTTGATGTCGGCAATCAACAAAACCGGGCAATCCACCGCTTCGGCGAAACCCATGTTGGCGATGTCGCCGGCGCGCAGATTGATCTCTGCCGGCGAGCCCGCGCCTTCGACCATCACCAACGGATAAGCAGTGCTCAAGCGTTCATGGGAAGCGAGAACCGCCTGCATGGCGATGGCTTTGTAGTCGTGATAGGCGACAGCGTTCATGCTGGTAACCGCGCGACCGTGGATGATGACCTGGGCGCCAGTGTCACTATTCGGCTTGAGCAGCACGGGATTCATGTCGGTGTGTGGCTCAAGGTGCGCGGCTTGCGCCTGTACCGCTTGTGCCCGGCCGATCTCGCCGCCGTCAGCAGTCACCGCGCTGTTGAGCGCCATGTTCTGCGGTTTGAATGGCACCACGGCAACGCCCTGGCGGGTTGCCCAGCGGCACAGCGCCGTCACCAGCGTGCTTTTGCCGGCGTCGGAGGTGGTGCCCTGCACCATTAATGTGGTCATGCTGGTTGGTTTTCCATAGAGCGGTCCAGGGCAAAGGCTTGCAGGGCTTGCTCAAGGCGCACTTCATCGGCGGCGTTGGCGGGCAGGCCGAAACGCAGGCTGCTGTTGTGCGCGAAGAGGCGCAGGAGAATGCCGCGGCGGGCCATGAACTCGTGCAGCGCGGCGGCGTGTTCGGTGATCAGCCACTGAAACAGCGCGCAACCACCCTGAGGCTTGAAGCCGTAGCGTTCGAGCAGCGCAGCCAGCCGTTCACTGACCTCGTCACTGCGGATCCGCTGGCGGGTATGACCTTCGGTGTCTTGCAGGCAGGCTTGACCCAACACGCGGGTCGGCCCGCTGACGGCCCAGGGTCCGACCTGCTCGGCCAGCAACCGGAGCAACTTGCGCTCGGCCAGCACGAACCCCAGCCGCACACCGGCCAGGCCGAAAAACTTGCCGAACGAACGCAACACGATCAGTCCGACCTGATGCGCATGCGGAGCCAGGCTCAACTGCGGCGTGTTGTCCATGAACGCTTCGTCGACCACCAACCAGCCACCGCGCTGGGCCAGCCGCGCATGCCAGTCGAGCAAGCGCGCCGGGGTCAGGCTCAGGCCCGTGGGATTGTTCGGATTGACCACCACCAGCACGTCGAGGCTGTCGAGGAAGAAATCGACTTCCTGTTCCAGCACCTCGCGCACGATGTAACCACTGCGCCGCCAGGCTTCGGCATGCTCGGCATAACACGGCGACAACACGCCGACCTTGCCGGCCCGGCGCAAACGCGGCAGCAACTGAATGGCCATCTGCGAACCGGCCACCGGCAGCACTTGCGCGGCACCGTAGTAGTCGCACGCCGCCTGCTCCAGACCGTCATCGGTTTCCGGCAGGCGCGCCCAGGCCCGCAGCGGGATGTCCGGGACCGGGAACGGCCATGGCGCGAGGCCAGTGGACAGGTCGAGCCAGTCTTCTTCCGCGATGCCGTATTCGAGCGCCGCCCTGCGCAGCCGGCCACCGTGCTCAAGCATAGAATTCAGCCCCCACGCAGAGAATCAGCAGCCATAACCATACCCCGCGCTGGACCAATTGCCAGCCGCGATCGATGGAATCTGCATCCGCCGGCAAGCCTTCGCCCAGTTGCGGACGCTCGTGCAGCTCGCCGTGGTAAATCGCCGGCCCGCCCAACTCGACGCCCAGCGCACCCGCGCCGGCGGCCATCACTGGACCTGCGTTCGGGCTGTCCCATTTCGGCGCCTGGGTGCGCCAGCATTTCAGCGCCAGTCGGGTCTTGCCCAGCAGCGCGTAGGTCAACGCCACCAGCCGCGCAGGAATGTAGTTGAGGACGTCGTCGATCTTCGCCGCCGCCCAGCCGAAACGCTCGAAGCGTTCGTTGCGATAGCCCCACATCGCGTCGAGCGTATTGCTCAGACGATAGAGCACCACGCCCGGCGCACCGGCCACGGCAAACCAGAACAGTGCGGCGAACACGGCATCGCTGCCGTTCTCCAGTACCGATTCAGTGGCGGCGCGGGCGACAGCGGTGCTGTCCAGCTCACTGGTCTGACGGCTGACCAGATAACCCACGCGTTTGCGCGCTTCTTCCAGATCATCGCTGCGCAGGGCCTTGGCCACCGGCTCGACGTGCTCGCCGAGACTGCGCATGCCGAGGGCGCAATACAGCGCGAGAATCTCGACCACCCAGCCCACATACGGCGCCCAGGACAATGCCGTGGCCAGCAGGGTCAGCGGCAGCACTGCAATCACCCACGCGGTGACGCCATGGCTGCGCCAACCGCGACCACCGCTATTGAAACGTTGCTCGATGCGCCCGGCGAAATTGCCGAACGCCACCAGCGGATGCCAGCGTTTCGGTTCACCCAGCAGCGCATCCAGCGCGACCGCGGCGACACTCAACAACGCCACACTCATTGACTCACTCCCCAGAAGTTTTCATACAGCAGCTCACTGAGCGGACGCGCCTGCGCCCACCCTTCGAGTACCAGCATCGGCGCCGGATAGAATTCCTTGACCGGCCCCAGACAAAGAACCGCCAGCGGCTTGGCCCCGGCCGGCAGTTTCAGCAGATCGGCCAGCGCCTGCGGTTCGAACAGCGACACCCAGCCCATGCCCAGGCCTTCGGCGCGCGCCGCCAGCCACAGGTTCTGGATCGCGCAGGACAATGAGGCCATGTCCATTTCCGGCAGCGTGCGACGGCCGAAAATGTGCCGTTCGCGATCGTCCATCAAGGCTGCGACCAACACTTCCGCACAGTCGTTGATGCCCTCGACCTTGAGTTTCATGAACTCGTCACTGCGCTCGCCGAGGGCTTCGGCGGTGCGTACACGTTCTTCTTCAACAAGGTTCTGGATCTGGCCACGCAGCGCGCGGTCGCTGATACGGATGAAGCGCCACGGCTGCATCAGACCGACGCTCGGCGCCTGATGTGCGGCTTCAAGCAATCGGCGCAGCAATTCAGGCTCGACCGTGCCGCCGCTGAAGTGGCGCATGTCGCGGCGTTCGGCGATGGCGCGGTAGACCGCTTCGCGCTCGGTTTCAGTGAATGCGTTGTCGGTCATGGCACCAACAGTGCGGCAATCGCCGACGGATTCGACGGGAAGTAAAAGTGCACGTACGAGGCGGTCATCCGCCCTTCCCGATACACCGCTTCGGCACCGCGCCCGCCATTGGGGCTGTGGCCACGGGCAATGGGTGTCAGTTCGGTGGTGGTCAGGGAATGGTGATAAGTGTGACCGCGCAGCAAGCCTTCCGGCAGTTCGACCTCTTGCAAGGCCAGCGCGGCCAGACGTTTCTGCATCACGGCATCGCCACTCAGCAGGCCGACCAAATCAGCGCGGGTGCCTTCGACATCGGTCAACGAATCCAGCAGATAGAGCATGCCGCCACATTCGGCGAGTAACGGTTTGCCGGCGGCGTGATGCGCGCGGATCGCTTTGAGCATGTCGGCGTTTTGCGACAAGGCCACGTGGTGCAGTTCCGGATAACCGCCGGGCAGGTACAAGCTGTCGGCCTCAGGCAATTGCGTATCGCGGATCGGCGAGAAGAAACTCAACTCCGCGCCCATCGCCCGCAACAGATCAAGGCTGGCGCCATAGGTGAAGGCAAACGCCTCGTCTCGGGCGACGGCAATCCGCACGCCGTCGAGCAGCCTTTCGGTATTCACGATTTCAGGTGCGGCGAATTCGACGGCCGGTGGCAGCGCTACCTCGCAAGTGCTGGCCAGCGCTTCGGCGGCGGCGTCGAGGCGCACATCGAGGTCATTGAGCTCGCTGGCCTGCACCAGGCCAAGATGGCGACTTGGCAGTTCGATCCCGGTTTCCCGGGACAACGCACCGTACCAGCGCAAACCTTCAGTGAGGCTGCCTTCGAGCAACTGTGCATGGCGCACGGTGCCGACGCGGTTGGCCAGCACGCCGGCGAACGGCAGGTCCGGCTGGTAGCGCGCCAGACCCAGCGCCAAGGCGCCGAAGGTCTGGGCCATGGCCGTGCCATCGATCACGCCGAGTACCGGCACGCCGAAATGCCGCGCCAGGTCGGCGCTCGACGGTGTGCCGTCGAACAAGCCCATCACGCCTTCGATCAGGATCAGATCGGCTTCAGCGGCGGCTTCCCACAACAGACGTCGACTTTCCTGCTCGCCGACCATCCACATGTCCAGTTGATAGACCGGCGCACCGCTGGCGCGCTCGAGGATCATCGGGTCGAGAAAGTCCGGGCCGCATTTGAATACGCGAACCTTGCGCCCCTGATTGCGGTGCAGACGGGCCAGCGCGGCGGTGACAGTGGTCTTGCCCTGGCCGGAGGCCGGCGCGGCGATCAATACCGCCGGGCAGTGACGTGGTTGATTCAAAGTTCGACGCCTTTCTGCGCTTTGATACCGGCCTGGAAGGCGTGTTTGATCATGCCCATTTCGGTGACGGTGTCGCCCATCTCGATCATTTCCGGCTTGGCAGCGCGGCCGGTGACGATCACATGCTGCATCGGCGGACGGGCCTGCAGATCGCTGAGCACCTGATCCAGATCGAGGTAGCCGTGCTTGAGGGCGATGTTCAGCTCATCGAGCACCACCAGACCGATCGACGGATCACGCAGCAGTTCGCGGGACACTTCCCATGCAGCTTCGGCAGCGGCGATGTCGCGCTGGCGATCCTGGGTTTCCCAAGTGAAGCCCTCGCCCATCACATGAAAACGTACCTGCTCGGGGAAGCGGCGGAAGAACAGTTCCTCCCCGGTGCTGTTGCGGCCCTTGATGAACTGCACCACGCCGCACTGCATGCCGTGGCCCATGGCGCGGGCGAGCATGCCGAACGCCGAGCTGCTTTTGCCTTTGCCATTGCCGGTCAGCACCAGCACCAGGCCGCATTCGTCTGGCGAATTGGCGATGCGCTCGTCGATCACGGCTTTTTTGCGCTGCATGCGCGCCAGGTGGCGCTCGTCGCGTTCGGGGGAATCAGTCATGGGGGAGCTCTCCGTTGAGGCTGGATAACGGCGGGCAGGCACAAGAATAGACGGCAACAAGCCTGGCATCGCCCACCGTGATGCCGCTGGATGGATCAGGCCGGTCTCCGGGCTCATGAGCGGCCTTGGCCTGGCTGCGCGCCTTCCCGCTTTGCAGCAGTGGCATTAGACGCAGCTTTTACTCATTTACCGTTGCGGGGGCAGCGCCGGGATCGTGATGGTTCTTCGCTTGAAGACCCGCCTCACCGGCTTCCCTGTTTCACTCTGTCGACAGCGGTCACAGAGCACCTGAAACAAGCCGCGAAGGTTAGAGGGTTGGGGGTGGAGCGTCAAATGAAGAGGCCCCCTGAAAGCGAATAACTGCCGTCGATCAATTATCTGACGCCAATCTTGTGCCACACTGTCAGCAGTGATATCAAAGAGCCATGCTTTTTGAATGCAGAGAGCACATCACAATAACAAGGGAGAGCACCATGCAAGGCATGATCATCAGCAATCCGCGGCTGGAATTCCTGCGCCCGGTGCTGGAACGCTGGTTTGACTGTATCGACCGCTACAACGCCGTGCGCGGCGACAACGACACGCCGTACTGGCACGACGAAAAAGCCAACCTCGGCCTGTTGTCCGCCGCCGCGTGGATGGCCGAACTGGTCACCCTGCGCGACACCGCCACCCGCAAGCAGAACGAGGAAGGCGAGCGCAATGCCCGCGCCGACCTGTTCCTGGCCGGCGCCGAAGATCGCGCCTACATCCAGGCGACGCAACGCTGGCCGCGCGTCAACAGCCTGAATCTGACCCAGGCCCTGGCCGATATCACCAGCGACGCCAAGCGCATCAGCTACGCCAGCGATCTCAAGCTCGGCTGCCTGTTCGTCGCCCCACAGAAAGCCCAGCACAGCGCCAGCCCCGAGGAACTGCAGGACATGGTCGACGACCTGCAAAAGGAACACACCTGCGCCGTCGCCTGGTATTTCCCCTACGCCTATCGCAAATTGCGCAGCGAGGCCGGCAACTACCACCCCGGCATTGCCGTGCTGTTCAAGGAGGCACGCGGCTGAGCGGTTGAACCATCGGGCTCGCGCACTTCTCTATGATTAGGAATGCATTCATAGGGAAGATCAGTAATGCGCAAGCCCCACCTCGTTTTCGTCATCGCACTCGCCGGAGGGCTCACCGCCTGTGGTGAATCCTCCAGCCTGCAAGTCTCGGACGGCACCGGCCCGTCTCCCAAACTGCCCGAACCGAACAAGACCCTGATCCCGACGGTGAACATCGCCCCGGCGATCGGCTGGCCGGCGGGTGCGAAACCAACGCCAGCCGCAGGCACCCAAGTGGCCGCATTCGCCGAAAACCTCGATCACCCGCGCTGGCTCTACGTGCTGCCCAATGGCGATGTGCTGGTGGCGGAAACCAATGCCCCGCCGAAACCGGACGATGGCAACGGGATACGTGGCTGGGTGACGAAGAAAATCATGGGCCGCGCCGGCGCCGGGGTTCCCAGCCCGAATCGCATCACCCTGTTGCGCGACGCTGATCACGATGGCGTGGCCGAAACCCGCACGGTATTTCTACAAAATCTGAATTCTCCGTTCGGTATGACCCTGGTCGGCAACGATCTGTACGTCGCCGACACCGACCGCTTGCTGCGCTTTCACTACGAACCCGGCGCAACCGAGATCAAGAACCAGCCGATCAAGGTCGTGGATCTGCCGGGCGGCCCGCTCAACCATCACTGGACCAAGAACGTCATCGCCAGCAAGGACGGCAGCAAGCTGTACGTCACCGTCGGCTCGAACAGTAACGTCGGCGAAAACGGCCTGGATCAGGAAGAAGGCCGCGCGGCAATCTGGGAAGTGGACCGTGCGACCGGCAATCACCGGATCTTCGCCTCGGGCATCCGCAATCCCAACGGTCTGGCCTGGGAACCCAAAAGCGGCGCGCTGTGGACAGCAGTGAACGAACGGGACGAGATCGGCAGCGACCTGGTGCCGGACTACATCACCTCGGTCAAGGACAGCGGGTTTTATGGCTGGCCATTCAGCTATTACGGCCAGCATGTCGATGTCCGCGTCGAACCACAACAGCCAGAGATGGTGGCCAAGGCCATCGCTCCCGACTACGCCGTCGGCCCGCATACCGCCTCACTGGGGCTGACGTTCGCCGAGGGCAACACGTTGCCAGCACAATTCAAGGAGGGCGCGTTCATCGGCCAGCATGGCTCGTGGAATCGCAAGCCGCACAGTGGCTACAAGGTGATCTTCGTCCCGTTTGCCGCAGGCAAACCGAGCGGAACGCCAGTGGACGTGCTGACCGGCTTCCTCGACAAGGACGAGAACGCTTTAGGGCGCCCGGTCGGCGTGGTGATCGACCAACAAGGTGGATTGCTGGTGGCGGATGATGTGGGGAACAAGGTGTGGCGAGTTTCGGCGGCTAAATAGCCCGGCCCTGAAACAAAAAAACCTGTGGGAGCCAATGTGCTCCCACAGGTTTTTTATTGTTTCGGATGACTACGGGTTATGCGCCAGATGCTCCGGCTGCAGAACGCGCTTGGCACTCAGGTAGGCCTTCTGCCAATACGCCTTCGACAGGCTGTCCAGCTTCACCGTGCCACCGGTGGCTGGTGCGTGAACGAAGCGCCCTTCCCCGACGTAAATCCCCGCATGGCTGACCTGAGAGCCGCCATTGGTGGCGAAGAAGATCAGGTCGCCGGTCTGCAACCCTTCCTTGCCGACATTCGGCGCCTGCATGACGATCAACTCGCGCGTCGAGCGCGGCAGGCTGATGCCGGCGGCATCGCGGTAAACGAAACCGATCAGGCCACTGCAATCGAAGCCCGAGTCCGGCGTGTTGCCGCCCCAGCGATAAGGCGTACCCACCAGCCCGAGCGCACGGAACAGCACGTCTTCGGCAGCGGGAGAAAAAGCCTGGGAGGATCCGAACACAATCGGCGCGCGAACCACAGGGGCTGGCGGCGGAGTGCGACTGGCGCAAGCGCTGAGCAGCGCTGCGAAGAACATCAGGGCGAGGCGGGCCGGCATCGTCATAAGCAGAACATCCTGATCTGGCTGCGGCTTTTACTGCCGATTCGACAGAAAACAAAACCGCCTGCGTTGGGACGCAGGCGGTTTGCCATCAATATAGATCAGGATTCTAGCGGCTACGCGGCAAACTTCAAGTAAGACTTTAACTTCACCTTGTAAAGTTTAAGTCTATTGCCCCTGAAGGACCGCTTGTCGCCACGAGCGTGGCGACCAAGGCGAGATTACTTGCGAGCGGTAACCACGGTTGGAGCGTTCGCCAAAGCGCGCTTGGCTTCGATGAAGGTCTTGCTCCAGTAGCTGTCACCCAGGCTGTCGATGCGGACACCGCCACTGCGACGACTGCTGGAGTGAATGAACTGGTTGTCGCCCAGGTAGATCCCGGCGTGGCTTACACGACCGCGACGACCATTGGTGGCGAAAAACAGCAGGTCGCCCGGCTCGAGGTTGCTGCGCGATACCAGCGGAGCATCCACGTTGATCATTTCGCGGGTGGAGCGCGGCAGGTTCATGCCGGCTTCTTCGCGGAACAGATAGCCGATGAAACCGCTGCAATCGAACCCGGCTTCAGAGGTACCGCCGAAACGGTAACGGGTACCGATCAGGGACATGCCGCGCTCAAGAATACTGTCTGCCAGAACCGGAAGCTGATAAGGCTTCTTGCCGTTGAAAGCGGCGAGTTCTTTCTCGGTGTCCAGCTCTTCCTGATAAATAACGGAAGACTGAGCGGTGGCAGAATTTTTAGCCTGTTGCTGCTCTTGATTAACAGGTGAATGAGCAGCGCAACCGAACAACAGGGTGACGAGTGCGAGAGGCACGAGGGGTGCGAAGCGCTTTAGCATGGGCACGACCGTGGCTGATAGTTGTAAAGAAGCCGAGACTATGCCCGCTATCAGCCTCATTTGCAAATTCAATCGATCTTTTTGTGACTTCTCGGTTTCTCGTTTACATCTAAGCGCTTAAGCCTATTTGAATCGAGACGCGGCCTGCGCAGTGCACAGGAAAGCGGATTTTCTGGCGCCTGAAATATGCCGAAACCCGCTGAAAGCCCCGGTTTTACCAGCCCAGGGTTTCTTTCAGGAAGGGAATGGTCAGCTTGCGCTGAGCCTGCAAAGAGGCCTGATCGAGCTGCTCGAGCAGGTCAAAAAGCGCGCTCATGCTGCGGGTCCCGCGAGTCAAAATAAAATGCCCGACTTCATCGGTCAGATGCAGACCGCGACGGGATGCACGCAATTGCAGGGCACGCAATTTGTCTTCATCGGAGAGAGGACGCATCTGGAAAATCAGCGCCAGAGTCAGGCGCGATTTCAAGTCCGCCAGTTTTACCGGCAATTCACGTGGCGAGGTTGAAGCGGCGATCAACAAGCGGCGACCACTGTCGCGCAGACGGTTGAACAGGTGAAACATCGCCTCTTCCCAGTCGGCCTTGCCGGCGATCACCTGCAAGTCGTCCAGACAGACCAGTTCGTACTGTTCGAGGTTGTCGAGGATTTCGATGCCGCGATCCATCAACTCGGCCAGCGGCAGGTACACCGCCGGCTCGCCCATCTGTTCGAAACGCAGGCACGCGGCCTGCAACAGATGCGTACGCCCTACCCCGTGCTTGCCCCACAGATAGATGAGGCTTTCGGTCCAGCCGGCGTCGGCTTCGCATAGACGCTCGACATAGCCGAGTGCAGCGGCATTGGCGCCTGGGTAGTAGTTGATGAAGGTGGCGTCGTCACGCAGACGCACACCTAGGGGCAGCTGAATCGGTTTCATGCTGACTGAACAGTTCCCAAGGAACCGTTAGTGGCCTCTGTGTAAAGTGTGCGAAGTTTATACCCGTGAAGCGGAGCGCACAATGCGACAGACCCCAAGCAAAATCAAAGGTTTGCGTTAACACGCTGGTTTTATGACAGTTTCTTTGGCGCACGAGTGCCAGCATTGCGTGCATGAGACGGGCCAACCCGGCAATACACCGGGCGACCCTCCCTCGTCTTACAGCTTCGGATCATCCACTCCGCTATAAATGTCGGAGTCCTTGTACAAGTCATGGACGTGACGCACCAGTACCATGATCACCGCCGCCACCGGCAACGCCAGCAGCACACCGGTGAAACCGAACAACTCGCCGCCGGCCAGGATCGCAAAGATCACCGCCACCGGATGCAAACCGATTCGATCACCCACCAGCAATGGGGTCAGCACCATGCCTTCCAGCGCCTGACCGACCATGAACACCGCCACGATCCCGATCATCGGATACAGATCGCCGCCGAACTGGAACAGCCCGGCAATCAACGCCGCACCGATCCCGATCACAAACCCCATATAAGGCACGATGGCCGCCAGACCGGCGATCAGGCCGATCAACAGACCCAGTTCCAGGCCGACAATCATCAGGCCCGCCGCATAGATCACGCCCAACGCCAGCATCACCAGCAACTGGCCGCGCACGAAAGCGCCAAGCACCTCGTGACACTCGCCGGCCAGAGCCACCACACGTTCTTCGCGGTCACGCGGCAACAGGCTGCGGATCTTGGCCATCATCACGTCCCAGTCGCGCAGCAAGTAGAAACTCACCACCGGGATCAGCACCAGATTCGCCAACCAGCCGATCAGCGCCAGACTTGAGGCCGTGGCCTGACTCAGCACCACACCGACGATGTCGGTGGTCTGGCCCATGTGTTCGGTGATCGCCGCCTTGACCTTGTCGAATTTCCAGAAGCCCTCCGACAGCCCCAGCTTCGACTGCGCCCACGGCAGCGCTGTGTGCTGCAGCCAGTCGAGCATCTGCGGTGCCAGCTCATACAGTCGCAGTAACTGCTTGGCGAGCATCGGCACCAGCACCAGCAGCAACGTGGTGACGATCAGGGTGAACAAGGCGAACACCGCAATCACGCCCCAGGTACGGGACAAGCCAAGTCGCTCAAGACGATCCACCAAAGGGTCGAACAGATAAGCGAGCAACAGCGCCACCAGAAACGGCGTGAGGATCGGATGCAGCAACCAGACAAACGCGCAAAGCAGGAGCACCCCACCGAGCCAGAACCAACGCCGCGTATCGGCCATGTAACACTCCATTGCTTCTATATATGAAAGAAAAACCTACCAGCGAAACCGCAACGACGGCGCCGCAGGTGCCGGTGCCGCAGGTGCCGGTGCCGGCGCAACGACAGGCGCACCACCCGGCACTGCGGGTTGCGGAGCCACTGGAGCCGGTGCCTCGGCCGGCATTTCCTGCAACTTCGCCAGCGACAACTGCGCCCGCAACTGATCGGCACTGCCGTTCACCCGATACACAATGCGATCGGCATCGACACTCTGCAGACGCACACCAGAGGGTTCGAGTATCCGCAGCAACGTCGCGTAATGCTCCAGATTCATGCCTTGCACTTCCAGAGTCTGCTGACCCGAAGCGCCCGGCTTGGCGACAAAACGAGGCGCCAGACGCTCGGCGACCGCCAGCATCACGGCATCGGCGACAGCGGCTTGATCAGCCCCTTGCACGCTGCCCGCTTCCTTTTGATCACCCAGCCACAAATGCCATTTGGCTTGCCACTGACCGCCTTCTTCGCGGGCATGCACGGCGAGCAAGGCATCAGCGTTGTAGCGTTCCGAGGCGGCATGCAACGGCGCGGGATCGGTGCCTTCGAGCGTCGGCGCGGTCGCGACCAATTGCTCGCTCAAATCCGCCAGTGGCAAGCGCAGCGGCAACCCTCGGTGCTGGGCGGCACGCCGCAATGGCGCGGCACTGGCCTGACCGTCGCCCACCAGGCTCGAGCCTTCGGAGGAGTCGTTCAGCCACCAGCTCAGGATCGACGGCCGGCTGGCACCCCACAGCGCCAGCCCGGCACGGCGCAATGCCTGCTCGGTGGTGGCCGGGTCGAAATCAACTTTCAATACCTCCGGCGGCCCGGCATCGAAGCCGAACTGACTGATGATCTGCTGCGGGTCCTTGCGAATCGGCGCCAGCCCGGGGTTCTGCGGCGCCTTCGGGTCACCGGTGAGACGCAGCACCAGCGTGTCGAGCGCGGATTGAGTGGCGCGATCACGCTCCTCCGGTGACTGGCCGTTGACCGGTTCGCGCACCTGATAAAGACCTTTGACGTTTTCGGCCTGGCTCGCCAGGCTGACCAGAGACAAGCAACCCACTAACAGCAATTTACACAAACGCATGGAGAATTCCCGTCGACAAGAGCGGCTGGAACAGGCCGCGTGAACCGGATTGAGCAAGCCTGTGACCACTGGCCGTTGCAAAACATTCACACGCTGGCGATAAGTTTTTGCACAGCCCTAACGATAGACGGTTCCTTATACAGGCACCTGTGATGTCACCCGAAGCATCAATTGCAAAATTTTTCGGCCGATATGCCCCTGCCCGTCGGCGTGAGGATGGCCGCTGCCCCTCAAGCCTGATAAAATCGCGCGCCTTCGCAGACCGGCAACAGCCGTGCACATCGATTTCGCGTGAGGCAATCGCCTCTGTCGTTTTCGGCGTTCCCGCTGGACTCGGTCGTTACCCCTGAATCCCCTCCCCTAAAGGCCTGGATCATGAGCAAGCAACCCTCCCTGAGCTACAAGGACGCCGGTGTAGACATCGACGCCGGTGAAGCATTGGTCGAACGCATCAAGAGCGTCGCCAAGCGCACTGCGCGCCCGGAAGTCATGGGCGGACTGGGCGGTTTCGGCGCCCTCTGCGAAATCCCGGCCGGCTACAAACAGCCAGTACTGGTTTCCGGCACCGACGGCGTCGGCACCAAGCTGCGCCTGGCGCTGAACCTGAACAAGCACGACAGCATCGGCCAGGACCTGGTCGCCATGTGCGTCAACGATCTGGTGGTGTGCGGCGCCGAGCCGCTGTTCTTCCTCGACTACTACGCCACCGGCAAGCTGAACGTTGATGTTGCCGCCACCGTCGTCACCGGTATCGGTGCAGGCTGCGAACTGGCTGGCTGCTCCCTGGTTGGCGGCGAAACCGCTGAAATGCCTGGCATGTACGAAGGCGAAGACTACGATCTGGCCGGCTTCTGCGTCGGCGTCGTGGAAAAAGCGGAAATCATCGACGGCTCGAAAGTCGCCACCGGTGATGCCCTGATCGCCCTGCCATCGTCCGGCCCGCACTCCAACGGCTACTCGCTGATCCGCAAGATCATCGAAGTGTCCGGCGCCGACATCGAAACCGTTCAGCTCGACGGCAAGCCGCTGACCGAACTGCTGATGGCCCCGACCCGCATCTACGTGAAGCCGCTGCTCAAGCTGATCAAGGATACCGGCGCTGTCAAAGCCATGGCCCACATCACCGGTGGCGGCCTGCTGGACAACATCCCGCGCGTTCTGCCAAAAGGCGCTCAGGCGGTGGTTGACGTGGCCAGCTGGACTCGCCCGGCCGTCTTCGACTGGCTGCAAGAGAAAGGCAACGTTGACGAAACCGAGATGCACCGCGTGCTGAACTGCGGCGTGGGCATGGTGATCTGCGTGGCTCAGGAGCACGTTGAAGTTGCCTTGAACACCCTGCGTGACGCTGGCGAGCAGCCTTGGGTCATCGGCCAGATCGCTGCTGCCGCCGAAGGCGCTGCCCAGGTTGATCTGCAGAACCTTAAGGCTCATTAATGTCCGCAACCTGTGATGTCGTGGTGCTGCTGTCCGGCACCGGCAGTAACTTGCAGGCTCTGATCGACAGCACGCGGACCGGCGACAGCCCGGTCCGCATCGCTGCGGTGATTTCCAACCGCGCCGACGCTTACGGCCTGCAACGCGCCAGTGACGCGGGTATCGCCACCCGCTCGCTGGATCACAAGGGGTTCGAAGGCCGCGAGGCCTTCGATGCCGCCCTGATCGAACTGATCGACGCCTTCAAGCCCAAACTCGTGGTACTGGCCGGGTTCATGCGCATTCTCAGCGCTGACTTCGTCCGTCATTACCAGGGTCGCCTGCTCAACATCCACCCGTCGCTGCTACCCAAATACAAAGGGTTACACACTCATCAGCGCGCGCTGGAGGCCGGCGACGCCGAACACGGCTGCTCCGTGCACTTCGTCACCGAGGAACTCGATGGCGGACCACTGGTCGTACAGGCAGTAATACCGGTAGAGTTGCACGATTCGCCGCAGAGTCTGGCGCAACGGGTTCACGTTCAGGAACACCTGATCTACCCGACGGCCGTACGCTGGTTTGCCGAAGGACGGCTGACCCTCGGCGAGCAAGGTGCTTTACTGGATGGCCAGTTACTTGGGGCCAGCGGTCACTTGATTCGAAACTAGGAGATTTTATGCGTCGCGCCCTGCTCTTCGCTTGCGCTCTGCTCGCCCTGCCTTTCGCCCAGGCGGCAGACCTTCAACCGTTCTCCGCCAGCTACACCGCCGACTGGAAACAGTTGCCCATGAGCGGCACTGCCGAACGCAGCCTGACCAAGGAAGCCAACGGCGTCTGGAAGCTCACCTTCAAGGCTTCGATGATGATCGCCAGCCTGTCCGAAGAAAGCACCCTGACCCTGGACAAGGACACCCTGCTCCCGCAGTCCTACCACTTCGAACGTGGCGGCCTGGGCAAAGCGAAAAAGGCTGACCTGGACTTCGACTGGACCACCAAGATGGTCACCGGCACCGATCGCGGCGACGCGGTAAAAGTCCCGCTGAACCGTGGCATGGTCGACAAATCCACTTACCAGCTGGCACTGCAGCATGACGTCGCCTCCGGCAAGAAGACCATGAGCTATCAAGTGGTCGACGGCGGTGAAGTCGATACCTATGACTTCCGCGTATTGGGCTCCGAGAAAGTCGAGACCAAGGCCGGCAAGATCGACGCGATCAAGGTCGAGCGCGTGCGCGATCCGACACAAAGCAAACGCACCACCGTGATGTGGTTCGCCAAGGACTGGGATTACCTGCTGGTCCGCCTGCAACAGGTCGAAACCGACGGCAAGGAGTACAACATCATGCTCCTCGACGGCACGGTCAACGGCAAGCCTGTCAAAGGCAGCTGATTCAACGAAAAGCCCTGCGATTGCGGGGCTTTTTTTCGCCTGTCATTCAGTGATTAAACCGAGAATTTGGCCACCATATTGTTCAGATCCACCGCCAGCCGTGACAATTCCTGGCTCGCGGCGCTGGTCTGATTGGCCCCGGCCGAGGTCTGCATCGCCAGATCGCGGATATTCATCAGATTGCGATCCACCTCCCGCGCCACGGCAGCCTGCTCTTCCGATGCACTGGCGATCACCAGGTTGCGCTCGTTGATCAAGGTGAACGCCGAAGCGATTTCCTCCAGCGCCACCCCGGCAGCTTTCGCCAGATCGAGGGTCGAGCGCGCGCGGACATTGCTCTGCTGCATCGAACTGACCGCCGAATCGGTGCCCTGCTGGATACCGCCGATCATCTGCTCGATTTCCTGGGTCGATTGCTGGGTGCGATGGGCCAACGCCCGGACTTCGTCGGCCACCACCGCGAAACCACGCCCGGCGTCACCGGCGCGGGCCGCTTCGATCGCCGCGTTCAATGCCAGGAGATTGGTCTGCTCGGCAATCGAGCGGATCACCTCCAGCACTTTGCTGATGCTGTAGACCTTCTGCGCCAGATCCTCCACCTGCGTGGCGTTGGCAGTGACATCGTCCGCCAGCAACTCGATGGACGACACGGTCTGCTGCACTTGCTCACGGCCATGCTGGGCGATGCGGTCCGACTCACGCGACGCCTCGGAGGTCGCCACAGCATTGCTGGCAACCTCTTCCACCGCAGCGGTCATCTGATTCACTGCCGTTGCAGCCTGCTCGATCTCCAGGCTCTGCTGATGCAGCCCTCGCGTGGCATCTTCAGTGACGCAGCTCAGCTCTTCCGACGCCGAAGCCAACTGACTGGAAGACTCCGAGATCTGCCGAATGGTGTCGCGCAGGCTGTGCTGCATGCTCTTGAGCGCGTGCAGCAGCCGCGCCGGCTCATCCTTGCCGATGATGCTGATGTCACCGGTCAGATCGCCGCCGGCCACTACTTCGGCAACCCCCAGCGATTGCGAGAGCGGCACCACGATACTGCGGGTCAACAGCAGCGCGAGGCCAATGGTGATCAGCGCAGTGATGCCGATCATTACCCCGACCCAGACCCGCGAATTGATGAACACCAGCCGCGCAGCCTCTGTGGCGAGGTTGGCATTGTGCTTGTTCAGCTCCACCAGTTCTTTCAGGGTGACCGCGATGTCATCGGCCAACGGACTCATCTGCGCATTGAGAATGCTCGCCGCCTCTTCCACCCGATTCTGGGCCGACAGCGCCATCACCTGGGCCTGAAGCTCCAGATACTTGTGCTCGGCCACCTTGAAGCGGTCGAACAGCGCCCGCTCCTCGGGCAACACGATCAATACGTCGTAACGCTGCTGGGCTTCGCTCAACACACCGCGCAGCTCATTGAGCTTTGCAACATTCTGATCAAGGGCCTGGGGATCGCGATTGAGCAGCAGGCGCATGGTCAGGGCGCGCAGGCGCAACATGTCCTGACTCATTTCACCCACCGCCATCACGCTCGGCAGCCAGTTGTTGTCGACCTCATCGGACTGAGCGCGCATGTTCGACATTTGCAGCAAGGCGAATGCGCCAAGGCCGAACACCATCAGCGCCAACAGGCCGAAGCCCAGCCCCGCACGGGGGGCAATATTGAGACTACGGATACTCATTGCTCTGGTTCCTTCCAAAAGCGCTGCATCAACCCTGCAGCTGGCTGCTTTAGAAGGTATCGGCCCGGCGAAAATTTGCGTAAGACCAAAACGTGATATCAAAAGGCCTTAATACTTCGAACCCTTGGCATTAACGATTCAGCGTCGATTGGCCGGACTTGAACGCCGTTCGCTGCAAGATCAATGGGAAGTTATTGGAAAACCTTGAAACAACCCCACAGGTGAAACACCGACACAAGTAATCTTCGACTCAACGGCATAACCTGTCGCCCTGCCGCGCACCCACAAGAAAGTGGAACGCGCCCCTGCGGGAATGCTCTATACCTGCAAGGTCTTATTTGATCGAATGACTTTTCCTACTGCTTGCGAGGTTCACATGACCGTCACCGTCAATACCATCTCCGCCGAAGGTTTCCGTCACACCGTACAGATCGATGAGCACGAACTGTTTGCCGATGTCCCGACGACTGCCGGTGGCGAAGGCTCGGCGCCGGAGCCACACGATTACTTCGACGCCGCCCTCGGCGCCTGCAAGGCCCTGACGCTGAAGCTGTACGCGAAGAAAAAAGACATTCCACTTACCGGCGTCGGTGTCGAGGTCAAACGCGACAACAGCCAGGAGCAGAAAGGCAAATACGCCCTGCACGTCACCCTGACACTTAAAGGCGTGCTCACCGACGCACAACGCGAAGAGCTGTTGCGAGTGGCGGATCGCTGCCCGATTCATAAACTGATGACCACCAGCGAAGTCACCATCGAAACCCATGCCCCACAAGGCTTCGACAGCCAGTAATCACCACCACGACACCGGCGGGTTATGCTCCACGCATCACCCGCTCAGCCTGGAATGGACCATGGACACCCAACCCCTGATCATCCGCCCGCGCGCCGAAGACGTCGAAGGCCAGCCGATTCTGCGCCCGCTGCCGTCAGCCAAATGCCGCAGCGTCGGGCCCTTCGTGTTTTTCGACCACATGCTAGAAACGGTTTATCCCGCAGGCAAAGGGATGAACATCCGACAGCATCCGCACATCGGCCTGTCGACCCTGACCTATCTGTTTGAGGGGCAGATCCAGCACAAGGACAGCCTCGGCTCCGATCAAGTCGTCAGCGCCGGCGATGTCAGCTGGATGACGGCGGGCAGCGCGATTGCTCATGTCGAGCGCACGCCCGAACCACTGTGGGAACAAAGCTTCAAGATGCACGGGCTGCAAATCTGGCTCGCCTCGCCCAAGGATCACGAACAGGGTCCCGGGCATTACAGCCATCACCCGGCGTCGACATTGCCGGTCAGCGATAACCTCGGCGTGCAGATCCGCATGATTGCCGGGTCAGGCTTTTGTCTGGAATCGCCGGTGCCGGTACTTTCTCCGACGCTGTATGCCGAATTGAAGATGCAAACCGCGACCACCCTGCTGATTCCGACCGAACATGAAGAGCGGGCGCTGTATGTGTTGAGCGGTGATGTGCAATTGAATGGCGAAGCGGTCGAACCCCATGCGCTGGTGGTGTTGCCGGCCGGGGAAGAGATGAGCCTGTTCGCCGAGAGCGACAGTCATGCCATACTGTTCGGCGGCGCGCCACTGGATGGGCCACGGCGGATCAACTGGAATTTTGTCGCGAGCGATCCGACGGTGATCGACGAGGCCCGGCGCAAGTGGGCGGCCGGGGATTGGCCGACGGTACCGGGGGAAGTCGAGCGGATCGAGCTGCCGAAATCGCGCAACGAGCCGACACCGCTGTAAACGAACACTCCCACGCCAGGCGTGGGAGCGCTTTCAACCGAATCAGCCCTTGAACACTTCTTCCAGCAAGTCATGCATCGACTTGAACGCCCGCGCAGCGGTTTTCGCGTCGTACATCATCATGCCCGGCACATTGGCGTGCGGATCGGTGAACGAGTGCACCGCACCGCCGTAGCTCAGCAATTGCCAGTCCACGCCAGCCGCATTCATCTCGTCTTCAAATGCCGGCAGTTGCTCTTTCGGCACCAGCGGATCAGAAGCGCCGTGCAGCACCAGCACCGAGCCCTTGATGTTTTTCGCATCCGCCGGGTTCGGCGAATCCAGCGTGCCGTGGAACGATACCGCAGCCTTGAGCGCCGCACCGGTGCGGGCCAGGTCCAGCGCACAGCAACCGCCGAAGCAGAAACCGAACACCGCCAGTTTCGAGGTATCAACCGCCGCTTCGCCCTGCTTCTGCAATTGTTCGAACGCAGCCTGCATACGCTTGCGCAGCAGTGCACGGTCATTTTTCAGCGGCATCATCGCCGCGCCGGCCTGGTCGCCGTTCTGCGGACGCACCGCTTGCCCGTACACGTCGGCGATCAGCACCACGTAGCCCTTGGCCGCCACCGATTTGGCAATCTCTTCAGCACCAGCGCTGACACCCATCCAGTTCGGCGCCATCAACAGCCCCGGACGCGCACCTTTGTGCTCGGCGTCGAACGCCAGACGACCTTCATAAGGCTGGCCGTCAATCTGATAGACCACGGAACGTACAGTGACTTGGCTCATTTCTGACTCCTGATTGGTTGAACACCAGAATGAAAAAACCCGCCGAAGCGGGTTTTTCTACAGTTTGATCAAGCGGACAGCTCAACCAGCAGCTTGTTCAGACGGCTCACGTAAGCGGCCGGGTCTTTCAAGCTGTCGCCAGCCGCCAGGGCGGCCTGGTCGAAGAGGATGTGCGACAGGTCGCCAAAACGCTCTACGCTGGTCTCGTTGTCGAGTTTCTCGATCAGCGGGTGGCTCGGGTTGAATTCGAAGATCGGCTTCGAATCCGGCACCTTCTGCCCGCTGGCCTCGAGGATCTGACGCATTTGCAGACCCAGATCCTGCTCACCGATAGCCAGAATGGCCGGCGAATCGGTCAGGCGATGGGAAACGCGGACTTCGGCAACGGACTCGCCCAGCGCGGTTTTCAGACGCTCAACCAGACCTTCCTTCGACTTGGCGACTTCTTCTGCGGCCTTCTTGTCCTCTTCCGAGTCCAGGTTGCCCAGGTCCAGGTCACCACGAGCGACGTCGACAAAGCTCTTGCCGTCGAACTCGCTCAGGTAGCTCATCAGCCACTCGTCGATGCGGTCGGTCAGCAGCAGCACTTCGATGCCTTTCTTGCGGAAGACTTCCAGGTGCGGACTGTTCTTGACCTGCGCGTAGGTTTCGCCGGTGAGGTAGTAGATCTTGTCCTGACCTTCCTTGGCGCGGGCCAGGTAGTCGGCCAGACCCACGATCTGCTCGCCGTCGGTGCCGTTGGTCGATGCGAAACGCAGCAGACCGGCAATTTTTTCCTTGTTGGCGAAATCTTCTGCCGGGCCTTCTTTCATGACCTGACCGAAGTTTTTCCAGAAGCCCTTGTATTGCTCAGGCTCGTTCTTCGCCAGTTTTTCCAGCATGTCCAGCACGCGCTTGGTCAGCGCCGACTTCATCGAGTCGATGATCGGGTCTTTCTGCAAGATTTCCCGCGACACGTTCAGCGACAGGTCGTTGGAGTCGACCACACCCTTGATAAAGCGCAGGTACAGTGGCAGGAACGACTCGGCCTGATCCATCACGAACACGCGCTGTACGTACAGCTTCAGGCCTTTCGGCGCTTCACGCTGGTACAGATCGAACGGAGCGCGGGCCGGCACGTACAGCAGCGAGCTGTACTCAAGCTTGCCTTCGACCTTGTTGTGGCTCCAGGCCAGCGGGTTTTCGAAGTCGTGGGCGATGTGCTTGTAGAACTCCTGGTATTCCTCATCCTTCACTTCGGTGCGAGGACGGGTCCACAGGGCGCTGGCGCGGTTGACGGTTTCCCATTCAACTTCAGGCTTCTCTTCGCCTTCGGCAGCAGCCACTTCTTTCGGCAGCTCGATCGGCAGCGCGATGTGGTCGGAGTACTTCTTGATGATGTTGCGCAGACGCCAGCCATCGGCGAACTCGTCTTCACCGGATTTCAGGTGCAGGACGATGCGGGTGCCGCGTTCTGGTTTGTCGATGGTGGCGACTTCGAATTCGCCCTCGCCTTTCGACGACCAGTGCACACCTTCGCTGGCAGCGGTGCCGGCGCGACGGCTGTACACGTCAACTTTGTCAGCAACGATGAAGGCCGAGTAGAAGCCCACACCGAACTGGCCGATCAGGTGCGAATCCTTTTTCTGATCGCCCGAGAGATTCTTCATGAAATCGGCGGTGCCGGATTTGGCGATGGTCCCCAGGTGGGTGATCACATCGTCACGGTTCATGCCGATACCGTTGTCTTCGAGGGTGACGGTCTTGGCGTCCTTGTCGAAGCTCACACGGATTTTCAGTTCAGCGCCACCTTCGAGCAACTCAGGCTTGGCCAGGGCTTCGAAGCGCAACTTGTCGACGGCGTCGGAGGCGTTCGAGATCAATTCGCGAAGGAAGATTTCCTTGTTGGAATACAGCGAATGGATCATGAGGTGCAGCAGTTGCTTCACCTCGGTCTGGAAGCCCAGGGTTTCCTTTTGAGTTTCCACACTCATGGTCATCAAACTCCAATCAGATGGCATTGGCCGCGACCCAAATGGTCTGCGGCGGGTTGTTCACTGAGTTGGGGGCGGTGTTCAGGATTTCAAGGGCTCGTCGATTTTGAAATGGGCGCGGGCAGTGGCAATCGGCTCGCTCTCGGTGCTTTGCCAGGCCGTGACCGCGACGTTGGCCACCCGCCGCCCCTGACGACAGACCTGGCACCTGGCCCAGGTATCGCGAAACTGCCCGGCCCGCAGGTAATCGAGGGAAAAGTCGATGATCTTCGGCACACCGGGCGCACCGGTGAAAATCAGCAGATGCAGGGCGGCGGACAGCTCCATGAATCCGGCAATCACCCCGCCGTGGATCGCCGGCAATAAAGGGTTACCAATGTTGTCCTTGTTGGCCGGCAACTTGAACAGCAGGTCATCACCGACTCGCGAACACTCGACGCCGATCAGCCCTGCGTAGGGAATCAGCTTCAGCAGTGGCGCGTAGTCAGCCTTCGCGTGAGCCTCCTGCAGTTGCTGCTTGAAATCATCGTTCATTGGCTGTCTCCCTTGATCGCGCCACCAAAGCCTTTTGTGCCTTTGAGGCCCTTGCCCATGCGCATGAACGTGCCGACGACGTGGGCGATGGGATGTTCGGGATCATCCTGATAGGCGAAGCCCCGGGCGAAGATCACATCGGTGGTCACTCGGTAGCACTGGGCGAAGCCATAGACATCTTTATGCGGTTCGGCGGCATGCATGTAGTCAATCCGCAAATCCAGAGTCGGGCAGACTTCGAATTCCGGCAGCACGCACAGGGTGGCCATGCCACACGCGGTGTCCATCAGCGACGTGATCGCCCCGCCGTGGACTACGCCGGTCAGCGGATTGCCAACGATCTGCGGGCTGTACGGCAAGACCACGGTCAGGCCTTCGCTGCTGGCGCTGTGCACTTTCAAGCCCAGCACCTGGCAGTGGCGCAGGGCCGAAAGAAAGCGGGTCGCGCGCTCAAAAACAGGGTTTTCGGCCATTTGATAATTACTCTTGTTAGTCACTGTTCCCGGTAGTGGAAAGAACAGCAAAAGTTCCATTGCAAAACAAACTTATATATCTGTGAGAAATGAGGAACTTAACCCTTGGGGCTGCGTTCTTAAGGCCAGTAGTTATTTTCCATAAGGAGAAACACCCCATGCGTAAGACTTTAGCTATTGCCTTGATGTTGACCGCTTCCCTCGGTCTCGCAGCCTGCGATAAAAAATCCGAGGACAAAGCTCAAGATGCCAACCAACATGCTGAACAAGCTCAGCAGAAAATGAATGAAGCTCAGGATAAAGTGAACGACGCGGCGAAAGAAAACGCCGAAGCCGCCAAAGATCAGGCCGAATCGAACGCAGCCGCTGCAGACGAAGCGGCCAAGAAGCAATAAGCCGCTTCTCGATGGCAAAAAAGAAAACCCGCCAAGTGCGGGTTTTCTTTTGCCTGTCATTTTTTGCTAATACCGAATTAGAGCAAGACAGTTCTAAAAGTCGGACTAATCATCAGCAACAATGAGCACACTAAGCCGATCAGCCAGACCAGGCTGCGCAGCTTCGGGATATCGGCCAGGTAAAACCACAAGTAGAGAATCCGTGCGATCACGAAGATGATCGCTAACGTATCGATCAGCCATCCCGCCGTCTGCGTGGTATGCGCCATCAACACACCCACAGCAAACAAGATAAATGCTTCGATGCTGTTCTGATGCGCTGCCAGTGCGCGAGCCCCGTAACCGGTGAGTTGCGCCTGCTGCTGACGCGGCAAGTGGTTGTTGTAACCGCCCTGCTCTTTCATGGCCTTGCCCACCGGCATGCGTGCCACGTAGATCAACAACACACTGATAAACACACACCAGAACGGAATACTCATCAAGCAGCCTCTTTGATCGTGTCGGGCAATGGCGCCTCTGTAGGGGTATAGACCATTACATCGAGCACGTCGGAATGAAACTCGCGGCGATACAACACCAGCACCACGCCTGCGCTCATCAGCATGAACAGCCACGGGCTGACGAACCACGCCAGCATGCTGATGCCGAAGTAATAGGAGCGCAGACCGAAGTTGAACTGGTTGGCCGCCATCGAAATCACCCGCGCCGCCCGCGAAGCGAACGCCTTGCGCTCCTGCTCGGACACGTGCCGCTCGCCGATCATCGGCGCCGAGCCGATCAGGATGGCCGCGAAGTTGTACTGGCGCATGCACCAGCTGAACGTGAAGAAGGCGTAGACGAACACCAGCGCCAGGCACAGCAACTTGATCTCCGACATGCCCTGAGAAGCCTGCTGCACCATCGGAATATCCGCCAGCAACGACACCGCACGCTCCGATGCACCGAGCACGGTGAGAATGCCCGCCAGGATGATCAGGGTGCTGGAAGCGAAGAACGAGGCGTTGCGCTCAAGGTTGCCGATCACGCTGGTGTCGGCGATGCGGTTGTCACGCAGCAGCATGCGGCGCATCCAGTCTTCGCGGTACAGGTGCAACACGCTGGCCAGGCACGCAGTGTCGCGGCCCTTCCAGGTGGCATAACGGGTGTAACCGCCCCAGCAGATGACAAACCAGAGCGCGGCAAGCAGATGGATCTGATTGGCTTGGATGAATGACATGCAATTCCCTGTGATGAAGATTTCGGCAACCCTTCGACGTTAGCTCAGGGAAAAAGACACTGCCTCTCGCCCATAAAAAATGCCCCGTATCGATTGATACGGGGCATTTCTGTTTAATCGCTCGGAAGCCGCTTGTGGCGGCCGGGCAATCTTAAGCCAGGGCTTCGGCGCGCTTGCCCAGCAGGCGGTCGCAAACAACGGCAACTACCAGGGTCATCACGCATGGCACCAGCCACGCCAGGCCCTGCTCACTCAGCGGCAGGTGGGCCAGTTGCGACGGCAGCCAGTCAGCCAGACCGGCGCCTTTCAAGGCGTCGATGGTGCCGAACACGAACGACACCAACATCACCGGGCCCATGATGCGACTCTGTTCATGCCAGAACGCAGCGCAGAAGCTCAGGGCCACCAGCACGATGCACGGCGGGTAGATCGCGGTCAGTACCGGGATCGAGAACGCGATCAGCTTGGTCAGGCCCAGGTTGGACACCAACAGCGAGAATGCAGCCAGGATGATCACCAGTGTCTTGTAGGACAGTGGCAACACGCGGCTGAAGTACTCGGCACAGGCGCAGGTCAGACCGACCGCCGTCACCAGGCAGGCCAGCGAGATCAGCACCGCAAGGAAACCGCTACCCAGCGAACCGAAGGTGTGTTGCACGTAAGCGTGCAGCACCGCCGCGCCATTGGTAGCGCCAGCGGCCACTTCATGGCTGCCGGAACCCAGACGGAACAGGCTGACATACACCAGCGCCAGACCAACGCCGGCAATCAACCCGGCGATGATTGCGTAACGGGTGATCAGCGCAGGCGACTCGACGCCACGGGAGCGGATCGCGTTGACGATGACGATGCCGAACACCAGAGCGCCGAGGGTATCCATGGTCAGGTAACCATTGATGAAGCCCTGGGAGAACGGTGCCGCGACGTATTCCGGAGTGGCCACGCCGATATCACCCGCCGGCAGCGCAAACGCAGCGATGCCGAGTACCGCCAGGGCGATGATCTTCAGTGGCGCGAGGAAGCGCCCTACGGTGTCCAGCAAACGGCCCGGGTAGAGCGAGATGAAGAACACCAGCAGGAAGTACACCGAGCTGTAGAGGAACAGCGCCAGCGGGCTTTCGCCAGTCAACGGCGCCAGGCCTACTTCGAACGACACGGTTGCGGTACGCGGTGTTGCGAACAACGGGCCGACCGCGAGGTAGCACGCTGCTGCCAGCACGCCACCGGCAATCTTGCCGATCGGACTGCTCAGGGAATCCATCGCTCCGCCGACCTTGGCCAGCGCCACGACGGTGATCACCGGCAGACCGACCGCCGTGATCAGGAAGCCCAGCGCCGCCATCCAGACGTTGGGTCCGGACTGCAAACCGACGATAGGCGGGAAGATGATGTTACCGGCCCCGACGAACAGGGCGAATGTCATAAAACCAAGTGCCAGGATGTCCTGACCTTTCAAAACTTTCATTAAGGAAATACCACACTACTGAATCGGAATTTAGAGGGGGATTTCCCTGTGGGGTTAGGGAAATGCTGTCAATCCGTATGGGACTGACCCGTTTAGCGCGTTGCATGCCTTGTGGGCGGCAGACGCAAAAATGGCTGCTAGCCTAACGAATTTGTCTGACAAACGCACTGTTTGAGGGCGAACTATCCGATACGCGACGTGTCTGTGTCGCGTTTTTGCATGTTATTGGGTAGGTGCCTATAAATGGCCACCGTCAACTCAATCATCAGAAACGACAAAGGCCACCCGAAGGTGGCCTTTGTTTGGTAAAGCGTCAGCTAAGCGCGAGGCTTACTTGACAGCCCAACCAGTCAGCTCGGCCAGGGCCTTGCCGATGTCCGCCAGCGAACGCACGGTTTTCACGCCTGCGTCTTGCAGAGCAGCGAATTTCTCGTCTGCAGTGCCTTTGCCGCCGGAGATGATTGCGCCAGCATGGCCCATGCGCTTGCCCGGAGGAGCAGTCACACCAGCGATGTAGGAAACAACCGGCTTGGTCACGTGAGCCTTGATGTAGGCAGCCGCTTCTTCTTCAGCCGAACCGCCGATCTCGCCGATCATCACGATCGCCTCGGTCTTCGGGTCTTCCTGGAACAGCTTCAGGATGTCGATGAAGTTCGAACCCGGGATCGGGTCACCACCGATGCCGACGCAAGTCGACTGACCGAAACCGGCGTCAGTAGTCTGCTTAACAGCTTCGTAGGTCAGGGTGCCGGAACGGGAAACGATACCGACCTTGCCTGGCAAGTGAATGTGACCTGGCATGATGCCGATCTTGCATTCGCCTGGGGTGATCACGCCTGGGCAGTTAGGGCCGATCAGGATGACACCCAGCTCGTCGCACTTAACTTTAGCGTCCAGCATGTCCAGGGTAGGAATGCCTTCGGTGATGCAGACGATCAGCTTGATGCCGCCGAAAGCTGCTTCCAGGATCGAGTCCTTGCAGAAAGGAGCCGGAACGTAGATCACGCTGGCGGTGGCGCCAGTGGCAGCTACGGCGTCTTTCACGGTGTTGAACACTGGCAGGCCCAGGTGCTCGGTGCCGCCTTTGCCTGGAGTTACGCCGCCAACCATCCTGGTGCCGTATTCGATGGCTTGCTGGGTGTGGAAGCTACCTTGCGAACCGGTAATACCCTGGCAGATAACTTTGGTGTCTTTATTGATCAGGACGCTCATTACTTGCCCTCCGCAGCTTTAACGACTTGTTGAGCAGCGTCGGTCAGGCTGGTAGCAGCGATGATGTTCAAACCGCTTTCTGCCAGTACTTTAGCGCCCAGTTCAGCGTTGTTGCCTTCAAGACGAACAACAACCGGGATTTTCACGCCGACTTCTTTCACTGCACCGATGATGCCTTCGGCAATCATGTCGCAACGAACGATGCCGCCGAAGATGTTAACCAGTACTGCAGCGACGTTGGTGTCGGACAGAATGATTTTGAATGCTTCGGTAACGCGTTCTTTGGTAGCACCACCACCTACGTCGAGGAAGTTGGCTGGCTTGCCGCCGTGCAGGTTGACGATGTCCATGGTACCCATGGCCAGGCCGGCACCGTTTACCATGCAGCCGATGTTGCCTTCCAGCGCTACGTAGTTCAGTTCGAACTTGGCAGCGTGCGCTTCGCGCGGATCGTCCTGCGACGGATCGTGGAAAGTCTTCAGCTTAGGCTGACGGTACATTGCGTTGGCGTCGATGTTGATCTTGGCGTCCAGGCAGTGCAGATCGCCGTCAGCCTTGATCACCAGCGGGTTCACTTCCAGCAGAGCCAGGTCGTGATCCTTGAACAGTTTGGCCAGACCTACGAAGATCTTGGCGAACTGAGCAACCTGTTTGCCTTCCAGACCCAGCTGGAATGCCAGCTCGCGACCCTGGAATGGCTGAGCGCCAACCAGTGGATCGATAGTGGCTTTCAGAATTTTTTCTGGAGTGTCGTGAGCGATTTTCTCGATGTCCACGCCACCTTCGGTGGAGGCCATGAACACGATGCGACGGCTCGAACGGTCAACGACAGCGCCCAGGTACAGCTCTTTAGCGATATCAGTGCACGATTCAACCAGGATCTTGGTGACTGGCTGGCCATTGGCGTCAGTCTGGTAAGTCACCAGACGCTTGCCCAGCCACTGCTGTGCGAAGGCTTTGGCGTCTTCTTTGCTGCGAACCAGCTTTACGCCGCCCGCTTTACCGCGACCACCGGCGTGGACCTGGGCTTTGACAACCCACTCGCTGCCGCCGATTTTGTCGCAAGCTTCTGCTGCTGCTTCCGGGGTGTCTACTGCATAACCAGTGGAAACTGGCAGGCCGTATTCAGCGAACAGCTGCTTACCCTGATACTCGTGAAGATTCATGCTTTTTACCGTCTTCGTTAGGTACTGCGCATTCGGCGCTGCGCTCTTGATGAGTGCCGCGCCACCTGTGACTGCTGCTTGCGTAGCCTTTCCGGATACCCGGTGCAGCTACGCAAGGCTGCGTCCAGCGGACATTCCGCGGTGAGTCTTGCACGCAAGGCTCACGACGGGCCGTACCGCCGTGGTTTCTTATTGTGTCTTAACGCTTCTTGCGGTTGGCAATGTGGATGGCGCCGCCATTCACAGCCAGAGCAGCTTCGTGCAAGGCTTCAGACAGGGTCGGATGGGAGAAAACCATCATGCCCAGGTCTTCAGCGCTGGTGCCGAATTCCATACCGATCGCGCCCTGCTGAACCAGTTCTGCAGCGCTCGGGCCAATCACGTGCACGCCCAATACGCGGTCAGTCTTGGCATCGGCGATGACCTTGACGAAACCACCGGTATCGTTGGCGGCCATGGCACGGCCGGATGCTGCGAACGGGAAGGTGCCGACGTTAACTTCAACGCCTTCAGCTTTCAAGGCCTGCTCGGTTTTACCCACCCATGCGATTTCCGGGTGAGTATAAATAACCGAAGGGATCAGGTCATAGTTCATCTGAGCCTTGTGGCCCTTGATGCGCTCGACAACCATGATGCCCTCTTCCGAGGCTTTGTGAGCCAGCATCATGCCGCGAACCACGTCACCGATGGCGAATACGCCCGGTACGGTGGTAGCGCAGTGATCGTCAACGTGCACGAAACCGCGCTCGTCCAGGGTCACGCCGCTGTCGGCAGCCAGCAGATCAGTGGTCACCGGACGGCGACCAACGGCTACGATCAGCTTGTCGAAAGTGATGGTCTGTTCGCCGTTGGCATCGGTGTAGTTCACAACGACTTCGTCGCCGTTCACTTTCGAGCCGGTCACGCGAGCGCCCAGTTTGATGTCCAGACCTTGTTTGGTCAGGGTTTTCAGCGCTTCCTTGGAAACAGCGGTGTCCGCTGCCATCAGGAAGGTGTCCAGGGCTTCCAGGACAGTCACTTCTGCACCCAGACGCGACCAGACCGAACCCAGTTCCAGACCGATCACGCCAGCGCCGATCACGCCCAGACGCTTGGGTACGGATTGGAATTCCAGAGCGCCAGTCGAATCAACGATGACTTTCTGATCGACCGGAGCCGGTGGAATGTCGATCGGACGCGAACCTGGAGCCAGGATGACGTTTTCGGCTTCGATGACTTCAACCGAGCCGTCTGGCTT
This sequence comes from Pseudomonas sp. GW821-FHT09E04, assembly GCF_059416185.1. Taxonomy (NCBI): domain Bacteria; kingdom Pseudomonadati; phylum Pseudomonadota; class Gammaproteobacteria; order Pseudomonadales; family Pseudomonadaceae; genus Pseudomonas; species Pseudomonas sp. GW821-FHT09E04. Next base: position 52,137 of record NZ_JBWKOR010000002.1, read on the forward strand.
GGTGACTTCGACTTTCTTGCCAGCCAGCAGTTTGCCGTGGCCCTGGATCGAAGTAACTCCGTTGGCCTTGAACAGGGTGGCAACACCGCCGGTCAGGTTCTTGACGATGCCGGCCTTGCGGCCAACCATCGCAGCGACGTCCATTTTGACTTCGCCGGTCGAGATACCGTGGACGTTGAAGCTTTCTTTCGCTTCCTTGTATTTCCAGGAGCTGTCCAGCAGCGCCTTGGAAGGAATGCAGCCTACGTTCAGGCAGGTGCCGCCCAGGGCTTGCTTGCCTTCAGCATCGGTGTACTTCTCGATGCAGGCAGTGCTCAGACCGAGTTGCGCGGCCTTGATGGCAGCCACGTAGCCGCCAGGGCCCGCACCGATCACTACTACGTCAAATTTCTGCGACATTCAAAAAATCCTCTTTAGCGAAAAGCTTCAAGCCGCGCGCTGCAAGCCAGGCTGCGTTCTCTTGCAGCTTGAAGCTTGCAGCGCGTGACTGCTTCTATCAGATATCCAGCAACAGACGAGCCGGATCTTCCAGCAGGTTCTTGATGGTCACCAGGAAAGTCACAGCTTCTTTGCCATCGATCAGACGGTGATCGTAGGACAGTGCCAGGTACATCATCGGACGAATAACGACCTGACCGTTGATGGCCATCGGACGCTGGATGATGTTGTGCATGCCCAGAATCGCTGCCTGCGGCGGGTTGACGATCGGAGTCGACATCATCGAACCGAAGGTACCACCGTTGGTGATGGTGAAGGTACCGCCGGTCATCTCGTCCATCGACAGTTTGCCGTCACGGGCTTTCTTGCCGAAAGTGGCGATGCCGCCTTCGATTTCAGCCAGGCTCATCAGTTCGGCGTTACGCAGAACCGGAACCACCAGACCGCGGTCGCTGGAAACAGCAACACCAACGTCGGCGTAGCCGTGGTAAACGATGTCGCCGCCGTCGATCGAAGCGTTGACAGCCGGGAAGCGTTTCAGCGCTTCGGTGGCAGCCTTCACGAAGAACGACATGAAGCCCAGGCGTACGCCGTTGTGGGACTTCTCGAACAGGTCCTTGTACTTCGAACGCAGCGCCATGACTTCGGTCATGTCGACTTCGTTGAAAGTGGTCAGCATCGCCATGTTCGACTGAGCTTCTACCAGACGCTTGGCCACGGTAGCGCGAACGCGGGTCATCGGAACGCGCTTCTCGACGCGGTCGCCAGCAGCGAACACAGGAGCGGCAGCGGCCGGAGCAGCAGCCTTCGGCGCAGCAGCCGGAGCGGCTTTCTTGGCTTCAACAGCGGCAACCACGTCTTCCTTGGTCACACGGCCGTCTTTGCCAGTGCCTTTTACGGAAGCCAGGTTGATGCCGTTTTCTTCGGCCAGCTTGCGAGCGGCAGGAGCAGCGATAGCGTCTTCGTCAGCGCCGGCAGCCGGAGCAGCGGCAGCGGCAGCGGCAGCGGCCGGTGCAGCAGCGGCAGCCGGAGCGGCAGCAGCAGCGCCGCCTTCAACGATGGAGCCCAGGACTTCGTCGGACAGGACGGTGTCGCCCTCGCCCTTGACGATTGCGCCCAGCACGCCGTCGGCGGTAGCCAGCACTTCCAGGACAACCTTGTCGGTTTCGATGTCGACGATCAGTTCGTCACGCTTGACGGCGTCGCCCGGTTGCTTGTGCCAGGTGGCAACGGTGCCATCGGCAACCGATTCCGGGAAAGTGGGGGCTTTGATCTCGATAGCCATTGTCTGTGGTTCCTTAAATTCGGTTTCAGGTGCGCGAAGGCGTTAAACGGTAAACGCGTCTTGCAGCAGTTTTTCCTGCTGCTCGGCGTGCATCGATGCGTAACCACATGCTGGTGCAGCAGAAGCCTCACGGCCCGCGTACTCAAGTACGAGAGATTTGTTGAGGTTGCTGATGCTGCGACGCAGGTGGTGCTGGCTGCAGTACCAGGCGCCCTGGTTCATCGGCTCTTCCTGGCACCAGACAGCCGCTTTGGCGTTGGTGTAAGGAGCCAGGACTTCTTTCAAGTCGTCCTCAGGGAATGGGTACAGCTGCTCGATACGCACGATGGCGATATCTTCGCGGCCTTCGGCACGGCGTTTTTCCAGCAGGTCGTAGTAGACCTTGCCGCTGCACAGAACAACGCGCTCGACCTTTTTCGGGTCCAGTGCATCGACTTCCGGGATAACGGTCTGGAACGAACCTTCGGCCAGATCTTCCAGCGTCGAGATTGCCAGTTTGTGACGCAGCAGCGACTTCGGAGTCAGCACTACCAGAGGCTTGCGCAGCGGGCGGATCACCTGACGGCGCAGCAAGTGGTAGATCTGGGCCGGCGTGGTCGGCATGCACACCTGAATGTTGTGCTCGGCGCACAGCTGCAGGTAACGCTCAAGACGTGCCGAGGAGTGCTCAGGGCCCTGACCTTCGTAGCCGTGCGGCAGCAGCATGGTCAGACCGCAGAGACGGCCCCACTTGTGCTCACCACTGGTGATGAACTGGTCGATAACAACCTGCGCACCGTTGGCGAAGTCGCCGAACTGGGCTTCCCAGATCACCAGCGCGTTTGGCGTGGTGGTCGAGTAACCGTATTCGAACGCCAGTACGGCTTCTTCCGACAGGAACGAATCGTACAGGTCGAAGCGCGGCTGACCGTCGTACAGGTTCTGCAACGGAATGTAGGTGCCGGCATCTTTCTGGTTGTGCAGAACAGCGTGACGGTGCGAGAACGTACCGCGGCCGATGTCCTGACCGGTCATGCGAATCGGGTGACCTTCGAACGCCAGGGTCGCGTACGCCATGGTTTCGGCGTAACCCCAGTTGATCGGCAGGCCGCCGGCTTGCATCTTCTGACGGTCTTCGTAGATCTTCGCAACCTGGCGCTGAACCACGAAGCCTTCCGGAATTTCCAGCAGCTTGGCGGACAGTTCCTGCAGGGTCTTCAGATCGAAGCGAGTGTCGTGACGCGCAGTCCAGGCGTGGCCCAGATACGGACGCCAGTCCACGAACAGCTCTTTGTTCGGCTCTTTGACCAGCGATTTCACTACGTGCAGACCGTTGTCCAGCGCGTTGCGGTATTCGTCGACTTTCGCCTGAACACGCTCAACGTCGAGCACACCGCCCTGGGTCAGACGATCAGCGTACAGCTCACGGGTGGTGCGCTGCTTGGTGATCTGCTGATACATCAGAGGCTGGGTGCCGCTTGGTTCGTCGGCCTCGTTGTGGCCGCGACGACGGTAGCAGACCAGGTCGATCACCACGTCACGCTTGAACTGCATGCGGTAGTCGATGGCCAGCTGGGTCACGAACAATACGGCTTCCGGATCATCTCCATTCACATGGAGGATCGGCGCCTGGATCATTTTCGCAACGTCGGTCGCGTACTCGGTGGAGCGCGAGTCCAGCGGGTTGCTGATGGTGAAACCAACCTGGTTGTTGATCACGATGTGCACGGTACCGCCGGTCTTGAAACCGCGGGTCTGCGACATCTGGAAGGTTTCCATCACCACGCCTTGACCGGCGAATGCAGCGTCACCGTGGATGGAGATCGGCAGAACCTTCTCGCCGGTAGGGTCGTTACGACGATCCTGACGGGCGCGAACCGAACCTTCAACCACCGGGGAAACGATTTCCAGGTGGGACGGGTTGAACGCCATGGCCAGGTGAACTTCACCGCCGGCGGTCATCACGTTGGACGAGAAGCCCTGGTGGTATTTAACGTCACCGGAACCCAGCTCGACCTTCTTCTTGCCTTCGAACTCGTCGAACAGCTCGCGCGGGTTCTTGCCGAAGGTGTTGACCAGCACGTTCAGACGGCCACGGTGGGCCATGCCGATGACGACTTCCTTGGTGCCGTAGGAACCGGAACGCTGGATCAGTTCGTCGAGCATCGGAATCAGGCTTTCGCCGCCTTCCAGACCGAAACGCTTGGTGCCCGGGTATTTGGTACCCAGGTATTTTTCCAGACCTTCACCGGCGGTGACGCGCTCGAGCAGGTGGCTCTGAATGTCGGCGGAGTAGGTCGGACGGCCACGTACGCTTTCCAGACGCTGCTGGAACCACTGGCGCTGCACGGAATCGGTGATATGCGTAAATTCAGCGCCGATGGTGCGGCAATATGTCTGCTGCAACGCTTCGTGAATTTCGCGTAGGCTCGCTTCCTCTTTGCCGATGAACAGGTCGCCGGCACGGAAGGTCGTATCAAGATCGGCATTGGTCAAGCCGTAATGATTGATCGACAGGTCTGCAGGTGCAGGACGCTGCCACAGTCCCAGCGGGTCAAGCTGGGCTGCCTGGTGGCCACGCATACGGTAGGCCTGGATCAATCGCAGCACTTCAACTTGCTTCTTCTCGTGCTCACTGCTCACGCTGCCGGCGGAAACCGGTTGGGCGCGGCGCTGGTTCTTTGCCAGCAGCACGAAATGATCGCGAATTGTGGAGTGCGAAACATCGGTGGCAGAGCCGCCGTCGGCGGGCAGCTTCTGAAAGTAGGTGCGCCACTCTTCTGGCACAGCGTTAGGGTCGTGCAGGTAGAGCTCATAAAGCTCTTCCACATAGGCAGCGTTTCCACCTGAAAGGTAGGCGCTGTTCCACATGCGCTGCATCACGCTTTCTTGCATGCTTGGTCACCCTCGGTTAGGGGAACACCATCGGTGTCGACACCGAGCAAACTTGCAGAAGTCCGAATGCAGCGACCAAAACAAGCCACTTAGGATCACACTGATAGTCCGGGTACCAGCCCGGATGCCCCTGCTTGTCTCATTTCTTCAAAATAAGAGCCGCAGCTTATGGCTGTTGCTCTGGTTATAGCTCTGGCGCGGGTTGAAGCCCGCGCCACAGCCTCTACGGTGAAGCAGTACTACTTTTACAGCTTCTGAATCACACGCCGCTCGAAAGCAGCATGTTACGGATGTGACCGATGGCCTTAGTCGGGTTCAGGCCTTTCGGACATACGTTGACGCAGTTCATGATGCCCCGGCAGCGGAAGACGCTGAACGGGTCATCGAGGGACGCCAGACGCTCGGACGTCTTGGTGTCACGGCTGTCTGCCAGGAAGCGGTACGCTTGCAGCAGGGCAGCTGGACCCAGGAACTTGTCCGGGTTCCACCAGAAGGACGGGCAAGAGGTCGAGCAGCAGGCGCACAGGATGCACTCGTACAGACCGTCGAGCTTTTCACGCTCTTCAGGGGACTGCAGACGCTCGATGGCCGGAGCCGGCGTGTCGTTCTGCAGGAATGGCTTAACCTTCTCGTATTGCTTGTAGAAGATGCTCATATCGACAACCAGGTCACGGATAACCGGCAAACCTGGCAGAGGACGAACGATCAACTTGTTACCTTTGACGACAGCGGACAGCGGCGTGATGCACGCCAGGCCGTTCTTGCCGTTGATGTTCATGCCGTCGGAGCCGCAGACACCTTCACGGCAAGAGCGACGATAGGAGAAACCCTCGTCCTGCTCTTTGATCAGGGCCAGCACGTCCAGCACCATCAGGTCTTTACCACCGGTATCGACCTGGAATTCCTGCATGAACGGCGCAGCGTCCTGATCAGGGTTGTAACGATAAACACTGACTTGCAACATGGCGGTCACCCTTAATAAGTCCGGACTTTTGGTTCGAAAGTCGGAACAGTCTTCGGCGAGAAGTTCACGGCACGCTTGGTGACGCGCTTGTCACCCGGGAAGTACAGGGTGTGGCACAGCCAGTTTTCGTCGTCACGATCTTCGAAGTCTTCACGGGCGTGAGCGCCGCGGGACTCTTTACGTACTTCGGCAGCGATGGCGGTAGCTTCAGCCACTTCCAGCAGGTTTTGCAGTTCCAGCGCCTCGATACGTGCAGTGTTGAACGCCTGCGACTTATCGTTGATCTTCACATTCGCGATGCGCTTGCGCAGATCAGCCAGCTGGGCAATACCTTTCTGCATGTATTCGCCGGTACGGAATACACCGAAGTAGTTCTGCATGCAGCTTTGCAGCTCGCGACGCAGGGTAGCGACGTCTTCGCCGTCGGTACGGTTGTTCAGTGCGTTCAGGCGCGACAGTGCAGCTTCGATGTCGGCTTCGGTGGCGTCATCGTATTCGATGCCGTCAGTCAGCGCTTTTTCGAGGTGCAGGCCGGCAGCGCGACCGAAGACCACCAGGTCGAGCAGCGAGTTGCCGCCCAGACGGTTGGCGCCGTGAACCGATACGCAAGCCACTTCACCGACCGCGAACAGACCAGGAATGATCTGATCCACGCCTTCGGCGTCCTGGGTGATCGCCTGGCCATGAATGTTGGTGGCAACGCCGCCCATCATATAGTGGCAAGTCGGAACAACCGGAACCGGAGCAACCACCGGGTCAACGTGAGCGAAAGTCTTCGACAGTTCGCAGATGCCTGGCAGACGGCTGTGCAGCACTTCCTCGCCCAGGTGGTCGAGTTTGAGCATTACGTGGTCGCCATTCGGACCGCAACCGTTGCCGGCGATGATTTCTTTAACCATCGAACGGGCAACCACGTCACGACCAGCCAGGTCTTTGGCGTTCGGAGCGTAACGCTCCATGAAACGCTCGCCGTGCTTGTTGATCAGGTAACCACCTTCACCACGGCAGCCTTCTGTAACCAGTACACCGGCGCCGGCGATGCCGGTCGGGTGGAACTGCCACATTTCGATGTCTTGTACCGGCACGCCAGCACGCAGAGCCATGCCGACGCCGTCACCGGTGTTGATCAGGGCGTTGGTGGTGGATGCATAGATACGACCTGCACCGCCGGTCGCCAGTACGGTGGCTTTCGCGCGGATGTAGGTGGTTTCGCCGGTTTCGATGCAGATTGCGATCACACCGACGAATTCGCCTTCCTGGTTTTTCACCAGGTCGACAGCGTAGTACTCGTTCAGGAACGTGGTACCGGCTTTCAGGTTGCCCTGATAAAGGGTGTGCAGCAGCGCGTGACCGGTACGGTCGGATGCGGCGCAAGTACGGGCAGCCTGCCCGCCTTTACCGTAATCCTTCGACTGACCGCCGAACGGACGCTGGTAGATACGGCCTTGCTCGGTACGCGAGAACGGCAGACCCATGTGGTCCAGCTCGAAAACGGCAGCCGGGCCTTCCTGACACATGTATTCGATAGCGTCCTGGTCACCGATGTAGTCGGAACCCTTGACGGTATCGTACATGTGCCAGCGCCAGTCATCGTTCGGGTCAGCGGACGCGATGGCGCAGGTGATGCCGCCCTGGGCGGATACAGTGTGCGAACGGGTCGGGAAGACCTTGGTGATCACGGCAGTCTTGTGACCACCCTGTGCCAGCTGCAACGCAGCGCGCATGCCGGCACCGCCACCACCAATAATGATGGCGTCGAAAGAAATCGTTGGAATGTTAGCCATGACTCAGATACCCCAGAGAATCTGCACACCCCAGACGAAGTAAGCGAACATCGCAACGCCGCATACTGCCTGGAAAAGGAAACGTACTGCAGTCGCGGACTTGCCCAGCGCCATCGGCGTCAGGTAGTCGGTCGCGATGGTCCACATGCCGACCCAGGCGTGAGCGCCCAGGGCAACCAGTGCCAGCAGACTGAAGATACGCATTCCGTTGTGGGCGAACAGGCCATGCCATTGTTCATAGCCAATGCCCGGGTGAGCGGCGAGGTAGCCGATCAGGAAGATGAAATAAGCCGCGAGAACAACCGCAGACACACGTTGTGCCATCCAGTCATAGAGGCCCGAACGCGAAAGGTTCGTAACGCTGGTTACCATATCCAAACTCCTGCCAGAACGATCAGCACCACGGAAACGGCGATGATAATTTTCGAGCCCAGGCGGCCGCCTTCCAGCGTCTCACCGATGCCCATGTCCATGATCAAGTGGCGCACACCGGCAACCAGGTGATACAGCAGAGCGGACAGGAGGCCCCATGCTACGAACTTGGCCAGCGGGCTGGTCAAGCATGCCTTCACCTCGACATAACCTTCCTCGGAACCCAGGGATTTGCCCAATGCATAAAGCATGATGCCAAGGCCCAGGAAGAGGATGATGCCGGAAACACGGTGAAGAAACGACGTAACGCCGGTGATGGGGAGTTTGATGGTCCTTAGGTCTAGGTTTACAGGTCGTTGGCTTTTCACGGCTTTTTTTTCACACTGAAGAGCCCCTAACAATCAGGGCAAAGTTGTTGGGGAGTGCACTGGTCAGGTAACCACCACCCAGGGATGCGACCCCCAATGAAAGCAAGCCCAAAAGCCCTTGGCGGTCGGTCGCCGAGTATAGACAGTTAGGCTACTAATGACAACGCAATCGCCTACCCCCAATAGCTGATTGCACAAGTTGTATAAAAGGCGTAAATGGCAGTCAATTTCGAGGAAAAAGTGCGGTTAAAGCCTTCTGGAGCAAGACTTTAGGCAAATTGACATTCGAATTTATCTCACTATAGTGGTGCGGGCCCTGCGTGGGGGGTCTGTCTGATGATTTCAAGCATAAATAGGAGGCCACATGGCTGACAAAAAAGCGCAGTTGATCATCGAGGGCGCAGCCCCCGTCGAGCTGCCCATTTTAACCGGCACCGTTGGTCCCGATGTAATCGATGTTCGGGGCCTGACGGCCACGGGCCGCTTCACTTTCGACCCCGGTTTCATGTCGACCGCTTCCTGCGAATCGAAGATCACCTATATCGATGGTGACAACGGCATCCTGCTGCACCGCGGCTACCCGATCGAACAACTGGCTGAAAAGTCGGACTACCTGGAAACCTGCTACCTGCTGCTGAACGGCGAACTGCCGACTGCAGAGCAAAAGGCCCAGTTCGTCGGCACCGTGAAGAACCACACCATGGTTCACGAGCAGCTGAAAACCTTCTTCAACGGCTTCCGCCGTGACGCCCACCCGATGGCCGTCATGTGTGGTGTAGTCGGCGCCCTCTCGGCCTTCTACCACGACTCCCTCGACATCAATAACCCGCAGCATCGCGAAATCTCCGCGATCCGCCTGGTTGCCAAGATGCCGACCCTGGCCGCGATGGTTTACAAGTACTCCATGGGCCAACCCATGATGTACCCGCGCAACGACCTGTCGTACGCGGAAAACTTCCTGCACATGATGTTCAACACCCCGTGCGAGATCAAACCGATCAGCCCGGTACTCGCCAAGGCCATGGACCGGATCTTCATCCTCCACGCCGACCACGAGCAGAACGCTTCGACCTCCACCGTGCGTCTGGCCGGTTCCTCGGGCGCCAACCCGTTCGCCTGTATCGCCGCCGGTATCGCCGCACTGTGGGGCCCTGCCCACGGCGGTGCGAACGAAGCCGTGCTGACCATGCTCGATGAAATCGGCGATGTCTCGAACATCGACAAGTTCATCGCCAAGGCCAAGGACAAGAACGATCCGTTCAAGCTGATGGGCTTCGGTCACCGCGTCTACAAGAACCGCGACCCACGTGCGACCGTGATGAAGCAGACCTGCGACGAAGTGTTGAAGGAACTGGGCATCCAGAACGATCCGCAACTCGAACTGGCGATGCGCCTGGAAGAGATCGCCCTGACCGACCCGTACTTCATCGAACGCTCGCTGTACCCGAACGTCGACTTCTACTCGGGGATCATCCTCAAGGCGATCGGCATTCCGACCAGCATGTTCACCGTGATCTTCGCCCTGGCACGTACTGTCGGCTGGATCTCGCACTGGAAGGAAATGCTCTCCAGCCCGTACAAGATTGGCCGTCCGCGTCAGCTGTACACCGGCTACGAGTCGCGTGACATTACCAAGCTGGAAGATCGCAAATAAGACCTGTCTTGCGATAACGTCTTAAGTTGTAACGGGAACGGCCTCCATGTGAATGGGGGCCGTTTTTCGTTTTTGGATTGGGGGCATATCCGTTGCTGCGGTGACGACTTCTTAGGGTTCCGCCCTTACGGCGGGTCACTTTTTTCAAACGCCAAAAAAGTAACCAAAAAGGCTTTACCCTGACGTTCGGCCCTCGCTGTGGCTCGGGTTCCTTCGCTCCGGGATCGATCCGGGGACATCGCCTCCGGTTTGCTTCGCTGCACCTCCTCTCGATGTGTTTGGCTTCGCCAAACGGTCGCTGCGCTCCCACCCCGAATCAATCCCTCCACTCAGCCTGCCGACGGGCCTTGCGATCAAAAGCAGTACTTGAGCTAACGCTCATCGTGGTGAGGGGCTTTTGATCTGGCTTTTGCTCTGGCTCTGGCTTTTGATTTTTTGCCCCTTCGGCAGGCCGAGCGGAGGTGTTCATCAGGGGGTAGGCGCGCAGCGCCGTGCGGCGAAGCCGCATACATCGAGAGGAGGTGCAGCGAAGCAAACCGTAGGCGATGCCCCCTGATGGACACCGTAGCGAGGGAACACTGAGCCTAAGCGAAGTGCCGTACGCCGGGGCTTAGACTTTTTGGTTACTTTTGAGGCGTTTGTCAAAAGTGACTCGCTGTAAGAGCGAAACTGCCAGCGGAAGCACCCGAAGCAACGGATATGTACTCAATCAAAAAAAACCAAAAAAAATGCCCCAATCTCTCGACCAGGGCATTTCCATCCAACTCAACCTACATATTCAACCTGGAAGCCTCAGTGCGAAACCGCCCCACTAGCCCCCAACCCCGTCTGCGAACGCACAAACTGCGGGAAGAACAGCGCACGCTCATTCTCTGCCGCCGCCGATTTATCGGTAACCGAGAAGAACCAGATCCCGATAAACGCAATGATCATCGAAAACAGCGCCGGATACTCGTAAGGGAAAATCGCCTTCTCGTGATGCAGAATCTGCACCCAGATGGTCGGGCCAAGAATCATCAGCCCCACCGCACTCACCAGACCCAGCCAGCCGCCAATCATCGCGCCACGAGTGGTCAGCTTCTTCCAGTACATCGAAAGCAGCAGCACCGGGAAGTTGCAGCTCGCCGCGATGGAGAACGCCAGGCCGACCATGAACGCAATGTTCTGGCTTTCGAACAGAATGCCCAGGCCGATGGCCAGGATGCCCAGTGCGATGGTGGTGATCTTCGAAACGCGAATCTCATCCTTGTCGTTGGCTTTGCCTTTCTTGATCACACTGGCGTACAGGTCGTGAGACACCGCCGAAGCACCGGACAGGGTCAGACCGGCCACTACCGCCAGAATGGTCGCGAACGCCACGGCCGAGATGAAGCCGAGGAAGATGCTGCCGCCCACGGCGTTGGCCAGGTGCACCGCCGCCATGTTGTTGCCGCCGAGCAGAGCCCCCGCTGCATCCTTGAACGCCGGGTTGGTGCTGACCAGCAGGATCGCGCCGAAGCCGATGATGAAGGTCAGGATGTAGAAGTAGCCAATGAAACCGGTGGCATACAGCACGCTCTTACGCGCTTCTTTCGCATCACTCACGGTGAAGAAGCGCATCAGGATGTGTGGCAGGCCAGCGGTACCGAACATCAGTGCCAGGCCGAGGGAGAACGCCGAGATCGGGTCTTTCACCAGACCGCCGGGGCTCATGATCGCTTCGCCCTTGGCGTGAACCTTGATGGCTTCGGAGAACAGGGTGTTGAAGTCGAAGTTGACGTGCTTCATCACCATCAGCGCCATGAACGAGGCACCGGACAGCAACAGCACGGCCTTGATGATCTGCACCCAGGTGGTCGCCAGCATGCCGCCGAACAGCACGTAGAGGCACATCAGGATACCGACCAGAATCACCGCAACGTGGTAGTCGAGACCGAACAGCAGCTGGATCAGCTTGCCGGCACCGACCATTTGCGCGATCAGGTAGAACGCCACCACCACCAGCGAGCCGCAGGCCGACAGCGTGCGGATCTGGGTTTGCCCGAGGCGGTAGGACGCCACGTCGGCAAAGGTGTATTTACCCAGGTTGCGCAGACGTTCGGCGATCAGGAACAGAATGATCGGCCAACCCACCAAGAAGCCGATCGAGTAGATCAGGCCGTCGTAGCCGGAGGTGAACACCAGCGCGGAAATCCCCAGGAAGGACGCCGCCGACATGTAGTCACCGGCAATCGCCAGACCGTTCTGGAAACCGGTGATCTTGCCGCCTGCCGCATAGTAATCGGCAGCCGACTTGTTGCGTTTGGACGCCCAGTAGGTGATGCACAGGGTCGCGCCGACGAACACCACGAACATGACGATCGCGGAAACGTTGAGCGGTTGTTTGTGGACTTCGCCGGTCAGGGCGTCAGCGGCCCAGGCGGCCGGAGCGAACGCTGCGATGCTCAAAAGAGCCAGTAGACGCCGGATCATTGCTGAGCCTCCTTGAGAATCGCATTGTTCAGGTCGTCGAACTCGCCATTGGCGCGGCGTACGTAGATGCCGGTCAGGACGAAGGCCGAGACAATCAGCCCGACACCGATGGGGATGCCCCAGGTGATCGATGAGCCGGCACTGATTTTGGTCCCGAGCACTTGTGGCCCGTACGCGATCAGCAGGATGAATCCGGAGTAGAGCCCTAGCATGATCGCCGAGAGTATCCAGGCGAACCTTTCCCTTTTTTTCACCAGCTCCTTGAAGCGCGGGCTGTTCTGAATAGAGAGGTAAATGCTGTCGTTCATTGTTTTTATCCTCGCAGCACAGATTTTTATTTTTGGAACATAGCCACTCTATGCGGCTGCGAGCCGGCTTCCAGACGACCTTAGTAGTAGAACGCCATGGCGTTTTTGCCAATTTCCAGACCGCCCGAAAACGGCCCACTTTCCCTATAAAAAGAAGCGCCATAAAAAAGGCCACCCGGCTGTGACGCCGGGCGGCCCTGGGAAGCGCAGACTAGACGCTTCGACTTATATTACTTGGTCCAGTCAGCCACGCGATCCGGGTGTTTGGCCACCCAATCCTTGGCCGCTGCGTCAGGTTTGGCGCCGTCCTGAATCGCCAGCATGACTTCGCCGATTTCGTCTTTCGACGCCCACTGGAAGTTCTTCAAGAACTTGGCCACTTCCGGCGCCTTGGTCGCCAGTTCCTTGCTGCCGATGCTGTTCACGGTTTCAGCTGCGCCATACACGCCTTTCGGGTCGTCGAGGAAGCGCAGTTTCCACTTGGCGAACATCCAGTGCGGCACCCAACCGGTCACGGCAATGGATTCGTTCTTTTTCTCGGCACGGGTCAGCTCGGCAATCATGCCGGCGCCGGAACTGGCCTTGAGTTGATAGCCGGTCAGGTCGTAATCCTTGATCGCCTGGTCGGTCTTGAGCATCACGCCTGAACCGGCGTCGATGCCGACGATGCGTTTCTTGAAGCTGTCGTCGGTCTTCAGGTCTTCAATGGTCTTGGCTTTGACGTACTCCGGCACGATCAGGCCGATTTTCGCGTCCTTGAAGTTCGGGCCGTAATCGACGACCAGATCCTTGTTCTTCGTCCAGTATTCGCCGTGGGTCACAGGCAGCCAGGCCGACAGCATGGCGTCGAGTTTGCCGGTGGCAACGCCCTGCCACATGATCCCAGTAGCGACGGCCTGGAGCTTCACGTCATAGCCGAGTTTCTGCTTGATCACTTCGGCCGCCACGTGGGTGGTCGCCACGCTGTCGGACCAGCCGTCAACGTAACCGATGTTCAGGGTCTGTTTTTCAGCGCTGGCGAAAGTGGAGCTCATCGCAAGCACCAGAGCGGCACCTGCGCCTAAAAGTCGTCGCATCTTCATCGTTACTTCCCCGAAATGCTGCGCCCGACGGATGCCGGGCATCGTCAACGTATTGTTATGGTGCACAGCGCCCCCATCACGCCTGACCGCAAACTCGTTCGAACATCAGCGGAGTACTGATGAGTTCGATCATCAACCTGACGCACTCAGCGACCTGCTCTGCCAGCGACCTCGAAGCAACGAGAAACGACATCAGAAAGCCATTAACTGCGCCTGAATAATTGGCGCCAGACAATCCGCCCAAACTTTGCATGTCAAAATCATGCGGGCCACCAACCCCTCTATAAATGCAGGTAACATGCGTCGCTTTGCAGCCACTCGGCCTGACCATGTCCGCATCCTCCCGCTTCCCTTTTCTTCCTTATCTGTTCGCCTGCCTGCTTGGCCTGTTTGCGCTTTGCGGCTTCTGGTACGGCCTCGGCAAACCGGTGATCCTGCCGGACGTCGCCACCCCGACCCACAAGTTGCAGTGCGCCTCCTACACCCCGTTCGACAAGGATCAGTCGCCGTTCGACGTACCGTTCCGACTGCGCCCGGAGCGCATGGACGCCGATCTCGCCCTGCTCGCGACTCGTTTCGAATGCATCCGCACCTATTCCATGACCGGCCTCGAAGCCCTGCCTGATCTGGCGCGCAAGCATGGCTTGAAGCTGATGATCGGCGCCTGGGTCAACAGCAACCCGGTGGACACCGAGAAAGAAGTCGATCTGCTGATCGCCTCGGCCAACGCCAACCCGGATGTGGTCAGCGCGGTGATCGTCGGCAACGAAGCCCTGCTGCGCAAGGAAGTCACCGGGGCGCAATTGGCGAAGCTGATCAACAAGGTCAAGCGCCATATCAAGCAGCCAGTGACCTACGCCGATGTCTGGGAGTTCTGGCTCAAGCACCCGGAAGTCGCGCCGGCGGTGGATTTCCTGACCATTCACTTGCTGCCGTACTGGGAAGATGATCCGTCGAACATCGACGCCGCCCTGCAACACGTAGCGGAGGTGCGTCAGGTGTTCGGCAACAAGTTCGCGCCCAAGGACGTGATGATTGGCGAAACCGGCTGGCCGAGCGAAGGCCGCCAGCGTGAGACCGCGTTGCCGAGCAGGGTCAACGAAGCCAAGTTCATTCGTGGTTTTGTCACCCTCGCCGAACAGCAGGGCTGGCATTACAACCTGATCGAAGCGTTCGACCAGCCGTGGAAGCGCGGCAGCGAAGGCGCGGTCGGCGGTTACTGGGGACTGTTCGATGCCGATCGTCAGGACAAAGGCGTACTGGCCGGGCCGGTGTCGAACGTACCCGACTGGTCGCGCTGGCTGGGAATCGGTGGTCTGATCTTTGTCGGCACGTTGATGCTTGGCGGTCGGATTCGCACGACACGTTCAGCGCTGGTGCTGCCATTGCTCGGCGCCCTCGCCGCGTGCTCGATCGGCGCCTGGGGCAACCTGGCATGGCTGACCACGCGGTTCGCCAGCGAATGGGTGTGGGTCGGTTTGCTGACTGCGTTGAATTTGCTGGTGCTGGTACACGCCGCGCTGACCTTGAGCGCCCGCAACGGCTGGCGTGAGCGCGCCTTCAACGCCTTCGAACGACACGCCGGCTGGCTGGCCGCTGCCGTCGGTTTCGCGGGTGCGGTGATGGCGCTGGAGATGGTGTTCGATCCACGCTATCGCAGCTTTGCGAGTGCGGCGTTCATTCTGCCGGCACTGGTTTACCTGTGCCGCCCGGTGCCGGTGGCCCGCCGGGAGATTGCCCTGCTGACCTTCATCATCGGTGCGTGCATTGCGCCGCAGTTGTACCGTGAAGGTCTGCAGAATCAGCAGGCCTGGGGCTGGGCGCTGGTCAGTGTGCTGATGGTGGCCGCGCTATGGCGCTGCCTGCGGGTTCGCAAAGGCTGACCTTCAGCACCTGAAAGTACTGCATCGCGGGCGAGCCCGCGATGCATGACTACCTGGCGTCGCGCGATTCCCGCACCAGCCGCAACCCGGCAATCACTACCGCAAACACCGCCAGCGTGGTGTTGTACAAAGCCAGCGCCGGAAACCCGAACACCAGCGCCAGCACCGCCAGCCACCACCCTGCCCGCCCCGGCACGACAAAACCGATCACCGCAGCCGCGATCGCCGCCCAGCCCAGCATCTGGAAATGAATCATCAGGCCAAGGTTCGAGCGCACCGAGCACTCCCAACGACTCGCTTCATCCACGCAGATGCCCACCCACTGCGCGTCCTCCATGAAGCCAAAACGCGCGCCATAACTGGCGGCCAGCCATAACGGCAAAAGAACGAGCAGCAGAATCACGGGCAAGCGGCGGGACATGGAACACTCCAAACGATGAAATCGGCGGCCAGCTTAATCTGCCGCCGCACATACGCAAGGACTAACAACTCTTAACTGGTCATTCAATCCGTGCAAAGTGTATCGTCCGGCTACTATTACCCCGAATTCCGTCTGATTGGTGCCGATGCGTGGCACTTTGGCGCAAACCCAGTGGTCATAGCCTGCGAACCTCATTCGGCACCTTCCTTTAAGGGATTCAGTCATGCTCCGATCCTTGCGCTTCGTCGCCCTGCTGGGCGGCCTTATTCTGAGTGCGTCCGCGCTGGCGGTGGATATCGACGCCGCCAGTTATGGCTATCCCCTGACCAACCCGTTCGAAGCGACCATCGCCACCACGCCACCGGACCTGCGCCCGGAGTTGCCGTCGGACGACGACATCAATCAGACCGACCGCAGCGTCACCCTGCGCCCGGAACGCGAATTCATCCTACCGGACAATTTCTGGCCGGTGAAAAAACTGACGTATCGCATCGCCACCCAGGACAAGGCCGCCCCGCTGATCTTCCTGATCGCCGGCACCGGCGCACGCTATGACAGCACCCTCAACGAATACCTGAAAAAGCTCTACTACAAGGCCGGCTACCACGTGGTGCAGCTGTCCTCCCCGACCAGTTTCGACTTCATGAGCGCCGCCTCGCGTTTCGCCACCCCCGGCGTGACCAAGGAAGACGCCGAAGACATGTACCGGGTGATGCAGGCCGTGCGTGCTCAGAACCCGAAACTGCCGGTCACCGACTATTACCTCAGCGGCTACAGCCTCGGTGCGCTGGACGCGGCGTTCGTCGCCCACCTGGACGAAACCCGTCGCAGCTTCAACTTCAAGAAAGTCCTGTTGCTGAACCCGCCGGTCAACCTCTACACCTCGGTCACCAACCTCGACAAGCTGGTGCAGACCGAGGTCAAGGGCATCAACAACAGCACCACGTTCTATGAACTGGTGCTGGGCAAGCTGACCCGTTACTTCCAGCAGAAAGGCTACATCGATCTCAACGATGCCCTGCTCTATGACTTCCAACAGTCCAAGCAGCACCTGAGCAACGAGCAGATGGCGATGCTGATCGGCACCTCGTTCCGCTTCTCGGCGGCGGACATTGCCTTCACCTCGGACCTGATCAACCGTCGCGGCCTGATCACCCCGCCGAAATTCCCGATCACCGAAGGCACCAGCCTCACGCCGTTCCTCAAGCGTGCGCTGCAATGTGACTTCGACTGCTACCTCACCGAACAGGTGATCCCGATGTGGCGCGCCCGCACCGACGGCGGCAGCCTGCTGCAACTGATCGATCAGGTCAGCCTGTACGCCCTCAAGGATTACCTGCACGACAGCCCGAAAATCGCCGTGATGCACAACGCCGACGACGTGATCCTCGGCCCGGGCGACCTCGGTTTCCTGCGCAAGACCTTCGGCGATCGCCTGACGGTTTATCCACTGGGCGGCCATTGCGGCAACCTTAACTACCGCGTCAACAGCGACGCCATGCTGGAGTTCTTCCGTGGCTAAATATCTCCTGCTGTTTGCAGCGTTACTCTGTGCAGGCGTGGCCCAGGCCGACAACAGTAAAGCCAACGCACCCGTGGTAGTCGACAGTGACGGCTTCAAGGAGCCGCTGTCCAAACTCAAGTTCAACCCGGGGCTGGACCAGCGTGAGTTCGAACGCTCGACGCTCAACGCGCTGAACGTGTATGACCCGCTGGAATCGTGGAACCGCCGCGTCTACCACTTCAACTACCGCTTCGACCAATGGGTGTTCCTGCCGGTAGTCGACGGCTATCGCTACGTCACGCCCGGTTTCGTGCGTTCCGGCGTGAGCAACTTCTTCAACAACCTCGGCGACGTGCCGAACCTGGTCAACAGCCTGTTGCAGTTCAAGGGCAAGCGTTCGATGGAAACCACCGCGCGCCTGCTGCTCAACACCACCATCGGCATCGCCGGCCTGTGGGACCCGGCCACCGCCATGGGCCTGCCGCGCCAGAGCGAAGACTTCGGCCAGACCCTGGGCTTCTACGGCGTACCGGGCGGCGCCTATTTCGTACTGCCGATCCTCGGCCCGTCGAACATCCGCGACACCGCCGGCCTCGCCGTGGACTACACCGCCGAATCGGCGATCAACTACCTGAACGTGTCGAAAGTCAGCGAAAACCACCCGGAAATCTGGGCGCTGCGTGCAGTCGACAAGCGCTATCAGACCCACTTCCGCTACGGTCAGATGAACTCGCCGTTCGAGTACGAGAAGGTGCGCTACGTGTACACCGAATCGCGCAAACTGCAGATTGCCGAGTAAAACCGGCAGCCACAAAAAAGGCCATTCGATGCAAATCGAATGGCCTTTTTCATTGAGCCGTAAATCAGCCCTTCAGCGCTTTCCAGAGCTTGCCGACGACCGATACAACAGCCAGCACCACCGCACCCGCGACAACCCCCGCCACGCCATTGAGCAACACGGGTACAGCAAACCCTACGCTGCCCGCCGCAGCCCCCATGCTCTCGATCCAGTGATGCACCACCGGTACGCCATGGGTCAGGATGCCGCCGCCAACCAGGAACATCGCCGCCGTGCCGATCACCGACAGGCCTTTCATCATGTAAGGCGCGGCGCGCAGGATCGCGTTGCCGATGCGTTTCGCCGCAGCGCCGGGTTTCTGGGTCAGCCACAGGCCGAGGTCATCAAGTTTGACGATGCCGGCCACCAGGCCATAAACGCCCACGGTCATGACGATGGCGATACCCGACATCACGATCACTTGCTGCGTCAGCGAAGCCTCGGCCACGGTGCCGAGGGTGATGGCAATGATTTCCGCCGAGAGGATGAAGTCGGTGCGGATTGCGCCTTTGATCTTGTCCTTCTCGTAGGCCACCAGATCGGTTGCAGGATCGGCCACCGCTTCAGTCAACTGCGCATGCTCGGCCTGATCTTCGTCCTTGCCGTGCAGCAGCGGGTGCGCGAGTTTCTCGAAGCCCTCGAAGCACAGATACGCGCCGCCAACCATCAACAGCGGCGTCACCAGCCACGGCACAAAGGCACTGATGGCCAGCGCCGACGGCACCAGGATCAGCTTGTTGACGAACGAGCCCTTGGCCACCGCCCACACCACGGGAATTTCCCGCTCGGCGCGCACGCCCGAGACCTGCTGGGCATTGAGCGCCAAGTCATCGCCGAGCACCCCGGCGGTCTTCTTGGCGGCCATTTTGCTCATCAACGCCACATCATCCAGAACGGTGGCGATGTCGTCGATCAGCACCAGCAAACTGCTTCCTGCCATGAATCTTGTTTCCTTATGTGAATAATGCCGCGCAGCATACCGCGACTGCAGACCACACGGGGCATTGTTGAGCGCCGCGCGAGGCCGGTGCTACCATGCGCAACCGCCAGTACAGGCAAGGAACCACCGGGTTTATGAGCACAATCCGCGAGCGCAACAAAGAACTGATCCTGCGTGCCGCCAGTGAGGAGTTCGCCGACAAGGGCTTCGCTGCGACCAAAACCAGCGACATCGCCGCCAAGGCGGGATTGCCCAAGCCCAACGTCTACTACTACTTCAAGTCCAAGGAAAACCTCTACCGCGAGGTTCTGGAAAGCATCATCGTGCCGATCCTGCAGGCCTCGACTCCGTTCAACCCGGACGGCGTACCGAGCGAAGTGCTGAGCGGCTACATCCGCTCGAAGATCCGCATCTCCCGCGACCTGCCGTTTGCCTCGAAGGTGTTCGCCAGCGAAATCATGCACGGCGCCCCGCACCTGAGCGCCGACCTGGTCGAGCAGCTGAACAGTCAGGCCAAGCACAACATCGACTGCATCCAGAGCTGGATCGACCGCGGCCAGATCGCCCCGATCGACCCTAATCACCTGATGTTCAGCATCTGGGCCGCGACCCAGACCTACGCCGACTTCGACTGGCAGATCTCCGCCGTGACCGGCAAGGAAAAGCTCGACGAAGCCGACTATGAAGCCGCGGCGCAAACCATCATCCGATTGGTCCTCAAGGGCTGCGAACCGGACTGACAGCGCGACACACACGCAAAAAAAATCGCAGGCCTGGCCAAAGCGTCCTGAAGACGTGGCCAGACCTGCGATTTTTTTGTTTCAGGCGTCGCTACCCATCAACCAGCGCAGCGCTTGCGGCAAGGAGGTGCTCCAGTCGTCCGGGAAGGAATGCCCGCCTTCATGGGTACGGGATTTGACTTCGTTGCCGTCACTGAACAGCTTGCGGAAATCCGTGGCCATCTGCTGATTGCCCGACCCTTCCATCTTGCCGTTGATCACAAACACCCTTTTGCCGTGCGCCTTGCTCACCGTCGGTGTCGGCTGCCGGCCGCCAGGTGACAGCAACAGAGCACCCGCGTAGTCATCCGGATGTTGCGCCAGCAAGGCGCCCGCGTGTTGTGAACCCTGAGAGAAGCCCATCAGGTAGACGTGCTTGCGATCGATGCATTGCTGCGCCGCCAATTGCTTCAAGCCGTTCTGCACCGTTTTATGGGTGCCTTCAAAGCCCGGGCCGATCCAGCGGAAGCTGTCCACCGCATTGATCATCTCGGTACCGTTGATGCCAAGGATAATGGCCCCGGTATCAGCGAGTGGTTGGTAGCTCTCGTCGAGCTCGCCGTTGATACCGTAGCCGTGCAGCCAGACCACCACCGGACGGCACGCCTTGGGCGCGGGAATATCCGCCGACGGGTTGAGCACTGAAATGGCGCCGACCTTGCCGGGCGCGATGGTCTTGTAGCGCTGCTGCGCGTTGGCCAATACGGCTTTGTAGGTGGCGGTCTCGCGCAGGTCGGAAAAATCCTCGTCGCCGGCCAGCAATGGGCCGAACCACATGCCACGATCGTCAGCCTCTTGCAGGAAGCGCAAGGCCAGTTTGTCGTCACCACGGCGGGCAAACAGCGCGGCAACCTGATAAGGCGCGAGCATCTGCTTGGGGTCTTCACGAGTGGCCGCGAGATAAACCGCAATGGCCTGCAAGGTATCGGTGTCTTCGAGCTTCTCGGCCCGCGCCATCAATTCAGGAACATCGTCGGCATTGATCAGCGCGGTAACCACCGGGCTCAGCGCCTGGAACGCGATGTCTTCGGCGTCCAGCGGTTCGGCGGCGTGCAGAAAGGGAGTGATAAGGGTCATGGCCGTGGCCAGAGAAAAGCCAAGTAGCGTCTTCACGCTGATCTTCCTTGATACAAAAACGGGGCGGCAGTCTATCGACGCCACCCCGATTCGTCATCACCTCAATACCAACCGGGGTGATTCAGTTCCCGTCAGGCCGCCACCCCCGCATCCGCCCGCAGATCCAGGGCCTCCACAGCCTTGATCGCCACTTGCTCATCGACATCCGACAGATCGCCGCTGATACCGATCGCTCCCAGCACGTTGCCCGCCTGATCACGAATCAACACACCACCCGGTGCCGGCACGACGCTGCCCTGCCCCATGCTGTTGAGTGCAGCGATGAAGGCCGGACGTTGTTGCGCGTCCAGCGCCAGCAGGCGTGAGCCCTTGCCCAGAGCGATGGCGCCCCAGGCTTTGCCGATGGCGATGTTCGGGCGCAGCAGGCTGGCGCCGTCTTCGCGTTGCAAGGTGACCAGATGGCCGCCGGTGTCCAGTACTGCAATGGTCAGCGGCGCGGCGGAGATCGCCCGCCCTGCGCTGATGGCTTCGTTGACCAGGTTGACTGCGACTTTCAAGGTTAAAGCGCTCATGGTGCCGTCCTCATTTTGTTATTGGGAAAGCCGTTGGGCTGCGCGTTTGTGCCGCAGCCCGATGCAACAAATAGAACACAATGAATTATTTTTTTGTATACAATAATTCTCGAAAAGCGCTCCATGCGACGAAAAGCCACAGCAGAACAGGCTTCCGACGAATGAAACAGCCGCTTGAGAAAATGGATTGACCTGCGCCGTCCGCCGTGAATACACTCTGCGCAAAGCCACTTGTATACAATTACAAAACGTAAAGAGGCACAAAACCATGAGCAAAATGAGAGCAATCGAAGCCGCCGTTCTGGTGATGCGCCGTGAAGGGGTTGATACCGCTTTTGGCATTCCGGGCGCTGCAATCAACCCGCTGTATTCCGCCCTGCAGAAAGTCGGTGGCATCGATCACGTCCTTGCTCGCCACGTTGAAGGCGCCTCGCACATGGCCGAGGGCTACACCCGCACCAAGGCCGGCAACATCGGCGTGTGTATCGGCACTTCCGGCCCTGCCGGCACCGACATGGTCACCGGTCTGTACAGCGCCTCCGCGGACTCGATCCCGATCCTCTGCATCACCGGCCAGGCGCCGCGTGCCCGCATGCACAAGGAAGACTTCCAGGCGGTCGACATCACCAGCATCGTCAAGCCAGTAACCAAGTGGGCAACCACCGTTCTGGAGCCGGGCCAGGTGCCTTACGCGTTCCAGAAAGCCTTCTTTGAAATGCGCTCCGGCCGTCCGGGCCCAGTGCTGATCGATCTGCCGTTCGACGTGCAGATGGCTGAAATCGAATTCGACATCGACGCCTACCAGCCACTGCCGCTGGCCAAGCCAAGCGCGACTCGCGTGCAGGTTGAAAAGGCCCTGGCACTGCTCGATCAGGCCGAGCGTCCATTGCTGGTGGCCGGTGGCGGCATCATCAACGCCGACGCCAGCGATCTGCTGGTGGAATTCGCCGAGCTGACCGGCATCCCGGTGATCCCGACCCTGATGGGCTGGGGCACCATTCCGGACGATCACCCGCTGATGGTCGGCATGGTCGGTCTGCAGACTTCGCACCGTTACGGCAACGCCACGATGCTGAAATCCGACGTGGTGCTGGGCATCGGTAACCGCTGGGCCAACCGTCACACCGGTTCGGTCGACGTGTACACCGAAGGTCGCAAGTTCATTCACGTCGACATCGAAGGCACCCAGATCGGCCGCGTGTTCACCCCGGACCTGGGCATCGTTTCCGACGCTGCCGCCGCGCTGACCGTGTTCATCGAAGTCGCTCGTGAATGGCAAGCCGCCGGCAAACTGAAAAACCGCAGTGCATGGCTGCAAGACTGCCAGCAGCGCAAGTCCAGCCTGCAACGCAAGACCCACTTCGACAACGTGCCGGTCAAGCCGCAGCGCGTGTATGAAGAAATGAACCAGGTGTTCGGCAAGGACACCTGCTACGTCAGCACCATCGGTCTGTCGCAGATTGCCGGCGCGCAGTTCCTGCACGTCTACAAGCCGCGTCACTGGATCAACTGCGGCCAGGCCGGCCCATTGGGCTGGACCATTCCGGCAGCGCTGGGCGTGGTGAAGGCCGATCCGAACCGTAAAGTCGTGGCCCTGTCGGGGGACTATGACTTCCAGTTCATGATCGAGGAACTGGCGGTCGGCGCTCAGTTCAATCTGCCGTACATCCACGTCGTGGTGAACAACTCGTACCTGGGGCTGATCCGTCAGGCCCAGCGCGGGTTCGAAATGGACTACTGCGTGCAGCTGTCCTTCGATAACCTGAACGCGCCGGAACTCAACGGTTACGGTGTCGACCACATCGCAGTCGCCGAAGGCCTGGGCTGCAAGGCGCTGCGTGTGTTCGAACCGTCTGAAATCGCCCCTGCCCTGCGCAAGGCCGAACAGATGATCGAAGAGTTCAAGGTGCCGGTGATCGTCGAGATCATTCTGGAGCGTGTGACCAACATCTCCATGGGCACCGAGATCAACGCCGTCAACGAATTCGAAGACCTGGCGCTGGTCGGCAACGATGCGCCAACGGCGATTTCGCTGCTCGATTAAAACTGCTTGCCGTTCGTTCCCGCGCCGAGCGCGGGAACGATCACTCTAACGGGAGACCACCATGCCGCGTTTCGCAGCCAACCTGTCCATGCTGTTCACCGAACAGGATTTCCTTGCCCGTTTCGACGCCGCCGCCAAGGCCGGCTTCAGCGGTGTTGAATACCTGTTCCCCTACGATTTCAGCTCTGCCGAAATCAAGGCCAAACTCGATGCCAACGGTCTGACCCAAGTGCTGTTCAACCTGCCGGCCGGTGACTGGGCCAAGGGCGAGCGCGGTATCGCGTGCCTGCCGGACCGGGTCGAAGAATTCCGCGCCGGGGTCGATCTGGCCATCGCCTACGCACAGGTGCTGGGCAACACCCAGGTCAACTGCCTGGCCGGTATCCGTCCGCAGGGCGTGGATGATGCCACCGTTGAAAAGACCTTCGTCGCCAACCTCAAGTACGCCGCCGACAAGCTGCAAGCCGTCGGTATCAAACTGGTGATGGAAGCGATCAACACCCGCGACATCCCGGGTTTCTACCTGAACAACACGGCGCAGGCCCTGTCGATTCGCGAGCAGGTCGGCAGCGCCAACCTGTTCCTGCAATACGACATCTATCACATGCAAATCATGGAAGGCGATCTGGCCCGCACCCTGCAATCGCACCTGGCCGAGATCAACCATGTGCAGCTCGCCGACAACCCGGGCCGCAACGAGCCGGGCACTGGCGAAATCAACTACCGCTTCCTGTTCGAACACCTCGATCGCATCGGTTATCAGGGCTGGGTCGGCTGCGAGTACAAACCGCTGACCACCACTGAAGCGGGCCTCGGCTGGCTGAAGACCCACAACGCGATCTGACCCCCTATTTGCTTGAGCAAGACAAAAACAAGAGGAATTTCTCATGGCTAAAATCGGATTCATCGGCACCGGCATCATGGGCCACCCAATGGCGGCGAACCTGCAGAAAGCCGGTCACAGCCTGTTCCTGTCGGCGCACCACGACGCCGCCCCTGCCGACCTGGTCGCCGCTGGCGCCGTCGCCCTGGCCAACCCGCGCGAAGTGGCGCAGGAAGCTGAATTCATCATCGTCATGGTGCCGGATACCCCGCAGGTCGATGACGTGCTGTTCCGCGCCGACGGCGTCGCTGCCGGCATCGGCAAAGGCAAGGTGGTGATCGACATGAGCTCGATCTCGCCGACCGCCACCAAATCTTTCGCGGCGAAGATCAACGAAAAAGGCGCGCAATACCTCGACGCTCCAGTGTCCGGTGGTGAAGTCGGTGCCAAGGCTGCGACCCTGAGCATCATGGTCGGTGGCGACGCCGATGCCTTCGAACGCGCACTGCCGCTGTTCCAGGCCATGGGCAAGAACATCACCCTGGTCGGTGGCAATGGCGACGGTCAGACCGCCAAAGTCGCGAACCAGATCATCGTCGCCCTGAACATTCAGGCCGTCGCCGAAGCCCTGCTGTTCGCTTCGAAAAACGGTGCCGATCCGGCCAAGGTGCGTGAAGCGCTGATGGGCGGTTTCGCGTCCTCGAAGATCCTCGAAGTGCACGGCGACCGCATGATCAAAGGCACCTTCGATCCGGGCTTCCGCATCAGCCTGCACCAGAAGGACCTGAACCTGGCCCTGCAAGGCGCCAAGGAGCTGAACATCAACCTGCCGAACACCGCCAACGCCCAGCAAGTGTTCAGCACCTGCGCGGCCATCGGTGGCAGCAACTGGGACCACTCGGCGCTGATCAAGGGCCTGGAACACATGGCCAACTTCTCGATTCGCGACAAGAAGTAAGCCCTGCCCCGTCGCTCGTTCCCACGTCGAGGCGTCGAACCGTCCGCGTGGGAATGCAGCCCGGGACGCTCCGCGTCCCTGCCGAAGCGGACGCAGAGCGTCCATTGAGGCATTCCCACGCAGAGCGTGGGAACGATCACCTGCACTAACCAAGAACAATAAGATTGGGAGCCCGCCATGTCGGTCGATCCGCAACAACTGCTGCGCGAGCTGTTTGCCACAGCCATCGACGCGGCCCATCCGAACCAGGTCCTCGAAGCCCATCTGCCTGCCGATCGCAGCGGTCGCGTGATCGTCATCGGCGCCGGCAAGGCCGCCGCCGCCATGGCGCAAGTGGTCGAGCGATGCTGGGAAGGTGAAGTCTCGGGCCTCGTGGTGACCCGCTACGGTCACGGCGCCCCGTGCGAAAAAATCGAAGTGGTCGAAGCCGCGCACCCGGTGCCGGACGCTGCCGGCCTGGCCGTGGCCAAACGTGTGCTGGAACTGGTCAGCAACCTGACCGAAGACGACCGCGTGATTTTCCTGCTGTCCGGCGGTGGCTCTGCCCTGCTGGCGCTGCCGGCCGAAGGCATCACCCTGGCCGACAAGCAGTCGATCAACAAAGCCCTGCTCAAATCCGGCGCGACCATCGGCGAGATGAACTGCGTGCGCAAGCACCTCTCGGCGATCAAGGGCGGACGCCTGGGCAAGGCCTGCTGGCCGGCGACTGTTTATACCTATGCGATTTCCGATGTACCGGGCGACCTCGCCACGGTCATCGCCTCCGGCCCGACCGTGGCCGACCCGAGCACCAGCGCCGAAGCGCTGGCGATCATCAAGCGCTACGGCATCGAGATTCCGGCATCGGTGCGCAGCTGGCTGCAAAGCCCGGAATCGGAAACCGTCAAACCCGGTGATCCGAGCCTGACCCGCAGTCACTTCCAGTTGATCGCCCGCCCTCAACAATCGCTGGATGCCGCAGCGGTGAAATGCCGTCAGGCCGGTTTCAGCACGCTGATTCTCGGTGACCTGGAAGGCGAATCCCGCGAAGTGGCGAAAGTCCACGCCGGCATCGCCCGCCAGATCATTAATCACGGTCAGCCACTGGCGGCGCCGTGCGTGATTCTCTCCGGCGGCGAAACCACGGTGACCGTGCGCGGCAATGGCCGTGGCGGACGCAACGCCGAGTTCCTCCTCAGCCTCACCGACAGCCTCAAGGGCCAGCCGGGCGTCTATGCCTTGGCCGGTGACACCGACGGCATCGACGGCTCGGAAGACAACGCCGGCGCGATCATGACCCCGGACAGCTACGCCCGCGCCGCCGCCCTGGGCCTGAGCGCCAGCGACGAGCTGGATAACAACAACGGTTACGGCTACTTCGAGGCGCTCGATGCGCTGATCGTCACCGAGCCGACCCGCACCAACGTCAACGACTTCCGCGCCATCCTGATCCTCGAGAGCTCTAAATCATGACGCCTGATAAAAAGGTCAAAATCCTCGCCACCCTCGGGCCTGCCGTCGACGGCATCGAAGACATCCGCGAGCTGGTCGAGGCCGGGGTCAATATCTTCCGCCTCAACTTCAGCCACGGCGATCACGCCGACCACGCCAAGCGCTATCAGTGGATCCGCGAAGTCGAGCGCCAGCTCAACTATCCGCTCGGGATCCTGATGGACCTGCAAGGGCCGAAGCTGCGGGTCGGCAAGTTCGCTGACGGCAAGGTTCAGTTGCATCGCGGTCAGGCGTTCCGCCTTGATCTGGACGCGACGCCGGGCGACGAACGCCGGGTGAACCTGCCGCATCCGGAGATCATCGCCGCGCTGGAAGCCGGGATGGACCTGCTGCTGGATGACGGCAAACTGCGTCTGCGCGTCGTCACCAAATACACCGATGCGATCGACACCACCGTGCTCAATGGCGGCGAATTGTCGGATCGCAAAGGCGTGAACGTGCCGCAAGCGGTGCTCGACCTGAGCCCGTTGACCACCAAGGATCGCCGCGACTTGAGCTTCGGTCTGGAGCTGGGTGTGGACTGGGTCGCGCTGTCGTTCGTGCAGCGTCCGCAGGACATTATCGAAGCCCGCGCACTGATCGGCGACAAGGCGTTCCTGATGGCGAAGATCGAGAAGCCGTCAGCCGTGGAGCAACTGCGCGAAATCGCCGAGCTGAGCGACGCGATCATGGTGGCTCGCGGTGACCTCGGCGTGGAAGTGCCGGCCGAGAGCGTGCCGCAGATCCAGAAAAACATCATCACCACATGCCGCCAGCTCGGCAAACCGGTGGTGGTGGCGACGCAGATGCTCGAATCGATGCGCTTCTCCCCGGCGCCGACCCGCGCCGAAGTCACCGACGTGGCCAACGCCGTGGCCGAAGGCGCCGACGCGGTGATGCTGTCGGCCGAAACCGCGTCCGGCGAGTACCCGCTGGAAGCCGTGCAGATGATGAGCAAGATCATCCGCCAGGTGGAGAACGGTCCGGATTACCAGACCCAACTCGACGTCAGCCGGCCGAAAGCCGAAGCGACCGTGTCCGATGCGATCAGTTGCGCGATCCGTCGCATCAGCAACGTGCTGCCGGTGGCGGTACTGGTCAATTACAGCGAGTCCGGTGCATCGAGTCTGCGTGCGGCGCGGGAGCGGCCAAAGGCGCCGATCCTCAACCTGACACCGAACCTGCAGACCGCCCGCCGCTTGAGCGTGGCGTGGGGCATTCACTCGGTGGTCAATGATCGCCTGCGTCAGGTGGATGAGGTGTGCTCGACCGCGCTGGAAATCGCTCAGGCTCAAGGAATGGCCGAGCGTGGCGATACGTTGCTGATCACCGCGGGTGTGCCGTTTGGGCAACCGGGGTCGACTAATTCGCTGCGGATCGAAACATTGATTTAACCACTGACCAAGATCGTTCCCACGCTCTGCGTGGGAATGCGGCCCGGGACGCTCTGCGTCCCAAGAGCAGACGCAGAGCGTCCTTTGAGGCATTCCCACGCAGAGCGTGGGAACGATCAGTACCGAATGACCTGCCATGCCTGCCAACCATTTCAACACCCACTGCCCCGACTGGGCCGAGGCTTTGCTCAACGGCTTCAGTCAGATATTCCTCCAGCGCCATCCGCTGTGTGGACTCCTGTGCCTTTTGGCCATTTTATTCACCGCGCCGGTGCTGTTCGCCGGCGCGCTGCTCGGCGCGGTCGCCGGTTTGCTCACCGCGCAACGCCGCAACTATGCCAAGGCGGATCGCCAGGCCGGACTGTTCAGCTACAACGGCGTCCTGGTCGGCCTGTTGCTGAGCCTGTATTTCCCCTGGTCGCCGATGCTGCCGCCGCTGATTCTGGCGGCCGGTGGTCTGAGCGCGATGATCACGCAGCAGTGGCTCAAACGCGCACGCCTCACTGAATACCTGCCCGCCTACACTGCGCCGTTCGTGTTGCTGAGCTGGGTATTCCTGTGTTTCGCCGAGCCTTCGACGCCGGCGCCGGCACTTGAACTGAACACCCTGAACCTGCTCGGTGCCGCCCTGAAAGGCTTCGGTCAGGTGATGTTCCTCGACCATCCGTTGGCCGGTGGATTGATCGCTGCCGGTTTGCTGATCGCCGATCGCCGGGCCTTTGCCTGGGCGCTGTTGGCTTCGGTGATTGGCCTCGGTTCCAGCCTGTTGCACCACGACAGCCAGGTCGCGCTGCTGGGTCTGGGCGGCTACAACGCGGTGCTCGCCGCCCTCGCCTTCAGCGCACAACGCCAGCAACCGTGGCTGCCGTTGTTCGGCATCGGCCTGGCGCTGCTGCTGACGCCGCTGTTCAGTGCCCTTGGCCTTGCGACCCTCACGGCACCGTTCATTCTTGCCTGCTGGCTGCTGCGCACCGGCATTCGCCTGATGCGCCAACCGCAGATCAACGCCGCGCCTTGCGCTAACGGGGAGAATCAACCTAGGCTGCGCTGATTGATGGCCAAGGCGATGTGCATGAACGGTAACAACACGTGGCGTGATCGCCTGTACGTGATCATTTTCCAGACCGACACGGTGGCTGGCCGCCGTTTCGACAAGACCCTGCTGCTGATCATCTTCGCCAGTCTGGTGATCGTGATCCTCGACAGCATCGACGACGTCCACCAGAACTACGCCAATGTGCTGGCGTACATCGAATGGGGCTTCACGGTCATCTTCCTCGGCGAGTACCTGCTGCGCCTGTACTGCTCGCCCAAGCCGCTGCGCTACGCCTTCAGTTTCTACGGGCTGGTGGACTTGCTGGCGATCGTGCCCGGCATCCTCGCGCTGTATTACAGCGATGCCCAGTACCTGCTGATCATCCGGGTGATCCGGATGCTGCGGATCTTCCGTGTACTCAAGCTCGGCCCCTACCTGAAACAGGCGCATTACCTGCTCGATGCCCTGCGCGGCAGCAAGCAGAAAATCCTCGTGTTCCTGCTCAGCGTCTGCACCCTGGTCACGGTGTTCGGCACCTTGATGTACGTGGTCGAAGGCCCGGAGCACGGTTTCACCAGCATTCCCAAAGGCATCTATTGGGCTATCGTGACCCTGACCACCGTGGGTTACGGCGACATCGTGCCCAAGACCGTTCTCGGCCAGGTGATTTCGTCGCTGGTGATGGTGACTGGTTACTCGATCATCGCCGTGCCCACCGGGATTTTCACCGCTGAACTGGCCACGGCCATGCGCGGGGGTCAGTTGCAGCACGACTGCCCGGTGTGCACAAAAAACAGCCATGAACAGGAAGCGTCGTTCTGCTCCCGTTGTGGCAATGCGCTGTTCAAGAAAATGAAATAAGCAAAGTTCTTTTTAATCTTTAAGTGACTATGCGCGCCCCGCTATAGTCGCTGGCAAATGGCCTCATCTTTGTAAAGACACCCCCTACAGAACAAGGAATGCGCAGTGAAAAAACTCTTTGGCGCCTCACTTCTCGCCGCTGGTCTTGCCTTCGGTAGCGTCGCTCAAGCCGCACCGACCCTGCTCAACGTTTCCTACGACGTGATGCGCGATTTCTACAAGGACTACAACGCTGCGTTCCAGAAATACTGGCAGGCCGAACACAAAGAGAGCATCACCGTGCAGATGTCTTTCGGTGGCTCAAGCAAACAGGCGCGCTCGGTCATCGACGGCCTGCCGGCTGACGTCATTACCATGAACATGGCCACCGACATCAACGCCCTGGCGGACAACGGTCAACTGGTGCCGAAGGACTGGGTCACCCGTCTGCCGAACAACAGCGCGCCGTTCACCTCGGCCACCGTTTTCATCGTCCGCAAAGGCAACCCGAAAGCCCTGAAAGACTGGCCGGACCTGCTCAAGGACGGCGTGCAGGTGATCGTGCCGAACCCTAAAACCTCGGGCAACGGCCGCTACACCTATCTGTCCGCCTGGGGCTATGTGCTGAAAAACGGCGGTGACGAGAACAAGGCGAAAGACTTCGTCGGCAAGCTGTTCAAGCAAGCGCCAGTGCTGGACACCGGTGGCCGCGCCGCGACTACCACGTTCATGACCAACCAGATCGGCGACGTGCTGGTGACCTTCGAGAACGAAGCCGAAATGATCGCCCGCGAGTTCGGCCGCGACCAGTTTGAAGTCATCTACCCAAGCGTCTCCGCCGAAGCCGAGCCGCCGGTGTCGGTGGTCGACAAAGTCGTCGAGAAGAAAGGCTCTCGCGCCGCTGCCGAGGAATACCTGAAGTACCTGTGGTCGCCGGAAGGCCAGGAGATCGCCGCCGCCAACTACCTGCGTCCACGTGACCCGGCGGTACTGGCCAAGTACACCGACCGCTTCCCGAAAGTCGACTTCCTGTCGGTCGAGAAGACCTTCGGCGACTGGCGCACCGTGCAGAAGACCCACTTCAACGATGGCGGGATCTTCGACCAGATCTACAGCGGCCAGTAGAGTTTAGGCTGGCGTGAAAAAGGCGACCCTCAGTGGTCGCCTTTTTTTGTGGCCGCTTTACCCTCACCCCAGCCCTCCCGAAACGTCGGACCGCCCGGAGGGAGAGGGGGCCTACCGAGGTGTCTGGCGAGTTACATCGACCTGAAAGACCTTATCGATTATGGATTCACCACAGCACGTTCAGGTCGGCGTACCTCTCATGCATCCCCCAATCAGTCCCCTCTCCCTCTGGGAGAGGGCTAGGGTGAGGGGCTTTTACATCGGCGGTTTCACGCCATCCTTGCCCGCCGAGATCGATTGCGCGGTCAACGTGCCGTCCGCGCTCTGGGTCACGAAGGTGACGATCTTCACGCCAACCTTGAGCAGGCTGCGATCGCCGGGCGCCAGGTTGACGATCGGCACGTCCTCCGGCACCAGGATCTTCTGCTGGCCGCCCTTGTAGTTGACGGTCAGCACCCGGCCGTTGCTCACCACCAGATCGCCGACGCTGCCATTGGTCATGCTGCTGCCCTTGGCCAGGTCGAACGGCCGATGGCCATCGCCGCTGCCGGCCAGCTCCGGCGGGAAGACATGCACCTCCAGCGCCTTGAGCGTCCCATCCTCCTGGGGAATGGCTGCCGAGCCAATGTAACTGCCGGGCTTGATGTCTTCGATATTGGCCAGGGTAACCGCGCGGACCTTGGTGTCCGGGGTCAACTGAACCACCACGTTTTCACCGCTGTTGACGTGAACCTTGAGCGACTCGGGGCTGACCCCGGTGATTTCGCCGCGCACGCCAATGCGCATCCCCGGGGCGTCACCGGCGTAGACGCTGCCGGCGCTGAGCACGCCGATCAATGCAAGAGTCGTGGTGTGGCGAAGCAGCTGACGAAACATCGCAATCCTCCGGTTGTTTGCAGGTGGAAATCCACTGACAACATAAGCACGCTATCGAACAAGATGTAAGTGAATGTATCATCGCCCCTCCCCGGTCGGACGCAAGGTTCGCCGATGGACGACACCTCACCGGCCGCCACCTATTCCGCATCGGAATAACTGATATCGATCCAAGGCTTCTACCGCCGGCCCGGTTCGTCCCTTAGCCTCACCGCATTCCTTTTCGCTGGATCGAGAAACCCTATGACCGCCACAACTCACGCAATGACCCGAGGCATGGTGCTGCTGTTCGCTTTCTGCTGCGGCGCCATCGTTGCCAACATCTACTACGCCCAGCCGATCATCGGCCTGATTGCCCCGGACATCGGCCTGACCGACACCATGGCCAGCTTCATCGTGTCGCTGACCCAGATCGGTTATGCGCTGGGCCTGTTCTTCCTGGTGCCGCTGGCGGATCTGCTGGAAAACCGCCGCTTGATGATCATCACCACGCTGGTGGCGATTGCCAGCCTGCTGGGCGCGGCGTTTACCGATCAACCGAACGTATTCCTGCTGATTTCGTTGCTGGTGGGTTTCAGCTCGGTGTCGGTGCAGGTGCTGGTGCCCTTGGCGGCGCACCTGGCGCCGGAGGAATCTCGCGGACGTGTCGTCGGCGGAATCATGGGCGGCCTGCTGTTGGGCATTCTGCTGGCGCGTCCGGTGTCGAGCGTAGTCGCCGACCATTTTGGCTGGCGGGCGATGTTCATGATCGCGGCAGGGTTGATGGCGGCAATCAGCGTGGTGCTGGCGTTGACCGTGCCCAAACGCCAACCGGATCACAGCGCTTCCTACGGCCAGTTGCTCGGATCGTTGTGGACACTGCTGCGCAAGCAACCGGTGCTGCGTCAGCGGGCGTTCTACCAGGCCTGCATGTTCGCCACCTTCAGCCTGTTCTGGACCGCCGTGCCGCTGGAACTGGCGCGCAACCATGGCCTGTCCCAGAGTGAAATCGCGATCTTCGCCCTGGTCGGCGCCATCGGTGCGATTGCCGCCCCGATCAGCGGACGCCTGGCCGACGCCGGCCACACCCGCGTCGCCTCGCTGCTGGCCATGCTGTTCGCCAGCCTGAGCTTCCTGCCGGCCTTCATCCACCCGGCCTACAGCGTGATCGGCCTGGCCGTGACCGGCGTCGTGCTCGACTTCTGCGTGCAAATGAACATGGTACTCGGCCAGCGCGCGGTCTACTCCCTCGACGCCAAAAGCCGCGGTCGCCTCAACGCGCTGTACATGACCAGCATCTTCATCGGCGGTGCCTTCGGCTCATCGATCGCCAGCGCGGTGTATGAACACGGCGGCTGGCTGTGGATCGTGATCGTCGGCAGCGTGTTCCCGTTACTGGCGCTGGTGCGGTTCTTGAGTGTTTCGCAAAAGGGTGTTTTGGCGACTGCCTAGAAACTTGAAGGCACTGTCGGATCGCTGATCCGACAGTGCCTGATGCTCAATGCCGAACCAGTTTTTCCATGGCGGCATCCGCCAGAAAGGAAGAGCGGCTTTTGACATTATGTTCTCGCACGTAGCGGTCAATCCGCTGGATGACGTAACCGGGCAGTGTCACATTGACCTTTTCGGTCTTGCCCATGTAGGGCGAGATGTCCAGCTCCAGCATGCCCCAACCCATGTCCGCGAACTCTGGATTGTTGCGATGAGCAGCCGCAGAAGTCGGCATCGGAATCGAATCACCTTCCGCTGCAATCTCCTGCAGCATGATGTGTGCAATCTCGACGGCAGCGTTGTAGGCATCCTCAAACGTATCTCCGGCCGTCACAGCGCCGGGAATATCGGGGATCTGAATACCGATGGCGGTGTTCTCGTCGCCCCACTCGATGCAGATTGGATATTGCATTACGGATCTCCTTTGTAACTGGCTGGCGGGTTGTGCAATCCGGCACGCCTCCTGATGCTCTTGACCGTTCCGACCGGCAAATCCTTTTTCGGGTGAGGAACGGGAATCGTGTAAGGGTTGTAACGGTGCGTGAAGATGTGATGACTGCCGGTAACCCGATCCAGCGTCCAGCCTGCCTCCTCCAGCTCCTTGATCAATAACCTGCTCTGCACCAAGCGTCTCCTTGCTTCGGCCAAACAAAAGTAACCCTAGAGTTATATTTACTCAAGCACAGAAATTCGCAGAACGACGGTCGGTTATGTTGCAGCGTGTTTTCCAGAACCGTTGCAATCACCGCATGCCGTTTGAGGACGCCACGCACAACCCGCATTACACTCGGCATCTTCAAACAATTAATGGCTGCCCGAGCCGCAGCCTGCCCCAAGGAGTTGCCATGACCCGTCGTACCTTCCTCATCACCGGCGCCAGCAAGGGTATCGGGCGGGCGCTGGCCGAACATCTGGATCGGGCCGGGCATCGGGTGGTGGGGATTGCCCGCCAGCCGGACCTGAGCTTTCCGGGGATCCTGTTTCCGCTGGACCTGAGTGATCGCAAGCTGGCCGGTGAAGTGCTGACGGATCTGGCGCGCACTTATGAGTTCGACGGACTGGTGAACAATGTCGGGCTGGTGCGACCGCAAGCGTTGGGGGACATCGATCTCGATGCGTTTGACGATGTGATGCGGGTCAACCTGCATTCGGCCTTGCAGGCGACTCAGGCGTTGTTGCCGGGCATGCGCACGCGCGGCTGGGGCCGGGTGGTGAACATTTCCAGCCTGACCGTGCTCGGTATCGCTCAGCGCACCGCGTATGCGGCGGCGAAAGCGGCGCTGGTCAGTTTCACGCGCTCGTGGGCGCTGGAACTGGCGCAGACCGGGATTACCGTCAACGCCGTCGCGCCGGGGCCGACCGAGACCGAACTGTTTCGCGCCAACAACCC
Organism: Pseudomonas sp. GW821-FHT09E04; assembly: GCF_059416185.1. Taxonomy (NCBI): domain Bacteria; kingdom Pseudomonadati; phylum Pseudomonadota; class Gammaproteobacteria; order Pseudomonadales; family Pseudomonadaceae; genus Pseudomonas; species Pseudomonas sp. GW821-FHT09E04. Next base: position 87,157 of record NZ_JBWKOR010000002.1, read on the forward strand.
GCCGGGCAGCGAAGGTGAAGCGCGGTATCTGGCCGGGGTGCCGATGGGCCGTCTCGGGCAACCGGAAGAGATCGCTTCGGCCATTGCCTTTCTGTTGTCCGAGCAAAGCGGATTCATCACCGGACAGACCTTGTTTGTCGACGGCGGCGCCTCGGTGGGCAAAGCTGCGTTCTGATCACTGGCACAAGGACACCCGATGGACCGCCTCGCCGCCATGGAAACCTTTGTCTACGTCGTGGAAACCGGCTCGTTTTCCGCTGCCGCCCGGCGGCTGAATATCGGTCAGCCGGCCGTGTCGAAAACCATCGCCCAACTCGAAACCCGACTCGCCGTGCGCCTGCTATTGCGCTCGACCCGAGGCCTGACGCCGACCGAAGCCGGGCTGGCGTTTTTCGAACGGGCCAAACGCACCCTCGAAGAAGCCGACGAGGCCGACAATGCAGCTCGCGGCGCCGCCAGCGGCCTGAGTGGCAACCTGCGCATCAGCACCGCCGTGACCTTCGGTCGGATGCATGTGGTTCCACACCTGGGGCCGTTCCTCGATCAACACCCGCAGCTCAATGTCGACCTGCTGCTCGACGACCAGAACATCAACCTCGTGGAAGAAGGCATCGACATCGCCCTGCGCCTGGGCCCGCTCAGCGACTCCGGCCTGACCGTACGCAAGATCGCCGAATGCCGGCGCGTCGTGCTGGGCACTCCGGCCTACTTCGCCAGTCACGGTGAACCCGCCTGCCCTGCCGATCTGACTCAACATCGCGCCGTCATCCACAACCGCGGCGGTGGCGCGACCTGGCATTTCAACAAGGATGGCGAACAACAGTCCGTGACCGTCAATGGCCGCCTGCGTGTCAGTGCTGCCGAAGGTTTGCGTGAGGCGGTTCTCGCCCATCAGGGCCTGGGGCTGGGCTCGGAGTGGATGTTTGCACCGGAACTGGCCAGTGGCGCAGTGAAGGCTGTCATGAGCGATTGGATGTTGCCGAAGCAGGAATTGTGGGCGGTGTTTCCGACGGGACGGATGGCCAGCGCAAAGGCACGGGCGTTTGTTGAATATGTGCAGGGGGTGTTGGCGGAAATGTCGTAAAACCAGCACTCGTTTCGTTTATTGCGATTTTCGCTTATTTCGAATAACGTTCCGGCATTCCTCATTCCCAAAGCCGGACTCGCCATGTCGACCGTTATTCATCCCTCGATCAGCCTCCCTGTAGAACGCGAAGTAAAAGCCGCCATTGAAGGGCAGCGCGCTCTGGCTGCTTACCTCGCGACCCATTTCGAGACTCAGCACATCCAGATTTTCGACGAGCGGAACGAAGCTCATCGCGTCGAACTTCCCACCTCGGCCCTGCGCCTGCTGATCGACATTCTGGCGGAGCTGGCAGCCGGCAACGCGGTCCAGGTCGTTCCGGTGCATGCCGAATTGACGACCCAGGAAGCCGCCGACCTGCTCAACGTCTCACGTCCACACCTCATAAAACTGCTGGAAAGCGGCGAGTTGTCCTACCACAAAACAGGCAAGCACCGACGTGTGCGCTTTGCCGATCTGATGGACTATAAGAACCGGCGCACCACCGCCAGCGAGCAGGCAATGGCGCTTCTCGCGGGACAAGCCCAGGCGTTAAGGACAGGATACGAGTGAGGCATTCCTCTTTCACAGTTGTATACGATGCATGCGTCTTGTACCCCGCTCCCTTGAGAGATTTTCTGATGTGGCTTGCGCTCTCAGGACGATTTCGGGCGAGATGGACTCAGGAGACTCACTGCGAATGGAAACGCAATCTGCTGAAGAACCGCCCTGACCTGACGATGGAACAGCTGGATCGTACGTCCGGCCTGATGGATCAAGCGATACCCGACGCCTGCGTCCATGACTATGAAGATCTGATTACCGGACTCACGTTGCCTGACTGCGATGATCGTCATGTTCTGGCAGCGGCCATCCGTTGCGGCGCAAGTGTGATAGTGACCTTCAACCAGAAAGACTTTCCATGCAAAACGCTGGAGCCTTTCGGCATCGAGGCGCAGCATCCGGACGAGTTCGTCGATAACCTCTTTGGGCTTGATCCTGCAGCTGTGGTTGCTGCGGCCCAAAAGCAGCGTCGGCAGCTGAAAATGCCTGCCATGGACGTCGAAACCTTTCTTGATCTACTGCAACGACAAGGCCTGGTTAAGTCGGTCCAGGCACTCAGCGGCTATCACGTGATCCTTTGAAAGTTCATTACCCCACACAGCAAAACGGCGATCCAAAGATCGCCGTTTTCCATTACTCCCCGAACTGCTTGCCCAGCCCCGCCGGTACGCCGTGGATATTGGTTTCTTCCCACGGTCCGTTCGGGCTGATCGAGCGGCTCCAGCCGTTGTTCCAGCGGTAGTAGGTGCGCTGGCGGTAGAAGGTGTTGGTCTGGTCATCCAGCACGTACACCCCCAGCTTCTGATCCCAGTGGCTGTTGCCGCCCGGTGGCGGGGCGAAGCTGGCGGAGGTGCGTGGGGCCGGTTTCGCGGGTTTGGCCGGGATGCCCGGTTTGCCCGGTGTCGGGGTGGTCGACGGGGTCGGGCCGGGTTGTGACGGCGGGATTGGCGGCAGCCTTGTGGTCGGCTCCGGTCGTTGCACCGCACATGCGCTCAAGCCCAGGGCCAGTGTGAGGACTGTGATTCGGGCGATGGCGTTCATGGCGGTGCTTTCCTGTTGATTCCGGCTATTTGTCCGGGCTGTCGATGGTCAGTGTCTGCGTCGCGGTGGTGCTGCTGGCCAGAGGCCCGCTGCGGCCGACCCACTCACCGGCGGTCGGTTGACCGGCTCGGGAGATGCGCGCAACCAGTTGGACTTCGGGGAAGTTCGACAGTTTCAATTGCGGCATCATTGCGTCGGCATCGCCCAGTTCGACAGTCACCGGCAGGTCGGCGACGGTCAGTCGCTTGGCGGCCAACGGTGCTGGGGAGCCAGACACTGCACGGGCGAAGATGAACACGCTGTCACCCGGTTGCACCTTGCCCTTGAGCTCGGCGGCCAGATCGACGCTGACCTTGAGCAGCGCGGTTTTCGCGACCGGTGCCTGAGCTACCTTGCCGCCGCTGGCTTCGAGTTTCTCGGTCGCGCGGGCGATACCGCCCTGCAGAGCTTCACGGGATTTGTCATTCGCTGGCAGTTGCTCCAGCAGACGGTTCCAGTAATCGATGGCTTGCTGATAGCGCTCGCCTTCGAATGCGGCGATGCCCAGCAGGCCGAGGCTGGTGACTTCTTTCGGATCAGCCTTCAGTGCTTCGTCGGTCAGGGCCTGAATCTTGTCCGACCACTTCTTGCCATCGGCGAAGTACTGCGCCTGCGCCCACTGGCCGAGCAGTTCCGGCTGACGACCGGCCAGGTTGGCGGCGCGTTCGAACATCTTCGCCGCGTCTGCCGGACGATCCTGAGCCATGTAGGTACGACCGAGGAAGTACAGGCCTTCGGCGGAATCCGGTTGCGCGGCCACGGCGCGTTCCAGACGCTGGGTCATCTCTTCCATCGACTGCGGCGCCTGGGCGAATTCCCGGGTCAGTTCGACTTTGTCGGCGGCACCAAAATGCATATAGAGGCCCAGACCCAACACCGGCACCAGTACGGCCGCCAGCAGCGGCAATGGTTTGCCCAGACGCGAAACCCGCGCCGGCGCCACGCCCTCTGTGTCGGCCAGCAGTTCCCGCGCCGCTTCGGCACGGCCGCTGTCCATTTGCGCGGCATCGAGAACGCCCTCGGCCTGCTGCGATTGCAACTCGGCGACACGTTCCTGATACAGCGCGACGTTCAGGGCAGTCCGATCCTCTTCACGCTGGGCGCGACGTTCACGCAGAACGGGGATCAGCAGAAAACTCAGGGCGACCAGAAGCAGCAGCCCTGCGGCAAGCCAGAAATCAATCATTCTTGGTTTTTATCCAACAGTTGGTCGAGGCGCTGACGCTCTTCAGGGGACAGCGATTGCGGAGTCTCGGCACGTTGCCCGCGACGGCGGCGGACGATCACGGCGATGACGACAAAACCGCCGAGCAACAATCCGGCGGGGCCAAACCACAGCAGCGCGGTCTTGGCATTGAGCGCCGGTTTGTAGCGCACGAAATCACCGTAGCGGTCGACCATGAAGTCGATGATCTGCTGATTGTCCTTGCCCTCGCCGAGCATGCGGAAAATCTCTTTGCGCAGGTCGGCGGCAATCGGCGCGTTGGAATCGGCGATGTCCTGGTTCTGGCATTTGGGGCAACGCAGTTCCTTGGTCAACTCACGGAAACGCTCGCGATCGCCTTCTTTGGCGAACTCGTAGGTGTCGATGGCGGCGTGAGCCACACCGGCCAGACTCAAGCCCAACACCATGGCGGCTAAAAAGCGCTTCATGGCTTGGCCTCGTCAACCAGCGCCTGATACTTGGCCGCCAGTTTTTCCCGCCAGACCTGCTCGTCGATCACCCCGACGTACTTGTCGCGGATGATGCCCTTGGCGTCGATGAAGAAGGTTTCCGGTGCGCCGTAGACACCGAGGTTCAGGCCCAGGGAGCCTTCGTCGTCGCGGATGTCCAGTTGATACGGATTGTGGAACTCGGCCAGCCACTTCAACGCATCGGCGTTGGTGTCCTTGTAGTTGATGCCGTAGATCACCACGCCGCGCTCGGCGAGTTTGTTCAGCACCGGGTGCTCGACCCGGCAGGAAATGCACCAGGTGCCCCAGACGTTGACCAGCGCCGGTTTGCCGAGAATGTCAGCCTTGGTCAGGGTCTTGTCGCCCTGCACGGCCGGCAGGGAAAACTCCGGGAATGGCTTGTTGATCATCGCCGACGGCAGCTCCGCCGGATCCAGGTACAGACCGCGATAAAGGAATACGGCCACCAGCAGGAAAATCGCCAATGGCACCAGCATTAACCAACGTCTCATGCAGCGGCTCCTTCCATGCCCAGCGCTTCACGCACCTTGGCTTTGACCTTGACCCGGTAGCGCCGATCCAGCGCCGCCAGCAAACCACCGAAACCGGTCAGCAGACCACCGAACCAGATCCAGCGCACAAACGGTTTGACGTGTACCCGCACTGCCCAGGCGCCATCGCCCAGTGGCTCACCCAATGCGACGTAGAGGTCGCGGGTGAAACCGGCGTCGATCCCGGCTTCGGTCATCATCGAACTCTGCACGGTGTACAGGCGTTTTTCCGGGTGCAGCACGCTGACTTCGCGGCCATCGCGGATCACCCGGACGGTGCCTTTATCGGAGGTGAAGTTCGGGCCTTCAAAATGTTTGGCGCCTTCGAACACGAACTGATAACCGGCCAGTTCCATCGACTCGCCCGGCGCCAGACGCAGGTCACGTTCGGCACTGTTCTGGCTCGACAACACCACGCCCAAGGCGCAGACGGCGATCCCGAGGTGAGCGAGTTGCATGCCCCAGTAGCTGCGGGTCAGAGTTGGCAGACCTTTGATCAGGCCTTTGTGGCGGGTCTTGTCGAAGATGTCGCGCACGCCGGCCAGCAACACCCAGGCCGCCAGCAGGAACGTCGCCAGCACCGCCCAGTTGAAATCGCCATAGGCAACACCGGCCACCACGGCCAGCGCCACGCTGCCCAGCAGCACCGGAGTGAGCATGCTGACCAGCCATTTCACCGGTGTGTCTTTCCAGCGCACGATCACACCGACCGCCATCACCACCATCAGCAAGGCCATCAGCGGAATGAACAACGCGTTGAAATACGGCGGACCGACCGACAGCTTGGCGCCGCTGATGGCATCGAGAATCAGCGGATACAGCGTGCCGAGCAGGATCATCGACGCAGCCACCACCAGCACCAGGTTGTTGCCCAGCAGCAGGGTTTCCCGAGACCACAGGTTGAAACCGACCTGGCTCTTGACCACCGGCGCGCGCAAGGCAAACAGCGTCAGCGAACCACCGACCACGAACAACAGGAAGATCAGGATGAACACGCCGCGCTCCGGATCGGAGGCAAACGCGTGCACAGACGTCAGCACGCCGGAACGCACGAGGAAGGTGCCGAGCAGGCTCAGGGAGAAGGCGGCAATTGCCAGCAACACCGTCCAGCTCTTGAACACGCCACGTTTTTCCGTGACTGCCAGCGAGTGGATCAGCGCCGTGCCCACCAGCCAAGGCATGAACGAGGCGTTTTCCACCGGGTCCCAGAACCACCAGCCGCCCCAGCCGAGTTCGTAGTAAGCCCACCACGAACCGAGGGTGATGCCGATGCCGAGGAAAGCCCAGGCGACGATGGTCCACGGACGCGACCAGCGTGCCCATGCCGCATCGAGACGGCCGCCGAGCAGTGCGGCGATGGCGAACGCAAACGCCACCGAGAAACCGACATAGCCCATGTACAGCATCGGCGGGTGGACGATCAGGCCGATATCCTGCAGCAACGGATTGAGGTCACGACCGTCGGCCGGGATCTGCGGCAGGATCCGCGAAAACGGGTTGGAGGTGAGGATCAGGAACAACAGGAAACCGGTGCTGATCATGCCCATCACCGCCAGCACGCGGGCGAGCATGACTTGCGGCAGTTGCCGGGAGAACACCGACACCGCGAAGGTCCAGCCCCCGAGGATCAAGGCCCACAGCAGCAGCGACCCTTCGTGGGCGCCCCACACCGCGCTGAACTTGTAGTACCACGGCAGCGCGCTGTTGGAGTTCATCGCGACGTAAGCCACGGAGAAATCGTCGGTCATGAACGCGTAGGTCAGGACGCCAAAGGCAAACAACAGGAACGCAAACTGCCCCCACGCCGCTGGCTGGGCGAGGCCCATCCACAGACGGTCGCCGCGCCAGGCACCGAGCAACGGCACCACGGCCTGCACCAGCGCGAAACACAGCGCCAGGATCATGGCCAGATGGCCCAACTCAGGAATGAAAATGCTGGATGTCATCGATCAACCCTCCTTCGCAGGGGTTGGCGCGGATTGACCGCTGTCCTTCAGTGCTTTGGTCACTTCCGGCGGCATGTATTTCTCGTCGTGCTTGGCCAGCACTTCATCGGCGACCACGACGCCGTCGGCGTTGAGCTTGCCCAGTGCGACGATGCCCTGCCCTTCGCGGAACAGGTCCGGCAGGATTCCACGATAGGTGATGGTCACGGACTTGTTGAAGTCAGTGACCACGAATTTGACGTCCAGGGAGTCCGAGGAGCGTTGCAGCGAACCTTTCTCGACCATGCCGCCGGCGCGGATGCGGGTGTCCTGCGGCGCTTCGCCGTTGGCGATCTGGGTCGGGGTGTAAAACAGATTGATGTTCTGCTGCAGGGCGCTCAGGGCCAGGCCGACGGCAGCGCCGACCCCGACCAGAATCGCCAGAATGATGATAAGACGCTTTTTGCGCAGCGGATTCACTTGCCGTTCTCCCGGCGCAGACGACGCGCCTCTTGTTGCAGATACCGCTTGCGGGCCAGGATCGGCGCCGCCACGTTGAGGGCCAGCACCGCCAGGCAGATGCCGTAGGCCGACCAGACATACAGGCCGTGATGGCCCATGGCGAGGAAGTCGCCGAATGACGCGAAACTCATCGAGCGGCCTCCAGGCTGTTCTGCACTTCTTCTTTCACCCAACTGGCGCGGGCTTCGCGCTTGAGCACTTCAAGGCGCATGCGCAGCAACAGCACGGCGCCGAAGAAACAGTAGAAACCCAGCACCGTCAGCAGCAGCGGCAGCCACATTTCGGCCGGCATCGCCGGTTTTTCGGTGAGGGTGAAAGTCGCGCCCTGGTGCAGGGTGTTCCACCACTCCACCGAGTATTTGATGATCGGGATGTTGATCACGCCGACGATGGCCAGCACCGCGCAGGCCTTGGCGGCGCTGTCGCGATTGCTGATGGCGTTGCCCAGGGCGATCACGCCGAAATACAGGAACAGCAGAATCAGCATCGAGGTCAGCCGCGCGTCCCAGACCCACCACGAACCCCAGGTCGGTTTGCCCCAGATCGCCCCGGTGACCAGCGCCACGGCGGTCATCCACGCGCCGATCGGTGCGGCGCATTGCAGGGCGACGTCGGCCAGTTTCATCTTCCACACCAGCCCGACCACGCCGCACACTGCCAGCATCACGTAGATCGACTGAGCGAGCATCGCAGCGGGTACGTGGATGTAGATGATGCGAAAGCTGTTGCCTTGCTGATAGTCCGGCGGCGCGAAGGCCAGGCCCCAGACGACGCCAACGGTGATCAGCAACAACGCGGCAATGCTCAACCACGGCAACAGCCTGCTGCTGATGCCATAGAACCACTTGGGCGAGCCGAGCTTGTGAAACCAGGTCCAGTTCATACTGTTTCCATCACGGGTGCCGCTCATCGGTGTGAGCAGTCTCAGGGTCTTTGCTGGTTAAATTTTAACCAGACCTCATTATTCGCCGACGCTGATCTTCAGGCCAGCAGCTATTGCAAAGGGTGTCAGGGTTATCGCCAGGGCGGTCAGGCTGCCAAGCCACAACAGATAACCCATCGCCGGCATGCCTTGCAGTGCCGCCTGCAAGGCGCCACTGCCGAGGATCAACACCGGGATGTACAACGGCAGAATCAGCAGCGCCAGTAACAGGCCACCGCGTTTCAGACCGACCGTCAGCGCCGCGCCCACCGCGCCGAGCAAGCTCAGCACCGGTGTACCCAGCAACAACGAAAGCAGCAATACCGGCAGACACGCAGCCGGCAACCCGAGCATCAACGCCAGTAACGGCGAGAGCAAAACCAGTGCCAGCCCGGAAAAAAGCCAGTGTGCCAGCACCTTGGCCAATACCAGAAGTGGCAGGGGGTGCGGCGAAAGGACCCACTGTTCAAGGGATCCGTCTTCGAAATCACTGCGAAAAAGCCCGTCCAGCGAGAGCAGGACCGACAAGAGTGCCGCCACCCAGACTAACCCCGGGGACAAGTTTTGCAATACTTGAGTTTCCGGTCCGACGGCCAGCGGGAACAGCGCGATGACGATGGCGAAGAAAATCAGCGGATTGGCCAGCTCCGCCGGGCGGCGGAACAGCAGTCGGGATTCACGGGCAACCAGCAGGCCGAACACACTCATACCGCCCAATTCCCCAGATCGATGTCGCGATAACCGGCCGGCATCCGGCTCAGCGTGTGGTGGGTGGTCAACACCACCAGACCGCCCTGCTCGCAGTGATTGGCCAGGTGTTCTTCGAGTTGCGCCACGCCCTGCTTGTCCAGCGCGGTGAACGGTTCATCGAGAATCCACAGCGGCGGGCTGTCGAGGTAAAGGCGCGCCAACGCCACGCGGCGTTGCTGACCGGCGGACAGGCTATGACAGGGAACATCTTCGAAACCGCGCAATCCAACCGCCGCCAGTGCCTGCCAGATCGCGTCGCGTTCGGCAGGTTGATGCAGGGCGCAGAGCCAGGCGAGGTTTTCTTCCGGGGTGAGCAGGTCCTTGATGCCGGCGGCATGGCCGATCCACAGCAGGTTGCGCGCCAGTTCGCTGCGTTGCTCGCTCAGCGGTTTGCCGTTGAGCAGCACCTGACCGTCGGTCGGTTGCATCAGTCCGGACAGCAAACGCAAGAGACTGGTCTTGCCGCTGCCGTTGGGACCGCTGATCTGCACCATATCGCCACTGGCCAGTCTCAATTCGAGATTTTCGAAGAGCAGCCTGAGATCGCGCTCACACGCGAGGCCAACGGTTTGCAGGACAGGACTGGTCAAGGGTTCACGGGCCTTATACGGTTCAAGTCGGCTCTGGGGCGGCCGTTAAAGAGTTGCAGCATAAATGCAATGACGGCTCAATCCAGAGAGCTGCGTCAAACAATTGCTATGTTTTTTGAACGAACGGAAAGACGGGCGGCATTATACATGGCGTCTCTCCCTCTCCCGAGCGCATTTTCCTCAGGTTGTGTCCGCGTATGACAGGCGAAATGAACATCCTCCCGCTCCCGCAACCCACACCGGCGAACTCACGTTTGCAGGTCAGCGGTGAGCTGCTCAAGCTGTTGACGCCGATGGATGGACTGATTGCCGCCGGCCAGAGCGCCAAGGCCGAGGTGTTGTCGCTCAAGCCTGCGGACCAGGCCTTTCAGGTGCTGCTCAAGGTCACCCTCGACAGCGGCCGTCAGACCACCGTGCAGGCGACCAGCCCCCTGCCGCTGCCGCAAGGCACCAACCTGGCCGTCACCCAGCCGTCGGCAGGTAATCTCGCGGTCACCGTGCAACAGGCCATCGCCACGGCTGTCGCCACCCTAACCCGCATCGATACCGCGCAATTGCCGGTAGGCACGCTGCTGCAAGGCAAAGTGCTGACGAATCAGGCCTTGCCGCAGGTGCCGGGGCAGCCGACGGTGTTCCGCTCGACGGTCAGCCTGCTCAACACGGTATTGAGCGGCAGCACCCTGAGCCTCGACAGCCCGCAACCGTTACGCATCGGCACCCTGCTGTCGGCGCTGGTACAGGATTCCCAGACCCTGAAATTCCTGCCGCTGAGCAATCGCCAGGAACAATTGGCGGTCAGTCAGCAACTGGTCAGCCAGCAGAGCCGCCAGGGCTCGCTGGACGGTTTGCTGAAAATGCTCCAGAGCCTGCCGCCCGCCGACGATCAGACCTCCAGTGATCTGCGCGCCGCCGTGGACCGGCTGCTGGCCAATCTGCCGGACGTCGAGCAACTGACCACGCCGAAAGGCCTGGCCCAGGCACTGCTCAACAGTGGCGCGTTTCTTGAAGCCAAACTGTTGACCGGGCAAAACCCGACGCTGACCCCGGACATGAAAGCCGATCTGCTCAAGCTGATCGCGCAACTCACCCCCGGCCTGCCCGGCAATACCAACCTGAACGCCATCATCGCCGCCAACACACTGGCCCAGGCGATGCCGAGCTTCGTGCGCAATGCCCTCGGCATGCTCGGTCAGGTCAGCGCCAAACCGGTGCCGAGCAGCTTCCCGCTGCCGGACCGGCTGTTGCAAAGCCTGGAAGGTGAAGGTGATCTGGAACATCTGCTGCGCCTGGCGGCCGCCGCTGTCTCGCGCCTGCAAAGCCATCAGCTGTCGAGCCTGGAGCAGACCGGCGTGACCGACGACGGTCGACTGCTCAGCACCTGGCAGCTGGAAATCCCGATGCGCAATATGCAGGACATCATGCCGTTGCAGGTCAAGTTCCAACGCGAGGAAGCTCCGCAGCAAGAGCAACAGAACGATCGCCGTGACAGCGAACGCGAAACCAAGCAACAACTGTGGCGCGTCGATCTGGCCTTCGACATGGAGCCGCTGGGGCCAATGCAGATTCAGGCGCAACTGATCAGTGGCAGTCTCTCAAGCCAGTTGTGGGCCGAGCGGCCGTTCACGGCAAGCCTGATCGAAAACAACCTGAGCGCCCTGCGCCAGCGTCTGCTGGATTCGGGGCTCAACGTCGGCGATCTCGACTGCCACCTCGGCACCCCGCCGCAAGGCAACCAAACCCGTCTCGAACACCGCTGGGTCGACGAAACCGCATGAACGATTCCACTGCTCCACGCCAGGCCATCGCCCTCAAATACGACGGCAGCCACGCCCCGACCCTCACCGCCAAGGGTGACGAGGAACTGGCCGAAGAAATCCTGCGGATCGCCCGCGAGTGTGAAGTGCCGATTTACGAGAACGCCGAGCTGGTGAAGTTGCTGGCGCGGATGGAGCTGGGCGACAGCATTCCACAGGAGCTGTACCTGACGATTGCCGAGATCATCGCGTTTGCCTGGAACCTCAAGGGCAAGTTCCCGGCGGGACAGGACCCGAATGCACCGATGGTCGAGAAAGACGTCACCGAGCGCGGCGACGATTACTGAAGGCAAAAAAAATCGCAGTCATCGATGACTGCGATTTTTCGTTTTGACTTGCCGCGTGAAGCGCTTAGCTGCTTCTGTGCAACTTGCGCATCAACTCCGCCTCAGCCTGGGTCAACCCGCAGGACTGCGTCAGCTCATCGACACTCGCGCCCATCCCGACCAGTTTCGCCGCTTGAGCGAATGACAGGCTGGAAGGATCGCGCTGTTCGAGCTGGGCGAGTTTGTCCGGAATCGGGCCGACGACCGCGCGCAGTTCGTGCAGGGCTTCGCCCATGCGCACGTTGCCGTTCTGGTAATCGTCGACACGCTTGGCCAGGTCCTTGATGCGCTGATCACGCAGCGCATCGCCCTGGGCCTGTTGCGCAGCGATCACGCGCTGCGCCTTGATGTACGCCAGAAACATCGCCAGCGTGCCTGCCCAGAACAGGAACAGGACAATGACCGCTACCTCGAGAATCAATCAGATATTCTCCAGTTCCGACCATTCTTCTTCGCTCATCATCTTGTCCAGCTCGACCAGGATCAGCAACTCGTTGTTCTTGTTGCACACGCCCTGGATGAACTTGGCCGACTCTTCGTTACCGACGTTCGGTGCGGTCTCGATTTCCGACTGACGCAGGTAAACCACTTCAGCGACGCTGTCGACCATGATGCCCACAACCTGCTTGTCGGCTTCGATGATGACGATACGGGTGTTGTCGCTGATCTCGCCGCTCATCAGGCCGAAGCGCTGACGGGTGTCGATCACGGTCACCACGTTGCCGCGCAGGTTGATGATGCCCAGCACGTAGCTTGGCGCACCCGGAACCGGCGCGATTTCGGTGTAGCGCAGGACTTCCTGAACGCGCATCACGTTGATGCCGTAGGTTTCATTGTCCAGCTTGAAGGTTACCCATTGCAGGATCGGATCTTCGGAACCCTTTGCCGCCGTCGCCTTGTCGTTCATACCCTAGCCCCTCGAAATACCGCAATGGCGGTGTGTGTCTCGTGTGCCGGCATTGCATGCCGGTGCGTGTCTGTTATGTAAGTGTTATGTCGGTTTGTGGTTCGGCTTACTGCCGGACATGTGCTTTGCCCCACCGCTGGCGATCAACTCGGCCAGAGCGGAGACATCGAGCAAGGCGCACATGTGTTCAATCACCGTGCCCGCGAGCCATGGCCGCTGACCTCGGTGAGTCCTCCATTTGATTTCATTCGGATCCAGACGCAACGAGCGACTGACCTGATGCACCGCCAGCCCCCACTCGTAACCTTGTACCGAAATCACGTACTGCAGGCCCTGACGGAAGTCATCGCGATAGCGATCCGGCATGACCCAGCGTGCGGTGTCCAGCACCTTCAGGTTCCCCGCCTGGCTTGGCAGGATGCCGAGGAACCATTCCGGCTGACCGAACAGCGGCGTCAACTCATGGCCGGCCAGCGAATAGATCGAGCCGAGGCACACCAGCGGCACCGCCAGGGTCAGCCCGGCCACATCGAACAACAGGCATTCGAACGCTTCCGACGCCCAGGCCGGGCGACCATCAGTCTCTACCGGCGGCGGTGTATTGCTCGGTGGCAGATGCACTTCCACCAGCGGCGCAACCAGTGCCTGCTCGACGACCTGTTCGACCGGCGCAACGACTGGCACCGGCGCGGGCGGCTCGACCGGAGTCGGCTCGGGTTGCGCTTGCAGAAGCTGGGTTTGCAGCAGCGGCGCGAGGGTTGACACCACACGCACCGGCTCGGGTTCCTTGATCAGCGGTGCGGGAGCCTTGGCCACTACAGCGGCAGGCGCTGCAACCGGGGCCGCTGGCCTGGCGGCTTTCTGCGCATCGCGAGCCTGTTCTTCAAGCACCGCGGCCTGGAACTCATCGAGCTCGGCGGTGCTTTCAACCACCTCGACAGGCGCTTCGATTTCCTGCGGGATCTCTTCCGTCACATCCTCCAGCAAGCTGTCCAGATAGGACTGCAAAGCCAGTTGCGGACGCGAAGTCAGTTTGATCGGCCGATTCATGCTCAGGCCACCTGCGGAACGAGTTGTTGCGCCAGCAGATGCTTGAGCAGCGCGCGGTAGGCCAGCACGCCACGGCTCTTGCCGTCGAATTGCGAAGGCGTGACACCGGCACGGCTGGCGTCGCGCAGACGCGTATCGACCGGGATGTAACCCTGCCAGATCTCTTCCGGGAATTTGTCGCGCAGCACGCGCAAGGTGCCCATCGACGCCTGGGTGCGGCGGTCGAACAGGGTCGGCACGATGCTGAACGGCAGCGCCTGTTTGCGCGAGCGGTTGATCATCGCCAGGGTGTTGACCATGCGCTCCAGGCCTTTGACGGCCAGGTGTTCGGTCTGCACCGGGATCACCAGTTGCTGGCTCGCGGCCAGGGCGTTGACCATCAGCACGCCGAGCAACGGCGGGCTGTCGATGATTGCGTAATCGAAGTCCTGCCACAGCTGCGCCAGACTCTTGGCGATCACCAGGCCCAGGCCACTCTGCCCCGGCGACTGGCGCTCGAGGGTGGCCAGCGCGGTGCTGGACGGCAGCAGGGAAATGCGTTCATCACTGGTCGACAGCAGCAACTGGCCCGGCAGGCCTTGCGGCACACTGCCCTTGTGCAGGAACAGGTCGTAGTTGCTGTGTTCCAGGCTGTCGGGGTCGTAACCGAAATAGCTGGTCATCGAGCCGTGCGGGTCGAGATCGACCACGACCACGCGTTTGCCCGCCTCTGCCAGCAAACCGGCTAAAGCGATGGAAGAAGTGGTTTTACCAACACCACCCTTTTGATTGGCGACTGCCCAGACTCTCATTCGGATTGTTCCTCCCGGCCGAGATGCTCGGCCGAGACATGGCTCAGCGTATTAATGCGGGCGACGGAGAATTGACGGCACTCTCGCGTCCCGGCGTCTTGACCGGGGTCGGTGCAGTTTGTGTGCCAGCACGCTTCAACGCGGCATCCGGTTGCGCATTGGCGGTTCCGGTGCCTGTGAGGCTGCGACGAACATCGAGATTGCGCGACACCACCAGCACCACGCGACGGTTCTTCGCCCGGCCTTCGGCCGTGGCGTTGTTGGCCACCGGCTGGAATTCGCCGTAGCCCACCGAGGCCAGACGGCCAGGGTTGACGCCCTGCATCGCCAGCATCCGCACGATGCTCGCCGAACGCGCCGAGGACAGTTCCCAGTTGGTCGGGTACTGCGCGGTGCGGATCGGTTGGTCGTCAGTGAAGCCTTCGACGTGGATCGGGTTGTCGAACGGTTTGAGGATCGCTGCAACCTTGTCGATGATGTTGAACGCGATGTCGCTCGGCATCGCATCACCGCTGCCGAACAACAGGCTGGAGTTGAGTTCGATCTCGACCCACAGCTCGTTGCCGCGCACGGTCATCTGGTTCGAGGAGATCAGGTCGCCGAACGCCGCGCTGATATCGTCGGCGATGCTTTTCAGCGGATCGCTGGCACCGGCGATACCGGCATCGACCTGTTCGGCGTCCTTGACCAGCGGCTTGGCCGGGGTCACGGTCTTCGGTCGCTCGTCGCCGATCGGGATCGGCTTGAGCGAGCGGTCGGAGTCGGTGAAGACCCCGATCAGCGCTTCGGAGATGACCTTGTACTTGCCTTCGTTGATCGACGAGATGGAGTACATCACCACGAAAAAAGCGAACAGCAAGGTGATGAAGTCGGCATAGGAAACCAGCCAGCGTTCATGGTTTACATGCTCTTCATGTTGGCGACGACGTGCCATGAGGTTAGTCCCTTAATCCATGAAGCCCTGAAGCTTCAACTCGATGGAGCGTGGGTTTTCACCTTCGGCGATCGACAAAATGCCTTCCAACAACATTTCGCGATAACGCGACTGCCGCAACGCGATTGACTTCAATTTGGCTGCCACCGGCAGCAGGATCAGGTTGGCACTGGCCACACCGTAGATGGTGGCAACGAACGCCACGGCGATGCCGCTGCCCAGTTGCGTCGGATCGGCCAGGTTGCCCATCACGTGGATCAGGCCCATCACCGCACCGATGATACCGATGGTCGGCGCGTAGCCGCCCATGCTTTCAAAGACCTTGGCGGCCTCGATGTCGCGGGCTTCCTGGGTGTAGAAATCCACTTCGAGGATGCTGCGGATCGCTTCCGGCTCGGCGCCGTCGACCAGCAGTTGCAGGCCTTTGCGCGAGTAGGCATCAGGCTCGGCATCCGCCACGCCTTCCAGACCCAGCAGGCCTTCCTTGCGGGCGGTGAGGCTCCAGTTGACCACGCGGTCGATGCCGCCGGCCAGATCCACACGCGGCGGGAAAAAGATCCAGGCGAGGATCTGCATGGCGCGCTTGAACGCGCTCATCGGAGATTGCAGCAGCGCGGCACCGATGGTGCCGCCCAGCACGATCAGCGCCGCCGGGCCGTTGGCCAGCGCGCCGAGGTGGCCGCCTTCAAGGTAGTTGCCGCCGATGATGGCGACAAACGCCATGATGATCCCGATAAGGCTTAGAACATCCATCAGATACACGCCTCGACGATGTGCTTGCCGATATCGTCCAGGCCGTACACCGCATCCGCGAGGTCAGCTTTGACGATGGCCATCGGCATGCCGTAGATCACGCAGCTGGCTTCATCCTGGGCCCAGACCGTGCTGCCGCCCTGTTTGAGCAGGCGTGCGCCTTCGCGGCCGTCGGCGCCCATGCCGGTCAATACGACCGCCAGAACTTTGTCGTTGTAGGACTTCGCCGCGGAACCGAAAGTGATGTCCACGCAAGGCTTGTAGTTCAGACGCTCGTCGCCCGGCAGGATTTTCACCGCGCCACGGCCGTCGATCATCATCTGCTTGCCACCGGGTGCCAGCAGCGCCAGGCCCGGACGCAGGATGTCGCCATCCTCGGCTTCCTTGACGCTGATGCGGCAGAGCTTGTCCAGACGCTCGGCGAACGCCTTGGTGAAGGCTGCCGGCATGTGCTGGATCAGCACGATCGGCGCCGGGAAGTTGGCCGGCAACTGGGTCAGAACCCGTTGCAGGGCAACCGGTCCGCCAGTCGACGTGCCGATAGCCACCAGTTTGTAGGCTTTGCGTTTCGGCGCTGCCGACGAAGTGCTGGCCGCCGGAGCGCGAGCCGGTGCAGGCGCAGGTGCCGGACGAGCCGGAGCACTGTGGCTGCCAAAGCTCGACGGCGCCGCTGCCGGAGTCGGCGCAGGCGCAGGTGCAGCGGCAGGCGCCGGCGCACTGTAGGCACTGAAACGACGGTTACTGCGCGAGATGCTGTGCACCTTCTCGCACAGCAGTTGCTTGACCTTCTCCGGATTGCGGGAGATGTCTTCGAAATTCTTCGGCAGGAAATCCACCGCACCGGCATCCAGCGCATCCAGGGTTACCCGGGCGCCTTCATGGGTCAGCGAGGAGAACATCAACACCGGGGTCGGGCAGCGCTGCATGATGTGCCGCACGGCCGTGATGCCGTCCATCATCGGCATCTCGTAGTCCATGGTGATCACGTCCGGCTTGAGGGCCAGGGCCTGATCGATCGCCTCTTTACCGTTGGTTGCCGTACCGACAACCTGGATGCTCGGATCCGCTGAAAGAATTTCCGAGACGCGGCGGCGGAAAAAACCCGAATCGTCCACCACCAGGACTTTGACTGCCATAAACACTCCATTAGGTGCAGCGGGACGTTGTCGCCCCGCCGCCCCGGATTCAAATACGCCGTGCGGCGTAACGCTTGAGCATGCTTGGAACATCGAGAATCAGCGCAATGCGGCCGTCACCGGTAATGGTGGCGCCGGACATGCCCGGGGTTCCCTGCAGCATTTTGCCCAATGGCTTGATGACCACTTCTTCCTGGCCGACCAGTTGATCGACGACGAAGCCGATCCGCTGAGTGCCCACCGAAAGGATCACCACATGGCCTTCACGCTGCTCTTCGTGAGCCGCGGAGCTGACCAGCCAGCGCTTGAGGTAGAACAATGGCAGCGCCTTGTCCCGCACGATCACCACTTCCTGGCCGTCCACCACGTTGGTGGTCGACAGGTCGAGGTGGAAGATTTCGTTGACGTTCACCAGCGGGAACGCGAACGCCTGGTTGCCGAGCATCACCATCAGGGTCGGCATGATCGCGAGCGTCAGCGGCACCTTGATGACGATTTTCGAGCCGGCGCCATTGGTCGAGTAGATGTTGATCGAACCGTTGAGCTGGGAAATCTTGGTCTTCACCACGTCCATGCCCACACCGCGGCCGGACACGTCGGAGATCTCGGTCTTGGTCGAGAAACCCGGGGCGAAGATCAGGTTGTAGCACTCGGTGTCGCTCAGGCGATCGGCGGCATCCTTGTCCATCACACCGCGTTTCACGGCGATGGCGCGCAGGACGTTCGGGTCCATGCCTTTGCCGTCATCGGAAATCGACAGCAGGATATGGTCGCCTTCCTGCTCGGCCGCCAGGATCACCTTGCCGCCACGGGCCTTGCCCGAGGCTTCGCGCTCTTCCGGCGACTCGATACCGTGGTCGACCGCGTTGCGCACCAAGTGGACCAGCGGGTCGGCCAGAGCCTCGACGAGGTTCTTGTCGAGGTCGGTCTCTTCGCCCACCAGTTCCAGGTTGATCTCTTTCTTGAGCTGACGCGCCAGATCGCGAACCAGACGCGGGAAACGGCCGAAGACTTTCTTGATCGGCTGCATCCGGGTCTTCATTACCGCAGTCTGCAAGTCGGCGGTAACCACGTCGAGGTTCGACACGGCCTTCTGCATCGATTCGTCGCCGCTGTTCAGGCCCAGGCGCACCAGACGGTTACGCACCAGTACCAGCTCGCCGACCATGTTCATGATTTCGTCGAGACGTGCGGTGTCCACACGCACGGTGGTTTCGGCTTCGCTCGCCGGCTTTTCCGGTGGCGGAGTCGCCGGCGCACGGGCCGGAGCCGGTGCAGCAGCGGCGGCTGGCTTGGCCGGTTCGGCTTTAGGCTCAGGCGCTTTTGCAGCAGGTTTTGCCGCAGCGGCCGGGGCCTTGGCGGCAGGCGCTGCAACAGCAGAAGCATTGCCGGCCGTCACGACGGCACCGGTGGCGACGTCAGTGAACTTGCCTTTGCCATGCAGATCGTCGAGCAGCGATTCGAACTCGTGGTCGCTGATCAGATCGCTACCGGCCGCAGCCGCTGCCGGAGCAGCAGATGCAGGCACCGACGCAATCGCCGATTCCAGCGCATCGACGGCAAAGTTGCCCTTGCCGTGCAGCTGATCGAGCAAGGCTTCGAATTCGTCGTCGGTGATGTCGGAGCTGTCGCCCGCCGCCGGAGCAGCCGGTGCAGCGGCTGTTGGTGCCACGGCGTCGGCCGCGAACTGGCCCTTGCCGTGCAACTGGTCAAGCAGCGACTCGAATTCGGCGTCGGTGATTTCATCGCTGGCTGCTTCATCGGAAGCAGGCGCAGCGGCAGCCGCCGGGGCTTCAGCTTCGGCCTTGACGGCGTTCAGCGAGTCCAGCAACTGTTCAAATTCGTTATCGGTGATATCGCCCGAATCGCCTTCGACGACCAGTTCTTCGATCATCTCGGCAACAGGCGAAGCCGGGGCTTCATCCGCCGATTGCGGTTCAGCCAGACGCGCCAGGGCGGCCAGCAGTTCCGGCGTTGCGGCAGTAATCGGACTGCGATCGCGGACTTCGCTGAACATGCTGTTCACCGCGTCCAGCGCTTCGAGCACCACGTCCATCAGTTCTGCATCTACGCGACGCTCACCCTTGCGCAGGATGTCGAACACGTTTTCGGCGATGTGACAGCACTCCACCAGCTCATTGAGCTGAAGGAAGCCGGCGCCCCCTTTTACAGTGTGGAAACCGCGAAAAATTGCGTTGAGCAGATCTGCGTCATCCGGACGGCTTTCCAGCTCGACCAGTTGTTCGGACAGTTGCTCAAGAATCTCGCCGGCCTCAACCAGGAAATCCTGAAGGATCTCTTCATCGGCGCCGAAGCTCATTAGGGGGTGCTCCTACAGGTCTAAAAACCCAAAAAACCTATAATTCCAAAACTCTAGAATCCAAGGCTGGATAACAAATCGTCCACATCGTCCTGACCGGACACAACGTCTTCTCGTTTATCGGCATGAATCTGCGGACCTTCACCCTGCGAGAGATGTTTTTGTGGATCTTTTTCAGCGAGCATCGCCGCACGGTCATGTTCGATGCCCGCAAAGCGGTCCACCTGACTGGCCATGAGCACGAGTTTGAGCAGATTGCTTTCGACTTCGGTGACCAATTGGGTCACGCGCTTGATCACCTGACCTGTGAGGTCCTGGTAATCCTGGGCCAGCAGAATGTCGTTGAGGTTGCTCGACACCGCGCGGTTGTCCGCGCTGCTGCGTGCCAGAAAACCGTCGACCCGACGCGCCAGCTCGCGGAACTCTTCAGCCCCGACTTCACGGCGCATGAAACGTCCCCAGTCGGCACTCAACGCCTGGGCTTCGTCAGCCAGGCCATTGACCACCGGCGTGGCGCTTTCCACCAGGTCCATGGTGCGGTTGGCCGCCGCTTCGGTCAGCTTGACCACATAGCCCAGACGCTCGGTCGCATCAGTGATCTGCGACACTTCCTCGGCCTGCGGCATATGCGGGTCGATCTGGAAGTTGACGATTGCACTGTGCAGTTCGCGCGTGAGCTTGCCCACTTCCTGGTACAGGCCACGGTCACGGGTCTGATTGAGCTCATGGATCAGTTGCACAGCGTCGCCGAACCTGCCTTTTTCAAGGCTTTCGACCAGTTCGACCGCGTGTTTTTTCAGAGTCGACTCGAAGTCGCCCTGTGAAGATTCGTTATGCTCCATAGCTCCCCCGCGCGTCATCAGCCGATGCGTTCGAAAATCTTCTCGATTTTTTCTTTCAGCGCCTGAGCCGTGAAAGGTTTGACCACGTAGCCGTTAACGCCGGCCTGGGCCGCTTCGATGATCTGCTCGCGCTTGGCTTCAGCGGTCACCATCAGCACTGGCAGGTGCTTGAGTTTTTCATCGGCGCGCACGTGACGCAGCAGGTCGATACCGGTCATGCCAGGCATGTTCCAGTCGGTCACCAGAAAGTCGATGCTGCCGCTGTTGAGCACCGGAATGGCAGTGGTGCCATCGTCGGCTTCAACGGTGTTGGTGAACCCAAGGTCACGCAACAGGTTCTTGATGATCCGCCGCATCGTTGAGAAGTCATCAACGATGAGGATTTTCATGTCTTTGTTCAATTCGACCTCCAAGCAGTCTTAAACGCGCCCAGCACCTGGACGCGCCATTTCAATCAATCCGGCAAAGCACTCGATGACTGTCTGGAGCACAACAGAGCAAGACCGGTGCCGTTCACCACCGCACCAGCCTCGTTCGCAGCGTCCCCACACTGCCTTCAGCGCGCTCGCCACTCCCCCAAACGCCCCCGCAAGCGGGCCGCGCACTGGCTGTGTAACTGGCTGACCCGCGATTCACTGACGCCAAGGACTTCACCGATTTCCTTGAGGTTCAGCTCTTCGTCGTAGTACAGCGCCAACACCAGTCGCTCACGCTCCGGCAAATTGGCAATCGCGTCCGCCAACGCAGCCTGGAAGCGCTCATCTTCCAGATCGCGCGACGGCTCAAGATGAGCACTTGCGCCATCCTCGTGCAGCCCTTCGTGTTCGCCGTCCTGCAACAGGTCGTCGAAACTGAACAGTCGGCTGCCCAGGGTGTCGTTCAAAATCCCGTAGTAATCGTCGAGACTCAATTGGAGTTCGGCCGCAACCTCGTGATCTTTAGCGTCACGGCCGGTTTTAGCTTCAATCGAGCGAATCGCGTCGCTGACCATACGGGTGTTGCGGTGAACCGAGCGCGGTGCCCAGTCCCCCTTGCGTACTTCATCGAGCATGGCGCCGCGGATCCGGATGCCCGCGTACGTTTCGAAACTGGCGCCTTTGCTGGCGTCGTATTTGGTCGAGACTTCGAGCAGGCCGATCATTCCGGCCTGGATCAGGTCTTCGACCTGCACACTGGCCGGCAATCGCGCCAGCAAGTGGTAAGCAATGCGTTTGACCAGTGGCGCGTAACGCTCGATCAGCTCGTACTGCGCGTCACGTGCCGACTTCTTGTAGAAATTCATACCGCTGGCGGTCATAGCACAGGTCCTGCCGTTTGCTGCACGAGGCGCTCGACGAAAAATTCGAGGTGGCCGCGCGGATTGGCGGGCAGCGGCCAGGTGTCGACCTTTTGCGCGATCGCCTTGAACGCCAGTGCGCACTTGGAACGCGGGAAGGCTTCATAGACCGCACGCTGCTTCTGCACCGCCTTGCGCACGCTTTCGTCGTAAGGCACCGCACCGACGTATTGTAGGGCGACGTCGAGGAAGCGATCCGTGACCTTGGTCAACTTGGCGAACAGATTGCGACCTTCCTGCGGGCTCTGGGCCATGTTGGCCAGGACGCGGAAGCGGTTCATGCCGTAATCGCGGTTGAGCAGTTTGATCAGCGCGTAGGCGTCGGTGATCGAGGTCGGCTCGTCGCAGACCACCAGCAACACTTCTTGCGCCGCGCGAACGAAACTGACTACCGAGTCACCAATACCCGCAGCGGTGTCGATCACCAGTACGTCGAGATTGTCGCCGATGTCGCTGAACGCCTGAATCAGACCGGCATGCTGGGCCGGGCTCAGGTGAACCATGCTCTGCGTGCCGGAAGCGGCCGGCACGATGCGGATCCCGCCGGGGCCTTGCAACAGCACGTCGCGCAGCTCGCAGCGGCCCTCGATCACATCGGCCAGGGTACGTTTGGGCGTGAGGCCCAGCAGAACGTCGACGTTCGCCAGACCCAGGTCGGCGTCCAGCAGCATGACCCGACGGCCAAGCTCTGCCAGCGCCAGGGACAAGTTCACTGACACGTTAGTCTTGCCGACGCCACCTTTGCCGCCGGTCACCGCGATCACCTGTACGGGATGCATGCTGCCCATGTTATTTCTTTACCTTGTCTTGCATAGACGGAGGCCACATTACTGGCTGCGCGTTCACAACCGGAACAATGCATGGCAGACCATCGATGTAGGTACAAAAACTGTTCATTACCTCAGCCAACCTGCTTGGTGGGACTGTGGTAGATATCAGCGAACATGTCAGCCATGGCTTCTTCGCTGGGTTCTTCCTGCATTTGCACACTGACGGCGCGGCTGACCAATTGATGACGGCGCGGCAGATGCAGATCATCCGGAATCCGTGGGCCGTCGGTCAGGTAGGCGACCGGCAGTTCATGACTGATCGCCAGGCTCAGCACTTCGCCAAGGCTGGCCGTCTCATCCAGTTTAGTCAGGATGCACCCGGCGAGCCCGCAACGCTTGTAACTGTGATAAGCGGCGGTTAGAACCTGTTTCTGGCTGGTGGTTGCCAGTACCAGATAATTTTTCGACCGAATGCCACGACCGGCCAGGCTTTCCAGCTGCATGCGCAGTGCCGGATCGCTGGCCTGCAGGCCGGCGGTATCGATCAGCACCACGCGTTTGCGCAGCAGTGGATCCAGCGCCTGCACCAGGGACTGGCCCGGGTCGACGTGGGTCACCGACACATTGAGGATCCGGCCCAGGGTTTTCAACTGTTCCTGAGCACCGATGCGGAAGCTGTCCATGCTCACCAGCGCAATGTTCTGCGCGCCGTACTTGAGCACGTAACGGGCGGCCAGTTTGGCCAGGGTGGTGGTCTTGCCCATGCCGGCAGGACCGACCATGGCAATGATCCCGCCCTCTTCCAGCGGCTCGACTTCCGGGGTGGCGATCATCCGCGCCAGGTGCGCCAGCAACATGCGCCAGGCCTGACGAGGTTCTTCGATATCGCTGGTCAGCGCCAGCAGGTCGCGGGACAACGGGCCGGACAAGCCGATGCGTTGCAGACGACGATAAAGGTTCGCCTGAGCCGGACGGCTGCCTTGCAGCTGATTCCAGGCCAGAGTGCCGAGCTGCACTTCCATCAGCTCGCGCAGGCTGTTGAGTTCGAAACGCATCGAATCCAGCGCACGCGGATCAACGCCAGCGGCAGCCGGCGCAGGTGCCGGAGCTGGACGCGCCGGAGCAGCGTAAGTCGGTTCTGTCAGAGGCTCGGCAGCCGTCAGCGGCAGGCCGGCGGTCAATGGCAGACCGGAGAACAACTGGCGATTGGTGTTGCCGTCGGCTTCACCACGCATGCTCAGTTCGGCCTGGGCGGTGACGATGCGCGACTGGGTCTTGCGCAGCTCATCTTCGAGTTCCATGTTCGGAACCCGTGGCGCCAGCGCCGACAATTTGTAATCCAGCGCCGCCGTCAGCTCGACGCCGCCGGCAATGCGGCGGTTGCCAATGATGGCGGCATCAGCGCCCAGCTCATCACGAACCAGCTTCATGGCCTGACGCATATCGGCGGCGAAAAAACGCTTAACTTGCATAAACCACTACCTCAGCCGTTGGGCCCTACTGTCGCAACGATGGTCACTTGCTTGTTGTCCGGAATTTCCTGGTAGGCCAGCACATGCAGTCCAGGGACTGCCAGGCGGCCAAAGCGCGAGAGCATCGCGCGAACCGGGCCTGCTACCAACAGGATCACCGGCTGACCTTGCATTTCCTGACGCTGCGCCGCTTCGATGAGCGAACGCTGCAGCTTCTCGGCCATGCTTGGCTCCAGCAGAACGCCCTCTTCCGAGCCTTGTCCTGCCTTCTGCAGACTATTGAGCAATATTTGTTCCAACCTTGGCTCCAGCGTGATAACTGGCAGCTCCGACTCAGTCCCTACAATGCTTTGGACGATGGCGCGAGAAACGCCGACCCGCACAGCGGCCACCAAAGCGGCGGTATCTTGACTCTTGGCGGCATTGTTGGCGATGGCTTCGGCAATGCTGCGGATGTCGCGCACCGGCACGTGTTCGGCCAGCAGTGCTTGCAGCACCTTGAGCAGTTGCGACAGCGACACCACACCCGGCACCAGCTCTTCCGCCAGTTTTGGCGAGCTCTTGGCCAGCAATTGCATGAGTTGCTGCACTTCTTCGTGGCCGATCAGCTCACTGGAGTGCTTGTACAGAATCTGGTTCAAGTGCGTGGCGACCACGGTACTGGCATCCACTACGGTGTAACCGAGCGATTGTGCCTGGGCGCGCTGGCTGACTTCGATCCACACCGCCTCCAGCCCGAAAGCCGGATCTTTGGCGGTAATGCCGTTGAGCGTGCCGTAGACCTGCCCCGGGTTGATCGCCAGTTCGCGATCCGGGTAGATCTCGGCTTCGGCCAGGATCACGCCCATCAGGGTCAGGCGATAGGCACTCGGCGCCAGGTCGAGGTTGTCGCGGATGTGCACGGTCGGCATCAGGAAGCCCAGATCCTGCGAGAGCTTCTTGCGCACGCCCTTGATCCGCGCCAGCAATTGCCCGCCCTGGTTGCGGTCCACCAGCGGAATCAGGCGATAACCGACTTCCAGGCCGATCATGTCGATTGGCGTCACGTCGTCCCAGCCCAGCTCCTTGGTTTCCATGGCGCGGGCCGGCGAAGGCAGCAGCTCCTGCTGACGCTGAACCTCTTGCAGCGCCTGCACCTTGGCGACGTTCTGCTTTTTCCAGAACAGGTACGCGCCACCAGCCGCCAGGGCCGCCATGCTCAGGAAGGAGAAGTGCGGCATGCCCGGCACCAGGCCCATGACCGCCATCAGACCGGCCGCCACCGCCAGCGCTTTCGGCGAGGCGAACATCTGGCGATTGATCTGCTTGCCCATGTCTTCCGAACCGGAAGCACGGGTCACCATGATTGCTGCCGCTGTAGATAACAACAGTGATGGCAATTGCGCCACTAAACCGTCACCGATGGTCAGCAGGGCGTAAACCTTGCCGGCGTCGGCGAAGGTCATGTTGTGCTGGAAGATACCGACGGCCATGCCGCCGATCAGGTTGATGAACAGAATCAGCAGGCCGGCGATGGCGTCACCGCGAACGAACTTGCTGGCACCGTCCATCGAACCGTAGAACTCAGCCTCTTGGGCGACTTCGGAACGACGGGCCTTGGCCTGGTTCTGGTCGATCAGACCGGCGTTGAGGTCGGCGTCGATTGCCATTTGTTTGCCGGGCATCGCGTCGAGGGTGAAACGCGCGCTCACCTCGGAAATCCGCCCGGCACCCTTGGTGACCACGACGAAGTTGATGATCATCAAGATCGCGAAGACCACGATACCGACCACGTAGTTGCCGCCGATCACCACCTCACCGAAGGCCTGGATCACCTTACCGGCAGCGGCGTGGCCGTCCTGACCGTGGAGCATCACCACCCGCGTCGACGCCACGTTCAGCGCCAGCCGCAACAGCGTCGCCACCAGCAGGATCGTCGGGAACACCGCGAAATCCAGCGGCCGCAACGCGTACACGCAGACCAGCAGCACGACGATCGACAGGGCAATGTTGAAGGTGAAGAAGACGTCGAGCAGGAACGGCGGCACCGGCAACATCATCATCGCCAGCATGACCAGCAGCAACAGCGGCACACCCAGATTGCCCCGACTGAGATCGGCAATGTTCGAGCGAGCACTGTTGATTAACTGAGAGCGATCCACCGGTTTTCCCCGTTCCTTTAAAGCAAACTTTTGACGCCCAGAGCGGGCGCACGGCGGCTACTGCAAGAAGCCTTCCAACTTTTGCGGGAACGGGGAATAGAGCGATTTGAACAGTTTTATGGCGCGCACTTTACGACTTGGTGGCCGCAAGGATCTGTTGTGGAGGGATATCCCCAAATTGCAGTCCTGTGGGGTTTATATACAAGGTGCCTTCACGCATCTGCGTATCGCCGACCGGAACCATATCCTCCCCCATATACCCCAAAGTCCCACGCTCGAAAGGCGCGTCTTGCGCCGGGTCATCATGAGCCTCGAAAAGCGTGAAGGCCCATTCGAACAGCATTAGAGGAAGGTCTTTGATTGTGATTGGAGGTGATGTGGACTGCCCCTCCAGCGGAGGGAATTTATATTTGCGGCCCGCAGTGATGACCAAAGGGTTTTGCATCAGGCCGAACCGAGGTTTGGCGACATACATTTGAAACGGCCACGAGGTAAACCAGTCCGCATCGTAATACAAGGGATCGCTGATCAAACCGAACAACGCCGCGGCAGAATCGATTGACCTTGTGACATCAGCGTACGTCCCAAACACCCCTAGCCCGGTCATCGGAACCCTGATCCTGTTGAGCCCGGAGTCGAAATACGCGGGGATCAATTCATTGGCCGCTTCCTTGAAGTAAGTAAAATCCAGAAAGGCGTGAAACGTCATCGTGTAACCAATAGCCGCCTCGTCTGGATAATCCTTCAGTTCGCCCGCCACAAATTGCAACTTCATGCCTTTGAGCTGTTTGTACTCGGACACGCTCATGATCCACACCTCCAAACGCCGGGGTAATTCCCGACACTCAGCAGACGCCGAGGGACACCAAACGTCTACTGTCAGAACTTACAGGTTCAGAGGTTGATCAGACGAACGGCACTGCGTGGAGATATCAGGATGCGGCCTGCTCGCGAGGAGCTCAGAGAGGGCAGCAAAAAGTGTCTTTTAAACTCAGGTGTTTAAAAGACACCTTCAGACACGCCTTACAGGCTACGAATCCTTGCGCCGTTGCCTACAGCTACGCCAGAATCCGCCGGCTTGTGCGCCTTGGGGGCGGGTTCTATTGTGGGTCGGTCGCTGACGAATCAGCGATCGGGTTTAGCGACTCGAATCATAAATAGGTGCACCAGCGCTCCATGCCTTGTCGCAGACTCGATGTCTGCAACTCCGCTATGGTGGCTGTATGCGGGAGACCCTCGGGTCTGCCGGGTGCCTATAACCGGTTCGCTAACCTGCGTACAGCCGCCACCTTTCTGTTTAGCGACAGTTCAGGGCGGCTCCACCTTATAGGAGCTTCACCATGATCAAACCAACACCCAATCCACCCGAAACCGACCCCGCCTCGCCCTACGAATCCCTCGATTCCAGAAAGCTTCACGAAGCCGCCGACCGCGCCCTCGATCACTATCTCTGCCCGCCCGGCTCCACGCCACCACCGCGCAAAACCCGCAGAATGTATGCCGTCACCGCGGACTTCAAAAACGAAGAGCTGCTGGTCGAGCTCTGCGAAACCCTCGCTTCCGCCAGAACCATCGCCAATGACTTCGCCCATCTCATGCCCGCCTCGCAGCGCAGGACATTGATGGGCATCGGGCAACTGATCATGCTCGGGGAGCTGGCAGCGAATCGAGTGCTGAATAATCTGGAACTACCGCCGTCGCAGATGTGATGTGTCGTGGCTGCTGATCGCGAAAGCGACCGCACAAGCAACACAGGTCACCAGGCATAAAAAAACCGCCACCGGGTTCAACCCGAGGCGGTTTTTTTACTTCATCACCATCAGGAATCGCGCCGCAGATCCGGCGGGATAGGCAGATCGTCCTTGAGCGGTTCCGGGAACTTGCCCTTGCCTGCGCGGTGCTGGCGGATCTGGTAGACGTAGGCCAGTACCTGAGCGACCGCCAGGTACAGACCGCCGGGAATTTCTTCTTCCAACTCGGTGGAGTAATAGATCGAACGCGCCAGGGCCGGCGAT
This sequence comes from Pseudomonas sp. GW821-FHT09E04, assembly GCF_059416185.1. Lineage (NCBI taxonomy): Bacteria > Pseudomonadati > Pseudomonadota > Gammaproteobacteria > Pseudomonadales > Pseudomonadaceae > Pseudomonas > Pseudomonas sp. GW821-FHT09E04. Next base: position 115,405 of record NZ_JBWKOR010000002.1, read on the forward strand.
TCGAGCAGCATGACGTTGTTGGCCACGGCGATTTCGCGGATTTTCAGCGCCAGGAAGTCGCTGCCCTTGGCCAGCAGCATCGGCGCCCCGCCCTTCTCCGAGTCGTATTTGAGCGCCACGGCGTAGTGCGTCGGGTTGGTGATGACCACGTCGGCATCCGGGATCGCCGCCATCATCCGGCGCTGCGACATCTCGCGCTGGACCTGACGAATCCGCTGTTTGACCTCCGGCCGACCTTCCTGATCCTTGTGCTCGTCGCGCACTTCCTGCTTGGTCATCTTGAGCTTTTTAATGCTCTCCCAGAGCTGCACCGGGACATCGACTGCCGCGATGATGATCAAACCGCAGGCCATCCACAAAGTGCTCCAGCCCACCAGTTGCAGACTGTGAATGATCGCTCGGTCCAACGGTTCATGGGCAATGCGCAACAGGTCGTCGACATCCCCGGACAACACCACCAGCGCCACCGCCAGAATGATCAGGAACTTGGCCAGCGCCTTGAGCAGTTCGATCACCGACTTCATGGAGAACATGCGCTTGAGACCCGCGCCAGGGTTCATCCGACTGAACTTGGGCGCCAGGGAACCCGCCGCAAACAGCCAGCCGCCGAGGGCGATCGGCCCGAGAAACGCCGCCAGCAGCAAGGTGATCATGATCGGCTGGATCGCCACCAGTGCGATCACCCCGGAATTCATCAAGAACTTGCCCATGGAGCTCTGATCCATGATCACTTCGCGCGACAGCGTGAAGTTCAGGCGCATCAGCTCCATCAAGTCCTGCGCCAACATCCCGCCGAACACCAGCAGCGCACCGGAACCGGCGAGCATGATCGCCAGCGTGTTGAGTTCCTTGGAGCGCGCAATCTCGCCCTTTTCCCGGGAGTCCTTCTTGCGCTTCTCCGTGGGGTCTTCTGTTTTATCCTGACCGCTCTCGCTCTCTGCCATGACTCAGCGCGCCTGTGCCAGTTCGCGTAGCAACTGCAAGGCCTCGACGGCCAGCGGCTGATACTGATTGAGAATGTCCGCCAGCCCAACCCAGACAATGAACAGGCCGAGCACGAGGGTCAGCGGAAAACCGATCGAGAAAATGTTCAGCTGTGGCGCCGCCCGGGTCATCACACCGAATGCAATGTTGACCACCAGCAGCGCAGTGACGGCCGGCAGCACCAGCATCAATGCCGCGCCCAGCACCCAGCCGAGCTTGCCGGCCAGCTCCCAGTAATGCGCGGTCATCAGGCCTGCGCCGACCGGCAGCGTGGTGAAGCTTTCAGTCAGCACCTCAAAGACTACAAGGTGACCGTTCATGCCGAGGAACAGCAGCGTCACCAGCATGGTGAAAAACTGCCCGATCACCGCCACCGACACGCCGTTGGTGGGGTCGATCATCGAGGCGAAGCCCATGCCCATCTGAATCGCAACGATCTGCCCCGCGACCACAAAGGCCTGGAAGAACAGCTGCAAGGAGAAGCCCAGCACGGCGCCGACCAGGATCTGCTCGGCAATCAACAGCAAGCCACTGAGATCGAGCGGGCTGACGGCCGGCATCGGCGGCAGGCTCGGCGCGATCACCACAGTGATCGCGAGGGCGAGGTATAAACGGACACGCTTGGGAACCAGCGTGGTGCCGAACACCGGCATCACCATCAGCATCGAGCCGATGCGAAACAGCGGCAGCATGAACGTCGCCACCCAGGTGCTGATCTGCGTGTCGGTCAACTGAAGCAGCGACTGCATGACTCAGCCGATGACCAGCGGAATGTTTTTGTACAGCTGGATGATGTATTCCATGAAGGTCTGGATGATCCACGGACCGCCGACAATCAGGGTCACCAGCATCACCAGCAGACGCGGCAGAAAGCTCAGGGTCTGTTCGTTGATCTGCGTGGCGGCCTGGAACATCGACACCAGCAGGCCCACCAGCAGACTCGGGATCACCAGAATCGCGACCATCATCGTGGTCAGCCACAAGGCTTCGCGAAAAATGTCGACCGCTACTTCTGGCGTCATGGCGATACACCTCCGAAACTGCTGGCCAAGGTGCCGATGATCAGCGCCCACCCATCCACCAGCACAAACAGCATGATCTTGAACGGCAGGGAAATGATCAGCGGCGACAGCATCATCATACCCATCGCCATCAGCACACTCGCCACGACCAGGTCGATGATGAGGAACGGAATGAAGATCATGAAGCCGATCTGGAACGCGGTTTTCAGTTCAGACGTGACGAAGGCCGGCACCAGAATGGTCAGCGGTGCCTGATCCGGCGTCGCGATATCGGTGCGCTTGGACAGGCGCATGAACAGCTCCAGATCGCTGGAACGCGTCTGCGCGAGCATGAAGTCCTTGATCGGCACCTGAGCCTTTTCCACCGCTTGCTGGGCGGTGAGTTTCTCCGCCAGATACGGTTGCAGGGCATCGTTGTTCACCCGGTCGAACACCGGCGCCATGATGAACATGGTCAGGAACAGCGCCATGCCGGTGAGGATCTGGTTCGACGGCGTCTGCTGCAGACCGAGGGCCTGACGCAGGATCGAGAAGACGATGATGATCCGGGTGAAGCTGGTCATCAGAATGACGGCGGCCGGAATGAAGCTCAGCGCCGTCATGATCAGCAGGATCTGCAGGCTGACCGAATATTCCTGGGCACCGTTGGCGTTGGTGCCCAAGGTGATCGCCGGGATCGACAACGGATCGGCGGCGAACGCCAGTGGCGCGGCCAACATCAAGGCCAGGGTCAAGACGATGCGCAACGCACCCATTACTTCGTATCCTTTTGATCCTTGCCGAGGATCTTCAACAGATGCTGGGCAAATTCCGGAGTCGCTTTTTCGGAGGTCGCCGGGACGTCCACCGGTTCCTTGAGTACGTGCAGCGCGGTGATCGTGCCGGGGCTGAGACCCAGCAGGATCTGCTCCTTGCCGACCTGCACCAGCATCAGACGATCACGCGGACCGAGCGCGCGGGAACCGATCAGCTCGATCACCTGGCCCTTGCCCGCCGGGCCTGCCTGCTGCACCCGGCGCAACAGCCAGGCGAGGAAGAAGATCAACCCCAGCACCAGCAGCAGACCGAACACCAGCTGCGTCAATTGCCCGGCGACACCGCTGTTGACCGCAGGCGTCACCGCCGCAGCGGTGGCAGCCGCCGGCTCGGCGGCCATCACGATCGATGGCAGCGCCAGCGCCGAGGCCAGCAAAGAACCCAGAACCTTTTTCACTCAGCGCAGCTTCTTGATGCGTTCGCTTGGGCTGATCACGTCGGTCAGGCGGATGCCGAACTTTTCGTTGACCACAACCACTTCGCCGTGAGCGATGAGGGTACCGTTGACCAGCACGTCCAGCGGCTCGCCGGCCAGACGATCGAGCTCGATCACCGAACCCTGGTTGAGTTGCAGCAGGTTGCGGATGTTGATGTCGGTGCTGCCCACTTCCATCGAGATCGACACCGGAATGTCGAGAATCACGTCCAGGTTCGGACCGTCAAGGGTCACCGGATCGTTGTTCTTCGGCACGCTGCCGAACTCTTCCATCGGCAGACGGTTGGAGCTGGAAACACCAGCGTCGGCGGCCAGCAGCGCGTCGATGTCGGCCTGCCCGGCTTCACCGGTTTCTTCCAGGGCGGCAGCCCACTCGTCGGCCAGTGCCTGATCGTCCTGGGCGTTCATATCGTCGTTCATCATTTGTCCTCGGCGGGCAACAATTCAGTTAAATGCGAAAGGGGTGTTGCGCCGCTTCAGCGGCGCTCGATCGGCTCGATCACCTGCAACGCGAGGTTGCCTTTGTGCGAGCCCATCTTGACCTTGAAGGCCGGCACGCCGTTGGCGCGCATGATCATGTCTTCCGGCATCTCGACCGGGATCACGTCACCCGGCTGCATGTGCAGGATGTCGCGCAGTTTCAACTGGCGGCGAGCGACGGTGGCACCGATCGGCACGTCGACATCGAGGACGTCCTGACGCAGGGCGTTGACCCAGCGCTCGTCCTGGTCGTCGAGGTCCGACTGGAAACCGGCGTCGAGCATTTCGCGCACCGGCTCGATCATCGAGTACGGCATGGTCACGTGCAGGTCGCCGCCACCGCCGTCGAGTTCGATGTGGAACGTGGAGACCACGATCGCTTCGCTCGGGCCGACGATGTTGGCCATGGCCGGGTTCACTTCCGAGTTGATGTACTCGAAGTTGACTTCCATGATCGCCTGCCAGGCTTCTTTCAGGTCGACGAACGCCTGTTCCAGCACCATGCGCACCACGCGCAGTTCGGTCGGGGTGAATTCACGCCCTTCGATCTTGGCGTGACGGCCGTCGCCGCCGAAGAAGTTGTCCACCAGCTTGAACACCAGTTTGGCGTCGAGGATGAACAGCGCGGTGCCGCGCAGGGGTTTGATCTTGACCAGGTTGAGGCTGGTCGGCACGTACAGCGAGTGCACGTATTCGCCGAACTTCATCACCTGTACGCCACCGACGGCAACGTCCGCCGAGCGGCGCAGCATGTTGAACATGCTGATGCGGGTGTAACGGGCAAAACGCTCGTTGATCATCTCAAGAGTCGGCATGCGTCCACGGACGATGCGATCCTGGCTGGTCAGGTCGTAGCTTTTGACACTGCCGGGTTCGGCAGCGTTATCGGTCTGTACCAGACCATCGTCGACGCCATGCAACAGCGCGTCGATTTCATCCTGGGACAGCAGATCCTGCACGGCCATGTCGTGTTCCTACTGCAGTACGAAATTAGTGAAAAGCAACTGTTCGATCACCACTTTGCCCAGCTCTTTCTGCGCCACTTCCTGGACGCTGGCCGTGGCCTTCTGGCGCAACATCTCTTGACCGACCGGCGTCGCCAAAGTGGCGAAATCCTGACCGGAGAAGAGCATCACCAGGTTGTTGCGGATCACCGGCATGTGCACTTTGAGCGCTTCAAGATCGGCCTGATTGCGCGCCAGCATGGTGATGCTCACCTGCATGTAGCGCTGACGGCCGTTCTGGTTGTAGTTGGCCACGAAGGCCGGCGCCATCGGCTCGAAAATTGCCGGCTGCTTGCCGACCGGAGCGGTTTCCGCGGCAGCCGCAGGTTTGCTCTGGGCGCTGTGCATGAAGAACCACGTCGCCCCCACAGACGCGCCGATGGCCAGCAGCAACCCGAGCACGATCACAATGATCATCTTGAGTTTGCCTTTGGTTGCGGGGTCTTTTACTGCTGCTGCTTCGCTCTTCGCCATGCCAATAATCCGTCACTAATCGGGTTTTCACAGTCGCACGGCAAGGCAAGAGCAAGTGTTATGCCAGAAGTGTCGGAGGGGAATGGAGAGCGGTGGCAAAACAGACGAGGGAGCGGACAGGGCCGCTCCCTCGGGGGAGGATGAATCAGGCGTAGTAGTCGACGGCGCTGCTGCCGATCACGCTGGTGGTTTGAGCGGCGGCTTCAGCCACGGCCGCAGGCGTCAACTCTTCTTCCGAGGAGTCCAGGCGACCGCCGGCGGCGCTGGTGCGACCACCCTGCTGCCCCTGTTGCGCCTGTTCCTGGCCTTGCCCCTGCCAGCCACGGTTCTGGTCGGCAACGTTGACATCGACCTGCCCCATGCCTTGCTGGGTGAACATGTCACGCAGACGATGCATCTGGCCGTCGAGCGCTTCGCGAACACTCGGGTGTGCGCTCATGAAGGTCACCTGGGTCTGCTGGTCCGGCACCATGTTCACCCGAATGTCCAGACGACCCAGTTCAGCCGGCTGCAACTGGATATCGGCGGCCTTCAGGTTGTTGCTCGACAGGTACATGACGCGGTTGACCACTTCTTCGGTCCAGCCGCTCTGATGCATGGCGATCGGCTGGTTCACCGGCACCGCGTTGGCGGTTTTCGGTGTGGCCGCCTGAGTCAGCGCCGCCAGACGGTTGGCGAAGTCATCCACGCGGGTATCGCTGGTGGCGGATTTCAGGTCTTTCAAACCATCGTCGATCAGACCACTGAAGGCCTTTTCCCCGCCCTGGCTGGTGCTGTCCTTGTCAGCCTGCACATCCAGCATGCTGGCCATGCCGGCGGCGAAGGTCTGAGCCGAGGTCAGCTCGCCATCAGCCTGGGCCTGGGCCGGCGTCGCCTTGGGCTGCGACTGGCTGGACGCGGAAATGTGACCACTCTGCTCCATCGCCATACGCACGGCCGGCATCGAGTCGAGCGGATCGGCCTCGGGATCGAAATCACTGTCGACGGCAGGCGCCGCCGTGGCGGCCGCCGGCAATGCAGCCACCGCTGGCGCCTGGGTTTCAGGCTTCACTGGTGTTTCGACGACGGGCGCCGCCACGACCGGCGGCGTGACGACCGGCTGCGCGACTTGCATCAGCGCCGGATCCAGCGTCGAATCTACGACAGGCGTGGTGTCGGCGACCGGCGTGGTCGGTGTATCGGACGTATCGTCGCTGGCCACCGCGTCATCCGTTGCGGTTGACGAGGTTTTGTCGGCGGGCAAGGCATTGCCGCTATCGGCAACGGCCGGCTCGGGGGCGGCAGACTGATCCTTGCCGCTGTCCTTCTTGCTGACGCTGCCAGTGTCCTTGTCGCGTGCAGGTTTCACCGAGTTATCGGTCGCAACGGAAGGCTTGTTCTGTCCCTGATCGGCAAACACCTGAGCGAAGCTTGAAGCCTTGTCCCCGGGGCCTGCGGCCACCACTGACGGTTTGGCAGAGGCGGCTTGCGCCTTGGCCTGGGCGGCAGTCTGAATAAGAATGTTAGGGGTTGCAGGCATGGCACGGTCTCCGCTGCACTGGGATCGTAGGTACAGTTGAACGAGATGACTGCAAGTGCCGGGCCAGTTTCGTCCGGCGCCGAATAAAAACGCCGGACGGCTGGCTCAATGGGCGGGAGAGCGCTGTCGCTCGGCTTCATAGACGGGGCGCACATCCGCAAACTCGTTATGGATGTCGGCCACCAGCTTGATGATTTCGGACGGGCTCTTGTCCCTCGCGTGCAGCTCCAGCTCCTGGCAAAGCTCAGCCAGACGGGTCGCCCCCATGTTGCTGCTGCTGCCTTTGAAGCTATGAGCCACCGACGACAAGGCGTCGGCATCCGCGGTCTTTTGCAATTCACGCAGGCGCGCTTCGGAATCTGCCAGGAACGTATCCAGCAACTCCGGATAGCCATCCTCCATGACTTCTTGCAACGCACTCAGTACGTCGCGATCTACACAGGCATCAGTCACTTGTTCACTCCTTGATCAAGAATGCGCGGATTATGCCAGAGCCTCCCAGAAAAACTCCACGCGAGCACTGCGACCATCGTCTGACCAGCTCGGATTCCTGCTCAGTTGCCGGATCAGGCTGACGCCACGCCCCGACAAACGGACACCGTCGAGTGGCCGCTCCATTACCCGGGCCACGTCAAAGCCTTTGCCACTATCTTCCACCCGCACGATCAGACAACCACCCTCGCCCTCCGGACGGACCTGCAAGTGCACGCGCACATAGCCATCCTGCAAGGCATCCAGTCGAGCATTACGCTGCTCATAATAGCGGGCAAAGCCTGAAGCATCGCGTTTGAGACTGGAGTCCAGCCCCAACACCCCATGCTCAAGCGCATTGGAGTAAAGCTCGGCGAGCACGCTGTACAACGCCCCGCTCTGCGTGCGCAAGCCATGCACTTCGAGCAGCAATTGCAGCAGGTAGGGTAACGGATTGAAGCGTTTCAGGGTGGAACCGCGAAATTCGAAGCTCACCGACCAGTCCAGCGGGCACGACTGACCGCTGTCGGAATACACCGGCGCCGACGGATTGACCTGCGCCATTTCCAGCAGGCTGACCTCGACCATGCTCACATCGTCCCGGGCTTCGCCGCGAAAATCCTGCAACGCCTGCTCGATCTCGGCAAACAGCCGATCCGGCTGGCGATTGTCGGCAAACACCCGCTGCAAGCGCTCGACGCCGAACAACTGATCATTGGCATCGCAGGTGTCGATCACGCCGTCGGACAACAGGAACACACGGTCACCCACCGCCATCGACAGCACTTCGGTTTGATCGTCGAAGGCCTGCGGACTGAGCACACCCAGCGGCAGATGCCGCGCCGCAAGCGGCACCCGCTCGCCCGTGGCGATGCGATGCAGATAACCGTCGGGCATGCCGCCGTTCCAGATTTCCACGCTGCGGCGCTGAAAACTCAGGCAGAGCAGCGTCGCGCAGCAGAACATGTCCACCGGCAGGATACGCTTGAGCTTGGCGTTCATTTCCCGCAGGGTTTCGGCCAGGCCATAGCCCTTGGCCGTCATGCCGTAGAACACTTCCGCCAGGGGCATGGCACCGACCGCCGCCGGCAGACCGTGCCCGGTGAAATCACCGAGCAACACATGCATGTCACCGGCCGGCGTGTAGGCCGCCAACAGCAGATCGCCGTTGAACAACGCATAGGGTGATTGCAGATAGCGGATGTTCGGCGCACTCAGGCAACCGGAATGCGCGACCTTGTCGAATACAGCCTTGGCGACCCGCTGCTCGTTGAGCAGGTAGTCGTGGTGCCGGGCAATCAGGTCGCGCTGCTCAAGCACCGTGGCTTGCAGGCGGCGCAAGCGATCCATCGCCTTGATTTTGGCGGAGAGGATCACCTGGTTGTAAGGCTTCGCCAGAAAATCGTCACCGCCAGCCTCCAGGCATCGCACCAGGGCTTCGCTCTCGGTGAGCGAGGTAAGGAAAATGATCGGCACCAGGTTTTCACCCGCCAGCACCTTGATCTGCCGCGCCGCCTCGAAGCCATCCATCACCGGCATCATGGCATCCATCAGCACCAGATGCGGTTGCTGAGCAGAAAACACCGCGACCGCTTCAGCCCCATTGGTAGCCGTCAGCACGACATGCCCCTGACGGCGCACGATCGTCGACAACAGCAGCCGGTCGGCGGCGCTGTCTTCGGCGATCAGGATCGTCAGCGGTTCTTGCGGCTGCATGGCCGTCAACTGATGTCGAACAGTTTGTCGAAGTTGGAAATGGCGAGGATCTTGCGCACATCCGAATTGCTGTTGATCACTCGTACGTCCGAGTCGTCGCCACCCGCGTGATCGCGCAGCAGAAGCAGCATTCCCAGAGCCGAACTGTCGAGATAGGTGGCATCCTTGAGATCCACCACGATGGCGTCGGGCTTTTTATTGAGTCGCTCGTAGGACTCGCGAAACTCCTGATGGCGTCCGAAATCGAACCGGCCCTTGATCGAAATCGTCAGTTTTTGCCCATCCGGAGAGACTTCTGTAACGACTGACATGTACTGGCTTCCTTGTCATTGACGAACCTGTACAAGGTTTAGCACTTGCAAGGGTAAGGGGCAAGGCAGGAAGTCGCCGGAAACTGTCAGAGATCAACCCGTCAGTAGGCATCACGGCGCGGCAGGCGTTGGGACAACTCGTCCAGCAGCTTCTGCTCGCGCTTGTCTTCGGCGCGCTGGGCTTCGTCGCGGTAGCGTTGTACAAGTTTTCGCAGCCCCTCGACCCGGGCAAACGCCTGCTGCCAGGCGTCACGCGCCTTGTCCAGATTGTTCTGGTGCCATTGCAGGCTTTGCCGCTGTTGATCGACCGCGGTGTCGAGTTGCGCCAGAAAGCCCTGAAAACCCAGCAGCCATTGCCCGGACACGCCCGTGCTGCCGCGCACGATCCATTGTTCGGAGTAATCCAGACGAAAGGCATGCAGGTCGGCGAGTTTGCTTTCGGCCACCTTCACCTGACCCTGGAAATACCCCAGGCGCTGCACGGCGGTTTTCTCGGCTTTTTCGGCCATTTCCACCACCGGCGCCAGACGCGCGGCTCGGCTCTGGGCCATGGCCGGTTACCCGCCGGCCGCAGGGGCGAAAATCGTTTCGAGGTACGCCTCGCTTTCACCCAGGCTGATGCTGTCGTTCAGGCCCTGACGCAAGTATCTGACCAGTTGCGGCTGCAGATTGATGGCAAGGTCCGTTTCACGATCACCGCCGGCAACATAGGCACCGACGCTGATCAGATCGCGACTCTGCTGATAGCGCGACCACAACTGCTTGAAGTACTGCGCACGGGTCATGTGCTCCGGCGATACCACCGCCGGCATCACCCGGCTGATCGAAGCTTCGATATCGATGGCCGGGTAATGACCTTCTTCGGCCAGACGCCGGGACAACACGATGTGGCCGTCGAGCACGCCTCGCGCCGAGTCGGCAATCGGGTCCTGCTGGTCATCGCCCTCGGACAATACAGTGTAGAACGCAGTGATCGACCCCCCGCCCTTCTCCGCGTTACCGGCGCGCTCCACCAGTTTCGGCAGTTTGGCGAACACTGAAGGCGGGTAACCCTTGGTCGCCGGCGGCTCGCCGATGGCCAGGGCGATTTCCCGCTGGGCCTGGGCGAAACGGGTCAGGGAATCCATCAGCAACAGGACGTTCTTGCCCTTGTCGCGGAAATACTCGGCGATCCGCGTGCAGTACATCGCCGCGCGCAGACGCATCAGTGGCGCGTCGTCCGCTGGGGATGCAACCACCACCGAACGCTTGAGGCCTTCTTCACCGAGGATGTGCTCGATGAATTCTTTAACTTCTCGACCCCGCTCACCGATCAGGCCAACGACGATGATGTCAGCCTCGGTGAAGCGGGTCATCATGCCGAGCAAGACCGATTTACCGACGCCGGTACCGGCGAACAGGCCCAGACGCTGGCCGCGACCGACCGTCAACAAACCGTTGATGCAACGAATGCCGACGTCCAGCGGTTCGCTGATCGGGTCACGATTTAGCGGGTTGATGGTCGGGCCGTCCATCGGCACCCAGTCTTCGGCCTTCATGCCGCCCTTGCCGTCCAGTGCACGTCCGGCGCCGTCCAGCACGCGACCGAGCATGCTCATGCCCATCGGCAAGCGACCGGTATCGGCCAGCGGCACCACACGGGCGCCCGGCGCAATACCGGCAACACTGCCAACAGGCATCAGGAAAACTTTGCTGCCAGAGAAACCCATGACTTCGGCTTCAACCTGCGACGGATGATAGCTGTCGTCGTTGATCACCATGCAGCGGGTGCCCATGGCGGCGCGCAGGCCTTCGGCCTCGAGCGTCAGGCCGACCATGCGCAGCAGGCGCCCTTCGAGAATCGGCGCACCGGGAATTTCGGCGGCTTCAGCGTAGGTGCTCAGGCGCTTGGCGAAACTGGTGCGTTCAAGGCGCATCGGGGGCGTCCGCGAGCGGCTCGTCGGTGACAGGTGCCGGCTTCGGCGCTTCCGGCAGATCCAGGCTCATGTCCGGCGCGGCCGGGTGCAGGGCTTGTTCGTGCAATTGATCGAACAGCTTGGCCATGATCTGGCTGACGCGGGTTTCGATGCTCGCATCGATCCGGCTGTGTTCGGTTTCGACCCGGCAACCGCCCGGCAGCAGCGATTCGTCCTCGACGATACGCCAGGTTTCCTCATGACGTTCGCGCAGGGCTTTGACCTGTTCGAAGTCCTGCGGATTGACGTACAGCCGCACATTGCCCACGCCCAGCGGCAACAGCTTGAGGGCGTCGCGCATGACATGTTCGATCTGCGTCGAGTCGATGGCCAGTTCGCGCTGAATCACCTGTCTGGCGATGTGCTGCACGAGGTCGACCAGGGATTTTTCGATCTGGGTGTCTTGTTCGGCGATGGGTTCGAACAGGTTCGCCATCAACTGCTCAAGGCCGTTGACCTTGGCCGTCAGGACCACCTCGGCTTCCTGGCGCACCTTGAGGGTGGCGCTGTGGAAACCTTCTTTTTCGCCGATGGCGAAGCCCTCGTTGTAAGCCTCCTGACGGATGCTTTCGAGTTCTTCCAGGGTCAGTGGCTGGACTTCCTCCAGCGGCACTTCTTCCATTTCCGGCGGTTCGGGCTCCGGTTCCGGCTCGGGTTCCGGTGCCGGCGGATCGAAGCTTGGGATCGCCCAGGTTTCGAAACCGCGGACGTCCCGGGCACGGATCAGGTCCGTTACATCGTCGTCGTTCTTGCCCATGGTGTTAGATCATTTCCTCGCCGCCCTTGCCACCGAGCACGATTTCTCCGGCTTCGGCCATACGGCGGGCGATGGTGAGGATTTCCTTCTGCGCGGTTTCCACGTCGCTGACGCGCACCGGGCCTTTGGCCTCGAGGTCGTCGCGCAGCAGTTCGGCAGCACGTTTGGACATGTTCTTGAAGATCTTTTCCTTGACGCCTTCGTCCGAACCCTTGAGGGCCAGCACCAGCACATCGGAGGACACTTCGCGCAACAGCGCCTGGATACCGCGGTCGTCGACATCGGCCAGGTTGTTGAACACGAACATGAGGTCTTCGATCTGACCGGACAGGTCTTCGTCGACTTCGCGGATCGAGTCCATGAGCTGGCCTTCGATCGAGCTGTCGAGGAAGTTCATGATGTCCGCCGCACGCTTGATACCACCCAGGGTGGTGCGCGAGGCATTCGAGTTGCCGGAGAACTGCTTCTCGAGGATCTGGTTCAATTCTTTCAGTGCCGCCGGCTGCACGGTGTTCAGCGACGAGACACGCAGGATGATGTCCAGACGCACCTTGTGGTCGAAGTTGCCCAGCACTTCACCGGCCTGATCCGGATCGAGGTACGCGACCACGATCGCCTGGATCTGCGGGTGCTCGTAGCGGATCACGTCGGCAACGGCGCGCGGTTCCATCCATTTCAGGCTGTCGAGGCCACTGGTGTTGCCGCCCAGCAGAATGCGGTCGATCAGGCCGTTGGCCTTGTCTTCACCCAGGGCCTGGGTGAGCATTTTGCGCACGTAGTCATCGGAGCCGACGCCCAGGCTGGTCTGGTCGCCGACAATGTCGACGAACTCGCTCATGACCTGCTCGACCTGCTCACGGTGGACGTTGCCCATCTGGGCCATGGCCACGCCGACCCGCTGAACCTCTTTGGGGCCCATGTGGCGCAGCACTTGTGCAGCATCGGTCGAACCCAGGGACAGCAGCAGAATCGCGGCTTTATCGACCCGGGACAGTTTGGCGACGGCGGCTCGGTTATCACTCATCTGCGTTAATCCACTCTTTCACGACCTGGGCCACACGACCCGGGTCTTCTGCCACCAGACTCTTGATTGCGTTCAACTGAGCGTCATAGCCTTCGCTCGGGCTCGGCAGCAGGATGCTGGTCGGGCCGCCGAGGCTGACACGATCGTTGGACAGTTCACCGTCCAGACCGCCCATGCCACCCAGTTCCACGTCACCGCCCAGACCGGCCAGTTCCTTGCCTTTGCCGCCACCGGTGATGTTGTTGAGCACCGGACGCAGCACGCCGAACACCAGCACCAGGATGAACAACACACCCAGCACTTGTTTGACGATGTCCCAGAACCATGGCTGGGAGTAGAACGGAATGTCGGCAATCACTTCGCCGCGCTCGGCGGAGAACGGCATGTTGATCACGCTGACGCTGTCGCCACGGCTGGCGTCGAAGCCGACCGCGTCCTGCACCAGGCGAGTGAAGCGCGCCAATTCGTCGGCGCTCCACGGCGCACGGGTGGTTTCGCCGTTGGCCGGGTTGATCTTGACCTGATCGTCCACCACCACCGACACCGACAGGCGATTCAGACGACCCTGCTGCTGCTTGGTGTGGCTGATGGAACGGTCGAGTTCGAAGTTCTTGGTGGATTGTTGACGCTTGTCTGCCGGGTACGGCGCGAGCATCGGCTGGCCGGTGGCCGGGTCCATGATCTGCTGACCGTTGGCATCAACCAGTGGCTGGCCCGGTTGCACCATGCTCGTCGAGGTTGCTGCACCGCCGGTGGTTTGTGGCGCCGAGGCTGGCGACGGCGGCTGGTTGCTCAGGGCACCCGGAACGCCTTGCGGGCCATTGCTGGCAGTACGCTGTTCGTTGACCGACTGTTCGCTGCGCAGCGCCGGCTGGTCCGGATTGAACTGTTCGGCGGTCGATTCGACGGCACTGAAGTCGACGTCGGCCGACACTTCAGCCTTGTAACGATCGTTGCCCAGTACCGGTTGCAGAATATTGTGCACACGCTGGGTGAGCATGCTTTCCATGCGGCGGCTGTAATCGAACTGCTTGCCGGCCATGGTCATTTCAGAGTTTTCCGCCTGATCCGACAGCAGGTTGCCCTTCTGGTCGACGACGGTGATCTGCGACTTGCTCAGCTCAGGGACGGAAGTGGCCACCAGATTGATGATGGCGACGACCTGACCCGGCTCCAGCGAACGACCGGAGTACAACTCGACCAGTACCGAAGCGCTTGGCTTGCGCTCGTCACGTACGAACACCGAGCTTTTCGGGATCGCCAGGTGAACGCGCGCGCCCTTGACGTTGTTCAGGCTGGAAATGGTGCGAGCCAGTTCGCCTTCGAGGCCGCGACGATAACGGGTCGCTTCCATGAACTGACTAGTACCCAGACCCTGTTCCTTGTCGAGAATCTCGAAACCGATATTGCCGTCGCTGGGAGTGACACCAGCGGCCGCGAGTTTGAGTCGCGCACGGGACAGGTCATCGGCCTTGACCAGCAAGGCGCCGGAATTCGGTTCGACGGTGTACGGAATATCGGCGGAGGCCAGAGTGTCCATGACCTGCTTGGCGTCCATACCGGCAAGGCTGCCGTACAGAGGCCGGTAGTCCGGTTGCTGCGACCACAGCACCACGGCAAAGCCAATCGCCACGCTCGCAGCCAGGCCGACCAACAGGCCCACCTGACGCAGCATGGTCATCTCGGAGAGGTTTTCCAGGAAGGACAGGCCGAACAGCGGCGGTTTGCCGTCTATCGGGGTGGCCTTGGCCGGAACGTTATCGGCGACTGCTTCTGCCATGACTCAATCTCGTCCTTAAACCGGCATCTGCATGATGTCTTGATAAGCCTGAACCAGTTTGTTGCGCACCTGGGTCAGAGCCTGGAACGACACGCTGGCCTTCTGCGAGGAAATCATTACGTCCGTCAAATCGACGCCGCTCTTGCCGATTTCGAACGCGTTGGCCAATTGGCTCGAAGCCTGTTGGGTATCGTTCACTTTGTTGATGGCCTGACCGAGCATGTCGGAAAAGCTGCTGCCCGCCACTTCTGGGACGGCGGCAGTCGATTTCGGCTTCGACATGGCGTCCATTTGCATGGCCTTCATGTCCGTCATCAACCGATTAATTTCAATACCTTGGCTCATGGTCTACTCTCTTGGGCGGCCCGCAATTTTTTGACACTCACTCGGCGGGTACTCAGGTGTTAGCAACAACGGTGCCAGCTCACGGGCACCGCTTCGAGAAATGCGTTTTCAAACGTTTGCGCCACCCGTCAGGTGGCGAACAGATACCCTTCGACGTCCATCCCGGCATCGCGCATTTGCGCCAGTTTGTAGCGCAACGTACGCGGGCTGATACCGAGTTTTTCGGCGGCTTCCTTGCGTCGTCCGCGCTCGGTGCGCAGGGTGTCGATGATCATCTGGAACTCGCGACGACGCAGGTCATCGCCCAGCGCGCCGGCCGAATCCGCCTCGATGTCGACTTCACGAATGACTGGCGCAGTCGGTACCGCCACCGGCAACGGGGCGAACAGCGCAGGCCCGGAGAGACAGAAATCCTGCGGCTGGATCAACCCGCCCTGCTGGAGAATCAACGCCCGCTGGACCGCGTTATCCAGCTCGCGTACGTTGCCCGGCCATGGATAACCGATCAGGCACGCCTGCGCCTCGGGCGAGAACTTCGCCATTGCATGCTTCATTTTATTGACGTGTTTGGCCAAAAGACGCTCAGCCAGCGGCAGGATGTCGGCGGTTCGCTCACGCAGCGGACGCCAGGCCAGCGGAAAAACCGACAGACGATAGAAAAGGTCTTCACGGAACCGCCCCGCCGCCACTTCGCCCGCCAGATCACGGTTGGTGGTCGCAACCACTCGGATATCGAGGCTGATCGGCTTGCGCGCGCCGACCCGCTCCACCTCGCGCTCCTGCAGAACGCGCAGCAGCTTGGCTTGCAGGCCCAGGGGCATTTCGGAAATTTCGTCGAGCAGAATGGTGCCGCCGTCGGCCTGTTCGAACTTGCCGGCCTGCGCCGCGATGGCGCCGGTGAACGAACCCTTCTCGTGACCGAACAGTGTCGCTTCGAGCATGTTGTCCGGGATCGCCGCGCAGTTGATCGCAATGAACGGCTGACGGGCGCGATGGGACTGCTGGTGAATGTAGCGGGCCAGCACTTCCTTGCCGGTGCCGGACTCGCCGGAAATCAACACGGTGGAATCACTGCGCGCCACCCGCGCTGCCAGATCCAGCAACTGCGCACTGGCCGGCTCGACCGCGATCGGCCCTTCCGTGTCGGCTGTACCGAGATTGCCCAAGGCATGGCGCGCGACCAGATCCAGCAGTGCCTTGGGCTCGAAAGGCTTGACCAGATAATCCGCCGCGCCCTGGCGCATGGCATCGACCGCGCGCTCGACGGCACCGTGAGCCGTCATCAGCAACACCGGCAGTTGCGGCTGGCGGGCGCGCAGCAGGCCGAGCAACTGATGACCGTCCATGCCCGGCATATTGACGTCGCTGACCACCAGGCTGAACGCCTCGCACTCCACTGCCTTCAGCGCCTCCTCGGCCGAACCCACTGCGTGATAATCGTGGCCGGCCAGCAGCAACGTATCGGCCAGTGCCTCGCGCAATGAACGGTCATCCTCGACCAGCAGAACCTTGATGCCCATGACCTTCACTCAGCTCCCTGTACAGCGGAAAACATCGGCAGGATCACCTGCGCGCACGTGCCGCGCCCGACCCGCGAGCGCAGCTGCAATTGTCCCTGATGAGCACGGGCCACGGCCTTGACCACGGTCAGGCCCAGGCCGGTGCCGGTGACCTTGGTGGTAAAAAACGGCTCGCCCAGCCGCGCCAGCACCGCCGGTTCAATACCGCCGCCGTTGTCACTGACGCACAGGCGAAGGGTGTTGTCGCGGGTGTAGCAATGCACTTTCAGGCGCACGTCACCGCCACTGGCCTGAATCGCGTTTTCAATCAGATTGAGGATGGCTCCGACCAGCGTATCGCGATTGCACAGCAACTCACCGGCATGGCTGTCGCACTGCCAGCGAATTGGCAGATCCTGCACATGGGTCAGCGCGGCGGCCTGCAACGACTGCATCAGGGCATTGGGCGTGATGCGGTCGGTCAGCGGCAATTCACCGCGAGCGAACACCAGCATGTCGCGCACCTGGTGCTCCAGCTCATGCAGACGCTCTTTGAGACGCCCGGCAAAACGCTGCTGAGTGGCGACCGGCAGCGCCTGTTCGGTCAAATGACTGGCATAAAGCAGCGCGGCGGAAAGCGGCGTGCGAATCTGATGAGCCAGCGAGGCGACCATGCGCCCCAACGACGACAGCCGCTCGTGGCGTGCGAGCTGATCCTGCAAGTGACGGGTTTCAGTCAGGTCGTTGAGCAGCACCAATTGCCCGGGCTCCGCATCCAGCGAGCGAGTGGCAATCGACAGGCGCCGACCGTTTCTCAGGGAGATTTCATGACCATCGTCTTCACGGGGCGCGAAGCAGCGTGCGATGACATGGCGCCACAGCTCGCCCTGGAGCGGTAAACCGAGCAGATCGATGGCGGCCGGATTGGCCTCGCACACGATGCCGTGACCGTCGATGACGATGACGCCACCAGGTAACAGATCAAGGAGATTTTGCAGACGGTTGGCCAGACGTTCTTTTTCCGCCAGCTCCTGCATGCGCTGGGCGCTGACCACGGCCAACTCGCCCTTGAGCTCGGTGACCCGCGCTTCAAGCATGCTGTAGGAATCGGTCAGTTGACTCGACATCTGGTTGAACAGCGCGAACGCCTGCTCAAGACCCTGCCGACTGGCCTGCTCTACGGACGGCAGTTGCCCCGAGGACTCGGGAACAGAAGACATCTGGGAGGCTTGGGGCATTGTGCTCTCTCGCTTGGCTGACCGTCAGTTAAACGGAACGTTGCGAGGGACGTAGCAATACCCGTGCCTAAAAAAAACTGCTTATAAATGAAGCAGTTGAAAAACAGGCGTCAATCATCCGCCTGTTCATCACCTTCACGTCGGCTCATGCCGTACTTGCGCATCTTCTCCACCAGCGTGGTGCGGCGAATACGCAGGCGTTCGGCCGCGCGCGCCACAATGCCGTTGGCATCGTCCAGTGCCTGCTGGATCAGCCCCTGCTCCAGACCACCGAGGTAGTCCTTCAGATCAAGGCCTTCCGGCGGCAGCATGGCGTTGGCGGTGAAGTCCGGCGTGTGGCCGTTGATTGCCACGCGCTCTTCCAGATCGCTGCGCAGGCTGTCGACCATTTGCTCGTCTTCGTCGTCGACGTAGCGGAACTTCTTCGGCAGCTCGACCACACCGATCACCCCGTACGGGTGCATGATCGCCATGCGCTCCACCAGGTTGGCCAGCTCGCGAACGTTGCCCGGCCAGCCATGGCGGCACAGGGACATGATGGCGGCGGAGTTGAAACGGATCGAGCCACGCTTCTCGTGCTCCATCCGCGAAATCAGTTCGTTCATCAACAGCGGAATGTCTTCGACGCGCTCACGCAGCGGCGCCATCTCGATCGGGAACACGTTCAGGCGATAGTAGAGGTCTTCGCGGAAGGTGCCGATCTCGATCATGCTTTCGAGATTCTTGTGGGTCGCGGCGATGATGCGCACGTCGACGCTCTGGGTCTTGTTGCTGCCCACGCGCTCGAAGGTGCGCTCCTGCAGCACGCGCAGCAGCTTGACCTGCATCGGCAGCGGCATGTCGCCGATTTCATCGAGGAACAGCGTACCGCCATTGGCCAGTTCGAAGCGACCGGCGCGGCTGGTGATTGCGCCCGTAAAGGCGCCCTTCTCGTGGCCGAACAGCTCGCTTTCCAGCAGCTCTGCCGGGATCGCCCCGCAGTTGACGGGCACGAACGGCGCGTCACGACGCTTGGAATGGTAATGCAGGTTGCGCGCAACCACTTCTTTGCCGGTGCCAGACTCACCAAGGATCAGCACGCTGGCGTCGGTGTCGGCCACCTGCTGCATCATCTGGCGCACATGCTGGATAGCCCGGCTGGTGCCGACGAGACTGCGGAACAGGTTGGGTTCGCGATGACGGCCGCGCTCACGGGCCTGGTCGTACATTTCGCGATAGACCTGGGCACGGTGCAGGGAGTCCAGCAGTTTGCTGTAGCTCGGCGGCATTTCGAGGGTCGAAAGCACCCGGCGGCGCTGGTCTTCGGGCAAGTCCACCGAAGAATTATCGCCCATCAGCAAAACCGGAAGGAACTCATCCCAGGTTGAGAGTGTCTTTAACAGGCCCAAGAGCGCACCAGGAGCATTGACCGTCCCGATCAGTACGCAAATGACCTCACGACTAGACGACAAAGAGCCGACTGCCTGCTGCCAGTCATGGCTTCCGCAGGGTAAATTTTCTTCGCCAAGAAAATTTAAAATCACCGCCAGGTCGCGGCGGCGGACGCTATCGTCATCGATCAGCAGAATTTTGGTTTCACGCCACATGCAATAGCAACTTCCCTAGTCAACTCAATGCCCGAAACGAGGGGCAAGCGAGACGCTTGCAGGACACCTTGTGCCTGTAGACGCCTGAAATCTGAAAACAGCCACTAGTTAAGTCAAAAAACCGTGCACAGTCAAATTTATGGCGCACATGTCTGGATTAACTGAGGGTTAATTAACCAAACAGATGGTAAACCTTTGCCGCGCTCTGCGCTTGGGTGATCTGCGACATCTCGTCGACTATCGCCTGACGCTCACCCATGGCGACCTCAAGAAGCTGCTTGTAGACATGCAGCAACTCCTCAAGATTGTCACGCAGTGCCACTTCATCCAGCGAAGCTTCACTCAAGACATCTTCCATGCAGGAACGGCAATCGAGATCCAATTGACCGATGGCCTCCCAGTTGCGCTCGGCCAGGGCACCGACCAACGCCTCTCGGGTTTCTTCGATTCGCTGCAATACAAGACTCATGGTGATCTCCTTAGAACTGAGGAGCGGGCGCAGGAGCGATCGCGTCCCAGCCTTCTTTTACCGTGCTCAGCAAGCCGGCGACCTCGTCCAGAATACGCGGGTCGCTGCTGATGTTCGCCTCGGCAAGACGCTTCATCATGTAGATATAAAGGCCATCCAGATCAGCCAGCGTGTCCGCGGACTTTTCCAGGTCCAGACCCTCACGCAGACCACTGACGATCCCGATCGCCTTGCTGATCGACGTGCACTTGGCTGGAATATCCTTGCGCTCGATCGCACCCTTGGCCTGAGCGATGCGGTCCAGGCCGCCTTCCATCAGCATTTGCACCAGTCGGTGAGGGCTCGCTTCGGACGTCTGAGCGTGGGCGCCAACTTTCTGGTATTGCCGAAGGGCTAACATCGGATTCATGTTCTACCTCATTTGCCACAATGACTCGTATGAACAGTGTATCGCCTGCGAGTCGAAAAACTTTAGACCATAAGACAAAAACCCGGCACACGCTCGAAAGCGTAGCCGGGTTTTTGTCGCGCTTGCATGTTACTTCGCAGATTGCTGAGCGTTCAGCGAGCTGAAGAACGAAGTAATGTTGCTCGCCGTGGCCTTCATCTGCCCTACCAGCAAATCCATGGCGTTGTACTTGGCAGTCAACGTCTTGGTCAGGTTGGCGACCCGCAGGTCCAGTGCCAGCTGCTGGTTGGTAAGGTTCCTGGTGTTGTTGTTCAGGATCGTCATGCGCTGATCAAGCAGACCCGTAGTGGTCTTGCCATCAGCCGATGGCTTGAGATACGGATCCACCGCCTTGCTCATGCGCGTCAACAGACCATTGGTGTCGTTGGTGCCGGTGAACATGTCCTGGACCTTGCCGGTCATGCCTGGCGTGGACATGACCTTGTTGAACGCAACGGTATCGAACGTCAGGTTACCGGTGAGCTTGTCGGTCATGACCCCCATCTGCGACAGATAGGCCATCGAGGTACCGGCCGTGGCGCTCGGAGCAGTCAACTGCGCACGAATGTCGGCAATCAGCGAACGCGGCAGGGAATCACCGGTGAACGCCGCCTGAACGGTCAGCTTGCCATTTTCGTCCGGCGTTGCCTTGGACAGCGTATCGATGGTGCTCTTCAGGGTGTTGTAGGCGTCGACGAAAGACTGAACGGACGTCTGCAAACCCTTGGTGTTGGCATCAACGGTTACCGTAACCGGTGTTCCGGCCGTAGCAGGAACAGTCAGCAGGTTCATCGTCAAACCGCTGATGGCGCCAGTGACCGTGTTGCTCTTGCTGCTTACCTGAAGACCGTCGATGGTCAGCTGCGCATCCTGTGCCAGGCCATTGACCGAGCCGGAGGCACCTGGTGCCGGGGTCGCCCCCATCGGCTGGGTTCCATCGATCTCAAGACCGGCAATACCGCTGACTGTCAGATCAGAACCCGCACCCGTCTTGCTCGAACTGATCACCAGACGCGAAGATCCGGAGCTGTCGGTCACGATGTTCGCGGAAATACCATTGACAGCCTGAGCCGAGTTGATTGCATCGCGAGTGCTCTGCAAAGTCGCGTTCGCCGGGATCGCGACATTGTAATCAGTGCCATTCTGACTGATTTTCAGGGTACCACTCGGAATGGCACTGGCAGCACCACCGGCAAAGGATGCACTGGCTACTTTCGAGCCTGTGGCCAGTTTCTGCACAACTACGCTGTATGTACCCGATACTGCGGTGTTATCCGAAGTCACGCCCAGAACAGTCGGAGTCGCCGACGTGGCGGTGTAACCGGAAAACGCAGGGTTGGTCTTGCTGCCCAGGTTGGCCATCGCCGTCTGGAATGTCGTCAGCGCACTCTTCAGCGTACCGATACCGGAGATCTTCAGCGTGTTGGTTTTGGTCGTGGCATCGATCTGCGTCTGCTTCGGCGACTTGTCGGCATTGACCAGCGCAGTAACGATCGCACCAATGTCCAGGCCGGAGCCCAGGCCCGTACCCGGTAAAATTGGACTTGCCATGTGCATCTCCCTTGGGGTTGTTGCCAGTCTTTTGACCCTTGTCGGCGCCTAAAGAACTTCAAACACTATTCATGCCAGCTATCAGACTTTGGCGTCGAACAACACGTGACTCGCGTTGGCGAGGCTGTCTGCCAGCTTCAGCGCTTCTGCGGAGGGGATCTGTCGTACGACCTCGCCCGTCTCGCTTGCAATCACCTTGACGATGACTTTCCCGGAATGCTCGTCAATCGAGAATTCCAGATTGCGCTTGATCGACTGTACGAACTTTTCGATCTCCTGCACCGCCAGCTTCAATTTGCTTTCATCCGTTTCCTGACTGTCTTTCACGGCAGTAACGGCGTCAGCAGCCTGCGGCTTCGCTTCCGAGGGCTTGTCTGTGACAGTATTGGCTGGCTTGGGAGCCGGATAAGTCACGTTAAGCTTTACGCTCATGTCCATGCTCATCACCTCCTAACGTGAAAAAGCGAGAGAGCACGACAAGCGCACTCCCCCGCCAAAACTCATTCCGAAATTACTGAAGCAGCTTCAGTACAGCGGAAGGCAGTTGGTTGGCTTGAGCCAGAACAGAGGTCGAAGCCTGTTGCAGGGTTTGCTGCTTGGTCAGGTTAGCAGTCTCTGCGGCGAAGTCGGTATCTTGTACGCGACCTTGTGCAGCAGTGGTGTTCTCGGTGATGTTCTGCAAGTTCTGGATGGTGCTGGTCAGACGGTTTTGCGAAGCACCCAGAGCGGCGCGAGTGGCGTTGATGTTCGCAATTGCAGCGTCGATCGCGGTGATCGCGTTGTCGATGTTCGAAGCGGCGGCAGCCGAAGTAGCACCGGTCAGAACAACAGTACCGCTACCTACCGACAGGCTGACGGCGTCGAACTTGCCGCTCAGTACCAGGTCGATGTGGTTGGCGGAGCCAGTGTTGGCGCCAACTTGCAGGGTCACAGTACCAGCCGAACCGTCCAGCAGGTTTTTGCCGTTCAGGTTGGTAGCAGCCGAGATACGGGTGATTTCGTCAGACATCTGAGCGAATTCAGCGTTGGTTGCGGTCTGGTCAGCAGTGCCGTTGGTACCGTTACGAGCTTTAACAGCCAGTTCACGCATACGCTGCAGGATGTCGGTCGAAGCTTGCAGAGCGCCTTCAGCGGTCTGAGCAACGGAGATACCGTCGTTGGCGTTCTGGATCGCCTGAGTGTTACCACGGATCTGCGAGGACATACGGGTAGCGATTTGCAGGCCAGCAGCGTCGTCTTTAGCGCTGTTGATTTTCAGGCCGGAAGACAGGCGCTGCATCGAAGTCGACAGAGCGTCGGAGGCGCGGTTCAGGTTCTTCTGAACGTTCAACGACGTGGTGTTAGTGTTTACTGTTAAAGCCATGACGAATTCCTCGTTGGTTGGGTACTGCGGCTTCCGGCCCTGGCAACCGCCGGGTATGGCCTAGAGAACCTTCGTAATAGTTATCGTCGGGTTTGCAGGTTGCTTGAGGGCTTTTTTGAAAATTTTTGCCATCACCCTGCCACCCCCCTGAAAACAAAGACTTAGCAGCACTTTACCTGCGAAAAAATGACGCCATAAAACCGTCCGCCGCGCAAACCTGCGGGCCAGCGCTGTCGGCTTTCCTCAAGCCGCAGAACTTTCCAGCAACCGGATCAACTCGTACTCCATGAAGTCGGCAAGCCCGAGCCAGTCCTGACGCTCCTGGCAATTGAGCATTTGTGTGAGCAGGTGCGCCCACGACTGCTGGATATCCGGCGAGGCGGACACCAGCAACTGCTGCGCCCCCTCGAACACATCGACCATGTCCAGCGCCGCTTCGACATCACGTCCCAGGCGAAACAGGCCTGCACACCGCCGGCATTCGTCGACACAGCCTTGCAGCGCACTCATTGCACGAACTCCTGGTTGAAGCGCGTCCCGGCAATCAACGCACCTGCGCGGCTACTGTTGAAGAACTCGACTTGGGGCTGGCTGGCGATGTAACGCTCCAGCACACACAGATAGCCGCGGAAATTGAGCTGCGTACTGACGCGCTCGCCGAAGCCGTCACGCACCCAGTGCCGTGCCTGGTTCACCGACGGCCCCAGATCACCATCACGCCAGCCGGCGTGGGTCTTGTTCATCGGAAACGCGAAGTCGGCACCGAACAGGGTGATCCGCGCCGCCCCCATCTTCACCGCCAGATCCACCGCCGGATGAATCACGCTGCCGCCCACATGCAGCAGCGCCCGTGGATGTTGCTCTCGCAACGCCGCATAGACCGGGCTGAGCGAATAGCCGCCGTAGCGCTTGCCCTTCCAGGCCCTCAATACCTCAGGGTCGCTCATGGGCAGATACACGAGCGGGATGCCGTCGGATTCTTCGAAAGGCAAATGCCGAAAGCTGATGCGCTGATCGATGCTCACCACATAGTCGGGCACGATCCCGTGCTCGCGCAGCGGTCGGTAAGCGGTATCCACGCAAATGAACAGCGGGCGTTCGTCGCGCTCACGGATCGCTGCGAGTCGCTCGAAATGCTGCTCAAGCGTCGGCCCGGTGCCGATCACGTAGACTTCCCGGCCGGCACAATTACCAAACAATTGCGCCACATCATCGTCAGCCAGCAGCACCGGCAGACAGTCCTGCAGACGCTGCAAAATGAAGGGCGAATGCGGATCGAACTCACGATTGTTGAAACTCAGGTGCACCTCACTGACCAGCCGATCACGAATCTTCGCGTTGAAGTCATCGGCCAGCAGCATTTCAGTCGGCAAGGCAAAAAACGGCGTGCAGATGTCCGTCAGGTCTCCGGCGTACAGAAGCTCTACCCGCGCCTCTTCCAGCCACTGCCGCTGATCGATCAGTTGCAACACCAGGGCGAACAGCGCGCCATTGAGAATGTGAACATACAGCCGCTCGAGCCCGGCGCGCTCCAGCAGTACCGCCGGCAAATCCCCGAGACCGGTGCCGTAGACGTGCAATTGCGGCTTGTCCGCCGGCAGGCTGGCGGCCTGGATCCGGGCTTCGTGGAGGCGGTCATGGCGACTGGTGAGCTGAATCCCGCCGATGCTCAGCGTCGAACCGAGCCCCTGCGTCAGCTCGGCTTCGATCGCCGAACTGTCTTCGTTCATCAACCGTGCGAACAGTGCCGGCCAGCGTCGCTCGATGACTTCAGCGTTGGCTTGGAAGAATTCGCTCATGGTGCCTCACGCTCCATTCAGGCAAAAAAATAGCGTTCAAGGTTAACCCTTGAACGCTATTTTTGTATCCGTCGTTTTTAGCCGTTTCAAGGACGATAGATAATCGCCGAACCCCACGACAGACCGACGCCGAAACCACTGATCGCAATGCGCTGCCAGTCGGAATCCAGCACGTGTTTTTCCAGCAGCAGCGGAACGCTGGACGACACGGTGTTACCGGTCTCGACCATGTCCTTGATGAACTTCTCCGGCTCGCCTTCGAAGCGTCGTGCCACGGCATCGACAATCGCTGCACTGCCCTGGTGAATGCAGAAAGCATCGATGTCATCGGCCTTGAGGCCGGAATCGTCGAGCAACTCATGCAAGTGCGCCGGGACTTTCAGCAGCGCAAAGTTGAACACCTGACGACCGTTCATGAAGAACACGCCATCGGTGACTTTCAGGTGCGGCGCACCGGAACCGTCGGTGCCGAACTTGGCCTTGCCCAGCGCCCAGGCCGGATTTTCGCCCATCCACGTCGCGGTAGCGGCATCGCCGAACAGCATGGTGGTGTTGCGGTCTTCCGGGTCGACGATCTTCGAATACGGGTCGGCGGTGATCAGCAGACCGTTCTTCAGGCCGGCGGCTTCCATGAAGCCCTTGATCGCGTAGATGCCATAGACGTAACCGGAGCAACCCAGGGAAATATCGAACGCGGCGACGTTGGTCGGCAGGCCGAGCTTGTCCTGGACGATCGCAGCGGTGTGCGGCAAGCCTTCTTCGTCACCGTTCTGGGTGACGACGATCAGTGCATCGATGGATTCACGTTTCAGTTCAGGGTTGTTGGCAAACAGCGCATTGGCCGCTTCAACGCACAGATCGGAGGTTTCCTGTTCCGCGTCTTTACGTGGGAGGAAGGCCGAACCGATCTTGCCGAGGATGAATTCTTCATCCTTCTCGAATTTTGCACCTTGTGCGTAATTGTCCACGCCGGCTACAGGAACGTAGCTCGCAATGCTTTTTATGCCAATCATTACGGCTTCCCAATAATAAACAGCCCAATACCACCGCTCGCAAGGATTTCGAGGGGCGCCGACAAACAGAAAACGGCCGCCACAACGGGCAGCCACGGGGAGCGCAAAGGGCTATCACTGCAACCGATAACGGGCCAGGCGCCATCTCCCCGGTCAATACAATACAGTGAAGATGCGCGTTATGACTCGCAGGTCACGCTATTTTGCCGAATCGGTGCAGATCGGGTTATTCGACCAGTGACCAGTCCAGCGGCGTGCCGCGCTTGATCGGCGCGCGCGCGCGGCGGCCGAGGACGGCGTCGGTGTGCTTGGGCGGCAGACCGAGACCAGGACGAATGGCGCGCACGTTGGCCGCCGTGAAGGGTTCACCGGCCGCCATGTCGGCCGTGACGTACAGCGACCGACGGTAGACCAGAGACTTTTTCTCAGCCTCGGTCACGCCGTAATGCACCTGACCCATAGCCTGCCAGGCGCGCTCGGTTTCCAGCACCAGAGCGGCCATTTCCGCAGGCTCCAGCGAGAAACTGGCGTCCACCCCGCCCGCCGCGCGGTCGAGGGTGAAGTGCTTTTCAACCACCGTCGCACCGAGTGCCACAGCCGCCACCGACACACCAACGCCCATCGAATGATCGGACAGCCCCACCTGACAACCGAACAACTCACGCAGATGCGGGATCGTGCGCACGTTGCTGTTGAGCGGCGTCGCCGGGTAGGTGCTGGTGCACTTGAGCAGCACCAGATCCTTGCACCCGGCTTCACGGGCAGCGCGCACGGTTTCGTCGAGCTCGGCGATGCTGGCCATGCCGGTGGAAATGATCAGCGGCTTGCCGGTCGCCGCAACACGGCGAATCAGTGGCAGATCAGTGTTTTCGAAACTGGCGATCTTGTAGGCCGGCACATCGAGGCTTTCAAGAAAATCCACGGCGCTGTCATCGAACGGCGTCGAAAACGCCAGCATGCCCAGTTCTTTGGCCCGGGCAAAGATCGGTGCGTGCCATTCCCAGGGCGTGTGGGCCTTTTCGTACAGGTCGTAAAGGGACGTGCCGGCCCACAGACTGTTCGGATCCTTGATGAAGAATTCGCCTTCCGCCAGATCCAGCGTCATGGTTTCAGCGGTGTAGGTTTGCAGCTTCAAGGCATGGGCCCCGGCCTTGGCCGCCGCCTCGACAATCTGCAAGGCGACGTCCAGCGACTGGTTATGGTTGCCGCTCATTTCGGCAATGATGAACGGCGGTGCGTCGGCACCGATCAGGCGATCGCCAATCTTGAAACTGTTCATGAACGGTGTTCCTTCAAATCCTTGGTGAACGCGCAGGCACTTTGGGTGAACCCGGCGTCACGAAATACATTCAATGAGGCCCGATTGGCCGGCAACACCTGTGCGCTGATCGCGGTCAATTGCGGCCAGTGCGCCGTGACGAACGCCTCGCCCCGCGTGAGCAGCGCCCTGCCCCAGCCGAGACCGAAACGCCCCTCCAGCAGATACAGCGAAACCTCGGCTTCAAAGCCGCGCAGATCGTAGCGCAACACACCGACCGGGCCCTCATCGGCCTCGGCGATCAACAACAGCCGTTGAGGATTGCGCAGACTGGCGCTCAACCAGTTCAGATGCTGCGACCACTCGATCGCGCCACTCTTCACCGACCAGCGCTGCACAGCGTCGGCGTTGCGTCCGTCGAACAACACCTGCGCATCGTCCAGCGTCGCGCCCCGCAGCGTGAGCACCGCGCCGGCCAGTGCCGCCGCAACCCGCAGCGCGCCGCGCCCGTCGACCAGTTGCCGCGAACGCTCGGCCAGGCTCTGGCGCAGATAAAAGTTGTCCACGACAAAACCGACGGCATTACGCAGTTGTTCGACGCTGACCTGCTCCCGCGCGCCCATGAACACATGCGCCCCGGCCGCGGCCATCACCTCGCCGTTGGCCTGCTGGTTGTTCGACACCGCGATGCAGATCGTCGGCAGGCCCATGGCCGCGCGCTCCCAACTGGTGCCACCGCCAGCGCCGATGAACAGGTCGGCTTCGGTCATGCGCCGATGAAAATCGCTGACGAAACTGTGCAGGCGCCAGTTCGGCCGGCTTGCGGCCAGTGCCTGCATCTCTGCCCATGCCGGGTTGTCGGCACCGGCGACGAAGTCCACTTCAAGCCCGGAAAAATCCGCCAGCGCCAGCATCGCGTGATGGGTCTGGCGGGCAGCGTCGAAGCCGCCGAAGTTCACCAGCACCCGTCGCGCCACGGGTTTGATCTCGATGACCGGGCCGCTGAACTCTTCGCGCAACATGGCAAAGCGCGGACCAAGCAGCGTTCGGCAACCTGCCGGCAGCAGTGGCTGATAGTTTTCGCTGAGACCGGAGAGGTTCTGATTGAGCAGCAGATCCACGCTGTAACGGCGGGTCGCCAGATCGTCGACGGCGGCGATCCGTGGTGCGAAGCGACGGGCCGCGGTCTGCCAGTGATGATCGAGGCCGTAGTGGTCGGCGATGATCCAGTCGAATTCGGCCTGACCTTCCAGTTGCGTCGCCAGTGCATCGATATCCGCCTGCCACGGCAGCATCGACTCGATGGCCTGTTCCGGGTCTTCACCGGCGTAGCGATCCGGCAAGGCGAACGTCTCGAAGCCTTCGCCCTGCAACGCATCGAGCCGATGCCCCGGCAATCGCCGACAGGCAAACGCGACGTGACTGCCCTGGGCGCGCAACACCCGTGCCAGCGTCAGGCAACGGGCGATGTGGCCGCTACCGATGGTGGGCGAGGCATCGGCGCGGATCAGTACTCTCATTGCAGCTCTCCGCCAGCCTTGAGTGCGGCGTAGAGGTATTCGGCGCGTTTCCAGTCTTCAGCGGTGTCGATGTCCTGCACTAGATGCCGGGGCAGGATCACCGGCAGGCTAACCGGCGAATACAGAATCTCGCCACGCAGCCAGGCCTCGCTGCGACCCCAGTAGAACTGGCCGGCATCCTGAAAGGCGGCCGGCAGATCCTGCGAACGGGTGTTGCGAAACTCGGGGTACAACGCCGTCAGCGCGCCCTGCCCGTCAAGGGTCAAGGCACGCTGCACCGGAAAGCCGAAATCGGTGACCGAAAAAGCAAAGGACTTGTCGGGATGCTGCTCCAGTAACTTAAGCCCCTGGCGCAGAAACCGCGCCTGCAACAACGGCGCCGTGGCGTACACGCAGCAGGCGTAATCGAAGGCAGGCAGTTGCTGCAAGGCATGCACGATCACCGCAGCCGTGCCGGTGAAATCATCGGCCAGCTCTGCCGGACGCAAGAACGGCACCTGCGCACCATGGGTCTGCGCCAGTTCGGCGATCTCTTCGTCATCGGTGCTGACCACCACCTGGTCGAACAACCCCGAATCCAGCGCCGTGCGAATCGAACGGGCAATCATCGGCACTCCGTCGAACGGTTTGAGGTTCTTGCGCGGAATGCGTTTGCTTCCGCCGCGGGCCGGGATGATTGCGACGTTGCTCAAGGGCGTTTTACCAACAGGAACCAGGTGACGTCGTCCAGCGGAAATTGCGGATCGCGGTGATAACCAAAGCCGTAATCCAGCAGTTGCAGATCGGGATAGCGATCGAGCATTTCCCCGGCGAAATCGCGCTTGAACAACTTGCCGCTGTTGCCGCGATAGGACACTTCCACCGGCGACGGATTGTAGTATTCGGCGATCAGGATGTAGCGCTGGCTCAGCTCGTACAATTGCGCATAGGCGGTCGGCAACAGCTCCGGGGCCAGATGAATCAGCACGCCTTTGCTGAGCGTCAGGTCGTAGCGGCGCTCGCGGGGGAAATCGAACAGCGAGCCGTGCCAGATGTTCGCAATCTCCAGCGCACGCGCCTGGGCACAGGCACTGGCATTGATTTCGACACCGAACAGTTCGCAGCGCGGCAACAGCTGACGCAGCGCCTGCAAATTGTTGCCGGCGTTGGTGCCCAGCTCCAGCAGGCTGTCGATCCGTCCGGCCCGGCTCAGCGCTTTGGCGAACAACGCCAGATTGGCCGCCACCAGCGGTTGCCCGACATTGCGGTCGACGTACTGGTTGCCGAACTCGCCCTGCCAGAATTGTTCCTGCTCGCTCAGATCACGCATTGCCGTTTTCCATCCACCGCCGCAGCGGCATTTATTCAGTCAACCGACGCAATTGCTCGACCACGTAATCCTGCTGCTGATCGCTCAACAACGGAAACAGCGGCAGGCTGATCGCTTCGGCGTAATAACGCTCGGCCTCGGGAAAGTCTCCCTCGGCGAAACCCAGTTCACGATAGTACGGCTGCAGATGCACCGGAATGTAGTGCAGGTTCACGCCGATGCCAGCCGCGCGCAAGCCTTCGAACACCTGACGGTGGCTGAGGTTGATGCGCTCGGTCTGCAAGCGCACCACGTACAGGTGCCAGGCCGATTCGGCGTCCGGCTGGATGCTCGGCACGGTGACCGGCAAATACGCCAGCAAGCGGTCGTATCGCGCGGCCAGTTCCCGACGACGGGCGATGAATTCGTCCAGCTTGCTCAGCTGTGACAAGCCCAGCGCAGCTTGCAGATCGGTGATCCGATAATTGAAACCCAGCTCGACCTGTTGGTAATACCACGGCCCGTGACTGGGCTCGGTCATCTGCTGTGGATCGCGGGTCATGCCGTGGCTGCGCAGGCGTTGCAGACGCTCGGCCAGCTCCGGGCGATTGGTCAGCACCATGCCGCCTTCGCCGCTGGTGATGATTTTCACCGGGTGGAAGCTGAACACCGTCATCGCCGCGAACTCACCGCAACCCACCGGGAGTCCGGCGTAACTGGCGCCGACCGCGTGGGAGGCGTCTTCGATCACCGTGAAGTTGTAGCGTTCGGCCAGCTCGGCGATTCGCCGCATGTCGCAGCTCTGCCCGGAAAACGCCACCGCCACCAGCACTTTGGGCAAGCTGCCGTCGCGCTCGGCAGCGTCGAGTTTGCTGGCCAGCACCTCGGCATCGAGGTTCCAGGTCAGCGGATCGATGTCCACGAAGTCAACGTCGGCGCCGCAGTAACGGCCGCAGTTGGCCGAGGCCAGAAAGGTGTTCGGCGTGGTCCACAAGCGGTCGCCCGCTCCCAGCCCCGCCGCCAGGCAGGCAATGTGCAGCGCCGCCGTGGCGTTGCACACCGCGACCGCGAAATCGGCCTGGCAACGCTCGGCCATCGCCTGCTCGAAGCGCTCGATAGTCGGCCCCTGAGTCAACCAGTCGGACTGCAACACCTCGACGACCGCGTCGATGTCCGTCTGGTCGAGGCTTTGCCGACCGTAGGGAATCATACCGACAGCTTCGCGTGCAGGTCGGCGATCTGCCCCACCGAGAGGAAATGCGGGTTGGTGTCGGAGCGGTATTCGAAATCTTCACCGACCGGCACGCCACGCTCGCCGAGTTTGTCCTCGGCGAAATCCACGTCGACGCTGGTGAAACGAATCGACGGCTGGATGGTGTAGTGATCGGCGAACTCCAGGGTCATCCGCGCATCGTCCAACGGCACCATCAGTTCGTGCAGCTTCTCGCCCGGACGGATGCCGACGTTCTTGTGCGGCAGATGCTCGGCCATGCCGCGAGCCAGATCGACCACACGGATCGACGGGATCTTCGGCACGAACACTTCACCGCCGTGCATCCGCGCAAAGCTGTCGAGGACGAATTGTACGCCGTGATCTAGGGTGATCCAGAAACGGGTCATGCGCTCGTCGGTGATCGGCAGCTCTGTCGCGCCATCGGCAATCAGCTTGCTGAAAAACGGCACCACTGACCCGCGCGAGCCCGCTACGTTGCCGTAGCGAACCACGGCAAAACGCGTCTGTTGCTCACCGGCAATGTTGTTGGCGGCGACGAACAATTTGTCCGAGAGCAACTTGGTGGCGCCGTACAGGTTGATCGGGCTCGCCGCCTTGTCGGTGGACAGCGCCACGACTTTCTTCACGCCGTTGTCGATGGCAGCGGCGATGATGTTCTCCGCGCCATTGACGTTGGTGCGAATGCACTCGGTCGGGTTGTATTCCGCCGCCGGCACCTGTTTCAACGCCGCGGCGTGCACCACGTAATCGATGCCGCGCATGGCCTGGCGCAGACGCTCGGCGTCGCGCACGTCACCGAGGAAGTAACGCATGCACGGCGCGTTGAACGTCTGCTGCATCTCGTACTGTTTGAGTTCATCCCGGGAGAACACCACCACCCGCTTGGGCTGGTATTGCTCGAGCAGGCGCGCAATGAACTTGCGCCCGAACGAGCCGGTGCCACCGGAGATGAAAATCGATTTACCGTTGAACATGTCTAGAGTCCTGTTTCCTGTGCCCCAAGGCGTCAGCCGAGCCACTGCGCCCAGTTCACCGCAGCACGCTCGTTCAGAGCAAAGTCTTTGCCGTTCAGGATCAGGTTCGGGTTGCCGGCCGGGTCCTGAGCGAAGACGGAGAACCACTTCTCAGCCAGTGCTTCCAGCGCCTGTGGCGCTTGTGGCAATTGCCCGCCATGAAGCACCTGTACCAACGGCGTCCACACGGTGAGGTAACCGGCCTGACCGGCCTTGAGGCACAGGTCGACATCGCTGAAACCGTCGCCGAAGCTTTCGGTGTCCAGGCCGCCCAGGGCGTCGAACAACTCTTTGTTCACCATCAGGCACACGCCCGATACGGCCGAGTAGTTCTGATCAACCTGCAGACGGTGCATGTAACCTTCGGCGTCGTGCTTCTCGCCAATGAAGGCCGAACCGACGGTGCCTTCCTTGCCGAGAATCAGACCGGCCTGGGAAATTTTCCCGTCGCGATCGACCAGTTTCGGCCCGACGATACCGACTTCAGGACGCTGGGCATGGTTGAGCAGCGACTCGATCCAGTTCGGGTTGACCACCTCACTGTCGGCCGCCATCAGCACCAGGTATTCACCCTGTGCCTCTTGGCTGGCAGCGTTGCACAGGGCCGCATCGCCAAGCGGCTGATCGGCGTGCAGAACGCGGACCTTGGCGTGGTTCAAGGTGCCCAGCCAGTCGTTGACGGCCGCCGACTGATTCGGTCGGGCTGCGAGCAACACTTCATAGCGGGTGTAGCGGGTTCTCAGCAGCACACCGTCCAGGCAGCGTTGCAGGGCCGGCAGATCATCGCTGGCCGGCAGGATGATCGACACCAGTGGCTGTTCGGCATGGCGATAATCGATCTGATAGGTGCCCGGTTCCTTCGAGGTGATCTTGGCCTTGTAGCCACGATTGCCCAGGTGACGCAGCAGGGCCTGACGCTCGTCGGCGTTTTCTTCCAGGACCGAACTGCGAGTGATCAGCAGCGGCTCGTCGAGGTGCGCCAGACCGCCCAGGCCACCCTGTTCGATGATGCGCAGCAGCAGATCGAATTCCAGCGCCTTGCTGAAGTCCGCCTGATAACCGCCCGCCTCGATCAGCACCTCGCGACGGATCAGCCAGTGCCGCGCCATCAGCGCCGGCAGGCTTTGCAGCAGGTCGAGGTTGAAGCCCGGACGGAACACATCCACCAGGGCGCCTTCGGCGTTGCGCTGGATTTCATCGGTGGCCACCGCGCGGCAACCTTCGGCCGACGCCAGTTCCAGACCGGCGCGCAGCAGACCGCCAGCGGTGAACTCGTCGCCCGCTTCGGCCAGCAGCAGCCAGTCGCACGGCGACTGACGAACGCTCTGGTTCAGCTTGTCGACGAAGTTGCCGGACGAGACCCGCACAAAGTGCAGGGTGTTCTGCGCGGTGGTCGCCGCCGGCGGTTCGCCCGTGGTGAACACCACCACTTTGAACGCCTTGCTGTGGCCTTCGAGCAAGCTGTCCAGGGTGACCTGCAACTTGTCGATGTCGTTATCCAGGTCGAGCAGGAAAATACCGAACTGCGGACCTCCGCCATTGGCTGCCAGGTCGCGGGCAATCGCCCCGGCCTGTTCGTCATCGGGCTGACGCGCATCGAGCCATTTGAGCAACCGGCCAGTGCGCATTTTGCTGAATGTCGCCTGATTGCCTTCCAGCGATGCCGCTTCCAGACGCGCATTCCACTCACGCAGTTTTTCGGCGTCCTCGTCTTCACCCAGCAATTGCAACTGCGCCACCAGACGTTTGATCACGGTGCGGTTGAACACGTTGCTGTCGTGGGCTTGCCACAAACGGTCCACCACGCTTTCCGGCGTGTCGTTGTTGCGGGCCAGCATCAGGTTCTCCTGACGGGCCCAGATGCCCTCCAGCCCTTGCAACTGAATGCGCCCGGCCGGCATGGCGTGCAACAGAAACTCGAAGTGGGTCAGTTGATCGAAAAACGCCTGATTGTAGAACGGCATTTCGACGTACTGTTTCGGGCCGAAGCGGCGCTGCGGGCCGGCCTCGATGTTGGTCCACGCCGATTCCAGAATCAGCTCGGCGGTCAGTGCGCGACCGGTGCGCAGGCTGTCGGCCAGCGCTTCGAAACTCTTCAGGACAAAGGCTTTGCCTTGCTCCGGGCTTTCATGCCGGACTTGCGTCGGCAGGCCGGCCAGAAACTCGGCAAAGGCCTCGCGCTCGGCGACGGACTTGGCGTCGGTGTACGCCAGCGAGTGGAAAATTTCGGTGCTGTGGTCGGAGTGCTGATAGTTGATTTCACGCACAACGTAAGGGATCGGCAGAATCCGTGCCTTGCCCCGCGCCAGCATGTAGTACGTGTGACCGACTTCCTGCCACTGGAAGATCGTGTCTTCGGGCATCGCCTTGTACCAGTCGCGCATGATGTCGGAGCGCTGCACCGCGTAAAACGGTGGCAGGTACTGGTACATGTAATCCACCAGGCGATCCTGGGCCAGGTCGGCCGAGTAGTCCTCGCAGACTTTCTTGTCACGACGGTAGTAGCTGACGCCGTTGGCCAGCGCCAGGTACATCATGCTGTAGCCGTGGCACATGCTGTAATCGGGGTTGGCGTCCATGAAGGCAACGGCTTCGTGCAAGGCATCGTGCACCAGGAAGTCATCGTCGGCGGCGAACACCATGTAAGGGGTCTGCAACTGCTCGATACCGTAGGCCAGTTTGGCGCGAATGCCCCAATAGCCGAACTGCGGCAGGTGCTGATAATCCACGTTGGCAAATTGCCCGGCCACACCCGGCAATGCCTCGGCGGACGAGTCCAGCACCAGAATCCTGCACGGCAGGGTGCTGTAGAAACGCACGGCCCTGCGCAGAAACGCCGGGCGTTCGTGAGATATCAGCACAACGGTCAACTGTTCGTTGAGTGCCAAACCGTGTCCAGAACTGTTCTTGCCTTGCATATATTCCCCACAAGCGGCGAGTCGCCGAAAACTCTACGTTGTTTGTCGATTAACGTACGCGGCGCAGATAACCATCCGGCGCGACTGTGATCAGCAACTTGCTGTGTATGGCCTGATCGATTTCGAAATCACGGTTCTCTTCCAGGTACGCCCACACGGCGGTTTTCGGGTTGTCACCCTTGCCCCACGGACGATCCGGGAACGCGTCTTCCGGCATGTCTTCGACCACGGTGTCCATGACCACGCAGTAGCTGCCCACCGAAACCATCGGTGCGTACAGGCGCAGCTCTTCGAGGACGTGCTCGTGGGTGTGGTTGGAGTCCAGCACCACCAGCACTTTCTTGCCCTGCACGCGTTCACGCACCTGGTCGACAATCGCGGTGTCGATGCTCGAACCCTGGATCATGCTGATCCGCTTGAACATCGGGTGCGCTTCGATGGCTTCGCGGTTGTGCTGGCGGATATCGATGTCGACACCCAGCACTTCGCCGTGGCCGATCAGTTCCAGGATCGAGGCGTAGAACACCAGCGAACCGCCGTGGGCAATACCGGTTTCAACGATCACGTCCGGACGCAGGTTCCAGATGATTTCCTGCATGGCGACCATGTCCTGGGGGAACTGAATGATCGGCCGGCCCATCCAGCTGAAGTTGTAGGTGTATTTGTGCTTGGCAGTGGTGGCGACCCAGTCCAGGGACTCGGTTTGCAGTGCCTTGTCTTCCTGCAGGCCTTCGATGTTGGCTTTTACTTCTTCGCGAAACTGCTCATGTGGATTCATTGCAACTCTCCAAAAATTCGGGAAACGGCTTACTTGAACACCTTGGCGTCCGGGTAAGGCACCGTGTTGTTCTTGATGATCCTGGCGGGATTGCCCACCACGACCGAAAAATCCGGGACATCTTTCGTCACCACGGCACCGGCGCCGATGGTCACCCAGCGACCGATGCGCAGGCGCGGCAGGATCGTGGCGTTGGTACCGATGAAGGTGCCGTCACCGATCTCCACGCAACCGGCGATACAAACGCCGGGGGCCATGAACACCGAGTGGCCGATCCGTCCCTCATGCCCCACCACACTGCCGGCGCTGATGCTGGTGTTGTCGCCGAGTTCGACCTCAGCCTGCATCAACACGCCTTCCTGCAGGTAACTGCCCTGCCCCATGCGAATCATGCTCAGGTCGATGCCGGGGTGGATGAACTGACCCAGTCGCGCACCAGCCTCGACCAACTGGCAGGTGGTTTCGTAGCGTAAACGGGTACTGCCGGTGATCAGATTGACGAAGCGCACGTCCGGCCCATTGAGTTCGGCCACCCGCTCCGAACCGCCGACCACCGGCACGCCATAAAACAGCGTGCCGTGCTTGCGCGGATCGTTGTCGAGAAACGCAAACTCGATGTTCGGCGTGCTGCGCCTGACGGCCTGCAGCATGCGCACCGCTTCCGGGTTGGCGGCGCCCAGCAGATACATCTTCACGGTGCTTTCCTGCTGGCCAGCAAGTCGAGCACCACTTGCACCACGCGCTGCTGATCGGCGTCAGTCATTTCGTGATAACTCGGCAGGTTGAAGGCACGCTCGGGCAACGCGAACGCCAGCGGGGTGTCGACCACGTATTCGCTGAACATCGGCAGCGACGACAGCGGCCAGAAAAACACCCGGGCGTCGATATCCGCCGCCTGGAAAGCCGCAATCAACTGATCGCGATGGATGCCGGTGTCGGCATCGAACACCACGGTCGGCATCCAGTAACCATTGCGCCCATGGGCCGGTTCCGGATTGAGCGATACGCCCGGCACACCTTCAAGCGCCTGCGCATAGTTGGCGAAAATCGCCCGCTTGCGCTCGATCAACTCTTCGATGCGCTCGACCTGAGCGCAGCCGACCGCCGCCTGCAGGTTGCTCATCTTGTATTTGAAGCCGACGAATTCCGGCCAGAACTGCTTGGTACTGCCCGCGACCCGGCCATGGTTGGACAGGGTCAGCACGCGCTCGTACAAGGCCTTGTCCGAGGTGACGAACATGCCGCCTTCGCCGGTGGTCATGGTCTTGGTGCCGTGGAACGAAAAGGCGCCGAAGGCACCGAGCGAACCCGCTGCCTTGCCACGCCATTGCGAACCGATGGCTTCAGCCGCGTCCTCGATCACGGGAATGCCGAACTCCTTGCCGATGGCCAGCAAGGCATCCATGTCGCAAAGATTGCCGTAGAGGTGAACTGCCAGAATGGCTTTGGTGCGCGGGCTGATCGCGTTTCTGACCTGTTGCGGATCCAGACACCAGCTATCGGCCAGCACATCGACAAAGACCGGGGTCGCCCCCAGGTAAGTGATCGGCGCTGCCGAAGCGATCCAGTTGGTATTGGCCAGGATCACTTCATCGCCGGCGCCGACACCCAATGCCGCCATGCCCATGTGCAAGGCCCCGGTGCAACTGGAGGTGGCGATTGCATAGGTCGCACCCAGATGCTCGGCGAAGCCGTGCTCGAAGCGGGTCAGGTATTCGTAGCAACGCGCGCCCCAGCCGTTCTGCACGGCATCCAGGGCATATTGCGCTTCGAGTTCGCCGACACTCGGTTTGGTGTAGTGGATTCTGCTCATTGAATGCTCAACTCCGGAACGGCGACGACAAAGCGTGCACCCCATGTTTTGGCTTCGGCCAGTTGTTGCGTCACTTCGCTCAACAGGTTCCAGGGCAGAACCAGAATGTAATCCGGCCGCTCTTGCGCAATGCGCTCGGGTGCCACGATCGGAATGCGGCTGCCCGGCAGGAACTTGCCCTGCTTGTGCGGGTTGGCATCGGCAACCCACGCCAGCAGATCCGCTCTCACGCCGGCATAGTTGAGCAAGGTGTTGCCCTTGGCTGCCGCGCCATAACCGACCACACGCTTGCCCTCGGCCTTGGCCTGCAACAGGAAGCGCAGCAGCTGGTGCTTGATGTTTTCGGCGGCCGGCGCCAGCGTCGCGTAGTACCCGGCAGTTTTCACGCCAGCGTCGAGTTCGGCCTGCAACTGTTGCTGAACCGCCGGTTGCACGGCACGGCGTTCGCCATCCTTGCGCTGCACGAACACGCGCAGCGATCCGCCATGGGTGGTCAACGGGCTGACGTCGAACACTTCCAGACCGTTGCGCTCGCACAGCGTTTGCACGGCGGTCAGGGACAGGTAGGAATAGTGCTCGTGGTACAGCGTGTCGAACTGCGCGCCGGCCATCAGCGTCAGCAGTTGCGGGAATTCGAACGTGGCAACGCCGGCGGGCTTGAGCAGCGCGGCGAAACCACCGAGGAAGTCATTGATGTCCGGCACGTGGGCCAGCACGTTGTTGGCGGCCATCAGATCGGCGCCCCAGCCTTCGCTTTTCAACTGGGCGGCGGTGTCGCGACCGAAGAACAGTTCACGAATCTCCAGGCCTTTTTCCCGCGCTGCCTGCGCGGTGCTGCGAGTCGGCTCGACGCCCAGGCACTGGATACCGCGACCGGCTACGTACTGCAGCAGGTAACCGTCGTTGGCGGCGACTTCCACCACGCGGCTGTCAGCCGTCAGGCCAAAGCGCTCGACCATCTCGGCCACATAACGCTCGGCGTGGGCCAGCCAAGTGCTGGAGAACGAACTGAAGTAGGCGTACTCGGCATCGAACAGGCTGTCGGCGCTGGTGTAATCCTCGGTCTGGACCAACCAGCATTGCTGGCACACGGCGACCTTCAAGGGCACCCATTGTTCGGCCTGTTCCAGCCGATCGGCGTGCACGTAGGCGTTGGACGGCGGCGAGGTGCCGAGGTCGATCAGCGGCAGACTCAGCGGTGCGGCGCACCCACGGCAGTTCATAGACGCACTCCAGCAAAGTGTTGATCGAGCGCGGGATGGCTGGAATCACGCGCTGACAAATTATTGACAGGCAACGGCCAGGCAATCGCCAGCCGTGGATCGTTCACCGACAGGCCGGCCTCGTGCTCCGGCGCGTAATCGGCGCTGTGCAGGTAAAGCAACTCGGCATCCTCGGTGAGGGTCTGGAAGCCATGGGCGAAGCCGGCCGGAATCAACAGGCTGCGACCGTCGCCGGCCTTCAGGTGCTCGGCGTGCCAGTGCAGGAAGGTTTCGGAGTCCGGGCGCAGGTCCACCGCCACGTCCCACACTTCACCGCGCAGGCAGGTGATCAACTTGGCTTCCGGCGCGTTGGCGTTCTGGTAATGCAAACCGCGCACACTGCCCTTTTCGCGAGTGCAGGAGTGGTTGATCTGGCGGATGTGAAACTCGGCGCCGAACGCACTCAGGCTACCCTCGCAGAACAGCCGGGCGAAGTGCCCGCGCTGATCTTCGAAGCGTTTGTGCTGGACGCTGAACAACCCGGCCAGCGGTAACTGTTTCAAGGAAAACTCGCTCACAGCGCGCCCCGGTACAGGTTCAGTTGACCGAGAGTGACGGTGCGCATGTCGTCGCCGTTCTGCCACGCCAGGTGCCAGTCGAGGGTCTGGGTCAGGCATTGCTGCAGCGACCAGCGCGGTTGCCAGCCAAGGACCTGACGGGCGCGGCTGCTGTCCAGACGCAGCAGACCGGCTTCGTGCAGTTCGCTCGGTTCGATGCGCAGACCACGGGCCTGTGGCCAGCGATTGGCGAGCAGTTCGACCACTTCGCCGACGCTGCACATGTCCGTTTCGCCCGGGCCGAAGTTCCACGCCCCGGCGTATTCCGGGCCCTCTTCGTAGAGCCCGGCGGCCAGTTGCAGGTAGCCGGCCAGCGGCTCCAGCGCGTGTTGCCACGGGCGCACGGCTTGCGGGTAACGCAGGGTCACCGGCTCGTCGGCCGACCAGGCTTTCAGTACGTCGGGAATCAGGCGCTCAGGGGCGAAGTCACCGCCACCCAGCACGTTGCCGGCTCGCGCGGTGGCCAGGGCCAGACCGTGTTCGGCGTACTTGTCGGCCGGGAAGAACGACGCGGCATAAGACTGCGCCAACAACTCGCAGCAAGCCTTGCTGCTGCTGTAAGGGTCGTGTCCACCGAGGGCTTCGTCCTCGCGGTAGGGCCACAGCCATTCCTTGTTGGCGTAGACCTTGTCGGTGGTCACCAACACACAGGCCCGCACACAACCGACCTGACGAATCGCTTCAAGCAGGTTCAGGGTGCCCATGACGTTGCTGGAATACGTGCCGAGCGGATCGCGATAACCTTCGCGCACCAGCGGCTGGGCCGCCAGGTGCAGGACGATCTCAGGCTCGGTGTCGGCGATGATCTCGAGCAAGGCACCGAGGTCACGCAGGTCGCCGCGCTGGTCGTTGATGCCTTCGTGCACCCGCGCCAGTTCGAACAGGCTAGGCTCGGTCGACGGGTCGAGGGAAAAACCGCTGACTTGCGCGCCGAGGCTTTGCAGCCACAGGGTCAGCCAGCTGCCCTTGAAACCGGTGTGACCGGTGACCAGAACCCGCTTGCCGCGCCAGAATTCCGGACTCAGTCCCATTGCTTCCATGGGGCCTCCCCGGTCTGCCACAGCGCTTCGAGGTGATTCTTGTCGCGCAGGGTATCCATCGGTTGCCAGAAACCGTCGTGCTGATAAGCCATCAGCTCGCCACGCTCGGCCAGGCCATCCAGCGGGCCGGACTCCCACGACGTCTCGTCGCCTTCGATCAGCGGCAGGACTTTCGGCGACAACACAAAGAATCCGCCATTGATCCAGCCACCGTCGCCACGGGGTTTTTCAGTGAACCCCAGTACGCGATCGCCTTCACGGTTCAGCGCGCCGTAACGTCCCGGCGGCTGTACGGCGGTGACGGTCGCCAACTTGCCGTGGGTCAGGTGGAAATCCACCAACGAGCTGATGTTCAGGTCCGAGACACCGTCGCCATAGGTGAAGCAGAAGGCTTTTTCGTTTTCCAGATAGCGTGCGGCGCGGCGCAGACGGCCACCGGTCATGGTTTCCTCGCCGGTGTCGATCAGTGTCACGCGCCACGGCTCGCTGTAGTTCTGGTGAACGTCCATGCGGTTTTCACGCATGTCGAACGTCACGTCGGAGGTGTGCAGGAAGTAGTTGGCGAAGAAGTCCTTGATCGCGTAGCCCTTGTAGCCAAGGCAAATCACGAAGTCATGAATTCCGTGTGCGGAATACTGTTTCATGATGTGCCAGAGAATTGGCTTGCCGCCGATTTCGATCATCGGTTTGGGCTTGAGGTGCGACTCTTCACTGATGCGAGTGCCCAGGCCACCCGCCAAAATAACTGCCTTCATGGTCTCCCCTCTCGTTCGTCACAGGGCTGCGCGCGGCTTTATGAGCTTTGCGGCCTTCTGGCTAAACCTTTCTGCCGGTCCGGGCGCAGGTGCAATGACCGCGAGCGCTCGTTTTATGGCGATTTGAGGGGGACTTGCAGGAAACGCGCCAGCTCCGCCGACGCTGCGTCGATGGGGACACGGGCATGAAAAAAGGGATGCGTCCGTTGCCGGACCCATCCCTTTCATCGAGCGGTTTCAGTGAATCGACCGGATCAACCGAACAGGGCAAACCCGTCGGCAGCGGTTGGCAGGTTGTAGGCCTGGCCGTCCGCGGTCTGGATGTGCTCGATGTTGTTGAAGCCCGCATACCAGCCTGCCAGTTTCACACCACTGGTCGGCGCACCGACGCTGCCGTCATTGGCGCTGTGCAAATAGGCGTCGTCGCCGATACGGGTCACGTTCAACTGGCTGGCATTGGCAATGGTGTTCAGGATCAGGGTGTCGTTCAGGCTGGTGCCGCCGTCCTGAATCACCACCAGACCGGAGGTGTTCACCACGTAAGTGTCATCACCTTCACCGCCATTGGCGAAACCACCGGAGGCCTGCTGGCCGGCCAGATTGAGAATCAACCGGTCGTCACCCTCGCCACCGAACAACGAGTAGGCGCTGCCCTTGCCGGTCAATACGTCGTCGCCAATACCGCCGATGGCGCTGCCGTTGAACACTGTCACGGTGTCATTGCCGTCCTCACCGAATGCATTGGTACCCAGATCATTTTCGGCACTGACAATCACATCGTCGCCCGCCCCGCCATACAACTGATCGGCCTGCGCATTATCGGCCACACCTTCGAGGCTGAACGGTCCGATGTCGGACACCAGGCCGCCGTAGATAACGTCGTTGCCGTCACCGCCATTGATCAGATCGCTGCCGCGCCCGCCTTCCAGGTAGTTGTCCGCTTCGTTGCCGGTCAAGGTGTCGTCGAAATGGCTGCCCATCACGCCTTCGACATTGGTCAGCGTATCGCCCTGCGCATCACCACCCAGGTTGATGCCGGTCTGCAGATTGATCTCTACCGCCGAGGCACTGGTGAGGTACCAGACGTTATCGATGCCATCGCGACCATCGATCGAATCACCGCCGCCACCTCCGATGAACGTTTCATTGCCGGCCGAACCGATGAAGTCATCAAAATACTGACTGCCCTCGATCAATTCGATGCTGGTGTATTCAGGCATCGGGTCCCAGGGCTTGTAGGCGGCACCGCTCAGGTCGATCGCCATCGGCATGGTGGCGTATTTGAAACTGAGCAGATCCTGCCCCTGTCCGCCATCCAGGCCGAAATACCAGGGCATGCCGGTCGCGTAAAAGGTGTCGCTGAAGTCACTGCCACGGATGATCTCGATGTTCTGGAACGTATCGCCGTCAGCGATCCCCGAAAACTCCCGGGTTGCCCAGTTCAGCGTCATGGCCACCGTGCTGTCGCCGTAGCTGAGCACATCGATACCGTCGCCACCGTCGAAGGAGTCACCCTTGGCACCGCCGAACAGCACGTCGTTGCCACTGCCGCCGACGATCGTGTTCCAGGTGTCATTGCCGTAGCCGGTGAAGTCGCCGGTCCCGGTGTACGTGAGGTTTTCAACGAACGGATCCAGGTGCATCACAGACAGCGTGGTGTACACCTGATCGGTGCCGCCCATGAAGCCCTCGACTTCTTCGATGGTCACACCGGTGCTGTTGATGAAGTACACATCGTTCCAATCGCCACCGGCCAGGGTCACGCCACCGATGCTGGCGGTGAACTGATCCGCATTGTTGGTGCCAATGATCTTTTCGACATTGCGAAAGGTGTCGCCCACTGCATTGATACCACTGCCGATCTCGATGGTGACCGGCCCCGCGGTCTGGAAATAGCTCACCGTGTCGTAGCCATCGGAACCGTCAATGATCATCGACCCTTCGGAGCGATAGATCAGATCATCGAACTTCGAACCTTCAATGGCTTCGATACCGGTGAAGGTATCTCCGTAGGCAATGGTCAACCAGTCATAGTTGCTCCAGTCCCCGACTCTCACCCCTTCGAGACTGTCGCTGTAGCTGACGGTATCGAAACCCTCGCCACCCACGAAGTGATCCGCCCCGTCGCCGCCCCACAGCCAGTCGTTGCCGGCACCGCCAATGATTTCGTTGTCGGTGTCACTGCCGTAGGCCTTGAAATCACCCGTACCGGTGAAGGTCAGTTTCTCGATGAAGGGGTCCATCTTGATGGTGTTGAGACTGGTGCGAAGTTCGTCGTAACCGCCGTAGCTTTCTTCGATGATGGTCACGCCTTCGCTGCCGACGATGTACACATCGTCACCCCAGCTACCGTC
This sequence comes from Pseudomonas sp. GW821-FHT09E04, assembly GCF_059416185.1. Classification (NCBI taxonomy): domain Bacteria; kingdom Pseudomonadati; phylum Pseudomonadota; class Gammaproteobacteria; order Pseudomonadales; family Pseudomonadaceae; genus Pseudomonas; species Pseudomonas sp. GW821-FHT09E04. The sequence goes on from NZ_JBWKOR010000002.1 coordinate 159,255, forward strand.
CAGCGTCACACCGGCAACGTTGCCGGTGAAGGTGTCGTTGAAAGATGTACCGATGACTTTCTCGACATTGAGCAAGGTATCGCGCTTGCCCTCGGCGCCGGTGACAGTCCACGCGTCATTGCCGATCTCGACATTGACTGCCGAAGACAGCACGCGATAGTCCGCCGTATCAAACCCCTCGCCCCCATCCAGCACGTCCGATCCGCCACTGCCGATCAACTGGTCATCCGACTCCAGTCCATAGAGTTCGTCATTACCATCGGTGCCCATCAGGTAATCCACATCACTCGTTCCATTTACTACTGACATTTGCTTCTTCCTTGCGTTGTTGTTGAGGCTGGAAACCTGCAATCCCGGGCACCGCTCGCCCCCTCTGCGTCAATCGTCCGAGACCGGCTATCAAGGGGTATCGACAGAGGATTGCGGCGGCTTGAGGTGCCGGGCAAAAAAAGTATCAGTGTTGATACAAATACGAATTTCGAGGTGAAAAAAAGGCGACTGCAAAAGTCGCCTGTTTTTTTGGGGGGTAGCGTCCGTGGACCGGTCAGTCCGCCAGCCAGCCGTTTTCCCAGTAACGCAGGTTGTCGCCGCGCAAGACGTAGTCGCGCAACACGACCTCGCGCAACTCGTCGCCCATGCGGTAGCTGGCGTCCGGATCGGCCAGGTGCATGCGGATCGCCTGCAGCCACTCATCCGTGGTGTTGGTCTTGATCCGGGTGCACGGCAGGTAACCGCGATAGGCCTCGGTGTCGGTGCAGATCACCGGGTAGCCACAGGCGCCGTACTCCAACAGACGCAGGTTGCTCTTGCAGTCGTTGAAGATGTGGAACTCCAGCGGTGCTAGCGCCAGATCCAGATTGAGGCTGGCCAGTTTCGCCGGGTACACATCGAGGCCGATCACGCCGTGGAACTCATGCATGTACGGCCGCAGATCGTCCGGGCACATGCCGAAAAACACCCAGTCGACTTCATTGGCCAATTCGCGCACCACATCGGCGATCACCGCCAGGTCACCGTGGTGGCTGGTGCCACCGCCCCAGCCGACCCGAGGTTTTTTCGAGGTACGGCGCTGGCTGCGCAAATCGCTCCACATGTTTTTGGCCAGCATGTTCGGGACCACGCGGATGTCGCTGTGCATGCTCGACAGTGCGTTACCCAACGGCGCCGTGGACACCACGACCCGGTCGCACATGCCGATCGCACGCCGGACCAGTTTTTCCATCTCGTCCTTGTTCGGCATGTTGCGGATGTGCGCATTGCGATGGGGAACGTCGATCACGTAGTCATCGAGCTCGTAGATCCGCCGGGCACTCGAGTACTTCTGCAAGCTTGGAATTTCGTTGATCGGTGCTTCGGCATAACGCCCCTGCAGAATGATCACGTCAGGGGACTGGCGCTCGACTTCGATGATGGTCGGCAGGTTGTAATGAATCCGTCCCAGTGCCCTGCCCGCCGCTTCCAGCTCGATCAGGGGCTGAGTCACACGGTAGTGACCGATCGCCGATGCGTTGACCGGCAATGCGAGAATCTTGGGCAATTGCGGCTGCGAAAACGGACTCCAGCCGGTACGCAGGCCAGGATCGAGACTGAAGCTCGAGCCCCCCAGGCCGTTCAGCGACAGGTTGGCGTTGTAGGCCGGATCCCGTGCGACGACCGGCAGCCAGCGCTTGTAGAAAGTTTCCTGCTCCTGGCCAAGCGCTGCTTCTTCGCCTTCCTTCGGGGCTTGCGCCGGTTGCGCGCCCAACGCCAGCTGCGCGTAAGGCGTCCACACCACCAGGTAACCTTCCTGGCCGACTCGCAGGCACAGATCCACTTCGTTGAGCGACTGCGCCAGCGCCTGCTCATCGAGCCCGTTGACGGCATCGAACACAGCCTTGCGCACCATCAGGCAATCACTGCCGACGGCGCTCAGGTCGTGAGCGACCAATAGCCGGTACATGTAACCCGTCGCCTGCAACGACTCGCCGTAAAACGGTACGCCGGCCGGCCCTTGCAGGCCGAGGATCAGACCGGCATGCAAGACCCGCCCGTCCGGGTTGAACAGTTTGGCCCCCACCACGCCGACTTCGGGGCGCTGGGCGTGATTGAGCATTTCCGCCAGCCAGTCGCCATGGGTGATCACGGCGTAAGGGTTGAGCAGCAAGACGTATTCGCCCCGCGCCTGGCTCACCGCGAGATTGCGCACGGCGGCCATGTTGTCTTGCTGCGGGCAATCGAGGACACGAATCCGCTCGCTGCCCAATTGCGCCATGCCGTCAAACCAGGTCTGCGCCTCGACGCCCTGACTGCCGTTGTCGACCAGCAGCAACTCGTACTCGGCGTAGGCGGTCTTCTCCAGCAGGCTCTCGACACAGCGCTGCACGGCGGCCGTCTGATCCTTGCTGACAATGACGATCGACACCAACGGTTGCCGGCCATGGTGGTAATCCACGCGGTTCAGCAGCGCCGAGGCGCCGTTGCGGATTTCATGGGCAATGCCCAGACGGTCAAGGTGCGCCGAGATCAACTGCGAATTGCCGTCAGCCATTTGCGGTTCCGACAACCACTTGGCGAGGTCGAATGCCGACTCCAGCAGCACTTCGGAAATATGGCCAATGACCTGCGTGCCGTCGTTCTCGACCATGCGCCACAACACATCGTGGGGCGCCAGCTCGCCAAACGCGGAATCGAAACCGCCGAGTGCCAGGAACCGTTCGCGCTCGAACGCCAGGGCCCGGCCCACATAGGGGTAGCTGCGCATCAGGTCCAGGTTGAAGTCCGGCTTGAACACCGGCTCGGTCGACTCGCCCTCGCTCAAACCACCTTCATCGCTGTAAAGGCAGGTAACGGTTCGCGAGAGCGCAATGCGCTCGGCCATCACCAGCAGCGCCGGCACCACCAGACGATCACCGGCACGCAGCAGGTAGAACCAGTCGGCACCTTCCAGCTGCGGCAAGAGTTCGTTGATCTGCTGTTGCCAGTCATCCTGCAACGGCATGCGCAAGACGCGCTCTTCGAGCTGCGTCTCGGTGCAGGAGGCGGACAACACAAGGGTCAACTCGGGCAGGTATTCCTGTGCCTCGAGCGATTGCAGGGTGAGATCCAGCGCCGAGCGACTGCCCTGCTCGTCAATGATCAGCGGCACGATTTTCGGTACGCGCGGCCATGCCGCGAGCGTGTCCGGCAGCAGTTCGCGCTGGCCTTCGGTCAAGTTGCGGCATGCCAGCCACTGCGCATACAACTCGGCAAAACTGACACTGGAAACGCCGACATGCCAATCCTGGGTAGTCTGTTTGGTGCCCAACGTCCGGCTCAGCGGCAACTCTTCCCAGACCCGTGGCGCTTCCTGCGCCTTGGTGATCGGCACATAACGCACCCAGCCCGGCGCCGGGGCCGATTCGCCACTGCGCGCCTTGAGCATCTGCGACAACCACTGGCGTTCGGTGTACGCAGCATCGCGCATTGCCTGTTGGCCACTCAAGCGCTCGGCGTACAGGCGCTCGACGCTCAGGACGTGATTCGAAACCACCAGGTTGCCGCGACGCAACAGGCAGACGTACAACGCAAAATCCAGGGTCGCGACAAAGCAGGTTTCGGGAGTGGTCAAGGCCGGGAGAAGCTCCAGCACATCGGCCCGGCGAAACAGTGCATTGCTGAAACCGCCGAGAATGTTGACCGGGAAATTCTCGAAAATCGCCAGCAGGTCATCCCCCTTGAACAGTCCGCACACCGGCGACAACGGGGTATTTTCCAGGCGTGAAGGCAACGGGCGGTCGTCGGCATCCCAGAACAGACGCTGGGCGAGCACCAGATTGACGTCCTGCTGATCGATGAGAACCTGTGCCTGGCGCTCGATGCACGTGCCGAACAATTGGTCGTCATCACACAGAAACTTGATGAACTCGCCCTGCGCCTGCTCAAGGCACGCATGCAGATTGCCGACCAGCCCGAGCGTGCGCGCATTGCGCACGTAGCGCACGGCCACGCCGGAACTCTCGATCACCGAGGCGACGGTGGTTTCAATCTCGTTGCCGCGACTGTCGTCGCAGACAATGACTTCAAGATTGCCATAGCCCTGGCTCACCGCACTGAGCAATGCCCGTTCGAAGAAACGTGGATTGAAGGCAGGAATGACCAGGCTGACGAGAGGAAGTGAATTCACGGCGGGCTCACAGGCGGTGCGAGCCCGCTCAGAAAAGCGAGCCCTTGAAACCGCTAAAGACATTGACTATTGAAGGGACAGGGCAAAACGGGCGCCAGCGCGCCCGGCTACCGTCAGATCTTGTTGAACAGACCCAGCTGGCTGATTTTGCTGAATGCCAGTTGCGAGGCCTGCAGCATGGTCTGCTGCAAGGTCAGGCGGGTCATCACTTCGGCAGGATCCGAATCACGGATCGAACCCTGAGTGGTGGTATTCGCCTGAGTCAGGCTCTGGTTGGTGGTGTTCTGGTCATCCAGCGACTGTCCGCGAGCACCGATCGAAGTCACCGCCGAACCAATCTGATTGGCCGCGCTGTCGATGTTGCCCAGCGCCGACTCCATGGCACCCTGGAATTTCTGCTTGGCCACCGGATTTCCGTCGATCGGCGCATTCAGTGCCGTGACCATCTGGCCCAGGGTGTCGAGCACGTTCTGGGTCTGGTGGTTGTTGGACTGGATCGAGAACTGATCACCCGCACCCGGCGTACCGCCGAATGTGAAGGTCACACCCGCTGCCGTGGCGTTGGCGCCGACCATGGTGCCCGACGACACTGGCTTGCTGTCAGCTGTCACTGGCGCTGCATACAGGTCGAAATTGGTGGCACTGGTGAACTTCAGGATCGCACCGCCGCCCGACGGGAATGCCGCGTCGTAGGCCGCCTGGTTGGTCACGCCGGAGCCGGTGATGACCGCCGTCGACGCATTGCCCGCGCTGCGCGAGGTGGTGAACGAGTCAGGCGTGGCCGCCAGCTGAAAGCTGTGGCCGGCAATGACCGCATCCGGGTTGGTGTCGCCAGGCTTGAGGTTGATGTTCAACTTCAGATCGACGCCACGGAAGCTGACGGTCTGGTTGGCGCCGTTGCTGTTGGTGATCGCGCCGTTCTGGCTGGCTTCGGTCGTCACGTCGTTGCCCAGGGCATCGGTGATTTTCAACTGAGTGCTGCTGATGAAATCCACGGTGTACGGCTGACCGGCCGCGAACTTGGCGTTGTACGTCGCGGCGGTGCCAACGATACCGTTGGTCAGCACCACGCGGCCATCATCGGGGGTTGGCGCGGTCATGCTGGTCGTGGTGCGGCTGGTGTTGATGGTCTGCTGGAACGCATCCCAGCCAGTGGTATTGGAGGCCACCGAAAGACCGTCGCCAATGCCCAGATTGATCTGGGTCTGGTCACCATTGTAGGTGTAAGTGCCATCGGCATTTTGCGAGTACGGCGCGGTATCGGTCTTGGAACCGGAAAACAGGTAATTGCCGTTGGCGTCCTTGGAGTTCATCAGGCCCAGCACTTGTTGCTGGATCTGGCTCAGCTCGGCCGCGTAGGCCTTGCGGTCAGTGTCAGTGGCGATGCCGTTGTTGGCGGCCAGGCCGATTTCCTTGGCGCGCTGCAAGGCCGTGGTGATGGAGTTCAACGTGGACTCCTGCACGGTCAGCGCACTCTTGGTGGTATCGATGTTGCCCTGATACTGCTCGAGCATCGAGGCCTGCTGACCCAGCTTGAGCAGACGCCCGGCGCCGATCGGATCGTCGGCAGCGGTGTTGATGCGCTGCAGGCTGCTCGCCTCGTTGGCGGTCGCGACAGTCTTGCTGTAGTTGCGCTGATATTGAGCAGCTTGTGTCGCGTAATACTGGGCGGTGGAAATGCGCATGAATTACGGCTCCTTAAAGACTGTTGATCAGCGTTGCGAAGGTTTCCTGCGCAGCCTTGATGATTTGCGAAGAGGCGGTGTAGTACTGCTGATACTTGACCAGGTTGCCGGTTTCTTCGTCCAGGTTGACCTGGGACAGCGAATCGCGCGCACCCTGTGCCTGATCCAGAATCACCGTGGTGGCGGCGCTGTCGGACTTGCTCTGAGCAGCCTTGGTACCGACGTTGGTCACCAGCTTGTTGTAGGCGTCAGTCAGGCTGATGCCCTTGCTCGCCGTGCCGGTATCCACGGTCTGTTTGGTCTGCAAGCCAACCAGCGCCTGCGCGTTGCGGTTGTCCGAAGAAGCCGCGCCGGTCAGGTTGATCGTGAAGGTTTCGCCTGGCTTCGGCGTCGCGCCCACGGTGGTCTGCACGGTAAAGGTTTTCTGCACGTTCGGCGTGACCGAGGTATCCATCACCGGAGCACCGGTGGAGTCGACCATGCCGATCTTGAGGTTCAGGGTGTTGGCCTGCCCCGGCACGATGGTGCCGGAACCGATGGTGTTGCCCTTGGCATCGACCATGTTGTACGACTGGCTGCCGCTGGCGACCGCACCCATGACCAGTTTGACCGGCGTCGAGTACTTGAGCGCATTCTGCAGCTCGGCCTGGGAGGCCGGGTTGGTGATGTCGAGGGTGTCGATCAGCGTCGGCTGCGTGTAGGTGCCGGAATTGTTGGCACTGGCCACACCGGTCAACGGTGCTGCCGCCGCGATTTTCTTCGGATCGGTGAGCACGGTCTGGATGGTGCTGCCGGCGTTACGGGTCGGGGTCACCTTGAAGGTGTCGCCGGCGCTCAACGCACCGCCATTGAGGGCCAGGGTGAAGCCGTCGATCACTGGCGGTGGCGTGGTCGTGGTGCTGAACGAACCCATGTCGGTACCGTCCGAGCGCTTGACCGAGTAGTTGGTCGCGCTGGTGAAGGTGACCTGGTAGTCGCTGGTGGTCAGCTTGCCGGTGTCCTTGATGGTGACATCAAGGTTGCCGGAACCTGCACTGTTGGTCGACTGGGCAATGCTGCGCTGGCTGATCAGTGCGGCACTGTTGATGTCGTTGAAAATGGCCGCGCCGAAGTCACCGTTCTTGTCGATGCCCTGGGCTTGCTGGCGATTCATCTGGTCGGCAATGACCAGTGCTACACGGCCCAGCTCGTTGAGCGAAGGGTTGAGCACTTCATTGCGATAGGTCAGCAGACCACCGATTTCACCGCCGCTCATCACCGAGGTGATGTCGAGGGTGCTTGAGCCGCGATCCATCTGGATGCCCATGCGCGACGGGTCGTCCTTGCTCGGCACGGTGCTCAGGGTGTTGGTGGTGTTGCCGATGACCAGTGGCTGACCGCTGCCGACGTAGACGTCGAAACTGCTGCCGCGCTCGACAACTTGCGCACCGGTCAACTCGGAGAGCTGACGCACGGCTTCGTTGCGGCTGTCGAGCAGATCGTTCGGTTGGCCGCCGCTGGTGGAAACCTCGCCGATCTTCTGGTTCAGGTTGGCAATCGCGGTGGCCAGTTTGTTCACCTGGGACGTCATGTCCGACAGGTTGCCGTTGATCGTGGTGTTCTGATCGTTCAGCTGTTTGGCCAGCGCGTTGAAGCGGCTGGTCAGGGCCTGCGCACCGGTCAGTACCGACTGACGGGAAGTGTCGTCGGTCGCCGAGGTCGCTACACCTTGCATCGAGGTGAAGAATTTCTGCAGCACACCGGTCAGGCCCGTGTTGGTGTCGGACAGCGAGGCGTCCAGCGCGGTCGCCTGTGCACCGTACGCGGCCGCTTCGCTGTTGAGCGAGGTGGCGGTGTGCAGTTGTGTTTCGAGGTAAGAGTTGTACACCCGGCGCACGTCGGCCAGGGTCGTGCCCGTGCCGATGAAGACGTTGCCGAACTGCTGCGAGGACTTGGTGCCCTGCACGGTTTGCTGGCGTGAATAACCGGCGGTGTCGACGTTGGCAATGTTGTTACCTGTCACAGCCAGAGAGGACGAACTCGCGGCCAACCCCGACATCCCGATATTGAGCAAACTCATGATTCAAACCTTACCTTGTGTTTATAAAGGCGTTGTTGAAACGCCGGCCGCAGCGTAGTTCTGATTTACCGTCATCTGCCTGGCAATCTGCGAAATCTTGCTTGCGTAGTTCGGGTCGGTTGCGTAACCGGCCTTTTGCAACTCGCGTACAAACTGTTCTGGGTTATCGGCCGACTTCAGCACATCTTGATAGCGATTATTGCTCTGCAGCAAAGTCACCAGATCGTGGAAGCTGTCCTTGTACGAGGCGTAGGAACGGAACTCCGCCGTCTCCTTGACCATCTGCCCATTGCGGAACTCGCTGGTGATCGCACGAGCCGAATCGCCCTGCCAGTTGCTGCTGGCCTTGATGCCGAACAGGTTGTGACTGCTGGTGCCGTCCTGGGCGCGCATGACCGACTTGCCATAGCCGGTTTCGAGCGCAGCCTGAGCCACCAGGTAACGCGGATCGACACCGATGCGCGCGGCCGCTTCTTTGGCCATCGGCAGCATGGTGCTGACGAATTCGTCGGCGTTGCTGAATGCCTTCTTCGCCGGCGCCAGCGGGATCTGTGCCATGGCGCGACCGTAAATCTGCATCTGCCCGCCAGAGGCCTTGTCCGCCTCGGCGCGGGCCAGCCAGTCGCCGTTGTACAGCGGACCGGAACCGGTGGCAGCGGCCGTCGTGGCGCGTTGCGGCAATTGAGTGGCCGCCGTCGGCGTGGCCGAAGGCACCAGACCGGCGAGCAAGCGATCAGCCAGTTTCGGCGGCAGCGCCAGGCGACGCTGGTTGATCATTTCCATGTCGTTGCGATGGGTCAGCTGAGTGTTCGGCGCATGCACCGAACGCGAAGCCCACAACGGACGTTCGCCATTGAGGCGCGACAGCGGACCGTTGGTGGCTACGGTGCCGGCGGCAATCGGCGTTTCCACCGCAGCGGCCTTGGCCAGGGCTTCCTGCTGCTTGGCAGCCGACGCGGCGGCGGCCTCACCCGGCGCCATCGGTTTGTTCTTCGACATCTGCTTCATCAGCACGTCGGCCAGACCGATACCACCGCCCTCGCGGGACAGGGAAACCGCCAGTTGCTGGTCGTACATTTCCTGATACTGCTTGGCTGCCGGGGTGTTGAGCGGGTTGTCCTGGCCCAGCGTTTCAGTGGCCGAACGCATCGACTTGAGCATTTCACCGAGGAACAGCGATTCGAATTCCTGCGCAACCTTGCGCATGTTCCCGTCGCTGTTCTTGTCGCCGACCTTGAGCTGGTTCAGACGATTGAGGTCGGAGTACGAACCCGAATCGCTGCTGCTGACCAGACCGCTTTTGCGCATATCCATGAGTGCCGTCCTCAGATCACGATCAGGTCGGCTTGCAACGCGCCGGCCTGCTTCAGTGCTTCGAGAATGGCCATCAGGTCACCCGGCGCCGCGCCGACCTGGTTCACCGCACGCACGATTTCGTCGAGGGTGGTGCCCGGGCCGAACTTGAACATCGGCTTGGCTTCCTGCTGAGCATTCACCCGCGAGCGCGGCACCACGGCTGTCTGACCATTGGACAGCGGGCCCGGCTGGCTGACGATCGGGTCTTCGGTGATGGTCACGGTCAGGCTGCCGTGGGTCACGGCGGCCGGCGAAACTTTCACGTTCTGGCCGATGACGATGGTGCCGGTACGCGAATTGATGATGACTTTCGCCACGGCCTGGCCCGGGTCGACTTCGAGGTTTTCCAGGATCGACAGATAGTCGACACGCTGACTCGGATCGAGCGGCGCGGTGACGCGGATCGAACCACCGTCGATGGCCTGGGCAACGCCAGGGCCGAGCATGTCGTTGATCTTGTCGACGATGCGCTTGGCGGTGGTGAAGTCGGAACGGTTGAGGTTCAGCGTCAGGCTGTTGCCCTGGTTGAAACCGCTCGGCACCGAACGTTCGACCGATGCACCGCCCGGGATGCGACCGGCCGACGGAACGTTGACGGTGATCTTCGAACCGTCACGACCTTCAGCATCGAAACCGCCGACCACCAGGTTGCCCTGAGCGATGGCGTAGACGTTGCCGTCGATACCCTTGAGCGGGGTCAGCAACAGGGTGCCGCCGCGCAGGCTCTTGGAGTTACCGATGGAAGAAACGGTGATGTCGACCTGCTGACCCGGTTTGGCGAACGCCGGCAGATCGGCACTCACCGATACCGCCGCGACGTTTTTCAACTGCACGTTGCCCGATCCCGGCGGCACCTTGATGCCGAACTGCGAGAGCATGTTGTTGAAGGTCTGCAGGGTGAACGGGGTTTGCGTCGTCTGGTCGCCGGTGCCGTTAAGCCCGACCACCAGGCCGTAGCCGATCAACTGGTTGGAACGCACGCCAGAGATGCTGGCGATATCTTTCAGCCGCTCGGCGTGGGCACCAAAGGCTGCGGACATCAACGCCGCAGCGAGCATGAGGCTCTTGAAATTCAACGTAGCCACCTAGAAAGGGAACAGCGGGCTGAGGAAGAAACGGTCGAACCAGCCTGGCTGACTCGCATCGGCGAACGAACCGGTGCCCGAGTAGGTGATGCGCGCATCGGCGACCCGGGTCGACGACACGGTGTTGTCGGTGGCGATGTCATCGGCACGAACAAGACCGGCGATCCGCACCAGCTCATCACCGGTGTTGAGGGTCATCCACTTCTCGCCGCGCACAGCGATGATGCCGTTGGGCAGCACGTCGGCGACGGTCACGGTGATCGAACCGGTCAGGGTGTTGCCCTGGGCCGCCTTGCTGTCGCCCTTGGTCGCACGGTCGCCGCTGTAGCCGACGTCCAGGCTCAGGTCGTTACCGCCCAACGGGTTGTTGGTGGTGCCGCTGCCGCCGAACAACGAAGTCAGGCCGATGCCGGTCTTGCTGTTCTTGGCCACTTGCGAGTTGGCGTTCTTGCTGGCCTGAGTCTTCTCGTTCAGGGTGATGGTGATGATGTCACCGACCCGGAACGCCTTGCGGTCGCTGTACAGGTTCTGTTCGAAACCGGCCTGATAGATCGAGCCGTTGTTGGCGGCCGCCGGCAACGGCGTCCGCGGCAACACCGGGGCGTAGTAAGGGTCATTGGGCTTGGGCGTCGGAGCGACGCAGCCCGCGAGCGAGACCACCCCACCCAATGCCAGAACAGATACGAAGCGTTTCATGACCCTTACCTCACGGTGTTGCAGGCGGCCTCATGGCCGCCTCATAGACTTGATTACAGATTCTGCGTTACGAACGAGAGCATCTGGTCGGCGGTGGAGATCACCTTGGAGTTCATCTCGTAAGCGCGCTGAGTGGTGATCATGTTGACCATCTCTTCCACGGTGCTGACGTTGGAGGTTTCCAGGGTGTTCTGCAGGGTGGTGCCGAAACCGTTCAGGCCCGGAGTGCCGATTTGTGGCGCGCCGGAAGCGGCGGTTTCCAGGAACAGGTTGTTGCCCACGGCTTGCAGACCGGCCGGGTTGATGAAGTCGGCGGTTTGCAGGTTGCCGATCACTTGCGAGGCGGCGTTGCCGGCAACGGTGATCGACACGGTGCCGTCACGGCCAACGGTGAAGGTCTGGGCGTTGTTCGGGATGACAATCGCTGGCTCCAGAGCGAAACCGCTGGCGTTGACGATCTGGCCATTGGAGTCGAGGTGGAAAGTACCGTCACGGGTGTAGGACGTGGTGCCGTCCGGTTGCAGGATCTGGAAGAAACCACGGCCGTCGAGGGCCATGTCCAGCGGCTGCTCGGTGGTTTGCAGGCTACCGGCGGTGAAGTTCTTCTGGGTGCCGACGATGCGCACACCGGTACCCACTTGCAGACCCGACGGCAGTTCGCTGTCCTGGGTCGACTGGGCGCCAGGCTGACGCTTGATCTGATACAGCAGGTCCTGGAACTCGGCGCGGTCACGTTTGAAACCCGTGGTCGACACGTTCGCCAGGTTGTTGGAAATGGTGGTCAGGTTGGTGTCCTGGGCGGACAGACCGGTTTTGGCAACCCATAGAGCCGGAAGCATTCGATTCTCCTCGTGCGCCTGTTTTACGGCGCGACGTTCTGATAATTAGCTGATCTGCAAGACCCGAGCCATGGCCTGGTCGTCGTCTTTGGCGGTGTTCATCATCTTGACGTGCAACTCGAACTGCTTGGCCAGGGCCAGCACCGACGTCATCTCTTCCACGGCATTGACGTTGCTCGACTCCAGGAAACCCGACACCAGTTTGACGTTGGCATCGGCCGGCGCAGGCTGGCCGTCCTTGGTGTAGATCGAACCGTCCAGGCCCTTGTTCATGTTCTTGATGTCCGGATTGACCAGTTTGATCCGGTCGACTTCGGCCATGACGCGCGGGCCTTCGCCCATCGCACGAATACTGATGGTGCCGTCTTCACCGACTTCCACCTGCTGCTGCGGCGGCACGGCAATCGGTCCGCCGTTGCCCATGACCGGCATGCCGTTGCCGGCACGCAGCACGCCCAGAGCGTCGATATTGAGGCTGCCGGTGCGCACGTAGCTTTCGCCGCCGTTGGGGTTCTGCACGGCAATGAAACCGTTGCCGGTCACGGCGACGTCGAGGTCGCGACCGGTCTCCACCAGGGAGCCTGCGGTGAAGTCGGTGGCGGGCCGTTCGCTCATGGCAAACGCACGCGCCGGAAAGCTGTCACCGAACACCGGCATCGAACGCGCCTGCTCCAGGTCGCGCTGAAAACCGTTGGTGGAGATGTTCGCCAGGTTGTTGGCATGAGCCTTTTGCGCCAGTGCGTTCTGGCTGGCGCCGGTCATTGCCACATAAAGGTACTTGTCCACACTCTTTCCTCTGCATGCCGGACGTTTGCCGCCCACCGCTGTACTGCTGAGCCACAAGCAATTTGCAGACCAACTTTTTTCTGGCGGTCGAGGACCCGATAAACAAAGGACTTGAGGGATTCAGCAGGGTTTGGGGAAATGTATCGAAGTCGAAAAACCGGCGGTGTCATGCCGCTTGGCGGCAATGGTGAGGCGCGATCACCCCGCGCATTGCGTAGGAGTGATCGCGCAGGGATCAAGACTCGGTCTTGCCCACCTCATATTCACGCAACTTGTTGGCAATCGTGGTGTGCGAGACGCCCAGCCGCTTGCCCAGCTGCCGACTGCTCGGATGTTCGGAATACAGTCGCTCAAGCACTGCTTTCTCGAAGCGCCCGACAATCTCGTCGAGCCCGCCCTCCAGCGAGAAATCGCCAAGCGGCTGACGCACGCCATAGTCCGGCAGACGAATATGCTCGGCCTTGACCGTCCCGCCATCACACAGCGAAACCGCCTGGAACAGCACGTTCTCCAGTTGTCGCACGTTGCCCGGCCAGTGGTAATGACTGAGCCGATCCATCGCCGCCGGCGCCAGCTTCGGCAACGGGCAACCGATCTGCCGACTGGCCTGATCGAGGAAGTGCTCCACCAGCGGCGTCAAACCGTCGAGGCATTCGCGCAGTGGCGGGATGTGCAACGAAAGCACGTTTAAGCGATGGTACAAATCCTGGCGAAACTCGCCACGGGCGCACAACTCGGACAGGTCGACCTGGGTGGCGCAGATCACCCGTACATCCAGGTAAACCTCTTCATCACTGCCCACACGACGGAAGCAACCGTCCTGCAGGAAGCGCAGCAATTTCACCTGTAAGCGTGGGCTCATTTCGCCGACACCATCGAGGAACAACGTGCCGCCCGCCGTCAGCTCCAGCAGCCCGAGCTTGCCTTCAGCCCGCGCCCCTTCGAAGGCACCGGGGCCGTAGCCGAACAACTCGGTCTCGGCCATCGATTCCGGCAGCCCCGCGCAGTTGAGCGCCATCAATGGCGACTGGCCGCGCGGACTCGCCAGGTGACAAGCCCGAGCCAGCAACTCTTTACCGGTGCCGGTTTCGCCTTCAATTAGAAGAGGCGCATCGAGCGGCGCCATGCGCCGGGCTTCACGCACCACCGCCGCCATCACTTTCGAGCTTTGAAAGATGCTGTCGAAACCACGCAACTCCTGCTTGCGCACGTTGTAGATGCGCTCGCCGACCCGATCCGCCCGGTGCAGCGTCAATACCGCACCGGCCATGGCCTCGCTGTCGTCGTGCTCCGATTGCAATGGAGCGATGTCGGCCAGAAAGATATCGCCCTTGACCTTGACCCGCATGCCGTTGATTCGCGATTTGTTGGCGCGCACCAGTTCGGGCAAGTCGAAATCCTCGGCGTAACGCGACAGTGGAATCCCCGGCACTTCGTCGACCCGCACGCCGAGCAACTGCGCCGCCGCACGGTTGGCGGCAACGATCGAGCCGCCCATGTCGATCGACAGCACCGGAAACTCCAGCGCACCGAGCAACGCATTCAGTTCCATGTGTCGGCGTTCGCTGGGCATCAGCCCTACCCGCTTGACGCCGAACACCCCGGCGATGGCTTCGAATTTGGGCCGCAACGCCTGGAACTGCAAATTGATCAGGTTCGGGCAATGCAGATAGATCGCATTGCCGTGCTCACCGCCGACCTCGCCGCGGGCGACGTTGATCCCGTACTCCACCAGCAGATTGAGGATGTCGCGCAGGATGCCGATGCGGTTCTGGCAGTGGACTTTGATACGCATATAAAGGCCCGAAACAGGTAGAGGGGCGGATTTTTCTCTGCCGCCCGCAAGATAGTCGTCAAGATTATGTGACAGACACCGGCCATTTCAAACCCGCCAATCACCGTAATCACGACTTATCGCAAAAAGCGTAACGATAATTTTACGATTTAAAGAGACTTTTGCTACTCGGCCGGTCATCAACCTGCTGCAACACAGCACGCTCTGGGGTATTTCTCAGTCCATAGCAGGACATAACAAGAACGAATTCCCCTCGCAGGAGAGCAGTATGAAGCAGACGCAATACGTGGCCCGCGAGCCCGATGCGCAAGGTTTTATCGACTACCCCGCCGAAGAACACGCGGTGTGGAACACGCTGATCACCCGCCAGTTGAAAGTGATCGAGGGTCGGGCGTGCCAGGAATACCTGGACGGTATCGAAAAACTCGGTCTGCCCCACGACCGCATTCCGCAACTGGGCGAGATCAACAAGGTGCTCGGCGAGACCACCGGTTGGCAGGTCGCCCGCGTCCCGGCGCTGATTCCGTTCCAGACCTTTTTCGAATTGCTCGCCAGCAAGCAGTTCCCGGTGGCCACGTTCATTCGCACCCGTGAAGAACTGGACTACCTGCAAGAGCCGGACATTTTCCACGAGATCTTTGGTCACTGCCCGCTGCTGACCAACCCGTGGTTCGCCGAATTCACCCACACCTACGGCAAGCTCGGCCTGCAAGCGACCAAGGAAGAGCGCGTTTATCTGGCGCGCCTGTACTGGATGACCATCGAGTTCGGCCTGGTCGATACCCCGCAAGGTAAACGCATCTACGGCGGCGGCATCCTGTCTTCGCCGAAGGAAACCGTTTACAGCCTGTCGGACGAGCCCGAGCATCAGGCCTTCGATCCGCTGGAAGCCATGCGCACGCCGTATCGCATCGACATCCTGCAACCGCTGTACTTTGTCCTGCCGAACCTCAAGCGCCTGTTCGACCTCGCCCACGAAGACATCATGGGCATGGTCAAGCAAGGCATGCAGCTGGGTCTGCACGCACCGAAATTTCCGCCGAAACCAAAAGCTGCGTGAACCGTGGCTTTTACTTACAAGTGAGTCTGTCAGTCGTCGCGGCTTTGGTTTAGCGTGACGACATTGACGACCGTAACAGCTCTTATAAAAAAGACATCCGATCTCAGGAATCAAACCATGTCCACTTTGAACCAAGCCCATTGCGAAGCGTGCCGTGCCGATGCCCCACAAGTCAGCGATGAAGAACTGCCGATCCTGATCAAGCAGATCCCTGACTGGAACATCGAAGTGCGTGACAGCATCATGCAGCTGGAAAAAGTCTTCCTGTTCAAGAATTTCAAGCACGCCCTGGCCTTCACCAACGCCGTCGGCGAGATCTCCGAGGCCGAAGGTCATCACCCGGGCCTGCTGACCGAGTGGGGCAAAGTCACCGTGACCTGGTGGAGCCACTCGATCAAAGGCCTGCACCGCAACGACTTCATCATGGCCGCGCGCACTGACGAAGTGGCCAAGACCGCAGAAGGACGCAAGTAATGCACTTCGACACCATCGGCCGGGTGCCCGGCGACCCGATCCTCGGCCTGATGGAGGCCTACGCGCAGGATTCCAACCCGCGCAAGTTCGACCTCGGCGTGGGCGTCTACAAGGATGCCCAGGGCCTGACGCCGATTCCAGAAGCGGTGAAAATCGCCGAGGCGCGTCTGGTCGAAAGCCAGGACACCAAGACCTACATCGGTGGCCACGGCAATCCGCTGTTCGGCAAGGTGATCAATGAGCTGGTGCTGGGTGCCGATTCGGCACTGATCACCCAGCAACGCGCCAGCGCTACCCAGACCCCGGGCGGCACCGGTGCCCTGCGTCTGGCAGCGGATTTCATCGCGCAATGCCTGCCGGGCAAAGGCGTATGGCTGAGCAACCCGACCTGGCCAATCCACGAAACGATTTTCGCGGCCGCCGGGGTCAAGATCAGCCATTACCCGTACGTCGGCAGCGACAACCGCCTCGACGTCGACGCGATGCTCGCTGTGCTCAACGAAGTGCCGAAAGGCGATGTGGTGCTGCTGCACGCGTGCTGCCACAACCCGACCGGTTTCGACCTGAGTCACGACGACTGGCACCGGGTGCTGGACGTGGTGCGCAGCCGCAATCTGCTGCCGCTGATCGACTTCGCCTACCAGGGCTTTGGCGACGGTCTGGAGCAGGATGCATGGTCAACCCGGTTGTTCGCCGCCGAGTTGCCTGAGCTGCTGATCACCAGTTCCTGCTCGAAGAACTTCGGCCTGTACCGCGACCGCACCGGTGCGCTGATCGTCTGCGCGAAAACCGCTGACAAACTCATCGACATCCGCAGCCAGCTGGCGCACATCGCCCGCAACCTGTGGTCGACGCCGCCGGATCACGGCGCGGCCGTCGTCGCAACAATCCTCGCCGACCCGGAGCTGAAACGCCGCTGGGCCGACGAAGTGGAAGCCATGCGTCTGCGCATCGCCCAGTTGCGCAGCGGTCTGGTGGAAGCGCTGGAACCGCACGGTCTGCGCGAGCGCTTTGCGCACATTGGCGTGCAACGCGGGATGTTTTCCTACACCGGCCTGTCGCCGGAACAAGTGAAAAACCTGCGCGAGCATCACAGCGTGTACATGGTCAGCTCGGGCCGCGCCAACGTCGCCGGGATTGATGCGACACGCCTGGATCTGCTGGCCGAAGCGATCGCTAGCGTCTGCAAATAAACGAATGTCAGGGGCGGCGGGCACACCGCCGCTCCCGCATTTGCCCTGCGTCAGCCTGTCGCACTTGTCTAGACAATCCCGCCCGTCGCAACAAGCGGAATTAAAAATCTGTTTGTCATTTTTACTGCTGTATCCTTCGCAGGCTTTCTGAAAGCGCGGATCTACCAGATCTATCAACAGACTTAGCGAGGAGCGCAACCATGCACGAGATTCCCAATCTCCCCTTCCCAAGCCTGCACGTACCTGAGCAGACGACCACGCAACAAGCCGGTGCCCAACAGCCCGAGCCGAAAGAAGCCGCCGAAAGCCGTCCGGCCGACAGCAAAGAGTAAGTAACACCCGCCGTACAGACCGTGTGGAAAGCGCTAACATGCGCTTTCCACACTGCCTGAAGCCCGAGCCTGCCATGACCGACGAATCCTTCAACGAACAACAGGCTGAAATCCTCATCGGCGCCACCGAGAAGATGATCGAGATCTGGAGCCGCCTCTCGCCCGAGAAGCAAGCCGCCCTGCTCGCCCGTTTCGGCAGCGAAGAAAATGCCCTCGCCGCACTGGTCACCACGCAACTGGTCGCCCCGGCCAAATAGTTTTACTTTTCCCCGCCGCAGCATCGTCCACGCCGGTATCATGAGCAGCCTATCTATTCTGCTCTCCCCGTGGATCGTTACCCATGTCGTCCTCTATGCCAGAACCCCAGCGCCCCCTGGCGGTCACGCTGCAAGTCGTTTCCATTGTCCTGTTCACCTTCATCGGCTACCTGAATATCGGCATTCCGCTGGCCGTGCTACCCGGCTACGTGCACAGCGACCTGGGCTTCGGGGCGGTCATCGCCGGTCTGGTGATCAGCGTGCAATACCTCGCCACCCTGCTCAGCCGCCCATATGCCGGCAAGATCATCGACAACAAGGGCAGCAAACGCGCGGTGATGATTGGTCTGGCCGGTTGTGGCTTGAGCGGTGTGTTCATGCTGATTTCGGCCTGGACCCCGAACCTGCCGATGCTCAGCCTGATCAGCCTGTTCGTCGGCCGTCTGGTGCTCGGCAGCGCGGAAAGTCTTGTCGGCTCCGGATCCATCGGCTGGGGCATCGGCCGCGTCGGCGCGGCCAACACCGCCAAAGTCATCTCGTGGAACGGCATCGCCAGTTACGGCGCGCTGGCGATCGGTGCGCCGCTGGGCGTGTGGCTGGTCAGCCGTTTCGGTCTCTGGAGCATGGGCGTGAGCATTCTGTTGCTTGCAGCGCTGGGCCTGCTGCTGGCCTGGCCGAAAACCGCCGCGCCGATTGTCGCTGGCGAGCGCTTGCCGTTTATGCACGTGCTGGGTCGCGTCTTTCCCCACGGCTGCGGACTGGCGCTGGGCTCGATCGGTTTCGGCACCATCGCTACCTTCATCACGTTGTATTACGCCACCCAGCATTGGGATAACGCGGTGCTGTGCCTGAGTCTGTTCGGTGCCAGCTTCATCGGCGCGCGACTGCTGTTCGGCAACCTGATCAACCGTCTCGGCGGCTTTCGCGTGGCGATTGCCTGCCTGTCGGTGGAAACACTGGGGCTGCTATTGCTATGGCTGGCGCCGGATGCGCACTGGGCATTGGCGGGTGCGGCGCTGAGCGGTTTCGGCTTCTCGCTGGTGTTCCCGGCGCTGGGCGTGGAAGCGGTGAATCTGGTGCCGGCTTCCAGCCGTGGCGCGGCGGTTGGCGCCTATTCGTTGTTCATCGACTTGTCGTTGGGGATCACCGGGCCGCTGGCCGGAGCGATTGCGGCAGGCTTCGGTTTTGCCTCGATCTTCCTGTTTGCCGCGATCGCCGCGCTGAGCGGCCTGGCGTTGAGCGTCTATCTGTACCGCCACACGTCGAAGTACCGCGAAGACTAGAAATCCACCTTGCCGCGCCCGGCCTTGATGCTGCCGCGCTTGGTCTTCGACTCCAGCCGACGCTTCTTCGAACCCAGCGTCGGCTTGGTTGGACGACGCTTCTTTTCGATCTTGGTGGCGCTGAGGATCAGCTCGGTCAGACGCTCCAGTGCATCGGCGCGATTCTGTTCCTGCGTGCGGTATTGCTGAGCCTTGATGATCAACACGCCGTCGCTGGTGATGCGAGTGTCGCGAAGCGCCAGCAGCCGCTCCTTGTAGAACTCGGGCAAGGACGAGGCAGGAATATCGAAGCGCAGGTGCACGGCGCTGGAGACCTTGTTGACGTTCTGCCCGCCGGCCCCTTGGGCGCGGATGGCAGTCAGTTCGATCTCGGCATCCGGCAGATGCACGTTATTGGAAATCTTCAGCATTGCATTCTCATCGTAGAGCCTGTTTCGCCGTACCTGTAGCGGCTACGGTCAGCTTGACCTTGGGTGTGCTTTCAGTGTCGCGCCTTTTCACTATACACGGCGACTATCAGGCGAAACGGGCAGGCGAAACGGGAAAACGTCCGGGAGAAATGCCCCGTCAACATGGGGGGCATTAATCAGTGCCAACGAGCGCCGTACTACGTAGAATATCGCCACGGCAATGAGCAACCGAGACAAGAACCTCCTCGATTATTGTTCAAACATTGCACTTACTCGATCAATGCAGGAAGCATAACCATGAGCAATAAAGCAGTTATCGTTTTTAGCGGCGGGCAGGATTCAACAACCTGTTTGATCCATGCCTTGACCCACTACGATGAAATCCACTGCATCACGTTTGACTATGGCCAGCGCCATCGCGCAGAAATTGAAGTTGCACAGCAACTCGCAAAAGAACTTGGTGTGACCGTACACAAGACCATGGACGTGTCGCTGCTGAATGAACTGGCCATCAGCAGCCTGACGCGCGACAACATACCAGTCCCGACCATCAATAGTTCAGGTGAAAGCCTGCCGAGTACATTTGTGCCGGGCCGGAACATCCTGTTTTTGACCCTGGCCTCCATATATGCGTACCAGGTTCAGGCCAAGACCGTCATTACCGGTGTTTGTGAAACAGACTTCTCTGGCTACCCGGATTGCCGAGATGACTTTGTAAAGGCACTGAACAAAGCCCTTGAACTGGGTATGGATTGCAAATTGACCCTGGACACTCCGCTGATGTGGCTGAACAAAGCGGAAACCTGGGCGCTGGCCGATTACCATAACCGGCTGGAGTTCATTCGCGACCAGACACTGACCTGCTACAACGGCATCAAAGGTAACGGCTGCTCCAATTGCGATGCCTGTAATCTTCGTGCCAAAGGCCTCAACGAATTCCTGAACAACAAAGAACAGGTTGCGCACAGCCTGAAAGCAAAACTGAATCTGAACTGAGTATATAACGACACATCAAGCGCTCACCCGGCATGACAGCAACAACACACCCGGTGAGCGCCATCCTGCATTATTGCGTCTGACCGCCAGTCAGGTACTTCTTGAACAATGCCCTTGCCCCGTAGGCAGGCAAGACATTAAAGAAAGCGAAGCCTACCTTTATCGCAATCTGGACGTAGATCATGTTCAGTATCGCGCTGGTTTCCATCGCGCCATAAAATGCGATGAAGCAGAAAAGAAAGCTGTCGATGATCACCGCAAACAACGTACTTAAAAACACGCGCAAAAACAGGAATCTGGAGTTCGTGAGCTCCTTGATTTTGCACAACAAGTACGAGTTGATATTCTCGGAAACCAGAAATGAAACAGAAGAGGCTACCAGGACAGAAGACAACTGACTGATAACGTCATTGTAAGGCCCATCGAGCTTCCAGCCCGGCAGCCCGGGGAGATGTGTCGTGATGGCCAGCAAAATGATGATGGCCGCGTTGCTGATAAAAGCAAAAAGTATCGCTTTTCGCGCAAGCCTGAGACCGAACGTCTCATTCAACAAATCGACGATCAGAAAGGTCAACGGATAAAGAAAGGTACCCGGCGTTACGATAATATCAAAGTATTCCAGATAGATCGGTTTGGTCGCGGCGATACTGGTAAAGATGTACAGCGTAAACAACATGAGGTTCAGAATGATATAGATCATCCAGGAACTCTCATGACGATCATTCAGATCATAGGCGGTGAGCGTCTCTCCCTGGGAATAAAACTTCTTGTACAGGTTTTTGACTTCTATCTTGTTCAGATTGTCCATAATCTCACTATTCAACACTTCACTCAGTTTTATTTTAATAATCTTGCCGGTCGCGATGACCATGATGACGGCCAGGCTTTTTCCATTTTCAAACCCCAATAGCTTGTACTTGCTGTTTTCCATTTCAACACTACAACCCATTAAATCGTTCCTCGATTATATCCCCGACAACACAAATGCGATCCGTAGCAACGCTGATCTCTTTGGTTATAAGCAGCCTGTTTGTGATCTTGTCATACACCAGCTTTTCCCTGTCGCCGGTCGACGAACCTTTCTGCACGATCAATAGATCGCCTGGTTCATGTAAACCATTGATCTCGTTCTCCAGCAGCACACCTATCAAGTTGAAGGAGGTGCCGAAATAGTAAGTCAACGGGTAAATCGTGGCCAACTCGCCTATCCTTTTATCCAGACTCTGGATAACCAGGCTCTCTTTTATGATAGGCACTGCCGCCGGGTTCATATTCCCCTGCGGAGAAATACTGCTTTCTATTATCTCCTTCTCTTCAAAATCGATCGTTTCTATTTCCTCATAGGAAACGCCGAAAAAATCAGAAATCTTGCGAACCGTGGACTGCTGTACGTTGACCACCTTCCCTTCGAGAATATTATAGATGGTGGTTCGGGTCAGGCCACTGGAGTTGCACAAGGACAGCTGCGTCTCCCCACGACTTTTAATCAAGTACTTGATGTTGTTTTTCAGATTCTCCGATCTTTCTCTTCTGTGCATGAAGTGCTTACCATCCATTTATAACTGTAATTGACATCACACCCCGAGCGCTCACTCATGGATCACTCAAGTCAAGTGGGTCATTACAGTTTTATCCGTATCAAAGCCGCGCGCGATCATAGCATCCTCCCTCCTTGAGTGACTAAACGACACCGCATAGTCCAGGTCAGCAAATCTGTACTGACTTGTTAGTTCTCCTTGTCGTCACCCGTGACACCTGAAAAATCACGCCTGCCGAGCTGCAGTTTTACACCCTTCAGGGGGACAAAAAGAATCATTTTATTTGAACAATGTTCATTTTTTTGATTAATCTTGTGGCGTTCCCAAGCAAAAAATCTATGATGCATCCGGTGATTCTCTCCTCACGGTTACGAGCAGAGGTCATGAAAACCGGCTGTTTAAACAGGCTTTAGTTTTGCGCGCATCGCCGCCAGAACACGGATCGGCCTGTATGGCGCTTGGCAGAACATGGATGCAGGTACGCACACGCAAGACCAGGGAAGACGCGCGGTTGTTCGTTGCGCGCAACAAACAGGGAAGGAATACAGACAATGCCAGTCAATACCGAACAGCTTACGAACCAGGCCGACTTATTGCGACGTGGCCTGGCGGATCTCCGGGCGGAAGACGCCGAACTCGCACAGATCCTCGACGCTGAAGTCACGCGTCAACACCGGACTCTCTCGCTGGTCTCCTCCTCTTGCGCAGTCAAGCCTCGCACCTTGGTGGCATCGGCGTCGGCACTGGTCAACGTGACGGCCGAGGGCATGCCCGGCAGGCGCTATAACGCCGGGTGCGAGAACGTCACCCGGGTCGAGTCGCTGGCCATCCGAAGAGCCCGGGAGCTGTTCGACGCCCAGTACGCCAACGTGCAGTCACACTCGGCGTCGAACGCCAACTACCAGGTGCTCACCGGCCTGCTTGAACCGGGAGATACGCTGCTGGGAATGGCCGTCGAACACGGAGGTCATCTCACCCACGGCAGCACCGCCGCGTTTTCGGGCGACCACTACAAGGCGATCCAGTACGGCACGACCGCCGACGGCCTGATCGATTACGACAACGTACGCCGACTGGCCCTCGACCACCGCCCGCGCATCATCATGTGCTGCGCCACCGCCTATTCACAGGTTGTGGACTTCGAACGGTTCCGTGAGATTGCCGATGAGGCCGGAGCGATTCTGCTCGCTGATATTTCGCACATCGCCGGACTGGTTGCCACCGGGCGACATCCGAGCCCGATCAACGTTGCACACGTCACCACGACCTGCACGCACAAGCAACTCATGGGCCCCCGCGGCGGCCTGATCCTTTCCGGCCG
Organism: Pseudomonas sp. GW821-FHT09E04; assembly: GCF_059416185.1. Lineage (NCBI taxonomy): Bacteria > Pseudomonadati > Pseudomonadota > Gammaproteobacteria > Pseudomonadales > Pseudomonadaceae > Pseudomonas > Pseudomonas sp. GW821-FHT09E04. Next base: position 182,561 of record NZ_JBWKOR010000002.1, read on the forward strand.
GGACGCGAACACCAAGGTACCCGGCCTGCGGACAACCTTCAGTCGTGCCCTTGATCAAGCCGTGTTTCCCGGAATGCAGGGCGCGCCGGCGGTCAACATGATCGCGGCCAAGGCGGCGGCACTGGGCTATGCAAGGTCGGCCGAGTTCGACGCCTACATGGCGCGGATCCGGAGCACGGCCGATGAACTCGCCAGTGCGTTTCAGGCACATGACTACGAGGTCGTGGGCGGGCGCAGTGAGAACCACGCGATTCTGCTTCGGTTGCGCAGCGGTATCACCGGCGCCATTGCGGAGTCAGCGCTGGAGCACTGCGGGATCATCGTCAACAAACACCGCGTCCCCGGCGAGACCCGATCATCCCTCGTGACCAGTGGGCTGCGCATCGGCACCGGCTCCATCGCGCAACGCCACATCGACGCCCGGGGATGCCGGCAGATTGTCGATCTGATGTGCCGGATTCTGGACAACGTGACGCCGCTCGGCGAGCAGGACTACACGCTGGAACCCACACTGAGGGAGCAATTCCGCCTACAGACCGAAGCGCTGTGCACGCTGTATCCCATCGCTGACTACGCTTAGCAGCTGGAGTGGCTCGTAACTCGGAAAAGCCTCCAGACTCTGCAGAAACAAAAAACCCGGCACTTGGCCGGGTTTGTTGTTTCTGCAGAGTCGCTTATTTGGAAGCGCCTGCTGCAGTCAGCGCTTGCTGCGCACCACGCTTGTTCTTGATCACGTAGCAGACCCACATGAACACGACCCACACCGGAATCGCATACACCGAGATCTGGATGCCCGGGATCAGCAACATCACACCCAGAATGAACGCGACGAACGCCAGGCAGATGTAGTTGCCGTACGGGTACCAGAGCGCCTTGAACAGCGGCTTCTGGTTGGTCTTGTTCATGTGCTGGCGGAACTTGAAGTGCGAGAAGCTGATCATCGCCCAGTTGATCACCAGCGTTGCAACCACCAGCGACATCAGCAGTTCCAGCGCGTGTTGCGGGATCAGGTAGTTCAGCAACACGGCCACCAGCGTTACCGCCGCCGAGGCCAGGATCGAACGTACCGGCACGCCACGCTTGTCGATCTTCGCCAGGCCTTTCGGCGCATCACCCTGTTCAGCCATGCCCAGCAGCATGCGGCTGTTGCAGTAGGTACCGCTGTTGTACACCGACAGCGCGGCGGTCAACACCACGAAGTTGAGGATGTGCGCGGCGGTGCTGCTGCCGAGCATCGAGAACACTTGCACGAACGGGCTGCCGCTGTAGGAGTCGCCCGACGCATTGAGGGTTTCCAGCAGGCTGTCCCATGGGGTCAGCGACAGCAGGATCACCAGTGCGCCGATGTAGAAAATCAGGATCCGGTAGATCACCTGATTGATCGCTTTCGGGATCACGGTTTTCGGCTTGTCGGCTTCGGCGGCGGTGAAACCGAGCATTTCCAGACCACCGAATGAGAACATGATGATCGCCATGGCCATCACCAGACCGCTGACGCCGTTCGGGAAGAAGCCGCCGTGGGACCACAGGTTGCTGACCGAAGCCTGCGGGCCGCCATGGCCGCTGACCAGCAGATAGCTGCCCAGGGCAATCATGCCGACGATCGCCACGACCTTGATGATCGCGAACCAGAATTCGGCTTCACCGAAGACTTTGACGTTGGCCAGGTTGATCGCGTTGATCAGAAGGAAGAAGGCGGCGGCGGTGACCCAGCTCGGGATCTCCGGCGCCCAGTAGTGGATGTACTTGCCGACCGCCGTCAGCTCCGACATGCCCACCAGGATGTACAGGATCCAGCAGTTCCAGCCCGACAGGAAACCGGCGAAGCCGCCCCAGTACTTGTGCGCAAAGTGGCTGAAGGAGCCGGCCACCGGCTCTTCGACGATCATCTCGCCGAGCTGGCGCATGATCATGAAAGCGATGAAGCCGCAGATGGCATAGCCGAGGATCATCGACGGGCCGGCGGATTTCAGCACCCCGGCCGAGCCCAGGAACAATCCGGTACCGATCGCGCCACCGAGGGCGATCAGTTGAATGTGGCGATTTTTCAGGCCGCGTTTCAGCTCGCCTGATTGCGAGTTTTGTCCACTCATGAAAAAGGTCTCACGCAAGGTTTGATGATGTTCAGTAGACGTTGCTGCAAGGTTGCGATTTCAACCAACCTTGATCAAACCCCAGCGCAGGCACCAGGAATTCAGCTTTTTTACAACGGTCATGCGTCACCTGTTTGTTTTTATCTGTGACGAAATCGAACCCGACACGCTCGTGACGCGACGGAGTGAACAAGGCGGATAGCCTTGAGGTATGCGCGATTACGCAGAGGGTCACAGTTAAAACGCGGCGCATTGTACACCGCTAACCCCCTGCTGCCAGACCCCGCTGGATCAGCGTGTCGGTTGCCGGGATTGCGTGTGTCCGCCCCGAGAGGCTCGGGCGGCTGCAAAAATTGAGTCAGGCCTTTGCAGGCCATCGGCGTGGACGATGAAAAATCCGTCCCACGTAGAGAAGTGAAAATGGATATCGGCGTTCATTGCGCCTCCTTCTTGTTATGCACCTGCACGACAGGCATGGGGCGCATCTCACCTCTCAAACGAGCCTGAAACAAGCACGCCAGAGCCCTGCGCCGGCCCATATCGACAGGGCTTCGGCAGGTTTTCCTTACAGCCTTGCAAAGGCGCACGATCCATGGGACTCCGGGGCTTTTTCCGTAAATATTTACTGACAGCGCGTAACGTAAAGTTTCCACAGCAGACGAATCGAGAAGGGGTCCACCCGTGGCTGTTAGCTCACTAACTATTTGAAAGTGCTTCAGGTTTTTTGTTTTCAAATCAGAAAAAACCGCTGAAAAAAAGAAATAAAAAATCCAAAAAAAAACGCCAACCCGAAGGTTGGCGTTTTTTCATTCAGCGCTGAATACGATCATTCAGGCTTCTTGCGACCGAAACCCGGACGCTGGCCGGAACCGGCCGGTGCGCCACGACGCTTGCCCGACGGCTTGTCATCGTCAGCCAGTTTGATGCCTGGACGCTTCGGCGCAGGCTTGGCCGGGCGCTTGGTGTCGGCTGGACGATCCGCCACCGGCGTACCGCGACCGGCCGGAGCACCCCGCTCGCCACGCTCGGTACGGCCATTGGCCGGACGCGGAGCGCGCTCGCCGTCACGTGCTGCTGGCTTGCGACCTGGACGCTCGCCTTCGATCTGCGGCTCACGCACTTGACGCGGGCCGGCAGCCGCCGGTGCGCCATTGGCCGGACGCAGGGTGCGCACGCGCTCGGTACGGGCCATAGGACGCGACGACTTGCGCTGCATGCGATCGAGCTTGTCTTTGCTCTTGGCGTTCAGTTGCGGCATGGCTACCGGGGTCAGGCCGACTTCAGCACTCAGAATATCGACTTCGTACTGGCTCATTTCGCGCCAGCGGCCCATCGGCAGGTCGGAGTTGAGGAACACCGGACCGAAACGCACGCGCTTCAGACGGCTGACCACCAGACCCTGGGATTCCCACAGACGACGCACTTCACGGTTGCGACCTTCCATCACCACGCAGTGATACCAGTGGTTGAAGCCTTCGCCACCCGGTGCCTGTTTGATGTCGGTGAAACGCGCCGGGCCGTCTTCCAGCACAACGCCGGCCTTCAGACGTTCGATCATCTCGTCATCGACTTCGCCGCGAACACGGACCGCGTACTCACGATCCATCTCGTAGGACGGGTGCATCAGGCGGTTGGCCAGCTCACCGTCGGTGGTGAACATCAGCAGGCCGGTGGTGTTGATGTCGAGACGACCGATGTTGATCCAGCGCCCTTCTTTCGGACGCGGCAACTTGTCGAACACGGTCGGACGGCCTTCCGGGTCGTCACGGGTGCAGATCTCGCCATCGGGCTTGTTGTACATGATCACGCGGCGGACCGACTCGGCAGCCTCTTCACGCTTGATGACCTTGCCATCAATGGTGATTGCATCGTGCATGTCGACGCGCAGGCCGAGGGTGGCGTCTTTGCCGTTGACCTTGATCCGGCCCTGGCTGATCCACGCTTCCACGTCACGGCGCGAGCCGACGCCGATACGGGCGAGGACTTTCTGCAGTTTTTCGCCTGCTGGGCCGATTTCCTGGTCGTCTTTCTGGTTGTCACTCATCTGGGCACCTCCCGGTGTGGTCTGTTCAGCGGCTCAGGATTGAGCCCGCTGAAACGTTGAAATCTGGGTTTTCGGGCGAAGGGATCGCCGAAGGGTCGCGAATCATACGCGGATGTGTTCGTTCGCGCATCAGAGACTAGTCGATCGAGGCAAGGTTATTTCTTTTTCCGCCGACCGGTGGCACCGAGCTTGATCAGGCGCAGCGAAGCTTCGGCGAGCACCGTGCGCTTGTCGTCCTTGTCGAGTTTCTTCCAGGCCCTGATCTCGCGCTTGCTGCGACCGCAGCCAAGGCAGACGTCGTCGCTGAACTTGCAGAGGCTGATGCACGGGTCCTTGGTTGAGCTCATGCTCAATCTTCGAACTCGCGGCGCTCGGCTTCGATGGCCTCGGCCAGGGCGCGGGCTTCGGCTTCTTCTTCGCTCAGTTCTGGTTCCGGATCTGGAGCGGGCTGTTCAAGCCGGGCGACGGCGGCCAGCAGTTTCTCCCGGGCTTCGGCAACACCGAGCACATCGTCTTCCTGCTCAGGCTCGGGCTCAAACTCAGGCTCAAATTCTGATTCAGGTTCAAAATCGTCCTCCGGTTCTGCTTCGGGCTCAGCCTCGACCGGCGCCTCGACCGAATCGGACTCAAACCCCGACGGCCTCGGCTCGCCATCCGCGACGTCACGCAGCAAATCGTCGAAGTCGGTCTTGATCCCCTCCTCCATGCTGTCCAGCTCCAGCAGCAGCGTGTGGAAACTGGTTTCCTCTTTCGGCTCTTCCGGCTCGGCGCTGGCATCGGCCAGTTCCTGCAAGCCCGGCGGCACTGGAGCGTCGTCGAAGTCGAGCACCGGATCCGGCTCGATCTCGCGCAGTTCGGCCAGCGGTGGCAACTCGTCGAGGCTCTTGAGGTTGAAGTGATCGAGAAACAGCTTGGTGGTGGCGAACATCGCCGGTTTGCCCGGCACGTCGCGGTAACCAACGATACGGATCCACTCACGCTCCATCAGCGTCTTGACGATGTTGGTGTTGACCGCCACGCCACGCACGTCTTCGATCTCGCCGCGGGTGATCGGCTGGCGATAGGCAATCAACGCCATGGTTTCCAACAGGGCCCGGGAATAACGCTGCGGGCGCTCTTCCCACAGTCGGCCGACCCATGGCGCGAACTTCTCGCGAATCTGCAGGCGATAGCCGGAGGCAACCTCCACGAGCTCGAACGCACGCCCCTCGCAGGACTTGCCGAGCAGGGTCAGGGCTTTCTTGAAGACCGGCGGTTCCGGCCGTTCGCCTTCCTCGAACAACTCGTACAGGCGTTCAAGGGTTTGCGGCTTTCCCGAGGCCAACAGAAAGGCTTCAAGCAGGGGCGCCAGCTCGCGGGGTTCACTCAGGTTCATATCGGGACTCGTTATTCGGCTCGGGCTCGCACGTGGATCGCGGCGAACGGCTCATTCTGCACCAGCTCGACCAAGGATTCCTTGACCAGTTCAAGGATCGCCATGAAGGTCACCACCACACCGAGCCGGCCTTCCTCGGCGGTGAACAGCTCGACGAACGGCACAAACCCGGCACCCTTGAGCCGTTCCAGCACATCGCTCATGCGTTCGCGGGTGGACAGTGCCTCGCGGCTGACCTGATGGCTTTCGAACATGTCGCCACGGCGCAGCACTTCGGCCATGGACATCAATATCTCTTCCAGCGCCACGTCCGGCAACAGCTTGCGCGCCCGGGCTTCCGGGGCATCGAGCTTGGGCACGATCACGTCGCGACCGACGCGGCTCAGGCCGTCGATGCCTTCGGCAGCGGCCTTGAAGCGTTCGTATTCCTGCAGGCGACGGATCAGTTCGGCGCGCGGGTCGTCCTCTTCCTCTTCGACGGTTTCGGCCCGGGGCAGCAGCATCCGCGACTTGATCTCGGCCAGCATCGCCGCCATCACCAGATACTCGGCGGCCAGTTCCAGGCGCACCGACTGCATCAACTCGACATAGCCCATGTACTGGCGGGTGATTTCCGCCACCGGGATGTCGAGGATGTTGATGTTCTGTTTGCGGATCAGGTACAGCAGCAGATCGAGCGGGCCTTCGAAGGCTTCGAGGAAGACTTCCAGGGCGTCCGGCGGGATGTACAGGTCCAGCGGCATTTCCGTGACGGCCTGGCCATAGACCATGGCAAACGGCAGTTCCTGCTGGGCACCGGCCTGGGGATCAACGGTTTCCACTGCGGACATTCAGGCCTCGACCATGAACGGAGCCGGATCGCCGCAACCGACGCGGACCACTTCCGGATCGTCGCCGGTCAGGTCAATCACGGTGGAGGCCTTGATGCCGCCGAAACCGCCGTCGATGATCAGGTCCACTTGATGCTCGAGCAACTGGCGCATTTCGTACGGATCGCTCAGCGGGTCTTCATCGCCCGGCATGATCAGGGTCACGCTCATCAGCGGCTCGCCCAGTTCGGCAAGCAACGCCAAAGCGATCGGATGGCTCGGCACCCGCAGGCCGATGGTGCGCTTCTTCGGGTGCAGCAACAGCCGTGGCACTTCGCGGGTGGCATTGAGAATGAACGTGTAAGGCCCCGGCAAATGAGCCTTGAGAATACGGAAGGTGCCGGTGTCGATCTTGGCGTAATTGCCGAGTTGCGACAGGTCGCTGCAGATCAGCGCGAAGTTGTGCTTTTCGTCGAGCTGACGCAGGCGTCGAACGCGCTCGATGCCGTTCTTGTCGCCGATCTGGCAACCGATTGCGTAGGAAGAGTCCGTTGGATAGACCACCACCCCGCCCTTGCGGATGATTTCGACCGCCTGTTTGATCAGGCGCGCTTGCGGGTTTTCCGGATGGATCTGGAAAAATTGACTCACATTCTCTACCTGTTCAGACGGCGGCAATAACTGTGTCATGTTTGAACCGACACCACAGGGGTGGAAGGTCCTCCGGCACCGGCCGGTACTGGCCGATCTCGGACCAGCCACCAGGGCCATGGAAATCACTGCCGGCGCTGACCAGCAGACCGAACTCACGGGCAAGGATTGCAAGGCTGCCCACCTGTTCCGCAGGCTGATGACCGTTGACCACTTCGATCGCATGCCCGCCCGCTTGAATATAGTCGGCAATCAGCTTTCGGCGCTTGCTGCGCGTGAAATCGTAGTGCCAGGGATGCGCCAGACTGACCCACGCCCCGGCGGCGCGCAGCGTGCCGACGGTGTCTTCGAGGGTCGGCCAGTGTTGCTTGACGTCCCCCAGCTTGCCGGCGCCGAGCCATTTACGAAACGCCTCGGCGCGATCCTTTACAAAACCTTCACGCACCATCCAGTCGGCGAAATGCGGACGGGCCGGCGCGTTGCCGCTGTCACCCAGTTCCTGCTGGATCTGCCGCGCGCCGTCGAGCGCATTCGGCATGCCCTTGAGGGCGAGCTTGCGGCTTATTTCTTCAGACCGTAGCCAGCGGCCATCGTGCAGCTTCGCAATCGCCTCGACCAATGGCGCGGCGTTGACGTCGAAACCGTAGCCCAGCACATGAATGGTGGCACCGCCCCAGGTGCAGGACAGCTCGACGCCGTTGACCAATTGCATCCCCAATTCCGTGGCCGCGATGCGCGCCTCGGCGAGGCCTTCGAGGGTATCGTGATCGGTCAGGGCCAGGACTCGCACGCCGTTCTCGAACGCACGCGCAACCAGTGCCGCAGGCGCCAGGGCGCCATCGGAGGCCGTGCTATGGCAGTGCAAATCAACATTCACGGGGATGTGTAACCTCAAATCAGCTGGCGCTATCGCGCGCCCATATGTTTGTTATTATGCCGCCACATCCAGCTTCTGGCTCTCACTGTGAAACAATTCATCGATTTCATCCCGCTTCTGCTGTTCTTCATCGTCTACAAACTCGATCCACGCACCGTCGATGTCGCCGGTAATGAGTTGACGGTTGGCGGCATTTACAGCGCCACGGCCGTGCTGATCATCAGCTCCCTGGTGGTCTATGGCGCGATCTTCATCAAGCAGCGCAAGCTGGAAAAGAGCCAGTGGCTGACCCTGATTGCCTGCCTCGTGTTCGGCAGCCTGACCCTGGCCTTCCACAGCGAAACCTTCCTGAAGTGGAAAGCCCCGGTGGTCAACTGGCTGTTCGCCCTGGCCTTCCTCGGCAGCCATTTCATCGGTGACCGCCTGCTGATCAAACGCATCATGGGTCACGCAGTGACGCTGCCGGAACCGATCTGGGCGCGCCTGAACATCGCCTGGATCGCTTTCTTGCTGTTCTGCGGCGCCGCCAACCTGTTCGTCGCCTTCACCTTCCAGGACTACTGGGTGGACTTCAAGGTATTCGGCAGCCTGGGCCTGACCGTGCTGTTCCTGGTCGCTCAGGGCATCTACCTGACCCGTCACCTGCACGACGCCGATACCACAACGCCAAAAACCGAGGACTGACATGCTCTACGCAATCATTGCCACCGACGTCGCCAACTCCCTGGACGCGCGCCTCGCCGCCCGCCCGGCCCACCTTGAACGCCTGCAAGTGCTCAAGGGCGAAGGCCGCATCGTCCTGGCCGGCCCGCACCCGGCCGTCGACAGCAATGATCCGGGCGCTGCGGGTTTCACCGGCAGCCTGATCGTCGCCGAATTCGACTCCCTGAGCGCCGCGCAGGCCTGGGCCGATGCCGATCCGTACATCGCCGCCGGTGTCTACGCCAATGTTGTCGTGAAGCCGTTCAAGCAAGTCCTGCCGTAACTTTCCCCCGCCCGTGTCCCCACGCGATGAACCTTGTCGGCTCATCGCGTTCTCAATCGCTCATTATTCTCGTTTGCCGGCCGACAACCTGCCCAATATCCATTTGGTAACAGGAGTCGCGATGCGCAAGGGTCCGTTGTGTCTGATGTTGGTCACGTTGTCGATCGTGGCGCCCGCCCATGGTGTAGAAACCACCGAAAGCGGCAACTCCACGCCGCTTTCGTTGAGCGCCGGCAGCCAGATCACCGAGTTGCAGCAGCGCCTGAAGGCCAGCGAGCAGCAGCGGGAAGAACTGAGCAAACAACTGCAAGATGCCGACAACACCCGCGAAAGCGCCCAGCTTGCCCGGTTGCGCCAAGAGAACCAGCGCCTGAAGCTGCAACTCAAGGAAGCCCAGGCCAGCCCGCTGCCGCGCCTGCTGACCGAACAGCAGCAATGGTTCGTCACCGGTGCCGGGGTAGCGCTATTGGCCCTGCTCTGCGGTATCTTTGCCAGTGGTGCAAGTCGAAAACGTCGACAATGGCTAAATTGAGTGAGTCATGAGCGAGCTGTTACTGATTGATGATGACGAGGAGCTGTGTGAGCTCCTGAGCAGTTGGCTGAGCCAGGAAGGCTTTCAGGTCCGTGCGTGTCACGACGGCCAGAGCGCCCGCAAGGCACTGGCCGAGACCGCGCCTGCCGCCGTGGTGCTGGACGTGATGCTCCCTGACGGCAGCGGTCTGGAACTGCTCAAGCAACTGCGCAACGACCACCCCGACCTGCCGGTGCTGATGCTCTCGGCTCGCGGCGAGCCGCTGGATCGCATCCTCGGCCTGGAACTGGGTGCCGACGATTACCTGGCCAAACCGTGCGACCCGCGCGAGCTCACCGCGCGCCTGCGCGCTGTGCTGCGCCGCAGTCACCCGGCCGCCGTCTCGACCCAACTTGAGTTGGGTGATTTGAGTTTCAGCCCGGTGCGTGGCGTGGTCAGCATCGACGAGAAGGAATTCACCCTCACCGTTTCCGAAAGCCGCCTGCTCGAAGCCCTGCTCAAGCAACCCGGCGAGCCGCTGGACAAACAGGAACTGGCGCAGATCGCCCTCGGCCGCAAGCTGACCCTGTACGACCGCAGCCTGGACATGCACGTCAGCAACCTGCGCAAGAAGATCGGCCCCCACGCCGACGGCCGCCCGCGCATCGTCGCCCTGCGCAGCCGCGGCTACTATTACAGCCTCTGAATCCCCGCACCCGGACGCTTTGTCAGTTTGATGACAAAGCGTCTTTACCCAAGCTTTACCCAGCGCTGACCGCCGCTGACCTTGATCTCCGTAATCTGGACTCATCCGGAACGTACCGGGAACGAGACAAGGAGATACACCATGCGCAAGACTCTTATCGCTCTGATGTTCGCTGCCGCTCTGCCAACCGTCGCCATGGCCGTGCCGCAGGATGGTGGCCCGATGGGTGGGCCGGACGGCGGCTGGCGCCACGGCGGTCAGATGCACGGCATGCACGGCAAAGGCCCGTACAGCCAGCTGGACCTGTCCCGCGAACAGCGCGAGCAGATCCGCAAGATCATGGGCGAGCAGATGCACGAGCGTAAGCAGACGGTCGAGAAATACCTGGAGAAACTCTCGCCAGCCGACCAGAAAGCCATGAAAGACGAGATGGCGGCCAACCACAAGAAAGCCGAATCCGATGTCCGCGCCGTGCTGAAGCCGGATCAACAGAAGAAATTCGACGAGATCCAGAAGAAACAGGACGAGCGTCGCGCCGAATGGGCTGAATTCAAGGCCTGGAAAGCGCAACAGCCGCAAAAGGCGCAATAATGTTCTAGCGTCACGCCCCGACCCAACGGCTCGCCGCCGTTGGGTTTTCTTTGTTTGAGGACTTTCCGTGCGTTCATTGTTCTGGCGTATTCTCGCGAGCTTCTGGCTGGCCATCGCTCTGGTTGCAGGGCTTTCCATTCTGCTGGGGCACATGCTCAACCAGGACGCGTGGATCCTCAGCCGCCATCCGGGCCTGAACACCCTGGCCGCCGACTGGACGCAGACCTACGAAACCCAGGGCGAAGACGCCGCCCAGGACATCCTCGAACAACGCAAACGCCAATATCACATCGACGTGCAAGTGCTGAACGAAAGCGGCGACCCGGTGGTGCGCGGCACCTTCCCCCGTCGCGCGGCCGCCTTCGAAGCACGGCAGAACAACGACGACCGACGCCTGCCATGGCGACGGCTGACCGATGAATTCACCAGCGAAAAAAGCGGCGACACCTACCTCTTTATCTACCGCATCCCGCACCCGGAACTCGACGCCTGGCACCGCGAAAGCCTGCTCTGGCCATTGAGTGCGCTGGGAATCGCGCTGGTGGTGCTGACCCTGTTCAGCCTGTTGGTGACCTTCTCCATCACCCGTCCGCTCAGCCGTTTGCGCGGGGCGGTGCACGATCTGGGACAAACCACCTATCAGCAGAACAGCCTGGCGAAACTGGCCAACCGTCGCGATGAGTTCGGCGTGCTCGCCAACGATTTCAACCGCATGGGCGCACGCCTGCAAAGCCTGATCGGCAGTCAGCGCCAGTTGCTGCGCGACGTGTCCCACGAGCTGCGCTCACCGCTGGCACGTCTGCGCATCGCACTTGCACTGGCTGAACGGGCGAGCCCGGAAGAACGGGAAAAACTCTGGCCACGCCTGACCCGCGAGTGCGATCGGCTGGAAGCGTTGATCAGTGAGATTCTGGTACTGGCGCGGGTAGATGCCGACAACGCCAGCGCCGAAGCCGTGGATCTGAATGCCCTGCTGGGCTCTCTGCAAAAGGACGCACAACTCGGCTCGCCCGAGCAGACCGTCCGCCTGGAGGCCGAGCCGCAGCTCAACATGACCGGATGGCCGACCATGATCGAGCGCGCCGTGGACAACCTGCTGCGCAATGCCCAGCGCTTCAACCCGGTGGGGCAGTCGATCGAAATGCAGGCTTCACGTCAGGGCGAGCGAATCGTGGTCAGCGTGCGCGACCATGGACCGGGGGTGCAGGCGGAGCATTTGAGCCAGTTGGGCGAGCCGTTTTATCGGGCGCCGGGGCAGACTGCGGCTGGGCATGGTTTGGGATTGGCGATTGCCCGGCGGGCGGCGGAGCGACATGGCGGGACGCTGGTGCTGGCGAATCATCCGCAGGGTGGGTTTGTGGCGAGTCTTGAGTTGCCGTTGGAGCCTGGAGCGGTGGTCCAGCCCTAGAAGCAGCCCCTCACCCCAGCCCTCTCCCGGAGGGAGAGGGAGCCGACCGGGTAGTCTTGCGTTATACATCGACCTGAAAAATTGAGTCGATTATGGTTCTGTAAAAGCACTTGAACCGAGTCAATTCTGAATTCGGCCAAAGCACCTGAACCAAGTCAATTCGGATTCGGCAAAGTTCTTTCAGGTCGGTGAACCTCGGGAGCATCCCCCGGTCAGTCCCCTCTCCCCCCGGGAGAGGGTTAGGGTGAGGGGTTTGCTTTTAACGCTTTCAGGCCTTACCCGGCCAGGCACTGACAAACTCCGCCAGATCAACCTTCTCGGCCACTCGCGGTTCTTTCTGCGGGGTGCCGAGGTACAGGAACGCAATCACCTCTTCGCCATCCGTCAGCCCCAAACCCTTGGCGACATGTTCCGAGTAAGCCAGATCACCGGTGCGCCATACCGCGCCAATCCCCTGCGCGTAGGCCGCCAGCAGAATCCCGTGCGCCGCACAGCCCGCCGCCAGCAACTGCTCGGCTTTCGGGTATTTGACGTGATCCTGCAATTTGGCGATGACCACGACCACCAGTGGCGCCCGCAGCGGGCCGTTGCGGGCCTTGTCGATCATCGCTTCGGTGACTTCGCCTTCCTGCATCTGCGCCGCTTCGGCCAGCAACTCGCCCATCTGCTCACGCGCCGCGCCTTCGACGGTCAGGAAGCGATACGGCTGCAAATGCCCGTGATCCGGTGCACGGGTCGCGGCGGCAAACAGCACTTCGCGCTGTTCGGCGGTGGGGGCCGGATCGATCAGTCGTGGAACGGAAACACGGTTGAGCAAAGCGTCGAGAGCCTGCATCGGCCACCTCCTGAAAAAAATGTCCGGCTATTCTAGCTGCAAGTGATCCGGCCGCGTCGGTTTACATGCCTTGCCCCGCAGGTAGAATGGCGCCCTTCCCACATCAGCCCGAGCGGACTTCATGGCGTTGCCGACCTTACGGATCATTGGTTTCATCATCGGCATCTTCCTGATCACCCTGGCCATCGCCATGGTCGTGCCCATGGCCACCCTGGTGATTTTCGACCGCACCGGCGATCTGCCGTCGTTCCTCTGGGCGAGCATGATCACCTTCCTCGCCGGCCTCGCGCTGGTGATTCCCGGGCGCCCGGAACACATTCACCTGCGTCCCCGCGACATGTACCTGCTGACCGTCACCAGTTGGCTGGTGGTGTGCATCTTCGCCGCGCTGCCGTTTTTGCTGACCCAGCACATCAGCTACACCGACTCGTTCTTCGAAAGCATGTCCGGCATCACGGCCACCGGCTCGACTGTATTGAGCGGGCTGGACACCATGTCCCCGGGCATCCTGATGTGGCGCTCGCTGCTGCACTGGCTCGGCGGCATCGGCTTCATCGGCATGGCGGTGGCGATTCTGCCGCTGCTGCGCATCGGCGGCATGCGCCTGTTCCAGACCGAATCCTCGGACCGCTCGGAAAAGGTCATGCCCCGCTCGCACATGGTGGCGCGGCTGATCGTGGCGGCATACGTGGGCATCACCATTCTCGGCAGCCTGGCGTTCTGGTGGGCGGGCATGAGCCCGTTCGATGCGATCAACCACGCGATGTCGGCGATCTCCACCGGCGGTTTCTCGACTTCCGACCAATCCCTGGCCAAGTGGACGCAACCAGCGGTGCACTGGGTGGCAGTGGTGGTGATGATCCTCGGCAGCCTGCCGTTCACCCTGTACGTGGCGACGCTGCGCGGCAACCGTCGGGCGCTGATCAAGGATCAACAGGTGCAGGGTTTGCTCGGCATGTTGCTGGTGACCTGGCTGGTGCTCGGCACCTGGTACTGGTGGACCACCAACCTGCATTGGCTGGACGCCCTTCGCCATGTGGCGCTGAACGTGACGTCAGTGGTCACCACCACCGGATTCGCATTGGGGGATTACAGCCTGTGGGGCAATTTCTCACTGATGCTGTTCTTTTATCTGGGCTTCGTCGGCGGCTGTTCCGGCTCGACGGCGGGCGGGATCAAGATCTTCCGATTCCAGGTCGCCTACATCCTGCTCAAGGCCAACCTTAACCAGTTGATCCACCCACGCGCGGTGATCAAGCAGAAGTACAACGGTCATCGCCTCGACGAGGAAATCGTCCGGTCGATCCTGACGTTCTCGTTCTTCTTCGCCATCACCATCTGCGTGATCGCCCTGCTGCTGTCGCTGCTGGGCGTGGACTGGATGACCGCGTTGACCGGCGCCGCCAGCACCGTATCCGGCGTCGGCCCGGGGCTGGGTGAAACCATCGGCCCGGCCGGCAACTTCGCCAGCCTACCGGATGCGGCCAAGTGGATTCTGTCGTTCGGCATGCTGCTCGGCCGACTGGAGATCATTACGGTGTTTGTGCTGTGTATTCCGGCATTCTGGCGTCACTGATCGCGTTCGGCGCCTCCAGCAACCGCGCCCGGTAATCGCCGGGCGTGGTGTCGAACCAGCGGCGGAAGGCACGGAAGAAATTGCTCGGATCGGCAAACCCCAGCAGATAGGCGATCTCCAGCAAGGTCATGCTCGGCTGCGCCAGATACTGCTCGGCGAGTTCTCGACGGGTGTCATCGAGCAACTGCTGAAAACTGGTGCCCTCCTCCTGCAAGCGCCGTTGCAAGGTGCGTTGCGACAGGTGCAGCGTCTGCGCCACTGTATCGCGCTTGGGCTCGCCCTGCGGCAGCAAGCGGCACAACACCTGACGCGCCTTGTGGGTCACACGACTTTCGGAAAACCGCGCCAGATATTCCCCGGCAAACCGGTCGTGCAGCAGCGCCATCGCCTCGTTTGCGGTAGGCAGTGGCGCTTCCATGTCGGCGCGTTCGAAGATCAGCGCGTCATACGGCGCGTTGAACACCAGCGGCGCATGAAAGGCTTGTTTGTAGGGTTCAAGATCATCGGGCTCATCGCCCTGCACCAGCACTTTGCGCGGGTGCAGCGTGCGCCCGGTCAACCAGCCGCACAGCGCCAGCGCGCAGGCCAGCGAGGCTTCGGCACTTTGCCGGGTCGGCGGCAGATGATCGCCGTGCACCGTCAGAATCAGCGCATAACCTTCGTCGAGCAGGCGAAAACTCAAGTCGGCACTTTCGGCAATGATCCGCTGATAACGCACCAGTCGCTGAAAGCCTTCGGCCAGGGTGTTGCTGGACATCAGCGCGTAGCCCGCCACATGGAACGAGGCCGGTCGCACCACTTTGCCCATGTTCAGACCGATGGCGGGATTACCGGACAGCTCGACCGCCCGTTGCCAGAGTCGGGTCATGGAATCCTGCGGGAAGCGTGCGTCCGGATCCTCCAGCGCCGCGTAGTCGAGCCCCAGCTGTTTGAACAGAACCCGGCAATCCAGGCCGTCCATTTCCAGTGCCTTGACAATCCCCATCGCCCAGCTTGCAGATGTCGTTCGTTCGCTCATGGCGTTTTTTCTTGGATGACATGGTGAGCCGCATACTACGGCCGATTTCCCAAGGATAGTAAAGTGGCGCCGATTGTCACTGGCCGACGCCAATGATCACTCTAGACTCAAATAAGCTACCCACCGAACAACTTGCAATCAGAACAATAACCACAGAGATCGCGGTCGTGGAAACCATCAAGCCTTTCAACAGCTTCGCCGAGTTCTATCCGTATTACCTCAGCGAACACAGCAACAGCACCTGCCGTCGCCTGCATTTCATCGGGACGACGCTGGTGATCTTCATTCTCGCGATGACCATCGCCAAGGGCGCCTGGCTGCTGTTGCTGGCCCTGCCGCTGGCCGGCTACAGCTTCGCCTGGGTCGGCCATTTCTTTTTCGAGAAGAACCGGCCGGCGACATTCCAGCATCCGTTCTACAGCCTGCTGGGGGATTTCGTCATGTACCGCGACATGATCCTGGGCCGCGTGGCGTTCTAGAAACCCTGACCAAGAGGATTGCCGATGAATGCCAATGCCCGTTTCACCCACATGAAGGACGGCACGCAGGAAGACTGGGCGATCATCGCGGCGGACTTCAGCGCCTACGCCCGTCAACTGCCGGGCCGGATCATGGCGCACCTGAAATTGCTCGAAGGTGATTTCGGCGGGTTTCCGGTGGATCGCCTGACCCACTCGCTGCAAACCGCGACCCGTGCATATCGCGACGGACGCGACGAGGAATACGTGGTCTGCGCCCTGCTCCACGACATCGGCGACACGCTGGGTTCCTACAATCACCCGGACATCGCCGCCGCCATTCTCAAGCCGTTCGTCAGCGCCGAGAACCTGTGGATGGTGGAAAAGCACGGGATCTTCCAGGGCTACTACTTCTTCCATCACCTGGGCATGGATCGGCACCTGCGCGAGCAGTTCAGCGGTCATCCGCAGTATCAGGCGACCGCGGAATTCTGCGCGAAATACGACGCGGCGGCATTCGACCCGGATTACGACACCCTGCCGCTGAGCTTCTTCGAACCGATGATGGAGCGGCTGTTCGCCCGGCCGAAGAACTCCATCTACAAGGCTGCGATGGAAGAACACGCGCCGGCCTGAGTTGATCTGGACACTCAGGCCAGCTCGGCAACCTTGGCCGCTTTCAGTTCGGCCTCCCGCGCCTGTGCATCCGCCAGGCGATACAGCTCGATCGTGCCGTCCCAGTGTTCGATCAGCGCCGTGCACGACTCCACCCAGTCACCGCAATTGAGGTAATCCACCTCGCCGACCTTGCGGATCTCGGCATGGTGAATGTGCCCGCACACCACGCCGTGCAATTCGCGCTTCACGCACTCATGAGCGATGGCTTCTTCGAAGTCGCTGATGAAGCTCACCGCGGTCTTCACCTTGTGCTTGAGATAGGCCGACAGCGACCAATAGCCGTAACCGTATTTCGCCCGCCAGTGATTGAGCCAGCGATTGAGGGTCAGGGTGAATTCGTAGGCCGAATCGCCAAGGAACGCCAGCCAGCGGTGATAACGGGTGATCACGTCGAACTGGTCGCCGTGGATCACCAGCAAATGCCGGCCATCGGCCGTGACGTGCACCGCTTCGTCGACCAACTGGATGTTGCCCAGGATCAGCTTCGAATAGCGACGCAGGAATTCGTCATGGTTGCCGGTGACGTAGATCACCTCGGTGCCGCGCTTGCTCATGGTCAGCAAGCGGCGGATCACGTTGGTGTGCGCCTGGGGCCAGTACATGCCGCCGCGCAGTTTCCAGCCGTCGATGATGTCACCGACCAGGTAGATCTTGTCGGCGTGATAACCCTTGAGAAATTGCGACAGATGCTCGGCCTGGCAATCCCGCGTGCCCAGATGCACGTCGGAAATCCACAAGGTGCGAACCCTTTGTTTACGGCTGGGTCTGGCGAGCTCGGCGCTGGTCATGGGCAACCCTCTGCGATGTTTTCGCCACTGTGCGCGAGCCCGGTTAATCGACCATGACAGGCGTGCGTCAGTCTTGTGACAAACGCGTCGCCCCTGCGCCGGTGTAGACTGGCAGCTCGCCCGGAGACCGCCATGCCACCGATCCTGACCCTGCGCCATTACACCCACGACCTGATCGTCCACAGTCACGACCACGCCCAACTGGTGTTCGGCCTGTCGGGTGCGCTGGATTTCGAGGTCGAAGGGCATGGCAGCCAGGTATTGCAGCAGAGCTTCGTGGTGATTCCCTCCGGCGCGCATCACGCGTGCGGCAGCCCCAAGGGCAGCCGTTGCCTGGTACTGGACGTGCCGGACGATCAATGGTTGTCACGCTCACTGGGCGATCACGCCGACGCCAGCCGCCGCCTGCTGGACAACGCCGCGCGGCTGTCACTGGATGCCGGCCAGGGCCAACTGGTCAATTGGCTGGCGAACAGCCCGGTGGACGATCCGCTGATTGCGCAACAGGGCGCGGTGCTGTTGCTGGCGAGCCTGAATCACGCGCAACCTGCCGAGGTCTGCGCCCGTCGCCTGCCCTACGCGGCCCTCGATGCGCACATCGAGCAGTACGCGGCCTACCCGCTGCAGGTCGCGGATCTGGCGCGTGTCGCCGGACTCTCCAGCGCCCGATTGCATGCGCGGTTCGTCGCCGAATGCGGGCAGACACCCATGGATTACATTCGCAGTCGACGGCTGCATAAGGCCGTCACGCTGTTGCGAGAAACCACGCTAGCCATCGGGGAAGTGGCCAGCCGTGTAGGCTATGGATCGCAAAGTGCGTTCTCGGCCGCCGTCCTGCGTGAATTCGGTACCTCTCCTACACAATTGCGACGCGAGGCTGACGACAAAAGTCGATAGTCTGCCGACAGACTTTTCGGCCGCTACACGCTTCAATGTGTGCCTGAAATGGTGTTTGGAAAAAGGACTGCAATGACTCCCCGTACTGCCCTTGGCGCCCTGCATATCGGCGCATTGATGTTCGGCCTGACCGGCGTCTTCGGCAAACTCGCCGCCGCAACGCCAGCGGTCATCGTCTTTGGACGGGCCGCGTTTGCCGTTCTTGCGCTGGCGTTCTTTGCCCGTTTCGCCAGCCAGCACGGCTGGCAAAAACTGCAAGCCGTGGACTGGCGACGACTGGCCCTGAGCGGTGTGCTGCTGGCCGGTCACTGGGTGAGCTTCTTCATTGCCGTGAAGGTGGCCGGCGTCGCGGTGGCCACCCTGGGTTTCGCCAGTTTCCCGGCCTTCACGGTCATCCTCGAAGGGTTGATCTTCCGCGAACGCATCCGTGCCAACGAAATCATTCTGGTGGCGCTGGTCAGTGTCGGCCTGGTGCTGGTGACCCCGGCGTTCGACCTGGCCAGCGGCGCCACCACCGGGCTGCTCTGGGCGATTCTTTCCGGCCTGCTGTTTTCACTGTTGTCGCTGACCAACCGTGCCAGTTCCGGACGCATCCCGGCGGTGCAGGCAGCGTTGTGTCAGAACGTGGTGGTGGCGTTGTGTCTGCTGCCGGTGGCGGCGCCGCAACTGAGTGAAGTGCGCGCCATCGACTGGCTGTGGATCGCCCTGCTCGGTGTGTTCTGCACCGGCGTCGCCCACAGCCTGTTCGTCGCCAGTCTCGCCGTGATCAAGGCGCGAACTGCGGCGGTGGTGTTCGCCATGGAGCCGGTTTACGGCATTACCGTCGCGTGGCTGCTGTTCGATGAAAACCCGACCCTGCGGATGCTGCTCGGCGGCGCGCTGATCATCGTCGCCATCGTTGTGTCGAGCCAGATGTCAGGCAGCGCCAGCAAAAAAACGGTGGAGGCCGAGGCTGCGTCTCACTGAGTGCGGTCGTTATGGCCGAGGTCGCGCTCAGGGTCGATCTGATCGCGGACTCGCTGCTTGAGCACCTTGGCCTCGGGGAAACCACCGTCGGCCTTGCGCTCCCAGATCTGCACATCGTTGCAACTGATGTGAAAGATCCCGCCGGTACCCGGCACCAGTGACACTTTGCCAAGGTCGTCGCCAAAGGTACTGAGCAACTCCTGCGCCAGCCACGCCGCGCGCAACAGCCACTGGCATTGCGTGCAATAAGTAATGACGATTTCCGGTTTTGTGGCGGTCATGATCGTTGAAACTCCTGAGCCAGAGGGCGCCGCTATAATAGCCGGCTTTAACGCTTGCCCCGAGACTCACAATGCGTCGTCTGCTGATCTGCCTTTTGCTTGGTTTCCTTCCGCTGTTCGTTCATGCCAGTGAAGCGCCGCGACCGAAAGTCGGCCTGGTGCTGTCCGGCGGTGCGGCCCGCGGGCTGGCACACATCGGCGTGCTCAAGGCGCTGGAAGAGCAAGGCATCAAGATCGATGCGATTGCCGGCACCAGCATGGGTGCAGTGGTCGGTGGCCTCTACGCCTCGGGTTACAAGATCGACGAACTGGAAAAACTCGCCCTGAGCATCGACTGGCAGCAGGCCCTGTCCGATGCTCCACCTCGGGAAGACGTACCGTTTCGACGCAAACAGGATGACCGCGATTTTCTGGTGAAGCAGAAACTGAGCTTTCGCGACGACGGCAGCCTCGGCCTGCCGCTCGGGGTGATTCAAGGGCAGAACCTCGCGTTGCTGCTGGAAAGCCTGTTGGCCCACACCAGCGACACCCGTGATTTCGACAAGCTGCCGATCCCGTTCCGCGCCGTGGCCACCGACATCGCCAACGGCGAAAAAGTGGTGTTTCGCAAAGGCCACCTGCCCCAGGTGATCCGCGCCAGCATGTCAATCCCGGCGGTGTTCGCCCCGGTCGAGCTCGATGGCCGGCTGCTGGTGGACGGCGGCATGACCGACAACATCCCCCTCGATGTGGCCAGGGAAATGGGCGTCGATGTGGCCATCGTGGTCGACATCGGCACCCCGCTGCGCAACCGCAAGCAACTGACCACCGTGGTCGATGTACTGAACCAGTCGATCACCCTGATGACCCGGCGCAACTCCGAAGAACAACTGGCGGCGCTGCACCCGAATGACGTGCTGATCCAGCCGCCGTTGGCCAGTTTCGGCGCCACCGATTTCGGTCGCGCCGAGGAAATGATCGATGCCGGTTACCGCGCCGCCAAGGCCCTCGACACCCGCCTCGCCCGATTGAAACCGGCCGACTCTCAGGACGCCGAGCTCAACGCCGCCCGCGCACCGGGCCAGCGCACGCCGATCATCACCGCGATCAGGGTCGAGAACGACTCGAAAGTCGGCGACGACGTGATCCGTTACTACATCCGTCAGCCCATCGGTGAGCCGCTGGACCTCGGGCGTCTGCACTCGGACATGGGCACCTTGTACGGCCTGGATTACTTCGAACAGGTGCAATACCGCGTGGTGCACAAGGGCCAGGAACATACGCTGGTGATCAGCGCCCGGGGCAAGCGCAGCGGCACCGATTACTTGCGGGTTGGCTTGAACCTGTCGGACGACATGCGCGGCGACAGCGCCTTCAACCTCGGCGCCAGTTACCGAATGAACGGCATCAACCGCCTCGGCGCTGAATGGTTGACCCGGGCGCAGATCGGCGACAAGCAGGAGCTCTATACCGAGTTCTATCAGCCGCTGGACGTCGGCTCGCGCTACTTCGTCGCACCGTATGCAGCGTTTGAAGCCCAGAACGTCGACTCGGTGCTCGACAATGACCCGATCGCCCAATATCGCGTCGAGCGCTATGGCTTCGGCCTCAATGTCGGCCGCCAGATCGGCAACAACGGTGAAATCCGCTTTGGTGTCGGCGAGGCCTGGGGCAAAGCGGATGTGCGAATCGGCGATCAGAATCTGCCGAGCGAACACTTCAACGAAGGCTTCTATGCGCTGAAATACTCGTTCGACTCACTGGACAATGTGTACTTCCCCCACGACGGCAAGGACATTAGCCTGACCCTGATGCAATTCGAACCGAGCCTGGGTTCCGACACGCGCTACCGGCAGTGGGAATTCAAACTGGACAAGGCCATGAGCAGCGGCCCGAATACGCTGATTCTGGGCGGTCGTTACGGGCGCACGCTGGACGATGCGAATGTGGTGACGTCGAGCTTCCTGCTGGGCGGCGCCCGACAACTGTCCGGTTTCCGCGAAGATGCCATCTCCGGGCAGAACGTCAGCCTGATGCGGGCGGTGTATTACCGCCGTCTGACGCCGCGCGCTTATCTGCCGCTGGATTTCCCGCTGTATGCCGGCGGCTCGCTGGAGCGCGGCCGGGCCTGGAACAACGACAACGAGTTCGACAGCGGCTACATCAATGCCGCCAGCGTATTCATCGGTTTCGACACACCGCTGGGGCCGCTGAACTTTAGTTATGGCCTGAACGATGCCAACGAACAGGCGGTTTACCTGAATCTGGGGCAGACCTTCTGACCCGGATCAGCGAATCCCGGCCAACAGGGTTCGGGCCGTTTGCCTGAGAGGCTCATCGCCTTCCTTCAGCAGCTCATTGAGCAAGGCGATCGCACTGTCGAGGTCGCCGTCGTCGATGCAGGTCTGGGCCTGCTCGAGCTTTCCGGCGTTGGCCGCCTCGGTCGGGCCCGGCTCGGCTTCCGGTAATTGCAGATCCAGTGGCTCCAGTTTCAGCGACTGACCGGGATCGCCAAATTCGTTGAGGAAGTCATCGTCTATCGGCTGCACATCCGGTTCGTCGATCCACTCCAGCTCCGTCGCCTCAGCGTCATCGTTGGCGGTTTGCGGCAGCTCGAAATCCTGTGGCAGCACTTGCAGGCTGGAGCCCAGTGCCGACGGGGCCGACGAAGGTGTGTCCGTTGCCGGGCGACTGTCTTCCAGATCCCAGCTGGAATCCATCGATAGTTGCTCCAGATTCAGCTCGAAATCATCCTCGGCCAACGGTGTTGTGGGTGCCGCTTGCTCAACGGGCAGCGCGGCAATGACCGGAGCCGCCGCAGCCGGAGGTTCAGTCCTGGTCAGTTTCGGATACCGCGTGCGGGTCTCGTGCAACCGCTGCTCCTCGACACCGAGCTGGCGCAAGTGGCTTTCCTGTTCGTCATAGGCTGACTGGTCGCCCTGGCGCCCCAGTACCTCAAGCATCTGCACACCCAGATCGATGCGCTCCGGCTCCTTTTGCAAGGCCTCGCGCAGCAGACCGAGCGCTTCACCGAGACGCCCATACGCCAGATAAATGCCGACCGCCTCCAGTACATCGCCTGCGGCCTGTTCGTCACGGTGCTCGACGGCCTCCTGAACCACGTTCTGACGAACGACTTCGGGTTCATTGAGCGCGGGTTCGCTTCGCTGGGGTGCCACCGCCGCAAGCCCGACAAGATTCGCTTCAGACTGGCGTCGGCGGCGTACATACAACACCGCCCCCAACCCGCCCAACAACACCAGCAAACCGCCAAGCAGCGGCCAGCTGACGGAGTCTTCCTGCGACTCTACCGGTGCAGCAACCGGAGCCGGGGCTTGCACAGGTGCTACCGGAGCCGGCGGCGCCTGTTGCACTTCCGCCGGACGGGCCTGCAAATCACCCAGCTGTTTCTTGCCGTCGGCGATCAGGATTTCCTGCGCCTGAAGCTTTACGTTCAGCTCATCGATGGTTTTCTGCAGTTGCTGGTTCTGCAGTACGCTGGCGGCCAACTGCTCGGCTTGCGCGTCGTTGGTCGCAGCCGTTTGCGGCACTGGCGCGGCGGGTGGCGCAGCAGGCTTGCTTTGGGAGCCGGCAGCAGGTGCCTCAGGCGTTGGAAACTCCGACGATTGCGCGCGGACGTCAGGCTCGTCGGTGGCCGGCACGATGCCCGGCGAACCCGGCGGATCGATCAGCACCGTGTATTCGCGCAGCAGGTGGCCGTTGGGCTGATTGAGCTGCACAAGGAAATTCAGAAAGGGTTCGTTGACCGGTTTGCTGGAGGTCACCCGGATCAGGTTGCGATTGCCACGCAGGATCGGGGTGAACTTGAGGTCATTGAGGAAGAACACCCGCTCGACCCCGGCACGGCCGAATTCGTCCGCCGTGGCCAGACGGACCGAGAGCTCGCTTTCGCTGAGCCCGGCGACATCCACCAGCGCGATGTCGGCCTTGAGCGGCTGATTGAGGGCCGAGTGCACGGTAATGTCACCGAGCCCCAGCGCCAGTGACGCCGTGGACCAGATGAGAACACCGGCCACCAGCAGTGAGTTGGCGCAACGCAGTACCACGTGCCGACTGTCGAACATGAGCATCCCTTAAATAAGCAAAACCGACTTCTATGGGTTCGCACATCCGGTACGAACACGATATTGCCCAGTAGTTCTTATAGTCTGCCCAGCGCGATCTCTCAAAAAAACGGCACGCGGTTGTGCCTCAAGACTTTTCCAGGTTGGCCAGAATGTGCCCATGAACCCGCATGCACACCTTCAAATCCGCCTCGTCGACGCCTTCGAACAATTCGTGACGCAGTTGCGTGGCGATGGTCTCGATCTGTTCGATCAGCGGCAGTGCCGGGGCGCACAACACGATTTTTTTCGCCCGCCGGTCTTCCATCACGGACTGGCGTTGCACCAGGCCCTGGCTTTCCAGGCTGTCGAGCAGGCGGGCAAGGGTCGGCCCTTCGACGCCAACGCTTTGCGCCAGCTCCCGTTGGGTCGGGGCGTCTTCGAAACGCGCCAGATGCAGCAGCACCAGCCAGCGCGCCTGGGACAAACCCAGGCCGGCCAGCCGGCGATCCAGTTCGGCACGCCAGCCACGGGACATCTGGGCCAGTTGCATGCCAAAGCGGTGTTGATCGGTTAACGGCATAAAACACTCATGGTTAGACTGAAGAAATAGAGAAAAACTAATTATTAGTCAGCTAAGCATGACATTTGGCTATAGGCAAGAGCCGCCCTGTACTGAATCGTTACATCTGTATAACGGTTTGTGTAAGCCTTGGCTCACATCTCGAATTCAGATTGCAGCGCAGCCCTTACGCAATACAGCACGCCTTCCGGTACGCGGCCGGCAAACAGCTCCGCCACTTCAGCGACCGACGGCAACTCGCCTTCGCCGTCGAGGAACGCATCCTGGACTTCGCCCATCAGGTCTTCCGGCAGGTCCAGCGCCTGTTCCAGCGACAATTGCTGCTTGCCGATGGCTTCGGCAAGCATGGTGTAAACGTTCTTTTCCGAGCACTGCAACTGACCGGAAATCTGCAACGGCGTCATACCGGCACGGGCCAGGGTAATCAATTCGTGGCGTACGTCGGCCACCACTTTCGGTGTCTCGGCCTCGCCGCCGAGCACTTCGAGGAAAGCCTCGCCGTAGCGCTCCAGCTTGCGTGCGCCGACGCCGCTGACCTGGGCCATTTCCGCCAGCGAGGTCGGCTGGCTGCGGAGCATTTCCAGCAGGGTCGAATCGGGGAAGATGACGTACGGCGGCACGCCGTGTTCTTCCGCCAGTTTGCGGCGCAGGGCACGCAGTGCTTCCCACTGTTCGCGCTCCTCAAAGCGCACCAGTTGACTGGCCGGGCTCTTGCTGCCGCTCTTGGCGGTGACTTGCGGCTTGAGGTCGCGGCGCAGCTCCAGGCTCACTTCACCCTTGAGCAGCGGCCGACAAGTGTCGCTCAGACGCAACCCGCCGTAGCCTTCGTGATCGACATCCGCCAGGCCGCGAGCAACCAATTGGCGGAACAGCGAACGCCATTCGCTCTCGCTAAGCGCCTTGCCGACGCCGTACACCGACAGGTGCTGATGGCCGAAGCTGCGGACTTTTTCGTTGTCCTTGCCCAGCAGCACGTCCACCAGATGGCCGACACCGTAACGCTGGCCAGTGCGATAGATCGCCGACAGCGCCTGACGTGCAGGCTCGGTGGCGTCCCAGGTCTGCACGCCGTCGGTGCAGTTGTCGCAGTGCCCGCATGGCTCGGGCATGTCTTCGTCGAAATACGCCAGCAACGCCTGACGACGGCAGCGGGTTTCTTCGCAGAGCGAGAGCATGGCGTCGAGCTTGTGCTGCTCCAGACGCTTGTGGCGCTCGTCGCCTTCGGAGTTCTGCAGCATCTGCTTGAGCATCACCACGTCTTGCAGACCGTAGGCCATCCACGCGTCCGCCGGCAGACCGTCACGGCCGCCGCGTCCGGTTTCCTGGTAATAGGCTTCCAGAGATTTCGGCAGGTCGAGGTGAGCGACGAAACGCACGTTGGGTTTGTCGATGCCCATGCCGAACGCCACGGTGGCGACCATGATCAGGCCTTCCTCGTTGAGGAAGCGTTTCTGGTGATAGGCGCGCAGATCGTTGGGCAGACCGGCGTGATACGGCAGCGCCGGGAAGCCCTGCTCGGTGAGAAACGCGGCCACCTCTTCCACCTTCTTGCGCGACAGACAGTAGACGATGCCGGCGTCGCTGCGCCGCTCGGCCAGGAACGCCAGCAACTGCTTGCGCGGCTGCTCCTTGGGCACGATGCGGTAGAAGATGTTTGGTCGGTCGAAGCTCGACAGAAAGCGCTCGGCATTCTGCAGATGCAGGCGGGTGACGATTTCTTCGCGGGTGCGCTTGTCGGCGGTGGCGGTCAGGGCGATGCGCGGCACGTCGGGGAACATTTCCGCCAACTGCCCCAGTTGCAGGTATTCCGGGCGGAAGTCGTGGCCCCATTGCGACACGCAGTGCGCTTCATCGATGGCGAACAGGGCGATGTTCAAGCCTTGCAGGAACGACAGCATCCGCGGCTGCACCAGACGCTCGGGCGCCAGATAGAGCATTTTCACTTCGCCGCGCTTGATCCGGTTGGCGAGGTCGCGCTGCTGTTCGGCGCTCAACGTGGAGTTCAACGCGGCAGCAGCCACACCCAGCTCTTCGAGGGTGGCGACCTGATCGTCCATCAGCGCGATCAGCGGCGACACCACCACCGCCAGGCCGTCGCGCAGCAGCGCCGGCACCTGGAAGCACAGGGACTTGCCGCCGCCGGTCGGCATCAGGACAAGGGCATCGCCGCCACTGGCCACGCGCTCAATGATTGCACCCTGACGGCCACGGAAACTGTCGTAGCCGAAGATGTCCTTGAGGACGCGTTGAGCCTGTTCGAGCATAAAAACTCCAAAAATCCACCGAAACATCCCTGCACAGGCTGGTTCAAGACAGCCGAGGCTGCTTTAAACAAAACGTAAGGGCGCATTGCATGACGCCGTACAGATTCAGCCGCGACACCGGCAGGGATCGCAAAGCGCGGCAGTATACCCGAGCCCTCCCCGGCAAAGGGCACCGCCGATAAGAAGCTTGTGGGCGCAAATCTGCCGTGCGGCTGGCTTGAGGGCTCAAGAAGGCCTAGAATTCCCGCATTGTTTATTCCCCCAAGGTAGCCCTTTAATGTCCTTCGCCGAGCAACTAACCCGCCTGCAAGTCTTCCTCGACGCCGACGAGCTGCATGAAGAGGCGCTGGACTACGTGGCCGCTCACGGTTACCTGACCGCGCTGTCGATCTGCGCCGACGAGGTGCCGGACCGTGAGTGGATCGACGCTCTGTTCGCCGAAGAGCCGCATTACAGCAGCGAAGCCCAGCGCGAAGAGATCGAAGCCACGCTGATCGGCCTCAAGGCCCACATCGCCCGCCAACTGGCCTCCGACGAAGAATTCGAGCTGCCATGCGAGCTGGACCTGGGCGACGAGCCGGACGATTCCGAACTGCGCGGCTGGTGCATCGGTTTCATGGAAGGCGTGTTCCTGCGCGAAGCGGCCTGGTTCGAAACCGCCGAAGAAGAAGTCAGCGAAATGCTCCTGCCGATCATGGTCGGTTCGGGCCTGTTCGACGAACAGCCTGAGTTCGAAGACATCGCCAGGGACGCCAACCTGATGGACGACATGATCGTGCAGATCCCGGAAGCCCTGACCGCGCTGTACCTGCTGTGCCAGGCACCCGACGAAAAACCGGCGATCCTCAAGCCACGTCACCACTAAGATCCGGCCTATGGACAACCCCATAGGCAACCGTCCCCTGATGTTGCGCTACATCCTGCTGGCCATCGGCTGGCTTAGCGTGGCATTGGGGGTGATCGGGATTTTCCTGCCTGTTCTCCCCACTACCCCTTTCCTACTGCTGGCAGCCGCCTGCTTTGCCCGCAGCTCTCCGCGTTTTTACCAATGGCTGGTCGAGCATCCCCGGCTCGGGCCATGGATCCGCGACTACCTCGATGGCAACGGCATACCGCTCAAGGGCAAGGTCTACGCGATCGGGCTGATGTGGGCGAGCATTCTGTTCTCGTGCTACCTGGTGCCGCTACCGTGGGCGCGTGGGTTCATGCTGACCAGTGCGGTGTTGGTGACGGTTTATATCTTGCGGCAGAAGACGTTGCACAAGTCTTGACCGCTTGTCGGGACTGTCAGAGTTGACAGGTGTGTAACGCTCATCTGATGGCGCTTCATGGTGCATGCCCGCTGCCATTCCGGCAGAAACGGCTGAACCTGCGAAGGAGCGTTCCCCATGGATACTCAAAATCCTTTCTTCAGCTACTGCACGACATATCCCGGCGGAACCTCGTTAAAACCTGGCGACACTAACTCCTCCACGGGGGTCGAGTTTGGCGGAAGCGGTCCGGCGGGTGCTCCATTTGTGATTACGGATAACGGCTCGGTAGTGGCTAGTGGAGTGTTCAATCCAAGCAGCGCATTCATCCAGCCGTTGGTGAATCTGGCTCAGGGACTGCATCGCTTTGAACTGCGGGAAAATGCCAGTTTGCCTGCGACTGATGTTTGGTTATATACCGTGGACAATGTCAATAGTCCAAAAATCAATTCAGTTATCGGTATACCAAGCGGTGCTGCAATTCCCCCAAACACTTCCACTTTCGAAACAGCGTTGATTATTAGTGGGACGTCTACCGCACAAAAAATGGAAATCCTCAATGGTGGCGACTCAATGGGACAAGCGCCAGTCGATCCTACGACAGGACGTTGGACCTTAACGATTATTCAGCTTAAGGATGCTAGTTATCGCTTTATCGCCAAAGATTTAGACAGCGGCGGATCTCTTTCAGCAGCATGGATGCTAGATGTAAAAACTGCGCCAACAATCGAGGGAATTTATGGCTCTCACTACAACAATAACCCTCCTGGAGAAACACTCATTCCCAACGGAGGCACATTTGTTGGCAGGTACATACGAATAGCAGGTAAAGGAGTACCACACCATAGATTGACATCTCCAAATTCGTCTTCTCCGGATCTCGTCGATAAATACGGAGACTGGAGTACCGATAGATACGCTGGAAGACCCTCGAACGATGGAAGAACAACTATTGTGATGACTGATGCAGTAAATGGCCTTAGTTCAAACGGATGGACCATTAACTGGAGGCAGCCATAGAAGGACAGAAAACATTGGGAACAGGGACGTATTTATATACCAGCCCCTACCATGAAAACCCGCCTTCCCCTCCAATGGGGAAGGCGGGTTTTGTCATTTCAACGTTAACGACAGTTCACGTTGAATAATGTTGAAGGTTATGTCCGCAAAGCCACGCCACCTTGCGCCTTTGCCTACTCATCCGCCAGAATCCGCCGGCTTGTGCGCTTTGGGGGCGGGTTCTATTGTTTGGCGGTCGCTGAAAAGCAGCGATCGGGTTTAGCAGCCCGGATCTACTCTAGACGCACAATGCCGTTCGTTCGTGATCAGGCTCACGCCTGTCCGTTCACGTTATGGCGGCTTTGCGTGGGGCACTTCGGTGCGCCGGGTTCTAGAGTCCTGGTCTGCTAACCCGCGTACGGCCGCCACCTCTTTCGTTTAGCAGCGAAGCGTGGCGCCTCCACTACTCTAGAGGCTTTACCCATGATCAAACCCACGCCAAACCCGCCGGAAGTCGATTCGACTTCGCCCTACGAAACCCTCGATTCCAAGAAATTCCACGAAGCCGCCGAACGCGCCCTCGATCACTACCTCAATCCCCTCCTCCCCCGAAAACCGCTGCTCAAATCCAACACCCGCTACCTCATCGCCCCCGGTATCGACAGCGAAGAACTGCTGGCCGACGCCTGCGAAACCCTGACCTCGGCCAAAACCATGGCCAATGATTTCGCCGGGTTGGTGGACGGCTCGCAACGGCATGTGCTGCTGGGGATTGCGCAGTTGATCATGCTGGGTGAGCTGGCGGTGAATCGGGCGCTGGATAATCTGGAGTTGAAGGCTGAGGCGCCCGCTGTAGTTTGACCGCCGCCTGATCGTTCCCACGCTCTGCGTGGGAATGCCTCAATGGACGCTCTGCGTCCGCTCTTTGGGACGCGGAGCGTCCCGGGCTGCATTCCCACGCGGAGCGTGGGAACGATCAACGCGCAAAAAAACCGCCGCCCCGGTTGATCGGGACGGCGGGTTTTGTCGTTTCAGCCCCCGCTCACACCGTATCCACCTTCAACGAATGATCATTCAGCATCCCGTTGATGATCGTCGCCGTGTCATGCCCGCTGGCGATCAACCCACCCGCGCCCGGCGTTACACCGTAGTGACTGGCGAGGTTGACGCCGGCCAGGTCGATGGTCTGGTTCGGCGTGGCACCGGCCATGGCGCTGACGTCGATGCTGGTGACCACCGAGGCGCCGCTGCCGGTGACGGTGAAGTGCAGGTAGTCATCCAGTGACGCCGACGTGCCGTTTTCACCTTGCAGCAGTTGCGACAGGTCGAGCTTGTCGGTGCCGGGGGTGAAGTCGGTGACGGTGTCGTGACCGCTGTTGCCCTTGAGCCACTGGAAGGTGTCGGCGCCCGGCCCGCCGGTCAGGGTGTTGTTGCCCATCCCGCCGATCAGCAGATCGTCACCGCCGCCACCGTTGAGGATGTCGTTGCCCAGGCCTCCATTGATCACGTTGTTATTGTTGTCGCCGGTGAGGGTGTCGTTGAAGTTCGAGCCGACGAGGTTTTCGACGTTGCTGAGGGTGTCGATGCCCGCGCCGAGGGTGTTTTGCGCACCGAGCAGGCTCAGGTTGACCGTAACCCCGGCCGTCGCATGGGCATAGCTGACCGTGTCGATTCCGGTGCCGCCATCGAGGATGTCGTTGCCCGGGCCGCTGTAGAGCAAGTCGTTGCCGGCGCCGCCGTGCAGTTCGTTGTTGCCGGAGCCGGCGGTGAGCACGTCGTTGCCGTCGCCACCGTTGAGGATGTTGTCGCCGCTGCCCGCCACCAGCACGTCATCGCCGGAAGTCCCGGTGAGGGTGTGGCCGTCCTGATAGCTGATGGTCACGTTGGCGGTGTCGTTGCCGCCGTGGTTGTCGTTGGCGGTGTAGGTGCCGTGGTAGTCCGGGGTGATGTCGTGGGCCCCGGCGTAGTTGACCGTCATGGTCAGTTGATAGTTTTCCGCGGCATTGGTGTTGCTGCCGCTGGTGTTGGTGATGTTGGTCACGTGGATCTGGTACGTGCCATCGGCGCTGGCGGTGATGGTACCGCCGTCGGCGATGCTGACGAACGCCCCGCCGTTCACCGAGTACTCCATGGTGATGTGGCCGGCCGCCAGGTTGTGGTCGAGGTTGAGGGTCTCGCCTTGTTTCAGTTTGACGGTGATGAGGTCTTCATCGTTGGCATTGGCGTTGGTCACCGCACCGAGGTAGCCGCTGACCACCAGCACCGCCGTCATGGCCGCCGTGTTGGCTGCGAAGGAATTGCGTACATCCGCCAGGTTCTGGTTGGCGGCGGTGTTGCTGGTGCCGGTGAAGCTGATCGCGCCGCTGCCGGTGAAGTCCGCCCCCTTGGCGACCCAACCGGTGTTGAAGGTGGTTGGCGAAGCGTTGAGTGTGTCGTTGTCCGGATCGGTGTCGTTGGCCAGCAGCAACTCGCCCGGAACCACGACATTGCTCGACAGCACGTTGGTGATGATGTGGTCGTCCACCGCCACCGGAGGCGAGTTGGGGATCACTTTCACCGTCAGCGTCGAGCTGGCGAGGTCGCCATCGTTGTCGCTGAGGGTAAAGCCGATGTTCTCGGTGATCACCGTCGTGGTGGTTTTTTGCGAGGTGTAGCTGTAGTCGCCGGTGTCGAGGTTGATCACCAGGGTGCCGCTGTTGTTGGTGGCGATGCTCAGGGTGTTGTTCACCGTGTCGAAGGTGCCGTGGTTGGTGCCGCCGCTGGCGGTCAGCGAACCCTGGCCGCTGTTGGCTTTCGGGTCGTAGGTGTAGGTGGTACCGTCCACCACGATGGATTTGATGAAACCGCCATCGGCGCCGAACGAACCACTGTCACCCAGCAGCGAACCGGTGACCGGCGCGCCGACCACGGTGCCGGACAGCACCGAGTTCAGTTGATTGAGGTCGGTGACCACCACTGCATTGGTGTTGGTGTGGCTGATGCCGTCGTAGGCCAGTGGATCGAGGTTGGCGTTACTGACGCCGTTGCCCAGGCCGATCGCATAGTTCTTGATGTTGTTGGCATCGAGGAAGTTTTTCAGCGCGGTCTCGTCGGCGGTACCGATTTCCTGGCCGGTGGTGGGTTTGCCGTCGGAGAAGAAGTAGCCGACGTTCTGCGCCCCGGTGAGTTTGCCCGAGGTGTTGAACGCGGTCTGCATGGTCGCCACGGCCGCATCGTAGTTGGTGCCGCCACCGGCGCTGAGGCCGGCGAGCAGGGTCTTGGCCGTCGCCACATCGACCCACACCGTCGTGCGGTCGGTGGCGTTGCTGCTGAAGGTAACGAGCTGCACTTTCACATCGCCCAGATCATCGTACTTGTCGAGCAAGGCACTGATCGCCTGCTTGGCCAGGTCCAGCCGCGACAGGCCCGGCACGCCGGAGGCGTCGGCCATACTGCCGGAGATGTCGAGCACGATCAGGATGTTGGAGTCGATCTCCACCGCCGCCACCGACCGATCCGACGCCACCGCTTTTGGCACATCGTCGACGATGTTGACCACGATGGTGCTGGTGGTGCTGTTGCCCAGCGCATCGGTGGCCTTGTAGGTGAAACTTTCGCTCAGGGTGTTCGGCCCGTCGTTGGCGTTCGGCGTGGTTTTCGGCGCCGAGGTCAGGGTGTAGGTGTACGTGCCGTCGGGGTTGAGCAGGATCTGTCCATAGGTGCCGGTGGCGCTACCGACCAGGGTGTAAGTGATAACGCCGCTGCCGCCGGTGACCGCGCCGACCAGCGTGCCGGTGGCGGTTTCGCCGGTGTTGGTCGGATCGCTGCCGGTGACCGTTCCGGGGGCTAGGTCTTGCCCGTCCTTGGTCAGGTCGAGGGCTTTTTCGTAGACGGTCACGTCCTGATCGACCGAGGCCACGAGTTTGCTGTCGGCGACGTTGACGGTGATGGTGGTGGTGCTTTCGTCACCGTCACTGTCGCGGATGGTGTAGGTGAAGGTGTCGGTGGCGCCCGCTGGGCTCACCGAGTTCGGGTTGCTGTGATAAACGGCGTTGCCGGCCGCATCCAGGGTCAGGTAGCCGTAGGTGCCGTTGATGTTGCTGTTGAGGCCGCCGATGGCCGAGGTCGCGGTGTTGCTGCCAGCCCGCACGCCCACCACCGCACCGCCCGCCGCCGGGCCATCGGCACCGGTGACGTCGTTGCCCAGTACGCTGATATTGACCGTGCCGCCCTCCACCACCGAGCCGGTGTCGGCCTTGGCGGTCGGCAGGTCATCGACGATGTTGACGTTGATCTGCCCAGACGCGGTGCTGCCATCGCCATCGGTAGCCACCACGTTAAAGTTCTCGGTGATGCTGTTGGCGCCGTTGCCGGTCGGGTGGGTTTCGTGATCCACCAGGGTGTAGCTGTAACTCACCACGCCCGTGGCCGGGTTGTAACCGGTGATGGTCAGCGTGCTGCCCAGCGGCGTGACGACCGATTGCGGGAAGCCTGCGGCTACGCCATTGGTCACCACGGCGATACCGCCGACGGTGAGGGTTTGCAGACCGTCGAGGGCGGTGACGGTGAAGGTGCCGCTTTGGGTCAGCGCCGTCGCATCCGGCGCAGTGCCGTTGCTGAGGTTTTTCTCGAAAACAGTGAGCTCGCCACCGTTTACGTCGAGGCCGTTGAGAATCACCGGATCGTCGTTGTTGTGGATCTGCAGTACGAGGTTCGCGGTGCTTGCGTCGCCGTCCGAGTCGGTGATGGTGTAGGTGAAGGTCTCGGTGCCGTTGCCATTGCCGTGCAGGTTTTTGAAGTCCGCATCGTTGGTGTTGAGGGTGTAGGTGTAGGTGCCGTTGGCGTTCAGCACCAGGGTGCCATAAGTCCCGGTGAAAGTGCCGGCGGTGATCGGGCCGGCATTGGGGCCGGTTGGGACGCGGTCGGCGCCTTGCACGTCGTTGGTCAGGACGTTGCCGGTCAAGGTGAGGTTGGTTTCCGAGGCGGTGCCGGCGTTGGTGTCGTTTACGCCTTTTGGCAGGTCGTCGACGATGTTGACGTCCAGCGACGCATTGGCGGTAGTGCCGTTGTCATCCACCACGGTGACGGCGAACTGCTCACTCAGGGTATTCGCGCCGTTGGCGGTTGGGTGGGCGTCGTTGTGGTCGAGGGTGTAGCTGTAACTGACGACGCCGGTCGTAGCGTTGAAGCCGGTGATGGTCAGCGTGCTTCCCAACGGAGTCGTGACCGATTGCGGGAAGCCTGCGGCCACGCCGTTGGTGACGACAGCGATTCCACCGACAGTCAGCGTGGTCACACCGTCCAACGCCGTGATGGTGAACGTGCCGCTCTGAGTCAGGGCGGTGGCATCCGGTGCGCTACCGGTGCTGAGGTTTTTCTCGAAGACGGTGAGTTCACCACCGTTCACATCGAGGCCACTGATAGTTACCGGATCGTCGTTGTTGTGGATTTGCAACACCAGATTCGCGGTGCTGGTATCGCCGTCCGAATCGGTGATGGTGTAGGTGAAAGTCTCGGTGCCGTTGCCATTGCCGTGCAGGTTTTTGAAGTCCGCATCGTTGGTGTTGAGGGTGTAGGTGTAAGTGCCGTTGGCGTTCAGCACCAAGGTGCCGTAAGTCCCGGTGAAAGTGCCGGCGGTGATCGGGCCAGCGTTGGGGCCGGTTGGGACGCGATCGGCGCCTTGCACGTCGTTGGTCAGGACGTTGCCGGTCAGCGTCAGATTGGTTTCCGATGCCGTGCCGGCGTTGCTGTCGTTTACGCCTTTTGGCAGGTCGTCGACGATGTTGACGTCGAGGTTGGCGTTGGCGGTGGTGCCGTTGTCGTCGACCACGGTGACGGCGAATTGCTCACTCAGGGTGTTGGCGCCGTTGGCTGTTGGGTGGGCATCGTTGTGGTCGAGGGTGTAGCTGTAACTGACGACGCCGGTCGTGGCATTGAACCCGGTGATGGTCAGCGTGCTGCCCAGCGGAGTCGTGACCGATTGCGGGAAGCCTGCGGCTATACCGTTGGTGACGACAGCAATGCCACCCACGGTCAGCGTGGTCACACCGTCCAGCGCCGTGATGGTGAACGTGCCGCTCTGAGTCAGGGCGGTGGCATCCGGTGCGCTACCGGTGCTGAGGTTTTTCTCGAAGACGGTGAGTTCACCACCGTTCACATCGAGGCCGCTGATGGTCACCGGATCGTCGTTGTTGTGGATTTGCAGCACGAGGTTTGCGGTGCTGGTATCGCCGTCGGAATCGGTGATGGTGTAGGTGAAGGTTTCAGTCCCGTTTCCGCCACCGTGCAGATTTTTGAAGTCTGCATCGTTGGTGTTGAGGGTGTAGGTGTAAGTGCCATTGGCATTCAACACCAGGGTGCCGTAAGTCCCAGTGAAAGTGCCGGCAGTGATCGGCCCGGCATTCGGTCCGGTCGGGACGCGGTCGGCGCCTTGCACGTCATTGGTCAGAACGTTGCCAGTCAGCGTCAGGCTGGTTTCCGAGGCGGTGCCGGCGTTGCTGTCATCCACGCCTTTCGGCAGGTCGTCGACGATGTTCACGTCCAACGACGCATTGGCGGTGGTGCCGTTGTCATCGACCACGGTGACGGCGAACTGCTCACTCAGGGTGTTGGCGCCGTTGGCTGTTGGGTGTGCGTCGTTGTGGTCCAGGGTATAGCTGTAGCTGACGACGCCCGTCGTAGCGTTGAAGCCGGTGATGGTCAGCGTGCTGCCCAGCGGCGTGGTCACCGATTGTGGGAAGCCTGCGGCTACGCCGTTAGTGACCACGGCAATGCCACCCACGGTCAGCGTGGTCACGCCGTCCAAAGCTGTGATGGTGAACGTGCCACTTTGGGTCAACGCTGTGGCGTCCGGCGCACTGCCGGTGCTGAGGTTTTTCTCGAAGACGGTGAGTTCACCGCCGTTTACGTCGAGACCGCTGATGGTCACCGGATCGTCGTTGTTGTGGATTTGCAGCACGAGGTTTGCGGTGCTGGTATCGCCGTCGGAATCG
>NZ_JBWKOR010000002.1:218315-482136 GCF_059416185.1 Pseudomonas sp. GW821-FHT09E04
TGATCAGAACGTTGCCAGTCAGCGTCAGGCTGGTTTCCGAGGCGGTGCCGGCGTTGCTGTCATCCACGCCTTTCGGCAAGTCGTCGACGATGTTGACGTCCAGCGACGCATTGGCGGTAGTGCCGTTGTCATCCACTACGGTGACGGCGAACTGTTCGCTCAGACTGTTCGCGCCGTTGGCGGTTGGGTGCGCATCGTTGTGATCCAGGGTGTAGCTGTAACTGACGACACCGGTCGTGGCGTTGAAGCCGGTGATGGTCAGCGTGCTGCCCAGCGGAGTCGTGACCGATTGCGGAAAGCCTGCGGCTAC
This sequence comes from Pseudomonas sp. GW821-FHT09E04, assembly GCF_059416185.1. Classification (NCBI taxonomy): domain Bacteria; kingdom Pseudomonadati; phylum Pseudomonadota; class Gammaproteobacteria; order Pseudomonadales; family Pseudomonadaceae; genus Pseudomonas; species Pseudomonas sp. GW821-FHT09E04. Next base: position 218,626 of record NZ_JBWKOR010000002.1, read on the forward strand.
ACCGTTAGTGACAACGGCAATGCCACCCACGGTCAGCGTGGTCACACCGTCCAGCGCCGTGATGGTGAACGTGCCGCTCTGAGTCAGGGCGGTGGCATCCGGTGCGCTACCGGTGCTGAGGTTTTTCTCGAAGACGGTGAGTTCACCGCCGTTCACATCGAGGCCACTGATGGTTACCGGATCGTCGTTGTTGTGGATTTGCAACACCAGATTCGCGGTGCTGGTATCGCCGTCGGAATCGGTGATGGTGTAGGTGAAGGTTTCAGTACCGTTGCCATTGCCGTGCAGGTTTTTGAAATCCGCATCGTTGGTGTTCAGCGTGTAGGTGTAAGTGCCGTTGGCGTTCAACACCAGCGTGCCGTAGGTCCCAGTGAAAGTACCGGCAGTGATCGGCCCGGCATTCGGTCCAGTTGGGACGCGGTCGGCGCCTTGTACATCGTTGGTCAGGACGTTGCCGGTCAGCGTCAGGTTGGTTTCCGAAGCGGTGCCGGCGTTGCTGTCGTCCACGCCTTTTGGCAGATCGTCGACGATGTTCACGTCGAGGTTGGCGTTGGCGGTGGTGCCGTTGTCATCCACCACGGTGACGGCGAACTGCTCGCTCAGACTGTTCTCGCCGTTGGCCGTCGGATGGGCATCGTTGTGGTCGAGGGTGTAGCTGTAACTCACGACGCCAGTCGTGGCATTGAACCCGGTGATGGTGAGCGTGCTACCCAGCGGAGTCGTGACCGATTGCGGGAAGCCTGCGGCTACACCGTTAGTGACAACGGCGATGCCGCCGACAGTCAACGTGGTGACACCGTCCAGTGCAGTGATGGTGAACGTGCCACTTTGGGTCAATGCGGTGGCGTCCGGCGCACTGCCGGTGCTGAGGTTTTTCTCGAAGACGGTGAGTTCACCACCGTTCACGTCGAGGCCGCTGATGGTCACCGGATCGTCGTTGTTGTGGATCTGCAGAACGAGGCTCGCAGTGCTGGTATCGCCGTCCGAATCAGTGATCGTGTAGGTAAAGGTTTCAGTCCCATTTCCGCCGCCGTGCAGCGCTTTGAAGTCCGCATCGTTAGGGTTGACGGTGTAGGTGTAAGTGCCATTGGCATTGAGCACCAAGGTGCCGTAAGTCCCGGTGAAAGTACCCGCAGTGATCGGGCCGGCATCAGGGCCGGTTGGGACGCGGTCGGCGCCCTGCACGTCGTTGGTCAGGACGTTGCCAGTCAGCGTCAGATTGGTTTCCGAGGCAGTACCGGTATTGCTGTCATCCACGCCTTTTGGCAGGTCGTCGACGATGTTGACGTCCAGCGATGCATTCGCGGTGGTGCCGTTATCGTCCACCACGGTGACAGCGAACTGCTCGCTCAGCGTGTTCGCGCCACTGGCAGTCGGATGAGCATCGTTGTGGTCGAGGGTGTAGCTGTAGCTCACGACACCAGTGGTCGCGTTAAACCCGGTGATGGTCAGCGTGCTGCCCAAAGGGGTGGTGACGGATTGCGGAAAACCCGCAGCCACGCCATTGGTGACCACGGCGATTCCGCCAATGGTCAGCGTCGTGACGCCATCGAGAGCTGTGATGGTAAACGTGCCGCTCTGAGTCAACGCCGCCGAATCCGGGGCGCTACCGAGGGAAAGGTTTTTCTCGAAAACCGCCAGTTCGCCACCCTCGACGTTCAAGCCGTTGATGAGCACCGGATCGTCGTTGTTGTGGATCTGCAACACCAGATTCGCGGTGCTGGTGTCGCCGTCCGAATCGGTGATGGTGTAGGTGAAGTTCTCGGTGCCGTTGCCACCGCCGTGCAGGTTTTTGAAGTCCGCATCGTTGGTGTTCAGCGTGTAGGTGTAAGTGCCATTGGCATTCAGCACCAAGGTGCCGTAAGTCCCGGTGAAAGTGCCCGCAGTAATCGGGCCGGCATTGGGGCCGGTTGGGACGCGGTCGGCGCCTTGTACGTCATTGGTCAGGACGTTACCGGTCAGCGTCAGGTTGGTTTCCGACGCGGTGCTGGCGTTGCTGTCACCGACCGCTTTTGGCACATCGTCGGTGATGTTCACATCCAGCGAGCCGGTGGCGGTGTCGCCATTGCTGTCGCCAGCAATCACCGTGAAATGTTCGCTGAGGCTGTTGGCGCCGTCACCTGCCGGATGGGCGTCGTTGCCGTTGAGGGTGTAGCTGTAGCTGACCGTGCCGTTCGCCGGGTTGTAACCGGTGATGGTCAAGGTGTTGCCCAATTGCGTGGTGATCGATTGCGGGAAACCGACGGGCACGCCGCCGACGATCACGCTGATGCCGCCGATGCTCAGGCTGGTCAGACCGTCAGGCGCCGAAATGCTGAAGCTGCCAGCCTGGGTCAGCGCGCCGGGATTGGCGGCGGAGCCATCCGGCAGATTGGCTTCATTGAGCGTCAGTTCCCCCCCCGGCACGTCGAGGCCCGTGAGGGTGACCAGGTTGTTGACCGGTGGCGGGATGACCGGCGCAGGCGTGTTGTCACCGTTGTCGATGACCGCGTTGTGGCGTTCTTCCGGAAACTCGGGAATGCCACCAAAACCGGCCGTGGGGAAACCGATGACCGGATCGACCCGGCCACCCACTTCGGTCAGCAATACGAAACTGTGGCCGCCACCCTTGCCGCCGTTGGTGTCACCGGGGGCATCGGGGCCTGCGGCAGTGGCTTCGGCAGATTTGGTCGGGTCTTCACCGGCGGCGATGGCTTTCTGGATCTGGGCGACATCGGTGAGTTGAGCATCGCTCGGGGTCAGCGCTTCCGGGGCATCCACATGCGGCGCATGGTTGGCCAGCAATTGTCCGGTCATGGTCAGGCTGCTGTCCCGGCCCAGGGTCAGTTCCTGGCCGTTTTGCAGATGGACGGCGACCGCCCCCTCCGCGCCCGTGATCAATTGATCTCCGGCAAACAGTCGATCGCCTTCAACCAATGCGCGCCGACTTCCGTCAGCCGATTGAGCGAAAACCTGACCGATGACTTTAGTGACGATCCCGATGAGCGTTGCCATGTGCATTTCCTCCGCTGCCGACCACCGTCGGCACTGGTTCGCGAAGCAGCCCATGGCTCAAGCGGGTTGTCGGGGCGACGCTCGCACCTCGACAGTTCGTTTCGCAGGGTATGCAAATTCAGAAACCCCAGCGCCATCAAGCACTTGGAATCCCTGATCGATGCAGCACGCCCACTAGCGCTACGTAACGGTGGTGAATCACCCGAGTGACAAAAAACTGTCGCTCATTGGCCGCTACGCGTCCCTCCCCTTTAGCAGTACTTCGCCCGTATGTCGCAAAGTGAGTGGAACTTTCCTCAAGCCTTTCTGCACTCCCTAAAGCACATAAAACAAAGGCTTTCGAGAGGAACAATGTGCTGGATTTGGCGAAGCGCATAAGTTTTTTTTGGCATAAGCCATATGAAAATTTTTTCTTAGCTACGCTTCAGGATGTTCTTAGCTCTGTTGTAACAGCGATGAAACGCCAAACCTAAAAAATATCGTCAATAAATTGGCGACAGCAATACACCATCAGGACTCAGGGAGATGCACCCATGCGCGTTCTAACCCCCCTTTGCAGTGCGGTTTTGCTGGCCATGGCTTGCACTTCTCAAGCCCAGGCCATGAACCTCACCGAAGCGATACAAAGCACCATCGCGACCCACCCGGAACTGGCTTCGCGCGTAGACGCCAAACTGTCGGCCGATGAACAGGTGAAAGTCGCCAAGGGCGGCTTCTATCCATCGGTGGATCTGAACGCCGCTTATGGGCGCGGTTACAGCGACAACACCAACACCCGGGCCCTCGGTAACCACCACACCGAAATTCTCAACTACACCCAGTCCGAGCTGCGTCTGCGGCAGATGCTGTTCGACGGTTTCAATACCGCCAACGAAGTCGAGCGCACCAAGGGCGTTTCCAACTCGCGCGCGTACTACGCGCAAGGCACCGCCCAGGACCTGGCCCTGCGCACCATCGAGGTCTATCTCGAAGTGCTCAAGCGCCGCGAACTGGTGACCCTGGCCAAGAACAATCTGCAGGCGCATTTGCGCGTCAATGACCAGATCGGCCTGCGCACCCAGCGCGGCATCGGCAGCACCGCCGACTCCGATCAGTCGGTCGCCCGTAAGGCGCTGGCGCAGAACAACCTCGACACCGCCGAAGTCGATCTGGCGGATGCCGAATCGAACTTCTACGCCGTGGTCGGGCGCATGCCCGATGAACTGGAAGCGCCGGCTTCGACCCGTGGTGAATTGCCCACCAGCCTGCCCGAAGCCCAGCAGAGCATGGTCGAGAACAACCCGTATCTGAAATCCGCCCAGGCCGACGTGCAATCGGCCGAGAGTCAGTACGAAGTCGCCAAGTCGCCGTTCTACCCGCGCTTCGATGCCGAAGCGGCGGTCGGTGCCAACAACAACGTGCAGGGCGACGAGGGCCACGACAATGAATGGCGCGTCGGCGTGGTGATGAACTACAACCTGTTCCGTGGCGGCAGCGACAAGGCGCGACTGGCCTCCGATGCGCACCAGATCAACCAGGCCATGGACATCCGCAACAACGCCCTGCGCCAGCTCAACGAGAACATTCACCTGGCCTGGAACGCCATGGTCAACGCCAAGAAGCAGACCCCGACCGCCCGCGAATACGCCGAAACCACCAAGCGTGTACGCGCCGCGTATCAGGATCAGTTCGGCCTCGGCCAACGCACCCTGCTCGACCTGCTCGACAGTGAAAACGAGCTGTACAACGCCAATCGCCGCTACACCGAAATCCGCTACACCGAGGAGTTTTCGATGTACCGCGTGCTGGCGAACATGGGTCAGTTGCTGAGCAAGCAACGGGTGGTGCTGCCGGCCGACGCGATTGCCGCTGCCGAAGTGAAGAACGAGGCGCGCTTGCCCGAACTGAAGTAGTCCCGATGATGTAGCCAGGGAGCGATCAATATGACCAGCATGGAACCCGGTGTTTCCGGGGTCGATCCGCGGCTGAGCTTCGATGATCCGTTACTCGACGGTCTGTTGATCCTCTGCAAACTGCACGGCGCGACAGTCAGTCGCGCCAGCCTGAGTGCCGGGCTGCCCCTGGACAAACAACGCCTGAGCCTGGACCTGCTGCCCCGTGCGGCGGCCCGGGCCGGTTTGCAGGCGCGGCTGCTGCGCCGCGACCTCAAGGACATTTCCCCGCTCAACCTGCCGGTGCTGTTGCTGTTGGGCAATGGCCGCACCGCCGTGCTGCGGCGTTTTGCCGATGACGGCAAAGCCCTGATTCTGCCCAGTGAAGCCGATGGCGGCGAACAGTGGGTCAGCCACGAAGAACTCACCGAACACTACACCGGCCAGGCCCTGTTCGCCCGGCCACGGCATGAACTGGAAGACCTGCGTTCACCGTTGGTGCCAAGGGTGCAAGCGTGGTTTCGCGACACCCTGAAGCTGTCGAAATGGCTGTACAGCGACGCGATCCTCGCCAGTTTCCTGATCAACCTGCTGGGCCTGATGGTGCCGCTGTTCGTCATGCAGACCTACGACCGCGTGGTGCCGAACCAGGCGACGTCGACCCTGTGGGTGCTGGCCATCGGACTGCTGATCGGCACCGGTTTCGAACTGGTGCTGCGGGTGGTGCGCGCTCACCTGCTGGACACCGCTGGCAAGAAGACCGACGTGATCCTTTCCGCGACTTTATTCGAACGCATCACCGGCATGGCGATGAAGGCCCGGCCGGCGACCATCGGCGGATTCGCCCAGAGCATTCATGACTTTCAGGGCCTGCGGGAGTTTCTCACCGCCGTGACCCTGACCAGCCTGATCGACCTGCCCTTCGTGGTGCTGATGCTGGTGGTGATCGGCCTGCTGGGCGGCTGGCTGGTGGTGATTCCGCTGCTGGCGTTTCCGATCACGATCGTGTTCGCGATGATCATTCAGGTTCGCCTGCGCGACACCGTGCAGAAAAGCCTGAGCCTCGGTGCCGAGCGTCAGGCATTGCTGATCGAAACCCTCGGCGGACTGGAAACCCTCAAGGCGTGCAGCGCCGAAAGCGAGCGCCAGCACAAGTGGGAAAGCACCCACGGCGCCCTCACCCGCCTCGACAGCCACGCACGCAACCTCTCGGCGCTGGCCACCAACGGCACGCTGTTCATCCAGCAGTTCTCGGGGATGGCGACCATCGTCGCCGGGGTTTACAGCATCATCGCCGGCAACCTGAGCGTCGGTGCGCTGGTAGCCAGTTACATGCTCGGCAGCCGCGTGCTCGCGCCACTGGGCCAGATCGCCGGGTTGATAACCCGCTACCAGCAAGCGCAACTGACGATGAAAAGTACCGACGCCCTGATGTCTTTGCCCCAGGAGCGCGACGGCAAACAACGGCCGCTGGAGCGCACGCAATTGCAAGGGGCGCTGGACGCCAATGCGGTGACCTTCCATTACAACGGCCAGAACGCCCCGGCCCTGAGCAACATCAGTTTCAGCGTCAAGCCCGGCGAGCGGATCGGCATCATCGGCCGCAGCGGTTCCGGCAAGAGCACCCTCGCACGGCTGGTCATGGGTTTCTACGAACCGGAAGAAGGCCAATTGCTGCTCGACGGCCTCGACCTGCGGCAACTGGATGTCGCCGACCTGCGCCAGCAGATCGGTTACGTCGCCCATGACCTGCCGCTACTGGCCGGCAGCCTGCGTGACAACCTGACCCTCGGCGCCCGTTATGTCAGCGATTCGCGGATGCTCGAAGTCGCCGAACTGACCGGCGTCACCGAGCTTGCCCGCCAGCACCCGCAAGGCTTCGACCGACCGGTGGGCGAACGCGGGCAATTGCTTTCCGGCGGTCAACGCCAGGCAGTCCTGCTGGCCCGGGCGCTGTTGCTCGATCCGCCGATCATGCTGCTCGACGAACCCACCAGCGCCATGGACAACAGCAGCGAAGACGTCCTGCGCCAGAAGCTTCACGGCTGGGTGCAGGGCAAAACCTTGCTGCTGGTCACGCACCGCACCTCGATGCTGAGCCTGGTGGACCGGTTGCTGGTGCTGGACAACGGCCGGATCGTCGCCGACGGTCCGAAAGAAGCGGTCATCGATGCACTGCGCAAGGGCCGGGTCGGCTCGGCGGCGGTCTAGGAGTTGCCCATGTCTGCTTCCTCATCGTCAAAACAGCGCGGTTACTTCGACAGTTTCGGCAAAAGCGCCGAAGCCGAATTCATGCCGGAAACTGCCGGCGCTTCGTTGCAGGATTCGCCGCGCTGGTCGCGCATCACCGTGTGGCTGGCGGCGGCACTGCTGATCAGCGCGCTGGTCTGGGCCAAATTCGCGGTGCTCGAAGAAGTGACCATGGGCGAAGGCAAGGCGATTCCGTCGAGCAAGGTCCAGGTGATCCAGAACCTCGAGGGCGGGATCGTCACCGAGATCTTCGTGCGTGAAGGGCAAATGGTGAACAAGGGCGACACCCTGCTGCGCCTGGATGACACGCGGTTTCTGTCGAACAAGGGTGAGAGCGAGGCGGATCGCTATGCATTGATGGCCCAGGTCGAGCGACTATCCGCCGAGTCAGAAGGCCGGCCGATGAAACTCTCGGACGAAGTCGTCAGCAAGGCGCCACAAGTGGCCGAAGACGAACGTGCGCTGTACGACCAGCGTCAGCGGCGGCTGGCCAGCGAACAACGCACCCTCACCGAACAGTTGCGGCAGAAGACCCAGGAGCTGGCGGAGTTTCGCTCCAAGCAGGGTCAGTACAGTTCCAGCCTGGCGCTGCTCCAGCAAGAAATGAACATGTCATCGCCACTGGTAGGCACCGGGGCGGTGTCGCCAGTGGAGATCTTGCGACTCAAGCGCAGTGCGGTGGAAATTCGTGGCTCGTTGAACGCCACGACCCTGGCCATTCCCCGGGCCGAATCGGCGATCAACGAGATCAAGAGCAAGATCGACGAATCGGAACAGACCTTCCGCTCCGACGCGGCCAAGGACCTCAACCAGAAGCGCACCGACCTGTCGAAAATCACGGCGTCGAGCATCGCCATCGACGACCGCGTCAGCCGCACCACCGTGACCTCGCCGGTACACGGGGTGATCAAGCAGTTGAAGGTCAACACCATCGGCGGCGTGGTCCAGCCGGGCAGCGACATGGTGGAAATCGTGCCGCTGGAAGACAACCTGCTGATCGAAGCCAAGGTCCGTCCGCAGGACGTGGCGTTCCTGCATCCGGGCCAGAAAGCCATGGTCAAGTTCAGTGCCTACGACTACACGATCTACGGTGGGCTGAGCGCCAAACTTGAGCTGATCGGTGCCGACACCATCACCGACGACAAGGGCAACAGTTTCTACCTGATCCAGGTGCGCACCGACAAAAACCATTTGGGTGGGGATGTGAAACCGTTGCTGATCATTCCGGGGATGGTGGCGACGGTGGACATCATTACCGGGGAGAAAAGCGTGCTGGATTACTTGCTCAAACCGGTGCTGAAGGCGCGCACCGAGGCGATGCGCGAACGCTAGCCTCATCTGATCGCTCCCACGCTCCGCGTGGGAATGCCGCCCGGGACGCTCCGCGTCCCTTCGCGACGGTGACGCAGAGCGTCACTGTATGCATTCCCACGCAGAGCGTGGGAACGATCAGTATCCGTGATTCTTTTGGAAAGTCTCCTCCCCCATCGCCGCAATCTGCCCTTCAATCAGCGCCTCAAACGGCTTGAGCAACGGATCGAAAGAGACCGGCGCTTCCAGGGTCTGCAACGCCTGAACGATCGCCTCGATGGTCGACAACGCCCCCGGCCCCGGTGCCTTGCGCAGCCGATACCGCGAAACCCCGCCCTCCGCCAGCGTCACCCGTGGCAACGCCGCCAACAGCGGATTCAGATGCAACATCTTGCGCGCCTTGCGCCACGTGCCGTCCGGCACCACCAGCAACAACGGTTCATCGGACGTAGCATAAGCCTGCATCGGCTGCGCATCGTCCGCCGGAAACAGCAACCGCGCCCGATACCCCGGCCGATTCAGCAGCACGGGCAGATCCTCGAACACTTCGCCGACGATCAGTTCGGCATTGTTCAAACCGAGCGCTGCCAGCCGTGCAGTGTTGAGCGCGTGATTGACCTCGCTCGGGTGCTGCAAGAGCAACACCCGAGTGCGGCTGTCGAGGCTGGGGATCAGCGGGCACAGGCAGTGGGTTTGTGGGCGCAGGCAGCGCGGGCATTGAGGTCTGGACATACTTCTTGTTCCTGAAAGCTAGGCCTGATTGAGCTGCGCTTTGAGCAGATCGCGGAACGTCTGGATCAGCGGCTCGCGGCTGCGGCCACGGCGCATGATCATGGAAAACGGCGCCTGATAACCGAAGGTCGCCGGCAGCAGCACCCGCAAATCACCCTTGTCGGCCCAGGCCTGAGCGTAGTGCTCCGGCAGATAACCGATGTAGGCACCGGACAGCACCAGAATCAACTGCGCTTCCATACTTTCCACAGTCGCGGCGCTGTGTTTGAAACCGTGGCGCGCCAGTTCCGCCTGGCTCCAGTAACCGCGCCCGACCATGCGTTGCTGGGTGATGACCTGCTCGGGAATCCGCCGTTCGTTGAACAACGGGTGACGGTTGCTGCAATACAGCCAGTGCTGCTCGCGGTACAGCGGCATGTACACCAGACCGCTCATGCGTGTGGAAAACGCGCCGATGGCCAGATCGAGGCGGTTGTCCTGCACGCCAAGTTGCAGTTCGTAAGGGCTCATCACCGACAGGTGCAAATGCACCGCTGGGTGTTCCTGGCTGTAGGCGCCGATGGCTTCGGCGAACGGCAGGGCCTTGTCACTGACGGTGGAGTCGATCACCCCGAGGTTGAGCGTACCGCGCAGTTCACCCTTGAGCGCCGCGGCGTATTGCTCGAAACCTTCGAGTTCGGCCAGCAGGCGCAGGGTTTCCTGATGGAACAGCTCGCCTTTGCTGGTCAGGCTGAAACCGCCGCGCCCGCGATGGCAAAGCACCAGACCGAGCGCGGCTTCGAGCTGGCTCATGTAGGTGCTGATCGCCGAGGTCGACAGGTTGAGTTCCTGCTGCGCGTTGGCAAACCCCTGATGACGCACGACGCTGACGAAGATGCGCAAAAGTTTCAGGTCGGGTAAAGCGTTGGCCATGTCTACTCCAAGGATCGTTCCCACGCTCTGCGTGGGAATGCCGCCCGTGACGCTCTGCGTCACCTGTGATTACGGCTGGACGCGGAGCGTCCGTGGATGCATTCCCACGCAGAGCGTGGGAACGAGCACGTAGGGGGGAAGTCTGGCATTAGTTTAGAAAAATCTGAACTAAGTATTTGCCCGTAGCGATTCTTCCGCCTCACTGCATTTCGCAGAATCGGCCCCACAGCGGTGCCCGTGACCTTGCGAATGCGGTGCGCCGACATAAATAAAACAAAGACGATGAGGCCCTACCCGTGGACAAGATTCTTCACCAACCACTGGGCGGCAACGAAATGCCGCGCTTCGGCGGCATCGCCACCATGCTCCGACTCCCCCATGTACCGACCGCTGCCGGCCTGGACGCTGCCTTCGTTGGCGTGCCACTGGACATCGGTACTTCGCTGCGCCCCGGCACCCGCTTCGGGCCACGCGACATCCGCACCGAATCGGTGATGATCCGCCCGTACAACATGGCCACCGGCGCTGCGCCGTTCGACTCGCTGTCGGTTGCCGACATCGGTGACGTGGCGATCAACACCTTCAACCTGCTCGACGCCGTGCGCATCATCGAAGAAGCCTACGACAACATCCTCGAGCACAACGTCATCCCGATGACCCTGGGTGGCGACCACACCATCACCCTGCCGATCCTGCGTGCGATCCACAAAAAGCACGGCAAGGTCGGTCTGGTACACATCGACGCTCACGCTGACGTGAACGATCACATGTTCGGCGAGAAGATCGCCCACGGCACGACCTTCCGTCGCGCCGTCGAAGAAGGCCTTCTGGACTGCGACCGCGTGGTGCAGATTGGTCTGCGTGCGCAGGGTTACACCGCTGACGACTTCAACTGGAGCCGCGATCAGGGCTTCCGCGTTGTTCAAGCCGAAGAGTGCTGGCACAAGTCGCTGGCACCGCTGATGGCCGAAGTGCGCGAGAAAGTCGGTGGCGGCCCGGTGTACCTGAGCTTCGACATCGACGGCATCGACCCGGCCTGGGCGCCTGGCACCGGCACCCCGGAAATCGGTGGTCTGACGACCATTCAGGCAATTGAAATCGTTCGCGGCTGCCAGGGCCTCGACCTGATCGGCTGCGATCTGGTAGAAGTCTCGCCCGCTTATGACACCACCGGCAACACCTCGCTGCTGGCCGCCAACCTGCTGTACGAAATGCTCTGCGTACTGCCGGGCGTCGTCCACCGCTGAGGGTCGGGTCATGAACGAACGCGATCAGGTTCTGAAAGCGGCCGCCGATCTGGTGTCCGCCTTCGCCCGCAACGATCGCGAAGCCTACTTCGGCGCGTTCAGCGCCGATGCGAGCTTCGTGTTCTACACCCTCGAACAGCCCCTGCTGTCGCGCGATGCCTATCAGGCGTTGTGGGACAGCTGGCGCGCCGAGGATGGCTTCGAGGTGCTGTCCTGCATCTCGAGCAACGCCTTCGTCAGCCTGCAGGGTGACGTGGCGATTTTCATCCATGACGTGGCCACCGAGCTGCGCATGCAAGGGGAGCAACACTTCAGCCAGGAGCGCGAGACGATTGTTTTCAAGAAACAAGCGTCAAGCCTAGAACAACAAGGCCATTGGCTGGCCTGCCACGAACATTTGTCCGCAATGCCGGAAGGGCTGCCATCCCCTTAGCCAAGACAGGTGACGCTCACGCACGATGAGCGCGCCTTTATGATCGGAGCAGATCATGAATAACAACAACAAAGACCAAAGCCTTACGCAGATTGAAACCCACGGGGTCGAACAGATCCCGGACAACGAACGCACCGCCGGTCCCGTGGATTTGTTCCGCATGATCTTTGGCGGCGCGAATACCTTTGCCACCGCCGTGCTCGGCAGTTTCCCGGTGCTGTTCGGCCTGTCCTTTCAGGCGGGCGTCTGGGCGATTGTCTCGGGCGTACTGCTCGGCTCGCTGATCCTCGCACCGATGGGCCTGTTCGGCCCGATCAATGGCACCAACAATGCGGTGTCGTCCGGTGCGCACTTCGGCGTGCACGGGCGGATCGTCGGTTCGTTCCTGTCGCTGTTGACCGCCATCGCCTTCTTCTCGCTCTCGGTGTGGAGTTCGGGGGATGCGTTGATTGGTGGTGCGAAACGCCTGATCGGCCTGCCGGAAACCGACCTGACCCTGGGCCTGGCCTACGGTCTGTTCGCGATTCTGGTGCTGACCGTGTGCATTTACGGCTTCCGCTTCCTGCTGTGGGTGAACAAGGTCGCGGTGTGGAGCGCGAGCCTGCTGTTCCTGCTGGGCATCTTCGCTTTCGCCGGTCCTTTCGATTCGCACTACGCCGGCACCGTCAGTCTCGGCCAGCCAGGCTTCTGGGCAGCCTTCATCGGCGCCGCGCTGGTGGCGATGAGCAACCCGATTTCCTTCGGCGCGTTCCTCGGCGACTGGGCCCGCTATATCCCGCGTGAAACCTCGCGTCAGCGGATCATGGCAGCGGTGATTTTCTCGCAGATCGCCACGTTCATTCCGTTCCTGTTCGGCCTGACCACCGCGACCATCGTAGCGATCCAGGCACCGGACTACATCGCGGCCAACAACTACGTCGGCGGCCTGCTGGCGGTGTCGCCGAGCTGGTTCTTCCTGCCGGTGTGCCTGATTGCGGTGATTGGCGGCATGTCCACCGGCACCACGTCGCTGTACGGCACCGGGCTGGACATGTCGAGCGTGTTCCCGCGCCTGCTGTCGCGGGTCAAGGCGACGTTGCTGATCGGCGTGCTGTCGATTGCCTTCATCTTCATCGGGCGCTTCGCGGCAAACCTGGTGCAGAGCGTGTCGACCTTCGCCGTGCTGATCATCACCTGCACCACCCCATGGATGGTGATCATGATCATCGGCCTGGTGGTGCGTCGCGGCTTCTACTGCCCGGACGACCTGCAAGTGTTCACGCGCGGCGAGCAAGGCGGACGCTACTGGTTCAGCCACGGCTGGAACTGGCGCGGCCTGGGCGCGTGGATCCCGAGCGCGGCGGTCGGCCTGTGCTTCGTCAACCTGCCGGGGCAGTTCGTCGGCCCGCTGGGTGAACTGGCCGGCGGCATCGACATCAGCCTGCTGGTGACCCTCGGTCTGGCCTCGGTGATGTACCTGATGCTGCTGAGCCTGTTCCCGGAACCGGTGCTGGTCTACGGCCCGAAGGATCCCCGGAGCAAAGGCGTGCATGCGCCGGCTGAAGCGGCGCTGCGTCAGGCTGCCTGAATAAACGAATCGCCTGTGGGGGTCAGCCTTCTCCCACAGAGTTCCACCCCATAAAAAAGACAATCGGAGACACGCCATCATGGCTTTGGATTTATTCGTCGTCCTCATTTACGCCGCCGGCATGCTCTTGCTCGGCTACTTCGGCATGCGCAAGGCCAAGACCAACGAGGACTTCCTGGTTGCCGGGCGTAACCTCGGCCCGAGCCTGTACATGGGCACCATGGCTGCGACCGTTCTCGGTGGCGCGTCCACCGTCGGCACCGTCCGCCTGGGCTATGTGCACGGCATCTCCGGTTTCTGGCTGTGCGCGGCACTGGGTTGCGGCATCGTGGCGCTGAACCTGTTCCTGGCCAAGCCGCTGCTGAAACTGAAGATCTACACCGTTACCCAGGTGCTGGAAAAACGCTACAACCCGATGGCCCGCTCGGCGAGCGCGGCGATCATGCTGGCCTACGCGCTGATGATCGGCGTGACCTCGATCCTCGCCATCGGCACCGTGCTGCAAGTGCTGTTCGGCCTGCCGTTCTGGATCTCGGTACTGCTCGGCGGTGGCGTGGTGGTGGTGTACTCGGCTATCGGCGGCATGTGGTCGCTGACCCTGACCGACATCGTCCAGTTCATCATCAAGACCGTCGGCCTGATGTTCATCCTCCTGCCAATCTGCCTGTACCGCGTCGGCGGCTGGGACGAGCTGGTGCTGAAACTGCCGGCCACCGCCTTCAGCTTCACCACCATCGGCTGGGACACGATCATCACCTACTTCATGATCTACTTCTTCGGCATCCTGATCGGTCAGGACATCTGGCAACGGGTGTTCACCGTCAAGACCGCTAAAGTCGCTCAATACGCCGGCAGCATCGCGGGCATCTACTGCATCCTCTACGGTCTGGCCTGCGCCCTGATCGGCATGGCGGCACACGTGCTGATCCCGGATCTGGACAACGTCAACAACGCCTTCGCCGCGATCGTCAAACTGTCGCTGCCGGACGGTATCCGTGGTCTGGTGATCGCCGCCGCCCTGGCCGCGATGATGTCCACCGCCAGCGCCGGCCTGCTCGCCGCCGCCACCACCCTGACCGAAGACCTGCTGCCGAAACTGCGTGGCGGCAAACAGTCGAGCCTGGGCATCAACCGCCTCTTCACTCTGCTGACCGGTGTCGTGGTGCTGGGTATCGCTCTGGTGGTCAACGACGTGATCAGCGCCCTGACCCTGGCCTACAACCTGCTGGTGGGCGGCATGCTGATCCCGCTGATCGGTGCAATCTTCTGGAAGCGCGCCACCACCGCCGGCGCCATCGCCAGCATGGGCACTGGTTTTGCCACCGCCCTGCTGTTCATGGTCAAGGACGGTCTGGACGCCAACACCCCGATCTACTACAGCCTGGCTGTGGGTCTGGTGAGTTTCGTGGTGGTCAGCCTGATGTCCCGCCGCCCAAACGTGGTGGCCAGCGCGATCTAAGCTGGAACATAACGACTTGATGCTTTCTTCGACGGGTGTGGCGTCGGTTGCCACACCCGTTTTTTTTCGTCTGGAGAAAATGCTTTATGAAGATTGTTTCTCGCGATCAGTGGTTCGAAGTGCAGCACCTGAGCGACGGCATTCGCCTGATTCACGAGCCGTACATCCGTCCCTTCTACCGCTGCAACCTCTGGCATGTTCAGGGGCGTGACAAGGATCTGCTGCTCGACAGCGGTTCCGGGCTGGTCAGCCTGCGCGAACAACTGCCGTGGCTGACCGAGCGGCCGCTGGTGGCGGTAGCCAGTCATTGCCACTTCGACCACATTGCCGGGCATCACGAATTCACCGAACGACTGGTGCATCCGGCCGAAGCGGACATTCTGGCGGCGCCGGATGGCGAGAATGACTTGAGCCGTGCCTTCGTCGGCGACGACATGTTCGAAGCGCACCCGGATTGCCCGCTGTGCTACGCCGAATACCGGGTCAAGGCTGCGCCGGCCACCGGATTTGTCGAGGACGGCGATGTGCTGGACCTGGGCAATCGCACGCTGCAAGTGCTGCACACACCGGGGCATTCGCCGGGCGGCATCAGCCTCTACGAAGCGACCAGCGAAACCCTGTTCAGCGGCGACATCATCTACGACGGGCCGTTGATCGAGGACGCCTACCACTCGAATCTTGAGGATTACGCCGCCAGCCTGCAGCGTTTGCAGGCTCTGAAGATCCGCACCGTGCATGGCGGGCATTTCGGCAGTTTTTCAGGGGAGCATCTGCGTTCGATGATTGACGAATGGTTGCGCCGGCACGCCTGAGGCCTGCTGTACTCCAGTCAGACCCACCACTTTTGAAAATCTGCCATGAGAAGAGCTGCCGTGCGTGCCGCCGTGCACAGGTTCATCAAGCGTCTGCTGGAAAACCGCGAATTCAATGACCGCACCAGCCTGGCGGAGCTGGGTCTGGAGAAGGCGGATATCGAGGATCTGATCTTCCATCTGGAAGATGAATTCGGACTGACGGCATTCACCGCCGAGGAAGATCACATGCTCAAGACCGCGAAAACCGCGAACGACTTGAGCCGGTTTCTGATCGAGATCGGGCGACACTGAAAAGCAAAAGATCGCAGTCTTCGTCAGCGCCTGCACATTTTCATGCAGGCGCTGACGAAGACTGCGATCTCTCTATCTTCAAATCCTTGTTATTCAGATCGGGGCATTAGCGCCGACGCTGCTGACGCCGACGCTGTTCGTCATCAGTGCGAATCGGGACCGGTTGCAGAGGCGGTTCGATCAAGCCGAGGGCAACACCCAAATCGTGCAGCCAGTTTTGAATTTTCTCTTTCATCGTCATGCCCCCTTCAGGGTGGTGCTGAGCGTCCGGAATTCTGAGGCCGCTTCGCACTGATAATAGTCCGAAGTCCTACGCAATGCTCGGTGAAATCCGCAATGATCTGTTACCAGATTGATCAGAATCCCTGACCGATCGCTCAAGCGATTTCCCGGGTGTCTTCGCCAGCCACGGGATAGAGCGCCTGCTGCTGTTCAATCCACGCATTGAGATTGGCGCCGACCATGCCCCGGCGCCACATGAGCCATGTTGTCGCACTGGCAAACGGCTCGGCCAGCGGATGCACCGCGACACTTTCGCGGCCCGGCAGGCTGGCGAGCATCGACTCCGACATCAGCGCCACACCGCTGCCGGCAATCACGCAAGCCAGCATCCCTTGGTAGGACTCGATCTCCATCGCCCGGCCCATTGCCGCGTGATAATGCGCAAACCACGACTCCAGCCGCGCACGGTAGGCGCAGCCATGGCGAAAGGTGAACACCGCCCGCCCCTCGACATCCTTGGCACTGTGCACCGGCGGGTGATCCGGCTCGCTGATCAGCACCAGCCGTTCATTGCACAGCGGCACTCCGTCGATCCCGGCCAACTGCGGCGGGCCGTCCACCAGCGCCGCGTCGAGACGCCCGGTGAGCAACCCTTCCAGCAATTCGCCACTGGGCCCGGACTGCACCTGCAGATTCACCGCCGGATATCGCTTGTGATACCGCGCCAACAGCGCCGGCAAATGAATCGCGGCGGTGCTGTACAGAGTGCCGAGCACGAAATCCCCCGCCGGTTGCCCGCCCATCACCGCCGCACTGGCCTGATCGCGCAGGGCGAACAGTTTGCCGGTGTAGTCCAGCAGGACTTTTCCTGCGGGCGACAACTGCAAACGCTGACGCTCGCGGACGAACAGTTCGACGCCCAATTGCTCTTCGAGCTGTTTGAGCCGGGTCGACAGGTTCGACGGCACACGGTGCAGGCGTTCGGCGGCGCGAGTGATCGAGCCCTCCTCCGCCACGGCCTGGAAGATCCGCAATTGGCTGAACTCCACAACCATTCTCCTGAACTGAACAAGTTACTCACTATTATTCAATTTTAAAGAAAGTCAATCAGTCCTAGCCTGACGGTCATTGAACCTCCAACGGAATCCAGACCATGTCGCCGCTGATTCGCTTATCCGCCAGTTTCATTGCCCTGATGATGGCCATGGGCATCGGGCGTTTCGCCCTCACGCCGCAACTTCCCCACCTGATCAGCGAAGGGCAGATCGACCTGACCGCCGCCGGTCTGATTGCGGCAGCCAACTACCTCGGTTATCTGCTCGGCGCGATAGACGCGATGTTTTCCCGTCGACCCGATCAGGTGCAACGACGTCTGCACAGTGGCTTGTGGTTATGCATGCTGCTGACGCTGGCGTCGTTCTGGGCCAATGGTTTCTGGTCGCATCTGCTGCTGCGCTTCGGCACTGGCGTGGCGAGTGCGTGGGTGCTGGTGATGATCACTGCACTGAGCCAGCCGTTGGCTGCGGCGGCCGGTCGTCCGAGATTGGGAGCGCTGGTATTTGCCGGGCCGGGGCTGGGGATTTTTCTGACGGGGTTGCTGGCGCTGTTCTCACATCTGGCGCAGCAGACTTCCGCCACCCTGTGGCTGATCTATGCCGCCGTGGCACTGGTGATGTTGCTGGGAATCGTGCGGATCCTGCCGCAATCGGGCGTCGGCGCAACCGTCACACCTTCCGTCGTCAATCATTCGAATCACGGCATTGCGCGGTTGGCGGTGGTATATGCCTTGTACGGCGTGGGCTACATCATCCCGGCCACGTTCCTGTCGCAGATGGCCAACGCGCAGTTTCACGGGCAATGGCAGGCCGATCTGTTCTGGCCATGCTTCGGCCTTGGCGCCGCAATCGGTGTGTTGCTGGTGAGTTTGCGTCGGCATGATCCGGACACCACCCGTCACTGGTTGATGGCGACGTTGTGGCTGCAGGCCGCCGGGGTGTTTGCCTGCCTGTTGGGCAGCGGCCTCGGTCTGGCTTTGGGCGTGATCCTGTGCGGCACGCCGTTCCTGGCCTGCATGCAACTGGTGATGCAACGTTCCCGGGAACTGGCGCCCCACGCCACCCAGCGCAACGCCGGTCTGCTGACCGCGTGCTTCGCCGTCGGTCAGCTCAGCGGGCCGCTGCTGGCGGCGGTCAGCAGCCACTTCAGCGGCGGCCTGCAACCGGCGCTGGTGATCGCCGGCAGCGGGCTGCTGATTGCCGGTGGCCTGGCGTGGAAACCGCTTACGACTGGCCGAGCGCTTTGCGCAAACGCCGACGTACCCACTGTTCCGCGCTGACGAAAGTGATGCCGAGCAACACCAGCACGGCACCGATGATGAAGTTCATGCTCAGCTTTTCACCGAGCAACACCACGCCGAACGTGACGCCGAACAACGGCGTCATGAAGGAAAACACTGCCAGATTGGCTGCCAGATAACGGCGCAGCAGCCAGAACCAGGTCAGGTAACTGAAGAACGACACCACCAGGCCCTGGAACAACACGCTGCCCACCGCCACGACGGTCAGGCTGACGTGGGTGATCTGGCCGCTGAGCAGTGCGATCAACAGCAGGCCGACGAAGCCGACAATCAGTTGGTAAAAAAGCGTCAACGTCACCGGCGCTTCCGACAGGCGCGAGGCGCGCACCACCACGGTGGTCGCGCCCCAACTGGCCCCGGCCAGCACGCCGAGGGCATCGCCCAACAGCATGCGGTGATCGAGGTTGTCCCACGACACGCCGCCGGCAAAGGCCACAGCGATCCCGACGAACGCCATGAAAATCCCCAGCCATTGCACCGGTCGCAGACGCTCGCTGGGCAACAGGAAATGCACACCCAGCGCGGTGAAGATCGGTGCGGTGTAAAGGAACACCGACATGTGCGCGGCCGTGGTCAACTGCAAGCCTTCGGAGATAAACAGGAACTCCAGACCGAACAAGGCACCGGCCAGCAAGCCGCCGCGCCATGTGGTGCCGACCTGATCCCAGCCGCCCTTCCAGCAGATGAGCAGTCCTACCAGCAATGCGGAAATCCCCGACCGCCCCGCCGCCTGCATCACCGGCGCGATATCGGTCGCCGCCCACTTGATCATCACCTGCTGCACGCCCCAGATCAGGCACAGGCCGACCATCACTTGCAGCGCAAACCCGTCGGCACTGCGCCGACTGACGCTCACCGCAACACCTCGAACACACACAACATGGCAGTTTTTCCAAAGGTCAAAACAAAGCCCCGGCTCTTCGTCCGGGGCGAAAAATGATGCGTGGATTATTAACCAGTCAGCCAGAAAAAGCCGTCTGGAAGAGACATTTCATGCTCCTCAAACGTCAGCGGTGAATGGCTGATCTGCCAAACCGGCCGGCCACGACAAATCCGACCGAACAGGCCAGCGCCGTGGCAAACGTCCCCCATGCCCAATCCATCAATGTCACCTGCACCGACCAGCCGCGCAACGTCGCCCAATTGGTCAGGTCATAAGTGCCATAAGCGACCAGCCCGAGCAGCGCGCCCATGCGGGCGGCTCGCTGCCAGCTCACTGCCGGCAACACCACAAACGCCACACAGCCGAAAACGTACAGGCAATAAAAAACCGCTGCTGGCACCAGCAACGGTTTTTCGAGCATCAGCGAACCGAGCAGTTCGCGATAGGTCGGCGCCATCAGCACGCCGAGCCAGATGCCGTCGAGCAGAAGAAACGTCAGCAGCGTGGCGACGTAGGCAATCAACGTTTTTTTCATCTGCCCGACCTCAAGTGAGCCCATGCAACATGGGCCACGTCAGGCTCAGGTTAGTTCAATGCGATCGGCATGAATGACGATCTTGCCTTCCTTGTACAACGAACCGATGGCCTTCTTGAAGTTGCCCTTGCTGACACCGAACAGGCTGCTGATCAGCGCCGGGTCGCTCTTGTCGCTGACGGCCAGGGTGCCATCGTTCTCGCGCAACTTGGCGAGGATCTTCGAACTCAGGCTGCTGGCCGCTTCCTGCCCCACCGGTTGCAGGCTCAGGCTGATCTTGCCGTCGGCACGCACTTCCTTGATGAAACCTTTCTCGCGCATGCCGGAACGCATGAACTTGAAGATTTCGTTCTTGTGAATCAAACCCCAGTGCTTGTTGTTGATGACGGCCTTGAAACCCATGTCGGTGGATTCGGCCACCAGCAGATCAACTTCCTGGCCCACGCTGTAGTTGGCCGGGGTCTTGTCGAGGTAGCGATCAAGACGCGCGGTGGCGGTGATGCGGCGGGTGTGTTTGTCGAGGTAGACATGCACCACGCAGTACTCGCCGGCGGTCATCTGGCGTTTTTCTTCGGAGTAAGGCAGCAGCAGATCCTTCGGCAGGCCCCAATCGAGGAACACACCGATGCTGTTGACTTCAACAACTTTCAAACTGGCAAATTCACCGACCTGAACTTTTGGTTTTTCAGTGGTGGCAATAAGTTTGTCATCGCTGTCCAGATAAATGAAAACATTGAGCCAGTCTTCATCTTCGCTGGGAATATCTTTAGGGATATAACGGTTGGGCAAAAGAATTTCGCCGTCGGCACCGCCGTCCAGATATAAACCGAAGTTAGTGTGTTTAACCACTTGCAAACTGTTGTAGCGCCCGACTAAAGCCATTTCCAATACCCTCATTGCGTGGGCGGCATTCTACCCGGTTTTGCCGGGTTCGTTGGCCGGCAGATCCTCCCGCCGACGGAAATTTGCGCGAAGCCTTGATTTTCCTTGGTTTGCCGCCGAGCGGGCGCCACTCGTCAGACTACCTGGAGGACTTCCCGGCGCGCCGCCCCCTCGAAAAAGCCACCGATCCCGATAAATGTTGTTATTTAAAACAGCAGGTTAGCGGGATATTTCGAATAATTAATCGAGAATAATCCACCCGCACGCTGGGTTATTCCGGGGGATATTTACCAAGCAATTGTCAAGTTATTCCTGTACGATGCCTGGCCGAGTTACTTTTCTACAGGTTAATGGCCGCCATGCGTGTAAAAGCATCCACCAGCAAAGCAAAGCCAGCTCCAGCCGTTGAAACCAGCGAATCGATCAACGATCAGATCGCGGCATTCCTCAAGTCCGGCGGCGAAATCCAGCAAATTGCCAAGGGCGTCAGCGGCCAGACGTTCGGCCCGTCCAAGCAGATCAGCCTGGGCAAGAAGTAACACCCCGCAACACACCAGTCCCAAGGCGCTTTGAGCTTCGAAGCGTCTGGACCGGAACCCTCGCAAGACCTCTCTCGCGTTTAATCAAACTCAACAAAACAACAGAAATCGACGAACGGCCCTCGATGCCGATCATTCGCCGGTATCCTTGCACGCGTCTGGATCAAGCGTTTCAGCAGTCTTTATCGCACTGCGCTCGCTGTTCAAGGAGTGACGCATGCTCAAACCCCTCTGTTTATTTCTTGCAGGCCTGCTGGCGAGCCCGATGACGCACGCGCAGATTTTCCAGCGTGAACTTGGCGACTTCGACCTCAAGCTCGGCACCACGCCCAGCCGCAGCATGGCCCAGGGACTGGTCAAACCTTCTGCCGCCGGTTCGTTCCACGGCGGCCTCGATCTGAGCCATGACAGCGGCCTCTACGTCGGCCAGTACGCGCCGAGCATGGGACTGACGCCGGGCAAGAATCTGGAGATCGATTCCTACGTCGGCTTTAAACAACCCTTCGATCAAACCCTCGGCTACGAAGTCGGGATGATCCACTACAGCTATCCCAAGGTCGACACCCTCGACAGCCAGGAATTGTTCGGCGGCCTGACCCTGCTCGGCAGCCGTTTCGGCATCGCACTGAGCAACGATCCGGACAAACAGAACAACACCTTGTTTGCCGATCTGCGCGGCAACCAGCCGTTCGGCATCGGGATCAGCATGAAATACACCACCCATCAGCTCAATACACCGGTCTCGGTGGACGGCGGGTATGTCAGCAGTTTTACCGACTGGTCGGTGAAATTTTCCCGGCCGGTGATGGGCATCGACCTGGATCTGATCTACAGCAACTCCAGCCTCAGCGGCAGCGATTGCTCTGCCTATTCCGGGCACAACAGCCAGTGCGACGGGCTGGTCACGCTCAAGGCCGAACGCGCGTTCTATTGATTGGCTGAACTGCCGGGCTCATCCTGCGTTCACATAAGCATCAGACTTCGAAGCCAGGCTCACGCAAGGATTCGCCCATGTCTCGCTGGTTCAAACAGATTGCCGCCCTGCTGGCTTTCACCCTCGCCCTCGGCGCCTGCAGCCGCGTAGGCCTCGCCTATCGCAATCTCGACGTGATCATTCCGTGGACGCTCAGCGACTACCTGGACATGAACGGCGAGCAGAAAGGCTGGTTCAACGAACGCCTCAAGGAACACCTGAGCTGGCACTGCAGCACGCAGTTGCCGGGTTATCTGGACTGGCTCGATCGCCTGCAAACCATGGTCGAGACCAATCAGGTCACCGACGCCGCGCTCCAGGCCCGTACCTTGGAGGCCAAGCAGGCAATTGCCGAGACCGCCCGAGAGATCACGCCGTCGGCCATTGAGTTGCTGCAAGGACTGGATGACAAACAGGTCGCGGAAATGAACGACGCGTTTGCCAAGGATCTGCGCAAACGCCAACAGGAATATGTGAAGCCACCCCTGGCCCAGCAGATTGCCGAACGCGGCGCACGCATGGACAAACGCCTCAACGACTGGCTCGGGCCGCTGAGTCCCACACAAGAACAACGCGTGATGGCGTGGTCGACAGCATTGGGCGACCAGAACACTCAATGGATCGCCAACCGCGCGCACTGGCAACAGCAGTTCAGTGCAGCCGTCGCCCAGCGCAACAGCCCGGAATTCCCACAGCGGATCGAGACCCTTCTGGTCTATCGCGAGCGCTTATGGACAGCGGATTACCGCAAGGCCTACGCCGACACCGAAGCCCAGGCACGCTCGCTGGCGGTGGATCTGATGGCTGAAAGCACACCGCAACAACGCCAGCGCTTGTTGAAGAAAATCGAAGGGGTGCGCAAGGACTTCAATGATTTGAAGTGTTTGAAGGCCGCTAAACAGAATTAGAAAACCACAAGATCGCAGCCCTCGGTAGCTCCTGCAGAATTTGCGAAGCTACCGAGGGCTGCGATCTTTTGCTTTCCTGGATTCAGGCAATCTGCGCCTTGGACGCCACACGATCGAACGTCGCCTCATCCAGCGCATCCTGCTGCTCATCCAGCACCTGGCGCGGATGATCATTACCGGGAATGCTGCTGTCGATCAGGCTCAACAGACTTGAACCGCGCGGGGTCAGGCTGAAGTTGTTGCCAGTGCTGCCCTCATCCTCCCCACGGGGCCCGATGTAACCGCGCAGCAGCAACAGTTGCTCATATTGGCAGGCGATGGTTTTCAGATGATCCAGATTCTCGATCGGCTCGCCCGCCGCCGCTTTTTCCGCCGCATAGTCTTCTGCGTAAGAGCGCGGTGCGAAGCTGTGGCCTGCGCCGTTCTGTACTTCATGCAGCAGGCGTTCAATCAAATCCCAGTTATACGTCGTCATCCTGATTCAACCTCCGGTGCGCGTGATTAATGGCGCCTTCAAAGGTTGTGACCCGAGCGGACAAGAGCCGTTCAGCTTCATTTACCGCCCCGGCCGACCGGCGGTCTGTCGATTTCCGACAGCGGCGAGCGACTAGTCTGAGACAGACGGTTTCAACCCCCGCAGGAGAAATCATCATGAACGTTGAGAATCATCCGGTGGTGTCGCGCGAAGAATGGCTCGCCGCCCGCAAGCAGCATCTGGCCGATGAAAAGGCCTTCACCAAAGAACGCGACCGCCTCAGCGCCAAACGTCGCGCCCTGCCCTGGGTGAAGGTCGACAAGGATTACCGCTTCATGGGGCCGAACGGCGAATTGAAACTGGCTGACTTGTTCGGCCAACACAGCCAACTCGTCGTTTATCACTTCATGTTTGCCAAAGGCTGGGAGGAAGGCTGCCCGGGCTGCTCGTTCCTCAGCGACCACATCGACGGCGCCAATCAACACCTGGCCCATCACGACATTGCGCTGGTGGCGGTGTCCCACGCGCCATTCGCCGAATTCCAGGCCTTCAGGCGGCGGATGGGCTGGAAATTCGACTGGGTGTCGTCGGACGGCTCCGATTTCAACTACGACTTCGGCGTTTGCGCCCACGCTGATGATGCCGAAGCCGGAAAGGCTACATACAACTACGAAAAGACTGACAGTGGCGAAGAGGAAATGCCGGGGCTGAGCGTGTTCTATCGCGCCAACAACGGCGAGATTTTCCACACCTACTCGACCTACGCTCGAGGCCTGGACATGCTGGTCGGTGCCTACAACTACCTCGATCTCACACCAAAAGGCAGGAACGAGGACGAGATCATGGAGTGGGTGCGGTATCACGATCGGTATGACGGAGAACAAAAATCCAGTTGCTGTCACGAGGACTGAGCCAACAAAGATCCTGAACTTTTCATTGGCCACAGCCCTCAACCGGTTAACCCGCCTTAACCGGATCTGAGGCCTGCCGCCATGAAAACCCTGCTCAAACTCACACTCGCCGCCACGCTCGCCTGCGCCCTGCCCGTCTGGGCCTGCACCCCGGAAGAAGCCACCGTCAAGCGCGAGCAACTGGCCAGGGAAGTCGCCAAGCTCACCGAGCAAAACCCGACCAAGGCCAAGGAAATCAACGCCGAGTTGCAGAAGATGGACCTGGACACGGCAGCCGCCGACCTGCCGGACAAATGCCAGTTGATCAATCAGCGGCTGAAGGAACTGGATTCGGCCGAGAAGAAAACCGAGGGCTGACATCTCGCTCAACGCCGCAGGCTTCGGCATCAACCGGTCAGAATCGATGCCAAAGCCCGCGTCCTTTCGTCTGGATATTTGCATTAATGCATTTTTATATTTGCATAAATGCATATTCAGACCTAGGGTTACCTCGAGCCTGATCGGAACCGGCCATCGGAGATGGCAACCCATTCACCACCGATCGCTCGCAACATCCACACGTTGGACGTTTGTTTTCATTCATGGAGGATTGAAAAATGTTAACCACTGAAACAACGCAATTCACCGGCAACACGTTGCCCGGGTGCCTGACCGGCCATCTGCTCGATGCGCAACTGGTCGAAGTCGAAGCGGCCCCACAGGCCAAGGCCCTGGCCGCCTCGAGTCTCAACTTCACGATGCAGCAACAGACCCAGACCAACTGGTGCTGGGCCGCGGTTTCCGCTTCGGTCGGCAACTATTACGGCACCGGGTCCTGGACCCAGTGCGGCGTTGCCAGCACCCAACTGAACCGCAACTGCTGCAGCCAGCCGGGGCCGTGCAACGTCTACGGCTATCTGGATTCGGCCCTGCAAACCACCCGCAGCTACAACGGGATGAATCAGGGTTCGTTGCAGATGTCGGCCATCCAGAACCAGATCAACATGGGCCGGCCTGTCGGTCTGCGTTGCGCCTGGTACGGCGGCGGTGCGCACTTCCTGACGATCTACGGCACCAACGGCAACTACGTGCTGGTCGCGGATTCGATCTACGGCTATTCGACCCGCGCGCTGAACTCGTTCCCCGGTTCCTACAACGGTGGCGGCAACTGGACTCACACTTACTTCACGGCGAAAAACTAGGAGGGCGACATCATGCAACTGACTTATCCAAAGGCGCCTTCCAACGGCGTACAGACCTTGCGTCCGGTGTTGCAAGCCGCGCTGCAAACCCAGGGCTTTGGCATCAATCGCCAGTTCGCCAGTGCTGCACCGGCGAAAATCAGCCTCAGCGAAGCCTATCGCGGCTACTCGCTCAGCCTGGAAGACCTGAGCAATGGCAAAGGCCTGAAGGACGCCCGGCTCGGCGACTGGCATTACCTGGTGTTTGCCGACGGTGTGTCGATTGCCGATGCGCAATTGGCCGAAGTCCGTGGTCACGTCGAGTTCGCCTCGTTGAACCACGGCAACCTGGCGGCGGCCACGGTCGATGCACTGAAACTGGCCGAGCAATCTCCACAGTTGCAGGGCAAAACCGTTGAGCTGCGAGTGTTGTTCGTTTCGGCTCTGCACGTTGTTGCGATCTGGCTGCACGCGGCGGGTGAAGATGTGCTGATCCCGATCGAACCGACACCCAAGGAACTGGCTCTGACCGGTTTGTACAGCGAGGCAGCCCTGCTCGCACAGCTCAAACCAAAAGCGGATCAGGCCAAGCAGCGCTTTGATGCCGACACCCGTGGGCAGCTGGGCAGCTGACAAACTCAGGGAATAAAAAAACCCGGACAGTGTCCGGGTTTTTTATTGCCTGCCTGAAACGCCTTACTCGGCCGCAGGTGCAACCGGCTTGCGGCGCTTGAGCGGAGCCATGCCGTCGCTGCTTACCAGAGAATCCGGCTTCGGACGGTTGGCGCTCTTGCGCTTGGTCGGGGTCTTGGCGGCGGTTTTCTTCTTGTCGCCCTTGGCGTCGGTCTTTTTCTTCTTCACGCCGACGGCCTTGCCCGAGGCCTTGACCTTTTTCGGTCCGCCGTAGGTGCCTTTGACTTCCTTGATGGTGCGGCGCTCGAAGCTCTGCTTCAGATAACGCTCGATGCTCGACATCAGGTTCCAGTCGCCGTGGCAGATCAGCGAGATCGCCAGACCGTCGTTGCCGGCACGGCCGGTACGGCCGATGCGGTGCACGTATTCGTCGCCGCTGCGTGGCATGTCGAAGTTGATCACCAGATCCAGACCATCAACGTCCAGACCACGGGCCGCGACGTCGGTAGCCACCAGGATCTTCACGCCGCCCTGCTTCAGACGATCGATCGCCAGTTTGCGATCCTTCTGGTCTTTCTCGCCGTGCAGCACGAACGCCTTGTATTCCTGGGCGACGAGGCGACCGTAGATGCGGTCGGCCATGGCCCGGGTGTTGGTGAAGACGATGGCCTTCTGGTAGGTCTCGTTGGCCAGCAGCCAGTTCACGATCTGTTCTTTGTGCTGGTTGTGGTCGGCGGTGATGATCTGCTGACGAGTGGTCGAGTTCAGCTGGCTGACCGCGTTGAGCTGCAGATGCTCAGGGTTGTTCAGCACCTTGGCGATCATCTCGCGCAGGCCGGAACCGCCGGTGGTGGCGGAAAACAGCATGGTCTGCTGACGGTTCGGGCATTCGTCGACCAGACGCTGTACGTCTTCGGCGAACCCCATGTCGAGCATGCGGTCGGCTTCGTCGAGCACCAGCACTTCGACTTCTTTCAGGTCGAGGTTGCCGGCGTTCAGTTGCTCGATCATCCGGCCCGGGGTGCCGATCAGGATGTCCGGCACCTTGCGCAGCATCGCTGCCTGGACCTTGAAGTCTTCACCGCCGGTGATCAGGCCGGACTTGATGAAAGTGAACTGCGAAAAGCGCTCGACTTCCTTCAGGGTCTGCTGGGCCAGCTCGCGGGTCGGCAGCAGGATCAGGGTCTTGATGCTGACGCGGATCTTGGCCGGGCCGATCAGGCGGTTGAGGATCGGCAGGACAAACGCGGCGGTCTTGCCGCTACCGGTTTGCGCCGTCACCCGCAGGTCACGCCCCTGAAGCGCCAGCGGAATGGCCGCGGCTTGCACAGGCGTTGGCTCGACAAATTTCAGCTCGGCCACGGCTTTGAGCAGGCGTTCGTGCAGGGCGAATTGGGAAAACACGGGTGCTACCTCGAAGATATGCAAAAAATCAGCTGCATAGGTTACCGGTTTCGAGCGCTCAGGCCGAGTTTCTTTGTGAAATCAGCCGTAATCAGTGGCTTTTTTGTTGCTCAATTTGTCTCCAACGGTAATACACAGCGTCTTAAATGCTCTAATCGTCCGTCGCGTCTTACAGAAGAATCGTCTCTCTCATGGATTTCAAACAGCTCTGGCTCAACGCCCAAGACCTCTGGGGTGCCCTCGATCAGCACCCGCTCCTGCACGCCGGCCTGGCGCTGATCCTGCTGCTGGTGATCGCGCTGGTTCTCGGACGAGTGGCGCGTTACCTGATCCTGCATGCCAGCCGCATGCTCGGTCGCCAGCCCGCCCTGCACTGGCTCAACGACTTTCGGCATAACAAGGTGTTCCAGCGTCTGGCGCAGATGACGCCATCATTGGTAATCCAGTTCGGCCTGCACCTGGTGCCGGAACTGAGCAAGACCGCCACGGTGTTTCTCGGCAATGTCGCGCTGGCGTTCACCATTCTGTTCCTGCTGCTGTCGGTCAGCGCCCTGCTCAATGCCCTGCTGGACATCTACGCCCGCACCGAACACGCCCGCACCCGCTCGATCAAGGGCTACGTGCAACTGGCAAAAATGGTCTTGTACGTGTTCGGCGCGATCATCATCGTTGCCACCCTGATCGACCGCTCGCCGCTGTTGCTGCTGTCCGGCCTGGGTGCGATGTCGGCGGTGATCCTGTTGGTCTACAAGGACACCCTGCTGTCGTTCGTCGCCAGCGTGCAGCTGACCAGCAACGACATGCTGCGGGTCGGCGACTGGATCGAAATGCCGCAGGTCGGCGCCGATGGCGATGTGGTCGACATCACCCTGCACACGGTCAAGGTGCAGAACTTCGACAAGACCATCGTCTCGATCCCGACCTGGCGCCTGATGTCCGAGTCGTTCAGAAACTGGCGCGGCATGCAGCAGTCCGGCGGGCGGCGGATCAAGCGCAGTCTGTTCATCGACGCCAGCGGTGTGCGTTTCATCCGCGACGATGAAGAAGAAAAACTCTCCCAGGTACACCTGCTGACCGCCTACATGGGCCGCAAGAAAGCCGAGCTCAAGGCCTGGAACGAAGCGCAGGGCAATGTCGCGGCGATGTCGGCCAACCGCCGGCGCATGACCAACATCGGCACCTTCCGCGCCTATGCGCTGGCCTATCTGAAGAGCCACCCGGAGATTCAGCCGAACATGACCTGCATGGTCCGCCAGATGCAGACCACAGCCCAGGGCATTCCACTGGAAATCTACTGCTTTACCACCACCACGGTGTGGGCCGATTACGAGCGGATCCAGGGGGATATTTTCGATTACCTGCTGGCGGTGCTGCCTGAGTTTGGCCTGAGTCTGTATCAGCAGCCGAGCGGCGGGGATCTGCGCTCCGGGTTGTTGCCGGCAGTCCTGGGTGCAAGCCACATTCCCGAGGCCGAAAAACAACGAATGTAGACCTTTCTCGCGGACAACAAAAAAGACGCAACCCCGGTTGCGTCTTTTTTTGTCCTGCCGACTTACTTGGCCTGCCGCTGCGGTGCCTTGTGCACCATGGTGTAGGCGTAGTCGACGCCCATTCCGTATGCGCCGCTGTGTTCCAGCACCAGGTCCATCACCGCCTGATAAGTGTCTTTGTGCGCCCAGTCACGCTGGTACTCGAGCAGGACTTGCTGCCAGGTCACCGGTACGGCGCCGGCCTGAATCATTCGCTGTACCGACATGTCGTGGGCTTCTTTGGTAGTGCCGCCGGACGCGTCGGTGACGATGTACACCTCGTAGCCTTCGGCCAGGGCTTCCAGGGCCGGGAAGGTCAGGCAGACCTCGGTCCACAGCGCGGCGATGATCAGCTTCTTGCGGCCGGTGGCCTTCACCGCGTCAACCAGCGCCTTGTCTTCCCAGGAGTTCATCGAGGTGCGCTCGATCGGCTTCTGCTCCGGATGCACCGCCAGCAGTTCCGGCCAGATGTAGCCGCTGAAGCTTTCGGTTTCGACCGAGGTGTAGATGGTCGGCACGTTGAAGATCTTCGCTGCCTTGGCCAGGCCGACGGTGTTGTTCTTCAGGGTCTGACGGTCGATCGACTGTACGCCGAAAGCCATTTGCGGCTGGTGGTCGATCAGGATCAGGGCGGAGTTGGTTGGGTTGAGCAGTTCACGGATAGACATGGCGCGTTCCTTTTGATGTCGATTCAGAGTTTCGATTGAGTAATGAGTGAGTCGAGTCGCTTGCCGTCTTCGGCGTTGTTGTCTCGGCTTGGATGTCACTTTAGGGGCTAGCCGATAAAGGGACAATTCCATAAAATCGAGAATCATTGATTCTAAAACAGGGACAATCATGGATCGTATCGAATGCATGCGCGCCTTCGTGGTGACGGTCGGCGAAAACGGCTTCGCGGCTGCCGCCCGGGCCATGGACGTGCCCCGGTCGAAAGTCAGCAAACAGATTCAGGCGCTGGAAGAAGCCATCGGCGTACAACTGCTGCAACGCACCACCCGCAGCCTGCACCTGACCGAGGCCGGCGCCGAGTATTTCGAAGCAGCACGGGAAGTGATTGCGGCATTGGACGAGGCCGAGCAGCGAGCCCGGGACGGGGTTGGCGAATTGCGTGGTGTGTTGCGGGTGAACGCGCCGATGTCGTTCGGCCTGCGGCGCTTGGGCAAGCTGATCCCGCTGTTCCACGAGCAGCACCCGAACATCGAGCTGCAACTGGTACTCAGCGATCAGCAGGTCGATCCGGTGCGCGGCGGGTTCGACGTGACCATCCGCATTGCCAGCCTGCCCGACTCGACCATGATCGCCCGACAACTGGCGCCAGCGCCGCGAATCATGGTCGCCTCCCCCGCTTACCTCGAACGCGCGGGCACGCCGCAGACCCCGCAGGATCTGCGCTCGCATCAATGCTTGAACTACGGCTATCTGCAGAGCGGCGTGAGCCTGCAACTGTGCAACGGCAAGGAGACCCAGCGAGTCAACGTCACCGGGCCGCTGCACGCCAACAACGGCGACCTGCTGGCGCAAGCGGCGGAGGCCGGCATGGGCATTGCGCTGCTGCCGGACTTCATCGTCGAAGAAGCGCTGGCCGCCGGGCGGCTGGTGCCGGTGCTGTGCGAATGGCAAGCCCCGGCGATCACCATCAACGCGGTGTATTCGTCAGCACGGCGGGTGCCGCAGAAGACCCGGGCGTTTATCGAGTTTCTGGTGGGGCAACTGGCGCCGGCTTGCGAATCCCCAACCGGCTGATCCACACCGCCGCCAGAATCACGCCGCCACCGAGGAACAACCGCCCCAGTTCCTCATGCTGATTCCAGATCAGCAGGTTCAGCAGCAGCCCCACCGGCACGTGCAGGTTGTTCATCACCGCCAGGGTGCCGCCGTTGACCAGGCACGCGCCCTTGTTCCACCAGTACAGACCGAGTGCGGTCGAGACCAGGCCCAGGAACACCAGCACGCCCCATTGCAACGGCGCTTCGGGCAGGAAGTTGGATTTGCCGAACAGCAGGAACGCCGGCAACGCCACCGCGAGTGCGCCGAGGTAGAAGAAGCCGAAGCGCCGGTAGTGCGGCAGATCGCTCGGGTGCTTCGCCACCAGATGTTTGTACAACACCTGCCCGGCGGCGTAGGTGAAGTTGGCCAGTTGCAGCAGCAGGAAGCCCATGAAGAAGTCCGGGTTGATCCGGTCATAGCGAATCACCGCCGCACCGCACACGGCCACCAGCGCCGCGATCAGCGCCCATGGATTGAAGCGGCGATTGAGCGCGTCTTCGATCAGGGTCACGTGCAGCGGCGTGAGGATGGTGAACAGCAGCACTTCCGGCACCGTCAGCACCCGGAAGCTCAGGTACAGGCAGACGTAGGTCACGCCGAACTGCAACGCGCCGATCAGCAACATGCCGCGCATGAACGCCGGCTCCACCGAACGCCAGCGGGTCAGCGGGATGAACACCAGCCCGGCCAGCACCACGCGCACCAGCACCGCGAAGTAGCTGTCGACATGCCCGGCCAGGTATTCGCCGATCAGACTGAAGGAAAACGCCTGGATCAGCGTGACAATAAGTAGATAGCCCATGGTCGCCTCGATTTCGAATGGCGGCGACGATAGCGGTTTTTCCCGGCCATCGCTAAATCCCGGGCAAAAAAAAGCCCGATCTCGCTAAGGCGTTCAATCGGGCTACAGCACTCAGGAGCAACAAGTGCAAAGGGAGGTTCGATGCGCGTAGAGCCTTGAAGGGGTTGCGCCAGGTCACTAGAACAATCGGCGATTATCTGGCGATTAACATATCAAGCGACCTGGGACAGTTTGGCGTTGGCCTGGTTGAGGCCCTTCTCCTGGAAGTCGCCGCCCAGGTTCATGCCTTCGGCGTGGATGAAGGTCACGTCGTGGATGCCGATGAAACCCATCACCTGACGCAGGTACGGTTCCTGGTGATCCGCCGGGCCGCCGGCGTAGATGCCGCCGCGAGCGGTCAGCACGTAGGCACGCTTGCCGCTGAGCAGGCCTTGCGGGCCGGTTTCGGTGTACTTGAAGGTGACGCCGGCACGCAGTACGTGGTCGAGCCAGGCTTTCAGGGTGCTTGGAATCGCGAAGTTGTACATCGGCGCGGCCATCACCAGCACGTCGGCGGCCAGCAGTTCATCGGTCAATGCGTTGGAACGATCCAGCGAGGATTGCTCGCTGTCGTTGCGCTGTTCGGCGGATTTCATCCAGCCGCCCAGCAGGTTGATGTCCAGGTGTGGCACCGGGTTCACGGCGAGGTCACGTACGGTGATCTGATCAGCCGGGTGTGCCGCTTTCCACTGACTAATGAAGGTCTGGGTCAGTTGACGGGATACCGAGTCTTGCTGGCGGGCGCTGCTTTCGATGATCAGAACGCGGGACATGGTGTGTAGCCTCCATCCGAGAATGTTGTAAGTCGATGGAGTGAAGGTTAAACAGAGTCGTATCGATGAAAAAGCGCAAATAACTGCTATAAAGCATCGATAAATTCGTTTATAAGCTGACGCATACCTTGTGGGAGCACACGGGCTCCCACAACGAGGCGGGTGTTATTTCGGGTTGCAGCTCAGTTCGACGCGCAGCTTGATGATCTCGCGGGAGAACTTGGCGGTGGCATTGGTATGTTTGCCGGCCGGCACTTCGATATTGCGAGTGCGCGGCGCCTCCGGGCCGTTGCTGAATACGACTTTGCAGAGTGCGTCGACCTCGCCGTAGTTGGCGACCCGGATGGAGCCGATGTCTTTATCGGTATCGAAGGACTCGTAGTCGATCTTCAGGCCATTGAGATTCTTCTGCACATCGATCGGATACGCAAACGCGGTCAGCGGCAGCAGCGCCAGCACCACACAACAGAATTTTTTCATTCGGCAGTCTCCATGAGGGACAGCCAGCTTAGGACAAGAGGAGCTATTGATGAAAGCGCCCCGCGTGACCCTTGATCAATGGCGAACGTTGCAGGCGGTGGTCGACCACGGCGGATTCGCCCAGGCCGCCGAGGCCCTGCACCGTTCGCAATCGTCGGTGAGCTACACCGTCGCCCGCATGCAGGACCAGCTCGGTGTGCCATTGCTGCGCATCGACGGCCGCAAGGCAGTGCTGACCGAAGCCGGCGGCGTGTTGCTGCGGCGTTCGCGACAACTGGTGAAGCAGGCCAGCCAACTGGAGGACCTCGCCCATCATATGGAGCAAGGCTGGGAGGCCGAAGTGCGGCTGGTGGTCGATGCCGCCTACCCGAGCGCCCGCCTCGTTCGCGCACTGACCGCGTTCATGCCGCAGAGCCGTGGCTGCCGCGTGCGTCTGCGTGAAGAAGTACTGTCGGGTGTCGAGGAAGTGTTGCTTGAAGGTGTAGCCGATCTGGCCATCACCGGTCTGAGCATTCCCGGTTACCTCGGCGCGGAGTTGAGCGACGTGGAATTCGTCGCCGTCGCCCACCCCGAACACGCGCTGCATCGGCTGAACCGCGAGCTGAATTTCCAGGACCTGGAAACCCAGATGCAAGTGGTGATCCGCGACTCCGGCCGCCAGCAACCCCGGGACGTCGGCTGGCTCGGTGCCGAACAGCGCTGGACCGTCGGCAGCCTCGCCACCGCCGCCAATTTCGTTTCCAGCGGCCTGGGCTTTGCCTGGCTGCCACGGCACATGATCGAACGTGAATTGAAGGAAGGCCTGCTCAAGCTGCTACCGTTGGATCAGGGCGGCAGCCGCAATCCGAGTTTCTATCTGTATTCGAACAAGGACAAACCGCTGGGCCCGGCCTCGCAGATCCTCGTCGAACTGTTGCGCACCTTCGACACCTTGCCGCTGGACGCACCGTTCGCCGCCCCCGAACAAGCCTGACACGGAGTTCACCGATGGCGTATTTCGAGCATGAAGGTTGCAACCTGCACTACGAGGAATATGGCCACGGCGATCCGTTACTGCTGGTTCACGGGCTCGGTTCCAGCACGCTGGACTGGGAAATGCAGATCCCGGCACTGGCCGCGCAATACCGGGTGATCGTCCCAGACGTGCGCGGCCATGGCCGTTCCGACAAGCCCCGCGAACGCTACAGCATCGCCGGGTTCAGCGCCGACATCGTCGCCCTGATCGAACACCTGAAGCTCGGCCCGGTGCACTACGCCGGGCTGTCCATGGGCGGCATGATCGGTTTTCAGTTTGCCGTCGATCAGCCGCAGATGCTCAAGAGCCTGACCATCGTCAACAGCGCGCCCGAGGTCAAGGTGCGCAGCCGCGACGATTACTGGCAGTGGTTCAAGCGCTGGAGCCTGATGCGCCTGCTGAGCCTGGCCACCATCGGCAAAGCCCTTGGCGCCAAGCTGTTCCCCAAGCCGGAGCAGGCAGATTTGCGACAGAAGATGGCCGAGCGCTGGGCAAAAAACGACAAACGTGCTTATCTCGCCAGCTTCGATGCGATTGTTGGCTGGGGGGTTCAGGAACGACTTTCGAGGATCTCCTGTCCAACGCTCGTCGTCAGCGCCGACCGGGACTACACCCCCGTTTCGCTGAAAGAAACCTATGTCAGACTGCTGCCCGATGCGCGGCTGGTGGTGATCGCCGATTCACGCCACGCCACCCCGCTCGATCAACCCGAACGTTTCAATCAAACGCTGCTGGAGTTTCTCGCCACAGCCGATATTCACCCTCAGGATCACTGAACCATGCTGAAAAAAATCGCCCTCGCCGCCGGCACCGTGCTGTTCGCCGCCAACCTGATGGCTGCCACGCCGGCCAAGGCGCCACACGTCGAACTGGTGACCACCAACGGCACCATCGAAATCGAGCTGGACCCGGTCAAGGCGCCGATCAGTACCAAGAACTTCCTTGAGTACGTCGACAGCGGCTTCTACACCAACACCATTTTCCACCGCGTGATCCCGGGCTTCATGGCTCAGGGCGGCGGTTTCACCCAGCAGATGGCACAAAAAGACACCAAGGCACCGATCAAGAACGAAGCCAGCAACGGTCTGCACAACGTTCGCGGCACCCTGTCGATGGCCCGTACTTCCGATCCAAACTCGGCCACCAGCCAGTTCTTCATCAACGTTGCCGACAACGCGTTCCTCGATCCGGGCCGCGACGCCGGTTACGCCGTGTTCGCCAAAGTGGTCAAGGGCATGGACGTGGTCGACATCATCGTCAACTCCCAGACCACCACCAAACAGGGCATGCAAAACGTGCCTGTCGACCCTGTGATCATCAAGTCGGCCAAGCGCATCGACTAAGCTTTACAGGGCGTATCGAGCGGCGCTGACCTGATGTCACGCCGCTCACACTGATAAAAGGAGAGCCCGTACTCCGGGCGGTTATCTGATGCTCTATCGCCGTTTCGAACAACTGATCGACATATTCCGTGACGCCCCGACGGCGGCTCCGCCGAACCGTGTTCTGCCCTTCTATACCTATTACCTGAAACAGGTCTGGCCAAGTTTCGCCGCCCTGCTGGTGGTCGGCCTGTTCGCCGCACTGATCGAAGTGGCGCTGTTCAGTTACCTGAGCCGCATCATCGACCTGGCCCAGGGCACGCCGAACCCGAATTTCTTCCACGACCACGCGTTCGAACTGACCTGGATGGTGGTGGTTGCACTGGTGCTGCGCCCGATCTTCTTTGGCCTGCACGACTTGCTGGTGCACCAGACGCTGAGCCCGGGCATGACCAGCATGATTCGCTGGCAGAACCACAGCTACGTGCTCAAGCAGAGTCTGAACTTCTTCCAGAACGACTTCGCCGGGCGCATCGCCCAGCGCATCATGCAGACCGGCAACTCGCTGCGCGACTCCGCCGTGCAGGCGGTGGATGCGCTGTGGCACGTGCTGATCTACGCGGTCAGTTCGCTGGTGCTGTTCGCCGAGGCCGACTGGCGCCTGATGATCCCGCTGCTGACGTGGATCGCCGCTTACATCGGCGCACTCTATTACTTCGTGCCACGGGTCAAGGATCGCTCGGTCGCGGCTTCGGATGCGCGTTCGAAGCTGATGGGCCGGATCGTCGATGGTTACACCAACATCGCCACCCTGAAGCTGTTCGCCCACACCAATTTCGAACAGCACTACGCCCGCGAAGCCATGCAGGAGCAGACCGAAAAGGCCCAGATGGCCGGGCGCGTGGTCACCAGCATGGACGTGGCGATCACCACCATGAACGGCCTGCTGATCGTCGGCACCACCGCGCTGGCGCTGTGGCTCTGGTCGCAGTCGCTGATCACCGTCGGCGCCATCGCCCTGGCGACCGGTCTGGTGATTCGCATCGTCAACATGTCCGGCTGGATCATGTGGGTGGTCACCGGGATCTTCGAAAACATCGGCATGGTCCAGGACGGTCTGCAGACCATCTCGCAGCCGGTCAGCGTCACCGATCACGAACAGGCCAAACCGCTGGCCGTGGCCCGTGGCGAAGTGCGTTTCGAGCACGTGGATTTTCACTACGGCAAGAAGAAAGGCATCATCGGCGACCTCAACCTGACCATCAAACCGGGGGAAAAGATCGGTCTGATCGGCCCGTCCGGTGCCGGCAAATCGACCCTGGTCAACCTGCTGCTGCGCCTGTACGACGTCGAGGGCGGGCGGATCCTGATCGACGGCCAGAACATCGCCGAAGTCGGCCAGGAAAGCCTGCGTGCACGGATCGGCATGATCACCCAGGACACTTCGCTGCTGCACCGTTCGATCCGCGACAACTTGCTGTACGGCAAGCCTGACGCCACCGACGCCGAACTCTGGGAGGCGGTGCGCAAGGCCCGTGCCGATGAGTTCATCCCGCTGCTGTCGGATGCCGAAGGTCGCACCGGTTTCGATGCCCATGTCGGCGAGCGCGGGGTGAAACTGTCCGGCGGCCAGCGCCAGCGGATCGCGATTGCGCGGGTGCTGCTCAAGGACGCGCCGATCCTGATCATGGACGAAGCGACCTCGGCGCTGGACTCGGAAGTCGAAGCGGCGATCCAGGAAAGCCTGGAAACCCTGATGCAGGGCAAGACCGTGATCGCCATCGCCCACCGCCTCTCGACCATTGCCCGAATGGATCGGCTGGTGGTGCTGGAAAACGGCAAGATCGCCGAAAGCGGCAACCATGCCGAACTG
This sequence comes from Pseudomonas sp. GW821-FHT09E04, assembly GCF_059416185.1. Classification (NCBI taxonomy): domain Bacteria; kingdom Pseudomonadati; phylum Pseudomonadota; class Gammaproteobacteria; order Pseudomonadales; family Pseudomonadaceae; genus Pseudomonas; species Pseudomonas sp. GW821-FHT09E04. The sequence goes on from NZ_JBWKOR010000002.1 coordinate 255,989, forward strand.
CTGGCCCATGGCGGGTTGTATGCGCGGTTGTGGGCGCACCAGACCGGAGGGTTTGTCGGCATCGACTGACCCTGCGCGAAACACAAAAACCGCCACAGCCCCTCTGCCACGGGCTCTGGCGGTTTTTTATCGCCTGCTGGAAATCCCTTGAATCCCTGCTGTAATCAGCGAAGGTTCTGGAGATGAACCTGTCGTAATTCTGCAAGGAAGCACAACTCGATGCAGTCTCGATAGCACGTCTATCAAGGACACTCTCATGTCTCTGTTCAAACGTTCAGTCACTGAGTTGTTGGGTACGTTCTGGTTGGTGTTGGGCGGGTGTGGCAGTGCGGTGATCGCCGCGTCTTCACCTACGGGTATCGGCGTGCTGGGGGTCGCCCTGGCGTTTGGTCTGACGGTGCTGACCATGGCGTTTGCCATCGGCCACATCAGCGGATGTCACCTCAACCCGGCCGTGTCGGTCGGTCTGGTCGTCGGCGGTCGGTTTCCGGCCAAAGAGCTGCCTGCCTACATCATCGCCCAGGTGATCGGCGGGATTCTGGCAGCGGCATTGCTCTACCACATCGCCAGCGGCAAGGAGGGTTTCGACATCGCCGCCGGCCTTGCCTCCAACGGCTATGGCGAGCACTCGCCGGGCAAATACTCGATGGCCGCCGGGTTCGTCACCGAACTGGTGATGACTGCCATGTTCGTGGTGATCATCCTCGGCGCCACCGACAAGCGCGCGCCGGCCGGACTGGCACCGATTGCCATCGGCCTGGGCCTGACGCTGATCCACCTGATCTCGATTCCGGTGACCAACACCTCGGTCAACCCGGCCCGCAGCACGGGCCCGGCGCTGATGGTCGGTGGCTGGGCGATCGCACAGTTGTGGATGTTCTGGGTCGCGCCGTTGCTGGGCGCGGTGGTTGGCGGCGTGGTCTATCGCTGGCTGGGCAAGGAAGACAGTTGAGGGCAGCGGCGAGGATCAGGCTTGCCGATACGGCAAGGCGCTCCTCGCCTCTTCCGCGTAAGCCAGAACACCGGCGCGTTCCTGCTGAAGGAAATCCTTCACGGCGGCTTTCAGGCCGGGATGACGCAGGTAGTGCCAGGAATGGGTGATCACCGGTTCAAAGCCGCGAATCAGTTTGTGTTCGCCCTGGGCGCCGGCGTCGAAGCGCTGGAAACCCTGGGCAATCGCGTAGTCCATGCCCTGATAGAAACAGGTTTCGAAATGCAGCCGGTCGAACTCGGCCAGGCAACCCCAGTAACGGCCGTAAAAGCTGTCGCCGCCCACCAGACTGAAGGCCATCGCCACCGGCCTTGAGCCCTGTTTGGCCAGCACGACACGAATCGATTCCGGCATGCGCTCGGCCAGCAGGCTGAAAAACTCTCGTGTCAGATACGGCGCCTGACGACGCACCGCATAGGTGTTGGCGTAGCAGGCGTAAACAAAATCCCACTGCGCCTCGTCCAGTTCTCGTCCTTCCAGCCACTCGAATTCGAAGCCCTGCCCCGCCACTTGCTCGCGCTCCTTGCGCATCTGTTTGCGCTTGCGCGAACTGAGCACGTCGAGAAAGTCCTGAAAATCGCGATAACCGCGATTCTGCCAGTGATATTGACAGCCGATGCGTTGCAGCCAGCCCGGTTGTTCGGCCATGGCAGCGTCGGTGAAGGGGTCAGTGAAATTGATGTGGGCACTGGAGAGTTCTTCGATTTGCAGATAGCCCGGCAGGCTCTTGAGCAATTCGAATCCGTCCTCGACGTTCGCCGCCAGCAACCGCGGACCACTGACCGGGCTGAAGGGCACGGCGCTCAGGAACTTGGGGTAGTAATCAATGCCGGCGCGGGCGCAGGCATCGGCCCAGCCGTGATCGAACACGTATTCACCGTAGGAATGCCACTTGCGATAACCGGGCAGTGCCGCGATCAGACGCCCGTCTTCGACATGCAGCAAATGCTCCGGCTGCCAGCCGGTGTGCGGGCCGACACTGCCGCTGTCTTCCAGCGCGCCGAGGAAGGCATGGCGCAGAAACGGCTGGTTGTCCGGCACCAGTGCATCCCAGAGCGCCGGTTCGATTTCCGACAGTTTTTGCAGGCGCTGCAACGGCATTTTCCTCTCCACATCCGGGCCTGAAAGCCTCGCGAGTATCGCCCATCGCCTTGATCTTGCACACGACCAATTGCGCGACAGCGCTCTAAATCAATAGTTCACGGAAGTTTTGTATCGTCATCAACCTGCCATCATCGTGCCACTGCTCTGTCATAAACCATCGCGATACTGGCGCCTGTTTTTAGAGCGCCGGGTTCTACCCGGACACAGTTTTCCGACGTTCAAATCGTCGGTTGTGCCCAGGATGGTTCAGCCATCCCTCTCATCTTCGGAGATTGCTATGCGTCTTGCTTCCACGAAAACTGCGGCAGCCCTGTGCGGTGGCCTGTTGCTGGCCATGAGTGTTCCGGCCAGTGCCGCAGTCGACGCCAAACTGCTCGAAATGCTCAAGGCCAACGGTTCCATTACCCAGGCGCAGTACGTAGAACTGCAAACTGAACTGGCCCAGGATCAGAAGGCCCAGCAAATCGCGCAGCAGGCGCAGCAAGAGACCAACGAGCAGATCGCGGCGACCGCGAAGAAAACCAACGAACTGAGCACCTTCGACCAGAAACTGGCCTGGGCTGCCAAGACCCAGTTCAAAGGCGACGTGCGTTTCCGTCAGGAAACCGTCAAGAACGATGGCGTACCGAACGCCAAGGACCAGGACCGTCAGCGCATTCGTGCCCGTCTGGGTGCCTACACCGAAATCAACCCGCAGGTGGACACCGGTATCCGTATCGCCACCGGCAGCAGCGACGACGCCCGCTCCACCAACCAGGACCTGAACAACTACTTCGACAAGAAGCAGATCTGGCTCGACCAGGGTTACGTCGACTACCACCCTGACGCCATCAAGAACCTGCACCTGATCGCCGGTAAAATGAACCAGCCTTGGGTGAGCATGGGCGACATCATCTGGGACAGCGACATCAACCCGGAAGGCCTGGCCGTCACCTACAAGTACCCGCTGAACGGCAGCGCCGAGCTGTTCGGTAGCGCCGGTCACTACACCCTCAAGGACAACGTCGATGGCGAAGGCGTGCAGTTCAAGCACGACCTGCGCCTGTACGCCGGCCAGTTGGGCGGTCGTTTCGCACTGACCGACAGCCTGAAACTGACCCTGGGCGGCAGTATCTATTCCTACGACAACGACAAGGACAGTGCCTGCCCGACCACCGGCACCGTGACCGCGCCATGCGCCCTGGCCGTCAACGGCAACAGCCCGAACGAAACCTTCAAACTGTATGAAGGCTTTGGTCAGCTGGACGTCGCCAACCTGCCAGTACCGCTGTCGATCTACGGTCAGTACGTCAACAACAACGACGCCAGCAACGACCAGGACACTGGCTGGCTGGCCGGCGTCAAGACCAAGGTTTACGGCTTCGGGATCGACTACAACTACCGCGACGTACAGCGTAACGCTGTGGTGGGTGCCTTCACCGACTCCGACTTCGCCAACGGCTACACCGGTTCGCGCGGCAGCAAGCTGAAAGTGAGCTACGAGCTGGACAAGAACTTCACCCTGGGCGCCACGTATTTCATGGCTAACTCGGACTACACCAACGCCAGCCTCAAGAAGACTGACTCCGACATCAACACCCTGCAACTGGATGCCGAAGCCAAGTTCTAAAACAGCAATGCCAGGCTTCAAGCCGCGAGTGAATGCCTCACTTGTCGCTTGAAGCTGCTTTTCTCCTACAGCCCGGCGCAGCAGCAGCGATCCCCATCATCCGTTCGCCGCTGTTGTGCCGGGCTGTTTTTTGCCTCAGGAATTGTCTTTTCGTCGCTGCTCGGCCAAGCGCTCGGCCAATGCGTCCAGATCCCCTTCCGGTTTCTCCGGCATCTTGCGCAACGTCGCCTGCATCAGCCGCATCTGGCGAATGAAACGCCGGCAATTGGGGCAGAACATCAGGTGATGACGCACCATCAGCTTCTCGCGAAAGCTCAATTGGCCATCGAGATAATCGCTGGATCGTGCCACTTGCTCCTTGCAGGTCAACATTCGCCGGTCTCCTCAAAATGTTCCACGGTCGCGAAGACCTTCAAGCGTGCCCGATGCAGCAGCACACGGACATTGGAGAGCGAGATCTCCAGAAGATTACAGATCTCTTCCAGCTCCAGGCCCTGACGCTCGCGCAGCAACAGCACACTGCTTTGCAGTTCTGACAGGCTCAGCAGCGTGTGCTCCAGGCATTCGCGCAGTTCATTCTCGGTGAGCAGCGCTTCGGGCGTGTCCTGGTGCCAGGCGAACGGTGCGACCAGCCAGTGACCGTCGCCGGGAGAAAAACGGTCGTCGTCGATGGTGCCGTGGGGCGACGGCAGATCATCCATCAGCACTTCCCGGCGATTCTGCTTGTAGCGACCCTTGGCCGAGTTGGCGGTGATGGTCAGCAGCCAGGTCTTGAGACTGGAGCGGCCCTCGAAGCTACCGATATGGCGCACCACCGACAGCCAGGCGTCCTGCACCACTTCTTCGACGTGGCGCTGGCCGACAATCGCATAGGCCACCGCGCGCATGGCGCTCTGGTAGGTGGTGACCAGTTCCTTGAAAGCCTTTTGCTCGCCAGCCAGCAGGCGTTCGAGCAATTGAGTGTCATCCGTTGCAGCCATCGATACCTCACGGGCAAAAAAAATCGCAGCCTGCGACGGCTCCCGAAGAAGCGCGCAGGCTGCGATCTTTTAACACGGACTCAGCGTTTGCGCAGAATCACGCTACCAATCGAATAACCGGCACCGAACGAGCTCAGTACCGCCAGCGAACCGGCCGCCAGATCGTCCTGATACTTGTGGAAAGCAATCACGGAACCGGCGGAGCTGGTGTTGGCGTAGGTGTCGAGAATCACCGGGGCTTCTTCTTCGGTGGCTTCGCGGCCCAGCAACTTGCGCACGATCAGGTGGTTCATGCTCAGGTTGGCCTGGTGCAGCCAGAAACGCTTCACGTCGCCAACGTTGAGCTTGTTCTCTTCCAGATGCTCGCCGATCAGCTCGGCCACCATCGGGCAGACATCCTTGAACACCTTGCGGCCTTCCTGCACGAACAGTTTGTCGCGGGCACCGATGCCCTCTTCCGCCGCGCGGTTGAGGAAGCCGAAGTTGTTACGGATGTTGTTGGAGAACTTGGTCAGCAGTTTGGTGCTGACCACGTCGAACTGGTGTTTCGACGTCGCCGTATCGGCACGCTCGATGACGACGGCGGTGGCGGCGTCACCGAAGATGAAGTGGCTGTCGCGGTCGCGGAAGTTCAGGTGACCGGTGCAGACTTCCGGGTTGACCATCAGGATCGCCCGGGCCTGGCCCAGTTGCACGGTGTTGGCGGCTTGCTGGATGCCGAAGGTCGCCGACGAGCAGGCGACGTTCATGTCGAAACCGAAACCCTGGATGCCCAGTGCTTCCTGGACTTCGATGGCGATGGCCGGGTAGGCGCGTTGCAGGTTGGAGCAGGCGACGATCACACCGTCGATGTCGGCGGCGGTCTTGCCGGCACGCTGCAGGGCTTGTTCGGCAGCGCCGATGGCCATCTGGCAGAGCACCGACCACTCGTCGTTGGAACGCTCCGGCAGGCGTGGCGCCATGCGCGCAGGGTCGAGAATGCCGTCCTTGTCCATGACAAAGCGGCTCTTGATGCCCGAGGCTTTTTCGATAAACGCGGCACTGGATTCGGTCAGGGCCTGGATTTCACCGCTGGCAATAGCGTCAGCGTTGTCGGCGTTGAACTGCGCGACGTAGGTATTGAAAGACTGCACCAGCTCTTCGTTGGAGATGCTGTTGGCCGGGGTGTACAGGCCGGTGCCGCTGATGACGACGTTATGCATGGTCGTTTCTCTAATCTGTTCAGGCAGAAAGTGCTGGCACCGACGTGCCAACACGCAAAGGGTCTATTCCCATAGAGGGGACGCAAAAACCTGGCATCGCTTTATTCCGACCTCGCCCGCGGCTGACAAGGCTCAAAACCGCGGGGCCGGCGTTTATAGGCGCGAAGTTTGCCATAAACCTTGGCATTTGGCGCCTTTTGGTGATCGTTCCCACGCTCCGCGTGGGAATGCAGCCAGGGACGCTCCGCGTCCCAAAAGCGGACGCAGAGCGTCCGGGGAAGCGCTACCACGCAGAGCGTGGGAGCGATCAGGCACTCGCTAGGGTTCGACCTGTGTCCACTGTTTGTTCAGGCGCTTGTCGGAGATCGGCACTTTCGTCCCCAACTGCTGGGCGAACAGCGAAACCCGATACTCTTCCAGCCACCAGCGATACAGCTCGAGCTGCGGATCGCGTTTGCCTTCCTGAGCATGTTTGGCCGCGCGCGTCTGGTATTGCGTCCAGAGCCCGGCGAGCTCGCCGCTCCAGACCCGATCCTTCTGCACCTGTGCGCCAAGCTTCTCGAAACGTTGCTCGACGGCCTTCAGATAACGCGGCAACTCCTTGAGCCACAGCATCGGCGTTTCGCGGACGAAGCCCGGATACACCAGATGGCTGAGCTGCAGCTTGATGTCGTTAAGCGCCACCGCCTGAGCCAGGTCGATCTTGCCCTTGAAGCGTTTTTGCAGACCGTGCCAGAGCTTGAGGATTTCCAGGGTCAGACGCGCCACCCGTTCGGCGTGCTCGGTCCAACTGCCACGCTTGCGCTCGGCCAACGCGGCCAGCCCTGCGCCGTCACGAGGCAACGGATCTTCGCCATCAAGAATGCAGCTGTCGAGGCTGGCCAGCAGAATGTCTTCCACCAGCGCATCGACCCGGCCCAGTTCGCGGTACAACAAGCCCAGTTCGGTCAGGCCCGGCAACTTGCCGCGCAGGAACTTGGCCGGTTCAGCCAGTTGCTGCATCAACAGTCGCTGCAAGGCGCGGCGATGCTGGAACTCGGCTTCGGCCGGGGTCGAGAAGCGACCTTCCTTGACCGTACCGCCCTCCTCCACCAGCGCCGGATAGACCGTCATCGACAGCCCGGCAATCTTCTGCTGAGTCTTTTCCGCCACCGCTGCGAAGACCTTGGCTTCCACCGGTTGCTGGCTTTTCGCGCTCTGCGGCACGGCCAATGCAGCCTGGCTGGCTTCGGCGAAACGTGCCGTCAGCTCCGCCAGATCACGCCCTTCGCCAAGGAACTTGCCCTGGCCGTCGACGATTTCCAGGTTCATCCGCAGATGGCTTTCGACCTGTTGCTCAGCTTCCGCCCAGGCTTCGTCGCTGACCCGCGCACCGGTCATGCGCAACAGTTCACGGCCCAGCGCCTGCGGCAACGAACCTTCGGCAAAGGTCATGCGTTGCAGCGCAGCCTTGATGAAGTCCGGCACTGGCACGAAATTTTTGCGCAAGGCCTTGGGCAGGTTGCGCACCAGCGCAATGCACTTGGCCTCGATCAGCCCCGGCACCAGCCATTCCAGGCGTTCCGGCGGCAGCATCGGCAACAGCGGTGCCGGTACGCGCAGGGTCACGCCGTCACGCGGGTGATTCGGTTCGAAGTGATAACTCAGCGCCAGTTCCAGGTCGCCGATGTGCAGTGTGTCCGGGTAATGCTGGGCGGTGACTTCGCTGGCTTCGCGGGCCAGTACGTCTTCCTCGCGCATGATCAGCAGTTGCGGGTCTTTCTGGCTTTTGACGCGATACCAGCTGTCGAACGTCGCGGTCTGGTGGATCTCCGCCGGCAGTCGCGCATCGTAGAACGCGAACAGGGTTTCCTCGTCGGCCAGAATGTCCCGGCGGCGAGCCTTGGCTTCCAGTTCGTCGAGTTGTTCCAGCAGTTGCTTGTTGGCCATCAGGCATTTGGCCCGGGACTGAATCTCGCCACGCACCAGGCCTTCGCGGATGAACAGCTCCCGCGAGACCACCGGATCCACCGGCCCGTAATGCACCGGCCGGCGACCGACCACGATCAGCCCGAACAGAGTGATCTGTTCGAACGCCACAACCTGGCCGCGCTTCTTCTCCCAGTGCGGTTCGAAGTGGTTCTTCTTGATCAGGTGCCCGGCCAGCGGTTCGATCCAGTCGGCGTCGATCTTGGCCACCATCCGCGCATAGAGCTTGGTGGTTTCCACCAGTTCGGCGGTCATCACCCACTGCGGGCGCTTCTTGCCGATGCCCGACGACGGGTGAATCCAGAACCGCCGCTGACGGGCGCCAAGATAGTCGCCGTCCTCGGTTTTCTGACCGATCTGGCTGAGCAGACCGACCAGTACCGCTTTGTGCAGCTTCGGATAGTCCGCCGGCTCTTTATTGAGGCTCAGCTGCAAGTCGCGGCAGATCAGGCTCAACTGACGATGGGAATCGCGCCACTCGCGCAAGCGCAGGTAGTTGAGGAAATTCTTGCGGCACCAGTTGCGCAGCGGGCTCGCCGTCAGCGCCTGGCGCTGCTCTTCGAAACCGCGCCACAGATTGACCAGACCGGCGAAGTCCGAATCGATGTCCTTCCACTGGGCGTGGGCCTGATCGGCCGCTTGCTGACGCTCCGGCGGACGCTCGCGTGGGTCCTGAATCGACATGGCGCTGGCGACGATCAGCACTTCCTGCAGACTGCCAAGCTTGGCGGCTTCGAGCAGCATGCGGCCCATGCGCGGGTCCACCGGCAGGCGCGCCAACTGGCGGCCGAGCGGGGTCAGCTGACTGTTGCGATCCACCGCCGACAGTTCTTGCAGCAGGTTGAAACCGTCGCTGATCGCCTTGCCGTCCGGCGGCTCGATGAACGGGAAATCCGTGATCTCGCCGAGGCGCAGATGCAGCATCTGCAGGATCACTGCAGCAAGGTTGGTGCGCAGGATTTCCGGATCGGTAAATTCCGGGCGACCGAGGAAATCCTCTTCGCTGTACAAGCGCACGCAGATACCCGGCTCGACCCGGCCGCAACGACCTTTACGCTGGTTGGCGCTGGCCTGGGAAATTGCTTCGATCGGCAGCCGCTGGACCTTGGCGCGGTAGCTGTAGCGGCTGATGCGCGCGGTGCCGCTGTCGATCACGTAACGGATACCCGGCACGGTCAACGACGTTTCGGCGACGTTGGTCGCCAGCACCACGCGACGGCCCGGATGGGACTGGAAAATCCGCTGCTGCTCGGCCGGCGACAGGCGCGCGTACAGCGGCAAGATTTCGGTGTGTTTGAGCTGGGCCTTGCGCAACATATCGGCGGCGTCGCGAATCTCGCGCTCGCCGGGCAGGAACACCAGCACGTCGCCGGGACTGCGACGTTCGCTGCGCTCATAGGCGGCGATTTCGTCGAGGGTGGCGAGGATCGCCTGATCCACGGTCAGATCGTCCTCGACGCGGTTGCCCTCTTCGTCCTGCTCCAGGGTCAGCGGGCGATACCAGGTGTCCACCGGGAAGGTGCGGCCGGACACTTCGACAATCGGTGCATCATCGAAATGCTTGGAGAAACGCTCCAGATCGATGGTCGCCGAGGTGATGATGACTTTCAGGTCCGGACGGCGCGGCAGCAGGGTTTTCAGGTAACCCAGCAGGAAGTCGATGTTGAGGCTGCGTTCGTGAGCTTCGTCGACGATGATCGTGTCGTAGCGTTCGAGGTAGCGGTCGTTCTGGGTTTCCGCCAGCAGAATGCCGTCGGTCATCAGTTTGATCAGGGTGTTGGAATCGCTCTGGTCTTCGAAGCGCACCTGATAGCCGACCAGCGCGCCCAGCGGCGTACCGAGTTCTTCGGCGACCCGGCTGGCCACGCTGCGCGCCGCAATTCGACGCGGCTGGGTGTGGCCGATCAGGCCATGTTGGCCGCGACCGATTTCCAGGCAGATTTTCGGTAACTGGGTGGTTTTACCCGAGCCGGTTTCGCCCGCGATGATCAGCACCTGGTGCTTTTCCAGGGCCTTCTTGATTTCGTCACGCTTGGCTGCAATCGGCAGGCTGTCGTCGTAACGGATCACCGGCAGGCTGGCCTTGCGCGCCAGCACCTGATCGCAGGACGCCTGCATGCGCGCCACCCACTGGGCCAGTTTGGCCTCGTCGGGTTTCTTGCGCAGCTCAAGCAACTGCCGCCGCAGCCGGTGGCGGTCGGCGAGCATGGCGTGATCGAGGTTTTTCAGCAGTTTGTCGATGGAGGGCGATTCGTCGGTCATCGGGTACGCAATTCGGTCGTCTAGTGGCGCAAGGACGCGATTGTCGCAGAAAAGCAGCTACAAGCGCCAAGCTACAAGCCGCAAGTTGAAAGCGGCCTTTGACTTGACGCTTGTAGCCTGCTGCTTGCGCCTGCTTTATTCGTTATCCAGCCCCTTGCGCCGATACGGAAAGACGTCGATAACCTTTCCGGCCCGGATCGCCTCCTGCAAGCCCTTCCAGTAATCGGCGTTGTACAACTCGCCATGCAACTGATCGAACAGTTTGCGCTGCGCCGCATCGGCAAACAGGAACGGCGGAAACTCTTCAGGGAACACATCCAGCGGACCGATCGAGTACCACGGTTCGGAGGCCATTTCGTCCTCTGGCGTGCGGGGTGCCGGGATATGACGGAAGTTGGCTTCGGTAAGAAAGCAGATTTCGTCATAGTCGTAGAACACCACCCGACCATGACGGGTGACGCCAAAGTTCTTCAGCAGCATGTCGCCGGGGAAGATGTTGGCCGCCGCCAGTTGCTTGATCGCCAGACCGTAATCCTCCAGCGCTTCGCGTACTTGGGCTTCGTTGGCGTTGTCCAGATAGAGGTTCAGCGGGGTCATCCGGCGTTCGGTCCAGCAGTGGCGGATCAGCACGGTTTCGCCTTCTAGCGACACCGTGGACGACGCGACTTCCAGCAATTCCGCCAGACACGCCGGATCGAATTTGCTCAGCGGAAAACGGAAGTCGGCGAACTCCTGGGTATCGGCCATGCGCCCGACGCGGTCGACGCTTTTCACCAGTCGGTACTTCTCGATCACCGTGGCGCGGTCGACGTTTTTCGACGGCGAGAAACGGTCCTTGATGATCTTGAACACGGTGTTGAAGCCCGGCAACGTGAACACGCTCATGACCATACCGCGCACGCCCGGCGCCATGATGAATTGGTCATCGGTGTTGGCCAGGTGGTTGATCAGCGCGCGGTAGAACTCCGATTTACCGTGCTTGTAGAAACCGATCGAGGTGTACAGCTCGGCGATGTGCTTGCCCGGCAGGATGCGTTTGAGGAAGCCGATGAACTCCGCCGGCACCGGCACATCCACCATGAAATACGAACGGGTGAACGAGAAGATGATCGATACATCGGCTTCGTCGGTGATCAACGCGTCGATCTGTATCCCCCGCCCTTCGCGGTGCAACAGCGGAATCACCAGCGGCCACTGATCGTCGTTGGTGTAGATGCGTCCGACCAGATAGGCACCCTTGTTGCGGTACAGCACCGAGGAAAACAACTCGACGCTCAGTTCCGGGTCCTTGCACACCCAGTCCGGCAGGTTCTCGCGCAGTTGCGCTTCCAGGCGCTGCAAGTCGCGGGGCAAGTCGGCATACGCCTCGCTGAAACGGTAATCGGCAAAGATGCTCGCGAGCATGCCCGACAACTGCCCTTGTGGCTTGTAGGTGCGGGTCTGTGCCGCCCGGGCGCGACGCAAACTTGGCCGGGTGGTGTGGATGAACATGCAGCCGTCGCTGATCAGGTCGTGGCTGAACAGGCCGCAGAAAATCGAGTTGTACCAGGTCTCGGAGAGTTCATCGTCGAAGCGCAGGTCGATGATGCTGATGTAGGCGCTTTTCACCAGCGGCCAGCAACTGACCTCCATCAGCGTGTCCGGCTCGAAATACTCGCGCAGGCGCGCGATGGTTTCGTTGACCTTGTCTTCGTAGAGGTTGATCCGCGCCGCCGACGCGGTTTGCGTCTCCTGCCACCGCGCCTGCTCGAAGCGTTCCCGGGCGCCGTCGGTGATCCGCCGGAAATGCTCGCGGTAATCGTCAAAGCCATCGAGGATCATGCGGGCGATGTCGGTGGCTGGCCATTGCTGCGGCATAGATGAGACCTCTGCGGGAATTGAAGAATCTGCGCTCGAAGGCCTGAGCTTAGCCACGGAAGCGGGGGCAGGAGAAGTGCAATTTCTGCCAAATCCTCGACCGGGTTGTACAGCGACACAGTTTTTATCAAAGTTTTTTGAATCGACCGTTCGGTCAGTAAACATCCCGAACGGCACTTCCCCCTGCACGGCGCCAGCCCGCGTTTTCTCTGGGTTTCGGATCCAACTTATCAACGACATCTCTAGTCCGCGCCTTTGCACGAGGTGTTCACGCCTGTCCATTCCTCGCGGCGTCGATCAAAAACGGCCCTTACCAAGATACTGGCACTTTGATATACAGCCCGCCATCACCCGCCTCACAACAAGATCCTCGGCCCACGAGGACGACCTCTCCCCCAATGCCCAAGGAGCACATTGATGTCTATCCGGAATCTGCGCATAGGTTTGCGCGCCAGTTTGAGTTTTGCCGTTCTGGCCAGCCTGCTGGTGGTGGTTGGCCTGTTCGGCCTGGGACAGATGAAAACCCTGCGCGAGAGCGCGGCGGTGATTGAAGAATCGTGGATGCCCAGCATCGAAAGCATCCATGACGCGGCAGCGAACATCGCCAGCATCCGCCTCGAATCCCTGCGCCTGATCACCAGCACCCAGGCGGCCATTCGCGAACGAAGCAAAGGCATTCTCACCGCGCAACGCCAGGAATTGCTCAAACGCCTCGACGACCATAAAGCCCTGATCGCCAACGATCAGGAACGGGCGATGCTGGAAGGTCTGGGCGCCGACACGGCCAAGTACCTGAGCATCCTCGACCAGATCCTCAAGCAGATCGACGCCGGACAGAACGATCAGGCCTACGCGCGCCTGACCAATGAACTGGCGCCCCAGGGCACGGTGCTCGACAAGACGCTGGAGCAAATGATCAGCCTCAATCAGCAAGGCGCAGATGCCGCCGCCAGGTCTGCGGCGGCGATGTACCAGCAGGCGCTGTGGATCGTCGCCACAATCATCGTCATCGCCCTGATCGCCACGTTATTGCTGGCCTGGTTGCTGACCCGCAGCATCACCGCGCCGATCAATCAGGCGCTGAACGTGGCGCGGCGCATTGCCTCGGGAGACCTCAGTGGTCGCATCGACAGCGAGGGCCGGGACGAAGCCGCGCAGTTGCTCAACGCTCTGGCTGAAATGCAGGGCAATCTGCGCTCGACCATTCGCGGCATCAGCGAGTCAGCCCAGCAACTGGCCTCCGCCGCCGAGGAAATGAGTTCGGTGATGGAACAAAGCACCCGCGGCCTGCAACAGCAGAACGACCAGATCGAACAAGCCGCCACCGCGGTTACCGAGATGAGCACGGCGGTGGATGAAGTCGCGGCCAATGCGGTGTCCAGTGCCGAAGCGTCCGAAGCCTCGAACGAAGACAGCAAGCACGGGCACGTGCAGGTCAGCGAGACCATCAACTCGATTCAGGAACTGGTCAGCGCGGTGCTCGGCGCCTCCGAACAGGCTGAGGGTCTTGCGACCCAGGCCCAGGACATCAGCAAGGTGCTGGAGGTCATTCGCGGCATCGCCGGGCAGACCAACCTGCTGGCACTCAACGCCGCCATCGAAGCGGCGCGGGCCGGAGAGGCAGGACGTGGATTTGCAGTCGTCGCCGACGAAGTCCGTTCGCTGGCGCAACGCACGCAAAATTCCACCGAAGAAATCGAGCTGATGATCAGCAGCATCCAGCAAGGCACCGGCGCCACCGTCGGCGCGTTGCAAAGCAGCGCCGAACAGGCCAGCCAGACCCTGCGCCGAGCCAACAGCGCGGGCCATGCACTGGAGAAAATCACCGCGTCGATTTCGCAGATCAACCAGCGCAACCTGGTGATCGCCAGCGCCGCCGAACAACAGGCGCTGGTGGCCCGGGAAGTCGACGAAAACCTGGTGACCATCCGCGACCTGTCGACCCAGACCGCCGCCGGTGCGACCCAAACGTCTGCCGCCAGTCAGGAACTGTCGCGCCTGGCCGTCGACCTGAACGGCCTGGTGACGCGCTTCGTGCTCTGACGGGAAAATTAAATGCCCGTTTAGCGGTTGCCATCGTCAGGGCGCTCGGCAACACTCTCGTCCCCATCAAGGAAGGAGTTGCCCGTGAGCCCTGTCGATATTTTCCGCATGTTGTCGCTGGCCGCGATCTGGGGTGCGAGCTTCCTGTTCATGCGCATCATCGCCCCCACGATCGGCACCGTTCCTACCGGATTTTTCCGGGTCTCGATCGCGGCGGTCGGTTTGCTGGTGATCCTCGGCCTGATGCGCATCAGCTGGGACTTCAAAGGCAAACTCAAGACCGTGATGCTGCTGGGTGTGATCAACTCCGGCGTTCCGGCCACCCTGTATTCCGTCGCCGCCCAGGTGCTGCCGGCCGGGTACTCCGCAATCTTCAATGCCACCACACCGCTGATGGGCGTGTTGATCGGCGGGCTGTTCTTCAGCGAAAGACTCACAGTGGCCAAACTGGCCGGGGTTTTCCTTGGCCTGCTTGGTGTGGGCGTGCTGACCCGCGCCGGCCCGGTCGCGTTCGACCTGCCGCTGTTGATGGGCGCTGTTGCCTGCCTGCTCGCAACGACCTGCTACGGCTTCGCCGGGTTCCTCGCTCGACGCTGGCTGGATCAGGCCGGCGGGCTCGACAGCCGTCTTTCGGCGCTGGGCAGCATGCTCGGTGCGACGTTGTTTCTGCTGCCATTGTTCGGCTACAGCGTCATCACTCAGCCGCCGGTGAGCTGGGGTGGCTGGAATGTCTGGCTGTCACTGCTGGGCCTGGGTCTGGGCTGCACCGCATTTGCCTACATCATCTACTTCCGCCTGCTGAGCTCCATCGGGCCGGTGAAATCGATGACGGTGACCTTCATGATCCCGCCGTTTGGCGTGCTGTGGGGCGCGTTGTTTCTCGATGAACCGCTGTCGATGGCCCACGTGTATGGCGGGGTATTGATCGCGATTGCGCTGTGGCTGGTGTTGAAGCCGGCGGCGGTGAAACCGGTAGAAGTCGCGACTCGCTGATCGGCAGATGTAAAAAGGCCCGGGAGTTTCCTCCCGGGCCTTTTTCATGCGCGTTTCTTATGCCGACTTACGGAAGACAAATACCAGACCGACGATGATCAACAGCATCCCTAACACGCTCAACGCCGCCAGGCGATTGCCGAAGATCAGATAATCCATCACCGCCGTCACCGCCGGTACCAGATAGAACAGACTGGTGACATTCACCAGATTGCCCCGGGCGATCAGGCGGTACAGCAGCAAGGTCGCCAGCACCGACACCACCAGTCCCATCCACAACACCGGCACGATGAAGCCGGCGCTGTGCTCGAAGTGAAAAGGCTGGAACGGCACGAAGATCCCGCACAACAACAGCCCCGCCAGATACTGCACCGGCAGCGTGCCGAGGGGATTGTCGGTGATGCGCTTCTGCATGATCGAGCCGAACGTCATGCTCGCCAGTGCCAGCAGACCGAACAGCATTCCCGCCAAAGACATCCCGGCCAGACCAATGCCCTGGTAGACCACCATGATCAGACCGGCCAGTCCCAGCGCCAGACCGAAAATGCGGCTCGCCGAGCGCTGACGCTCCATGATCACCACCGTGAGAATCGGTTGCACACCCATGATGGTGGCCATCACGCCGGGGGTGACCTTCAGGTCCAGTGCCAGCAGATAGAAGATCTGGTAAGCCCCCAACAGCACCACCCCGGTGGCCATCGCATACAGCATCGGCTTGCCACCCTTGGGCAGCTTCAACTTGAGCAACGGCACCAGCAGCACCAGCCCGCACAGGGCAATCACAAAACGGATCAGCAGAAAGGCAAAGAGCGAAGCGTGGGCCAGCCCCCACTTGGAGAAGATCGCCCCGCTGCTCCACAGCAGAACGAACAGGCTCGTGGACGCCGCCGCGAGCGCGGACTTTTTCGAAAGGACAAACATGAATACCACCTGTAGTCAGGCAAATAGCCAACTCAGCCGAAGCTGAAATTCAGTAGGTTTTTTCAGGCAGGCACAGGGGTCAGCAGAAAACGCTGATCAGCCCGAAACGCCAACGCCCGGCGGTGATACGACTGCGCACACCGGCGTGCTACTGACAGGTGGGGGGTAATGACTGATCTGCACAGGCTGCTGATTCCCGCACGGCACGACGCCAGCGTTGACCGCTGAATCGACTACCGCGTTGATGAGGGATGCAGGCATTGGGCTGATCTTTTTTGAAGGGTTGAAAGGTGAGCCGTAGAACTCACGAGCGCCGACTATAACCAGCCCGCGACATGGATTGCAATGAGTTGGGCAAAGGGCCGCTAGCGACGGATGGACCCGAGCTGAATAGGCTGATGAGCAACGGCTAGACCCACTGATGGGGAGACATGGAATGCTCGAAATCATATGCCAAGAGAACGGACGTATTTGCGGTATCAGTTGTATCGATCAGAGGCCAGAAAGCAGGCAGGTATCGCTACTCACAGAATGCAGTTTCATGAAGGAGCAGATTTTTCGAAGATCCGCTTCGAACCTATTGATGCCATAGCACTGAGCGCGTTCGAGCTTTGGGAGAGTCCGCATTTTTGCTGGCGAGAGATTGCCACATGGAAGTCACGAGAACCCTTGTCCCTGGATATCGCGATCTGGTTTGAAGAACAGCTGTGCGGACTGTGTTTCGTCAACCCGAATAAAAGCCGTCAGAGAATTCGAATCGTACGATTGGAGGGACAACCCGGAGCGTTTCACCCGCTTAAAAAGCGTATTGCGGTTTTGGCGATGATAGCCATTGATCAGTTTGCGCAGATAATCGGCAGTCAGTGGATTGAAGTCCAGGAGCCGCTACAAGAGGCAATGCCTGTTTATACAAAACTCGGCTTCAAATTTGATTTAGAAGGCCGCCTTGTCCTCGCAGTGGAGAGTAAAGTATCGTGAAAACTGTTCAAGTAATGATCAACGAGGGCGGGCTCATGCGCAAATCTGTGAAAAAATCCCCCACTAAGAAAAGATCAATCAAAACGGATGAAAAGCTTATCTCCTCTGAGCTCTCAACCAATCAGCAGCGCTTTCTTCAGCTACTGATTACGGGTATCGAAGACGAGCCCGACGTTCTCGCTGGACGGCGCTGACTCGCAGACAATAAAAAACCGCTCACAAGGAGCGGTTTTTTTACGCGTCTGCATTCAGCCTCAACCAAACAGCCAATACCCCAGCAACGTCAACACCACCACCGCCAGCACCGGCCGCATTACGCGGTAGGCCTTTGGATTGCGGCGTTTCCACTGTTTGACCACACCGCTGAACCGGTCGCTGAAGTTCTTGGTCCAGGCATAAGCCTGGTTGATCCCGCCGACGCGTTCGTCGTCGAGGTTCTGCGGTGCGGTGGCGCGACCCAGCCAGGCGCTGATGAAGCGGTTGATGCGGGTCATCAGGCGGTTGCTCAGCGGACGCTCGATGTCGCAGAACAGGATGACGCGGGTCTTTTCGGTTTCGTTCTTGACCCAGTGCACGTAGGTCTCGTCGAACATCACATCCTCACCGTCGCGCCAGGCGTAGACCTGACCGTCGACGAAGATCCGGCAATCGTCGGAGTTGGGCGTCGACAGACCGAGGTGATAGCGCAGGGAACCGGCGAACGGATCGCGGTGCGGGTTCAAATGGCTGCCGCCCGGCAACAGCGCGAACATCGCGCCCTTGACGTTGGGGATGGCACTGACCAGCGCCACGGTCTTCGGGCACAGGGTTTCGGCCGATGGCAGCGGTTTGTCGTACCACTTGAGGTAGAAACGCTTCCAGCCCTTCTTGAAGAATGAGCCGAAACCGGCGTCGTTGTTCTTCTCGGCGGCGCGGATGTAGCCCTCGTCGAACAGGTGCATCGCTTCGTCGCGGATGGTTTCCCAGTTGTCGCGCAGCACGTCCAGTTCCGGAAACTTGCTGCGATCCAGATAGGGCTTGGACGGCACGCCGGAGAACAGGTACATCAACGCGTTGTACGGAGCGAACAGCGCCGAATGGTTGACGAACTGACGCAGCACCGGCAAACGCGCCTTGCCGCGCAAATGCACGTAGAGGATGCTGCCCACAAACAGCAGCAACACCGACACCTTGGCGGCTAACGAAAAGGTCATCAACAACTCCTTGAAAAAAGACAACGCCACGCAATGTCATTTACCCGACATGGCGGCCGGCCATGATAAACACTACCGGCTCCGGGAAAAACCCGCCCGACCCAAGATTCAGTGTTAAGAATTGCGCAACAAAGCATTAATTAACATAACGGTCCTGAACCCTGGCTGACCTGAATCAACGGGACGCTTACTGCTGGTTTTCCTGATCGGTGAACAGATCGCTGAACAGCATGCTCGACAGATAACGCTCACCGGAGTCCGGCAGCACCACCACAATGGTCTTGCCCTGCATTTCCGGGGTTTCCGCCAGGCGCACTGCAACGGCCATCGCGGCACCGCAGGAAATGCCGCACAAGATCCCTTCCTCCTGCATCAGGCGCAAGGCCATCGTCTTGGACTCTTCATCAGTCACGCGCTCGACCCGGTCGACCATCGACAGATCCAGGTTCTTTGGTACGAAACCGGCGCCAATGCCCTGAATCTTGTGCGGGCTCGGCTTGATCTCTTCGCCGGCCAGCGCCTGAGTGATCACGGGCGAAGACACCGGCTCCACCGCCACCGAGATAATCGGTTTGCCCGCCGTATTCTTGATATACCGCGACACACCGGTGATGGTTCCGCCGGTGCCGACGCCCGCCACCAGTACATCGATCGCACCGTCGGTGTCGTTCCAGATTTCCGGACCGGTGGTTTTTTCGTGGATGGCCGGGTTGGCCGGGTTGTCGAACTGGGACGGCATGAAGTATTTGCCCGCGTCGCTGGCGACGATCTCGTTGGCCTTTTCGATTGCGCCTTTCATGCCTTTGGCGGGCTCGGTCAATACCAGCTCGGCACCCAGCGCCTTGAGCACCTTGCGCCGCTCGATGCTCATCGAGGCCGGCATGGTCAGCATCAATTTGTAACCGCGAGCGGCCGCCACAAAGGCCAGGCCGATGCCGGTGTTGCCCGAGGTCGGCTCGACGATGGTCATGCCCGGCTTGAGTTTGCCGCTGCTTTCGGCGTCCCAGATCATGTTCGCGCCGATCCGGCACTTCACCGAATAGCCCGGGTTGCGACCTTCGATCTTGGCCAGGATGGTCACGCCACGGGGCGCAATGCGGTTGATCTGCACCAGCGGCGTATTGCCGATGGAATGGGCGTTGTCAGCAAAAATGCGGCTCATGGCTGGGTCCTTATGCAGCGTTGAATTCAGCTCTCCAAGGTAAGCCTGTTGCTCCTGCCAGTCCAGTCGGGTCGAACGTCTGCTACAGGCGGCAGTCCATCGCTTAACACCGTTCGGGAATTGCCGCCATGAAGCGTCGCTACCGCTGGCCGTTGTGGATCCTCGCCACTATCGTTGTGCTACTGATCGCCCTGCACATCGCCCTGCCCTTTCTCGTGCGCGACTATCTGAATGACAAGCTGGCCAACATGGGCGACTACCGTGGGCAGGTCACCGATGTGGACCTGGCCCTGTGGCGCGGTGCGTACAAGATCAACGGACTGAAGATCGTCAAGGTCGACGGCAAGGTGCCGGTGCCGTTCGTCAACGCACCGTTGATCGACCTGTCTGTGAGCTGGCATTCGCTGTGGTACGACCACGCGGTAGTAGCGCAGGTGAAGTTCTTCAGACCCGAAGTCAATTTCGTCGATGGCGGTGCCAACAAACAGAACTCCCAGACCGGTAAAGGCACTGACTGGCGCGCGCAGTTGGGCAAGCTGCTACCGATCACCCTCGACGAAGTGCAGATCAATGATGGCCGCATCAGCTTCCGCAACTTCAACTCGAAACCGCCCGTGAACATGAACGCTACGAACGTCGAAGCGAGCATTTACAACCTGACCAACGTCGTCGACACCCAGGGCAAGCGTGATGCCCGCTTCGAAGGCAAGGCCCTGCTGCTGGGCCAGGCGCCACTGGAAACCTCCGCCACCTTCGACCCGCTGAGCAATTTCGAGGATTTCGAATTTCGCCTGCGCGCCCGTGACCTCGAACTCAAGCGCATGAACGACTTCGCCTCGGCCTATGGCAAGTTCGACTTCAGCGCCGGCCACGGCGACGTGGTCATCGAGGCCCAGGCCAAAAAAGCCCAGCTGACGGGCTACATCAAGCCGTTGCTGCGGGATGTCGAAGTGTTCAACTGGCAACAGGACGTGGAAAACAAGAACAAAAGCATTTTCAGATCAGTCTGGGAGGCGCTGGTTGGTGGTACTGAAACCGTGCTGAAGAATCAGGCCAAAAACCAGTTCGCAACCAAGGTCGAACTCAGCGGCAGCGTCCATCAGCAAGATATCAGCGCGTTCGAAGCGTTTTTGCAGATTTTGCGCAATGGATTCATCCAGGCATTCAATGCCCGGTATGAGCGTCCGAAGCCGGATGCGGGTTGAGTCAACATGTGACGCCCCATTCAGAGACTGAATAAGCCGTCTGCGTTCACAGTCGACCGGGCCGCGCGTTATAGTCGGGCATCCGATTATTTCGCCCCCGCCCTGCCCGTTCAGGTCGGCGTTACCGTTCGAGGATTAGCAGATGAAGTTCGAAGGCACCCAGGCCTACGTCGCCACCGATGACCTGAAGCTGGCGGTCAACGCCGCCATCACCCTGGAGCGGCCGCTGCTGGTCAAGGGCGAGCCGGGCACCGGCAAGACCATGCTCGCCGAGCAACTGGCCGAATCGTTCGGCGCCAAGCTGATCACCTGGCACATCAAGTCCACCACCAAGGCCCATCAGGGCCTGTACGAGTACGATGCGGTCAGCCGTCTGCGCGACTCGCAACTGGGCAATGAAAAAGTCCACGACGTGCGCAACTACCTGAAGAAGGGCAAGCTCTGGGAGGCGTTCGAGTCTGAAGAACGCGTGATTCTGCTGATCGACGAAATCGACAAGGCTGACATCGAGTTCCCCAACGATCTGTTGCAAGAACTCGACAAGATGGAGTTCTACGTTTACGAGATCGACGAGACCATCAAGGCCAAGAAGCGTCCGATCATCATCATTACCTCCAACAACGAGAAAGAGCTGCCGGACGCCTTCCTGCGCCGCTGCTTCTTCCACTACATCGCGTTCCCGGACCGCACCACCCTGCAGAAAATCGTCGACGTTCACTACCCGGACATCAAGAAGGACCTGGTCAGCGAAGCGCTGGACGTGTTCTTCGACGTGCGCAAGGTGCCGGGCCTGAAGAAGAAGCCGTCGACCTCGGAACTGGTGGACTGGCTGAAACTGCTGATGGCCGACAACATCGGCGAAGCGGTGCTGCGCGAACGCGATCCGACCAAAGCCATCCCGCCGCTGGCCGGTGCGCTGGTGAAGAACGAACAGGACGTGCAACTGCTTGAACGCCTGGCGTTCATGAGCCGTCGCGGCACCCGCTAAGAGGCTGACGCCATGTTGCTCAACCTGTTCAACGAAATGCGTGCAGCCAAGGTGCCGGTGTCGGTGCGCGAGCTGCTCGACCTGATCAACGCGCTGAAACAGCGCGTGACGTTCGCCGACATGGACGAGTTTTACTACTTGTCCCGAGCGATTCTGGTGAAGGACGAACGGCATTTCGACAAGTTCGACCGTGCGTTCGGCGCCTACTTCAACGGCCTGGAAAAACTCGACGACCACTTGCAGGCGCTGATTCCCGAAGACTGGCTGCGCAAGGAGTTCGAGCGTTCGCTGACCGACGAGGAACGCGCACAGATCCAATCCCTCGGCGGCCTGGACAAGCTGATCGAAGAATTCAAGAAACGCCTGGAAGAACAGAAAGAACGCCACGCCGGCGGCAACAAATGGATCGGCACCGGCGGCACCAGCCCGTTCGGCTCCGGCGGTTTCAACCCGGAAGGCATCCGGGTCGGCGATGCCGGCAAGCGCCAGGGCAAAGCGGTGAAAGTCTGGGATCAGCGCGAGTACAAGAATCTCGACGACTCGGTGGAACTGGGCACCCGCAACATCAAGGTCGCCCTGCGCCGCCTGCGTAAATTCGCTCGTCAGGGCGCGGCGGAAGAGCTGGATATCGACGGCACCATCGAGCACACCGCCAAGGACGCCGGCCTGCTGAACATCCAGATGCGCCCGGAGCGGCGCAACACGGTGAAACTGTTGCTGCTGTTCGACATCGGCGGTTCGATGGATGCCCACGTGAAGATCTGCGAGGAACTGTTCTCGGCCTGCAAGACCGAGTTCAAGCATCTGGAGTACTTCTACTTCCACAACTTCATTTATGAATCGGTGTGGAAGAACAACATGCGCCGCACCTCCGAGCGCACCTCGACCCAGGATCTGCTGCACAAGTACGGCGCCGACTACAAAGTGATCTTCATCGGTGACGCTGCAATGGCGCCCTATGAAATCACCCAGGCCGGCGGCAGCGTCGAACACTGGAACGAAGAGCCGGGTTACGTGTGGATGCAGCGCTTCATGGAAAAGTACAAGAAGCTCATCTGGATCAACCCATACCCGAAAGATACGTGGGGCTACACCTCATCGACCAATATCGTGCGGGATCTGATCGAGGATCAGATGTATCCGCTGACGTTGCGCGGGCTGGAAGAAGGGATGCGGTTTCTGTCCAAGTAAGCGGATCGTTCCCATGCTCTGCGTGGGAATGCATCAAGTGACGCAGAGCGTCCCGGGCGGCATTCCCACGCGGAGCGTGGGAACGATCAAGTAAAGCGCTGTAGATATTCGATATGTTCCCGGTGTGCAACTTCTTGTACCACCGGGCGCAACCTGACCTTCGCCCCCGGCAGACACTGCGCCAGGCGTGCCAGCGCCAACGGCGTCAACGCTCCCAATCGCGGATACCCGCCAATGGTCTGCCGATCATTGAGCAACACGATCGGCTGCCCGTCCGGCGGCACCTGCACCGCGCCCAGCGGAATGCCCTCGGAAATCATTGGCTGGCCCTGATACTGCAACGCCGCCCCCAATAGACGAATGCCCATGCGGTCGGCACGGCTGTCCAGCGTCCAGGCGCTGTTGAATGCATCGAACAGGCTCTGTCCGCCGAACTGGCCGATTTGCGCGCCGAGCACCAGATCGAGCGGTGCGTCGAGGCGCAGATCCGGCCGATGCTGTGCCGAAACCTCACGCACCAACAGGGTTTCGCCCTGATAACTCAGCGAAGCACCCTTGGCCAGCGGCAAGCCAAAACTATCGAGGCCGCCGAGCTCTTCGCGCACCACCGTGGCACTGCTGCCCAACACTTTCGGCGCAGTGAAACCACCGGGCGCCGCCAGATAGGCCCGAGCCCCCAACAACGGTTGGGTGAACTTCAAGGTCTGCCCTTTGCGCAATTTGAAACTGCGCCACGGTGCCAACGTTTCACCGTCAATCTGCGCGCCAAGATCGGCGCCAGCCAACGCCATTAGACAGTCGTCCTCAGCCACAACCGTAAACCCACCGAGGGTGATTTCGATCACCGGCAAATCCAGGCCATTACCCAGCAGCCAGTTGGCCCAGGCCATCGACCGCCAGTCCGCCGCGCCGCCCTGGGTCACGCCCAGATGCCGCACGCCGAATCGTCCGGCGTCCTGCAACAGACACAGCGGTGTGCTCGCTTCAATTGTCAGTCGGCTCATGCCAATGCCTCCAGAGGCGTGTCGTCACCGCCAAGACGGATGAATTCGGCGTGGCTCACTGCTTCGAAACGCACGGTATCGCCGGGCTGCATCAGGCTGTAGCCCTCGCGTTCACGGTCGAACAGTTTTGCCGGCGTGCGACCGATCAGGTTCCAGCCGCCGGGAGACACCACCGGATACGCGGCAGTTTGCCGTTCGGCGATGCCGACGCTGCCGGCGGCGACTTTCTTGCGAGGTGTGTTCAGACGCGGGGCCGCCAGGACTTCGTCCACCAGCCCCATGAAGGCAAACCCCGGTGCAAAACCCAGGGCGAACACCTGATATTCACGCGCACTGTGACGGCGGATCACTTCTTCCACCGACAAACCACTGCGCTGCGACAGCAGGCTCAGTTCCGGGCCGACACTCAAGTCGTACCACACCGGCAGCACGTGACACTGGCCGCCGGTGTGCGCATTCGGCGACAGGTCGATCAAGGCTTCGGCAATCAAATCCCGAGCCTGACTCGGATTCAATTCGGTCAGATCGTAATGCACCATCAATGTGGTGTACGACGGCACCAGATCAATCAAATGCTCGCCGAACACCGCGCGCAACCGCTCGCTGGCGGCGAGCATCCACGGCATGTTGGCTTCGGCGATTTCATCGAACAGGCGCAGCATCAGGCAATCCAGTGCCACCACTTCCACCCGCGGATTCATGGCGCGCTCTGCTCGTTCAAGGCCTGACGAATGCGTTGCACGGCCGCAACCGAACTGGCGTTGTCGCCGTGTACGCACAAGGTGTTGGCTTGCAGGTGCAGCGCGCTGCCGTCGCTGGCGGTGAGATTGTCGCCCCGGGCGATGGTCAGTGCTTGCCCGATGATGGTTTCGGCGTCGTGATGCACCGCCCCCGGCAGTTGCCGCGACACCAGTCGGCCAGCGCTGTCGTAGGCGCGGTCGGCGAAGGCTTCGAACCACAGGGTCACGCCGTATTCGTCACCGATCTGTTGCGCCGCCGTGTTGTCGCGGGTTGCCATCAGCATCAGCGGCAAGCTGCGGTCGTAAGCTGCGACTGCCTGGATCACCGCCCGCAACTGCGCCGGGTTGGCCATCATGTCGTTGTACATTGCGCCGTGGGGTTTGACGTAACTGACTTTTCCACCCTGGGCACGGCAAATGCCGTCGAGGGCGCCGATCTGGTAATGCAGGATGTCTTGCAGTTCCTGGGCGGTGTACGCCATGGAGCGCCGACCGAAACCCACCAGATCCTGATAGGCCGGATGCGCGCCGATCTGCACGCCATGACTCAAGGCCAGGCTGACGGTCTTGCGCATGATGCTCGGGTCGCCGGCGTGGAAACCGCAGGCAATGTTGGCGCAATCGATGAAGGGCATGACCTCCGCGTCCAGACCCATGGTCCAGTTGCCGAAGCTCTCGCCGATGTCACAGTTCAATAGCAGGCGGCTCACGGTGAACACTCCTGTAGCTGTTATCTTTTTATGCTGTAGGACAGTTGTCGCAGGTTATCAGTTACTGCGCGTCCAGTTGCTTGCCACGGGTTTCCGGCAGGCTCAATGCCGCAAGAATCACCACGCCGTAGGACACTGCCGCAAAGGCACCGATGCCTACACTCAGCGGCACCTTCTGGCTGAGCAGCCCGATCAGCAGCGGGAACAATGCCGCCAGCGCCCGGCCGATGTTGTAGCAAAAGCCCTGCCCCGAACCGCGAATCCGCGTAGGGAACAGCTCGGTGAGAAACGCGCCCATGCCGCTGAAAATCCCCGAGGCAAAGAAGCCCAGCGGGAAACCCAGCCACAGCATCACGCCGTTGCTGACCGGCAATTGGGTGTAGAGCAGAACGATGGTGAACGAGCCGACCGCGAACAGGATGAAGTTCTTCTTGCGCCCCAGCAGGTCGGTCAAATAGGCGCTGATCACATAACCGACGTAGGAACCGACGATCACCATCGCCAGATAACCGCCGGTGCCGAGTACGCTCAAGCCGCGTTCGTTCTTCAGAAAAGTCGGCAGCCAGGAGGTGATCGCGTAATAGCCGCCGAGGGCACCAGTAGTCAGCAACGAAGCACGGATCGTGGTGAAGAGCATGCCGGGGGCGAAGATCTCGTAGAACTTCGACGGGCTTTCCGGAGTTTGCCTGGCCTTGGCTTCGCGGTAGATCTCCGGATCTTTCACCAGTCGGCGGACGAAAATCACGAACACCGCCGGCACGATGCCGAGGATGAACAATGCGCGCCAGGCATCTTCCGGCGGCAGCACCGAGAACAGCAGCGCATACAGAATGGCCGTCAGGCCCCAACCCAACGCCCAGCCGGATTGCACCATGCCCACCGCCTTGCCGCGATCCTTGGCCCGGATCACTTCACCGATCAGCACTGCGCCGGCGGTCCATTCGCCGCCGAAACCGAAGCCCATCAGGGTGCGGGCGATCAGCAATTGCTCGTAGTTCTGGGCGAAGCCGCAGAGGAAGGTGAAGAAGGCGAACCACAACACCGTCAGTTGCAGGGTGCGCACGCGGCCGATGCGGTCGGAGAGAATCCCCGCCACCCAGCCGCCGATGGCCGAGGCGATCAGAGTACTGGTGTGAATCAACCCGGCCTGACCGGTGGTGATGCCCCACATCGCGATCAGGGTCGGCACCACGAAGCTGAGCATCTGGGTGTCCATGCCGTCCAGACCGTAGCCGATCTTGCAACTCCAGAAGGTGCGACGCTCCTGCTGATTGATGTTGCGATACCAGTCGAACGGTCCGGGACGGGCCGTGGCCTTTGACAAAGGGAGGGTGTCGGGAGCACTCATGGCAAATCTCCGCAATTATTATTGGTCTTGTTCGTAGCCCCGACGACGCCTATCGTGGGACCGGATGCGTCGATTTTTGGGTGCGTCACCCGGTCGCGTCCAACGAATAAAAACCCGCCCAAGACATAAGAAAAATTTGTTGCCATGAACCTGAAGTTTCTCGAGACCTTTGTCTGGGTCGCCCGGCTGAAGAGTTTTCGCCTGACCGCTGACAAGCTGTTCACCACCCAGGCTTCGATCTCCAGCCGGATCGCGGTGCTCGAGGGCGAGCTTGGGGTGAAGCTGTTTCTGCGCGACTCACGCGGTGTCAGCCTGACCCCCGAAGGCCTGAAAGTGCTGGAATACGCCGAGCAGATGCTCGACACGATGCAGGCGCTGAAGCAGTCGATCGAAACCCGATCGAGCAAGGTCGGCCGAGTACGCATCGGGGTGATGGACACGGTGATTCACACCTGGCTCAGCCCGCTGGTGGCGCAGATGACCGATCTGTATCCACGGGTGGAAATCGAGCTGGTGGCGGATACGTCGCTGAACCTCTGCGATCAGCTGCAAAAAGGCTTTCTCGATCTGATCCTGCAAACCGATCTGGTACGCCATGAAAGCGTGCGCAGCCTGGAACTGGCCAGTCACCCCATCGGCTGGATCGTCGCCAGCAATTCGATCTACAACCGTGACTACGCAAACCTCGCCGACCTGGCGCAGGAACGGATCATCACCTACTCGAAAAACTCCCGGCCACATCAGGACATTCTGGCGCTGATGCAGGCCCAGGGCGTGCTGGCGCCACGGTTGAACTGTGTGAATTCGGTGTCGGCGATCACCCGGTTGTTGCGTGACGGTTTTGGTATTGGCGCGCTGCCACCGGTACTGGTGGCCGAGGAACTGGCGCGGGGCGAACTGACCTTGCTCGACATCGAACAGCGCCCGCCGAACCTGCAGGTCGTGGTGTCGTGGCGGGTCGGTGTGGAATGGGTCGAGGAGATTGTGACGCTGTGTCAGCAAGTGCTGGAGGGGTACGCGCAAAAAATGGGCGAGAACTACGTCGTCCTCGCCCCTTGATCAGTTACAGCCCGCGCACATCCCGGTCTTCGATCGGCCGGCTCTGGCGCAGGCGCTTGCCGCCCAGCACCACCCAGTCGATCAGACGGAACAGGCATTCGAGGCCGAACGACAGCAACAACGCGCCACTCATGCCCCAGATCATCGCTTCCGGCGTCAGCAGAATCTGATAGCTGTAGCCGTTCCAGGTCTCCTTGCGGATGTCCGGATCAGCGGCCAGCGCCACTTGCAGCACACGGATGTACCACGGGCCCTGCATGGCCTGGAACTGCTTATCCAGTGCGGTCTGACGCGCGAGCAAAGTGCTCAGGCTGTCGGCATCGCTGCGAAACACAGGGTCTTCACTGGCGCGATAATGAGCGACCAGGGCCTGAATATCACCTTTGAAAAACTGCTCGGCAGTGCCCTGGAAGCCGCGCAGACCGGTCTGCGCCTCGATCAGATGCGCTTCGACCCGTTTGGCGTAATCGTTGATGAATCCCGGCACCTGGACACCGATCAACAGGCCCGCCGCAAACAACACCAGCCGTAGATAACTGAGCAACATCGGGGAGAGATCCTTTATTCGGTCGTGCCCTGGCTTACGCATTCGCCGCGTCGCCACAGGCTCCATTGGCCCGGTTCGTAGCGGGTCCAGGTTTCATTTTCGGTCAAGGGTTCGGTGGCAATCACCGTGACCACGTCGTTGGGCGTGGTTTCGGCCTGGAAGTCGACAATCACATCGACGTCCTTGAGCCGCGCCGGGCCGAACGGTGCGCGACGGGTGATCTGCGCAAGTTTGGTCGAGCAATAGCAGAACAGCCAGTCGCCGTCGCTGAGCAGGCAGTTGAACACGCCTTTGCTGCGGTATTCGGCGCAAGCGGCGACCAGATCCGGCAGCAGCACTTCTATATCGACCGGTTCCGGAAACGCTGCACGTACACGGTTGAGCAAATCGCAGAACGACGCTTCGCTGTCGGTATCGCCGACCGGGCGGTAGAAACTCTTGATCGGGGTGAAATCGGCGAGCTGGCCATTGTGTGCGAAGCACCAGTTGCGCCCCCACAGTTCGCGGACGAACGGGTGGGTGTTGGACAGGCAGACCTTGCCGACGTTGGCCTGGCGGATATGGCCGATGACCACTTCGCTCTTGATCGGATAACGCTGCACCAGATTGGCGACTTCCGACTCGCAGCTGGCCGCCGGGTCCTGGAACAGCCGCAACCCGCGACCTTCATAGAACGCGATGCCCCAGCCGTCGCGGTGCGGGCCGGTGCGACCGCCGCGCTGCATCAGCCCGGTGAAGCTGAACACGATGTCGGTCGGCACGTTGGCGCTCATGCCCAATAGTTCACACATGTGCGGACTCTCGTGATTACAGACGCGGCTCGACGCGCATGCGCTGCGGATTGTTCGGCAGCGGTGGACGGCCATAACGATCATCGCCGGCGGCGCCGAACGGTTGATCGCCGTCGCGTTCGTCGTCGGCACGGGCGGCAGCGCGGGCGGCAGCGCGGGCGGCCTCGGCCTGTTCCTTGCGAGCCTTCGAAGCGCGTTCGATCGGGAAGCGGATCAGTACGAAAATCAGGTACAGGCCGAACGCGATCATGGCGTACATGAGCAATTCGGAAATCGCACGAAAGGCGTTGTTGCCCACCTTGAACGCCAGATCCAGCGCCGTGATGGCGATGGACGGGGCGAATTTTTCCTTCACCGGGTCGATGATGGTCGGGCTGAACAGCAGCACCGCCATCAGCACACGCAGCGGCTCGCGCAGCCAGCGCCACATCCAGCGGGTCATGCGCATCCACACCAACAGGCAGCCCACGGCGGCAAAGGCATAAAGGCCCCAGGCGATCAGATAGTCGTTCTCGGTCATGGTGTCCATGGCAAGGCAGGCAAAGAGGCGCTTATAGTAACGACTTTTCGCACATCAGGCTTCCCCGCCGTCCGTGCGGTCCTCATTTGTCATGTTCGAGAGCCCTCCATGCCCGTATCCGCCAACGTCACCAGCGCCCCGATTGCCCGCAAGGATGCCGGTCACGACCCGTATGCCTGGCTGCAGGAACGCGACACCGACGCGGTGCTCGACTACCTCAAGGCCGAAAACGACTACCAGCAGGCGCAGACCGCCGATCAGACCGGACTGCGCGAAACCCTGTTCGAAGAGATCAAGGGCCGGATTCTCGAAACCGACCTGTCCCTGCCGTCGCCATGGGGCCCGTATCTGTATTACACGCGCACCACTGCGGGTGACGAATACCCCCGCCACTACCGCTGCCCGCGTCCGGCCGACGACAGCCTGACCCTCGACGAAAGCCGCGAACAGCTGCTGCTCGATCCGAACGCCCTGGCCAATGGCGGCTTTTTCTCCCTCGGCGCGTTCAGCATCAGCCCGGATCACCAGCGTCTGGCCTACAGCGTCGATGCCTCGGGCGACGAGATTTACACGCTGTTCGTGAAGGAACTGTCCAGCGAGCGTGTCAGCGAACTGGAATTCCAGGACTGCGACGGCAGCATGACCTGGGCCAACGACAGCCTGACGCTGTTCTTCGGCGAGCTCGACGACACCCATCGTCCGCACAAGCTGTTCCGCTACCGCCTCGACGGCACTGCCGCCGAAGAGGTGTTCCATGAGCCGGACGGGCGTTTCTTCCTGCATTGCTATCGCGCCAGCTCCGAACAGCAATTGCTGCTGTCGCTGGGCAGCAAGACCACCAGTGAAGTCTGGGCACTGGATGCCAATCAGCCGCACCAGCCGTTCACCTGCCTGGCACCACGGGTAGAAGATCACGAATACGACGTCGACCACGGCAAGCTCGACGGCGAATGGACCTGGTTCATCCGCACCAACCGCGACGGCATCAACTTCGCCCTGTATCAGGCGCCGGACACCGGCATCGCGCCGAGCGAAGCCGACTGGCAGAACCTGATTCCCCACAGCGATTCGGTGATGCTCGATGGCGTGACCCTCAACGCCGAAGCTCTGACCCTGAGCCTGCGCGAAGGCGGTCTGCCGATCATCGAAGTTCGCCCACACGGTCTGGCGCCTTATCGCGTGCAATTGCCGGACGCGGCCTACAGCCTCTATGTGCAAAACAGCCTGGAATTCGAAAGCGACCGTATCCGCCTGCGCTACGAGGCGTTGAATCGTCCGGCTCAGGTTCGGCAACTGATCCTCGCC
The DNA here is from genome assembly GCF_059416185.1 of Pseudomonas sp. GW821-FHT09E04. Lineage (NCBI taxonomy): Bacteria > Pseudomonadati > Pseudomonadota > Gammaproteobacteria > Pseudomonadales > Pseudomonadaceae > Pseudomonas > Pseudomonas sp. GW821-FHT09E04. Next base: position 286,660 of record NZ_JBWKOR010000002.1, read on the forward strand.
AGCGGCGCGCAGGAAGTGCTCAAGGAAACCCCGGTACTCGGCCCGTTCGACGCCGACGCCTACGTCAGCCAGCGCCTGTGGGCCAGCGCACCGGACGGCACGCTGGTGCCGATCAGCCTGGTGATGAAGCGAGAAATGGTCGGCAAACCGGTGCCGCTGTACCTGTACGGTTACGGCGCCTACGGTTCGAGCCTCGACCCTTGGTTCTCCCATGCACGCCTGAGTCTGCTGGATCGTGGCATGGCGTTCGCCATCGCCCACGTGCGCGGCGGCGGTGAACTGGGCGAAGCCTGGTATCGCGCCGGCAAGCAGGAGCACAAGCAAAACACCTTCAGCGACTTCATTGCCTGCGCCGAGTTCCTGATCCTCAACGGCATCACCACCGCGCAGCAACTGGCAATCAGCGGCGGCAGCGCCGGCGGTTTGCTGATCGGTGCGGTGCTTAACCAGCGCCCGGATCTGTTCGGTGTGGCGATTGCCGAAGTGCCGTTCGTCGATGTGCTCAACACCATGCTCGATCCGGATCTGCCACTGACCGTCACCGAATACGACGAGTGGGGCAACCCCGAAGAGCCTGACGTCTACGAGCGAATCAAGGCCTACGCGCCGTACGAAAACGTTACCGCGCAGGCTTATCCCGCAACCCTGGTGATCGCCGGCTACAACGACAGCCGCGTGCAGTACTGGGAAGCGGCCAAGTGGGTGGCGAAATTGCGCGCGACCAAGACCGACGACAACCCGTTGCTGCTCAAGACCGAACTGGGCGCCGGCCACGGCGGCATGAGTGGTCGTTATCAGGGATTACGTGACGTAGCCCTCGAATATGCATTTGTTTTCAAGGTTCTGGGCATCGCCTGAGGAACTCCGCCGGTCAGTCAGGTCTTAATTCCCGACGCCGGGCGCCGATAATCAACTCGGCGCCCGCTCGCGAGCCTGCAAACCGACACAACAAAAAGACCGCACGACATGTCAGAACCAACCCTGCTGAACAACGAAATCCGCGACTGGCTGATGGACTGCGGCCTGTTCGATCAATTGCAACTGGCGGATTTCGCCGCCGCTTCGGGCTACTTCAGCATCAGCACCGTGGCCGAGGGCGAAGCGATCTTTCGCGAAGGCGACGCCGGCAGTTTCATGTGCATCATCCACACCGGCCAGGTGGCCGTGCAGAAAACCGGCAGCGACGGCCAGGTCGTGACCATGGCCACCCTGCGCAGTGGCCGGGCGTTCGGCGAAATGGCGGTGCTGGATGGCGAACGCCGCTCAGCGACTTGCGTGGCGGCGAGCAACTGTCAGTTGCTCAACCTCGGCAAGGATTCACTGGAAAAAATGCTCAACGACGCGCCGAAAATCGCCGCCAAGATCATCCGCGCCCTCGCCGTCTCCCTGTCCAAACGCCTGCGCATGGCCGACGGCCAACTGGCGGCGCAACAGATCTAGCCGCCGGGGGATTTGCTCTTGCCGTCGTTCTGTTCGAGGCCCGGCAATGGCTGATCCTTGGACGGCGGGCTGGGCATCTCGATCGGCACCAGCGGTGGCCCGCCACTGCCGGAACCAGTCTTGGGAATCGGTACCGGGCTGATCTGCGGATACGGGGTTGGCGTCGCGGTGCCGGGCGAACCCGGTTGCGGCGTCGGGCTGACGGGAATCGTCTGTTGGGCCTGCACTGCAGTTATCGAGAGCGCGGCCAGGGTAATGACCGTTAGAATGGTGCGCTTCATCAAGGGCTCCGTTGGCCTGAAGTCTGCGTTCAGGCTACTCCCAACGCGCCTGCTTGCCTCCCCCTCTTTAGAGATTTCCATGAAACGTTTCGTTCTGCTCGACACCACGCCGATCCCTGACAACGGCGGAGCCCTGTGCCTGTTCGAGTATGGCGAGGACTTTGTCATCAAGATCCAAGGCGGCGACGGCGGGCAATTGATGAACACCCGCATGCACGGTTCCGAAGACGCACTGGCCGAGATCCCGTGCCGCAAGGTTGCCGGCCGACCGAACTCGCGCGTGCTGATCGGCGGCCTGGGCATGGGCTTCACCCTCGCTTCCGCGCTCAAGCATCTGGGCAAAAGTGCCGAAGTGGTGGTCGCCGAACTGGTGCCCGGTGTCGTTGAATGGAACCGTGGCCCGCTCGGTGAAAAGTCCGGGCGCCCGCTGCTCGACCCACGCACCGTGATCCGTCAGGAAGACGTGGCCAAGGTGCTGCAAAGCGAGCCGAACGGTTTCGACGCAATCATGCTCGACGTCGACAACGGTCCCGAAGGCCTGACCCAGAAGGCCAACAGCTGGCTGTATTCCGCCGCTGGTCTTGCCGCTTGCGCCAAGGCGATGCGGCCCAAAGGCGTGCTGGCGGTGTGGTCGGCCAGCGCCGACCGGCAGTTTTCCGACAAATTGAAGAAGGCCGGTTTCAAGGCCGAGGAAGTGCAGGTCTTCGCCCACGGCAACAAGGGCACCCGCCACACGATCTGGATTGCCGAGAAGCTCAAGGGCTGAGCTAAACTTGCGTCATAACCGTCATTTAGTCTTTCTACAAAGGTGAACCCATGAGTTCGTCCACCCCGACCAACACTTCGAAGCTGGATCGCATCCTCGCCGACAACCAGCGCGACAAGGAAATGGGCTACCGTGACAAGGCCCTGAAGATGTACCCGCATGTGTGCGGCCGCTGCGCCCGTGAGTTTTCCGGCAAGCGCCTGAGCGAGCTGACCGTGCATCACCGCGACCACAACCACGACAACAACCCGCAGGACGGTTCCAACTGGGAACTACTGTGCCTGTACTGCCACGACAACGAACACTCGCGCTACACCGACCAGCAGTACTTCGGCGAAGGCTCGCTGAGCACGCCGAAAATCGCCAAGGCCACGCACAACCCGTTTGCGGCGCTGGCCGGGTTGATGAAGAAAGAAGACTGAGTCCACCACTCTGATCGTTCCCACGTCGAGGCGTCGAACCGTCCGCGTGGGAACGCCTCTTCGGACGCTCCGCGTTCGGCTTTGAAGGGGACGCGGAGCGTCCCGGGCTGCATTCCCACGCGGAGCGTGGGAACGATCTGTCCTGAATCTGCCCGCCCTCCCCCAATCCCCGTATAATCGCCCTCTTTTTCCCGAAGGCACCCCGCTCGTGGCAGACAAACGGTACAGCTGCATTGGTTTGTATAACCCCAAATCACCGGAAAACGTCGGTTCGGTGATGCGCGCCGCAGGCTGTTACGGCGTGTCGACCGTGTTCTACACCGGCAAGCGCTATGAACGCGCCGCCGATTTCGTCACCGACACCAAGCGCGTGCACTACGACATCCCGCTGATCGGCATCGACGACCTGAAAAAGATCCTGCCGCTCAATTGCGTACCGGTCGCCGTGGAACTGGTCGACGGCGCCCGCCCGCTGCCGGAATACACGCACCCGGATCGCGCCCTGTACATCTTCGGCCCCGAAGACGGCTCGCTGGATCAAGAGATCCGCGACTGGTGCGAAGACGTCGTGTACATCCCGACCACCGGTTGCATGAACCTCGCCGCCACGGTCAACGTCGTGCTTTACGACCGCATGGCCAAAGGCTTGAACACCCGTTCCGGGCCGAAATTCCGCTGAAACGCCGCACATCCGATGGAACGAGCTGACCGCCCACGCAGTCAGCTTGTTTATCCATTACTCATTCCTGGAGAAAGATCATGACCGAGCTCAAACGCGTCGAGCGTATCGAATCCACCCCGTTCCAGACCCGCTCCGAGCAGAACGTCGAAGGCTGGGAGCGCATCGGCTCGCTGGCCGGCGGCGTGATCATGGTCGGCAAGGGCCTGCGCCGTGGCGGCGTGTTCGGTTTGATTCAGGTGGCGATTGGCGGCGTGGCCATGGCCCGTGGCATCACCGGGCACAGTTCGGTGAAAAGCCTGCTGGAGAAAAGCCGTCAGGACATGAACAACGTGCGCACGAAGATCGAGCGGGCCGGTGAAGAGCTGAGCAAGCTGAAAGCCAATGCCGAAGTGGCGACCAGAACCGCCACCATGACCGGCAATGATTCGGTGAAATCGCCGAAGGCCGGGGTCTGATCGCTACTGAAGCAACCCGCTATCAAGCACCTTGGACGACTCGCCGATGACACTCTCGGCGAGTTGCACAAACGCCTTGGTATCCACCGTCCCCAGATGCATCGCCCCGCGCAGCACATCGTCCAGCGACCGTTTGTTGCGGGTCTTCAGACGGATTTCGCGATCCAGTTCCTGTAACAGCAGAACCGCTTTGGAGACCTGCGCCGAGCTGATCTGCTCACCACGCAGCGTGCTGACCTTTTGGCTGTCCTTAGCCAGTTTTACCTGCAATGCCTGATAACGCTCGTCGCTCATGCCGCCAGCACGACGCACCAGTTCGACGGCGTAATACTCGGCGAAACCTTCCTTGATCCAGTCACTGCGCTGCTCGTCGTTGATCCGCCCGAACACCTGCGCCAATTCCCGAACCAAAGGGCTGCTGCCGCTTTCGCTGACCAGCGGCAACCGGGTGTTGAGGTAGATCGACTCCCGCGCCGCCAAGCTGCCGCGCCACATCGGGTCGTTGGCACCGACGATCAGCAGTTTGGTCGGATGGCGGGGAAACACCGCTTGCACCTGCGGCCAGACAAACGTCAGCAATGTCAGCACGTCCATCCGGCGCATGCCCTGCCCCTGCGGCGAAGCCACCGTCACTTCGGTTTCCCCCAGCCGCGTGCGGCGGCTGCCGAGGTGCCCGGCGAGCATCCAGCCAGTGGGCCGGTCGAACAGACGGGACGGATTGTCGATGCGGAATTTGTTCTTGCCGATGCGCGGCCAGGCAGTTTCGACGCTTTTCCAGCCGTCGGGCAGATCGAAGTGCAGGCGCGAGACCAGTTCGATGCCGTCCTGCTGATCGAGCCTGGCTGGCGGCACCAGTTCATCGCCGCGCATCAACGCCCAGGTCGGGGTCATGCGCGTGTCGAAGCTGCCGTTCTTGCGGCCGTGGCTGATGCGTACGCGGTAGGTCAGGCTGGCCTTGTCCGCCGTCGGGCGCCATATGCCGCGCGCCTGCTGGCCCGGCGTCAATTGCCATTGGCCGTCGGCCTTGAAGTCGCTGTAGTGGCTGCCGTCGCCGAGGTCGAAATCCAGACTGCGCACGGCCTCGCCTTTGGCAAGGGTCAGGCGCACTTCCGCCTGATCGCTTTGCGGCAACAGACGCACGTGGTAATCCAGATCGACCTTCTTCGCCGCCCACACCGGCGCGCTCAGCATCAGCAGTCCGACGATCAGCGTCCGGCGCAATCCCACAGCCATACACACTCCTTGTTGAAACTTGAATCCTCGGCGGGGCTTATTCCTCAGAACTTAACTCCTCAGAACTTAGCCCCTCAGAACTTAGCCGGCCCGGAAAATCAGGTGATCTTCCCAATCGTCTTCCGGCACGCTGCCTTCGGCGAGCATGCGCCCGGACTGGGAAATCCGTTCGTGGTGCACGGCGTCGCGATCACCGCAGACCAGGTGGTGCCACAACGGAAGATCCTTGCCCTCGCTGACCAGCCGATAACCGCAGGTCGGCGGCAGCCATTTGAACTCTTCGGCCTGGCCCGGGGTGAGCTGGATGCAGTCCGGGACAAACTTGATGCGGTTCGGGTAATCGCTGCACTGGCAGGTTTTCAGGTCCAGCAGTTTGCAGGCGATGCGCGTGTAGTAGACGCTGTTGTCTTCTTCATCCTCGAGCTTCTGCAGGCAGCACAGGCCACATCCGTCGCACAGCGATTCCCATTCCTCGTGATCCAGTTGATCGAGGGTTTTGCGTATCCAGAACGGTTCGACTTTGGCGGCCATGGCTCAAGCATCTACATCAGGTGGTGAAAAGGCCGCCAGTCTAGTGCCCAAGGCCCCGTGGGCCAAGCGCTGGCGACTGCCGGTTGTGCGGGGCTTGTCAGTTTTTGCGCGGCCAAGTAGCTTTGCCAGTCTCAAGAAGCCCTGGCTGGGTGCCATTAACGCTCGACCGCGTTGCATTCCGGTGAACTGCACGGCTTCAGATACAGCCCCCATCGTTCAGCCCAACTGATCCCGCCGGGTTTTGCTTCAAACCTATCCTCAAACGTAGCAAGGAATCTCTCGATGAGTGCCAACCCTCGCGTTGCCGAATACGCCATTCACCCGCAGTTCACCGATCGCTGGTCGCCCCGCGCCTTCACCGGCGAAGCGATTTCCGAGGAAACCCTGCTGAGCTTCTTCGAAGCCGCGCGCTGGGCGCCATCGGCGTACAACTCGCAGCCGTGGCGTTTTCTCTACGCCCGTCGCGACACGCCGAACTGGGAGCGTTACCTGGGCCTGCTCAACGAATTCAACCGCAGCTGGGCGCAGCACGCGTCGGCGCTGGTGATCGTGATTTCGAAAACCACCTTCACCGCACCGGGCGCCACCGAAGAAACGCCGGCGCTGTGGCACACCTTCGACACCGGTTCCGCGTGGGGCCACCTGGCGCTGCAAGCGAGCCTGAGCGGCTGGCACACCCACGGCATGGCCGGCTTCGATCAGGAGCTGACCCGCAAGGAGCTGAACATTCCGGAAGGTTATGCGCTGCACGCCGCTGTTGCGGTAGGCAAACTGGGTGACAAGGCAACCCTGGCGGATTACCTGCAAGCGCGAGAAACACCGAGCCCGCGTCGTCCGCTGAGCGAGCTGGCGGCTGAAGGGGATTTCACCCTCTAAAGCTTCACCACGTGATCGTTCCCACGCTCTGCGTGGGAATGCAGCCCGTGACGCTCCGCGTCACTGGACGCGGAGCGTCCCTTGAGGCATTCCCACGCAGAGCGTGGGAACGATCTCTCACGATCTTCGTAGTCAGTAACCGCGTGCGAAATCCACTTCCCCACGCAACGTTTCACCCGCCTGATATGCCCGCAAGTTATCCAGAAACAACTGCACCATCATCGGCGGCGATGTCGGTGCCGAGCTGTGCCCGGTCAACAGCAGGCCCCACGCGGTCCAGAACGGATGACGTTGTGGCAACGGTTCCTGACGGCAGACGTCAATCACCGCGCCGGCCAGATGGCCTTCCTTCAACGCTTCGACCAGATCCGCATCGACGACGGCCACACCGCGCCCGGCGTTGATGAACAACCCGGTCGGCTTGAATTGCTTGAACAGCGCCGCGTCGTAGATGTCGTGGGTGTGCTCGGTGTTGGGCAGCAGATTGACCACGTAATCCACCTCGCCCACCAGCCGTGGCAGGTCCGCCATCGAACCGACTTCGACAAACGGCGCCTGCTCCCGGGCGCTGCTGGCGATGCCGTACAACTCGACGCCGAACGGCAGCAGAAACTGCGCCACGCTCTGGCCGATGTCACCGGTGCCGACGATCAGCACCTTGCGCCCGACCAGACTCTGGCCGGTGCGACTGTCCCACTTGCGCTCGACCTGGCTGACCAGCCGGGCCAGCACTTCGCGCTCGTGACCGAGCATGTAGGTCAGCACGTACTCGGCCATCACCTGACCGAAAATGCCGACCGCCCGGGTCAAGCGGTAATCCCGGCGCAGGCCGTCGGCCAAGAGCGGCGTAATGCCGGCCCAGGTCGATTGCAGCCATTGTGGCTGATGGCCCTGACGCAGCAGAGTCGCCAACAGATCCGGCTGACCCAGCCACACCGGGCAATCGACTGCCTGGCGAGCCAGCTCGGCAGAGTCGCCGCTGGTCAGCACTTCAAGCTCCGGGGCCGCCTGACGCAGCAGTCGGGCATATATCGCGTGGTCGTGTTCAGCAATCAGAACGCGCATGTTCAAACCTTTCGCAAACCGTGCAGACGGCCGCCCACTTCGTGGCGGTCGTCGCCGTAAAAACAGTTCCAGGGATTACAGGAGGCCCAGGACAGGGCCTCGCAGGTCAGACCGGGTCGTTGCGTCGCAGCAACTCTTCGGGCAAGTGTTCGATGTACTCGTCCTCGGCCGGCGGCATTTGCAGGTGGTAACCCTGCTTGTCGAGGTTTTCCAGCACGACGACGATGTCTTCACTGGCCAGCTTGCGCTCGGGAGTCAGCACCAGATCGAAGGAGTGCCTGGCCTTGCCGAACGCCAGCATCAAGGCTTCCGGCACACGCTCCAGCGCATCGCTCTTGAGCACGTAAAGGTACATGCCGCTGCGTTTCGAACTTTGGTAAATCGAGCAAATACGTTTCAAGGCTGTTCTCCGGCGGTGGCCAGGCTGTCGAGCAGCATCTGGCCCATCAATTCGCGGCGCCAGCCACGCAGCGAATCAGGCAATTGGTAAGGCCCCTCGGGGAAGCCGCTTTTGACCAGCGCTTCGAGGGTTTTCTTGCGCAGCATCAGTTCCGGCGCGATGCTCAGGCGTTCAGCTTCGGCCTGACCGAGCGCCCGCAGCTGTTTGATCAGCGCAGCGGCTTCGATCGGCAGCGGCTCTGGCACGGCTGGCGGCCATTGATCTGGCCCCACACTGCCAGAGCGCTTGATCAGATCAAGCAGAAACTCGCCGTCCTGACGCACGGTACGCGGGTGCATGTCTTCGATCTTGCCCAGCGCGCTGAGGTTGTCCGGTTGCGTGCGCGCCAACGGCCACAACGAATGCTCACGGACGATGCGGTTGCGCGGCAGATTGCGGGCACGGGCCTCGCGCTCACGCCAGGCGCACAGCTCGCGCAGAACGGCGAGTTGGGCGCGGGACAGTTTCCACGCCAGCTTCGCCTCGCGATACACCTCGTACGGATCGGTCTCACGGCGCAGGTTGGCGACCAGTTCGGCGCCGTCCTCCAGCACCCAGGCGTATTTGTCGTCGGACAGTTTCGGACGCAGTTGTACGAAAACCTCCGCCAGATGCACGGCATCTTCTGCGGCATAGCTGATTTGCGTGTCGGACAACGGGCGCTGCAACCAGTCGGAACGGGTTTCGCCCTTGGGTAGTTCGATGCCTAGCACTTCCTGCACCAGACGCGAGTAACCCATCGAGAACCCGAGGTTCAGGTAGGCGGCGGCCAGTTGCGTGTCGAACAGCGGCGCCGGCAGGCTGCCGGTCAGGCGCAGCAGGACTTCGAGGTCTTCGCTGCACGCGTGCAGGACTTTGAGCACCGCCGGGTTTTCCAGCAACGCCGCCAGCGGTTGCCAGGCGTCAATGGTCAGCGGGTCGATCAGATAGGCGCGTTTGCCGTCGCCGACCTGCAACAGGCCGGCAATCGGGTAGAAGGTGTCGACCCGCATGAATTCGGTGTCGAGGGCAACGAAAGGCAGCTGCTGCCACTCGGCGCAAAACTGCGCGAGGCTATCGTTGTCGCGAATCCAGTGAATATCGATGGCCACACGGCTCTCCCTTCAAGAATGGCGCGCAGTATATATCGCCACCGGCGCTTTCTGCGCCTCCGCAGGGCAAGTGCTTTGATGAAATCTCCTGCTGGATAGCAAGAATAGTCTTACAGAAAGATTCCGCAGGCTCAGTCCTTGGCCAGAACCCCGTCGATGACCGCACCGCGGCAACCGGCAAACATGTCCAGATCGTGCTGATAGACCTGGCTCTGCACTTCCAGCAAACCGAGCATCGAATGGAACAGGTTGTCCTGGCTCAATGGCTTGTTGCGGCTCAATTGCAGGCAATGGGTGTCGACCGAGTAGGACTTCTGATAGCTGTCGGAGAACCAGGCCAGCATCGCCACATGTTTCTGTTGTTCCGGCGCCAGCATGTAAGGCGTGCCGTGCAGGAACAGGTTGTACTCGCCCAGCGACTCGCCGTGATCGGAAAGATACAGCATGGCGGTATCGACTTTTTCCTGATTACTGCGCAAGACATCGATCAGGCTCGACAGCACATGGTCGGTGTACACCAGCGTGTTGTCGTAACCGTTGACGATGCTGTCGCGGCTGCAATTGTTCAGTGCGTTGCTTTCACACACCGGGGTGAAGTGTTCGTATTCCTTCGGATAACGCTTGAAGTATTCCGGGCCGTGGCTGCCCATCTGGTGCAGCACCAGCACGGTGTCCTTGTCCAGGTGATCGATGAAGCTCTGCAGGCCTTGCAGAAGGATTTCGTCGCGGCATTCGCTGTTGGCGCACAACGCCGGATCTTTCAGATTGCTCACGTCCTGCAGGGTGACGCGATCGCAGGTGCCTTTGCAGCCCGACTGGTTGTCGCGCCAGATCACATCGATGCCGGCACGCTTGAGCACGTCCAGCAGCCCTTCTTGATTCTTCGCCTTGCTGGCGTCGTAATCCTTGCGGCCCATGTTGGAGAACATGCACGGCACCGACACGGCCGTTTCAGTGCCGCAGGAATGCACGTCGGTGAAGGCGATCAAACCGGCTTCCTTGTCCAGTTTCGGCGTCGTATCACGTCCGTAACCGAGGATGCCGAAGTTCTCTGCCCGGGCACTTTCGCCCACCACCAGCACGGTCAGCGACTTGCGCGGACGGTTTTGCAATGCAGGGTTGCGCTGGGCGTCTTCACCGATCTTGATGAACGGTTGCTGGGCGGAAACCACCTGTTCACGCAGATAGCCGGCCGACGCGCCGATGTAATTGCTCGGCACCAGCATCAGGCGCAATTCATGGTGGTTACGAAACAGCGAGGACAGGCCCTGATAGTTGGCCAGTGCCACACCGCCAATGACGGCGACCGATGCTGCACACACCACAACTTTGCTTAATAACTCTCGGTGCCAGCGACGATAGTTGACGGGCAACTTCCACAATAACCAGGACGGCAGGACACCCAGGAACATGATATAAGCGAACAACTTCAACGACAGTAGATCGCGAACTTCCGTGGCATTGGTTTCAGCGAAGTTGCGAAACATGCCGGCGTCTATCATCACGCCATATTGGCTCATGAAATAAGCCACGCCGGCACTGATCAGAAACAGTACCGTCAACACCGGTTTCAATACCGGGCGAAAGCTCAGAAACGTCAGCACGATGTTGTACGCCGCGAAGATCATCACCCCGAACGCAATGCGCATGGCGATGCCCTTGCCGTCGGCCGCAGTAATCTCGAAGAGGTGTTCCCAGAGTACGAAATTGAATCCGGCCAAAAGAAAGGCGCTGGCAAACAACGTCACCCATTCCGGGCGCACGGCTTTTAACTTGAACATGATGAAGAGGCGATTTCCTGAAAAGAAGCGCCTTCGCCAATTGTGAAAATTTCATTGACTAAGGCGACAAAAACTCTACGCAGAAAACCATCAATATTTTGTGAAAAAGAAGCCAACGATTAGTTAGCTCATGAAATAACCATGAAACTTGAAAATGCGTCAGGCCTGATTCAGTAAAAAATCGCTGCTGGCTTGCGCAGAGGGCTCGGGAGACGTATCGACTTTTTAAATACCCCTCGGGATTTTCTGATTTGCCGGCCCCCGCACCACGCCCGCCTAATCGACAGCCTCTGATTCAAAGGTCTGAAGATGGAAAACGTTCGCGCCACTGCCCGCCCCGCCATCTGGCTGATGCTCGGTATCGTCCTTGTCGCCCTTAACCTGCGCCCGTCGATGGCCGCCGTCGGGCCTTTGCTGTCGGCGATTCGCGGCGACATACCGTTGAGCTTCAGCCTCGCCTCGCTGCTGACCATGCTGCCGGTGATGGCAATGGGGCTGGCGATGTTTTTCGGGATAGGCATCAGCCAGCGCCTGGGCGAGCGACGCGCGGTGGTGCTGTCGTTGTTGATCATCGGCCTGGCAACCCTGTCGCGGCTGTTTCTCGACTCGGCGGCGCAACTGATCGTCAGCGCCGTACTCGCCGGGATCGGCATCGCGCTGATTCAGGCGTTGATGCCAGCCCTGATCAAATCGCGTTTTGCCGACAACGTGTCGCTGTGCATGGGGCTGTATGTCACCTCGATCATGGGCGGCGCCGCGCTGGCCGCCTCCTTTGCGCCACGGGTGATGCTCGACACCGGCAGTTGGCGGGCAGGTCTGGCGATCTGGGCGGTACTGGCGTTGCTCGCGCTGCTGTTCTGGTTGTTGCAAGGCAACGACACAGCGCCTGTCACAGCCACCAAGGCAAAGAAAGAAACCTTCTTCACCCATTCCCGCGCGTGGCTGCTCGCAATCTTCTTCGGCCTGGGGACGGCGTCCTACACCTGTGTGCTGGCATGGCTCGCACCGTACTACGTGGAAAACGGCTGGAGTGAACAGAACGCCGGTCTGCTGTTGGGTTTTCTGACGGCCATGGAGGTGATTTCCGGACTGGTGGTTCCCGCTATCGCCAACCGCAGCCGTGACCGACGCCGGGTGCTGGGTGCCCTGCTGGTGCTGATCATTGGCGGTTTTTGCGGCTTGATCCTCAGCCCGCAACACCTGAGCCTGCTCTGGCCGTGTCTGCTGGGTCTGGGGATTGGCGGGTTGTTCCCGATGAGCCTGATCGTCTCCCTCGATCACCTCGACAATCCGCAGCGCGCCGGCGGTCTGACCGCCTTCGTGCAAGGCATCGGCTATCTGATTGCGGGCCTTTCACCGCTGCTGGCAGGGATGATCCGCGATCGACTGGGCAGCTTCGAATGGGCCTGGTGGTCACTGACAGCCATCATGGTGCTCATGCTGTTGATCGTGTGGCGCTTTGACCCTCGGCATTACGCCCGGCACTTTCGCTGATCGGGCGTTGTGCACGGGGCTCACCCCTCTAGCTAAAGGCTTCTGGCCATCTTTGCCAGGTTTGATTCGACACGTCGTATTCCTAAAACTTTCTGTCCCACAACTGTCCGTGAAAAATCCTACAGGGCTTTCTCCTGGGACCATCGTTCCGTTACGATCATGCGCACACGTTTGCGCGGATTCAGCGCAAGGAGCACAGCGAGACAGAACGGATGCTGAACAGTAACTTGCTTAGAAAGCTCGACATGCAGGATCTCATGGTGTTTGTCGCCGTGTATGAGCAAAGCAGCGTCACCGATGTGTCGGAGGCGCTGTTTGTCAGTCAGTCCACCGTCAGTTACTGCCTGAAAAAACTGCGCACCAGTTTCGAAGACGAATTGTTCGTCAACACCCGCACCGGCATGCGCCCGACCTACAAGGCCAGCAGCATGTATGGCCATGTGCAGAAGATCCTCGAAAGCATCAACCTGTGCCACGCCGGCGCCCCGACTTTCGACCCGATGGCGCAACCGGTGACGTTCAACATCTGCGCACCGGAATACTTCGAACAACTGATCCTGCCGCGGCTGTTGAAGCGTTTCGACTTCGACGATCTGCCGGTGATGGTCAACATGCACAAGTTCGAAACCGACGTGCCGGCTGAAGAACTGCGCGATGGCAGCCTCGACCTGGTGGTCTGTTTCGGCCCCAACTTCCATCGCAGCCATACCGATCTTAAATCCCGGATGTTGCTGGAAGATGACCTGGTCTGCGTCTTCGATAAACGCGCAACGCCACTGGAGCCGCGCCTCAGCCTGCAAGCCTTCACCGAACGCCGGCATGTGTTCCCGACGCCCTGGACGTCCACCACCAACATGGTCGATGGCTGGCTCGCGCGTCAGGCGCAGAAGCGCCAGATCGTCGCCCGTTCCAACAGCTACAGCGCCGCGTTGAAGATGATCACCGGCACCGATTTCATCCTTACCCTGCCCCGGCGGATCCAGCGTTTGCTGACCAACGACGCGGTGTTCAATCACTGCGAGGCGCCGAACGGCCTGCCGGGTTTCACCCTCGACATGCAGTGGAGCCACAGCGTCGATCAGGACAGCGCCAATCTGTGGCTGCGCGAGCAGGTCATCAAGACCTGCGCGGAGCTGGAGGCGGCCTGAGTCTTACACGCCGATGGCGACTTTGCTGTAGGACTCGCGATCGATGTCGAGCAGTTCCACACTCAACTGCACTTCGACACCGGCCGGCCATTCGCACAGGTCCTGCAGCACCGCCAACAGGTTTTGCGAGAGTTGTTTCTTGATCTCCGGGGAACGACCGCTGAGCAGCGCCAGCCTCACCGCCACAAAGGCACGCTCACTCATGGCGGTACCGACCTTGAAGGATTCCACCTTGACCGCACGGCTCTTGATATCGAACTCCGCCGCGAACTGACCGGAACCCACCAGGGTGTTATTGAGCCGGATCAACGCCACGTCGGCGTTCAGTTGCGGCAGGTTGGCGGTGTATTCCATGTGCAGGTGTGGCATCGGGAGACTCCAGTCAGTCGGCAGAAAGGTCGTACATATAACACAGCCCCGCCCTACTCTCCTGCGGCTTTTTCCGACGCGGGAACCGGTAGCGCCCGACGCAGCGCCAGGGTTTCCCAGATCGCCACCAACACCACGGCTGCCGTGGTCAACGCACCAAGCGCCAGCGCCGAAAACCAGTGATTCAGTGCCAGCGGCAACAGCAGCATGAGCGCTATCAGCCCGACCACATGCGATAACGGTGGAAACGGTCGGTCAGCCATGACCCACTTGAACAATGCATTGCCGAGCAGGAACAACCACGGCCCGGCAACGATCACGACGATGCCGGCGTCGCTGGCGTGATCCGGATGAACCAGCACCAGTTCATCGGCCACCGCGCTGACAATGACCCCGGCGACGATCAGCACATGCAGATAGGTGTAGGCGATTCGCGCTTGTCGCCCGGGGTCGGCGGAATGGGCGATACGGTGGTGCGCGCGCTCCGCACCGCTGTCGAAGTACACCCACCACATGGCGATGCTGCCCAGTACCGCCACCAGAAACGCCAGCAGTCCATCGCGGCCCGGCGTCAGCTCGGCGAAGGTCGCGCCAGTCACCAGCAACGATTCACCCAAGGCAATGATCACGAACAGCGCGCAACGCTCGGCCATGTGATTGCCTTCGACGTTCCAGTCACTCAAAGACGATCGGCCCAGTCCCGGCACCCAGAAATACAGCGACGGCGAAATCAGTTCGATCAGCAGTGCCAGCGCCCAGCAGAACAGCCGCTGTTCGCCTTCGACAAACGCTCCGCCGATCCAGAACACCCCGGACAACGTCAGCCACGCGAGGATGCGCTGAAAGTTGCGGGTCATGTTCAATGACTCCCCGCGAACCGCCCAGATCGCGAACGACGTGCGCCCGACCTGCATGAACACGAACGCGGCCGCGAACATCAGACCGCGCTCGGTGAACGCCTTGGGGATCGAAGACGAAAGCAGCAAACCGGCGATCATCAGGCCGAACAGCCCGAGGCGCACCGGCAGCTTTTCCGGGTCGAGCCAGTTGGTGATCCAGGACGTGAAGATCCACACCCACCACACGGCGACCATCAGCAGCGCCACGTGTACCGCGCCCTCGATCGACAGGTGCGCGAGCAGCGTGTGGGACAGTTGAGTCACGGCAAACACGAACACCAGATCGAAAAACAGCTCGACCATGCCGACCTTGCCACTGTCGAGACTGCCGCGCCCACGCAGCAAACCACGGGAAATGCTCATGGGTGGAGGCTCCGCCGAATTCAGGTGTACTCAGCAAAGCAGCCGGACAACAGGTCGGCAAGTCAGAACGGCGCGTGCGGTCGCTCGCTCATGAATTGCTCCAGCCGCGAGCGCAGCCAGCGCTCGGCCGGGTCACTGTCGACATGGCTGAGCCAGACCATCGACAGGTCGAGGGTCGGGGTCTTGAACGGGAACGGTTCCTTGAACAGCAGGCCCGAGGCAGCCATGGCTTCGGCGGCGTAGTCCGGCAGGCTGGCGATCAGGTCGGTGCCGGCCAGCAACGCCGGCAACGAACTGTACTGCGGCACCGACAGCACCACCTGACGGGTGCGACCGATGTCCGCCAGCCATTCATCGGCATAACCACTGACATTGGCGGTGTGAGAAACCAGCACATGGGGGCGTGCGCAATATTCATCGAGGGTCAGCGGCGCGTCGGACTTGTCGGCGCGCAGGATGCTCGGCTGGATATGCCGCAGCAGTTTGCGCTTGGCATTGGCGGGCAGGCCACGGGTCTGACTGATGCCGACGGTGATATCGCCAGCGGCCAGCAGATCGGGAATCCGCCAGTAATCGACGTGCTGTACCACGAACACCACGTTCGGTGCTTCCTGGCGCAAGGCGCGCAACAGCGGCGGCAGCAGACCGAATTCGACATCATCCGACAGACCGATGCGAAAGGTCATGGTACTGACGGCGGGATCGAAATCACGGGTCAGGCTCAACGCCACCGACAACGAGTCCAGCGCGGGTTTGAGATGGCGATAGATGTCTTCGGCGCGGGCCGTCGGTTCCATGCGGTGGCCGACGCGGATGAACAGCGGATCGTTGAGCATGGTGCGCAAGCGATTGAGCGCCGAACTGATGGTCGGCTGGCCGAGAAACAGCTTCTCGGCGGCCCGGGTCACGTTGCGTTCGAGCATCAAGGTTTCGAACACCACCATCAGGTTGATGTCGGCCTTGCGAAGTTCATTGCGATTCATCCCTTGCCCCCGGTCCCCAGATTGTGGGCAGTGTAGAAAGGCTGCCGGGGCAGCGTCCATCAAAACGGTGCGTCATTGCACCGTCAACGTCTTCAGGCCCATGCCCATGACCCGCGAATCATCGTTGATCCCCAATTGCTGAGGGCTGATGGCATCCGGCAGCTGCAATTCGATATCGAGTCTGTCATCGCGCACGAGGCTCTGACTGAGCGAAGCACTGATTGGAATTTCCAGGCGATTACCCTGAAACTGCGTCAAGCTCGTGCTCAGCACCTGCTCGCCGTTGAGGCTCACGATCACTCGCTGGGAAGGATGCTGTGGCAGTATGAACGCCAATGTGTCGAGCACGATCGAACGCGCTTGCGGCAACACCCGCATTTCGATTTTCGCCTGCCGCCCCTCCGTCCACGTCCCCCAGTTTTCCGCCGCCGACCAGCCGTTGGCCAATTGTCGACTCCGGTAGTTGAACGTCAGCGTTTGCCCAGGCCCAGAGAGGGGAATCACGGACATCCGCCGTCCCTCATCCCGCATCGACAGACACTGCGCGCAGCGCTTCCACCCCGGCGCAAGGACCACCAGTCCATCCACCCGGGTCAGCAGATCGGTTTCACTGTTGATGCTTTTTGCGGCGTCCGCCAGGACATCGTCGCTCAGGATGTACAACGAATCCGCGTCGTATTGCCCCGAGTCGAGCATGCGTCGGGCTTTCTGCTGTGCCAGCGCCAGTGCTGAAGAACTCACTCGCGCAAGATAGACAGCGTCGGTCTTCATGCCGTGAGCCGCTGCAAATCCGGCAATCATTTGCCAGCGATCGTTCTGATTCTGCGGCATCAGGCCGCGTACATTCGCGTATCGTCCGGCAGCGCTTGTCCAGAACGGATCGCGCAGCGGGCTGTTCCAGGCCGCCGATGGCGCAACCATTTTCCCCTGTCTCAGGCCAAGCCAGCCGGCTCGAGTGTCGGCGACCTGAACCACCAGCGCTGTAGCGAGCAAAAAAATCACAACGCGCGGGCGATAACCGCGCACCACCAGAAAAATCATGGCCAGGATGAGGGCATACAGCACCGGCCAGAACATCCGCCCCGAGGCGCGGAAGACATTGGCCAGGCCGATGATCATCTTCGGCAGCGGATAGCCGACGGTCGTTGCACCGATTCCGATCTGATTCGACAGCGCAAAAAGCCATAGCCCGAACAAGGCCATCAACAGCCATGGTCGAGCGCGCAACTCGTCCTTCAAGGGTTGCCTGTTTCCAATCCAGGCAATCAGCGCCAGCGGCACCAGCAAGAGAACGCCCAGCCCCATGTAGTTGAAGCCTTCATAGTCGCCCTCACCCTTGGGCAGACTGGGCAAGATCCGGGACCAGCCTGCCGGATCGAACGGCGACAACAAATTCATCCGGTACAAACCGAAACCGCCGGACGCTGCGCCGTCGGCAATGCTGAAATAACCCGCCTGCCAGCAGCACACACTCACCAGCGCAAACAGCAATCCACCTTCAATCAGCGCCTGACGCCGGGTCAATTGTCGGCTGAATGCCTTGCCCAGCAAGTCCGCCAGCCAGATCAGGGCCACCATCGCCAGCAAGTACGCGTGCACCCATGACGTCACCGCCAGCAACGAGCCCCAGGCCCAATGGCGTCGACGCAGGTCTGGCACCAGCGCCAGATACAACGCTGCCAGAATCAGGAAATGCCCCGCCAGAGAAAGGTGCCCGCCCATGCGCAGAAACATCGGCGGCGAGAACACCAGTAGCCCGGCTCCCAACAGACGAATCACAGGATTGCCGGTGATCAGCCCGAGCAGTTTCCAGCCAAACCAGGCTTGCAGGACACAACACGCCAGTAGCCACAACCCGAAATACTGGAAGGTATCCGGCAACCACGCACTGAAGGGTTTGAACAACAGCGCCAACAGTGGATTGGAGTCGGAAAAGATGATCGAACTGCTCAACTCCATGCCATAGAACGGGTTGAGCCCGACTGGAAATGTCCAGGGCGAATGTCGGAAGAATTCCCAACCCAGGTAATGCGTCGCCGGATCCCCCTGTTCCAGCCAGGCAATGTTTTGCGGATTCAGCGCTTGCGGCCCGATCGCCAGAAAAAACACCAGCGCCCCCAACAGCAGCGGCAGTAAAAATAGTGCCGGGTGCTCTCGCGAATCCTTCATCGATATGTCCAGAAATTGTGTAGTACGAAAGTGAATGCCGGAATGGTCAACGAGACGGCCACAATTCCCAGCAGATAGTGCAGACCGGCCATCTGGGCAGCCCAGGCCACGAACATCGCCAACACGAATCCTCCCGCCGAGACCATCAGGAAGCGCAGCAGGGTCCGGCCGTGCAACCTTGCGGAAAAACTCCAGGTGGTATTGATCACGTAGGACACCACCGTCGCCACGACAAATGCCACACCATTGGCCAGCGGAGGTTGAGGGCTCACGAAGTTGATGAACAACACCGCCACCAGCGCATGCAGGGCCGTGACAAATAACCCTGTCACGGCAAAGCGCAAACCGCGCTGGATCAGTTCGGACCGTTGCGTCGCCATCACGGTTTGCGCGCCAGCACGAAGACACTCAGGCCGGCCAGGCGGTTCATGCCCATCAAGGGCAGCTCGAGGCGGCACAGGGTTTTCAGCAGCGAATTGACCAGCGGGTGATGCTTTTTCAGCTGCGAACGTGGCGCCGTACCGCCTGAACCGCCGGGTATCAGGCGCGACGCAACGGCAATCGGGAACACCGCCCCGAAATAATAGGCGCCCCGCTCGACCGTCAATCCGGAGTTTTTGGTCAGGGTTTCGAACTGCCCGAGGGTGTAGCGACGTTTGTGTTCGAGGAAATCATCGTGCCCGCTCCACATGAACTGGAACGCCGGTACGGTCATCAGGAAGCGACTGCCGGACGGCACTTTATCGACGTAGGACTTGAGCAGGCCGAGGTCGTCGTCAACGTGTTCCAGTACATCCATCAGCAACACCAGATCGGCGTCCACGGTATCGATCGAGCGGCGGTAATGCACCGGTTTACCGGCGGTGGTGGCGCTGGAGTCGGCCGGGTAACTGATGTCCACACACCATGCTTCGCGCGCAGCGGTGTGGGTCAATAAATGATGGGAAAAGAACCCTGAACCGGCGCCGACGTCGAGAATTCGCTTGATCGGTGCTTCCCCCAGCAATCGGCGGGTCGCCGCTGCTTTGGAACAGTAATACCAATGCTCGCCGATGCTGTCGCCGAGGATGTCGGTTTCCTTGAGATCCATGCTTCAGTCCTTGGATTCGTAAATGCGGCGCACCAGGAAAACCGGCCGGCGCTTCGCTTCAATGTAAGTGCGCCCCAAGTACTCACCCAGTACGCCGATGCCGATCAGCTGCAAGCCGCCGAGAAAGGTCACCGCGACCATCAGCGAGGCATAACCGGGCATGTCGACACCATGGATCAGTGTGCGCACCACAATGAACATGGCGAAGGCAAACGACACAAGGGACACCATCGCCCCCAGGTACGTCCAGATCCGCAAGGGTTCGGTGCTGAAACTGGTGATGCCTTCAAGTGCGAAATTCCACAGCCGCCAGCCATTGAACTTGCTGTGCCCCGCCGCTCGCTCCGGGCGCTCGTATTCGACCTGGGTGGTGCGAAACCCGACCCAGGCAAACAGGCCTTTCATGAACCGCCGCGACTCCGGCAGCGTCAGCAGCGCGTCGACCACGCAACGATCCATCAGCCGAAAATCGCCGACGTTTTCCGGCAATGTCTGTTCGGCAATCTTGTTGTGCAAACGATAGAACCAACTGGCGGACGTCTGTTTGGCCCAGGAGTCGTTACGGCGGCTGATGCGGTGACCAAGCACCACTTCGTAACCTTCACGCCAACGCTCGATCATCTGCAGAATGACTTCGGGCGGGTCCTGCAGATCGACATCGATCGGCACCACGATCTGCCCCGTGGCAATCTGCAAACCGGCGGAAAGCGCTGCCTCCTTGCCGAAGTTGCGGCTCAGATCGACGATACGGATCGTCGAATCGCTCTGCTGACAGCGCAGCAGGCGCTCCAGCGTCGTATCGGTGCTGCCGTCGTTGACGAACACCAGTTCAAGGCTGATCTGCGCCTCACGCTCGAACACCTGACGAATGCGCAGGAGAAAGCCGTCGAGGCTGTCCTCTTCATTGAATACGGGAACCACCAGCGACAACGTCACCGGCCCCGCGTGTTGCGTTCCATGCGAGTGGGTCAATGGACTGCTCTTTCTTATAGTGTTTGTCGGTCGCCGAACGAAATTCGACGCCATGAGCCGCACCGTATTAAGCAGCACCACTGTAGGTCATGCAAGGGTGAAAAAAGGACGTACTCGCCAATCAGAAGGCCGATCCCGACGCTCTGCCCCGCGTGTCGCAGAAACATTAGCCAACGATTGGAAACACATCCCCGATAGCCAAATGACAAGGCTCCGCTAGGCTTGCGACCATGCGCCAAACAGGTTGTCGCAATATCCCATC
Organism: Pseudomonas sp. GW821-FHT09E04; assembly: GCF_059416185.1. Taxonomy (NCBI): domain Bacteria; kingdom Pseudomonadati; phylum Pseudomonadota; class Gammaproteobacteria; order Pseudomonadales; family Pseudomonadaceae; genus Pseudomonas; species Pseudomonas sp. GW821-FHT09E04. The sequence goes on from NZ_JBWKOR010000002.1 coordinate 307,471, forward strand.
GCATGGAGCGAACTGAATGTATTTCGAGATTTACAGGCAATCCAAGGGCACCCCGAGCACCGGCAAGGGCCAATGGCGCTGGCGCCTGCGGGCGGGAAACCATGAGACGGTTGCCAGTGGGGAGTCGTATGTGAACAAGGCGGATTGTCTGCACGTGATCGAGTTGATCAAGGGTGTGCAGGGGGATACGCCGGTCAAGGAGATTTGAGGGCTGGCTGACACCCCTGCAGAAACGAAAAAGCCCCGCGGATTTTCATCCACGGGGCTTTTCCGAGACTGACGCGAACACCCGTCTTCAGAATTTCTCGGGGATGTGCCGGAAGGGATAATCCGATTCCTTGTAGCCCCCTGGCTTCTGCCGCTTGGGCAACTCAACCTTCTCGCGCGAAACACTCTTGTACGGAATGCGGCTGAGGAGATCGGAGATGATGTTCAGGCGCGCTCGCCGCTTGTCATTCGAGTCGGCCACCAGCCAGGGTGCATATTCGGTATCGGTCGCCTTGATCATGTCGTCACGCGCCCGCGAATAGTCATACCAGCGGCTGTACGACTTGAGATCCATGGGCGACAGTTTCCAGATCTTTCGACCGTCCTTGATACGCTCCTCCAGCCGGCGCGTCTGTTCCTCCTGGCTGACGTTCAACCAGTACTTGAGCAGAATCACCCCGGAATCGACGATGGCATGCTCTACCAGGGGCACCGTCTTGAGGAACTTTTCGACCTGATTCTCGGTGCAGAACCCCATCACTCGTTCGACACCGGCGCGGTTGTACCAACTGCGATCGAAGATCACCACCTCACCGGCCGCCGGCAGATAAGGCAGGTAGCGCTGCAGATACATCTGGCTCTTCTCACGCTCGCTCGGGGCCGGTAATGCTACGACCCGAAAGACCCGCGGGCTGACCCGATCGGTAAGCGCCTTGATCGTCCCGCCCTTGCCCGCACCATCACGCCCTTCGAAAATCACACAGACCTTGATGCCCTCGGCCCTCACCCACTCCTGCAGCTTGACGAGCTCAACGTGCAGTCGACGCAACTCCGCCAGATAGTCTTTGCTCGACAATTTCGGGTGATCTGCGGGGGTGTTTTTGGGGGAGACTTTCTTCTTTCCCTTTGCCATGACCGAACCTCATGCATTGAAGGGGGTGACCGCCGGAGACCCGGTGGTCCATGACCTGGAATGCAGGAGTTTAGTCAGTTAATTCGGAATGTGAGCCGCGACTCAGGCGTGTGCTTCTCGATCAAGCACTTCAGCGACCCACTGATTGATACTCTTTCGAGCCAGCTGTGCCTTCACGGCAACAGTCGCGTGAAGCGCGGGCGCCAGACGCAGGCTGAGATTGCCCGAATAAGGTTTCTGTGGCGCCCTTCCGAGCTTGGCGCAGGTTTCCAGATAGTCAGTGACAGCCTCCTCAAATGCCTGTCGGAGCTCTTTGACTGACTCGCCATGAAAACCCACAACATCCTTGATTCCCGCGATGTGGCCAACAAACAGACCGTCCTCGTCACTGTACTCAATACGGGCGGCATAGCCGTTGTAGTTCATCACGTTCATGGTGTGACTCCTGCTTGTTCGAGGAAAGCCCGGGCATCACGAACCTGATAGGGCTTTGCTTCTTTATCTGGATGGGGTCGGTGAAAAGTGGCGACCACACCATTCAATTCGAAACGTACACGCGATCCATTGCCTTCGATCGTTCTCGCGCCCACCGCGCCGAACAGAGATTCGATGCGGGCCCACTCCAACGTGGCTGGAGTCGGTCTTGAAAATACGGCTTTGAGGGTGCTCAGCTGTTTATTATTCATAGTATTACATCATGATACCGCGCAAGGGCACAGCGACTGTGATTCACACCGCTGATGCGTGAAGTAAAACCCTCAAAACATGCGAAAGCGCCGCTTTTCCTGAGTCAGCAAAGCGGCGTTTCGATAGGAGTTATTCAGAGTCTGTTTGGCACGGTCATCAGAATAATCGGGTGACTCTCAACGAGGTTGTAGGCAAAATCTGCGAGTTGCGTGCGAACAGACGATTGCTGCGCAAAGCGGCTGGTTACCGCCTTGTTGGGCCTCATTTCGTCGGGATACTCTCAAGACGTCGCTGCACATCAGCGACCGGGCTTGGAAACCCGACGAGTCACGCAACAGCGCCCCTGACAAATGCTGGCGTTTTCTTACGCCCGTAAATTTGCTTTATGGCGGCTGTGCGTGGGACGCCCTCGGGCGTGCCGGTCTCCTTGACTCCCGGTTTCCAACCTGCGCACAGCTGCCACCCATTCGCTTGGAAACGAAAGTGGCAGCTCCTCACAGTCAAGGAGTTACACATGCATGATGCACCTGAAGAAAAAACCGCTGGGACTACGCCCTTCCTCTATTGCTCCGACACTCCGCTGTTTCATGTCAGCGCAGGAGTACCTGTCACTCAGGCACTTGCCCAAGCTTCCGACCTGCTTGCCCTCGCCCAGGCACTTGCAGAAGATGCGGCGTTCATTAGAGAAACGGACCGATATGCCTGGGCTGCGCATTTTTTGACGGAGATGGGTAAGGCGGTTGTTGATGATGTGGTGAGGGCTGTTTCGTCGAAGGCCATAAAAACGTCGCTGAAAACAGCGAAATGATTGTTACCTCACCCGGAATCTAGCCGGCTCTTCTTTGCAACAAGGAAGCCCCGTAATCCTTCATCTACGGGGCCGTTTTTTACGAGCACTCATTCGTCATCATCGTTTTCTTCATCGCTATCATCGTCCGTTGAAATAACGCCGCCGCCTCCTTCAACAAACGACTGACAACCTTCGTTAAAGGACTCTGAGGGGGTGCTACAGGAATTTTCATCGCCAATTCCCTTTTCCTCGGCCCAGTCATAACCGGCTTGATGCCCAGAGCAATCATCCGTGCATTCGTAGCCATCAAATGTATCAGCGGAAATTGTTGTGCTCCCCAGCATCAAGGCAAGCAGCACAGTTGAGTAAAGTGCCCTCTCCAGCAGCTTCATACCTACTTGCCATCACGAGGTTTGGTGCCGAATTTTCCAGTGTACGGATTCACATTTCCCCTAGTGCTGTAGTTATTGTTCCTAGTGGAGTCTGGGTTTGTAGCATGAGAGGGTCGAACATACGTTCCATTGCTTCGCGTATACCCACTAACCGAATGGTCAGAACGACTTCCGCTGGAGTAGCCGGACTTGAACGAGGAATGACTGCCGAAGCTACTTCCACGTGCGTAAACGTTCCCTGAAAGCGCTACCGAGATGGCTATAACGGCTACAGAAAAAACCTTTTTCATACAAACCTCCATTTTTCCAACGATGGTAGCTCAATGGAATCACTTGGAAAGCACAGGCGACAAAGGGTCTTGGGAGTATGGGCGTTAACGCAAACCTTTTGGAAAGGATCACACGCAGGCAGAGTTGGCTTTTCAGAGAAAGCGACTTGAATGTTGCTGGCCTGTATTGAGCTAGAGATCCAACTCTAATGCGTCAATAAACGATCCGAGTAAAAACCCTCAGAAACAAAAAAGCCCCGTAGTTTCTCAGCTACGGGGCTTTTTCTATGTATGGCGGAGAGATAGGGATTCGAACCCTAGGTACCGGTGAAGGTACAACGGATTTCGAATCCGTCCCATTCGGCCACTCTGGCATCTCTCCAACGGCGCGCATCATAACAACACTTTTACCGAAAGCAAACCCTCTTTCGAAAATTTCTTCGTGCTATCAGATGCTTGCGTCGATTAAAGCGGTACGCCCAGACGGTTGGCGACTTCTTCGTAGGCTTCGATGACGTCACCGAGGCCCTGACGGAAGCGGTCCTTGTCCATCTTCTTCTTGGTGTCCTTGTCCCACAGACGGCAGCCGTCCGGGCTGAACTCGTCGCCCAGGACGATGGAGCCGTCGCTGAACACGCCGAATTCAAGCTTGAAGTCCACCAGCAGCAGGCCGGCGTCGTCGAACAGTTTGCTCAGGACTTCGTTGACCTTGAGCGACAGTTCTTTCATGCGAACCAGTTGCTCGGCGGTGCCCCAGCCGAATGCCACAACGTGGGATTCGTTGATGAACGGGTCGCCCTTGGCGTCGTCCTTCAGGAACAGTTCGAAGGTGTAAGGGTTGAGCTTCAGGCCTTCTTCAACGCCCAGACGCTTGACCAGGCTGCCGGCGGCGTAGTTACGCACGACGCACTCGACCGGGATCATGTCCAGCTTCTTCACCAGAACTTCGTTGTCGGCCAGCAGTTTGTCGAACTGGGTCGGAATGCCGGCCGCTTCGAGTTTCTGCATGATGAAGGCGTTGAACTTGTTGTTCACCATGCCTTTGCGGTCGAGCTGCTCGATGCGCTTGCCGTCGAACGCCGAAGTGTCGTTGCGAAACAGCAGGATCAAGCGGTCAGCGTCGTCGGTCTTGTAAACCGATTTGGCTTTGCCGCGGTAGAGTTCTTCACGTTTTTCCATGATGGGCTCCGCTTGCTAAGTAGATGGGCTAGGCGATGTGGCGCCAGTCGAGCCCTGAATCTTGATCGGCCAGTTGCAGCCAGTCCGGGTCGCACCCGAGGGTGTCGACAAAACATTGCCGGGCCAGCTGCGGCAGGTTGTTCTTGCTGCTCAGATGGGCCAGGACCAGGTGTTGCAGGCCTTGCCAGCCCAACTCGGCCACCAGGAATGCCGCCTGATGGTTGTTCAAATGTCCCAGCTCGCCGCCCACCCGTTGCTTGAGAAAGTACGGGTAATGACCACGGGCCAGCATGTCGCGACAATGATTGGACTCGATCATCAACGCATCGAGGTCCCGATAACCGTCCAGCACCCGCTCACAGTATGAACCCAGGTCGGTCAACAGGCCGAAACGCCGCTCACCATCGCTGAATACATATTGAGTCGGTTCCTGTGCATCATGGGCCACGGCAATGACCCCGATGTCCAGAGCACCGATCTGCAGCTGCTCGCCGCCGGCCACGAAGCCTGCGGGTTCAATCGGTTTGCGCATCCCGCGCAGTGTGCCGCGACTGAGGTAGACCGGTAGATTGTAGCGCCGAGACAGTAAACCCACGCCATGCACGTGGTCGGCATGTTCGTGGGTTACGAGTATCGCGCTCAGTTGCGCCGGGTTCACACCCAGGCGCAGCAGGCGTTTTTCGGTTTCCCGCAGGGAAAAACCACAATCCACCAGCACATACGTATCAGCACTGGCGATCAGCGTGCCGTTCCCTTGGCTACCGCTGCCGAGAACGGCAAAACGCATTGGATCAGCCCAGATTGTCCTGAATCACGCTCAACACTTTGCGGGCCACATCGGCCGGGGCAACGGTGTTGATGTTTTTCTCGACGGTGACCTGAACGTTGTCGCCAACCTTGCTCAGGCGAACCTGATAACGCTCGGCACGGGCTTCAACTTCTTCCTTGGTCGGCGCACTGCCGAACAGGCTGCTGAAGAAACCAGGCTTCTCGTCTTTCTTCTCGGCTTTTTCGGCCAGGTTGATGTAGTACAGGCCCAGGCTGCGGTTGATGTCTTCAACGCGCCACTGACCTTGCTCCAGCGCACGACCGACGCTCGACCAGGCACGATCCAGATCCGAACCGACGTTCAATACCGGGTTGCCACTGCCGTCTTCGCTGAGGCTGACACGGCTCGGGGTATCGAAATCACGCGACGCCAGCATCGACACCGAACCGCCCTTCTCGGAAGTGCGGCTCATGCTCGCGAGCATGTCGTCGACCAGCGCAGCGTCCAGGCCAGTGTTGACCGAACGGTTGGTGAAATCGACATTGGCGGTGCTGCCGGCAGGACGCTCGGCGCTGACCACGTAAATTTCACTGGTATTGCGCTGCACGCCCGGCTCGATGCGTACCCGCACGCGGGTTTCGCTGTCGGCACCGACGCCGGCGGCGCTCAGGCGCTTGGCCATGGCGGCGGACAGTTCGTCGGAATGCTGCCAGGTGGTGGTGAATTCGCCGGTTTGCGGACGCTGTTCATCCAGACGGAAACCGTTGTCCTGGAAGAACTGCACAGCCACTGGCCAGACTTCGGCCGGTGGATGCTGGCCCATGACCCAGCGCGAATCACCGCTCTTCTGCAGCGAGTAGTCGCTGGCGTCGGCAATCGCCGACAGCGGTTGAGGACGCGGAACCACATATTCGCCGGTAGCGGTGTCGTCGGCTACGTTACGCGGGATCGGCAGCAGCGGATCCAGGCGTTTGGAGGTGCTGACATCCGGTGGCAATTGCATCGGTGCAGTCTGTTTCGCTTCCAGGTAGTCGCTACCACGGTCACGGAAATAACCTTCCGGGCCCCAGATCCATCCGCAGCCACTGGTGCTGGAGATAATCAAGGCAAGTGCGGAAAGTCCGGCCATTCGCTTCATGCGTTGTACTTCCTCAATTAAACCAGGACGCTGCACTGGCGCAGGGCCGAGCGCAACGTTTCATGACAAGGAGCGCTCAGCCAGGTCAGCGGCAGGCGGATGCCTTCGTGCATCAGGCCCATTTCGACCAAAGCCCACTTCACCGGAATCGGGTTGGCTTCGATGAACAGGTCCTTGTGCAGCGGCATCAGTTTTTCGTTGATGGCCCGTGCGGTCTCGGCGTCGCCCTTGAGCGCGGCCTCGCACAGGTCGGCCATTTCGCGCGGGGCGACGTTGGCGGTGACGGAGATGTTGCCTTTGCCGCCCAGCAGGATCAGCTCGACGGCGGTCGGATCATCGCCGGACAGCACGATGAAGTCTTTGCTCACGCCGTCGAGGATTGCCTTGGCACGCTTCAGGTCGCCAGTGGCTTCCTTGATACCGATGATGTTCGGCACGGTGGACAGACGGATCACGGTCTCGGCCTGCATGTCGCAGGAAGTGCGGCCAGGCACGTTGTAAAGGATCTGCGGGATGTCGACCGCTTCGGCGATGTGCTTGAAGTGCTGGTACAGGCCTTCCTGGGTCGGCTTGTTGTAGTACGGGACTACCAGCAGGCAGGCATCGGCGCCGGCCGCCTTGGCGTTGCGGGTCAGCTCGACGGCTTCGCGGGTCGAATTGGCGCCGGTACCGGCGATGACCGGAATACGACCAGCCACCTGTTTGACCACGGCTTTGATGACGGCAATGTGTTCTTCTACATCAAGGGTTGCCGACTCGCCGGTTGTACCGACCGCGACAATGGCATGGGTGCCGTTCTTGAGATGGAAGTCCACGAGTTTGCTGAGGCTGTCCCAGTCAAGACGCCCTTGTGCATCCATGGGTGTGACCAGTGCCACCATACTGCCCGCAATCATGAAACCGCTCCTGCCGGAAAAAGAGAGCGGTAATGGTACTGGCGCCAAGATGCTTGCACAAGCGAAGTACTGCGCCGCCATTCCCCTTGGCGCCGCTTTTCGCTACCCTTCAGACTTTGATCGGTACTGATCAGCTTGTACGCCGGGTTCCAGCCCCCCGTTTCGGCCTCCCAGGCCCCGTTCCAGTGTCGCCGCCTTACGCTTCCTTATTATTGGAGCCGTAGCGATATACGAATCGGGCCTTCCGGACAGGTATGTCCCGGCACTCAACGCCCTCACCCTACCGACCGCTCATCGCTTTAGGAATGCTGCATGTCCACCCCCACAGTTCGCGAACAATTCCTTGTCGTCAGTGCCCTCGGCGCCAATCCCATGGAGCTGACCAACGTCCTGTGCCGCGCCAGCCATGAAAACCGCTGCGCGGTCGTCACCTCCCGCCTGACCCGTCACGGCGAGTGCAGCGCGCTGATCCTCGAGATCTCCGGCAGCTGGGACGCCCTGGCGCGCCTGGAAGGCAGCCTGCCGGGCCTGGCCAAGAAGCATGCTTTCACCGTAAATGTCGTGCGCAGTGCCGCCCTGGAAAACCGTCCTCAGGCCCTGCCGTACGTGGCTTACGTGTCCTCGGCCTATCGCCCGGACATCATCAACGAGCTGTGCCAGTTCTTCATGGATCACAACGTCGAGCTGGAAAACCTGACCTGCGATACCTATCAGGCTCCGCAGACCGGCGGCACCATGCTCAACGCCACGTTTACCGTGACCCTGCCGGCCGGCACTCAGATCAGTTGGCTGCGCGACCAGTTCCTGGACTTCGCCGATGCCATGAACCTGGATGCACTGATCGAACCGTGGCGCCCACAGAACCCAATGTAAGGAAGCTTTCATGGCCGTAGCTATCGATCAACCGGTTGCCGATTTCGAAGCGCCCGCCACCAGCGGGCAGACCGTCAGCCTTTCGGCCCTCAAGGGCAAGCAAGTGGTGATCTACTTCTACCCGAAGGACAGCACCCCGGGCTGCACCACCGAAGGTCAGGGCTTTCGTGATCAGTACGCGGCGTTCAAGGCTGCCAACACGGAAATCTTCGGCATCTCCCGCGACAGCCTGAAGTCCCACGAGAACTTCAAGTGCAAGCAGGAGTTTCCGTTCGAGCTGATCAGCGACAAGGACGAAGCCGTCTGCCAGCTGTTCGACGTGATCAAACTGAAAAAGCTCTACGGCAAGGAATACCTGGGCGTTGATCGCAGCACGTTCCTGATCGACAAGAATGGCGTACTGCGCCAGGAATGGCGCGGCGTGAAGGTGCCGGGCCACGTTGATGCAGTTTTGGCTGCTGCTCAGGCGCTGAACAAGGCCTGATCCTTTCGGCGCCCTGGCGGGCGCCGAATCGCTTTCAGAGTAGCGGCGCCACCACCGGCTCCTTGCGCGGCCACGCATCCAGCACAGCCTTGAACAGCGTCGCCAGCGGAATCGCGAAGAACACACCCCAGAAACCCCACAACCCGCCGAACAACAGCACCGCGCAGATGATCGCCACCGGGTGCAAGTTGACCGCTTCGGAAAACAGCAACGGCACCAGCACGTTGCCGTCCAGCGTCTGGATGATCCCGTAGACCGCCATCAAATAGATGAACTGATCACTCCAGCCCCACTGGAACAGCGCAATCAGCATCACCGGCACAGTCACCACCACCGCCCCGACATACGGCACCACCACCGACACGCCCACCAGCAACGCCAGCAGCGCCGCGTAGTTCAGCCCGAGGGCGACGAAGGCGATGTAGGTCACCCCGCCACAGATCACGATCTCGATGACCTTGCCACGAATGTAGTTGGCGATCTGCCGGTTCATTTCCTCGGCAACCCGAGTGATCAGCGCCCGCTCACGCGGCAAATAGCCGCGCACCCACTCGCCGATCATCACCCGATCCTTGAGGAAGAAGAACACCAGAATCGGCACCAGGACCAGGTAAATCATGATGTTCACCAGCAGCGGCAGGCTCGACAACGAGAATGTCAGTGCCCACTGGCCGAACTTTCCGATCTCGCCACGCGCCGCTTCGATGGCTTGCAGCACCTGCTCGTCGGACACCAGATGTGGATAGCGCTCCGGCAGCAGCAACAGCAGCGATTGCCACTTGGCGAGCATGCCCGGTAGCTCATTGAACAACGTGATCAATTGATGCCAGAGCAGCGGCAGTACGACGACGATGAACAGCATCAGCACGCCCATGAACAGCGCAAACACCAGCCCCACCGCTGCGCCACCGGGCATGCGCAGACGCTCCAGGGTAACCACCAGCCCCTGCATCAGGTACGCCAGCACCATCCCCGCCAGCACGGGCGCGAGCATTCCGCCAAGGGTAAGCACGGCGGTGAAGGCGAGAAACAACAGCACCGCCAGCACCACGGCTTCCTCATCGGAAAAGTAGCGCTGAATCCAGTCGCGTAACACTTTGAACATCAATAATCCTTAGGTCTTTTACGCTGTCGGTTTCAGGCTTTTTTCAACCAGTAACGGTAGACGCCCGCCTCGTCTTCTTCACGCAGCAGCGTATGACCGGCCAACCGGGCAAAGGTGCGGAAGTCGCGTTGCGAGCCGGCGTCAGTGGCGATCACCTTGAGTACCGCGCCGCTGGGCAGCTTGTTCAATTCCATCTTGGCCTTGAGCAACGGCAACGGGCAATTCAGGCCGCTGGCGTCCAGTTCACAGTCATGGGCTACAGCGTCGATCATGCGTTACTCCGGTTCAGAGGGTCAGGCTGCCTAGAATATCTGGTCGCAAGCCCGGTGTCCGGCTACAGTAAGGTCTTTGTCGACTAAGGCTTTGTGCATGACATTTTTGCGCCCTACCCTGCTGACGCTCGCTTGCCTGCTCGCCTCACCGGGCTTTGCCGACGACCTGCCGTCACTCGGTGACGCCAGTTCTGCCATCGTCTCGCCACAACAGGAATACCAACTGGGCCGCGCGTGGTTGGCGCTGCTGCGCAGCCAGGTTTCACAGCTCAACGATCCACAGCTCAAGGACTACGTCGAGTCCAGCGTCTATAAACTGGTGGAAACCAGCCAGGTCAACGACCGACGCCTGGAATTCATCCTGATCAACAGCCCGCAGCTAAACGCCTTCGCGGCACCGGGCGGGATTGTCGGGGTCAACGGCGGTCTGTTCCTCAATGCCCAGACCGAAGGTGAATATGCCTCGGTACTGGCTCACGAACTGGCTCACTTGTCCCAGCGCCACTTCGCCCGAGGCGTCGAGGCGTCCCAGCGGATGCAGGTGCCGATGATGGCCGCGTTGCTGGCCGGGATCGTCATTGCGGCCGCCGGTGGTGGCGAGGCCGGGATCGCGACCATCGCCGGCACCCAGGCGGCGGCGATCCAGTCGCAACGGACCTTCTCGCGCCAGAACGAACAGGAAGCCGACCGCATCGGCATTCTCAACCTGGAGAAGGCCGGCTACGACCCGCGCTCCATGCCGACCATGTTCGAACGCCTGATGCGCCAGTACCGCTACGACGCCAAGCCGCCAGAATTCCTGCTGACTCACCCGGTGACCGAATCGCGGATCGCTGACACCCGCAACCGTGCCGAGCAGGCCAAACCCGGCGGGATCGAAGACAGCGTGCGCTATCAACTGATTCGCGCGCGGGTGCAACTGATCTACGAGGAAACCCCAGGCCTTGGCGCCAAGCGTTTCCGTGCACAGCTGGATGAGAACCCGAAAAACGACGTGGCCCGTTACGGCCTGGCGATCGCCCAGATCAAGGGTGGCCAGTTGAATGAGGCGCGGGAGAATCTCAAGCAACTGCTGGAGAGGTCGCCGAACGAGATCATCTTCAATCTCGCGCAGGTCGATCTGGATATCACCAACAATCGCCTGGCGGAGGCGCAGTCGCGGGTCGACCGCATGCTGACGCAGTATCCGGGCAACTACCCGTTGAATCAGGTGCGAGTCGATCTGTTACTGAAACAGAATCGCACCGCCGATGCGGAAAAAGCCCTCGAAGGTCTGCTCAAATCACGCCCGGACGATCCGGACGTCTGGTATCAGGTGGCTGAAACGCGCGGTCTGTCAGGCAATATCATCGGCCTGCATCAAGCTCGCGCCGAGTACTTCGCGCTGGTTGGCGACTATCGCCAGGCCATCCAGCAACTGGACTTCGCCAAACGCAAGGCTGGCAGCAACTTCCCGCTTTCGTCGCGTATCGATGCGCGTCAGCGCGAGCTGATGGAGCAGGAACGCATGATCAAGGACATGATGGGATAAGCCTGATCCAGGAAAAACGCCGGACACAAAAAAACCGCCTCTTTCGAGGCGGTTTTCTTTTACTCAACCGCTATTGAATCATTCAGCCAGCTTGAACGTGATGAAGCTGGCACGACCCTGACGCAGAACCCGCATCGACACGGAGCGATTCTTCGGCAGTGCCTTGGCGATCTCGGAGAACTCCTTGGCCGAACCAATGGCCTGGTTGTTCAGGTGAGTGATGATATCGCCTGGCTGCAGGCCGATCAGGGCGGCAGGACCGTCCTGCACCTCCTTGATCACCACACCACCCTTGAGGTCGTAGGTTTTCTTCTGCTCGGCAGACAGTTCAGCGACCGAAACACCCAGACGATTGCTGTTGGTCTCGACACCGGACTTCGGCAGGGCATCCAGCTCCTTGTCTTCGTCAGGAATCGCGCCGACGGTCAGCTCGACATTCTTGCGCTTGCCTTCACGGATCACTTCCAGATTGGCCTTGGCGCCAGCCTTCAGCGCGCCGACCAGATGAGGCAGGTCAGCGGACATGACGATCGGTTGACCGTTCATGCTCAGGATCACGTCGCCCACTTGCAGCCCGCCCTTGGCAGCTGGACCGTCATCCTGGATCTGCGCCACCAGCGCACCGGCCGGTTTTTCCAGACCGAACGACTCGGCCAGATCCTTGTTCACTTCCTGAATGACCACACCCAGCCAGCCACGGCTGACTTTGCCACCGCTTTTCAACTGGTTGGATACGTCCATGGCAACGTCGATCGGAATGGCGAACGAAACGCCCATGAAGCCACCGGAACGGGTGTAGATCTGCGAGTTGATCCCCACCACTTCACCGTTCAGGTTGAACAGCGGACCACCGGAGTTGCCCGGGTTGATCGGCACGTCGGTCTGAATGAACGGCACATAGTTTTCGTTTGGCAGGCTGCGGCCAACGGCGCTGACAATGCCTTGGGTCACCGTGTGATCGAAGCCGAACGGCGAGCCGATCGCCACGACCCACTGGCCGGCTTTCAGATCCTGAGATTTGCCGAGTTTGAGTACTGGCAGATCCTTGCCTTCGATTTTCAGCAGGGCCACGTCGGAGCGTGGGTCGGTGCCGATCAGCTTGGCTTTCATTTCACTGCGATCCGCCAGACGAACGAGGATTTCGTCGGCGTCGGCAATCACGTGGTTGTTGGTCAGGATGTAGCCATCCGGCGAGATGATGAAGCCCGATCCCAACGATTGAGCTTCACGCTGGCGATCACCCCGGGGAGAACGCTGTTGCGGCGGCATCCCGCGCTCGAAGAACTCGCGCAGCATCGGCGGCAAGCCTTCCAGGTCCGGCATCTGCTGGTTCACTTTGCGATCCGGCAGCTTTTGCGTGGTACTGATGTTCACCACCGCAGGCGAGGCCTGTTCGACCAACTGGGTGAAATCCGGCAGGTTGGCCGGGCTGGCCGCTTCAGCCGCCTGGGCTGCAGGAACAGCCTGACCGAGCACCAGCACGGTGGCGACGATGGAGAGATAAGACTTCAAGCTTGGTATCGACATACAGCTCCCGTTACGACGAGCAGGGTTAAGCGATATGGAGCAAGGAACACCGGGAACTACAGGCCGGCATTTTTGTTCCGGGAACAACAAAACAAGGCCAGAGCCGTGAGGCTCTGACCTATAAAAAATTTTCGGATTATTTGCAAATGAAAATGCTCAGCAAACATTTCACGTCTCGAAAACGAGGTGGAAACAGCTGGAATCAGCTCACTGCTTGCTGGTTGCAGCGCCATCATTGCGTATCGACAAGGCAATCCGCTCAGCGGTGCCGATTGGAATCTCGCCGACAACCGTCACCATCACTTCACCTTGAGGCGTGGTCAAGCGACGGGATACGGCAACGGTAGGGCCCAACTGAGTCCGGGTATCGGTGACGGTTGCACCGTTCAGCGGCTCGAGGAATACAGAGAAACGCGCCAGACCATCGTCATACAGCAGGCTGTTGACCTGCGTCTTGGTCTCGGGATCCTTGTGCGAAGAACTGCTGGTGAGTTCAAAGCCAGGAGGCAGCCAGTCAGAGCGCCAGACCTGAGCGGTCTTGACGGCAGAAGCCTTGTCGCCTTCAAGGTTCACAGGCTTGCAATCGGAATCGGCCTGGAGATCCTTGTCGGACGGAACCTCAGAAGTCTCCAGTCGAGTGAACTGGAACCTTTCAAGCAATTGCCCGTTGTCGTTGAGCAGCAATGACTTGAGCGGCAAGCCCGTTTCCTTGTCCAGATGCAGCTCGAATCCATAGCGATGCTGATCGCGTGGCGTCAGCGACACGATCACCGCCTCACGCCCGGCCACACGCGACTTGCCGATGACGGCAAGGTCATACCAATTCTTCAGCTTTTGAGGATCAAGAGGACGAGCGGCAGAGCTGGGAGAGTCCCCCAGTCCCGCAATCAGGGTGCCGCTGACGCATTGAGTATGCCCATCAACGCGCACGACTTCCTGAGCCGAGCCGTCGAGCTGAAGCAAACGCTCGCGGACCTGACCATTCTGGACACGATGCCAGATGTTATGGGTAGAGAAACTACCGTTACGCTCGTAAACGAATGTGCCGTGAAAGCTTTGCTGCTGCTCGGCCTGGCCCAGACGGGTCAGCCAATCCTGGGCCTCATCGGCGTGGGCTGGAACGATGAACCAGCCACTGAGCAGAAGCGAAAGTAGAGGTATGGCGCGCATGATCCTCCTTAACGGTTTTCCAGGCTTGCTGCACGCGCGTAAGGCAATGCGCTTTCAGTACCTTTCAGCGCAGCTTGTTGAGCGTGTTGGCGCAGGTAACCTGGTAGACGCTGATCGTGCCAGCCTGGCTGGCCTTGCAGCACACCATTGGCCATAGGGCCGGTGGCTTCCGAACTCTCATTGTAGCCTGCCAATACAGCCGGGCCTTTGACTTGAGGAACGGCCAATGCAGGCTGATTGGATTGCTGCGCCAGTTCAACACCGGCAATTTCGTCGTGGTTATACAGACGAACACCCGCCAGAACGGCAACGGTCACCGAGGCTGCAACGGCCAGACGACCCAGGCTGCGCCATGGACCGCGGGACACTTTGGCTGGAGTGGCTTCGTCTTCCAGCGCAGCAGACACTGCCGCAGCGAGATCCAGGCGTGGAAGCAGCAGATCCTTGTGCATGGCTGCCCGAGCGATCTGATAACGAGCCCAGGTTTCACGGGTTTCAACATCGTCCAGTGCATTGAGCACCCGACGCAATTCCAGTTCGTCCGCTTCGTTATCCATCACTGCGGACAGCGATTCCTGCAGGGCTTCACGACTCATGGCGTTCCTCTCTTGGCTGTCGCCGCTGTCTTTAGTTTTCCTGCAACAACGGCTGCAGGGCTTTATCGATGGCCTCCCGGGCGCGGAAAATCCGGGAGCGCACGGTACCAACCGGACATTGCATGACGCTCGCGATGTCCTCGTAACTCAGACCGTCGAATTCGCGCAAAGTTAAAGCCGTGCGCAAATCCTCTGGCAGTTGCTGAATGGTTCGATGGACGGTGCCTTCGATCTCATCCCGCAGCAATGCGCGTTCAGGAGATTCGAGATCCTTCAGGCCGTGATCGCCGTCATAGAACTCTGCATCTTCGGAACTGACATCGCTATCCGGCGGCCGGCGGCCGCGTGAAACCAGATAGTTTTTCGCCGTGTTGATGGCGATGCGGTAAAGCCACGTATAAAACGCACTGTCTCCGCGGAAATTTCCTAGTGCCCGGTAAGCCTTGATAAAGGCTTCTTGAGCAACATCCTGGGCTTCATGGGTGTCGTGCACGAAACGCACGATCAACCCGAGAATTTTGTGTTGATACTTCAACACGAGCAGATCGAAAGCTCGCTTGTCACCGCGCTGAACGCGCTCGACCAGCTGCTGATCCTCTTCCTGGGTTAGCATGAACACTCCTCGATAAACTCGGAGGAAGCTTGCATGACTAAACGACCGGACTTGCAAACATAGACTCGGGCTTTTCGCAAAAGTTCTCCCCCTCCAAGCAAGTTTCCTGCGGGCTCTGATTTGGCACGCACGAAAAACGCAGCGCGGGATAAACCGGCTGCGCGAATAATCTTTTAATCGGCTCGCCGGCTAGAACCCAACCGCAGGTTCCGCATTGAAGCCGACACTGTCCCTTGTTTCGGGCAACTGTCTATTGATCTTGGCCCTCTGGCAAAAGTTCCAAATATTTATAGACGCGCCACGCCGACATTGGGCAACCGTGAGCGGAAAAAGCGTGTTTCATCTGCGATACAGTCGCTTTTTCCCAAAACCGGCGAAAAAAACATCCGACAAAGCGTCCGTATTTTTCCGTCACGGTAGTTTCACAATGCCATATCGGCCCGGCTATTGTGCCGCCCCACCCCTCTATATACTAGTGGGCTGTGTGGCTGTCTCGACTCGCCCATCCGCCTGTCTTGCGCCAACCCCGACCCGGGTCGCTTTGAGCGGAATCCTGAAATGAGCCAACAGTTTCAACACGATGTTCTGGTGATTGGCAGCGGCGCTGCCGGTTTGAGTCTCGCGCTGACCCTGCCCGGTCACTTGCGCATCGCCGTATTGAGCAAGGGCGATCTCGCCAACGGTTCGACCTATTGGGCCCAGGGTGGCGTCGCGGCCGTGCTGGATGACACCGACACTGTCGAATCCCACGTCGACGACACGCTCAATGCCGGTGGCGGCCTGTGCCATGAAGACGCGGTACGTTTCACTGTCGAGCACAGCAAAGAGGCGATCCAGTGGCTGATTGACCAGGGCGTGCCGTTCACCCGAGATGAGCAGTCCGGCACAGAAGATGGCGGCTTCGAGTTCCATCTCACCCGCGAAGGCGGTCACAGCCACCGCCGCATCATTCACGCCGCCGATGCCACCGGTGCTGCGATCTTCACAACCTTGCTGACCCAGGCCAAACAACGCCCGAACATCGAGCTGCTGGAACAGCGCGTCGCCGTCGATCTGATCACCGAACGACGCCTGGGACTGGACGGCGACCGCTGCCTCGGCGCCTACGTGCTCAACCGCAAGACCGGCGAAGTCGACACCTACGGCGCCCGGTTCGTGATTCTGGCTTCTGGCGGTGCCGCCAAGGTCTACCTCTATACCAGCAACCCCGACGGCGCCTGCGGTGATGGCATCGCCATGGCCTGGCGTTCGGGCTGCCGGGTGGCGAACCTGGAGTTCAATCAGTTCCACCCCACTTGCCTGTATCACCCGCAGGCCAAGAGTTTCCTGATCACCGAAGCCCTGCGCGGCGAAGGCGCGCATTTGAAACTGCCGAACGGCGAGCGCTTCATGCAGCGTTTCGACCCGCGCGCCGAACTGGCGCCACGGGACATCGTCGCTCGGGCCATCGACCATGAGATGAAGCGCCTGGGTGTCGATTGCGTGTATCTCGACATCAGCCACAAACCCGAAGCGTTCATCAAGACGCACTTCCCGACGGTTTACGAGCGTTGCCTCGGATTCGGCATCGACATCACCAAGCAACCGATCCCGGTTGTTCCGGCGGCGCACTATACCTGCGGCGGCGTGATGGTCGACCAACAGGGCCGCACCGACGTGCCCGGGCTGTACGCCATCGGCGAAACCAGCTTCACCGGCCTGCACGGCGCCAACCGCATGGCCAGCAACTCGCTGCTGGAATGCTTCGTCTATGCCCGTTCCGCAGCCGCGGACATTCTCGAGCAGTTGTCCGATATCGGCATCCCCCGCGCCCTGCCCGCCTGGGACGCAAGTCAGGTGACCGACTCCGACGAAGACGTGATCATCGCGCACAACTGGGACGAGCTGCGGCGCTTCATGTGGGACTACGTCGGCATCGTACGCACCAACAAACGCCTGCAACGCGCACAACATCGCGTGCGTCTGTTGCTAGACGAAATCGACGAGTTCTACAGCAACTATAAAGTCAGTCGCGACCTGATCGAGCTGCGCAACCTGGCGCAAGTGGCGGAATTGATGATCCGCTCAGCCATGGAGCGCAAAGAGAGCCGAGGCCTGCATTACACCCTCGACTACCCGGATCTGCTGCCCGAAGCCCTCGATACTATTCTGGTGCCGCCCACCTACGCCGGCTGAACTTGAGGCGTACTCGCAGGCGTCGATGCAAATCCGCCGCCTGCGAGTCCCGGGGCACGCAGATCGACCTGACCCGCCACTCCCCACGCAATCGAAAGCGCAAAACCACGATCAATGGCAGCGCCAGGCTGTCCGGGCGCAACTGCACCGGCTGCCAGCCATCGGCCTGATTCCACAGCTGCCAGCCATCGGCGTCACGACGCAATCCGCAGAAAGCCTTGGGATGACTCAACAGAATCTGGCGGGGCAACACCCATGCGGCATGGCTCAGACAGGCTACCGCCCCAAGCAGACTGACCCAGAAAGGCAGGACAAGCAGAAACAGAGCGCACAGGGCAAACGCCTGGGCCAGGAGATACGCCGCCAGCAATTGCCGTGAGGCCTGCCAGCGGCATTCGAACGTGTTACTTGGGCTGGACACGATCCAGAATCATGCGAACCATGCGTTGCAGCTCGGGGTCTTCAGACTCGCTGCGCTCCATGAACCAGCCGAACATGTCCTGATCCTCGCACTCGAGCAGGCGGACATACAGCGCGCGATCCACCTCGTTCAGATTCGCGTAGACCTCTTTCACGAACGGCACCAGCAGCACGTCAAGTTCAAGCATGCCGCGACGGCTGTGCCAAAAGAGGCGATTCAGTTCAACTTGTTCGACCATGGAGCCCTCCTCAAATAGGCGGCAAGTATACAGGCCCGACACGGGGCGAACAGTCGGCTTTGGTCGGGCACCACCGATCCTTTATGAACTACCCATTTCAACACCACCCCCTTATGATGTGCCCCAGTCTATTTACCCTGCGATGACCCATGGCCGATTCTGCTTTTTTCTGCACCCTGTCTCATGAAGGCGTTCTCGCGGTTCGCGGCGCGGATGCCGGCAAATTCCTGCAAGGCCAGCTGACCTGCAACATCAATTACTTGAATGATACCCAGGCCAGCCTCGGTGCCCGCTGCACGCAGAAAGGCCGGATGCAGTCGAGTTTCCGCATCGTGCTTGAAGGCGACGGCGTGCTGCTGGCCATGGCCGGCGAGCTGCTGGAGCCGCAACTGGCGGATCTGAAAAAGTACGCGGTGTTCTCCAAATCGAAACTGACCGACGAAAGCGCCTCCTGGGTGCGCTTCGGCCTCGATCATGGCGATGCTGCCCTGAGCAGCCTGGGTCTGGAACTGCCGGCAGAAACCGACAGCGTGGCCCGCCACGAAGGCCTGATCGCCATTCGCGTCTCCCCGAACCGTGCCGAACTCTGGGTGCCGGCCGATCAGTCCGACAGCATCAAAGGCAAACTGTCCGCACAACTGAGCGAAGCCGAACTCAATCAATGGCTGCTGGGCCAGATCCGCGCCGGTATCGGTCAAGTCATGCCGAGCACCCGTGAGCTGTTCATCCCGCAGATGCTCAACCTGCAAGCCGTCGGCGGCGTGAGCTTCAAGAAAGGCTGCTACACCGGCCAGGAAATCGTTGCGCGCATGCAATACCTGGGCAAGCTCAAGCGTCGCCTGTACCGCGTGCAACTGGACGCCAGCGAACTGCCGGAGCCGGGCACCCCGCTGTTCGCCCCGAGCCACGGCAGCTCCATCGGCGAAGTGGTGCTGGCCGCCCGCGCCGAGAAAAATATTGAACTGCTGGCGGTGTTGCAGGCCGAAGCTGCCGAAGCGGGCGATTTGCATCTGGGCACGGCCGAAGGTCCGACGCTGCACTTGCTCGACCTGCCTTACGAACTGGATCGCGACCGCGAAATCCAGCGTTGATCGCAGTATTTGTGCAACACCCTAGAGAAACGACATGAGTGAGCTGGCGGATAAGGTCCAACAGGATTTGGTTGAGGCCATCGATAACGATGACCTGGTTCTGCCAACGTTACCGGAAGTGGCCCTGCAGATTCGCAAGGCCGCTGAAGACCCGGATATCAGCGTCAGCGACCTGAGCAAAGTGATCGGCCGTGACACGGCGCTGTCGGCGCGCCTGATCAAAGTGGTCAACAGCCCGTTGCTGCGCGCGACCCAGGAAGTCACCGACCTGCACACCGCGATCACCCGGCTGGGCGTCAACTACAGCAGCAACCTGGCGATCGGTCTGGTGATGGAGCAGATCTTCCACGCCCGCTCCGACGTGGTCGAACAGAAGATGCGCGAAGTCTGGCGCAAGAGCCTGGAAATCGCCGGGGTCAGCTACGCACTGTGCCGCCGCTATACCCAGCTCAAGCCTGATCAGGCCGCGCTGGGCGGACTGGTGCACCAGATCGGTGTGCTGCCAATCCTGACCTATGCCGAAGACCACTACGAATTGCTGTCCGACCCGGTCAGCCTCAACCATGTGATCGACCACATTCATCCGCTGCTGGGCGACAAATTGCTGCGGGTCTGGGAATTCCCCGAGCGGCTGGTGGAGTTGCCGGGGCTGTATCAGGATCTGAAACGCGATTCGTCGCAGATCGATTACGTGGATCTGGTGCAAGTGGCCAGCCTGTATTGCCACAAGGACACTGACCACCCCCTCGCCCGCATCGACCCTTTCAGTGTGCCGGCCTTCCGCAAACTGGGGATCGATCCTGACAACAAAGTGCTGTGTGCCGACCTGGAAGAATCGCGGTCGATGTTTTACTGATCCCTAGCCGGCAATAAAGCTCACCCGCACCTTCAACCCCGCCCGCTCGCCATCGTGCAGCGTGATCTGCGCCAGATGCGCGCGGCAGATTTCCCCGACAATCGCCAGCCCCAGCCCGGAACCGGCGACCTGCTGGTTGCGTCGGTAGAAACGCTCGAACACCCGGTCACGCTCATCCTGCGGAATGCCCGGGCCGTCGTCTTCAACCTCCAGCACTGCCGGCGACAGCACCCGCAAGATCACGTTACCGCCCGACGGCGTGTGCGCCAGCGCGTTGTCCACCAGATTGCTCAACAGTTCGTTGAGCAATGTCGGCTCGCCGCGCAGCCAGACCGGTTCGTCCGCTTCCAGCGCCAACGCCACGCCGCGAGCATGGGCCAGCGGCGCCATGGCCATGCCCAGCTCCCGGGCCAATTGGCTCAGATCAAGCAACTGCGCGCCGCCCTCGGCAATCGCCCGGGCGCCGTTCTCCACCCGTGCCAGTGATAGCAATTGGTTGGCCAGATGGGTCAGGCGATCCGTGCTTTGCGCCGATGATTCCAGCGTGTCGCGCCAGGTCTGCGGCTCGTTTGAGCGCAGGCCCAACTCAAGTCGCGCCTTGAGCGCCGCCAGCGGCGTGCGCAGTTCGTGGGCCGCATCGGCGATGAATTGCGCCTGACGCTCGAACTGCCCGCGCAAGCGCTCGGTGAAGTGATTGAGCGCCCGCACCAACGGCCACAGTTCGTGCTGCACCTCCACCAACGGCAAGGGCCGCAGATCGTCGGGCTGACGCTCTTCGACCGCGGTGCGCAAACGCTCGATCGGACGCAACGCCGCGCTGACCGCAAACCACACCAGCAACAATGCGCCAATCGCCAACATGCCCAATCGCAGCAAGGTGTCGGCCGCCAGACTGCGGGCCATGCTGACGCGTGCTTCGTCGGTTTCGGCGACACGGATTTCCGCCATGCCGTTCATGTTCGGCTCGGTCACGGCTTTCAACAGACTGACGACGCGCACGTTCTGCCCCTGATACGTGGCGTTGTAAAAACGCGCGAGCGCCGGGTAGCTGTCGGTTCTCGGCGTCCCCGGTGGTGGGCCTGGCAGGTTTTCGTAACCGGAAATCAGCTTCTGATGGATGTCGTTGACCTGGTAATAGATGCGTCCCGCGCTGTCGTAGGCGAAGGTGTCGAGGGCCACGTAAGGCACGTCGGCGCTGAGGCTGCCGTCTCGCTGCGAGAGGCCGGCGGCGATGGTCCGCGCCGATGCCAGCAAAGTGCGGTCATAAGCGGTGTCGGCAGCTTCGCGACCGTTCCAGTAAGCGCTCAAGCCGCTGGCCAGCATCAACACCACCAGCAACAGCGCAAGGTTCCACAACAACCGCCAGCGCAGGCTGCTGGGCTTATGCATCACGGCTTTCCAGCAAGTAGCCAAGACCGCGGAAGGTCACGATGGCCACCGCATGGCCGTCGAGTTTCTTGCGCAGGCGATGCACGTAGATTTCGATGGCGTCGGGGCTGGCCTCTTCGTCGAGACCGAACACTTGCGACGCCAGTTGTTCCTTGCTCATCACCCGGCCCGGGCGCGCGATCAGCGCTTCAAGCACCGCTTGTTCGCGGGAGGTCAGCGTCAGCAGTTCTTCGCCGAGGGTGAAGCGCCGGGTATCCAGATCGTAAGCCAGCACCCCACAACGCTGCTGCCGTTCGCCGCCGAGCACACTGCGGCGCAGCAGGGCTTTGACCCGCGCCTCAAGCTCGGTCAGTTCGAACGGTTTGGCCAGATAATCGTCGGCACCGAGATTGAGCCCATGGACCCGATCCTTGACGTCGCTGCGGGCCGTGAGCATCAGCACCGGCAGGTTCTTGCCCCGGGCCCGCAGACGCGCCAGCACTTCAAATCCGTCCATGCGCGGCAGGCCGACATCGAGGATCGCCATCGCGTACTCCTCGCTGCCCAAGGCCAGGTCAGCGGCCACGCCATCGTGCAACACGTCCACGGTCAGACCGGTGCTCTTGAGCGCCTGGGCGACACTTTCGGCCAGTGGCAAATGGTCTTCGACGAGCAGAACACGCATGGATCTCTACCTCATTCAGGGATGGCCGACGCCATTCTTTGCCGCGGAGTTTACAGCCGCAACCGCCGCTGTGAAGCCCGAAATCCGGGAAAGTCAGCTGAAAGGTTAGCGAAAGGTTAGGCCGTTAGAGTCGGCCCACGGACAGTTCCGACTGCCGTCGCTGATGCCACACAGCGATAAGAAAAACGCCTCGAAGCGTTTTCGACCAATAAGAACAATAAACGGAGTACACCTCGCATGCCGTCCTTGCAGACCAAGGCTCTTACGCCTGTTCGTCCTTCCCGTTTCAGCCACACCGCCCTTGCCAGTGCCGCCGCCCTCGCCGGTTTCGCGCCGATGAGCTACGCCGATTTCATCGAAGACAGTTCCGCCACCTTCGAAACCCGCAACATGTATTTCAACCGCGACTTTCGCGACGGCACCAGTGCCCAACAGTCCAAACGCGACGAGTGGGCACAGGGGTTCATGCTCAACCTGCAATCGGGTTACACCGACGGCACCGTGGGGTTCGGTGTCGATGCGCTGGGGATGTTGGGGGTCAAGCTCGATTCGAGCCCGGACCGCACCGGCACCGGCCTGCTGCCGACCCACGATGACGGGCGCGCGGCGGACGAATACTCCAAGGTCGGCCTGACCGGCAAAGTGAAGATCTCCGCCACCGAACTGAAGATCGGCAGCCTGATTCCGGAATTGCCGATCCTCAAGCCGAACGACGGGCGCATCCTGCCGCAGACCTTCGAAGGCGGCTTGCTGACCTCCAAAGAGATCAAGAACCTGACCTTCACCGGCGGGCGCCTGGACAAGGCCAAGGACCGCGACAGCACCGATTTCGAGGACATTGCCCTCAACAACAAGAACGGCCGTTTTGCTGGCACCGTTGCCGGCAAGCACTTCGATTTTGCCGGCGTGGACTACAAGTTCACCGACAAGATCACCGGCAGTTACCACTTCGCGCAACTCGACGAAGTCTACAACCAGCACTTCTTCGGTTTGGTCGCTTCGCGGCCGATGGGCCCGGGCACTTTCGCCACCGACCTGCGCTTCGCCGTCAGTGACGATCAGGGCGCTGCCCGTGGCGGCGAGATCGACAACCGCTCGCTCAACGGTCTGGTCAGCTATGCCCTGAGCGGCCACAAGTTCACCGCCGGTTATCAGCACATGTCCGGCGACAGCGCGTTCCCGTATGTCGATGGCAGCGACCCGTACCTGGTCAACTTCGTGCAGATCAACGACTTCGCCGGCGCCGAAGAACGCTCCTGGCAGGCGCGCTACGACTTCGACTTCGCCAAACTCGGCATCCCCGGCCTGAGCTTCATGAGCCGCTACTTGAGCGGTGACAACATCAAGCTCAAGAACGGTGACGAAGGCAAAGAGTGGGAGCGCAACACCGAGATCAAATATGTAGTACAAAGCGGCGCCCTGAAGGACGTTGCCGTGCGTTTGCGTAATGCCACTTACCGTTCCAACTACTCCGCTCGCGATGCCGATGAAGTGCGTCTGCTGGTGAGCTATAGCGTTGCCCTTTGGTAATTCAGTACGTCCATAACAACAACTCCCAAGGAGACATAGATGAACTTATCACTGCGTAAAGTTGCTCTAGCCGCTGGCGTCATGCTGTTCGCCGGCCAACTGATGGCCGAACCCAAGCGCCCGGAATGCATCGCCCCGGCCTCCCCCGGCGGCGGTTTCGACCTGACCTGCAAACTGGCGCAAAGCGCGCTGGTCAACGAAAAACTGCTGACCAAACCGATGCGCGTGACCTACATGCCCGGCGGCGTCGGCGCAGTGGCGTACAACGCGGTGGTGGCCCAGCGTCCGGCGGATGCGGGCACGCTGGTGGCGTGGTCCAGCGGTTCACTGCTGAACCTGGCGCAAGGCAAGTTCGGCCGCTTCGATGAAAGCAACGTGCGCTGGCTCGCGGCAGTCGGCACCAGTTACGGTGCCATCGCGGTGAAAAGCGATTCGCCCTACAAGAACCTCGACGATCTGGTACAGGCGCTGAAGAAAGATCCGAGCAAAGTGGTGATCGGTTCCGGCGGCACCGTTGGTAGCCAGGACTGGATGCAGACGGCGTTGATCGCCAAAGCCGCCGGGATCAACCCGCGCGACCTGCGTTACGTCGCCCTCGAAGGTGGCGGCGAGATTGCCACCGCCCTGCTCGGTGGCCACATCCAGGTTGGCAGCACCGACATCTCCGACTCCATGCCGCACATCCAGAGCGGTGACATGCGCCTGCTGGCAGTCTTCGCCGAAAACCGCCTCGACGAGCCGGAAATGAAAGGCATCCCGACCGCCAGGGAACAAGGCTACGACATCGTCTGGCCGGTGGTTCGCGGTTTCTACCTCGGGCCGAAAGTCAGCGACGAAGACTACGCCTGGTGGAAGGACGCCTTCGACAAACTGCTGGCCTCCGAGGACTTCGCCAAGCTGCGTGATCAGCGCGAACTCTTCCCGTTCGCCATGACCGGCCCGGAGCTGGACACCTACGTGAAGAAGCAAGTCGCGGACTACAAAGTGCTGGCCAAAGAGTTCGGCCTGATCCAGTGATCGTCTCTGTCTAGCGGTCATGGCCTCGCGCATCGAGGTCATGGCCCAGGAGTTCCTCATGCTGATTCAACGCATTTTTGCCTCGGTGTTGCTGCTGGCCTGTGCCGGCCTGGCACTGATGGCCTGGCCTTATCAGGCTGCGTTTTCCTACGAGCCGGTCGGCCCACGGGCGTTTCCCCTGCTGATGCTTGGCCTGATGAGCCTGGCGCTGCTGTACATGGTGTTTCGCCCGGCACCGATCAAACACAGTGAAGACGAGCCGCCGCTGGACCGCGAAACCCTGACCAAGATCGGCACCTGCGTGCTGTTGCTGCTGGTGTTCGCTGGTCTGTTCGAGCCCCTGGGTTTCATCCTCAGCAGTTGCCTGATCGGCATCCCGATGGCGCGCCTGTACGGCGGCCGCTGGTTGCCCAGCATCGTGGTGACCACGCTGATGGCCATCGGTCTGTACCTGCTGTTCGACCGCCTGATGGACGTACCGCTGCCCCTCGGCCTGCTCGACGTTCTGGAGAACTGATATGGATACGCTCGGATATTTGGGACAGGGCTTCGGCGTCGCGCTGAGCCCGTACAACCTGGTCACGGCGCTGACCGGCACGCTGATCGGCACCGTGGTCGGGCTGTTGCCGGGCCTGGGCCCGATCAACGGTGTGGCACTGCTGATTCCGATCGCCTTCGCCCTGGGTCTGCCGCCGGAGTCAGCGCTGATCCTACTGGCGGCGGTGTACCTGGGCTGCGAATACGGCGGCCGGATCAGTTCGATCCTGCTGAACATTCCCGGCGAAGCCTCCACCGTGATGACCACCCTCGACGGCTACCCGATGGCGCGCCAGGGTCTGGCCGGGGTCGCGTTGTCGCTGTCGGCATGGAGCTCGTTCATCGGCGCATTCATCGCCACCTGCGGCATGGTGCTGTTCGCCCCGTTACTGGCGAAATGGGCGATTGCCTTCGGGCCCGCGGAATATTTCGTACTGATGGTGTTCGCAATTGTCTGCCTGGGCGGCATGGCCGGTGACCGACCGCTGAAGACGTTTATTGCGGCGTTGATCGGTCTGTTCCTGTCCAGCGTCGGCATCGACGCCAACAGCGGTGTGTACCGTTTTACCGGCGACAACATTCACCTGACTGACGGCATTCAGTTCGTGGTGCTGGTGCTGGGCCTGTTCTCGATCAGCGAAATCCTTCTGCTGCTGGAGAAAACCCATCGCGGCCAGGAAGCGGTGAAAGCCACCGGGCGGATGATGTTCAACTTCAAGGAAGCGGCGTCGGTGTTCGTGGTGAACATCCGTTGCGGCCTGCTCGGCTTCATCATGGGCGTATTGCCGGGCGCCGGCGCGACGTTGGCCAGTGCCGTGGCCTACATGACCGAGAAGCGCATCGCCGGTGCCGACGGCAAATTCGGTGAAGGTGACAAGCGCGGTCTCGCCGCCCCGGAAACCGCCATCGGCGCATCCGCTTGCGGCGCGCTGGTGCCGATGCTCACCCTCGGCGTACCGGGCTCGGGCACCACGGCGGTGATGATCGGCGCGCTGTCGCTGTACAACATCACCCCGGGCCCGCTGTTGTTCCAGCAACAACCGGACATCGTCTGGGGGCTGATCGCCTCACTGTTCATCGCCAACATCATGCTGGTGATCCTGAACATCCCGATGATCCGCATCTTCACCCGCATCCTCGCCGTACCGAACTGGGCGCTGGTGCCGGTGATCGCGATCATTACCGGGATTGGCGTGTACGCGGTGCATGCAACCACGTTCGACCTGTTCCTGATGGTCGGCATCGGCATCTTCGGCTACATCCTGCGCAAGCTGGACTTCCCGCTGTCGCCGGTGCTGCTGGGGTTCATCCTCGGTGGTCTGATGGAGCAGAACCTGCGCCGTGCGCTGTCGATCTCCAACGGTGCGCTGGAAATCCTCTGGTCGAGCCCGATCACCTTCGGCGTCTGGGTGCTGACCGCGATCATGTTGCTGATGCCGCTGCTGCGTATCTGGCGCAAACGTTCGGTCGCGCGGCGTGCTGTGGCCGATGTTTGATCGGTCCTTCAAAACCTGGTGGGGAACCCCGCTGGTCGGTCTGCTGGGCGGCTATGTCGCCAGTCAGATCGGCTGGCCGCTGCCGTGGATGGTCGGCTCGTTGCTGGCGATCATCCTGGTGCGCTGCCTGACCCCGTGGCAACTGACGGAAATCCCTGGCGGCCGCAAGTGCGGCCAGTGGATCGTAGGGATCGGCATCGGCCTGCACTTCACCCCGCTGGTGATGGAGCAGGTGCTGAGTCACTTTGGCCTGATCTTCTTCGGGGCGCTGGTCACCAGCCTGTCGGCGGTGGTCGGCGTGTGGCTGATGCGCCGCACCGGCGAAGACCGCGCCACAGCGTTTTTCTCCAGCATGCCCGGCGGCTCCGGCGAGATGGTCAACCTCGGCGCACGCAACGGCGCGATGCTCAGCCATGTCGCGGCCGGGCAAAGCTTGCGAGTGCTGGTGGTGGTGCTGTGTGTGCCGGCGGCGTTCAAATATCTGCTGGGTGACGGCACACCGATTTCACATGCTGGCAGCGTCGATTGGCGCTGGCTGGCGATTCTTTTTCCGGCGGGTGGCTTGCTCGCCTGGCTCTGGCAACGTCTGCGTCAACCCAATCCTTGGCTGTTCGGGCCGTTGCTGGTGAGTGCGACAGTTAGCATCGCCTGGGACTTACACATCAGTCTGCCCAATGGCGGCAGCCAGATTGGCCAGTGGCTGATCGGCAGCGGACTGGGTTGTCACTTCAACCGCCAGTTCTTCCGCCGGGCGCCGTCGTTCATGGGGCGTACGTTGATCGGCACAGCGCTGACCATGCTGATCGCGACGCTGGCGGCGTTGGGACTGAGTGCAATGACGCATCTGGATCTGCGATCGTTGACGCTGGGCATGATGCCCGGCGGGATCGCAGAGATGAGCCTGACGGCGGAAACCCTGCAACTGTCGGTGCCGCTGGTGACGGCGATGCAGGTGATGCGGCTGTTGTTTGTGTTGTTTCTGGCGGAACCCTTGTTCAAATACTGGAACCGTAATCCCGAAGCCTGATCCGGTTACTGATCGTTCCCACGCTCTGCGTGGGAATGCAGCCCGGGACGCTCCGCGTCCCAAAGCGGACGCAGAGCGTCCATAGAGGCGTTCCCACGCGGAGCGTGGGAACGAGATTAGCCGCCACCCCAGAGCATCAGACCACCGACGGCAAACGCCACTCGATCGGCGCTTCGCCGTTCTGCTCGAGGAATTTGTTGGTTCGGCTGAAGTGCCCGCAGCCAAGGAAACCGCGATAGGCCGACAGCGGCGACGGGTGCACCGACGTCAGCACCAGATGCTTGGTGGCATCGATCAGCTTCTGCTTGCTCTGCGCATGCGCGCCCCAAAGCATGAACACCAGATGCGGTTGCTGCTGGCTGACCACTTCGATGATCCGGTCAGTGAAGAACTGCCAGCCCTTGTCCTTGTGCGCATTGGCGTTGGCGCGCTCGACGGTCATGGTGGTGTTGAGCATCAACACGCCCTGATCGGCCCAGCTCTGCAAGTAGCCGTGGTTGGGAATGTCGATGTTCAGGTCGCGTTTCAACTCTTTATAGATGTTGACCAGCGACGGCGGCGCCGGCACGCCCGGTTGCACCGAGAAACACAAGCCGTGAGCCTGGCCCGGGCCGTGGTACGGGTCCTGGCCGAGAATGACCACTTTCACCTTGTCCAGCGGTGTCGAGTTCAGTGCATTGAAAATCATCGGGCCCGGCGGATAGATTTCCTTGCCGGCCGCCCGCTCCTGCTGCAGAAAAGTGCGCAACTCTGCCATGTAGGGCTGGTCGAATTCGGCACGCAGTGCCTCCTTCCAGCTCGGTTCGAGTTTGATACGGTCGTCAGCAGTCATGGTCATATCCGGCAAAAACAATGGGGCGAACCCTAGGAAAGCCGACCACGCTTGTCAATTGATCTGACGCAGATCCGGCACTTTCCCACACAGCGATCATACTGATCGTTCAAATTCCCGATCGAGGTCACGATGAATCTGCACTTCGAAGAACTCACCGGCACCGACGGCGCGCGCATCGGCGTGGCCAGTCTGGATGCCGAAAAGTCGCTCAATGCGCTGTCCCTGCCAATGATCCATGCCCTGAGCGACAAACTGAACGCCTGGGCCAAGGATCCGCAAATCGTCTGCGTGCTGCTGCGCGGCAATGGCGCCAAGGCCTTCTGTGCCGGTGGCGAGGTGCGCAGCCTGGTGGAGGCCTGTCGCGCACACCCCGGCGAAGTGCCGCCGCTGGCCGCACAGTTTTTCAACGCTGAATACCGGCTGGACTACAGCCTGCACACCTACCCGAAACCGTTGATCTGCTGGGGTCATGGTTATGTGCTGGGCGGCGGCATGGGTCTGCTGCAAGGCGCGAGCATCCGGATCGTCACGCCGAGCAGTCGTCTGGCGATGCCGGAAATCAGCATCGGCCTGTACCCGGATGTCGGCGCCAGTTGGTTTCTGTCACGCCTGCCGGGCAAGCTCGGTCTGTTCCTTGGTTTGACCGGCGCGCACATGAACGGTCGCGATGCGATCGATCTGGATCTGGCCGACCGCTTCCTGCTCGACGAACAGCAGCAGGAACTGATCGATGGCCTGCTGCAACTGAACTGGCAGGAACAGACCGCCATGCAACTCAACAGCCTGCTCAAGGCGTTGCAGCAGGAAGCGGTGGCGCAGATGCCGGAAGCGCAGTGGTTGCCGCGCCGTCGGCAGATCGATGAACTGCTGGATGTCAGCGACGTGACCTGCGCCTGGAAAGCCATCAGCCTGCAACGGGACAGCAACGATCTGTTGATTGCCCGGGCGGCGAAAACCATGAGCGAAGGCTCGCCGCTGACGGCGCATCTGGTCTGGGAACAGATTGTCCGCGCCCGCCACTTGTCGCTGGCCGAAGTCTTTCAGATGGAATACACCCTGAGCCTCAATTGCTGCCGGCATCCGGAGTTCAGCGAAGGGGTTCGGTCGCGTTTGATCGACAAGGATCACAAACCGCACTGGCATTGGCCGGACATCACACGGGTGCCGGATGCGGTGGTCGAGGCGCACTTTCACAAGGTCTGGGAGGGGCGGCATCCGCTGGCGGATCTCTCCAGTTACTGAAATCCGGGCACAAAAAAGCGGCGCTCAATGCGCCGCTTTTTTTGCGGGTAGTTACCAGCGGTTACCGCGCCAGTGATCGCCTCGTCCACTATGGCGGTCATAGTCGCCACGACCCCGGTGATCATCCCAACCACCGCGGCGATGGCCATCCCAGCGTCCACGATCATCGCCATGCCAGCGGCGGCTCTCATAATAGCGCGGGGCCGGTTGGTAGTAACGAGGCGCCGAGTAATAACGTGGAGCCGGTTGGTAATAGCGTGGCGCTGGCTGGTAGTAACGCGGGGCCGAATAGTAGGTGCTGCCGCCGCTGTAATAAGTGCCACCGCTGTTGTAGTACGAAGGAGACTGGGAGGTGTAGACCTCTGAGGTGTAGTAGCCATCTCCATAGGAATAAGGGACGCAACCGCCAATCGAAAAAAGCATCACGGCAAGCAGAAGAATTCGGCGATACATGGCGGCCTCCTGGACCGCGGGTAGCCACACCAGCGACGCTGGCAGGCGTCAGTCTTTCATTCGGCGACTGACGAAATATCTGACAGCGTTTTCCGAATCTGGTGCGTTTCAGTAACAACTTGATACAAGTGATTCATGAAATCTTGTTCATCCGCAACGCCGCCATTCAGCCGCTGATTAGTGGTGGCCGCCGTGGTATCCACCACCGTGATAACCCCGCCCGTAACCCCCACGATACCCATAGCCGCCGTAGTAATAGCGGCCGCCACCGTAGTAGCGCGGGCCGTAATAGCCACCGTAGTAATAGGGCGAGTAGTAACCGGGGTAGTAGTAAGGCGGGGAGTAAACATCGTAGCCGCCACCGTAGTAGTAACAACCGGACAGCCCAAGACCGAGTACTGCTCCCAGCAGCACCCGACGCAGCCATTTTGAAATACGCATGACGGCCTCCTGAAAGACCTGCGACAGCAGTCGGCACAGACCGGCTGACAAGAGTTTTGACTGGCAAACCGTTACCGAGTGCCAACTTCCAGCGCCCTTCGGATCAGCGGCGCAACAGGCGGCTCATTTCAGACCAATATGCCGCAACCTTTTCCCCGTCACTGCCACTAGAATGCTGCCATCGGGCCACCGTCGACGGAATTGCCAATGCCGCTCAGATCTGCGTTTTACTCCCAACGTTCGCTGGTACTGACGCTGGTCGCCCTCCTCGGCGCAGGCTTCCTCGCCACCTCGCTGCTCAGCTACTACGCCTCGCGGGCGTCGATCCGCGACAACATCGTCAACACCGAACTGCCGCTGACGTCCGATACGGTGTATTCGGAAATCCAGAAAGACCTCGTCAGACCGATCCTTATTTCCTCGATGATGTCCCGCGACACCTTCATGCGCGACTGGGTGGTGAACGGCGAGAAAGACAACGACCAGATGACCCGCTATCTCGACGAGGTCATGACCCATTACGGCGCCTACACGGCGTTCTTCGTCTCCAACAGCAGCCACACCTACTACCACGCCAAGGGTGTGCTCAAGCAGGTGAAAATCGACGAGCCGCGCGACGCCTGGTACTTCCGTGTGCGCGACATGAAGGATCCGTACGAGATCAACGTCGACCCGGACCTGGCCAACAAAGACAACATGACCTTCTTCATCAACTACAAGGTCTACGACTACAACGATCGCTTCATCGGCGCCGCCGGCGTGGGGCTGACCGTGGATGCGGTCATCAAGCTGATCGACAAGTACCAGCAGCGCTATCAACGCAGCGTTTACTTCGTCGACACCTTCGGCCGGCTGGTACTGACCGGCGCCGAGGGCGGGCCGGAAGGTGCGCGGGTCGGGAAAAGCCTGACGGATCTCGACAGCATGAAAAGCCTGGTCGCCCAGTTGCCCAAACCTCACAGCGGCAGCTACGAATATTCCGCCCACGGCCAGGGACATTTCCTCAACGTGCGGTTCATCCCGGAGTTGAACTGGTACCTGTTCGTCGATAAACGCGAAGACGGCGCGCTCAGTGAAATCCGCCAGTCGCTGTACCTCAATCTGCTGATCTGCCTGCTGGTGACGCTGATCGTGCTGGCCCTGGTCAACCGGTTGATCCGGCGCTATCAGGAAAAGATCCAGGCCCAGGCCACCCTCGACAGCCTGACCGAACTGCCCAACCGGCGCGGCTTCGACCTGCTCGCCGTGCAAGCTCTGCACGAAGCCCACCGCGAGCCGAAACCATTGACGGCGTTGCTGCTGGATCTCGATCACTTCAAGGTGTTGAACGACACCTACGGGCACATGGCCGGCGATCAGGTTTTGATCGGTTTTGCCCGGGACCTGCAAAGCTGCCTGCGCCATTCCGACATCGTCTGCCGTTGGGGCGGTGAGGAATTTATCGTTCTGCTGAAGGAAACCGACGGCGAGACCGGTCAGAAGATTGCCGAGAAGATCCGCCAACACGTCGAACAGCAGGACTATGCCTACAACGGTCACACCCTGAATCTGACGGTCAGCATCGGCGCCACCACCCTGCAACGGGATGACACCTTGCACAGCCTGCTGTCCCGGGCCGATCATGCGATGTACCGGGCCAAACAGACCGGCCGCAACCGCACCTGCGTGGAAATGCACCAATCGACCTATGCCTGACAACATGAACAAACCTGACCTCTGCCCGGCCTGCGGCGCCCGCAACGACTGCACTCTGGCCGACCCGCGCACCGCCGACCGTGCCTGCTGGTGCTACGGCGTGAGCATCGACCCGGCGGTCCTCGAAGCCCTGCCGCCGGAACTGCGCGACCAATCCTGCCTGTGCCCGCGTTGCGCCCAGGTCGAGGCGCAACTGCAAGCGGCAAAGCGACCGATCCCGTAAGATGCGCGCCCCGCTACCTGCCGATTCCTGATCATGCGCGTCGACCGTTTCCTCAGTAACTTGCCCCGCTACAACCGCAAGCAGGTTCGCCTGTTGCTAGTGGAAAAGCGCGTGCGCATCGACGGAAAAGTCGTCAGCGACCCTCACAGCGAAGTCCTGGAATTCAGCCGCGTCGAAGTCGACGACGAAGTGCTGCAAAGCGGCAAACCGGCGCGCTATTTCATGTTGTACAAACCGCAGGGCTGCGTCAGCGCCACACGCGATCCCGAGCACCCGACCGTCCTCGACCTGATCCACGAACCGGACAAGGACGACCTGCACATCGCCGGGCGCCTGGACTTCAACACCACCGGCCTGATGCTGATCACCAACGACGGCACCTGGTCCCGGCGCCTGACCCAGCCGCAGACCAAACTGCCGAAGGTCTATTACGTCGAGACCGAACAGGACATCGGCCCGGAATATGCGATCAAGTTCGCCGAGGGGATCTACTTCGCCTTCGAGGACCTGACCACCCAACCGGCGCAGTTGGAGCTGCTCGGCCCGCGAACGGCGCGACTGAGCATCGTCGAGGGACGCTACCACCAGGTGAAGCGCATGTTCGGCCACTTCAACAACAAAGTGCTGCGCCTGCACCGCGAATCCATGGGCCCGCTGCCGCTGGATCACGCGCTAAAACCGGGCGAGTACCGCGCCTTGCGCACCGAAGAGATTCATTTGTTCTAAGCAGCCGACCGCTCAGCAGAAGTTGTCGAACAATTTACCAACGGCACTTGCGCGATCCGGATCCCCCTGCTTGAATCAGGACGTCGGCCAAATTGTGACCGATGAGTCACACATAACCTCTAAGAAACTTTTTGTCGGTAGAGAGCCTCAAGGCTCCGCCTCAGCCGACAGACTGCCCGCCAATAACAATACCCGTCGACCTGCCGTAACGGATCGACATGGGCTCCAAAATTCCAGGCGTATGCCTACCTGTCACAAAGCTCGTGCAATCTCTATTTGCGCGCATACCCGCTTGCTTGCCAGGAGTCTTATGACATGAGGCCAGAAATCGCTGTGCTGGATATACAGGGTCAGTATCGGGTTTACACGGAGTTCTATCGCGCAGACGCCGCAGAAAAGACCATCATCCTGGTCAACGGCTCGATGGCCACGACTGCGTCGTTTGCACAAACCGTGAAAAATCTGCACCCGCAATTCAACGTGGTCTGCTACGACCAGCCCTACGCGGGCAAGTCGAAAGTCCATAACCGCCACGAGAAACATCTGACGAAAGAAGTCGAAGGTCTGATCCTGCTGGAGCTGATCGACCACTTCGCGGCCGAACACGTGCTGTCGTTTTCCTGGGGCGGCGCCGCGACCATGGTCGCCCTTGCGCACCAACCCCGGCGCATCGAAAAAGCCGTGATCAGCTCGTTCTCTCCGGTGGTCAACGCGCACATGCTCGATTACCTTGAGCGCGGCGTCGAATGCCTCGGTAAACGCGACGGCGACCGGGTTGGCCATTTGGTCAACAACACCATCGGCAAACACCTGCCGTCGCTGTTCAAGCGCTTCAACTATCGCCATGTCAGCAGCCTCGCCGAGCACGAATACGGGCAGATGCACTTTCACATCAGCAACGTGCTGCACAGTGATCGCCAGTGCTATTTGAACGCGGCGAAGAAAATCAACGTACCGGTGCTGTTCATGAACGGCGAATGGGACGAATACACCGCCGCCGAAGATGCGCGCCTGTTCGGCAACCATGTGGCGCAGAGTACCTTCACCACCCTGCAAGCCACTGGTCACTTCCTCGACATGGAACACAAGTCGGCCTGCCGTGACAGCCAGAACGCCCTGCTCGGTTTCCTGAAACCGGCGCAACAGGCCAGCCGAACGCGTTACCAGTTAGTCCAGGATCACCATGCATTGGCCATTTGAAACAGTGTCGTCGCGAGCAAGCCTGCGAGGCTGAGATTCAGCCGTCCTCCAGCCCGTAGCGCTTGCCCGTGATTGACCGATCTGGCTCTGATTCAGGCTTTTCCGCTCGCCACACGCAAAGAAAACTTCAAATCCGTGGCCGAGTCTGGTACAAAGTCAGCCGCTCTGAGCGGGTGTCGTATAATGGCATTACTCCAGCTTCCCAAGCTGATAACGAGGGTTCGATTCCCTTCACCCGCTCCAATCGAATTTATGTCCTGCGTCGTGGTTTGACGGGGGATACGGAAACAGAAAAAACCGGCCTTGATGGCCGGTTTTTTTGTGTCTGGGATTTGGAGCGAATCCCCCCAATACGCCGGGGGCGGACATTACTTCGACTGCTTAACTCCATTTAACTGTGGGTTATCGCGCTCAAATCGGGATAAGCCCCAAAATATTGGAGTTAGAACCTGCCTCAAAAATTTACTTTGATCAGGGACCCACGTCTGTTCAGCCTCAACACCAACCCATTGGATTTCATGGAAACGGCCCGCAATACACTCCCAATCCTGCTGAAGTATCCCCACCTAGACTCCTTCGTGAACACCAGCTCCATCAAAGGATGATGACCGCTCGGTGGTTATAGTGTTGATCGAGAAAAAATCGTGGGTATAGTACCCACCAAGCACACCACAAGGAGGTGTTGTGAATAGCCGTTTTCTAATTGGCCAACTCGTCGCAGACGGTTGGTATCTGGTGCGGATCAAGGGTAGTCATCATCACTTCAAGCATCCGACCAAACCTGGTCTGGTTACGGTGCCTCACCCGAAGAAAGATCTGCTCAAGAAAACGGCCATCAGTATTTTGCAGCAGGCGTTGCTTTGACTCGCTCGGTCAGCAGCGTCCAGGAGGACAACACATATGCTTTATCCGATCGCGATTTCAATGGGTGATGAAGGACATGCCTGGGGAGTGGAGGTGCCGGATATTCCGGGCTGCTTCTCCGCTGGAGATGATCTGGACGACGCAATGGCCATGGCCCGAGAAGCCATCGAAGGCCACTTCGAGATTCTGGCCGAAGACGGTTCACCGATCCCGCCCGCCAACAAGGTCACGCTGCATGCTGCCAACCCTAAATACGCCGGCTGCACTTGGGCGGTGGTGGATATCGATGTGACCAAATACCTGGGCAAAGCTCAGAAACTCAACATCACATTGCCGGGATATTTGCTCAACCGTATCGATGAGTACGTGTTGCACCATCCGGAGGAAAAAAGCCGCTCCGGGTTCTTGGCTTCGGCGGCGCTCAAGGTGTTGCAGCAGAGTTGATCTGAATACTGAAAGCCGGTCTTGATGACCGGTTTCTTGCTTCTACGAAAAACCGCGATTACAGATCCCCAACACTCCGCCGGTTCTCACCCTCACCACGACCCGCTAGCATTTCCCCATCGCCCACCACCCTCCCCCTGCGCGGCCATCGACGAATACGCGCCATCACCTTTCGAGGGATTCAAAACCGTGGCCCCCAAGCCTCCCAAATAAAATCCGAAAGAGCACCAAACCCATGACCCAGAACATCTACGACGACCCCGAATTTTTCCAGGGCTATAGCCAGATGAACCGCTCCATCGGCGGCCTCGATGCCGCCCCGGAATGGCCGGCGCTGAAGGCCTTGCTGCCCTCCCTCCACGGTTTGCAAGTGGTGGACCTGGGCTGCGGCTACGGCTGGTTCTGCCGCTGGGCCAGTGAACAAGGCGCAGCCGACGTGCTGGGGCTGGATGTCTCGGAGAAAATGCTCGAACGGGCGAAGGAAACCACCTCAGCCGCGAACATCCGCTACGAGCATGCCGACCTGGAACACCTCGACTCGCCTACATGCACTTTCGATCTGGCCTACAGCTCACTGGCGCTGCACTACATCAAGGATCTTTCGGGGCTGTTCGCCAAACTGCATGCGGCGCTTAAACCCGGTGCACATTTTGTGTTTTCCATCGAGCACCCGATATTCATGGCGCCGCGCAATCCGGGCTGGCTGATCGACAGCGAGGGCCACAAGCGCTGGCCGCTGGACAGTTATCAGATGGAAGGCGAGCGAGTGACGAACTGGCTGGCCGACGGGGTGATCAAGCAACATCGCACTGTCGGGACGCTGCTCAACGCGCTGATTGGCGCCGGGTTCACCATTCAACACGTCAATGAATGGGGCCCGAGCGATGCTGAAGTGGCCGCGCAACCGGCTCTCGCCGAAGAGCGCGAGCGGCCGATGATGATGCTGGTCGCCGTACAGCGCTGATTCCAAAAGAAAGGGCCGATCAAATCGGCCCTTTTTCGTATCAACGTGTGGCGACAATGAACAACCGAGGGAACGGCAACAACACCGAACCATCCGCCAACGCCGGATAAGCCTTGGCAACCTCCACCAGATATTGCGCCAGATACTCCGCCCGCTCCGTTTCCGTCAGCGGACTGAGGAACGGAATCAAACCGCTGCCCTTGAACCATTCAACGACGCCTGAAGCCCCGCCCGCCAATTGATGGTGATACGTGGTGCGCCACACATCGACCCGCGCGCAATGCGGGCGCAGCATCGAGAAATAGGCACTGGCATCCGCCATTTCGGTCCGTTGCCCCGCCGCACCCGCCAGTTTGCTGGCCCACGGTCCATTAGCGGCCACTTCGCGCATCAACCGGTGAGACGGCTCATTCAGGTTGTCCGGCATCTGGATCGCCAGACTGCCACCCGACGCCAACTTGCCTGCCAACGTCGGCAGCAACGTCGCGTGATCCGGCACCCACTGCAACACCGCGTTGGCAAAGATCACATCGAATAGCCCTTCATCGGCCCATTTATCAATGTCCGCCACCTCGAACTGCAACTGCGGCAGACGCTTGCGCGCGGCGTCGATCATGTCGGCCGAGCTGTCGAGCCCCTGCACTTTCGCCCCCGGAAAACGCGCCACCAGAAGCTCGGTCGAGTTGCCGGGTCCACAACCGATATCAACCACGGAACGCGCCTCGGGCGTGGGAATCGCCGCCAACAAGTCACGAGCCGGGCGGGTGCGTTCATCTTCAAAAGCGACGTATTGCTTGGCGGACCAGGTCATTGCGTTCTCCTGTCGGGGCATTCCAGCGGTTCGTTACGATACAGGCTGGGCAGCACTCAGCTCCAGACCGACAGATTGCAAACCATGTCCGGCGTTTCGCTGCTTATCGCCAAATCGCTGGGAGTTATCACTCAATTGACCGTCCGTCGAACTGATTAAACGCAATTTTGACAGCCTGCAATACCTGCCTATAGTCAATTTGCGGCAATCGGAAGGAACCCGATCTATCAGTTGTCCTGCAGGGAGCAGGTCCGCTCATCTCTCGTGACCGATGGGTTCCGGCAGTAGTGTGCTCGCAACGGCCGAATGGCAAGCAACGTTGTCGTGCCTGAAAAAAAACATCAGGCAATCACTATGAACAAGGAGCTTTACCATGTCTCGAGTCACGGATGTGCTGGTCACTATCGACACCGAAACCATTCTGAAAAAGTATCCCGGCATCAGCAAAGACCCGAAGAACCCGACGCTGATCGACTGGCATCATGTGTACATGGTCACCAACCAGGACAACGTGGTCAGCGGCCAGGCCGGTGGTGAACTGGACCTGAAGGCACAGGTCGGCGATTTGATTCGCTGGCGTGAAACCAGCCTGTCGCAAAGCTTCGAAACCGCCGTGATCTTCTACAAATTCATCGGCAACCAGGGCGCCGACCTGATCTCCCCACCCTCGCCGCGCAAGGCTACGGCCTGTGTTGCGGTGCCAAACACCAGCAATCCATCGGTGCCCAGCTGCCAGAAAGTCGATAACCACTACTGGTCGTCGGAAACCCTTTCGTGCGGTCGTGTGACCTATCACTTCCACTTCCTGATCGTTGACCGCAACTGCCAGATCATCGGCTGCTGCTCGTGGGATCCGTTCATTTCCATTCACAACTGACGTTGCCTCGGGCTCCTTGGCGACAAGGGGCCCGACGGATTCGCTACCGCCTCGGCCATACCAGGATGCACGGCCGGCCGAAGCGGTTGGCGTCTTGCGCCAACATCATGAAAGGAATCCATGATGACCTCCGAACCGATCCCCTCACCGTCTTCCGTCACCGAGAACGCGCACAACATTCTGTTGATCGTCGATGCCGAATCAATACGCTCGCGCTATCCGGCCCCCAGTCTGGATGCCAGTTCACCGACGAACATCAGCGATGGGTTCATCTTTTTCGCTACAGATGACAGCTCTCAAAAAAAAGCCAGAAATGACAGCAATATAACCTTGCATATCGACATTGGTCGTATTGTTCATTTGCGCGGGAGAACCGTCAGCCTCATCGCCGAATACAGCGTTGTGGTCTACGACATGACAATCGATACCAGCAACGTCCTTTCAGGGCTTCACCTGGAAGTTCACCCGGACCTCACCATTCCCGCTCCCAACCCCAGCGCTCCAACCGAACCCGTTAGCCAGAAGGCCCACGATCATTTCTGGGCGTGCACGACCAAGGCATCGGGCATGGCCAGACTCGAAATGAACTTCATGCTGGTCAATCAGCAATGTGAGGCCGTGGGGTATTTCAGGTGGGTTGCAAACATAGAGGTGACGAACTAGTCGTAAAAAACCGGCCACTTGGGCCGGTTTTTTGTCAGTCGTAGTAGCCGACTGTCGCGTGGCAACCAAGGGTTGTCCGTAGAATTTTCACACCCGCCCCGCTGTCTGAATTTCAAGCGCTCCCCTACAAGGAACACAGCCATGAAATTCGCAAAGATTTCGCAAACGCTGGCACTCTGGGCCGGCAGCCCCAAGACGTTCATGGGGGCTTTGATTCTGATTGGGTTGTGGGGGTTGAGCGGGCCGTTTTTTCATTTCAATGACACCTGGCAGCTGATCATCAATACCTCGACCACGATCATCACGTTTCTGATGGTGTTCCTGATCCAGAACACCCAGAACCGCGATACCGACATCCTTCATTTGAAACTTGATGAGTTGCTGCGGGTGAACAAGGAGGCGCAGAACGCGATGCTCGGGCTGGAGTCGCTGGACCTCAAGCAACTGGAAGCGTTGCGCAGGCACTATCGGTCGCTGGGGGAAAACGAAGTGTTTGAATTGGAGGGGCTCGGCCACAAGAGCAAACCGAAGCAGGACTTGAATGAATGCTGAGCAGAAAAAACGGCGCCTGAGCGCCGTTTTTATTTAACCCGATATCAGCGGCTAGCCTGTAGAGCCCGGGCCATCTGCAGGTGATTTTGCAGTTTCGGCAGGGTCTCGTCGGCAAACGCCTTGATCTCCGGCACGTCGGTGGTCTGGGCTTCCTGTTGAATCTGTTCGATGGCCTCTTCCGTGGCTTTGACCTGACTGGCGGCGTAGGCCTGATCGAAGGTCGCGCCGTCCTTCACTTCCGGCATCAATGCCTTGGCCTTGTCGGCGACCTCTTCACGGGGGGCGACCGGCAGATCCAGTTTCTTGGCGATTTTCGCCAGATGCTGATTGGCGGTGGTGCGGTCGTTGATGACCACAATGGTGTAGTCCTTGACCTCTTTGGACTCGGACTTCTGGTGCGCCAGACGACTGACCTCGATGTCTGCCATGCCTTTGGCCGAAGCTTCGTTGATGAAGTCGGCGGGCGACTGGGCGAACGCACTGCCGGCGCACAGCCCCAGCAGGGTGACAAAACTGAAGTTACGTACTCGGGTGGCCATCCGGTTCATGGTCGCGCCCTCCTTCTCTCGAAATTCAAGCGGGAGCTTTCGCCCCCGCCTCTCAATCAAAACAACCTTCGCCGACTACTTCGATTTCTGAGCGGGCTTGCGGCCCATGTCGGTTTTTGGCTCTTTGTCGACCGTCGTGGTGGTGGTTTTCCCACCTTTGCGACCGGCTTCAGACGCCTTGGTTCGATCGTTGGCGAAGTTTCCCGAGTTCGAGTTTCTTGAGTTAGGCATGATTCTCTTCCTCTTGGTGTTGATCGTGGCGAGCAGGTGCCCGCCTGGATTGAGAATTCGCCAGCCGCCAAAGGTTTAGAAAAATTGCCGTTGCCGCGACGAACGGATGATGTCAGTCAGATATCCCGCGCCCGGTGATTCTGCCGTTTGGCGGCATACATGGCCTGGTCGGCGTGGCGGAACAGTTGCTGTTCTTCGTTGCCATGCTCGGGATAGCGGGCGACGCCGATGCTCGGCTCGATGTGCAGGTTGTGCCCGTCCAGACGCATCGGTTGCACCAGAATCTGTCGGATTTTTTCCGCCACGCTGTCGGCATCTTCGGCGGCGTGAACGCTGTGCAGCAGCACCACGAATTCATCGCCACCAATGCGCGCCACGGTGTCGGTGTCGCGCACGCAGCCCTTGAGGCGGTTGGCCACGGTTTGCAGCAGCATGTCGCCAACGGCGTGGCCGAAGGTGTCGTTGACCTGTTTGAAGCGATCCAGATCGACATACAGCAGCGCCATGAACCCCGACTGCTCCCGCGCACCCGCAAGCGCAGCCTTGAGCCGATCACGCAGCAATTCGCGGTTGGGCAACTGGGTCAACTGATCGTATTGCGCCATGCGCCGCAGACGGGCGTGCAATTGCTGGCGCTCGATGGCCGTGGCGACCTGGGCGCAGACGTATTGCAGCAGTTCCTTGTCGCGCTCGGTGTAGCGCTCGCCGCCGGCCAGGCTTTTGACGATCAGCGCGCCGATGGTGCCGTTCTTCGAGTTCAGCGGCACGCCGAGCCAGCACGGCGATTGCTGCCCCGCCACCAATGCTTCGAAACCTGGCGGTGCGTGCGAGCAATCCGGGGTCAGCAGGATCGGCTGGCCGCTGCGGATCACCTCGGCGCACAGCCGTCCGGTCACGGTGCCGGGCTGCTCCGGTTGCAACTCGTCATCGTCGACGTGATAGGGAAAATTCAGCTGTGCGCAGTGTTCGTCGTACAGCGCCACGGAGAAATTCAGCGCCGGCAACCACTCGCCAATAATCATGTGGATGCGTTTGAACAGTGCCAGCAGATCCTCCGCCGCATGCGCCGCTTCGGAGATCGCATACAACGCCGCCTGACGGGATTCGGCGAGTTTGCGCTCGGTGATGTCCCGAGCCACGGCAATGCGCAGTTGATCGACTTCAGACCAGCGCGCCGACCACAGAATGTGCACGACGCTGCCGTCCTTGCGCACGTAGCGGTTTTCGAAATTGTGCTTGGGCTCACCGCCCATGATGTCACTGGCGGCGGACAAGGTGCGTTCACGGTCGGCGGGATAGACGTAGTCGATCATCGACTGGCCGATCAGTTCGTCAGGCGTGTAGCCGAGAATCCGCTCGCAGGCTGCGCTGACAAAAACGAAACGGCCCTGCTTGTCGACTGCGCACACGGCGTCCAGCAACAGATCGATATAACTCGCCAACGGTGCAGAATTTCGACTTTCCATGGTTCAGCGTGGGTGTCCGGGCAATGCAGCACTGATCAACCGTCCCTGACCTCGACCTCGCATCCCAGCGATCACATTCAAGTCTTGTTCGGCATCAGCCCCGGTAGCGCATGCACCAGGGCGTTGATGGCGAAACCGATAAACATTACCCCGCACAACCGGGTGATGGCCAGTTCATGGCGCTGATACAGCGTGCGCACCTGTCGGGCGCCAACAATGCCAATGAGAATAGCGTAGGCGAGCAATCCACCGAGGAAGCTCAAAGCGATCAGCATCGGCAGCATCGACCAGTTGAGCAGTTCGGCGCGGCTCGACAGCAGCGCGGTGAACGTCGCCACCGCCACCGGGTAGGCCTTGGGGTTGGTCAGCCCGAACAGGATGCCGTGCCAGAACGGCTGACGCGCAGCGCCCTGTGGCTGATCGCCGTTGCTGCGTTTGGCCCGCACGGCGCGCCAGCCGAGCCAGAACAGGTACAGACCGCTGAGTACACCGAGCACATCGAACGCGGTGCTGCCGATTTCCCGGGCGCCAACAATCGCGATCAATGCCGTGCTGCACCAGATCACATCGCCCAGCAAATGCCCGCACAGGAACCCCGCCCCGGCCCGCCGGCCCCGCGCAGCGCCGATGCCAAACACCGCCAGCACACCCGGCCCCGGCGTGATGCCGTAGATGAAACCCGAGGCCAGCACGGCCATAAGCAACGATGGAGTCATGGAATACCTGCAAGCGCCGGAAAACGTGGCCGCCAGTCTATTCCAGCGGTTTGTGAATATTCACGATTCGTTGAAAAAACGCATGCCTGCGTAGGGCTTTTGCCGACACGCGGCCAGTCGCGAGGCCAGATCGCCAACATGCGCTTCGAGCTTGTGGCCGTCCGGATCGAGGAAGTAGAACGAC
The DNA here is from genome assembly GCF_059416185.1 of Pseudomonas sp. GW821-FHT09E04. Taxonomy (NCBI): domain Bacteria; kingdom Pseudomonadati; phylum Pseudomonadota; class Gammaproteobacteria; order Pseudomonadales; family Pseudomonadaceae; genus Pseudomonas; species Pseudomonas sp. GW821-FHT09E04. The sequence goes on from NZ_JBWKOR010000002.1 coordinate 350,458, forward strand.
GCACCTTCGCTGCGGTTGTCGCGCCATTCCTGCACGTTCGCGGCGCGAAGCTTTTGCACGAACCGTGGAAAGTCCGCGGCGTCGAGGCTGAAGGCGTAATGGGTGTAGTCGGCGGCGGGTTCGGATTTGCGTTGCGCGTCGAGCGACAGGCACAACCACAATCCAGGGAGCGACAGGTAGGCACCGGCGTCCCACGTGGCCTCGACCCGCAGATGCAGCACGTCGCGGTAGAACGCGAGGCTGCGATCCAGGTCGCTGACGGCGAGGGTCAGGTGGTTGAGGCCGGTGAGCATCGGGTCAATAACCTCGGAGGTCTTCGGGGACGAGATATTGCTTGCCGTCGTAGGTCAGGGTGATTTGGGTGTTCTTCAGGTTGGTGGTTTTGGAAACGCACTCTTTGCCTGACTGGGTCGATGTGTACACCACACCACTTGAGGAAACGATCAGATCAGCGAAACCGTTATGGCTGGACGAGCCGATTTCCACGCTTCTGAGGATTTTCGTGTCCTTGGTATCGCACTCACCGCTACCCTCGCCAAACTCCTTGCGAATGACCAGACCTTCCAGCACCGGCCGCAACTTGCTGCCTTCACGTACATACAGCGCCAGATCGGTTTTCGCGTAGGGATTGGCTCTTGAGAGATGGTCGGCGAAATCCGAACGCAGGCCAAAGGCGCGAACGTCCGACGCCAGACGGTATCGAGCGGTATCGATCTTCAAGTCATTGAAGCTGATCGCGTCGGAATTGTAGGCGCCAGGCTTTACGTAAGTCGCCAGCGGTTTGGCGTCGGAAGCGTTGAGGAGCGACAGCTCCAGGTCGAACACACCGTCGTGGTCACCTTCGGAGTCGGACACGAACGTGGACTTCGCCGAGATCGCCTTGTCCGGGAAGGCCGGCCACACTTTGCAGCGTGACAGGGAGTGACCGTCGAATTTCTTTACCTCACAGGCGGCGTGGGCCTGAGTGGTGATGGCCAGAAAACCGAGGGCGATGAAATGTCGGGTTGGGGTGAGCATTGTTCTTCCTTGATAAGAGTCGCGTTGGTTCTGTATCACTCGATGGCCTGAAAACCTTTAGGCAAGACGTATGATTTTCCGTCGTAGTGAATTGTCGTCAACACCGGACTGCCGACACTGGTCTTGTCTTCACAATCATCGCCTTTGACGACATTGGTCGTCCCTGTCTGTCGGGTTTTGATAATCAGGTCGGCATAACCATGGGAGCTGGTCTTGGCGATTTCTACCGTTCTGGTTGTCTCATATCGCTCGCCGGTGCATTCACCGTCCCATTCGCCGCCGTACTGATAAACCACTAATCGCTGCAGGACGGGGCGCAACTTGGCGCCGTCTCTCACATAAAGAGAGAGATGCGTTTCTTCAAGCGGAATGAGGCGAGATCCGTTGGTGAACTGCACCCGGACTCCAAAAGCTCGAAGATCAGGGGCGAGCGTGTATCGAGCCGTATCGAGCGCAAGTTCCCGGAACGCTATGCCATCTGTTTTGAAGGCAGAAGCCTGGTGATGAGTTGCAATCGGATCCGTTTGGCCGTCTTTCAGAACAGACACATCCAAATCGTAGGAAGCGATCATCTCGGTATTTTCAGGTGCATCGACGCGCTCCGATTTGGCGTTGATGATCAGCCCGGGATAAGCCGGCCAATCCTTGCAAACAGAAAAATCCCGCTCGTTCGCCACCGGCGCAGGCACACAATCAGCCAACACCTGCCCCGCCATCAACGCGCCGCAAAGCGCCAGACACCCCATCATCCCAGACTTCACTGTCACGCCCCGCTCCTTGATGTTTTTCAGCCGCGCACTATCCCCTCCCCGATCCGCCGATTCAACCAGTTCAACGCCTGATCCCCACCCCGCCGCTTGTGCCACGCCGAGACAAAGGTGAACGGTGCGATCTCGAACGGTGGTGGCACAACGATCAGCGCCTCTTCATCAATATCGTTCAACGCCCGAGAGGCCACAGTCAGGATCAGATCCGTGCCGCTGATGAACTGCGGCGCAACGCTCCAGTGCGGCAGGCTGATGGCGACACGGCGGCGCTCACGCAGAGCGGTCAGGGTGCGTTCGATTTCCGGGGTGCCGCTGCCGCGCATTTCCAGCAGGACATGGGGTCGGGAAAGGTAGGTTGGCAGGTCGAGAACACCCCCGGCGGGAAGGCTCTGGCGATCCAGCAGGCAGACGTAGCGTTCCTCAAACAGCGGCGTGCTGTGCAATTCACCGGGGAGTTCCGGGAGCACACCGGCAGCGAGGTCAATGTCGCCGTTGAGCAAACCTTCAACCATGCCTTCACGGCTGGCGTGGCTGATTTGCAGATCGATGCCCGGCGCTTCTGTGCGCAATGTACGAATCAAGCCAGGCAAGATGATCGCCGCGCCGTAATCCGACATCGCAAGCCGAAAGGTCCGGCGCGCGCTGGCCGGGTCAAAGGTGTTGGGCGCCAGCAGCGATTGCACCTGGGCCAGGGCCTCGGCCAGCGGCGCTACCAATTCAAGTGCCCGAGCGGTGGGCACCAGCCCCGAACCGGCCCGCACCAGCAATGGATCACCGAGCAAGTCACGCAGTCGGGCCAACGCATGGCTGACCGCCGGTTGACTCAAGTGCAACCGCTCGGCGGCGCGGGTGACGTGCTGCTCGCTGAGCAAGGCGTCGAGGATCACCAGCAGGTTGAGATCGATGCGCCGTAGATCATTCATCTGATGCATGTTCCGGATGACAAAACAGAATTTAAATCTGCGCGACGAATACCCTAGAGTCCAGCAAAACCTTGCTGGAGAACGATCATGAGTACGTTGCAGTGGGCCGGCCTGTTGTTGCTGGCGGCATTGGCCGGGGCCGTCGTGCCCTTTCAAAGTGCGATCAACACCAATCTGGCCCGGGGCCTGGGCCATCCGTTGTGGGCGACATTGGCGTCTTTGCTGGTCAGCGTGCTGGTGTTGTTGCCGGTGATTGCCGCGCTGCGACTACCGCTGCCGTCGCTGGCTTTCATCGGCAAGGCACCGCTGTGGATGTGGGCCGGTGGCGCGTTCGGGGTGTGCTTTGTGGCATTGGCGGTGATGCTGGTGCCGAAACTCGGGGCATCGGGGTTTGTCGCGCTGGCGCTGGCCGGGCAGGTGCTGGCTTCAATGTTGCTGGATCACTTCGGATTGTTCGGGCTGTTGGAGAAGCAACTCACATTGTCTCGGGTATTCGGCGCGGTGCTGTTGATGGCGGGCGTGGTGCTGATCCAGTTTTCCCCGGCGCTGGAAAAGAGCGCCGCAGCCGTTGGATAACAGGGCAAAGGTAAGCCCTTCACTACAAGGGTTGTCGGGCATTTCATCGCCTTACAACCCGGCAAGGCATCGCCCTACAAACAAAACTCCAGCAGCCCTCAGCACTATCGGATACAGCCGATTCTGACCCTGCAAAGCTCTCTGTAAAGTCTGGCAACACACACAAATTGAAACACCCAATGGATTGCCATGCTCAAGGAGAGCTGCCTGTGAATCATCTGCCGGAATCCGCCAACACCTTCTCCAACTATCGCAAAGTCATCGCGCTGGCAGACCACGACTGGGAGGCTGCCGAAGCCGGAAAAATCGCTGCTCTCAACGTCGAGGTCAAAGGCTGCAATCACTTGCTCGACCAACACGGGCGTCAATTCCATCACTTCTGCACCACGTCCTATCTGGGCCTCGACCATCACCCGGCCCTGCTTGAAGGTGCCATATCGGCCCTACGGGAAACCGGCACACTGCGCGTTGCCAACTCGAAAAACCGCTGCAAGCTGGCGCTGCTCGATCAATACGAAAGCGAGCTGTCGCAATTGTTTGGCGCGGTGTGTCTTAGCAGTCTGTCCTGCAGCGCCGCGAGCGCCGGTATCCTGCCGCTGCTGGCCAGTGGCGTGTTCACCCAAAACCGCCCACCAGTGATGGTGTTCGATCGCCTGGCCCACTATTCGATGCATCACCTGAAAGCCAGCTGCGCCGATGAAACTCAAGTGCTGACATCGCCCCACAACGACATGGATTTTCTCGAATCGGTGTGCCAGCGTCACACCACCGTCGCCTACATCGCCGACGGTGCCTACAGCATGGGTGGTGTCGCCAATCTGGACGGTCTGTTGTATCTGAAGGAACGCTATGGCCTGCTCCTGTACCTGGACGATTCCCACGCGTTGTCGGCGGTCGGCAGCAACGGTGCCGGTCTTGTACGGCCAAGATTGCCGGCACTGGAAGAGGACTGTCTGATCGTCGCTTCGCTGGCAAAATCGTTCGGGGCCAGCGGTGGCCTGGTGATGCTTGGTAACCCACGGCAGAGGACATTGATCCAGCGTTACGGCGGTCCGAGCAACTGGTCGCAAAGCCTCAATTGCGCTGCCATTGGTGCGGGACTTGCCTCGATCCAGCTGCACCGCAGCGCAGAATTGCGGATTTTGCAGATTCGGCTCCAGGCCAATATTCGCCTGTTCGACAGCCTGCTGAGCACCGAACAGCACGGCAGCCCCATGGCCATTCGTTTGATCAACTGCGGCGAGGCCGCCCTGGCCACTCGAATTGCCATTGAACTGGCCGAACACGGCTTTTTCACCAGCGCGGTGTTTTTCCCGGTGGTGGCTCAAGGTAAAGCCGCGATCCGCGTTACTCTGCGTGCCGACATGGAAACCCCATTGATCCACCATTTCTGTGATCTGATCATCGAACTGTTACTGACTCACGGCGGCCATCGCGACCGCTGAACCTTCACGGACGACTCATGAACCCCAGCCTCATCTTGCTCATCACCTGCTCCACCGTGTTCCTCGCCCAACTGGGCATGAGCATTTACCTGCCGGCGTTGCCACAGATCGCCGGGCACTTGCAGGTCGATGCAACGCAGGTGGCCTGGGGCTTGTCGCTGTACCTGATCGGCATGGCGCTGCCGATGCTGCTCTGGGGAAGTCTGGCGCAGCGCATCGGCCGTAAACCGGTGCTGTTGGCGGCGCTGGGGATTTATGGGCTGGCGAATCTGGTGCTGCCGCTGGGTTCGACACTGGAGTCGTTCCTGCTGATGCGCCTGCTTCAGGGGATTGGCGCCAGCGGCATTTCGGTGATGGCGCGGGTGTTGATTCGTGACAGTTTCCAGGGTGATCTGCTGGCGAAAGCGCTGTCGTGGATTTCGATTTCGTTCGTTGTCGCGCTCGGGATCGGGCAATACGCCGGCTCGCTCATTCAGGTGACGCTGGGTTGGCAGGCGATCTTCTATTTGCTGGGTGCGGTCAGTCTGATGATGGCCGCGATTGTCTCGCGCCTGAATTTTCCAGAACTTGTCGAAGCGCCTACAACCGCTTCGCCCTGGGCGGTCTATCGAATGATTCTGGTCCATCGAACGTTTCTTCTGCCGGCGCTCGCGGGCGGTCTGGGTTATGGCGTGATCATCGCGTTCAACAGCGCTGCGCCGTTGATTCTGCAAGGCCCGTTCAACTGGTCGACGACCGAATACGGGCTGTTGGGCTGGCCGATCAGTGCGGCGTATTTTCTGGGTGCGCTGGCGGTCAACCGCTTCGTCCTGCGCACCGGTCAGCTCTGGTTGATGGCATTGGGGGTGGGGTTGGTGCTGGCCGGCTGTGGCGTGATGCTGGCTGGTAGCCTGTTGGCCAGTTCGATGGCCTGGTTGCTTTGGCTGCCTTACTGCGTTGCCGTGTTCGGCCAGTCGTTGAATTATCCGATCAGCCTGTCACGGGCCAACGATGGAGCGCCGATTGCCGGCGCCTACGCGATGGCCCTGAGCGGTTTCATCCACCAGTTGATGGCCGCACTGATCGGTGCCGTGGCCAGCCTGTTCGCCAGTCCGCAAGCGTGGCCGCTGTCGCTGTTGTGTTGCGCTCTGGCGTTGGGCGCGGTGCTCTGCACGAGGTTCGCGCCCGGTCGCCAGCCCGCTTAAAACGCGCTGCGGAAAATCTCTTCGATCTGCCGTTGATCCGCCGCCCGCGGGTTGGTCAAACCGCAGGCGTCTTTCAGGGCGTTGGCGGCGAGTATCGGGATGTCGGTGCATTTGGCGCCGAGGTCACGCAAGCCACCGGGGATATCGACGTCCTTGGCCAGGCAACGGATCGCGGCAATCGCGGCTTGCGCGCCCTCCTCCGGGCTGAAACCACGAATGTCGGCGCCCATGGCGTGGGCGACGTCGGTGAGGCGGTCGGCGCAGACCAACGCGTTGAACGTCTGCACATGCGGCAACAACACCGCGTTGCACACCCCGTGAGGCAAATCGTAGAAACCGCCCAACTGATGCGCCATCGCATGCACAAAGCCAAGCGATGCATTGTTGAACGCCATGCCGGCGAGGAACTGCGCATACGCCATGTTTTCCCGTGCGGCGAGGTCACTGCCGTCGCGAACTGTCAGGCGCAGGTTGTTGCTGATCAGGGTCATCGCCTTCAGCGCGCAGGCGTCGGTGATCGGGTTGGCGGCGGTGGAGACGTAGGCTTCGATGGCATGGGTCAACGCGTCCATGCCGGTGGCGGCGGTCAGGCTTTTCGGCATGGCGACCATCAGCGCCGGGTCGTTGACCGACAGCAGCGGCGTGACATTACGGTCGACAATGGCCATTTTCACATGGCGGGTTTCATCGGTGATGATGCAGAAGCGGGTCATCTCGCTGGCCGTGCCGGCGGTGGTGTTGATGGCGATCAGCGGCAATTGCGGCTTGGCCGATTGATCGACGCCTTCATAGTCGCGGATCTGCCCGCCGTTGGTCGCGCACAGGGCGATGCCCTTGGCGCAGTCGTGGGGCGAGCCGCCGCCGAGTGACACCACGAAATCGCAGCGACTGTCCTTGAGCAGCGCCAGCCCGGCCTCGACATTGGCGATGCTCGGATTCGGTTTGGCGCCGTCGAAGATCACCGAATCAATGTCCTGCATCGCCAGTTTCTCGGCGATCATGGTCGCCACGCCGGCCTTGGCCAACCCGGCGTCGGTGACAATCAGCGCCTTGCGAAAACCGTAGTTGCGGATGGCATTCATGGCTTCGTCGAGGCAGCCGCTGCCCATGATGTTGACCGCGGGAATGAAAAAGGTGCTGCTCATGGTGCGTCTCCTGACAGGGGCCGAATCGACTCCTGCGATTCGGCGGATGCATACAGGATCGACCGATCGGTCACGGCGGATGTTGATCTGGCTCAATGCCCGCTCGTGATAAAGTCGCCGCCCATCTGCCCCTTGTTTTGAGACGTGCCCTGCAATGACCGATTTTCTGGATGTCGACGCCACACTCGAAGACTGGAACGCGTTGCGCGCCACCACCGACTTCCGTGGTTTGCTGGTGGGCAACGGCGCCAGCCGCGCGGTGTGGGACGATTTCGGCTACGACTCGCTGTTCGAAAGCGCCCGCACGGTGGAAGAAAAACCCCTGAGCCCGTCGGAACTGAGCGTGTTCGACGCCATGCAGACGCGCAGTTTCGAACAGGTACTTGGCGCCCTGAAAACCACCAGCCGGGTCAACAAGGCATTGGCCGTCAGCTCGGCCGCGCCGCGCAATCGCTACTACGCGATCAAGGAAGCGCTGATCAATGCCGTCCACGATTTGCACATTCCGTGGCGACTGGTCGACGCCTCGACCCTGAGCATTCTGAACCGTGAACTGACGAGTTACCGCACGGTGTTCACCACCAATTACGACCTGCTCAATTACTGGGCCCTGCAACACCAGAGCGAGGCCATCGACGACCTGTTCAACGGTCCCGACGCCAGTTTCGACTTGTGCGAAAGCCACACCGAAAAACCGCGTCTGCTGTACCTGCACGGTGGCCTGCATCTGGTGCGCAACCTGAACGGCAGCGCCCGCAAAATGACCGCCACCGAAGGCACGCTGCTGGGCAGTTTTGCGATCAACAACACGATCAAGACGCTTGATGATGTGCCGCTGTTCGTCAATGAAGGGCCGAGCGTGGACAAGCTCAAGACCATCCGCAGTTCCGATTACCTGTCGTTCTGCTACGACCAGCTACTCGCGCACGGCGACAGTCTGTGCATCTTCGGCCATGCCCTGGGCGAGCAGGACAGCCACATCGTCCGCGCCCTGCGCCTGGCGAAACCGCAGACCGTGGCGATCTCGATCTACCCGCGCAGCGCAGCGTTCATCCAGCACCAGAAGCGCCACTACGCAAAAGTGTTCGAAAGCACAGGCGCCGAGTTGCGGTTCTTTGATTCGAAGAGCCATGCGCTGGGCCATCCAAAGCTTTCGGTGCCCGTCGAGGTCTGATCACTCCTCGCTGCTGTGCACCACCACCAGCAACTGCGCCTGCACCTCGCCCACTGAGCGAATGCGATGGGGTTTCTGCGCATTGAAATGCAGCGCGTCGCCCCGCTCCAGCAGCACCCGTTCGTTCACGAAGTCCACTTCGACCCGGCCTTCGTGGACGAACAGGAACTCCTCGCCCAAGTGTTCCTTGAAGGTCTTGTCGGTGAACTCGCTCGGCGGGTAAATGATGAACGGCAGCAGACTGCGCTCGCTGACCTGATGGGCCAGCACCGCATAACCCGGGCTGTGATCGTTGGCCGCCAGCGACTGGCGCTCGTGGCTGCGCACCAGGCTGTAGCTGTCGAGGCTGACGTTGTCTTCGGAGAACAATTCCTCGACCTTCACGTTCAGCGCTTTCGCCAGTTTCAACGCGGCGGCAATCGACGGCGTGTTCAACCCGCGTTCGACTTTCGACAGATAACTCTTGGTCATGCCGGATTTCTCGGCCAGCGCCTCAAGGGTTACGCCAAGTTTTTTTCTCAATAATTTCAAACGGATAGACATGCGAAGCGATTAATCCAGCAAAGGAAAGACGATTTGTCCTTGCCAATGACACAAAGTGTCATATAGCCTCTTAAGTGTCATCCATGGCAACCACCACAGGACACGGATATGGCGAAGACATTAGCACTACCCAAAGACGAACTGGTCAAGCAAGCGCTGACCCAGATGCAAAAAAGCCTGGCGGATAATACGTGGACAGACCGGCAAAAGCTGGCCCTGACCTGCCGGATCCTCTTCGAGAACGGCCACGACTCGGGCCTCGCCGGGCAGATTACTGCCCGTGGTCCGCAGCCGGGCACTTACTACACTCAGCAACTGGGGCTGGGCTTCGACGAAATCACCGCGAGCAATCTGCTGCTGGTCAACGAAGACCTGGAAGTGCTCGAAGGCCACGGCATGGCCAACCCGGCCAACCGTTTCCACAGCTGGGTGTACCGCGCACGGCCGGACGTGAACTGCATCATCCACACCCACCCGACGCACATTGCCGCGCTGTCGATGCTCGAAGTACCGTTGCAGATTTCCCACATGGACCTGTGCCCGCTGTACGACGATTGCGCGTTCCTTGAAGGCTGGCCGGGCGTGCCGGTCGGTAATGAAGAAGGCGAACTGATTGCCGGCGCGTTGGGCGATAAACGGGCGATCCTGCTTTCCCACCACGGGCAACTGTCCACCGGCACGACCATCGAGGAAGCCTGCGTCATCGCACAACTGATCGAGCGCGCCGCCAAACTGCAATTGCTGGCGATGGCCGCCGGGACGATCAAACCGATCATTCCCGAGCTGGGTCGCGAGGCCCATGACTGGGTGTCGAAACCCAAACGCCACGCCGCCGCCTTCAACTACTACGCCCGGCAGAACCTGCGTCAGCACGCCGATTGCCTGAACTGAACACCTCATCCTTGCGGAGCACTCTCATGTCCAACATTCACGGCATCATCGGCTACACCATCACCCCGTTCGGCGCCAATGGCGAAGGTCTTGATCTGCCGGCCCTGGGTCGTTCGATCGATCGGCTGATCGACGGCGGCGTCCACGCCATCGCGCCGCTGGGCAGCACCGGCGAAGGCGCCTACCTGAGCGACGCAGAGTGGGATCAGGTCGCCGAGTTCAGCATCAAACACGTGGCCAAACGCGTGCCGACCGTGGTCAGCGTCTCCGACCTGACCACCGCCAAAGCCGTGCGTCGCGCACGCTTTGCCGAAGCCCACGGCGCCAATGTGGTGATGGTGCTGCCGGCGTCCTACTGGAAGCTGACCGAAGCGGAAATCCTCGCCCATTACCGCGCCATCGGCGACAGCATCGGCGTGCCGATCATGCTCTACAACAACCCGGCCACCAGCGGCACCGACATGTCGGTGGAACTGATTCTGCGCATCGTCAACGGCGTGGAAAACGTGACCATGGTCAAGGAGAGCACCGGCGACATCCAGCGCATGCACAAGCTGCAACTGCTCGGCGAAGGCCAGGTGCCGTTCTACAACGGCTGCAATCCACTGGCGCTGGAAGCCTTTGCGGCCGGGGCCAAGGGCTGGTGCACGGCAGCACCGAACCTGATTCCGCAACTCAATCTGGATTTGTACGAAGCCACACTGGCGGGGGATCTGGGCAAGGCGCGGGAACTGTTCTACCGCCAGTTGCCGCTGCTGGATTTCATCCTCAAGGGCGGGTTGCCGGCGACGATCAAGGCCGGTCTGCGTGATACCGGGCTGGAAGTCGGCGATCCACGCTTGCCGGTGTTCCCGTTGAGCGAGGCCGGGCGCAACCAGTTGCAGGCCATTCTCAAAACCCTGCGCTGACCTTCAAGCACGACAAAAAACCTGTGGGATCGGCACGCTGCCGGTCCCACAGGTTTTTGTGCTGGAGGTGAACTCAGAGCACCGGCAACGTCTTGTCCTTGATCACTGTCGTAGGCCCGTTGGCCTTCACGGCGGCGATGCCTTTGGCGCACGCTGCCTCGGACGAATAGGATTCGCTGCTGCCGATGATCTGGTGATTGGCCGCCTTGAGGTTGAAATACGGATGCCCGTCCTTCGTCGATTTCTTCTCGTAGCGCTCGTCCAGCGGGCTGTTGACCTGCACCGAGGCGATGCCGTTATCGGCGGCGCTGCGGGTGGTGTACAGCTCGCTGGTCAGAATCGTTTCGGCGTTTGCCGCTTTCAGCACGAACCTGAACTGGCCGTTGCTGCTTTTACTCAACTCGTACCATCCGGACATGTCGCTGCTCCTGTCGATTGAATCCCCGCAAGTAAAGACCGTTTCGACGGTTTAGCCACTCCGCACTGACAGGCGCGAATGTGAACATGACAAATGACAATCATTCTCATATCATCCGCGACTTTCTGCACCCCCGCTTCGTCGAGAAGGATAGTCATGCCCCGCCTCACGCCCGATCCTCTGTCGGCCGATTCGTTTCGCCGGTTTTACGGGGACATCCTGCATTACCTGCGCAAACGCACGGACAATCCCAGTGACGCGGCGGACATGACCCAGGACGTGTTCACCCAATGGCTCGACTATCGCGACCGGGCCAAGGTCGAGCAACCGCGGGCCTTTCTGTTTCAAATGGCGCGCAACCTGCTGCGTGACCACTGGCGCCGCCAAAAGGTGCGGCACATCGTGCAGCCCACTCAAGACAACGATGCCGAACCACTGGCCGATGAGCATCACGATCCGATGGCGGCCGCGCAGCGCCAGCAACGGCTGGAGCAACTCAAAGCCGTGCTGGGCGAACTCTCGCCACGTCGGCGCGAGGCGCTTGTGCTGCACCGCTTCGAAGGCCTGAGTCAGGCGCAGATTGCCGAGCGCATGGGGATTTCGCTGAGCATGGTGGAAAAACACATTGCCTTCGCACTGCTGCATTGCAAGCAACGCCTGGATCACGACAACGGCATGGAGCAGCCAGAATGAACCGTTCTCACGACTTCACCGAGGAACTGCCCGACGACAGCATCGACGCTCAAGCCGCCGCCTGGTTTACCCGCAATCGTCAGGATCAGCAGCCCGCAGAGCGCCAGGCATTCGAACAATGGCTGCGCGAGCCGGCACATGCCAGCGCCTATCGTTCATTTGAAGTGTTGTGGGCCGAGCTTGGTGAATTGCAGCAACTGAACCGGCCAACGCCGCTGCCGGTAAATCGCTCAAAAAACCGCTGGCGACCCGCGCTGGCGATGGCCGCCGCGCTGATCGTTGCGGTACTGGTTACGCCTCTGGGCACGTCACATGAGGTCTATCAGCAGCAGATTGCTGCCCACGCCAAAGGTCTGCGCACCTTCGAACTGCCTGACGGCAGCTCCTTGTCGGTGAACGCCAACACGCAACTGCGTATCGACTTCGACAGCCACCAGCGCCGGCTCATTCTCGATCGCGGACAGTTCTACATCGACGTTGCGCCGGACAAGGAACGGCCGCTGTGGGTGCAGACCGGCGACGCCACGATCCGCGTGGTCGGCACCGGTTTTGATGTGCGGCGCAGCGAGCGACAACTGGTGGTCAGCGTCGCCCACGGTCAGGTCGCGTTCACACCGGACAGCCGCGCACCGCTGCTACTCGGCGCACAACAGCAAGTCGCGGTCGACCTGGCCAGCGGCGCCTTGCAGCAACACAGTCTTGCAGCCAGCCAGGTCGCCGACTGGCGCACCGGGCATCTGTCCTTTCGCAACCGTGAGCTGGCCAGTCTGGTGGATGAGCTGAACCTCTATCGCCCGCGTCCGGTGCTGCTGGCCAACGCAAAACTGGGGCAGATCAAGGTCTCCGGCAACCTCGACGTCGAGGACCCGGACGCCCTGATCAACGCCCTGCCAGCCCTGGTACCGGTGAGAACCGTCGCGCTGGCCGATGGCAGTATCCGCCTCGAAAACCGCTGACAAAGCCTCACATGAGAATATTTTGCATTCGCATGTGAGGTTTTTTTTACCTGCCGCGTCTTCCTCCGGTCTGCGCTTCGTACGCAGGCCTTTCTGGCCTTTTCGCCGCCCTGGGGGATTCCATGTTTCGCGTGTTTTCGCCGTACCCGCTCACCTGCCTTCGACCGACCCTGCTCGCCACCTGCCTTGCGTTCAGCGTACAAGCCCATGCCGCTGACCTGAGCCTGCATTTGCCGGCGCAACCCTTGGCAACGTCGCTGAGTCAGGTCGCCCAACAGGCGAAGATCCAGTTGCTGTTCGATGAGGCGCAACTGCGCAACCTCAAGGCCCCGGCCCTCGACGGTGAATACAGCGCGGAAGCGGCGATTCGCACGTTGCTCGACAACAGCCAGTTCGGCCTGATCAAGGTCAACCAGACCTACGTCGTGCGCCCGGAAGAGCCGGTCACCAGCAGCGGTGACGGCATCCAGCTCGACGCCCTGAGCGTGATCGGCAGCGGTACCGAAGTCGACTCCAGCACCGTCGGCCGCTCGACCCTGACCCAGGCCGACATCGACCGCCACCAGCCAAACAACATTCCCAGCCTGCTGGCGACCCTGCCTGGCGTGAGCATGGGCGGTTCGATGAAACCGGGCGGCCAGACCATCAACATCTGGGGCCTGGGCGATGCCGAGGACGTGCCGTTGACCGTCGACGGCGCCACCAAAAGCGGTTTCGAGCGCTACCAGCAAGGCACGATTTTCATCGAACCGGAGCTGATCAAACGCATTGAAGTGGAAAAAGGCCCGCACTCGATGCTCACCGGCAACGGCGGTTTCGGGGGCACCGTGCACATGGAAACCAAGGACGCACCGGACTTGCTGCAGGAAGGTCGCAACAGCGGTGCGATGGTCAAGTACGGTTACGCCAGCAACGACCATCAGCAAACCTACACCGGTGCCGTGTTCGGTCGCACCGACGACGGTCGCGCCGATGCGCTGGTGTACCTGACCAAACGCGATGGCGGTGACATGAAGCTGGCCGGCACCCCGCCCGATCCGGACAATCAGTACCCGATCAACCCTCGGCGCCTGCCCAACAGCGCGCTGGATCTGGACGGCCAACTGCTCAAGTTCAACCTGCACCTGAACGACGAGCACAGCGTCGGCCTGTCGTACTCGCGCTCGCAAAGCGAGCGCTGGGCGCCGTTCTCGTCGGCCAGTTATCCGACCCCGCCGACCCGCGCCAACATCAAGCAATACGGCTACGAAAACGCCCTCAAGCGTTTCCTCGCCAACCGCGAGACCACCGACACCACGTGGTCGGCCAAGTATCAGTACCAGCCGCTGGACAATCGCCTGATCGATTTCAAGCTGAGCTATTCCGAGTCCAACACCGATCAGACCGACGAGCGCGATGCCACGGCGTTCTTCCAGACGTCCACCGGCGGACGCAAGATGGACACCGCCTACAAGGACCGCATCGTCGAGGCGAGCAACATCAGCCTGTTCGAAACCGGCGTGCTGTCTCACGCGGTCACCGGCGGTGTGCAAATCCGCAAGCACAGCCGCGACACCGAAATGTGGATGCCGGGCAAGACCTACGAAGTGCCGAAGTACAACTACGGCTACTTCCAGCCGAGTTTCATGCCCCAGGGCAAGGTCGACACCAACAGCGTCTATCTGCAAGACGCGATCACACTGGGCGATTTCACCCTGACCCCGTCCGTGCGCTACGACCATGTGCGCAATCGCGGCGAAGCCAACGACGCGCCTTACTACGACAACCCGGACCCGAGCTTCGGCCACGACTACAGCGACCGCACTTACACCGGCTGGTCGCCGCGCCTGTCGGCGTTCTGGCGGATGACCCCGGACGTCGGCTTCTTCGTCGACTACAGCAAGACCTGGCGCGCGCCGGTCATCGACGAGCAGTACGAAGTGCAGGGTCTGGGCAGCCGCACCGCCACCAGCGTCGACCTCGACCCGGAACACATCACCGGTTGGCGTGCCGGTAATATCAGCCACTTCGCCAACGTGTTCACAGACCACGACAACGTGCAGGCCCGCACCACGCTGTTCCGCAACAAGATCGACGACGAGATCTTCAAGGCCACCGGCATAGGCTGCGAGAACCAGGCCATCAAGGGCGGCAGCATCGCCTCGGACTGCAAGGGTTCCGGCCCCATGGGCAACTACCGCAACATCGGCGGGCTGACCATCAAGGGCTTTGAAGTCGAAAGCTTCTATGACTCGACGTACCTGTTCGGTTCGCTGTCCTACTCGTGGATGACCGGCAAGCACGAAGGCGCCTACACCAATCCATGGGGACCGGACGTCTGGGTGCGGGACGTTCCACCGAGCAAATGGATTGCCGTGCTCGGCGTGAAGATTCCGAGCTGGGATGCCCAGGTCGGCTGGCAAGGAGAGTTCGTGCGCCAGACCGATCGCCTGCCGAGCGACAAGTACGGCTCGAGCAAAAACACCCTGGGTGACGTGTTCTACGACCAGTACGCCAACGACCGCTACAACGTGCAGGGTCTGTTCGCCAAATGGACACCGCAGCAGCCGTACCTCAAGGGCACCGAGGTCAACCTCACCGTCGACAACCTGTTCAACGAAGATTACCGCCCGGCGCTGAGCGGTGATCGGGCTTACAGTCAGGGACGCAATGCCAAGGTCAGCGTGACGCGGTTCTTCTGATCCGTCCGGGCTTGCCCATCGCGAACACGCTCGCGATGGGCCTCTCGTTCACAGGGTGATTTTGGTTCCGAGCAACCCGAGGAAACCGGCCAGCCAGTTCGGATGCGCCGGCCAGGCCGGGGCGGTGGCCAGATTGCCCTGGACGTGGCCCTCGGTCACCGGAATATCGATGTAGGTGCCACCGGCCAGCCGCACTTCCGGGGCACAGGCCGGATAGGCGCTGCACTCGCGGCCTTCGAGAATCCCCGCCGCCGCCAGCAGTTGCGCGCCATGACAGACGGCAGCAATCGGCTTGCCGGCCTTGTCGAAGGCTCGCACCAGTTCCAGGACTTTTTCGTTCAGCCGCAGGTATTCCGGCGCACGACCACCGGGCACCAGCAACGCGTCGTAGTCTTTGGCATCGACCTTGGCGAAATCGAAGTTCAGGGCAAACTGGTGACCGGGTTTCTCGCTGTAGGTCTGATCGCCTTCGAAATCATGGATCGCGGTGCGCACAGTCTTGCCGGCGGCCTTGTCCGGGCACACGGCGTGCACGGTGTGACCGACCATTTGCAGGGCCTGGAACGGCACCATCACTTCGTAGTCTTCGACGTAATCGCCGACCAGCATCAGAATCTTTTTCGCGGCCATGGACAGGACTCCTCTGGTGAATGCACAGGAGTATTCAAAGTAGTCCAAGGTTCGCGATGACGTCCGCAAACTGTATGGATAACTCTGCGCCTGACTGTAACAGCACGATGCGCAAGGTTTGTGCCTAGATGAAGCCACCTCCCTGCCACCTTCTAATCGGGTTGCCCTCATGTCTTCGCGCGAAAACACCGGCATGGCCCTCGGCCTGCTCGGCGTGGTGATTTTCAGCCTCACCCTGCCCTTCACCCGTATCGTGGTGCAGGAACTTCACCCTCTGCTCAACGGCCTCGGCCGTGCGTTGTTCGCGGCGATTCCGGCGGCGTTACTGTTGTTGTGGCGACGGGAAAAGTGGCCGACCTGGCAACAGGTCAAAGGCCTGAGCCTGGTGATCGCCGGGGTGATTCTCGGATTCCCGGTGCTCTCCGCATGGGCCATGCAGACCTTGCCGGCGTCCCACGGCGCGCTGGTCAACGGTTTGCAGCCACTGTGCGTGGCGCTGTACGCCGCGTGGCTGTCCCATGAACGACCGTCGAAAGCCTTCTGGGCCTGCGCTGCGTTGGGCAGCGCGCTGGTGCTGGGTTATGCGTTGTACACCGGCGCCGGCAGCATTCAGGCCGGGGATTTGCTGATGCTCGGGGCGATTGCGGTGGGCGGTCTGGGTTATGCCGAGGGCGGACGCCTGGCCCGGGAAATGGGCGGCTGGCAGGTGATCTGCTGGGCGCTGGTGCTGTCGACGCCGTTGCTGATCGGCCCGGTGCTGTATCTGGCGATCCAGCATCAGGGCGCGGTGTCGACGAAAACCTGGTGGGCCTTCGGTTACGTCGCGCTGTTTTCGCAGTTCCTGGGTTTCTTCGCCTGGTACGCCGGGCTGGCCATGGGCGGCATTGCCCGGGTCAGTCAGATCCAGTTGTTGCAGATCTTCTTCACCATCGCGTTTTCCGCGTTGTTCTTCGGCGAACACGTGGAGCCGATCACCTGGCTGTTCGCCTGCGGGGTGATCGCGACAGTGATGCTCGGACGCAAGACGGCGGTGCGCCCGGCTCAACCGGGCACGTTACCGGCCGGAGTTCAGCTCAAGCCTTGAGCGGCAGCAGGCCATCGGCGAGCAGCAGGGTTTCCAGGCAGTGCTCGCTGATGTGGTAGAACGCTTTGAGCTCCTGAATCTTCACCAGCAACTGGGCCGGGTCCACCGGCTCGGCGCGCTTCACAGCGAGGATCATCTTGTTCTTGTTGGTGTGGTCCAGCGAGATGAACTCGAACACCTTGGTCTCGTAACCACAGGCTTCGAGGAACAGCGCACGCAGACTGTCGGTGACCATTTCCGCCTGCTGCCCCAGATGCAGGCCGTATTGCAGCATCGGCTTGAGCAGCGCCGGGCTCTGGATCTGCAAGCGGATCTGTTTGTGGCAGCACGGCGAGCACATGATGATCGATGCGCCCGAGCGGATGCCGGTGTGGATCGCATAGTCGGTGGCGATGTCGCAGGCATGCAAAGCGATC
The DNA here is from genome assembly GCF_059416185.1 of Pseudomonas sp. GW821-FHT09E04. Lineage (NCBI taxonomy): Bacteria > Pseudomonadati > Pseudomonadota > Gammaproteobacteria > Pseudomonadales > Pseudomonadaceae > Pseudomonas > Pseudomonas sp. GW821-FHT09E04. The sequence continues at coordinate 367,909 of NZ_JBWKOR010000002.1, forward strand.
ATCACTTCCAGCTCGCTCGGCGCCACGCTGCGCACATCGCCGCACTTGAACACCAGCCCTGGGTGTTCCAGCTTCGCGGCGGCGGTGTTGCACAGATTGACCATCTCTTCGCGCAATTCAACGCCGGTGACTTCGCCCTCGGCCTTCAAGGTGTTGCGCAGATAGTCATGGATGGCAAACGTCAGGTAACCCTTGCCCGAACCGAAATCCGCCACCCGCACCGGTTTGTCCAGGGCCAGCGGCGACGAGGTCAGCGCATGGCTGAAAACTTCGATGAACTTGTTGATCTGCTTCCACTTGCGCGACATCGCCGGGATCAACTCGTGTTGCGCGTTGGTCACGCCCAGATCCTTGAGGAACGGTCGGTTCAGATCAAGGAAGCGGTTCTTCTCACGGTTATGCTCGGCGGACGGCACTTCACGCAATTGCTGGGGTTTGCTCATGAACAGCGAACTCTTGCCCTTTTTGCTGTATTCGAGCTGGGCTTCGTCGGTCAGCGTGAGCAAATGCGCATTTTTGAACGCCGCCGGCAGCAGCTCGGCGATCGTCATTACAGCTTCGTCCAACGGCAGGTTCTTGGTGATGTCGCGGGTCTTGTAGCGATAAACGAACGACAGGCACGGCTGCGCCTTGACCGTCACCGGTTTGATGATGATCCGCTGCAGGTCCGCTTCTTCGCCGACGTACTTGGCCAGCACCAGTTTGATGAAGCCGGTCTGTTCGAGGCTGGCTTGCAGCAGCTCGATGAACTGGGCGTGGTGATCGGGCGCCGGTTTGGCAGATGGGGCGGTAACGGACATGGGAAAAAGCGGCCTCGGACGGGCAAATCGGGAATGGTGGGTAGTTTAGGGGGGATGGGGATTGGGGACACGCTCTTATTTACCGAACGGCTTTTAAAAGCGGCCCTCACCCCAGCCCTCTCCCGGAGGGAGAGGGAGCCGATTGCGGGATATTGAGGAGATACGCCGACTTGAACGATTGGCTTTGAATCCATAATCGACTCGATATTTCAGGTCGATGGATCGCGGCAGACAACTCGGTCGGCTCCCTCTCCCTCCGGGAGAGGGCTGGGGTGAGGGCTGCGATCTCAAGTCCTATAAAACTGCCGAAACTATCCCAGCACCACCAGACGATTGGGCAACTCATTGCGCACCTGCGTCACCGGCACATGCACCTTGAGCAACTCGCCGCACGCTTCAATGCAGGTGACAAATCCCTGCAACGTCTGGCCCTGCCGCACCTGCTCGGTAAACGCCGCGACAATCGAATCCCAGCTCTTGTTGTCCAGTTTTCTGGAAATCCCTTCATCCACCAGAATCTCCACGTACCGCTCGGCCTCGCAGACAAAAATCAGCATGCCGGTGCTGCCTACCGTGTGATGCAGGTTCTGTTCGAGAAACTGCCGCCGCGCCAGGTTCGAGGCACGCCAGTGGCGGACGTGGCGCGGAATCAGATGGGTGGTGACCTTGGGCAAACGAAACACCAGGCACAGCACGACAAAACTGACCCACTGCACCAGCAGCAGACTGTGCATCGTCAGCCAGCCGGTCAGGTAATGCACGATACCCGGCACCACCAGCGCCAGCAGGCTGGCCCACAGCAGCGGGATGTACGCGTAGTCGTCGGCGCGGGCCGCCAGCACCGTCACCAGTTCGGCGTCGGTGTCGCGCTCGACCCGGGCGATGGCCTCGGCGACCTTGCGTTGTTCGTGTTCAGTCAGTAATGCCATGTCGTGAAGTGCCTGCTCATTATTGTTATCACCAGCCGCCGGAAGACCCGCCCCCGCCGAAACTGCCACCGCCGCCGCTGAAGCCCCCGCCTCCACCGCCGCCGCCAAAACCACCGCCACCAAAGCCGCCCCCTCCTCCGGAGCCGCCCCGGCCGGCGGGAAGGATACCGAGCATCTGGCAGATAAAAACAGTCAGGATGAACAACATCACCAGAAATACGAACAACGCCGGGTGCCGCGAGACGAAATCGTCCGACGGATCGCCGGCCGATTCATACACCGTGGAAGGTTCGTCCAGTGGATTGCCGCCCAGCACCACCAGCATCGCCGCCACGCCGTCGCTGATGCCCTTGCTGAAATTGCCGGCCTTGAACGATGGCGTGATCACCTGATGAATGATCACCGAACTCTGGGCATCGGTCAGGCGATCCTCCAGCCCGTAGCCGACTTCGATGCGCAATTTGCGCTCGTCCCGGGCGACGATCAACAGTGCGCCGTTGTTCTTGTCCTTCTGGCCGATGCCCCAATGCCGGCCCAGTTCAACGCCGTAGTCCTCGATGGTAGTGCCTTGCAGGTTCGGCAACGTCACGACCACCAACTGCTCGCCGGTCGCCTGTTCGTGGGCCTGCAACTGCTGGTTCAGTTGCACGCGCACCGAGGGCTCGATCATCTGCGCGTCGTCCACCACCCGCCCGGTCAGCGCCGGAAAGGTCAACTCGGCCCGGGCGCTGACGGCGAACAGCCACAGCATCAGCACCAGGCCCATCTTCAACACACGCATGGGCATCCCCGGCTCAGAACTTCACTTCCGGGGCCTTGTCCGCGCCGGGGCTGGTGGCTTCGAAGGTCTCGCGGATCGGCAGGTCGCTGTACATCACGCTGTGCCACAAGCGACCGGGAAAGGTGCGGATCTCGGTGTTGTATTTCTGCACCGCCAGAATGAAATCGCGGCGGGCCACGGCGATGCGGTTTTCCGTGCCCTCAAGTTGCGATTGCAGGGCGAGGAAGTTCTGGTTGGCCTTCAGGTCCGGATAACGTTCGGACACCACCATCAATCGGCTCAAGGCACCGGTCAGTTGATCCTGGGCCTGCTGGAACTGCTTGAGCTTTTCCGGGTTGTCGAGGGTGCTGGCATCGACCTGGATCGACGTCGCCTTGGCCCGGGCCTCGACCACCGCCGTCAGGGTTTCCTCCTCGTGCTTGGCATAACCCTTCACGGTTTCCACCAGGTTGGGGATCAGGTCGGCGCGGCGCTGATACTGGTTCTGCACCTGGCCCCAGGCCGCCTTGGCCTGTTCGTCGAGGGTGGGAATGTTGTTGATGCCGCAGGCGGTCAACAGCGTGGCCAGCACCAGCAAGGTGGCGACCTGCAAACGCGAGCGGTAGACAGGACTGACATTCATCGGACGGGTGCTCCCTTGCACATTTCATGAATAATGACTCGCGAAACATTCTCAGCCGGCGGTTGGGGCATAATCGCCCGCGCCACTGGATTGCGGCGGGCCGATGGGCTAAAAAGAGGCCCTGCGCGATCACGTCGTCGAAACTGACGATGTACATTCGGCTGTCGTTTTCTGAATCAGCACCCGAACAACAATAGTCGCTCCCTAAATTTTGGCTGGCCGGCATTGCAACGCCGTTTAGGCCCTTGAGAAAACTATTCATGAAGAAGCTGTGTTTGCTGGGCCTGTTCGTCAGCCTGGCCAGTCATCAAGTACTGGCCGCCACGACCCCGGTACCCCTGGAAAACAAGGATGCGTTCATCAGTAACCTGATGAAACAAATGACCCTCGACGAGAAGATCGGCCAGTTGCGCCTGATCAGCATCGGCCCGGAGATGCCTCGCGAACTGATCCGCAAAGAGATCGCCGCCGGCAACATCGGTGGCACGTTCAACTCGATCACCCGCCCGGAAAACCGTCCGATGCAGGACGCTGCCATGCGCAGCCGCCTGAAGATCCCGATGTTTTTCGCGTACGACGTGATCCACGGCCACCGTACGATTTTCCCGATCCCCCTGGCCCTGGCCTCGAGCTGGGACATGGACGCCATCGGCCAGTCCGGGCGCGTGGCCGCCAAAGAGGCCGCAGCCGACAGCCTCGACATCACCTTCGCGCCGATGGTCGATATTTCCCGCGATCCGCGCTGGGGCCGCAGCTCCGAAGGTTTCGGTGAAGACACCTACCTGACCTCGCGCATCGCCAAAGTCATGGTCAAGGCCTATCAGGGCGACACGCCGAGCGCGGCCGACAGCATCATGGCCAGCGTCAAGCACTTCGCCCTGTACGGCGCGGTCGAGGGTGGTCGCGACTACAACACCGTCGACATGAGCCCGGTGAAGATGTACCAGGACTATCTGCCACCGTACCGCGCCGCGATTGATGCCGGCGCCGGTGGCGTGATGGTCGCGCTGAACTCGATCAACGGTATCCCGGCCACCGCCAACACCTGGCTGATGAACGACCTGTTGCGCAAGGAATGGGGCTTCAAGGGCCTGGCGGTCAGCGACCACGGCGCGATCTTCGAGCTGATCAAGCACGGCGTGGCAGCCGACGGTCGCGAAGCGGCGAAGCTGGCGATCAAGGCCGGCATCGACATGAGCATGAACGACACCCTGTACGGCAAAGAACTGCCGGGGCTGCTCAAGTCTGGTGAGATCGAACAGAAAGACATCGACAACGCCGTGCGCGAAGTGCTCGGGGCCAAGTACGACATGGGCCTGTTCAAGGACCCGTACCTGCGCATTGGCAAAGCCGAGGATGATCCGGCCGACACCTACGCCGACAGCCGCCTGCACCGCGCCGACGCCCGTGACGTCGCCCGTCGCAGCCTGGTGCTGCTGAAAAACCAGAACGAAACCCTGCCGCTGAAGAAATCCGCGAAAGTCGCGCTGGTCGGTCCGCTGGCCAAGGCCCCGATCGACATGATGGGTAGCTGGGCCGCTGCTGGCCGTCCGGCGCAATCGGTCACCCTGTTCGACGGCATGAGCAGCGTGATCGGCGACAAGTCGAACCTGATCTACGCCCGTGGTGCCAACATCACCAGCGACAAGAAGGTCCTCGACTACCTGAACTTCCTCAACTTCGATGCGCCGGAAGTGGTCGATGACCCGCGCCCGGCCAACGTGCTGATCGACGAAGCGGTGAAAGCCGCCAAGGACGCTGACGTAATCGTTGCGGCCGTGGGCGAGTCCCGTGGCATGTCCCACGAATCGTCGAGCCGTACCGACCTGAACATCCCGGAAAACCAGCGTGAGCTGATCCGCGCCCTGAAAGCCACCGGCAAGCCGTTGGTGCTGGTGCTGATGAACGGCCGTCCGCTGACGATCCTTCAGGAAAAGGAACAGGCTGACGCGATTCTGGAAACCTGGTTCAGCGGCACCGAGGGCGGCAACGCCATCGCCGACGTGCTGTTCGGCGACTACAACCCGTCGGGCAAACTGCCGGTAACCTTCCCGCGCTCCGTGGGCCAGATCCCGACCTACTACAACCACCTGAGCATTGGTCGGCCGTTCACGCCGGGCAAACCGGGCAACTACACCTCGCAGTATTTCGATGACACCACCGGGCCCCTGTTCCCGTTCGGTTACGGCCTGAGCTACACCGATTTCAGCCTGAGCGACATGGCGCTGTCGTCGACCACCCTGAACACCACCGGCAAGCTCGACGCCAGTGTCACGGTGAAAAACACCGGCAAGCGTGACGGCGAAACCGTGGTGCAGCTGTACATCCAGGACGTCACCGGTTCGATGATCCGTCCGGTCAAGGAGCTGAAGAACTTCCAGAAGATCATGCTCAAGGCCGGCGAACAGAAAGTCGTGCACTTCACCATCACCGAAGATGACCTGAAGTTCTACAACGCCCAGCTCAAGTACGCCGCCGAGCCTGGCAAGTTCAACGTGCAGATCGGCCTGGATTCCCAGGACGTGACGCAGCAGAGCTTTGAATTGTTGTAATCCCGCGCCCAGATCGTTCCCACGCTCTGCGTGGGAATGCCTCAATGGACGCTCTGCGTCCGCTTTGGGACGCGGAGCGTCCCGGGCTGCATTCCCACGCAGAGCGTGGGAACGATCAATCGGGGGTTGGCGACTATCCGCGTCTGTCCAGCAAGTTGACCACCACCCGATCCACCCAGCCCCACACCCGCTGTTTCACTCGCCGCCACAACGGCCGGCGCTGCCATTCCTCCAGACTCACCTGCTGACTCAGGCCGAAGTCCTTCTCGAAACTCGCCACCACCGCTGCCGTCAGTGACGGATCCAGCGCCTCCAGATTCGCCTCAAGGTTGAAGCGCAAATTCCAATGGTCGAAATTGCATGAGCCGATGCTCACCCAATCGTCCACCAGCACCATTTTCAGGTGCAGGAAACACGGCTGATATTCGAAGATCTTCACCCCGGCCTTGAGCAGGCGCGGGTAATAGCGATGCCCGGCGTAACGCACCGAGGGATGATCGGTACGCGGCCCGGTCAGCAGCAGGCGCACCTCGAGGCCACGGGCGGCGGCTTTGCGCAGGGAGCGGCGGATTTTCCAGGTCGGCAGAAAATACGGCGTCGCCAGCCAGATGCGCTTCTGGCCGCTGTTCAGTGCGCGGAACAGTGATTGCAGAATGTCGCGATGCTGGCGGGCGTCGGCGTAGGCCACACGGCCCATGCCCTCACCGGTGTCGGGCACACGCGGCAAACGCGGCAGGCCGAAATTCGCGTGAGGCTTCCAGGCCCGGCGATGGCGGTTGGCGATCCATTGGCGGTCGAACAGCAATTGCCAGTCGAGCACCAAGGGGCCTGTGATCTGCACCATCACTTCGTGCCATTCGCTGGTGTCGTGGCCCGGGGTCCAGAATTCGTCGGTCACCCCGGTACCGCCGACCACCGCCAGACGCTGATCGACCAGCAACAGCTTGCGATGATCGCGATAGAAATTGCCGACCCAGCGCCGCCAGTTCAGCCGATTGTAAAAACGCAGCTCGACCCCGGCACCGGTCAGCCGCCGACGTAGCGTGAGGGTGAACGCGAGACTGCCGTAATCATCGAACAGGCAACGCACCCGCACGCCCCGCTCGGCCGCCAGCACCAGCGCCTGAACCACGGTTTCGGCACAGGCGCCGGCCTCTACCAGATACAGCTCCAGTTCGATCTGCTCCCGGGCGCGGGCGATTTCCTCAAGCATGCGCGGGAAGAATTGCGGGCCGTCGATCAACAGTTCGAAGCGATTGCCGTCACGCCACGGGAACACTGCGCCGCGCATGTCAGCGCGCCGTGAAGATCAGCACCGCACCCACCGGCACCGACAGACTGATGGTCGACAGGCCGGCCATTTTGCGCAAGCTTTCCAGCCCTGGCAGCAGATCGAAATCCTCGGCGCTGATCACCAGCGGCTCCAGCGTCACCACTTGAAAACGTCGGTCATCAAGCCGAGTAGCGAGCAGTTCAGCGGGGTATTCGTGCTGTTTGCCGTGCAGGTTGACGGTCAGTGGCAGGCGCAACTCAAGTTGCGCGCCGGGGGCCAGATCGTTGATCGGGCGCAGGTCGATTTGCGTGATGATGGTCGCCTCGGGAAATTGCTCGATCTGGAACAGTTCCTTGCGCATGCGTTCGTCGCGCAGCGGGATGCCGCTGTTGATCGAGTCCAGCTCGACCTCGACTTCGGCGCGGCCATCGGGATCGACCTTGCCGTGCAGCACCAGAAAGCGCTGCACTTCGGACACGTTGGCGTTTTTCGTGCTGACGAATGACAGCCGCGACGACTCGCCGTCCAGATACCAGTTGGCCTGGGCCGGCAGCGCGACGGCGCCCAGCAGCAGGCCGGCGAAGGCGTTGCACAGAGAACGGTTGAACATTGAAGACTCGTGGGGCCGATAAACCTGCACGAACCTTAACTGGCCGTGGCGCTATTGCAAACTGTCAGTCTGTGCAAAGGCTCAGACCAACGCCTGCTGCACCTGGCCAATAGTCGCCGCGAGGCTGTTGAGGTGCAGGCTCAGCACCCGCTCCACCGGCGCCTGATCCATCGGCCAATGCAGCGCCATGCTGCCGACCAATCGCCCTTGCGCACGAATCGGCAACGCCACCGCACGAATCAGGAACGGCAGGCGCACCGGGTATTCCCAATAACCTTCGGTGCGCTGACCGAAACCCTGATGCAGGGCTTGCTCGGTGGCCTGGAACACACCGTCATCCGCCAACTGTTCGCGCTCGGCCAGGCGCCGCACGTCCTGGCTGTCGAGCTCTCCCAGACAGGCCCGGCCCATCGCCGAATGAAACAGGCTCGCGTGATGACCGACGATCTGACAGTTGTTCGGGTAGCGTTTGCGCAGCACTTGCGGGATCGCGCTTTCCATCACTTCAACCCGCTCGCCGTCGAAGCACGACAGATCCGCCACCAGCCCGGTGCGCTCGCTGAGTTCGAGCAGCATCGGCGCGGCGCTTTCCACCAGATGGCGCTTGAAGCGTTGCTGACGATCACCGAACAGCCGCTTGGCGCACAACCGGTAGCGACGGTCGCTGAGGCCGCGATAGATCCAGCCCTGCTCCTGCAAGGTGGCGAGCATCCGCGACACCGTGGCTTTGGGCAGGGTGGTCAGGTAGTGCAACTCTTCGAGTCCCAACGCCTGATGCTCGCCGAGCAACTCGACGATGGCCAGCGCCCGTTCGACCGAGCGCACGCTGCCGGTGTCTGCCTTGCTGCCCATGTGTTCGACCTCCGTGGATGCGGGTGAAAGATCACTTCGCGCAGCAAGATGCGGGCCGCTCAGGCCGATTGCAGGCACGCCGGCGGTCGCCGTTCGACCCAGCGCGTCAGTTGCTCATGAGCATAGGCCAGTTGCAGCACCGCCCGATCCGCCTGGGCCGGGCCGATGATTTGCAGGCCCATCGGCAACCCGGCCGGGTTGAAACCCACCGGCACGCTGATGCTCGGAAGCCCTGCCAGTGTCGGGCCGATCACCACCTCCATCCAGCGGTGATAGGTGTCCATGGTCTGCCCGCCGACGACTCGCGGCCACGGTTGCTGTGCATCAAAAGGGAACACCTGGGCGGTGGGCAGCAGCAGGAAATCGTAACGCTCGAACAACTCGCTCACCGCGCGATACCACTCGCTGCGCGCGACCGATGCCTGATAGACCTCGGCAGCGGTCAGACGCAAACCACCCTCGATTTCCCACTGCGCTTCGGGTTTGAGCAGCGCCCGTTTTTGCGGGTCGGCATACGCCGCGCCGAGGCTGCCCTGCACCAGGAAATGGCGGTGCGTGAGCCAGGTCTGCCACAAGCGCTCCATGGAAAACTCCGGCTGACAAGCCTCGACCTGACAGCCCAGCGCACTGAAATCCGCCAGCGCCGATTCGCACAGGCTCAACACGCCATCGTCCATCGGCAGATAGCCGTTGTAATCGCCGAGCCAGCCGAGGCGCACGTCGGTGAAGTCCTGTTGCAGATCCAGCCCGAAATCCCGTGGCTCATCAGCCAGCGACAGCGGCACGCGCGGATCGTAACCGGCCTGGGTCGAGAGCAATCGCGCGACGTCGGTGACCGTGCGCCCCATCGGCCCTTCGGTGGCCAGTTGCTGGACGAACACTTCCGGCGCCGGTCCATGGGGCACGCGGCCCTGGGACGGGCGGAAACCGAACACGTTGTTGAACGCTGCCGGGTTGCGCAGCGAGCCCATCATGTCGCTGCCATCGGCCACCGGCAGCAGGCGCAGGGCCAGTGCCACCGCCGCCCCGCCGCTGCTGCCGCCGGCGATCAGGTTCGGATCGTAGGCGTTGGTGGTGGTGCCGAACACGCTGTTGTAGGTCTGCGAACCGAGGCCGAACTCCGGGACGTTGCTCTTGCCGATGATGATCGCCCCGCAATCGCGTACCCGCGCCACGCTGATCGCGTCGTGCTGCGGCACTTGCTCGGCAAACAACGGCGAACCCAGAGTGGTGCGCAACCCGGCGGTGGCCGCCAGGTCCTTGATCGCCTGGGGCATGCCATGCATCCAGCCCCGGGACTCGCCGCGATCCAGTTGCCGGTCGCATTCATCGGCCTCGATCAACAGCACGTCCTGCGGGCGCAACGAGACCAGCGCGTTGACCGCCGGATTGAAGCGATCGATGTGCGTCAGGTACGCCTGCATCACCTCGCGGCACGACACCTTGCGGGCATGGATCGCCCGGGACAGCGCATCGGCGTCGAGGGCGACAATCGGATCAATGGCTAACGGACTCACGGTTTCACTCCCAGGTTGAGCGCAACGGGTTTCTTTGCACGCGGGGCCTCCTGCAAACAGTAAGTACCGAGCAGGGTCAGCAGGCAAGCGAACAACACATAAAACGATGGCGCCACAGGGGTGTTCAGAACTTTGCTCAGCCAGGTGACGATCAGCGGCGCGAAACCACCGAACACCATCACCGCCACGTTGTAGGCCACCGACACGCCAGTCGAGCGCACTTCAATCGGGAACTGCTCGGCCAGCGCCGTCGGGGCCGGGCCGAAGAACCCGCCAATCGCCGTGCACAGCAACAGTTGCATCACCAGCAAGCGTTCGATCGAAGGCGCCGCCGCGACCCACACATAGAGCGGATAGACCATGACGAAAAACGCCAGGGTGAACGCCATCAGCACCGGCCGCCGACCGAGGCGATCGGACAGGGCACCGGACAGCGGAATCACCACGGTCATCAGCCCCACCGCAAGCATCTGCACCAGCAGCACCTGATCCAGCGGCAGGCCGAGGTTTTTGTGGGCGAAAGTCGGCATGTTCACCAGCACCACGTAGAACGACACCGTCGCACCGCAGGCCAGGCCCATCGATACCAGCAGGCTGCGGCGATGTTCACGCAGCACCTGCCAAAGGCCGGGCGCGGCGCCTTTGGCTTTTTTGCGCGCTTCGAGAAATTCTTCCGGCTCTTCCATGTGCTTGCGAATCCACAACCCCACCGGGCCGATCAGCAGACCGAGCACGAATGGAATCCGCCAGCCCCAACTGTCCAGCGCTTCGGGGGAAAACAGGTGCGTGACCAGCGCCACCATCGCCGCACCGCTGAATACCGCCAGGCATTGCCCGACCAGTTGCCACGAGCCATACAAACCCTTGCGATGGGCCGGCGCGCTCTCCACCAGAAACGCCGTGGCGCTGGCGTATTCGCCGCCCGTGGCAAAGCCCTGAAGCATCCGCGCTACCACGATCAGCAACGGCGCGCCCATGCCGATGGCGGCGTAGTTCGGCGCGAACGCGATCAGGGCGATGGACACGGTCATCAGACGGATGATCATCTGCATCGCGGCCTTGCGCCCTTTACGGTCGGAGTAGATGCCGAGCAGGATGCCGCCCACCGGGCGCATGAAAAAGCCGACGCCGAAAGTCGCCAGCGCCATCAGCAGCGAGGCGTAGTCGTCGTCGGACGGGAAAAACTGCCGGGCGATGATGCTCGCCAGAAAGCCGTAAACGATGAAGTCGTACCATTCCAGGGCGTTGCCGATGACGGCGGCGACCACTTGCCGGGTGCGCGAAACGCCTGCGTTCGAAATCTGCATGGGGATTCTCCAGAAGCTGTGGGTTGACCACGCAGGCACGTGCGCACCTGCGCTTCAGCGGCAGCAAAAAGTGAAGAAGTCAGGCCGGCTTGAGCCAGCTCTCGGTGAGCGCGCCCCAATACGCCGCGCCGGTCAGCAGAATGTCGTCGTTGAAGTCGTAGGCCGGGTTATGCACCATCGGCCGCGCCACGCCGTTGCCGATGAACAGGTAGGCGCCGGGGCAGCGCTGGAGCATCCAGGCGAAGTCCTCGCTACCCATCAGTTTTGGTGTGTTGCCATCCACGGCATCGGCGCCGACCAGTTCGACGCCGACCTGACGGGCGAACTCGGTTTCGGCAGCGTGGTTGACCAGCACCGGATAGGCCGGGCGGTGTTCGAGGGTCGAGGTGCAGCCGAAGCTTTCGGCCTGGGCTTCGATGATCGAGCGCACGCGGTCCAGTGTCTGAACGCGGACTTCGGCGTTCAGCGCACGCAGACTCAGGCGCAGGATCGCCTGTTGCGGAATCACGTTTGCCGCTTCGCCAGCCTGCAATGCGCCGACCGTCACCACCGCCGCCTGCTGCGCATCGATGTTGCGCGCGACCACGGTTTGCAAAGCCATCACCACACTGGCCGCAGCGACCAGCGGATCCACCGCCAGATGCGGCATCGATCCGTGGCCGCCGACGCCTTCGATGGTCACCGTGAGCAGATCCTGCGAAGCCATCATCGGCCCTTCGCGAAAGCCCAAGTGCCCCGCCGGCAGGCCCGGCATGTTGTGCATGCCGAACAGCGCATCGCACGGGAAGCGTTCGAGCAGGCCATCGGCGAGCATCGCTTCGGCCCCGCCCTGCCCCTCTTCGGCGGGCTGGAAAATCAGCGTCAGGGTGCCGTCGAACTGACGGGTCGCCGCCAGATAACGCGCGGCGCCGAGCAGCATCGCGGTGTGCCCGTCGTGGCCGCAGGCGTGCATGCAGCCCTGATGACGACTGCTGTAGGCGACACCGGTATTCTCGATGATCGGCAGCGCATCCATGTCGGCCCGCAGCCCGAGTTTGCGTGTGCTGCTGCCGTTGCGCAGCACGCCGACCACGCCAGTCTTGCCGACGCCAGTGTGGACTTCATAGCCCCACTCTTCGAGCGAGCGGGCGACCAGCGCCGAGGTGCGGCTTTCCTCGAAACCGAGTTCAGGGTGGGCGTGAATGTCCTGGCGGGTGGCGTGCAGGTCGCCGGCCACGTCGTTGAGCCAGGCCAGAATGTGCTGATGTCGGGGCATGACGGTTCTCCTCGCGCGGGTGTTTCCCGGTCTTGTTGTTCGGTGTTGTTTCACGACACATGAACGGCAGGTCGTGCTCACCGCCAGATAACCGCGAGACACGCGAGAGGACAATCGAATGTGGTTCCACAGGGTGGAACCGGATCAGGGTTGCAGGCGACAGCCTTGGCGTTCGCCTTGCCACCGGGCGCTGTTGCTGCGCCCCATGCCGCTGGCGGTAACCAGTTTTTGCGTTCGGTCATCGGTCAGTTCGCTGGGCAACCATTGCTTCACGTAGCCACGGCAATACTCGGCGTCGTTGTTCATGACGTAGCGGCACGAACAATATTCCTTGGCGGTGTAGGCGCTGATGATGTCCGGGAAGGCCCACAGGTTCTCGCGCTCGTGCCAGCCCCAGCCCAGCAGCACGACCAGCAGCACCAGCAGGATTCGTCTGAACAACTTCATGGCCGCACCGCCCCGAGCACACGCTTGAGCAATTCGTTGTGGCGATAGCTGCCGTCGCGGTCATCGCCGTAGCGCACGATCACCAGTTTTTCGCTCGGGATCACGTACAGCGCCTGGCCCCAGTGGCCGAGGGCGGCAAAGGTGTCGGGGGGTGCGTCGGGCCATGGCGAGGGGGCACCGTCTGCCGGTCGATTGAGCCACCAGTGGCCGCCGGGCACGGCTTCGTCCTGATTAGCCTTGTAGCCGGCGAAGGGTTGGCGATTGAAGGCGACCCAATCCTTGGGCAACAGCTGCCGGTCGTTCCAGCGTCCGTCCCGTTCCATCAGCAGGCCGATTCGCGCCAGATCCCCCGCCGTCAGGTAGGCATAAGAAGACGCGACGAAGGTGCCTGTGGCATCAGTTTCCCAGGTGGCATGGCGGATGCCCAAGGGATCGAAAAGTGCCGTCCATGGATAGTCGGGATACCGCTGCGGGCCGACGATGGTTTTCAGCGCAGCTGCCAACAGATTGCTGTCGCCGCTGGAATAGCGGAACGCCTGACCCGCTGGTGCGTAGCTGTCGTGGTCGGCGGTGAAGGCGGCCATGTCGCGATGACCACGGGTGTAGAGCATGGCCACCACCGAGGATTTCAGCGGGGCGTATTCGTAGTCTTCCTGCCAGTCGATACCCGAGGCCCAGTGCAGCAGATCCTGGATCGTGATGGCCGGGTGTTTTTCCAGCACCGGGTAAAACTTCGCGACGGGATCATCGAGCTTGAACAAGCCTTCGCCGTACGCCACGCCGAACACCGTGGCCATCAGGCTTTTGCTGATCGACCAGGTCAGGTGCGGTGTGTCGGCGGTGGTCGCAGCGGCGTAGCGTTCGTAGATGAGCTGGCCGTCGCGGATCACCAGCAAGGCGTCGGTGCGGATGCCCTGGCGGGTGTTGTCATCGCGGGTCGGGAAGGCGTAGGCCTCCATTGCATCGACGGCCGGGCCGGTGAGTTTCGGGCCACTCGGCCACTGCTCGCCCGGCCATTGTTCGGCCTGAACCGTGAAGCTGATCAGCAGCAGAAACAGAGACAGGCCTTTGAACATGGTGAGGGCTCTGGGGATGAACCTGACAAGACTAGCCGACGTTCATGACAGATGTGTTTTGACTTGCCGCCAACGCCTTGGCCAGACGCTTGGCCCGCGCACCTGCGGCCAGTTGCATGACCGACTGATCGCGCTGCCACATCGCTGCCCATTCCGGATTACCGTCGAGCAGCGCCTGATCGACTTCCGCTTTAAGCCCGTCGAACTGCGCAAACAAGCCACCGAGCAACACATGCCCCGCCGGATTGTTTGGCGGCTGGCGACTGACTTCCGCGCAACCGGCCAACAGCGCCAGCAAGCGCAATTGCAGCGGCTGCGGCCAGCCGCTGTCCTGACCGACGCCGTACAGCCACGCGGTCATTGCGCTGAGCACATAGACATCTTCAAGGCTGCGGAACGGTTTGACGTAGGCATCCCAACCGTCCCCGGCGAGCAACTCACACAGAGCCTCGTCGAGGTACAAGCGGCCATGGCTGATGTCCGGCATCAACGGCAGCGCCGGGAGCTTTTCCACGCGCACGCCGGACTCGCCGGGGTACACCACCGCCAGACTCAGGCGCGGCGATTCGCCGGGTTGCTCACTGCGCGCGGCGATCAGCAACCAGTCTGCCGCATCGCCGGCGGTGACGAAATCCTTTTGCCCGCTCAGGCGCAGCTCCGTGAGCCGGGTCTGCATGTCCGCCGGTCGCAGGCTGCGCTGTTCGGTCGCACACAAAGCACCCAGGCTCGGCGGCGCGCTCGGCCAGAGCATCCGCAACGCCGCCTGATAGCCCACCAGAAACGCCAGCCCCGGCGTCGCCATCCGCCGCCCTCCCGCCACCGCCAGTTCGAACGGCGTAACGCTGCCCAGTTGATGCAGCAGCGTGGCGAAACCCTCCGCCAGATCGGCAACGGCGGGCAGGCGTTCGCGACATTCAAGCAGGGTCGACCAGGTCATCAGAGGCTCCTCGTGGGCTGTCATATAAGCATCACCAAACATTCATGGCGATGACACCGGGGCTACATAGCCTGACTTTGCACAACACGGCTGCATAAAGAAAGTCGATCGGCTGTAACCCACGACGGGTTAAAGGCCCGTACGGAGATTCAAATGACTCAGATCGCCCGCATCAGCGACACCGGCAATGAACGCCGTCTGCAAGCCGAACGCCTGATCGGCGCCGAGGCCTTGCAGCAAGCCCAGGCCTTGCGTTTCAACGTGTTCAGCGGCGAGTTCAACGCCAAGCTGAAAGGCGCGGAACTGGGTCTGGACATGGATGACTATGATGTTCACTGCAGCCACATCGGCGTGCGTGACCTGAACACCGGCCGCCTGGTGGCGACCACCCGTTTGCTCGATCACACCGCCGCCAGCAGCCTGGGCAAGTTCTACAGCGAAGAAGAATTCAGCCTGCACGGCCTCGCCGGTCTGCAAGGCCCGATCCTGGAAATCGGTCGCACCTGCGTCGACCCGGCCTACCGCAACGGCGGCACCATCGCCGTGCTCTGGGGCGAACTGGCCGAAGTCCTCAATCAGGGCGGCTACAGCTATCTGATGGGTTGCGCGAGCATCCCGATGCAGGACGGCGGCGTACAGGCCCACGCGATCATGCAGCGCCTGCGCGAACGTTACCTGTGCACCGAACACCTGCGTGCCGAGCCGAAGAACCCGCTGCCAACCCTGGATATTCCGTCGAACGTGATTGCCGAAATGCCACCGCTGCTCAAGGCCTACATGCGCCTGGGCGCGAAGATCTGCGGCGAGCCGTGCTGGGACGAAGACTTCCAGGTTGCCGACGTGTTCATCCTGCTCAAGCGCGACGAACTCTGCCCGCGTTACGCCAAGCACTTCAAGGCGGCCGTGTGATGAGCCGGCTGCGGGTGTACGCGCGGATCGCGCGGGTGCTGCTGGTGGTGACGCTGGGTTTGAGCATGGCCAGTGTCTTCGGAGTTTTCGAGCGTCTGGGCTTGGCCCATTCGATGCAACGCCGGCAGCGCTGGTCGCGGTTTTTCATGGCGCGCCTGAGCAATGCCCTGCCCTTTCGCGTGACCGTCCACGGTGAGCTGCCGAAACAGCCGATGCTGTGGGTCAGCAACCATGTGTCGTGGACTGACATTCCGCTGCTCGGGATGCTCACGCCGCTGTCGTTTCTGTCCAAGGCCGAAGTGCGCACCTGGCCGGTGGCCGGTTGGCTGGCGGCGAAGGCCGGCAGCCTGTTCATCCGTCGCGGTTCGGGCGACAGCCAGTTGATCCGCAAGCAGATGACCCGTCACCTGCAAACCGAACATCCGCTGCTGATGTTCCCGGAAGGCACCACCACCGACGGTCGTTCGCTGCGTACCTTTCATGGTCGTCTGCTGTCGGCGGCGATTGATTCGGAAGTGAAGCTGCAACCGGTGGCGATCCGTTATCTGCGCAATGGCGAGATTGATTCGCTGGCACCGTTCATTGGCGACGACGATCTGCTGTCACACCTGATGCGTCTGTTCAGCAACGACTGCGGCGATGTGGAAGTTCATCTGCTCAAGCCGATTGCCTGCCAGGGCCGGGAACGCGCGGCGCTGGCGTACGAAGCCCAGCAAGCGGTGCAGAAAGCGTTGTTCGGCGAGGTGGCCAAACCGGCCGAACCGCGTCGTGCAGGCGAGATGATCGCTGCCTGATCGTCAACATCTGCCTACAGCTGCCGGCCTGCGAAGTCCTGCAGCTGTGGGTAGAACAAGCGAAAGTCGTCACTGAGCGGTTCGTACAAACGCCGCAATTCCTGCATCGCCCCCGCCAGTTCTTCAGGTTTGCTCAGGCGCCGGGAAATCCCGCGCAGCACCTGCTCCAGCACTTCAAATTCCTGATACGAACCCAACCAGTCATTGGCCACCATGTGCGGGGCGATCTTCGCCAGGCGCTCGGGCAATTGCCGCTCGCTGGACAGCACTCGGTATACGTCAGTGGTGAATTGCGCCAGCGGTCGGTCGGCGTAGAGCGCCCAATCGCGGGCCAGGCAATGGTCGAAGAACACGTCGAGGACGATGCCGGCGTAACGGCGACGGGTCGTGGAAAAACGCGCCAATGAAGCGTCCACCAACGGGTGGCGATCGGTGAACACATCGATCTGACGATGCAGGGCAATCGCCGCTTCGATCTCCGGATCGAACTGCCCTTGCAGCCGTCCTTTGACGAAATCGCCATACAGACTGCCGAGCCATTGACCGGGACGCTGGCCACCGAGGTGCAAATGTGCGAGATAGTTCATGGGCGCAGCTTAGCACCGCGCCCGCGTTTGTTTACACCTCACATATCGTTATAACCCGATATACCGATTTATGCGGTCGTCAGATCGAATTCATATTGGTATATCGCGAAATACCGATTTAAAGTTCGCCTCATCGCGATATAGCGCTACATACATCACGAGCAACCAGCCATGAACATTGACCTCGACGAAATAATAAAAGCCCTGGCACACCCAGTACGGCGAGACATCCTCAACTGGCTGAAAGACCCGAAAGCCCAGTTTCCGGAACAGATCCACAACCACGAGTACGGCATCTGCGCCGGGCAGATCGATCAACGCTGCGGCCTGTCGCAATCGACCGTCTCCGCGCACCTGGCCACCCTGCAACGCGCCGGGCTGATCAGCAGCCAGAAAGCCGGCCAGTGGCACTTTTTCAAACGCAACGAGGACGTGATCCAGGCGTTCCTCAGCACCCTCAGCAAAGAGCTCTGACCCTTAACGTCAGCCAGCCAAAAGGACCCAACGATGCCCCTCTCGCTTCTCATACTCGCCTTGAGCGCCTTCGCCATCGGCACCACCGAGTTCGTCATCATGGGCCTGCTGCCCGATGTGGCGGCCGACCTCGGTGTGTCGATTCCCGGCGCCGGCTGGCTGGTGACCGGTTACGCCCTGGGCGTGGCGATTGGTGCACCGTTCATGGCGATGGCCACCGCAAGACTGCCGCGCAAGGCTGCACTGGTCGCGTTGATGGGCATCTTCATTATCGGCAACCTGCTCTGCGCCATCGCCACTGACTACGAAGTGCTGATGTTCGCCCGAGTCGTCACCGCCCTCTGCCACGGTGCGTTCTTCGGCATCGGTTCGGTGGTCGCGGCCAACCTGGTGGCGCCGAACAAACGCGCCTCGGCCGTGGCCCTGATGTTCACCGGCCTGACCCTGGCCAACGTACTCGGCGTACCGCTGGGCACCGCACTCGGTCAGGAAGCCGGCTGGCGCTCGACCTTCTGGGCAGTGACCGTGATCGGTGTGATCGCGCTGATCGGCCTGATCCGCTTCCTGCCGGCCAAGCGTGACGAAGAAAAACTCGACATGCGCGCCGAACTGGCCGCGCTCAAAGGCGCCGGGATCTGGCTGTCCTTGAGCATGACCGCACTGTTCGCCGCCTCGGTGTTCACCCTGTTCACTTATGTCGCACCGCTGCTGGGCGATGTCACCGGCGTCTCGCCCCGTGGCGTGACCTGGACCTTGATGTTGATCGGCCTGGGCCTGACCGTCGGCAACATCATCGGCGGCAAGATGGCCGACAAAGGCCTGGCCGCGACGCTGATCGGCGTGTTCATCGCCATGGCCGTGACCTCCACCGTACTGACCTGGACCAGCATCGCGCTGATCCCGACCGAAATCACCCTGTTCCTCTGGGCCACCGCGTGTTTCGCCGCCGTGCCAGCCCTGCAAGTGAACGTCGTGACCTACGGCCAGGCCGCACCGAACCTGGTGTCGACCCTGAACATCGGCGCCTTCAACGTCGGCAACGCCCTCGGCGCCTGGGTCGGCGGCAGCGTCATCGCCCACGGCTACGGCCTGACCAGCGTACCTCTTGCTGCTGCGGCGCTCGCGATCCTGGCACTGCTGGTCACCCTGATCACCTTCCGCCGGAACGGCAATCCCGAGCTGACCACCGCTAACTGATTCACTCACTTACTTCACGAGGGTTGTATCTCATGGCAACAATTTTCGATCCGATCAAACTGGGCGATCTCGAACTGTCCAACCGCATCATCATGGCGCCGCTGACCCGCTGCCGCGCCGACGAAGGCCGCGTACCGAACGCGCTGATGGCCGAGTACTACGTACAACGCGCCTCGGCCGGCCTGATCCTCAGCGAAGCCACTTCGGTGACCCCGATGGGCGTCGGCTATCCGGACACTCCGGGCATCTGGTCCAACGATCAGGTGCGTGGCTGGACCAACGTGACCAAGGCTGTTCACGCGGCTGGCGGCAAGATCGTCCTGCAACTGTGGCACGTCGGGCGGATTTCCCACCCGTCGTACCTGAACGGCGAAACCCCGGTTGCACCGAGCGCCATCCAGCCTAAAGGCCACGTCAGCCTGGTTCGCCCTTTGGCCGACTTCCCGACGCCTCGCGCGCTGGAAACCGCTGAGATCGCCGACATCGTCGACGCCTACCGCGTCGGCGCAGAAAACGCCAAGGCTGCCGGTTTCGACGGCGTGGAAATCCACGGCGCCAACGGTTACCTGCTCGACCAGTTTCTGCAAAGCAGCACCAACCAGCGCACTGACAACTACGGCGGCTCCCTGGAAAACCGTGCCCGCCTGCTGCTGGAAGTGACCGACGCGGCCATCGAAGTCTGGGGCGCCGGCCGTGTCGGCGTGCACCTGGCACCACGCGCCGACTCCCATGACATGGGTGACGACAACCTCGCCGAGACCTTCACCTACGTCGCTCGTGAACTGGGCAAGCGTGGCATCGCCTTCATCTGCTCCCGCGAGAAAGAAGGCGCCGACAGCCTCGGCCCGCAACTGAAAGAAGCCTTCGGCGGTGCTTACATCGCCAACGAACGCTTCACCAAGGACAGCGCCAACGCGTGGCTGGCCGAGGGCAAGGCTGACGCTGTGGCATTCGGTGTGCCGTTCATCGCCAACCCGGACCTGCCGGCACGCTTGAAGGCCGATGCACCGCTGAACCAACCGCACCCGGAAACCTTCTACGGCAAAGGCGCGGTCGGCTACCTCGACTACCCGACGCTGTAAGGCACACTGCAGAAACGCAAAAAGCCCTCGACTCGTGAGAATCGGGGGCTTTTTCATGGTCGCGGGACAGGTGGGCCGCTCACATTCGTTCACAGGCTCGACACAAAATCCCTACAAAATACGTAGTTCGCTACGTATCAACTCGATGGGTTGAGGTATATAAAAGCAATCCACTGCGGCGAGGCGAACGAACAGGGATCTTCATCCGCCTCCTTCGTTGACATAACCTGATCCAAATACGCATTTTGTTTCATTTGCGCAGGCTGGGGCTCCAGCGCAGCATATCCAGCCCTGTATCGACCCAGCGCTCGGCTTCGGCATACAGCTCGAAACTGTCCGGGGCCAGCAGCCATTGATACAGGATGCCATCGATAAAGGCGTGAATGCTGATGGCCGCGCGGGCGGTGTCGAGGTCTTGCGGCAACTGCCCACGATTGACTGCATTACTCAACGTCAGCGCGATCCGCACATTGCAATCGAGGCTGGCCGTCCGACGCTGTTGGCGCAGGTCGCACATTTCATCGGTGAACTCGCACTTATGAAACAGAATTTCGTTGATACGCCGGGTTTTCGGGTCCAGCGCAACTTGATGAAACAAATGAATCAGCAATTTGCGCATGCAGCCCAGCGGGTCTGGCTCGTCCTCGCTTTCGCTGGCCTTGGCCAGCTCGTCCAGCGGTTCATGCAGCGTATCGAGCATCGCCTGCAACAAGTCGGCCTTGTTGCTGAAGTGCCAGTAGATGGCGCCACGCGTCACGCCGGCCATCGTCGCGATGTCCGCCAGCGTCGTGCGCGCAACGCCCCGCTCATAAAAAGCTTTCTCGGCCGCTTCGAGTATCTGGCTTCGTGTCTCTTGAGCTTCCTCTTTGGTACGACGGACCATGGCAGTAAAACCTCAAACAGGATGTTTCAGGGATGGCTGAATATCCGCTGAATAAAAAGGGGTGGATCTCTCGCGGATCGACTCCCCCGGCCTACAATTTCAGACCTTGCGACGACTTTTGTAACCAGGTGGGTACGCGGCAAAGGTATTTACAAACAACCATGAACGTAAGTATATTCCTTAGCAAGCTACTTATCCACCCGGTACCCTATTTTTACCCTTCCACACTTCTTGTGCGCTTTTCGCGCGCCTGACCCGAGGATCTTCATGCAATTCAAGCCAGCTGTTACCGCTCTGGTCACTGCCGTCGCCCTGGCATCGCTGCTCAGCGGATGTAAAAAGGAAGAGGCGGCTCCCGCCGCACCACCTCCTCAGGTCGGCGTCGTCACCCTGCAACCACAGGCCTTTACCCTCACGTCGGAACTGCCGGGGCGCACCAGTGCGTTCCGCATTGCTGAAGTCCGTCCGCAGGTCAACGGCATCATTCTCAAGCGTCTGTTCAAGGAAGGCGGCGATGTCAAAGCCGGCCAGCAGCTGTATCAGATCGATCCGTCGGTCTATGAAGCGACCCTGAAAAGCGCCGAAGCCAACCTGCGTTCGACCAAGTCGATCTCCGACCGCTACAAGCAACTGGTCGACGAGCAGGCCGTGAGCCGTCAGGAGTACGACACTGCCGTGTCCAACCGCCTGCAATCGGAAGCTTCGTTGCAGAGCGCGCAGATCAACGTGCGTTACACCAAGGTCTACGCGCCGATCTCCGGGCGTATCGGTCGTTCTTCGGTGACCGAAGGCGCACTGGTCAGCAGTGGCCAGGCCGATGCGATGGCAACCATCCAGCAACTGGACCCGATCTACGTCGACGTCACGCAGTCTTCGGTCGAATTGCTGGAGCTGCGCCGCGAACTGGAAAGCGGCCGCCTGCAGAAGGCCGGCGACAATGCCGCAGCGGTCAAGCTGACCCTGGAAGACGGCAGCCAGTACAAGCTCGACGGTAAGCTGGAGTTCTCCGAAGTGTCGGTCGACCCGACCACCGGCTCCGTGACCCTGCGCGCCGTGTTCCCGAACCCGGATCACACTCTGTTGCCAGGCATGTTCGTTCGCGCCCAGCTGCAGGCCGGTGTCAACGCCGCCGCCATCCTGGCGCCGCAACAAGGCGTGACCCGTGACCTCAAGGGCACGCCGACCGCGCTGGTCGTCGGTGCGGACAACAAGGTCGAACTGCGTCAGCTCAAGGCCAGCCGTACCGTCGGCAGCCAGTGGCTGATCGAAGACGGCCTGAAAGCCGGCGATCGCCTGATCACCGAAGGGCTGCAATTCGTCCGCCCTGGTGTTCAGGTCAATCCGACCGAAGCGACCAACGTAGCCAAGAACCCGGCACCCGCCAAGGCAGCTGACAAAGCCTACGGCGGCAAAGGGGAGTAACTCATGTCGAAATTTTTTATCGACCGTCCGATTTTCGCCTGGGTAATTGCCCTGGTGATCATGCTGGTCGGGGCTCTATCGATCCTCAAGTTGCCGATCAACCAGTACCCGAGCATTGCGCCACCGGCCATTGCGATTTCCGTGACCTACCCGGGTGCTTCGGCACAAACGGTTCAGGACACCGTGGTGCAGGTGATCGAGCAACAGCTCAACGGTATCGACAACCTGCGTTATGTGTCGTCGGAAAGTAACTCCGACGGCAGCATGACCATCACCGCGACCTTCGAGCAAGGCACCAACTCCGACACCGCGCAGGTCCAGGTCCAGAACAAGCTGAACCTGGCCACCCCGCTGTTGCCGCAGGAAGTGCAGCAACAGGGTATCCGCGTGACCAAGGCAGTGAAGAACTTCCTGCTGGTAATCGGCGTGGTATCGCGTGACGGCAGCATGTCCAAGGACGACCTGTCCAACTACATCGTGTCGAACATGCAGGACCCGATCTCCCGGACTGCCGGTGTCGGTGACTTCCAGGTCTTCGGTGCCCAGTACGCGATGCGCATCTGGCTCGACCCGGCCAAGCTGAACAAGTACAACCTGACCCCGGCCGATGTCAGCGCCGCGATCTCGGCGCAGAACGTGCAGATTTCCTCCGGTCAGCTCGGCGGTCTGCCGGCGCTGCCAGGCCAGCAACTGAACGCCACGATCATCGGCAAGACCCGCCTGCAGACTGCCGAGCAGTTCAAGGCGATTCTGCTGAAGGTCAACCAGGATGGCTCGCAAGTGCGTGTCGGCGATGTTGCCGACGTCGGCTTGGGTGGTGAGAACTCCAGTATCGCGGCGCAGTTCAACGGCAAACCGGCTTCCGGTCTGGCGGTGAAACTGGCCAACGGTGCCAACGCCCTCGACACCGCCAAGGCCCTGCGCAAGACGATTGACGACCTCAAGCCGTTCTTCCCGCAAGGCATGGAAGTGGTGTTCCCGTACGACACCACCCCGGTGGTGACCGAATCGATCAAGGGTGTGGTTGAAACCCTGGTCGAAGCGATCGCGCTGGTGTTCCTGGTGATGTTCCTGTTCCTGCAGAACTTCCGCGCCACTGTCATCACCACGATGACCGTGCCGGTGGTATTGCTCGGTACGTTCGGCATCCTCGCGGCCGCCGGTTTCAGCATCAACACCCTGACCATGTTCGGTATGGTGCTGGCCATCGGCTTGCTGGTGGACGACGCCATCGTCGTGGTGGAAAACGTCGAGCGGGTGATGGCCGAAGAAGGCCTGTCACCGAAGGAAGCGACCAAGAAGTCCATGGGCCAGATCCAGGGCGCACTGGTCGGTATCGCCCTCGTGCTCTCGGCGGTACTGCTGCCGATGGCGTTCTTCAGCGGTTCCACCGGTGTGATCTACCGTCAGTTCTCGATCACCATCGTCTCGGCCATGGCCCTGTCGGTAATGGTCGCGCTGATCTTCACCCCGGCACTCTGCGCCACCATGCTCAAGGCGATTCCGAAAGGCGAGCACGGCACGCCGAAACGCGGCTTCTTCGGCTGGTTCAACCGCAACTTCGACCGTAGCGTTCGCAGCTACGAGCGCGGTGTCGGCAACATCCTGCAGCGCAAGGCGCCGTACCTGCTGGCCTACATTCTGATCGTGGTCGGCATGATCTGGCTGTTCACCCGCATTCCGACCGCGTTCCTGCCGGAAGAAGACCAGGGCGTACTGTTCGCCCAGGTACAGACGCCTGCCGGTTCCAGTGCCGAACGCACGCAGGTGGTGATCGATGAAATGCGTACCTACCTGCTGGATAAAGAATCCAGTTCGGTAGCCTCGGTGTTCACCGTGAACGGCTTCAACTTCGCCGGTCGCGGCCAGAGCTCGGGTCTGGCGTTCATCATGCTCAAGCCATGGCACGAGCGTGACGCGAACAACAGCGTGTTTGCCCTGGCCCAGCGTGCCCAGCAGCACTTCTTCAGCTTCCGCGATGCGATGGTGTTTGCCTTCGCCCCGCCGGCCGTACTGGAGTTGGGTAACGCCACCGGTTTCGACGTGTTCCTGCAGGACCGCGCCGGTATCGGTCACGACAAGTTGATGGAAGCCCGTAACCAGTTCCTCGGCATGGCCGCGCAGAGCAAGGTGCTCTACCAGGTCCGTCCGAACGGCCTGAACGACGAGCCGCAATACCATCTGGAAATCGACGACGAGAAGGCCCGTGCCCTGGGCTTGAGCCTTTCCGACATCAACAGCACCCTGTCGATCTCCTTCGGTAGTAGCTACGTCAACGACTTCATCGACCGCGGTCGTGTGAAGAAGGTTTACGTACAAGGTCAGGCCGGTGCTCGCATGAGCCCTGAAGACTTGAAGAAGTGGTACGTGCGCAACAGCGCCGGCACCATGGTTCCGTTCTCCGCGTTCGCCAAGGGCGAGTGGATCTACGGTTCGCCGAAACTGGCGCGCTACAACGGTGTAGAAGCGATGGAGATCCTCGGTTCTCCGGCGCCGGGCTACTCGACCGGTGAAGCGATGGCCGAAGTCGAAGCGATTGCCGCCAAGCTGCCGCCAGGTGTCGGTATCTCCTGGACCGGTCTGTCCTACGAGGAACGTCTGTCCGGCTCGCAAGCGCCAGCGCTGTACGCTCTGTCGCTGCTGATGGTGTTCCTGTGTCTGGCGGCGTTGTATGAAAGCTGGTCGATTCCGATCGCGGTCATGCTCGTGGTGCCGCTGGGGATCATCGGTGCGCTGATGGCCACCAGCCTGCGCGGCCTGTCGAACGACGTGTACTTCCAGGTAGGTCTGTTGACGACCATCGGTCTGGCGGCTAAAAACGCCATTCTGATCGTCGAATTCGCCAAGGAGCTGCACGAGCAAGGGCGCAGTCTGCGCGATGCAGCGATCGAAGCCTGCCGCATGCGTCTGCGACCGATCATCATGACGTCGCTGGCCTTCGTCCTCGGTGTTGTACCGTTGGCGATCTCCACCGGCGCAGGCTCGGGCAGTCAACACGCGATCGGTACCGGCGTGATTGGCGGTATGCTCACGGCCACGATCCTGGCGATTTTCTGGGTCCCACTGTTCTTCGTCACTGTGTCGTCCATGGGCCAGCGCAAAAACGCCGGCAAGGATGACGCCATAGAAACTCCTAAAGAGGCTGGCCAATGAGCAAGTCGCTACTCTCCATCGCAGTCGCCGCCTTCGTGCTGAGCGGTTGCTCGCTGATACCGGATTATCAGCAGCCGCAAGCACCGGTGGCTGCGCAATTCCCGCAGGGCCCGGCGTACTCGCCGGCCCAGGCACCGGCGCAGGCCGCTGCCGAGCAAGGCTGGAAGCAGTTTTTCCATGACCCTGCCCTGCAACAGCTGATCCAGGTCGCCCTGGAAAACAACCGCGACCTGCGTGTCGCGGCGCTGAACATCGACGCCTATGCCGCTCAGTACCGCATCCAGCGTGCCGACCTGTTCCCGGCGGTGTCGGCCAATGCCAGCGGCAGCCGTCAGCGGGTTCCGGCCCGTGCGTCGCAGACCGGTGAAGCGAACATCACCAGTTCGTACACCGCCACCGTCGGCATCAGCGCCTACGAACTCGATCTGTTCGGTCGGGTTCGCAGCCTGAGCGAACAAGCGCTGCAACAATACTTCGCCACCGAAGAAGCGCGCCGCAGCACCCAGATCAGCCTGGTGGCCAGCGTGGCCAACGCCTACCTGACCTGGCAGGCCGACAAGGAACTGCTGAAGCTGACTCAGGACACCCTCGGTGCCTTCGAGGAAAGCTACAAGCTGACCAGCCGCAGCAACGAAGTCGGTGTGGCTTCGGCGCTGGACCTGGCGCAGTCGCGCACCTCGGTTGAAAACGCCCGTGCACAACTGGCGCGCTACACCCGCCAGGTGGCTCAGGACGAAAACAGCCTGACCCTGCTGCTCGGCACCGGCGTGCCGGCCAACCTGCAAGCGGCCAAACCGCTGTCGGATGACCTGCTCAGCGATGTGCCGGCCGGTCTGCCGTCGGATCTGCTGCAACGTCGTCCGGACATCCTTCAGGCCGAGTACAACCTGAAGGCCGCCAACGCCAACATCGGCGCGGCCCGTGCAGCGTTCTTCCCGAGCATCAGCCTGACCGCCAACGCGGGCAGCCTGAGCCCGGACCTGTCCGGCCTGTTCAAGGGCGGTTCGGGCACGTGGCTGTTCCAGCCGCAGATCAACCTGCCGATCTTCAACGCCGGCAGCCTGCGCGCCAGCCTCGACTACGCCAAGATCCAGAAGGACATTGGCGTGGCGAACTACGAGAAGTCCATTCAAACGGCCTTCCAGGAAGTCGCCGACGGCCTGGCCGCGCGCCAGACCTACACCGAGCAGTTGCAGGCGCAGCGTGACTTCGTTCAGGCCAACCAGGATTACTACCGTCTGGCCGAGCGTCGCTACCGCATCGGCGTCGACAGCAACCTGACCTTCCTCGATGCCCAGCGTCAGCTGTTCAGCGCCCAACAGGCCCTGATCACCGACCGCCTCGCGCAGCTGACCAGTGCGGTCAACCTGTACAAGGCACTGGGTGGTGGCTGGAATGCGCAAACAGCGCAGAACGAGCCGCTGAAAGAAGAAGCGCCGAAGATGAAGTTGTTCTGATCGTCTCGCGATAAACAAAAAGCCCACCATTCGGTGGGCTTTTTGTTGTCTGCGCAACGCCTTCAGCCGCCGACACCGTTGAGCAGAAACACCGGTTCTTCCAGATAATCGAGCCCCAGGCGGTTTTCGAACATTTCATCGCGCAGGGCCGCCGTGGTGAAACACCCGAGGTTCAGCGCGGTGGCCACCAGTGAAAACGTCTGGCTCAGGTGTCCGGCATCCATCAGCGCTACCCGCAGCGCCCGGCTGAACTCGTACTTCCAGGACAACCGCTCGACCCGCGCGGTGGACACGAACACCGCGGCCGCGTCCTTCACCCAGGGTTGCCCGCCACTGGCCTCGCTGATCCAGGTTCTAGGATCTTCCCGCGACAGCAACTCCAATCCGTGACGACGTACGGAGTAGTGATAAAGCCCCCGCTCGAAACCCTGCACATTCATCAGCACCGCATACACCTCGGTGGCTTGCAGCGAGCCGCCGGAGGGCGAGGTTTTCTTCAGAAAATAGTCACCCATGCCGTTCGGCTCCATCGCCGTCACGCCCCAGGTGTAATAGAGCAGCAAGGACAATTGCGTCGGGGTCAACGGCTTGCCGCTGAACGCCCGAGACGTACGCCGGGCGCACAGCGAATCAAGCAGTGTCGTTTCGGCGAGGGTCTCGCCGGGCACCAGCAGTGGGTTTTCCAGGGCAATGAAAGGATGAGAGTGATAGTCCTTGAAGGATGACGGCTGACGCTGCTGCGAAGCCTTCTGTTCAAGCTCGGCCTCAAGCTCGACGACGCTGACGTAGGGCGTCTGCAAACCGGTGCGGGTGCTGAGGTAAAACTCCAGCGCAGCCTCCCAGCGCGACCAGAGCTTGAGCGGTTGCCTGTGCACCCTGTCCCGCGGACCTGCGGCAGACTGCACAATCCCGTGACTCACCAGCGCCTGCAAAAAAGCCAGATGACTGCCCTGCTCCGGGCTATTCAAGACGCCCGGCAGCATCAGCGCACTCTCAAGCGAATGCGGGGTCATGAAGTGGTTCAACAACGGCAGCAACGTCAGACAGAAGTCCAGACTCAGGCCCGACTGCCGATCCCGCAGCACAAAGGATGAAGACCCGACACTGAACCACACGCTTTCCCTGAGTTTGAGCAACGAGCCGGGCTCGAGGGCCGGAGTGTCCGGCGCTGGCGGCGGCTCGCGGCCCTGCCAGAACATATCCCTGGGCTTGAGGCGTTTGATGTCGCGAATCAGGACCTCCAGTTGCGCATCGTCGGCCCTGTCGGCGATGTCCCACTCCAGCGTCACCGCCCTGACCGGGGACACCGCAAACAGCTGCGCCAACAAGTCCCAGTCCCGACGCGGATGCCCGGTGTGGATTTCAATCAGCCGATCCAGCGGCAACGAACGCAAGTAATCCTTGAAGTCGTAACCCAGCGCTTTGGCGGTGGTGATGGCGCTGTCCAGATCCAGCAGAAACCCCGCACCGCTGCGCTGCACCACGCTTGAAATGAATTCGCCTTCCGACTGCTCGGGGGCGTCAGCCAATGAAAACAGACGTGGCGCGTTTTCCAGCACCAGCGGTGTCGCGGTCAGCGCTTGCAGTTCAAGGGCGTTGGCAACCACCGTGTCGGCCACTTCCGCTGCCAGGGTCGGCAAGATGAAGTGCTGGGTGTCGCCGCCGTGAAACCGCGACCAGGAAATGTGCTCGGCCAGCCAGGGTGATCGGGTTCTGTCGCACAGCCGTCGGGTCATCTGCAGAAACTCGCGATCCATCGCGATCCCTACACTGCCGAGAGACAGGCTGGAGGAATGCAACAGACTGGGCGTCTGCTCCCCGACTTCAAGCAGTCGCGGCTCGAGGATGCTGTGGGTCGGCTGAAACTCCAGGTAATCGAAATACGGCAGGCCTTCGGCGAGGATCCGTTCGAGGGCCGGATCGACTGCATGATCCGCAACCCGGTGCCGGGGCAAGTGATACTCCAGCCCTACCCCGGCCTCGGGAAACCGCGAAGCATCAAACATCGTCATGATTGCCTCCCGGGCTCAGGCCGTTGCACCCAATACCGGTGGCGTCGTGGTCAATGGCGCCGCAGCGGCGAGCCGTCCGGAGTATTTGCTCTCCATGGCCCGCACCTCGGCGGCAAGGTTTTCCAGCAACTGGCGCCCGTGGGGCGTGAAATCTTCACTGCCTTGAAGGTCCGGCAAGGCCCGGATCAACCCCCGCAGAATGAACAGCAGACGGTTCTGCGCCCGCTGCAATTCCTCGTCGGAACGCGACCGCACCCGTTCCATGTACTTGACCAGCGCGATGTACACGTAAAACGCATGAAAGTAGCCATACAGGTCACGCTTCTGGCCCGACCACGGCAAGCTGAATGACGCCTCCTGCGAAGCATCGGGGTCGACGACCGCCGACACCTCGACGACGTGATAAAGCAACTGATGAGTCGCCTCATGCACCAGGGATTCCTCAAGATCGAGAATCGAGTCATCCCGGCTCGCCAGAAGGATGACGCCGGTGTAGCGCGAAGCCGAACAACTGCGAAAGGTACCGTCCGGCAGGTAACAAATGGATTTGATCAGAGACTTCATCTGTTCACGGCAGGCCGGCCACGTGTGTTCGATCCGCAACAGAGCAATCTTCACTACGTCAGCGAAGAACCGACTGGAAACACCGCCGCGCTCCAGACGCTTGCGGGTCGCCTCGTCTTCCGGGAATTCATAACTGGGCGGCGTGGCCTGCATGATCAGCGGATCGGCGTCGAACCGGTAGACCGGCGGATCGTTCTGAACCATGTCCGACTTGCTCCGGGACTTGACCCTGTCGAGCATCTCGGGAAACTCGAATAATGTCTTTTCCAGTTCGGCAGTACTCTCTGACTTTCCGACCAGAAAGTGATTGGTTAAACGAAACGCCTGCCCGGTCCATATCTGAAAAACCGGGTCATTGATAATCGAAGCCTGCTCACGGGGTGGCAGCAATACAAGTTCCACCGCCTGTTCGAAAAACACCGAGCACCGCGACTCCCCGGAAAATAACTTGAATAATTCGGCATATAAAACCATGAAGATGGTGAAACGATTGCGACTGACATGTTCAAGTAATATTTCAAATCTTGAATATCTGGCATCAGCAAGAAATGTGTTCCCTTTAAACAAGTCATCAACCGTCGAATCAAATTCGCCGTGGTTTCCAATATCCATTTTTCAACCATCCTTTCAGGCAGGCGGCAATGGTTTCGCCATGGTCAGACTGGCGATGTCATAGCCCAATTGTTCATAAAGACCACGTGCCGGCAGGTTGCGGCCAAACACATGCAGACGCATTTCCTCGCAGTCGTTCTGGCGCGCCCAGGTTTCGGCGGCCAGCATCGATTGCCGGGCATGACCCTGACGGCGCTCGCCAGGCTCGATGTAGATATCCAGGATGAAGGCAATCGGCTTCGTGCCGACATGTCGGCGGGCGATCCACAACTCGCCGATGCGTCGCTGGTCGTCCCGGATCACCCAGAGCTGATGGTTTTCGGTCAGCCGTCCCTTGTCCAGCAACTGCGCGAAAGCCGTGGCGGATCGGTGCGAGGCTTCTGCCTGGCTCCATTCTCCCGAGGCGACCATGCCCTGGGCGTACTCTTCGACCGCCCTTTCGGTGAACGTCACAAAGTCCGCGTCGTCCATGGGAATCAAGGTGACAGACATACGTCGCTCACTCCCTGTGCATGCACTTTGCAATCGGGCCATTTGGCGCGCACAGAGCCGGATCGCCGCTCCACGACACGCCAAACAGCCCCCCGGGCATCAGTCCATCCGTGCCTGAATCTGTTGTTGCTGGTCAAAGATCGCAGCCGTTCCCAGTTTGTCGCGAATACCCGCCCCCGCGGTGCCCAGTTTTGCCACATCAATATTCTTGACGGCGCTCAGTTCGGTTGCGCTCAAGTGCACACCAATGCCCTTGGCCGCGCCTTCAGCATCCTTGTGCAACTGTTCCGCAAAGTCCTTATCAATAAGGGCACGACCAACCACCGTCGCGAGACGTTCCTGATTCACTTTTGCAGGCATGTTATCTCTCCTTGTTTTCAATAATTAATTCTCTCGAGAGCGACAACAAACCTCCCTGCCCCTTTCGAGAATTTTGAATATAGCAATGCCTGTTTCCTTTGCCAGTTACAACGCAGCTTCCCGTTAAACCTTTTCACGATAAGCGATAACGCCAATTATTAAGTTGAACCCGCGATGATTGAGAGAGCCCTTATTACAACAATTACTGTAGGTAATTTCCTACAACTAAAGAAATAAGCACATCCACAATCGCCATTAATAGAACGCCGCCGGAACAACTCGTTAATACGAAACATAAACACGGGATTTCATTAAGAATGCGCTGAGAACGGAAAATAAAACCCTCGCCGATTAGCGTTCGATAATCGCACAAAACCCTGTTTACCCCGATTGAATCCCCGTGCCGATCCCCCTCACCATTGCCCACACCAACAAAACCAATAAAAACAGGTTCATCCCCATGACCACGCGTCCTCCCCGCTCGGGCTGATCCCGCCCTTCGTTTCATCGAGTCCGTTTCTTGTCTGCAACCTCCGGTTGCGGCTGCGAACTGCTTCATCCCAAACAATTAGAGAGACCCGAGCCCATGACACGTTCCACAACACCTTACGCACTCAGCCTGATCGCCCTGGCACTGGCCGGCGCCGCTTTGCCCGTCGTGGCCGAAGAAGCCGGTTTCGTCGACGGGGCCAAGGCCGATCTGAACCTGCGCAACTTCTACATCAATCGCAATTTCACCAACCCGACCAAGGCTCAGGGCAAGGCCGAAGAGTGGACGCAAAGCTTTATCCTCGATGCCAAGTCCGGTTTCACCCAGGGCACCGTCGGTTTCGGCATGGACGTGTTGGGGCTGTACTCGGTGAAGCTCGATGGCGGCAAAGGCACCGGCGGCACGCAACTGTTGCCGCTGGATCATGACGGTCGCCCGGCGGACAATTTCGGCCGTACCAACGTGGCGTTCAAGGCCAAGCTGTCCCAGACCGAAATCAAGGTCGGAGAATGGATGCCGGTGCTGCCGATCCTGCGTTCGGACGACGGCCGCTCGCTGCCGCAGACCTTTCGCGGCGGGCAGATCACCTCGAAGGAAATCGCCGGCCTGACCCTGTATGGCGGCCAGTTCCGCGCCAACAGCCCCCGCGACGACAGCAGCATGAGTGACATGTCGATGTTCGGCAAAGCCGCGTTCACCTCCGACCGCTTCAACTTTCAGGGCGGCGAATACGCGTTCAATGACAAGCGCACGCAGATCGGCCTGTGGAACGCCGAACTCAAGGACATCTACAGCCAGCAGTACGTCAATCTGATCCACAGCCAGCCGCTGGGCGACTGGACCCTCGGCGCCAACCTCGGTTTCTTCTACGGCAAGGACGACGGCAGCGCCCGGGCCGGCGAGCTCGACAACAAGACCTGGTCGGGGATGTTCTCCGCGCGATACGGCGGCAACACCTTCTACGTCGGCCTGCAAAAACTCACGGGCGACAGCGCCTGGATGCGCGTCAACGGCACCAGCGGCGGCACCCTCGCCAACGACAGCTACAACTCAAGCTACGACAACGCCCGGGAACGTTCCTGGCAACTGCGCCACGACTACAACTTCGCCGCCCTCGGCGTGCCCGGTCTGACCCTGATGAACCGCTACATCAGCGGCGACAATGTGCACACCGGCACCATCACCGACGGCAAGGAATGGGGCCGCGAATCGGAACTGGGTTACACCGTGCAGAGCGGCACGTTGAAGAATCTGAACGTCAGATGGCGCAACTCGACCATGCGTCGCGACTTCAGCAACAACGAGTTCGACGAGAACCGGTTGATCATCAGTTACCCGATCAGCCTGCTCTAGGTCGCTGTGCCATCCGTCAGGATTAATGGCACGCCGCCAGCCGCCGAGTAGAGAGGGAGCACCTGAAGGACTCAGGTGACCCACCCTCTTCGCTTCCCTGGGTTTGATTGATCAGAGCCGCGACCGCCATCGCGAACCGGCTCGCGATGGCGTCCGCTGGAACGCTTTCACTCTCGGGATTCGACACCCAACTCATCCCACACCGACTCGGCCAGATGAAAGGTCGCATTCGCCGCCGGAATTCCGCAGTAGATCGCGCTCTGCATGATCACTTCCTTGATCTCGCCACGGCTCACGCCATTGTTGGCCGCTGCGCGCAGGTGCAACTTGAGTTCGCCTTCGCGGTTCATGCCGATCAGCATGGCGATGGTGATCAGGCTGCGGGTGTGACGCGGCAGGCCCGGACGGGTCCAGATATCGCCCCAGGCGTGACGGGTGATCATCTCCTGGAATTCCGAGTTGAACTCGGTCAGCGTAGTCAGGCTGCGATCGACATGGGCGTCGCCGAGGACCGCACGGCGCACTTGCATGCCGTCGTCGTAACGTTGTTTCTCGTCCACGGAAATCCCCTCAAGCGGTCAGCAGAAATGTCAGCACGCGGTCGCTGAACGCGTCGCCGGCCTGAACGTTGGAAAGGTGTGCGGCATAAAACTCGGCGTACTCGGCGCCGCGCACATGTTCCTGAATGAAATGTCCGCCGGACGGCGGCGTCACTGCATCTTCAGTACCGGCGATCACCAGTAGCGGCGCCTTGATCGACGATAACTGCTCACGGAAATCCGCATCGCGCACCGCCGCGCAGTTGGCGGCGTAACCTTCAGGATTGGTCGCGGCCAGCATGTCGGTGATCTGCTTGGCCGCTGCCGGATTGGCTGCCGAAAAATCGGGCGTAAACCAGCGGGCAATCGATGCATCGCGCAACGCGACCATCGCCGCCGGGCCGTCGCGCAGCACGGTTTCGATGCGCGGATTCCACACCGACGGATCGCCGATTTTCGCGGCGGTGTTGCACACGATCAGCTTATTCAAACGCTGGCCGGCATTGATCCCCAGCCACTGGCCAATCAAGCCGCCCATCGACAGACCGCAGAAATGCGCACGTTCGATGTGCAGCGCATCCAGCAGTGCCAGCACGTCGCGGCCCAGTTGCTCGATGCTGTAAGGACCCGGCGTCACCAGCGACTGGCCGTGGCCACGGGTGTCGAAACGCAGCACGCGAAAGTGCTCGGTGAACGCTGGCATCTGGGCGTCC
Organism: Pseudomonas sp. GW821-FHT09E04; assembly: GCF_059416185.1. Taxonomy (NCBI): domain Bacteria; kingdom Pseudomonadati; phylum Pseudomonadota; class Gammaproteobacteria; order Pseudomonadales; family Pseudomonadaceae; genus Pseudomonas; species Pseudomonas sp. GW821-FHT09E04. Next base: position 401,960 of record NZ_JBWKOR010000002.1, read on the forward strand.
CACATATGCAGGTCGGTGCCCAGTGAGTTGGACAGCACCAGCACCGGCGCATCGGCCGGGCCTTCCAATGTGTAATGCAGTTCGCCATCGGCGAGTTGAACGAAAGCCACAGCCCTCTCCTTTCAGTCAGACAATGCGTTGTGTTCGGCCACCGCACGCTCGACCCAGACCTGCGCCTGACCGAGGTAATGGGCGGGATCGAGCAGATGATCCAGTTCGGTTGCGCTCAGTTCGGCGGTCACCTGTGGCTCGTCACCGAGGACCGCTCGCAGGTGACGCTGTTCGGCCACCGCCCGTTTGCAGCATTGTTCGAGCAGATGATGCGCGGTGTCGCGGCCGACCCGTTGCGCAAGGACGATGCTCACCGCTTCGGCCAGCACCAGGCCTTGGGTCAATTCCAGGTTGCGGGCCATGCGCGCGGCATCGACTTCCAGACCGTCGGCCAGCAGTCGCGCCTGTTGCAGCGCGCCCGACACCAGGCAGCAGATGTCCGGCAGGGTTTCCCATTCGGCGTGCCACAAACCGAGGCTGCGCTCGTGCTCCTGAGGCATGGCGCTGAACAGCGTCGAGACCAGACCAGGCACGCGGGTCGCCGCACCGATCAACACCGCCGCGCTCACCGGGTTGCGCTTGTGCGGCATGGTCGAGGAACCGCCCTTGCCCGGCGCTGAAGGTTCAAATACTTCTGCCGCTTCGGTCTGCATCAACAGGCTGATGTCGCGGCCGAATTTGCCGAGGCTGCCGGCGATCAGACCGAGCACCGCGCCGAACTCGACGATGCGATCACGCTGGGTGTGCCACGGTTGTTCCGGCAGGGTCAGTTGCAGTTCTTCGGCCAGCGCATGGGCAATTGGCAATGCCTGTTCGCCCAGCGCCGCGAGGGTGCCCGAGGCGCCGCCGAATTGCAGCACCAGCAGGCGCGGCTTGAGTTCGCGCAGACGCTGACGGCTGCGGGTGACCGCGCCGAGCCAGCCGGCGATCTTCATGCCGAGGGTCACCGGCGTCGCGTGTTGCAGCCAGGTGCGCCCGGCCAGTGGCGTCGCCGAGTAGCGTTGCGCCTGGGCCGCGAGGGCGTCGGCCAATTGCGCCAGCTCCCCTTCGATCAGTTCCAGCGCCTGACGCAATTGCAGCACCAGCCCGGAATCCATCACGTCCTGGCTGGTGGCGCCCAGATGCACATAGCGCTCGGCCTCGACGTCGGTTGCGGCAATCCGTTTGCCCAACGCCTTGACCAGCGGAATCGCCGAATTACCCGCCGTGGCGATGGCTTCGCCCAATGCGGCGAAATCAAACAGCTCGGCGCGACAGGCGTTTTCGATGGATGCCACAGCACTCGCCGGAATCACCCCGACCCGCGCTTCGGCCCGGGCCAGCGCCGCTTCGAAGTCGAGCATCGCCTGCACCCGGCCCTGATCGCAGAACACGTCGCGCATATCGCGGGCAGTGAAATAGGCATCGAACAATTGATTGCCCGGTCGCTGAGTCATAAACAGTCCTTGCAGGCGCGGGCCGTTGTGACCCGCGCACTTCGGTTTAGAGATCGTGGTGCAAGTAGGCGGCCTGCTTCGGCAGACGCAGGCTGAACAGGAACGCCACCGCCATCATCACCGTGACGTACCAGTAGAAGGCGTTTTCCATGCCCCCGGCTTTCAGGCTCAGGGCCACGTATTCGGCCGACCCGCCGAAGATCGCGTTAGCCACCGCGTAGGCCAGGCCGACGCCGAGGGCGCGGACTTCCGGCGGAAACATTTCGGCTTTCACCAGACCGCTGATCGAGGTGTAGAAACTGACGATCGCCAGCGCCACGGTGATCAGCACGAAGGCCAGGAACGGGCTGCTGACGCTTTTCAGGCTCAACAGGATCGGCACAGTGAACAGCGTGCCGAGAGCGCCGAACCAGAGCATCGAGTTACGCCGGCCGATCTTGTCGGCGAGCATGCCGAACAGTGGCTGCATGCACATATATAAGAAGAGCGCGCCGGTCATGATGAAGCTCGCGGTCTTGGCGTGCATGCCGGCGGTGTTCACCAGGTACTTCTGCATGTACGTGGTGAAGGTGTAGAAAATCAGCGAGCCACCGGCGGTATAGCCGAGGACGGTGATGAACGCAGCCTTGTGATCGCGGAACAGCGCACGGATGCTGCCGGCGTCTTTGTGTTCGCGTATTTCCTTGTTGGTGGTTTCTTTCAAGGCGCGACGCAGGAACAACGAAATCAGCGCCGCCACCGCCCCGACCACAAACGGAATCCGCCAGCCGTAGGCCCGTAGTTCGTCTTCAGAGAGGAACTGTTGCAGGATCACCACCACCAGCACCGCCAGCAGTTGCCCGCCGATCAGCGTCACGTACTGGAAGGAAGCGAAGAAACCGCGCTGTCCCTTGAGTGCCACTTCGCTCATGTAGGTCGCGGTGGTGCCGTACTCACCGCCCACCGACAAGCCCTGCAACAGGCGCGCGAACAGCAACAGCACCGGCGCCCAGACCCCGATGCTGTTGTAGGTCGGCAGACAGGCGATGAGCAACGAGCCGAAGCACATCATCAGAATCGAGATCAGCATCGAGTTCTTGCGCCCGTGCTTGTCCGCCACCCGGCCGAAGATCCAGCCGCCGATCGGTCGCATCAGGAACCCGGCGGCGAACACGCCTGCGGTGTTGACCAACTGCACCGTGGGGTTGTCCGAGGGGAAAAACGCCGGGGCGAAATAGATCGCGCAGAAGGCGTAGACGTAGAAGTCGAACCATTCGACCAGGTTGCCGGACGAGGCGCCGACAATGGCGAAGATACGCTTGCTGCGCTCCTCGCCGGTGTAATGAGCTGTGGTGGTTGTCATTGTTTTTCACTCGATAGGGACAGTGAGAGTCTAGACACACTTCGCAACAGTCCCGTTCCACATCCTGTATTGATCGTTCCCACGCAAACGCATTCGGCGCCTCGACGTTGATCGTTCCCACGCTCTGCGTGGGAATGCCGCCATGGACGCTCTGCGTCCACTGTGACGCGGAGCGTCACGGTATGCATTCCCACGCGGAGCGTGGGAACGATCAGTACTCTGCGCGGGAAGGTGCAGTGTTCTTTCAATAATCGAAGAACACGGTTTCCGCGTCAGTGCCCTGCAGGATCACATTCCACTGATAAACGCCCGCCGCATCCGGCTTGGCCAGCAACGTGGTGCGGCGCTCGGCCGGTACGCATTCGAGCAGCGGATCATTGACGTTCGCCGGATCGCTCTCGAAATAAATCCGCGTCAGCAAGTGCTTCACCAACCCGCGCGCAAACACCAGCACCACCAGATGCGGCGCCTGGGTCGAGCCTTTCAGGCCTTCGACCGTGCCCGGTTTGATCGTGGTGAAACGGAAGCGCCCTTCGGCATCCACCGGCACCCGGCCGAAACCTTCGAAATTCGGGTCCAGCGGTTTGGCCTGTTCGTCTTCCGGGTGATCGTATTTGCCGGCGGCGTTGGCCTGCCAGACTTCGAGCATGGCGTCGTTGACGACATCGCCGTTGCCGTCCACCACTTGCCCGGTGATCGCCACGCGCTGGCCGAGGGTCAGTTCGTTGGCGAGGTTTTCGCGGTTCAGCCAGGTCAGGCCGATGTGGTAATACGGCCCGACGGTGTGGGACGTGGTCGCAGTCAGGGTCATCTCATTTCTCCATCGGCGTGGCTTCGCGGCCGCGCAGCACGATGTCCCAGCGATAAGCGAGGGCGTAGGACGGAATGGTTTTTTCCAGATCGAAAGCGGCGATCAGGCGTTCCTTGGCCGAGGTGTCCGGCACGCAGTTGTAGATCGGGTCATACGGCAGCAATGGGTCGCCGGGGAAATACATTTGCGTGACCAGACGCGTCAGGATGCTCGGCCCGAACAGCGAGAAATGCACATGCGCCGGGCGCCAGGCGTTGTGGTGGTTGCCCCACGGATAGGCGCCGGGCTTGATGGTCTGGAACTGATACCAGCCGTCGGCGTCGGTCACGGTGCGGCCGGTGCCGGTGAAATTCGGGTCCAGCGGTGCATCATGCAGATCACGGGCGTGGTTGTAGCGACCGGCGGCGTTGGCCTGCCAGATCTCCACCAGAATCCCCGGCACCGGCAGACCGTCTTCATCGAGCACACGGCCGTGAATGATGATCCGCTCACCAAGGGGCTCGCCCTGATGCTGGGCAGTCAGATCGTTGTCGGTGTCGGCCACTCGTTCGGCGCCGATGGTCGGGCCGGTGATTTCCGATAGCGAATGCGGCAGGAACACCAACGGCTTGGACGGCGAGCGCAGATTGGTGGATTGATAATTCGGGTGCAGGTACGGCGGCTGGGTGCCTTCCTGCGGGCGGCGGTAACCAGGCTTGTCAGTCATTTCGCTTTCCTCTGTTCTTGTTCGTCACGGCTTGCGTCAGACGCGTTCGATGGCCAGGGCCAGACCCTGGCCGACACCGACGCACATGGTCGCCAGACCTTTCTTGCCACCGGTTTTTTCCAGCTGATGCAGGGCGGTCAGCACCAGGCGCGCGCCGCTCATGCCCAACGGATGACCGAGGGCAATCGCGCCGCCGTTCGGGTTGACCTGGGCTGCGTCGTCCGCCAGTCCCAGTTCGCGTAATACCGCCAGACCTTGGCTGGCAAACGCTTCGTTGAGTTCGATCACATCGAAATCGCTAACTGCCACGCCAAGGCGTTCGGTGAGTTTGCGCACCGCCGGCACCGGGCCGATGCCCATCACCCGTGGCGCGACCCCGGCACTGGCCATGCCCAGCACTTTGGCCCGAGCGGTCAAACCGTGTTTTTTCACAGCTTCAGCCGAAGCCAGAATCAGCGCGGCGGCACCGTCGTTGACGCCCGAAGCGTTGCCGGCGGTGACGGTCTTGTCCGGGCCGTTGACCGGTTTCAGCTTGGTCAGGGCTTCAAGAGTGGTGTCGGCGCGAGGGTGTTCGTCCTGGCTGACCACGGTTTCACCCTTCTTGTGGGCGATCCGCACTTCGACGATTTCCTCGGCGAAGTAGCCGGCAGCCTGAGCGGCGGCCGTCCGTTGCTGACTGCGCAAGGCGAAAGCGTCCTGATCCTCGCGGGAGATTTCGTAGTCGTCGGCGACGTTGTCGGCGGTCTGCGGCATCGCGTCGACGCCGTACTGCGCCTTCATCAGCGGGTTGATGAAGCGCCAGCCGATGGTGGTGTCTTCCAGCTTCATGTTGCGCGAAAACGCCGCGTCAGCCTTACCCATCACGAACGGTGCGCGGGACATCGACTCGACGCCTCCGGCAATCGCCAGCTCCATTTCGCCGCTGGCAATGGCGCGGAACGCCGTGCCGATGGCGTCCATGCCCGACGCGCAGAGGCGATTGAGGGTGACGCCAGGCACGCTGTCAGGCAGCCCCGCCAGCAGCAGCGCCATGCGCGCCACGTTGCGGTTGTCTTCGCCGGCCTGGTTGGCGCAGCCGAGGAATACTTCGTCGATGGCGCTCCAGTCCACCGATGGGTTGCGCTCCATCAGGGCCTTGATCGGCACGGCGGCCAGGTCGTCGGCACGAACAGCCGCCAGACCGCCACCGAAACGACCGATGGGGGTACGAATCGCATCGCAGATATAAACGTCGCGCATCATGCTTCTCCCGGTGCCTGGCCGTGGGCCGCTGCTGTGCGGGCTTCGAGATCGCGCAGGGCGGTCAGTTCGACCTCGGTCGGTTCGGCGCTGGTGGCAACGCTGTCGGCAAAACGGATCGCCCAACCGGTGGCGGCGACCACTTGCTCGCGGGTCACGCCCGGGTGCAGTGCGGTGACCACGAATTCGTGGGTGCCCTCTTCCGGCTCCATGATGCACAGGTCAGTGATGATCCCGACCGGGCCGGCGCCCGGCAGGCCCAGACGTTTGCGCGAATCACCGCCCTCGCCATGGCCGACCGAGGTAATGAAATCGAGCTTGTCGACAAACGAACGCGCCGACTGTTTAAGGATGATCAGCACGCTTTTCGCGGAGCCGGCGATCTCCGGCGCGCCACCGGCACCCGGCAGACGCACTTTCGGCTGGTGATAATCGCCAACCACGGTGGTGTTGATGTTGCCGAAACGGTCGACCTGCGCTGCGCCGAGGAAACCGACGTCGATGCGTCCGCCCTGCAGCCAGTAGCGAAAAATCTCACCGGTAGGGACGACGGTGTCGGCGGTTTCCGCCAGTTCGCCGTCACCGATGGACAGCGGCAATACGCTGGGTTTGGCACCGATCGGGCCGGATTCGTAGATCAGCACCACGTCCGGCGACGAGGTCAGGCGCGCCAGGTTGGCGGCTTTCGACGGCAGGCCGATGCCGACGAAGCACACCGAGCCGTTCTTCAGGCGACGGGCCGCGGCGACGGTCATCATTTCATTAGTGGTGTAAGTCATTACTTGGCCTCCGAGGCAGCGGCCAATTTGGCCTGGAACTCGCTGAAGTCAGCGCAGCCATGGATGTATTCGTTTATCCATGCGGTAAACGTCTCACGGTCGCGGGCGATCGGATCCCACGCCTGATAGAAGCGGTTGTCACGCTCGGTGTAACCGTGGGCGTAGGACGGATGCGCGCCACCGGGCACATGGCAGACCGCGCTCAGGGCCCAGGTCGGCAGCACACAGGCGTTCATCGGCGCGTTGAGGTTGTCGACGATTTCTTCGACGGTGACGATGCAACGCTTGGCGGCCAGCGCGGCTTCTTTCTGCACACCGAGAATGCCCCACAGCAACACGTTGCCCTGACGGTCGGCTTTCTGGGCGTGGATCACGGTCACGTCCGGACGCACCGACGGCACCGCTGCCAGCACTTCACCGGTGAACGGGCACGTCACGGACTTGATCAGCGGGTTGACCTTCGGCAGGTCAGAACCGGCGTAGGCCCGCAGCACCGCAAACGGTAGGCCGGAGGCGCCGGCGACGTAGGCATTGGCCAGGTCGGCGTGGCTGTGTTCTTCGATTTCCAGCGCGTGCGGCCATTGTTTCTCGACCGCGTCGCGCAGACGGTGCAGCGAACCCACGCCAGGGTTGCCGCCCCAGGAGAAGATCAGCTTGCGTGCACAGCCGGCGCCGATCAGTTGGTCGTAGATCAGGTCAGGCGTCATCCGCACCAGGGTCAGATCTTTCTTGCCCTGACGAATGATTTCATGACCTGCCGCCGTAGGGATCAGGTGAGTGAAGCCTTCGAGCGCGACGGTGTCGCCGTCGTTGACGAATTGCTTCACCGCGTCGTGCAGTGAAAGGATCTCAGCCATGGAGCGGGCTCCCGTTTTTGTAGTGGATCGCCAGTGATAAAAAGGCGCGAGGTTGTGCGCCGGAGTCACTGAAGATTAAGCCGCTGATTTTCGCCAAACAATCCGATAATCGACTGAGTGTTCGTTTATCGAACAGATTGTTATCAACCTAATGATCACTCCCGCACCCGGTACGGGAGTGAGCGGAGTGGATATCAGGTCGCGTCCGCGTGACTGACCAGGCCCTTGATCACCACCGCTGCCGTCGCCAGCCCGGCCGGGATCACCAGCGCCGTTAGCACCTGTTCGAAATTCCAGCCCAGGCCCAGCAGGGTCGCGCCCATCCACGCCCCGAGAATCGCACCGAAGCGGCCGATCCCGAGCATCCACGAGACACCGGTCGCCCGGCCCTGGGTCGGGTAAAACCGCGCCGCCAGCGACGGCATCGCCGATTGCGCGCCGTTGACGCACATGCCCGCCACCAGCACCAGCGTCGCCAGCAGCGTGATGTTGCCCAGGCTCTGCCCGACCGCGTAGGCAAACACCCCGGCCAGCAGGTAGAAAATGCCGATGACCTTGTGCGGATTGAAGCGGTCCATCGCCCAGCCTACGCCGACCGCGCTCAACACCCCGCCGAACTGGAACAACGCGCCGATGAACGCCGCTTGCTCCATGCTCGCGCCGCTGTCGCGCATCAGGGTCGGCAGCCAACTGGTCAGCAGGTACACGATCACCAGGCCCATGAAGTAGGTCAGCCACAGCAACAGCGTGCCGGTGCTGTAGGTGCCGGAGAAAATCACCGCGAATACGTTGCGTGCCTTGACGGTTTTCTGTTCCGGCACGCTGAAACTCGCCGCCTGGGCGACGGTGGCCGGGTCGATCGGTGCGAGGGTCTTGCGGACTTTGTCGGTACCGCGATTACGCACCACCAGGTAACGCGCCGACTCCGGCAGCCAGACCAGCAACACCACGGCGAGGATCAGCGGCAGAATCCCGCCGATCAGCAACAAACTGTGCCAGCCGAACGCCGGAATCAGCTTGGCCGAGATGAACCCGCCGCCGGCCATACCGAGGTTGAAACCGCAGAACATGCTGGTCACCAACAGCGACTTTTTGCGCTCCGGGGTGTATTCCGACAGCAGCGTGGTGGCGTTCGGCATGCCGGCGCCCAGTCCCAGACCGGTCAGGAAGCGCAGCACCAGCAATTGCTCGACGTTGGTGGCGTAGGCCGACGCCAGGCTGAAAGCACCGAACAGAAAGACCGCACCGACCAGTACGACCTTTCGCCCGAAGCGGTCAGCCAGCGGCCCGGAGCCCAGTGCGCCGAAGACCATGCCGATCAACGCGGCGCTCATCACCGGGCCGAGGCTGGCGCGGTCGATGCCCCAGTCCTGGGACAGGGCCGGTGCGATAAACCCCATGGCCGCGGTGTCGAGGCCATCGAGGAACACAATCAGAAAACACAGAATCACCACGCGCCACTGATAGCGCGAGATCGGTTGGGCGTTGATGAAGGACTGCACGTCGAGGCAGTTACCCACAGCGGACTGAGGCTGGTTCATTATTTTTATTCCACGCAAAAAACGCAGTCGAACGGCGACCGGCCAAAGACTGGCACGGACACAAGCATATAAGGAGGGAATCAGGCGTTGCGCTAAAACCGGCAACAGGAACGGGAGCGGCGACAGTCGGGGAACGTGCGCATGGGAAGTTGCCTCTTGTCATTATTATGGGAGTCGACGATCCGGCGGGCTCATTCACAACAGCGCCGGATGACGCTGCCGCGACATTAATGATCCGGGGGTTTTAGCGTCAATTCGATAAACGCAACTCTGTGCGTTTATCGAACAGCTTCATCAGGCGAACAACTGCGCGCTGAGGTCGCGGCTGGCACTCAACAGGCCCGGCAGAAAGCGCTGTTCCAGTTCGGTACGGCTGACGCGACCGGCGTGGGTGCTGACGTTGAGCGCGGCCACCACCTGGCCGGAGGCGTCGTACACCGGCACCGCAATCGAACGCAGGCCTTGCTCCAGTTCCTGATCGACGATGCACCAGCCCTGCTGCCGCACTTCCTGCAGACATTCGAGCAAGGACTCGGGGGTGTGCAGTGTGCGACTGGTCTTGGCCACCAGTTCAGCGTGGTCGAGGTACTCGCGCAACGACGTGTCGTCCAGCGCCGCCAGCAGAATCCGCCCCATGGACGTGCAATACGCCGGCAGACGCCCGCCCACCGACAGGTCCACCGAGATCAGGCGTTGAGTCGTGGCCGAGCGGGCGATGTAGAGAATGTCGTCACCTTCCAGCGTGGCCATGTTGCAGGCCTCGTGGAGTTGCTCACTCATGCGGTCGAGGTAAGGCTGAGCGGAAACCGCCAGCGGCGTCGAAGACAGATAGGCGTGACCGAGGGTCAGCACTTTGGGCAGCAACGAATATGTACGGCCGTCGGTGGTGGCGTAGCCGAGCTTGATCAGCGTGTGCAGGCAACGGCGCACGGCGGCACGGGGAATTTCCGTACGGTGGCTGATCTGGGCGATGGTCAAGTGACGCTTGCGCTCCTGAAACGCCTGGACCACCGCCAGGCCACGGGCCAGAGAGGTCATGAAGTCCGGATCGCCGGTCAGGGCCTGGATGCGTTTGGCCGGTGAAGCAACGATCGGCGGCGCCACCGACGTAAAGGAATTGCGCATTTGATCGTTCATGTCAGGTCCTTTTTCCTGTACGGATCGACGGCTATACAAGCGGCTCGCAGACAGATGCACAAGCGCCAGATCGCCAACACCGGGCGATTATCGAACCGTCGACCGATAATCGCAACGATCCCTGCACCCCGGCGGGAATCGCTCACGACCGTTTTAAACTCGGTATCACCTCATGCACCCGGCGCCTTAGTTGTTCGGCTAAATGGCGCCAGAAACACAACACCCGACAACAACGATGCAACTATGGGTAAAAGTTGCGAGTCACAAAACAATCACACATCCGGAACCGTTTTTAACTTGGCAAAGATAGTCAATCCCGAATCGGCCGCTATAATGCACCTCAGTGGCGCCGCACTTTTATTTGCCGTCGACGCCATTCGCTGAGGCGATGTCCATTGCCTTCAGCCCCGGCCAGCGCCTGATGATCATCACCCATGCACCGCCAGCGCGCTCGCTGAAACAGGAAACTGATGCTGCGTCAGTTTTAATCTGGTGCCGTAGCCGCCTGTAACATGGAAGTCTTGACCGCCCTGCCGATAACACCGCTGCCTGTTCAGGCCGTGGCTTGTTGGCGAACCGGTTCAATCGATTCGTTGCAGTGCGTTTCACCAGACATTTATCTCAACTCATACAGGTAGCACTGTGACGAAAGACGAACTGCGCGCGGAACTTGAGCGCCAGGAACAACGTTACAAGGAAGTTTACGGCGGGGAAGTCACCACCTACGCCGCCCAGCCCGAACCGGAACGCAAAGCCTGGCGTAAACGCCCCACCGTTCAGGATCAGGTCTTCCAGCAAGAACTGAAAAAAATGGAAGAGGAACTCAAAGCCGAAGAGCCTTGACGCCTTCCTTTGAGACTTTCGAGGGTAAGCGTACTCACCGGGTTACAAGCACGGTGGACTGACGATGCCTTGCGCGCCCGCTACCCGCGGGCAGCGGCCAACTCCCCTGTATTGCACAGGTTTGGAGCATGTCAGACACGTTTCTCAGATATTTCATACACGCTTCTGCCCCCTCTCGCACACCGGCCAATCCGCCGACGCTTCGCATTTTTTCCAATTGAATCAACACCTTGCAAAACCCTGTAAAAAGCTTGGGTAATGCACCTTGATACAAATTAATTTGGCGAAGAAGGTTACCGATGAGCAGGTAGGGGATCGATTTCCAGTCTTTTCTGGCATAATCGCGCCCCCTTATGACCGGGTCAGAAAACCTTCATGATCGATTTATTCAGCGGACTGGATGCCTGGGTGCTTGTGAGCCTCCTGCTCGCCCTGACATTTGTCCTCGCCTTCGAGTTCATCAATGGATTTCATGACACCGCTAACGCGGTAGCCACTGTTATCTACACCAAAGCGATGCCGCCTCACCTGGCGGTGTTCTTCTCGGGCGTGTTCAACTTCCTCGGCGTACTGCTGGGCGGTGTCGGCGTGGCGTATGCCATCGTCCACTTGCTGCCGGTAGAACTGCTGATCAATGTGAACACCGGCCATGGTCTGGCAATGGTGTTCTCGCTGCTCGCCGCCGCCATCGCCTGGAACCTGGGCACCTGGTACTTCGGTATCCCGGCCTCCAGCTCCCACACCCTGATCGGTTCGATCCTCGGTGTCGGTCTGGCCAACGCCCTGATCAACGAGATTCCACTGGCCGACGGCGTCAACTGGCAGAAAGCGATCGACATCGGCGCCTCGCTGGTGTTCTCGCCGATGGCCGGTTTCCTGATCGCCGCGCTGATCCTGATCGGCCTGAAATGGTGGCGCCCGCTGTCGAAAATGCACAAGACGCCTGAACAGCGCCGCAAGATCGACGACAAGAAGCACCCACCGTTCTGGAACCGTCTGGTCCTGGTGATCTCGGCCATGGCCGTGAGCTTCGTGCACGGCTCCAACGACGGCCAGAAAGGCATCGGCCTGATCATGCTGGTACTGATCGGTATCGTGCCTGCGCAGTTCGTACTTGACCTGAACAGCACCACTTACCAGATCGAACGGACTCGCGATGCGACCCTGCACCTGAGCCAGTTCTACAAGCGCAACGCCGATACCCTGGGCGAGTTCCTGGCACTGGGCAAAAGCGTGGAAGGCGACCTGCCGGAGAAATTCCGTTGCAACCCGCAACAGACCGAACCGACCATCAACGCCCTGCTCGACACCCTCAAAGGTGTAGCGGACTACCACTCGCTGTCGTCGGAAAGCCGCATCGAAGTGCGTCGCTACCTGCTCTGCCTGGACGACACCGCGAAGAAAGTCAGCAAACTGCCAGGCCTCGCCGCTCGTGAAAAAGCCGACCTGGACAAACTGCGCAAAGACCTGACCACCACCACCGAATACGCCCCGTTCTGGGTGATTCTGGCAGTCGCCCTGGCCCTGGGCCTTGGCACCATGGTTGGCTGGAAACGTGTGGTACTGACCATCGGCGAGAAGATCGGCAAGCAAGGCATGACCTACTCGCAAGGCATGTCGGCCCAGATCACCACCGCCAGCCTGATCGGCCTGGCCAACATCTTCAGCCTGCCGGTGTCCACCACCCACGTCCTCTCCTCGGGCGTGGCCGGCACCATGGTCGCCAACAAAAGCGGCCTGCAAGGCGGCACGGTGAAAACCATCCTGCTGGCCTGGGTCCTGACCCTGCCAGCCACCGTAGCCCTGTCGGCCGGCCTGTTCTGGCTGGCGTCGAAGGCGCTGGGTAGCTGATAGATCGTGGTAATGAAAAAGGCGTGATTCGAGAGGATCACGCCTTTTTTGTTGCTTCCAGAAATGGAACGCGGAGCATCCCGGGCTGCATTCCCACGCAGAGCGTGGGAACGATCAAGCTGTTAGCTTCCGCTTCCCACCACTCAACACGATGAGCGTTAGCTCGAGTACCGCTTTTGACGTGCCGGCCCCTTCGGCAGGCTGAGTGGAGGGATTCATCCGGGGGTGGGCGCGTAGCGCCGTTCGACGGAGTCGAACACATCGAGAGGAGGTGCAGCGAAGCAAACCGGAGGCGATGCCCCCGGATGAATCCCGGAGCGAAGGAACGCCGAGCCTCAGCGAGGCGCCGAACGCCGGGGCCAAGCCTTTTGCTTACTTTTTGGCGTTTGAAAAAGTGAGCCGCCGTAAGGGCGGAACCGCCAGCGGCAACACCCGCAGAAACGGATATTCACAAAAAACACCCACAACATGGTCGGCCCAGAGGCCGCCAAGAAGACAAAAAAAAGGGGCAACCGAAGTCGCCCCAAAATGCCTTGCGTGCTCATCAAATCCAGAAAGACCCAACTTTACTTCTTGCGCTTATTCGCATCTTTCCAGATAAAAAATCCAAACCCTGCAAAAAACAGAACCATCAGGCCCACGGTCAGGACCCCGGCAAACACCACGTTATCGAAAAACATGACTGGCCTCCTGGCCCCTGCTCTGCTGCGATGGAACTAAGTTAACCAATCAGGCAGGCGCAGGAATTGACCGGGATCAATGCCGGTCAACACGCGAGAGAAAGGAGGGGAAATAACTGACCTGCATCAACGGATGCAGGGGAGATCAACGCTTTTTCGGTTTGTTTTTCGACTTTTTCTTCGGTTTACCCAACGGCATGGCCTGCTCGAACGCCTGTCGCACTTCATTCAGGCGCTTCTCGTTGAGGTCATGAACCCGCTTGGCGCGTTCGGTGCTGAGGTCGATCAGTTTGTCGTCTTGGCTCATGGCGTTCGGTGCATCGCTTGGACTGAATCACAACTGCCGGATCACCGACAGGACTGCGCCAATAATGCGGCCTCGCGCCGGCGCTGACCAGCCATCGACGCAGGCGCTATACAACAAATCGTGTACCGGCCAGCGCTTTTGCCCGCACACTCTGCGCTTTGCACTGTTCCGAGGATGTCTGCCGTGCCCTTGCATCAGGATCTGCCGCCGCTGATGGCCCTGCGCGCCTTCGAGGCCGTGGCCCGTCACTTGAGCTTCATCAAGGCTGCCGACGAACTGTCGGTGACGCAAAGTGCGATCAGCCATCAGGTGCACAAACTCGAGGAGTTCCTCGATCAGCCGCTGTTCGTGCGACGCACCCGGGCGATCGACCTGACGCCGGCCGGCGAACAATACTACCGACAGATCGAGCCCGCCCTCGCCGCGATTGCCGCCGCCACCCACGACTTGCGCGGCGAGCGCCCCACCACCCTGCGCATCGGCCTGCTGGCTTCCTTCGCGACCTTGTGGCTGGCGCCGCGCCTGGCGGACTTCAACACCAAATACCCGAACATCCACGTCGAACTGCTGCCCGCCGTACAACTGGCCGATGTCGACGGCGGCGAGGTGGATCTGGCGATCCGTTACGGCAAGGGCGGCTGGCCGAAAGTCCAGGCACGCCGGTTCATGACGGAAACCCTGACACCGGTGTGCAGCCCGGCCTTCAAGGCCCGCGGCGTGCAAAACGGCCCGCTGTTGATGGCCAAGTCGCACCAGCCGTTCGAATGGATCGACTGGCAGCAACACAGCGGCATCGACCTGGCGCAAGTGCCCAGCGTCATGCTCCACGATTACAACATCGTGGTCGAAGCGGCGGTGGCCGGCCAGGGCATCGCCATGGGTCGCCAATGCCTGATTGATCGTCGACTCAAGGAAGGCGCACTGGTGCCAGCCTTCGACACTCCGCCAATGTCCGGCGAAATCGGCTATTGGCTGGTCACTCCGGAGCGCCCGCCAAGCCCGGCGGCACAGGCGTTCAGCCAATGGCTGGAGCAAATCGTCGACGCATGAGTTTTTTGGATACGTCGAATCAAATCTATCCGTTTGTCGCCCACCCTCCTGCGCCAACATGCTGGAGTCCTCATTCAGGAGGACTCCACATGACCGACTCAATCAAACAACGCGTCCAGCAACTCGGCCTGCAACTGCCTGCGCCAAGCCAGCCGGTGGCCAACTACGTCAGCCACGTGATCAGTCAGAATCAGTTGTACATCGCCGGGCAGATTCCCATGCTCGATGGCAAACCTGCATTCCTCGGGCGCCTCGGCGAAGCGATCTCCGACGAAGAAGGTGTCAACGCCGCCGAACTTGCCGCATTAGGCCTGCTGGCCCAACTCAGCGATGCCTTGGGCGATGACCTGTCAAAACTGGTGCGGATCATTCGGCTCGGCGCGTTTATCGCCAGCACCCCGGACTTCCCGCGCCAGGGCGTGATCGCCAACGGCGCCTCGAACCTGCTGGTCAACGTCCTCGGCGACAAGGGCCGCCATGTGCGCACCGCCGTCGGGGTGTCGAGCCTGCCGGCCGGCGTGGCGGTGGAAGTCGACGCGATCTTCGAGCTCAAGCCGTGAACGTCGACGAAGTCCTGCGCCTGCGCGACGCCACGCCCGGCTGCGCGCAGGTGATCCATTTCAATCACGCCGGGGCCTCACTGCCGAGTCAGGCCACCCTCGACGCGGTGATCGGGCAACTGCAACGCGAAGCGCTCGGCGGGCCGATGGAGACGGCGGACATACAAGTGCAGGAACGCGCGCGCAGTGCCGCAGCCGCCCTGCTCAACGCCCAACCCGAAGACATCGCCTTTGCCAGCAGCGGTTCGGCGGCGTGGAGCCAGGCATTCAACGCATTGGGGCCGTGGCATCCCGGCGAACGGATTCTGGTCGGACGCCATGAGTGGGCCGGCAATCTGGCCTGCATGGCCGAAGCGGTGAAGGCCGGTGCGCGACTGGAAGTGATCCCTTGCGATGCCCGTGGCGCCGTCGATCCACAAGCTCTGGCGCAAATGATTGACCGCCATGTGCGCCTGATCGCCCTGACCTGGCTACCGGCCAATGGTGGCCTGATCAACCCGGCGGCGCAGATCGGAGCGATATCCCGTCGCCACGGCATTCCTTATTTCGTCGACGCCGGACAGGCGCTGGGGCAGTTGCCCTGTGACGTCCAGGCCTTGCAGTGCGACATGCTCAAGGGTGCGGGGCGCAAGTTCCTGCGCGGGCCGCGCGGTACGGCGTTGATGTACATCCGGCCGCAATTCCTGCAACGACTGTTGCCGGTGCAGCGCGACGTGCTGTCGGCACCGTGGGATGGCCAGCGCTTTACCTTGCGCGACGACGCCCGCCGCTTTGAAACCAGTGAAGTGTCGCTGGCGCTGCTGGCGGGACTGGCCAACGCGCTGGAGGAACATCAGCGCATCGGGCCCATCGCGATTCGGCAGCGGATCATTGAACTGAGCCAACCCCTGCGCCGGCGTATGAAGGAGATTCCCGGGCTGACACTGCGAGATCTCGGATCAGCCAACGAACAATCCGGACTGATCGCCTTCACGCTGGAAGGCTGGGATTGCGTGGCGCTGAAGCAGGCGCTGGCCGAGCGGCGAATCAACATCGGCGCCAATGGCGTGGCCTACACACCGCTGGACATGCAGGCGCGCGGGCTGAACTCGATTGCGAGGGTGTCGGTGAGTTATCTGAATACCGCAGAAGAAATCGACATATTGCTGACGAATCTGGCTGAACTGGCCGCGCAGCCTCAGATCTCGATGTCGACCCACAAGCCCTGACGCGGCTGGTCTTCCATCAGCGGCACAACCGGTACGGTGTTGTCGGCATTGAGTTCGGTGCCCGGTACGGCGAGGTGCGCTTCGGGGTCGTCGTCGGCTTCACGACGACGACGATCACGCTCCTGCTGGCGGCGCTGCTCTTCGCGCAGCAGATAACCGTCTTCTTCCGGATCGCGCTTTTGCAGGTCGATCGTGCTTTCGTTGGAGCTTTCCTGCACCGGCACCACCGGAGGAATGTCCGGCCGCTGGCGGATCGGGTCCTGCTGGGAAGTGATCGGCACGGCGCTCAAGGGGAGCATCGGTGGCAGCATATGAAGGGTCTCCTGTCAGCAGGCTATCGGCTGCGGCATCGGCGCCTTGAGCCATCGGTCGCAAACTTGTGACCGGATCGGCACTCGGTTGTGCCGCAATCGCTCGTAAAACCGACGCATGACCTAATCTTCCTTCAGTTGGCCGTCGGCATTTAATAGCCGCACGCGACGCCTAATCCTTTGGCCTCAGGGCCTCATTCCGTTAAGATAGCCCGCTTTTTCAAGGTGGGAGTCAGGCAGCATGGCGCAGCAGTATCAACCGGGGCAACGCTGGATCAGTGACAGCGAAGCAGAGCTTGGTTTAGGCACCGTTCTGGCACAGGACGGCCGCTTGTTGACCGTGCTTTACCCGGCCACTGGCGAAACCCGCCAGTACGCGCTAAGGAATGCGCCCCTGACCCGCGTGCGATTCTCGCCGGGCGACTCCATTACCCACTTCGAAGGCTGGAAGATGACCGTGCGCGAAGTCGAGGACGTCGATGGCCTGCTCGTCTATCACGGTCTGAACGCCGAGAACGAAGCCGTCACCCTGCCGGAAACCCAGCTGTCGAACTTCATTCAGTTCCGTCTGGCCAGCGACCGTCTGTTCGCCGGCCAGATCGACCCGCTGTCGTGGTTCTCCCTGCGCTACCACACCCTGGAACACACCAGCCGCCAGTTGCAGTCTGCGCTCTGGGGCCTGGGTGGCGTGCGTGCACAGCCAATTGCTCACCAGTTGCACATCGCCCGTGAAGTCGCCGATCGCATCGCACCACGGGTTCTGCTGGCGGACGAAGTGGGTCTGGGCAAGACCATCGAAGCCGGTCTGGTGATCCATCGCCAACTGCTGTCGGGTCGCGCCAGTCGCGTGCTGATCCTGGTGCCGGAAAACCTCCAGCACCAGTGGCTGGTGGAAATGCGCCGCCGCTTCAACCTTGAGGTCGCGCTGTTCGACGAAGAACGCTTCATCGAAAGCGATGCCGTCAACCCGTTTGAAGACACCCAGCTTGCCCTCGTGGCGCTGGAGTGGCTGGTCGACGACGAAAAGGCCCAGGACGCCCTGTTCGCTGCCGGCTGGGATCTGCTGGTCGTCGACGAAGCACACCACCTGGTCTGGCACGAAGAGAAAGTCAGCCCGGAATACTCGCTGGTCGAACAACTGGCTGAAGTCATTCCCGGCGTGCTGCTGCTCACCGCCACCCCGGAACAACTCGGCCAGGACAGCCACTTCGCCCGTCTGCGCCTGCTCGACCCGAACCGTTTCCATGACCTGGCTGCCTTCCGCGCCGAAAGCGAGAACTATCGCCCGGTGGCCGAAGCCGTTCAGGAGCTGCTGGACAAGGGGCGCCTGTCTCCTGCCGCACACAAGACCATCCACGGTTTCCTCGGCAACGAAGGTGAAGCCCTGCTGACCGCCGTCAACGATGGCGACACCGAAGCCAGCGCCCGCCTCGTGCGTGAACTGCTCGACCGTCACGGCACCGGCCGCGTGCTGTTCCGTAACACCCGCGCCGCCGTACAGGGTTTCCCGGAGCGCAAACTGCACCCGTACCCGCTGCCGTGCCCGGACGAATACCTCGAACTGCCACTGGGCGATCACGCCGAGCTGTACCCGGAAGTCAGCTTCCAGGCCCAGCCGGATGCCAGCGAAGAAGAACGCTGGTGGAAATTCGACCCGCGCGTCGAGTGGCTGATCGATCAGCTGAAAATGCTCAAGCGCACCAAGGTACTGGTGATCTGCGCCCACGCCGAAACCGCGATGGACCTGGAAGACGCCCTGCGCGTACGTTCCGGCATCCCGGCCACGGTGTTCCATGAAGGCATGAACATCCTTGAGCGTGACCGCGCCGCCGCCTACTTCGCCGACGAAGAGTTCGGCGCGCAGGTGCTGATCTGCTCGGAAATCGGCAGTGAAGGTCGCAACTTCCAGTTCGCGCATCACCTGGTGCTGTTCGATCTGCCGTCGCACCCGGACCTGCTGGAGCAGCGCATCGGTCGTCTGGACCGGATCGGCCAGAAACACATCATCGAACTGCACGTGCCGTACCTGGAAACCAGCCCGCAAGAGCGTCTGTTCCAGTGGTATCACGAAGCACTGAACGCGTTCCTCAACACCTGCCCGACCGGCAACGCCTTGCAGCATCAGTTCGGCCCGCGCCTGCTGCCGCTGCTGGAAGAGGCTGACGATGGCGAGTGGCAGACGCTGATCGACGAAGCACGCACCGAGCGTGAGCGTCTGGAAGCCGAGCTGCACACCGGTCGTGACCGCCTGCTGGAACTCAACTCCGGCGGTGCCGGCGAAGGTGAAGCGCTGGTCGAGGACATCCTCGAGCAAGACGATCAGTTCGCGCTGCCGATCTACATGGAAACCCTGTTCGACGCGTTCGGCATCGACAGCGAAGACCATTCGGAAAACGCCCTGATCCTCAAGCCGAGCGAGAAAATGCTCGACGCCAGCTTCCCGCTGGGCGACGACGAAGGCGTGACCATCACCTACGACCGCAACCAGGCGCTGTCGCGCGAAGACATGCAGTTCATCACTTGGGAACACCCAATGGTGCAGGGCGGCATGGATCTGGTGCTGTCCGGTTCGATGGGCAACACCGCCGTCGCGCTGATCAAGAACAAGGCACTCAAGCCAGGCACTGTCCTGCTGGAACTGCTGTACGTCAGCGAAGTGGTGGCTCCGCGCGCCCTGCAACTGGGCCGCTACCTGCCACCGGCCGCCCTGCGCTGCCTGCTCGATGCCAATGGCAACGACCTGTCGGCCCGTGTGGCGTTCGAAACCCTGAACGATCAACTGGAAAGCGTGCCACGCGCCAGCGCCAACAAGTTCATCCAGGCCCAGCGTGATCAGCTGACGCCACGGATCAACGCCGGTGAAGAAAAAATCACCCCGCGTCACGCCGAGCGCGTGGCCGAGGCCCGCCGTCGTCTGGCGGCCGACACCGACGAAGAACTGGCACGCCTGACTGCGTTGCAAGCGGTCAACCCGACCGTGCGCGACAGCGAACTGGTTGCCCTGCGCAAACAGCGCGAGCAAGGCCTGGCCATGCTCGACAAGGCGGCGCTGCGACTGGAAGCGATCCGGGTGCTGGTAGCGGGTTAAACCGCCCTGCTCCTCCGCCACACATGAAAAGGCCCGCAGCGATGCGGGCCTTTTTGTTTGTCTGCCCCGCCGATCGTTCCCACGCTCCGCGTGGGAATGCCTCAAGGGACGCTCCGCGTTCCAGCTCTCGAATGGGACGCAGAGCGTCCCGGGCTGCATTCCCACGCGGACGGTTCGACGCCTCGACGTGGGAACGATCAAACCTTAGGCCGTGACCGCTGCACCCTCAGGCTCAACCACCGCCACCAAGCCCTCCTTCATCCGCTTCGCATCCCGCACAAAACACCGCGCCGCCAGAAACAGAAACACCATGGTCAGGAACAGTGCCACCGGGATCAGGTACATCGCGTCATGCAGGCCGACCGCCTTGAACGCCTCGGTCATCTGCTCGGCGCCCGCCGAAATCATGGCCGACTTGGCAAAGTGATCGGACAAACCACCGACCACCACCGGCCCCAGACCACCGCCCAGCAAATACAACCCGGCAAAGAACAGCGCCATCGCCGTGGCCCGCAGGCGCGGTTCGACCACGTCCTGAATCGCCGTGTAGACGCAGGTGTAGAAGTTATAGGCAAACAGCCAGCCGACACTGAACAGCGCGACAAACACACCGATCTCGATCCGCCCGGCGTGCAGTGCCCAAGCGGTGCACACGGTGGAAATGATCAGGCTGAACGCCGCAAACAGCAGCCGCCCGTTAGCCACGCGCTGATGGATCTTGTCGGCGATCCAGCCGCCGAGCGTCAGGCCGATCAGTCCGGTCACGCCGACGATCAGCCCCGTGGCCACTGCCGCTTCCTGCAACGGCATCAGAAAATAGCGCTGGAGCATCGGCACCAAAAACGAGTTACAGGCATACGTGGCGAAGTTGAAGCACAACCCGGCCATCACCAGCCACAGAAAAGTCGGCACCGCGAGAATCCGGCGGATCGGCTTGTCGACTTTCTCCTGCGACACTTGCACAGTCTCCGCCGCGCCGCGCTTGGGTTCCTTGATGAAAAACATGAACACCGCCAGCAGCAACCCCGGCACGGCAGCAATAAAGAACGGCGCACGCCAGCTGTCGAACGCCTTGACCATCGCGCCGATAGTGAAAAACGCCAGCAGCAGGCCCAACGGCAAGCCCAGCATGAAGATGCCCATGGCCCGCGCACGACGGTGCGCCGGGAACAGGTCGCCGATCAGCGAGTTGGCGGCGGGCGCGTAACTGGCCTCACCGATGCCGATGCCCATGCGCACCAGCAGGAAACTCCAGAAACTGCCGACCAGGCCGTTGACCGCCGTCAACGCGCTCCAGGTCGCCAGCCCCCAGCCCATCAGCTTGCTGCGCGAGCCGGTGTCGGCCATGCGCCCCAGCGGCAGGCCGGCGATGGCATAGACGATGGTGAATGCGGTGCCGACGATCCCCAGCTGAAAGTCGCTGAGGTGCCATTCCATGCGGATCGGCTCGATGATGATCGCGGGGATGGTGCGATCGAAGAAATTGAACAGGTTGGCGAGGAACAGCAGGAACAGAATGCGCCAGGCATTCGCCGCTTGGGTCGAGTTCTGCATGGGTCCGTCTCTTTTATTGTTATAGGGCTTCACTGCCGACGCATCCGAGCCCGGAACCTGCAATCTAGTCACGCTCGTCGGGACTGTCTGTGATCATTCGTCAGCCTGATGACGGGCCATGGCCGTGTAACGAAACGTAAGCCCTTGAAATGCTTCGAATCCCCCGAAAACCGGGGGTTTTGCGGAAAAATCCGGCAATGAAAAAATACTTTCACGCCCCCCTTCCCAACGCCGTGGCAAAGCCTAGAATGGCCGCCGGATCCGTCCGGATCCTGCCGATCAATCCCTTTGATGCCCCCCTAATGTCCGAAGTCAGTCCGTGTCTGAGTTGCGGTGCCTGCTGTTCCCATTTTCGTGTTTCATTTTTCTGGGGGGAATGCGCATCCTCCGGCGGGACCGTACCCGATGAACTGGTCACCCAGATCACGCCCAGCCGGGTCGCGATGATCGGTACCGACCGCAAGGCGCCGCGCTGCACCGCGCTGGAAGGCGACGTCGGAAAATCGGTGGCCTGCACGATCTACGACAAGCGTTCCAGCCCTTGCCGCGAGTTCGAGGCGTCATGGGAAAACGGCGAGCAGAACACCGACTGCGACAAGGCGCGTGCCCGTTTTGGCCTGCCGCCATTGCAACCGCACTGGAACGAAGTCGCCTGAGCTACCGAGCGTACGAGGCTTAGCGCCAATCGCTATGACGCTCATGCCAAAATCATTAGAGCCAATGTGCCACCACCGCTTGCGCCCCGAAATCGGCCTCTATACTGCATTCATTCGCCTGCGTTGATGACGCAGTAAGGAAGCACTCAGAGACGGGGCATGCTATGGAGTGGCTTGGTTTGCAGTTTGTTGCCGAGCTGCCGGAGAGCGGGCAGGTCATTCTCAATTGCACACACAATCCCTTGCTGGTGCTGATCGCCTATCTGGTGGCCTGCGCCGCAAGCTTCGCTACCCTCGACATGGCGGAACGCGTCGGCCATGCCGAAGACCCCGGATCACGCAGGATCTGGCGCTGGATCGGGGCCACCTGCCTGGCCGGTGGCATCTGGGCCATGCATTTCATCAGCATGCTGGCGTTCCAGACGCCGATCGACATCCAGTACGACCAGTCCATCACCCTGTTTTCCCTGCTGATCGCCGTGCTGGCCTCCTGGCTGGCCATGCACACGCTGAGTGAGCCGCAGCCCAGTCTGCTGCAATACCTCAAGACCGCCATCGTCATCGGCCTGGGCATCGCCGGCATGCACTACGTCGGCATGGCCGCCATGCAATCGGCGGCCACGGCCTACTACGACCCGACCCTGTTCGGACTGTCGATCCTGATTGCAATCGGTGCCAGTTTCGCCGCCCTGTGGGTGGCCGGGAATTTGCGTGAAGGCAGCGGCCTGCACAACCAGATGCTCAAATATGTGGCCACATTGATTCTCGGGGCCGGCATCATCAGCATGCACTTTACCGGCATGGCGGCGTTGCATCTGGTCCTCCCGGAGGGGAGCATTCCCACACTGAAGGTCGACTCCAGCCATCTGCAACTGGGGCTCACCGTCGCCTTTATCACCCTGCTGATCCTCGGCAGCGCCATCAGCGCAGCCCTGGCCGACAAGAAACTGCAGAACAAGGAACAGGACCTGCGCCGGGTCAACATGTTGCTCAGCCAGCTCGATCAGGCGCGGATGTCGCTGCAGCAGGCGGCCAATTACGACGCCCTGACCAACCTGATCAACCGTCGCGGTTTCAACCAGCTCTTCGCTGAAAAGCTCAGCCAGAAATCCACCGAGGGCGGCATGCTCGCGGTGATGTTTCTCGACATCGATCACTTCAAACGCATCAACGACAGCCTCGGCCATGATGCCGGCGACGAGCTCCTCAAAGTCATCGCCCAGCACATCAAAGGTTCGGTGCGCGGCCATGAAGACGTGGTCGCCCGTTTCGGCGGCGACGAATTCTGCATCCTGATCGGCCTGCGCGACCGCGAAGAAGCACGCAACCTGGCCCAGCGCATCATGCTCAAGATGAAGGAGCCGATCGAACTGGCCGGGCGGCGCATGGTGATGACCACCAGCATCGGCATCAGCCTGTTTCCCGAAGACGGCACCACCTGTGATGAACTGCTCAAGCACGCGGACCTGGCGCTGTATCAATCCAAGGGCGCTGGACGCAACGGCGTGCACTTTTTCGATTCCAACCTGAAAAACCGCGCAAGCCTGGAGCTGCAACTGGAAGAAGAACTGCGTCTTGCCCTGCGCGAAGAGAACGGGCTGATGCTGTATTACCAGCCGATCTTCGAACTGAAGACCGGCAAGGTCACCAAGCTTGAAGCGCTGATTCGCTGGCAGCACCCGGTGCACGGCCTGCTGACCCCGGATCGCTTTATCGCCATCGCCGAAAACAACGGCCTGATCGCCGAACTGGACAACTGGGTGTTGCGCAAGGCCTGTGAAGACCTTGGCGAATTGTCGCGCCATGGTTGTGATGACCTGAAGATCGCCTGGAACTGCTCACCGCTGAATCTGGCCCGGGAAGAACTGGCCAATGAAATCGAACACGCCTTGCGCAGCGCCGGCGTTTCCCCCGAACGGCTGGAGCTGGAGGTGACCGAGAACGCCCTGATGGGCAACATCGCCAACACGCTGGTGCTGTTGCGGCAGATCCGCGCCCTGGGCGTGTCGTTGTCGATTGATGATTTCGGCACCGGTTATTCGTCGCTGGCCTACCTCAAGCGACTGCCGCTCAACACACTGAAAGTCGACCGCTCATTTATCCTCGATATTCCCAAAGCCACCGCCGACATGGAAATCGTCCAGGCGATCATTGTCATGGCCCACACCCTGCACTTGCAGGTGGTCACCGAAGGCGTGGAAAGCCTGGAGCAATACGAATTCCTCGAACGTTCGGGCTGCGACTTCATTCAGGGCTACCTGCTCAGCCGTCCGGTGCCGCTGGACGAACTGCGCCCGGTCCTGGAAGAGATCAATCAGCGCAAACACTCCCACGCGGTCAATCCGCTGACGCTGGCTCGCGGTACATTTTCACCAGTGTTGATGGATCTTTCGCCAAAAAGCCCTGCGCCCCATGCAGGCGCATCAGTTGTGCGGCCAATCCGCTGATCGGCGTGGCCGAGCCCACTTCGCGAGAAAACTTCACCGCCGTGTCGAGATCCTTGAGCAGCGTGCGCACGTGCCATTTCACCGGTTCGAAACGGCTTTCGGCCATTTGCGGGGCGAGGATCTGCAACGGCTTCGAATCGGCGAAACCACCGGCCAGTGCCTCGGCGATCAGACTGGCGTCGACACCGGACTGCTCGGCCAGCGCGACCACTTCGGCAATCACCAGCGCATTGCACGCGACGATCATCTGGTTGCAGGCCTTGGTCACCTGGCCGGCGCCGACGCCGCCCATGTGCGTGACGCGCTGACCGAGGGCGAGCAACACCGGGCGTACGCGATCAAGATCCGCTGCATCGCCGCCCACCATGATCGCCAGACTGCCAGCCTCGGCCCCGACCACGCCGCCGGACACCGGTGAATCGAGCCATGTCATGCCGGCCTTATCGGCCAACTCAGCCGCCATCTCGCGAGTCGCCGTCGGTTCCAGGCTGGAAAAATCCACCAGCAACTGACCGCGCTTCGCACCCTCGGCGACTCCGGCCGTGCCAAACACCACCTCACGCACCACCGCCGTGTCAGCCAGGCACAGCATCACCACATCGGCGTGCCGACACAGCTCGGCGGGCGTCGCCACCTGCCGGGCACCGGCCTCGACCAGCGGCGCGCATTTGTCCGGGTTACGGTTCCACACGGTCAGCGGATAACCCGCTGCCAGCAGACGCCGGCACATCGGCAGGCCCATCAGACCGATTCCGGCAAACCCCAACGAAGGTAGCGTTGACATCATTTAGCCTCCTTTTGATTAAAGATCGCCGAATAATGGCCGATCCATCATCAATCAGGAAAGGATTCCCCCGCGCGGCACTCAGGCCAGACCCCTGACGCACGGGCCAAATACGCGCAGTAAAAAGACGCGAGATTCCCATTCCGTGAGGCTCGACGACACCGGTCGCCGAACCAACCAGTCCAGGTATATGGCGCACAATGACTTCTAAAAACAATCCGGCCACTGCGGTATCCGATCTGACCCTGAGCCCAGCAGCGAACAGCCCTGCCCCGATGAAGCCATTGCCTCCTTCGCGCCCGTTGGGCACCCAGCAATACCTGTATTTCACCGAAACCAACACCGACCGCATCCTCGACAACCTCGATGGCCTGCGTGACCTGGTGTTCCCGCGCCCGCCGCACCTGGAAGGCGACAACGAGCAGCACAACGATCAGGAATTCCCGTCGGTGTGCCTGATCGGCCTCGGTCGCTGCGGCTCCAACATTGCCCTCGACGTGGCGGAGCTGGTGTACAACGCGCGCAAGTTCTACCTCAACGAATTCAACAACGAAGATCGCGCGGCTGACCGGCGTCTGGCGACCGACAAAGGCTACAGCCCGGCCCAGTGGATCAAGCAGAACCTGCGGATCGGCCCGAACAAGTCGACCAAACCGGTGTTCCTGGTCGAGCCGCTGGTGATGCTCGGCGACCTGGACAAAGACATTGCCGGGCGCATCCGTTTTTCGCGCAAGGGCGAGAAAAGCGGCTTCCTGCGCGACTACAGCAAAATGAAGATCATGGACTTGTCCGAAGTCCACGCCGGCGGCGCCGGTAACGCGCCGATCCTCGGCCAGTATCTGGCGAAGATCATCCTGAACAAGGATACCCAGCGTTTCTCCAGCCCTGACTGGAAAATGATCCACTCGTACCTGATCGACAGCTGCGGCATCAAGGCCAACCAGTCGCGCCTGTATTTCTCGATCTTCAGTGCCGGCGGCGGTACCGGTTCGGGCATGGCCTCGGAATTCGGCCTGGCCCAGCAGCACTCGTACATGAACAAGACGTTCGACACCAAGCCGATGGACGAACATGACGGCAAGAGCGGTCATTCGTTCGTGTTCGAGCCGATCTTCACCAGCGGCATCTGCGTGCTGCCGAACATTTCCGACCACCGCAGCGAAATGTCCGAGGCGCTGCACATCAACGCCGGTCGCCTGCTGTGCAAATACCTCTCGGAAGAATGGGATTTCTCGTACAACTTCGCCAACGAAGACAGCAGCGAAGCCAGCGTCATGGGCCGTATCCGCCCATGGAACGCGATGATGCTGATCTCCAACGACATCATGCGTTACGCCGAAGAGAGTGATGACGGCAATATCCAGAACATTGATGTCAATGCGATGGAGAAGCACGCCAACCAGTACATCTCGCAACAGATCTTCAACATTCTGACGGCCCAGGCGGTCACGACCGACTACGACCAGAACTATTTCCGTCGTGCCGGCATCGACATCGGCGAGACCATTCGCCTGGACGCCAACGACCTGTTCATGAGTCTGGCCGGCCCGGTGGCGATTGCCTACGCAGAATCCGTGGTGCCGGAAACCCCGCCGCCGAGCAGCGACAAGTTCAAGGTGTTCGACAAAGAGCCACAGCGCCTGAACATCGACGACCTGTTCTTCCGTTCGATCGACCTGCCGCACTTCAACAAGGTCACCCAGGCCATCGAAGGCATCAGCCTGCTGCCGATCGAATCCAAGCGTTATCGCGCCTCGCTTGAGCAGTACAAGAACTCCGGCTACGACGCCGCTGCGCTGCATGACCTGCACTTCTTCAAGAACTGCTCGTCGGTGGTCTCGATCGTTTCGCTGCCGAAAGACTACAAACTGTCGTACATGGACCTGAACCGGTTGAAGACCCACCTCAACAGCCTGTTCCCCAACACCACGCTCAAGCGTTACGCACTGGTGATCGGCGCCTCGGCCAACCTGTCGTTGACCACCCTGATCGCCAAGAGCCCGTGTCTGTCGGACGACTTCCTGACCCTGATCGTAGCGTTCATCAAGCGTTGCTTCGCGAAGAACCCGTACCGTTTCGACGAGACCCTGGACAACTCGATCCTCGACTTCATCATCAATGAAGAATTCGACGAAGACCGTATCGACGAACTGCTCAACGAATTCGAGAACCCGGCGAAGATCCTCGATACCAACTGGTACGCGATCAAACCGATGTACGAGAAGAAGTACCGCGAGCTGATCAACGACAAAGAGAAGTTTGTCTCGATCAACGACATCCGCCTGTCGCGCGATTGCGTGAAGAAGTCGATCAAGTACCTGCGCGAGATCTACCGCCACCGGATCGGCAAGACCAAGGTCATTTCGCTGAATAACCATACTGGCAAGACTTACTCGGTCTGACACCAGACCGAGGCTCTCCCATCGAGAGCAGGCTCGCTCCCACATTGGAAAACATTCCCTGTGGGAGCGAGCCTGCTTGCGATGAGGCCCTCGAATTCCCCGATGTATTCAGCCTTTCCAACATCCAGAAACAATTAAGCAGCCGTTAGGCTGCTTACTAAACTGTGCCCGTTACGTTTACGTCACCGTTATGCCACCCCCGCTTGTGGCATTTCTCTACGGCAACGTGCCATCACGCTACTCGGCTACACACTTTTCCTCGGCGATCGCGCGCACCAACAAGGTGCGCCACCTCAGGCAGACGCCCTTTCCTGGACCAGAATCCATGGCCGAACCACGACCGCCCACATCTGCGGATCACGTTCAAAAATATCCAGCGCCCGCGTTTCAGACAGCTTGGCGACTTTGTCTTCGGCCAGCCAGGCAGCGACTTTCTCGCCTTGATCCGATGCCACGGCCTCGGCCACGGCGATCAAATCCAGGTCAGCGTCGACCCACAATAGGGCACCCTGGGCGTAGAAGCGCTCCAGCTCCTTCCAGGTAATAGATGCGGTTTCACCAAGCAGCTTGGCATAGAGGGTGCTAGGTTCTTGATTCATGGGACTGTCCGGAAAAGAAATCGGCGCGAATGATAACGTCGGTGGTCCGGCAGAAAAACCCGGTTGTAAAAGGCTGTACCGAACGAAAAGAGCAGGAAGGCCAGGGAATGCTGATGATTGGGGTATAAGCCCTCTGAACGTCCCGCCGCAATTCTGTCTTTTTCTTTCATTAAAGCGACATCTCCAGAATTTGCCCCTGGGCGCCAGCTTCCCAGGCCAACAACCGGCGCTCTACACTGTACCGGTACAGTTGCCGGGGGCATTTCCGGACGATATCGCGATGATATCTGGCCCGGTTCTGCTGCTACGGCGTCAGGACTCTAAAAAAATACAACAGTAAGAGTGGAGCACTATGACTAAGGCTACTAAGCAGATTTCCAAACTGTTTGCCGCTATGGTACTGGCCGGGGTTGCCAGCCATTCGTTCGCAGCTGACACCATCAAGATCGGTATCGCCGGCCCTAAAACCGGCCCGGTAGCCCAGTACGGCGACATGCAGTTCAGTGGCGCCAAAATGGCCATCGAACAGATCAACGCCAAGGGCGGCGTCGACGGCAAGAAGCTCGAAGCCGTTGAATACGATGACGCTTGCGACCCGAAACAAGCGGTAGCCGTTGCGAACAAGGTCGTCAACGACGGCGTCAAGTTCGTGGTCGGTCACCTGTGCTCCAGCTCCACTCAGCCTGCTTCGGACGTTTACGAAGACGAAGGCGTGATCATGATCACCCCGGCTGCCACCAGCCCGGACATCACCAGCCGTGGTTACAAAATGGTGTTCCGCACCATCGGTCTGGACAGCGCCCAGGGCCCTGCCGCCGGTAACTACATTGCCGATCACGTGAAACCGAAAATCGTTGCTGTTCTGCACGACAAACAGCAATACGGTGAAGGCATCGCCACCGCCGTGAAGAAAACCCTGGAAGGCAAAGGCGTCAAGGTTGCCGTGTTCGAAGGCGTCAACGCCGGCGACAAAGACTTCTCCTCGATGATCTCCAAGCTCAAGCAAGCCAACGTCGACTTCGTCTACTACGGCGGCTACCACCCAGAGCTGGGCCTGATCCTGCGTCAGTCCCAGGAAAAAGGCCTGAAAGCCAAGTTCATGGGTCCGGAAGGCGTGGGTAACGACTCCATCTCGCAGATCGCCAAGGACGCGTCCGAAGGCCTGCTGGTGACCCTGCCGAAGTCCTTCGACCAGGATCCGGCCAACGTTGCCCTGGCGGATGCATTCAAGGCGAAGAAAGAAGACCCGAGCGGCCCGTTCGTGTTCCCTTCCTACTCGGCGGTTGAAGTGATTGCCGGCGGTATCGCCGCTGCCAAATCCGAAGACCCTGCGAAAGTGGCGGCTGCCATTCACGCCGGCACCTTCAAGACCCCGACCGGCGACCTGAGCTTCGATGCCAAGGGCGACCTGAAGGACTTCAAATTCGTGGTCTACGAGTGGCACTTCGGCAAACCTAAAACCGAAGTTTCGCCTCAGTAAGGCGCTGCCTGACTGACTGCCAATAAAGCCCACGGCGTGCCGTGGGCTTTGTTTTACGAATGTATTGGGCCGCGCTGGCGTGATCCGCCAGTCTCCCCACCTGAAAATCTCAAAACCGTCATCAGCGGTTCGCTGGCAAAACCCGGATTCGAAGTGGATAAAGATCCACGGGGCCGGGCGGGAAAATGACTCCACCAGTGAAATGCGTATCAGGTTTTTAGGAGCGCTGTAATGCCTGACATCTATCACTTCTTCCAACAGCTGGTTAATGGCATGACCATTGGCAGCACGTATGCCCTGATCGCCATCGGCTATACGATGGTCTACGGCATCATTGGAATGATCAACTTCGCCCACGGCGAGGTTTACATGATCGGCTCCTACGTGGCCTTCATCGCCATCGCCGGGCTGTCCATGATGGGACTCGACAGTGTTCCACTGTTGATGACCGCCGCTTTTCTCGCAACCATCGTCGTGACCAGTGCCTACGGTTACAGCATCGAACGCGTCGCCTACCGTCCCTTGCGCGGCAGCAACCGTCTGATCCCGCTGATTTCCGCCATCGGCATGTCGATCTTCCTGCAGAACACGGTTCTGCTGGCGCAAGACTCCAAGGACAAATCCATCCCCAACCTGATCCCCGGCAACTTCTCCATCGGGCCAGGTGGCGCACATGAAGTGCTGATTTCCTACATGCAAATCGTGGTGTTCGTGGTGACCCTGGTCGCCATGCTCGGCCTGACGCTGTTCATCTCCCGCTCTCGCCTGGGTCGCGCCTGCCGTGCCTGTGCCGAAGACATCAAGATGGCCAACCTGCTGGGCATCAACACCAACAACATCATCGCCCTGACCTTCGTCATCGGTGCTGCGCTGGCGGCCATCGCGGCCGTGCTGCTGAGCATGCAATACGGCGTGATCAACCCGAACGCCGGTTTCCTCGTCGGCCTCAAGGCCTTCACCGCCGCGGTACTGGGCGGCATCGGCAGCATCCCCGGCGCCATGCTCGGCGGGCTGGTGCTCGGTGTGGCGGAAGCCTTTGGTGCCGATATCTTCGGCGACCAGTACAAGGACGTCGTGGCGTTCGGCCTGCTGGTTCTGGTGCTGTTGTTCCGGCCAACCGGCCTGTTGGGTCGTCCGGAGGTTGAGAAAGTATGACTAGGAATCTTAAACAGGCGCTGTTCAGCGCCCTGCTGGTGTGGGCGGTGGCCTACCCGGTACTCGGTCTGAAGCTGACCATCGTCGGCATCAACCTCGAAGTGCATGGCACCAGTACCTCGACATTGATCACCATTGCCGTCTGCTCGGTACTGATGTTCCTGCGAGTGTTGTTCGACCAGCAGATCGGTGCGGCGTGGAAATCCTCACCGAACCTGCCCAAGATGCCGGCCAAGGCCAGCAGCTTCCTGACCCTGCCGACCACCCAGCGCTGGATCATCATTGCGCTGATCATCGGTGCACTGGTCTGGCCGTTCTTCGGCTCTCGCGGCGCGGTGGATATCGCCACGCTGGTGCTGATCTACGTGATGCTCGGCCTCGGCCTGAACATCGTGGTCGGCCTGGCAGGCCTGCTCGACCTCGGTTACGTCGGCTTCTATGCCGTCGGCGCCTACAGTTATGCGCTGCTGTCGCACTACTACGGCCTGAGCTTCTGGATCTGCCTGCCGATCGCCGGACTGATGGCGGCCACCTTCGGCTTCCTGCTCGGTTTCCCGGTACTGCGTCTGCGCGGTGACTATCTGGCGATCGTGACGCTGGGCTTCGGTGAAATCATCCGTCTGTTCCTGCGTAACCTCACCGAGATCACCGGCGGCCCGAACGGCATCAGCAACATTCCGAAGCCATCCCTCTTCGGGTTGACCTTCGACAAGACGGCCGCAGAGGGGATGCAGACCTTCCACGAGTATTTCGGCCTGACCTACAACCCGGTGAACAAGGTGATCTTCCTTTACCTGATCGCGGTGTTGTTGTCGCTGTTCGCGCTGTTCGTCATCAACCGCTTGCTGCGCATGCCCCTGGGTCGTGCCTGGGAAGCGTTGCGCGAGGACGAAATCGCTTGCCGCGCGCTGGGCCTGAATCCGACGATCATCAAGCTCTCGGCGTTTACCCTGGGTGCCTGCTTCGCCGGTTTCGCCGGCAGCTTCTTCGCTGCCC
Organism: Pseudomonas sp. GW821-FHT09E04; assembly: GCF_059416185.1. Taxonomy (NCBI): domain Bacteria; kingdom Pseudomonadati; phylum Pseudomonadota; class Gammaproteobacteria; order Pseudomonadales; family Pseudomonadaceae; genus Pseudomonas; species Pseudomonas sp. GW821-FHT09E04. The sequence goes on from NZ_JBWKOR010000002.1 coordinate 433,830, forward strand.
GTCAGGGTCTGGTGACGCCGGAGTCGTTCACCTTCATCGAGTCGGCGACCATTCTCGCCATCGTGGTGCTCGGCGGCATGGGCTCGCAGCTGGGCGTCGTACTGGCCGCGGTCGTGATGATCCTGTTGCCGGAAATGATGCGTGAGTTCAGTGAGTACCGCATGCTGATGTTCGGCGCCCTGATGGTGCTGATGATGATCTGGCGACCTCAAGGTCTGCTGCCCATGCAACGTCCTCACATGGAGCTGCGCAAATGAGCCGCGAGATCCTGAAAGTCGAAAATCTGAGCATGCGCTTCGGCGGCCTGCTGGCGGTCAACGGCGTGGCCCTGACCGTGAAGGAAAAAGAGGTGGTTGCACTGATCGGGCCGAACGGCGCGGGCAAGACCACCGTGTTCAACTGCCTGACCGGTTTCTACAAGCCGAGCGGCGGCAGCATCGTGCTCGACGGCGAGTCGATCGAAGGCCTGCCGGGCCACAAGATCGCCCTCAAAGGCGTAGTGCGTACCTTCCAGAACGTGCGGTTGTTCAAGGACATGACAGCGGTCGAGAACCTGTTGATCGCCCAGCATCGTCACTTGAACACCAACTTCCTGGCCGGTCTGTTCAAGACCCCGGCGTTTCGCAAAAGCGAGCGCGAGGCCATGGAATACGCCGAATACTGGCTGGACAAGGTCAACCTCAAGGAATTCGCCAACCGTCCGGCCGGCACCTTGGCCTACGGTCAGCAACGTCGTCTGGAAATCGCCCGCTGCATGATGACCCGTCCGCGGATCCTCATGCTCGACGAACCGGCCGCCGGCCTGAACCCGAAGGAAACCGAAGACCTCAAGGCGCTGATCAGCGTGCTGCGTGAAGAGCACAACGTGACCGTGCTGCTGATCGAACACGACATGAAACTGGTCATGAGCATTTCCGACCACATCGTCGTGATCAACCAGGGCACGCCTCTGGCCAACGGCACGCCGGAACAGATCCGCGACAATCCTGAAGTGATCAAAGCCTACCTGGGGGAAGCGTAAATGCTGCAGTTCGAAAACGTTTCCACCTTCTACGGCAAGATCCAGGCCCTGCACAGCGTCAACGTCGAAGTCCGCCAGGGCGAGATCGTGACCCTGATCGGCGCCAACGGTGCCGGCAAGTCCACCCTGCTGATGACGCTGTGCGGTTCGCCGCAGGCGCACAGCGGCAGCATCCGCTACATGGGTGAGGAACTGGTCGGCCAGGAATCGTCGCAGATCATGCGCAAGAGCATTGCCGTGGTGCCGGAAGGCCGTCGGGTGTTTGCCCGACTGACCGTCGAAGAGAACCTGTCCATGGGCGGATTCTTCACCGACAAGGGCGACTATCAGGAACAGATGGACAAGGTTCTCGGACTTTTCCCACGCCTGAAAGAACGCTTCAACCAGCGCGGCGGCACCATGTCCGGCGGTGAACAGCAAATGCTCGCCATCGGCCGTGCGCTGATGAGCAAGCCGAAACTGCTGCTGCTTGACGAGCCGTCGCTGGGCCTGGCACCGATCATCATCCAGCAGATCTTCGACATCATCGAACAGCTGCGCAAGGACGGTGTGACGGTGTTCCTGGTTGAGCAGAACGCCAACCAGGCGCTGAAAATCGCTGACCGTGCGTACGTTCTTGAGAACGGCCGGGTGGTGATGCAAGGCACCGGTGAAGCGCTGCTGACCGACCCGAAAGTGCGCGAGGCGTATCTCGGCGGTTGATCGATTGCGTTAAGCAAAAAACGGCCTTCGGGCCGTTTTTTTTGCGCTTTGAAAATTATTTTCGCGATCGCTGTAACGCATCGCCAGGTCGTTTCTCTAGTGGGGTAAGCAAGCGCACATCGCTTGTTCCAACCCAAGTTGAAACCGGAGAAACATCATGACTGCTACCACCCGCACCCTGTCCGCCACCGCCCTGGTTCTGGCCCTCGGTTCCGCCCTGAGCATGGCCGCCGTTTCGACCGTCCAGGCTGCCGACAACACCAACATGGAAAAATGCTTCGGCGTGGCCATGAAAGGTCATAACGATTGCGCCGCCGGCGCCGGCACCACCTGCGCAGGCACGGCGAAAATGGATTACCAGGCCAACTCCTGGAAGTTCGTTCCGAAAGGCACCTGCGCCACCACCGAAAGCAAAACCTCGCCGACCGGTTTCGGTCAGATGGAAGCCTTCAAGGCCAAGTCCTGATCCGGCGGCTGTCCGAGTGTCGACCATGATCACTTCCTGCGACCATGCCTCCACCCGCACTCGGGCAGCCCTCCCCGGGCTCCCGCCCCGTGCCGGGCTGGGGCTCAAGACCGGGCACTTTCGTGAAGTGCTCGGTTCTTTACCGGACATCGGTTTCTTCGAAGTCCACGCCGAAAACTACATGGTGGCCGGCGGCCCCTTCCATCACTTTCTGGGTTTGATCCGCGAGGCGTATCCGCTGTCGCTGCATGGCGTCGGCTTGTCCATCGGTGCCGAAGGCCCGCTGGATGTTCAACACCTCAAACGCCTGAGCGCGCTGATCGAGCGTTATCAACCCCAATCCTTTTCCGAACACCTGGCCTGGTCGAGCCACGGCCCGGTGTTTCTCAATGATCTATTGCCCCTGGCTTACGACACGCCGACGCTGAATCGCGTCTGCGATCACATCGACCAGGTGCAGAACACTCTCAAGCGCCCGATGCTGCTGGAAAACCCGGCGACGTATCTGGCATTCCAGCGCTCGACGATCGACGAAGCGGACTTCATCCGTGAAGTCATCCGGCGCAGCGGCTGTGGTTTGTTGCTGGACGTGAACAACGTCTATGTCTCGTGCATCAACCATCAGCGCGATCCCCTGGACTACCTCGACGCACTGCCATTGCACGCCGTCGGCGAGATTCATCTCGCGGGTTTTGCCGAAGATTCCGACAGCCTCGGTGATCGCTTGCTGATCGACGATCACGGCGCACCGATCGATCAGGCCGTCTGGTCGTTGTACCGGCAAGCGCTGGAACGCGTCGGCCCGGTGGCGACGTTGATCGAACGGGACAATCAAGTGCCGGCCTTCAACGTGCTGTTTGCCGAGGCGCAACAGGCCGATGAGCTTCTGCGTTGCGCAGGAGGTCGGCGATGAGTATCCAAGCCACTTTCAGCGCAGCACTCCTCGACATTAGCCAGCCCTGCCCCGACGGTTTGTGCAGCGCCAATGGGGCCGATCCAGCCAGTCGATTCGCGGTGTACCGCAACAACGTGCAGGGTTCGTTGAGCAATGCACTGGCCGACAGTTATCCCGTGGTAATGCAGTTGGTAGGAGAGGAATTCTTCCGCGCCATGGCCGGAGTTTTCATTCAAAACCATCCACCACACAGTCCGTTGATGAGCGACTACGGCAGTGATCTGGCGGACTTCATCAGCGGATTCGAACCGGCATCGAGCGTTCCTTACCTGGCAGATGTTGCACGGCTGGAGCGCCTGCGTACGCTGGCCTATCACGCCGCCGATGCATCGCCGTTGAGCCAGGAACAGATTGCTGCTGCATTCGCTGATCAAGAGGCTCTGAGCAATCTGCGAATCGGTCTGCATCCTTCGCTGCATGTGCTCGATTCAGCCTTTGCCGTGGTGGATATCTGGGCCGCGCACCAGCACGACAACACGCTGGCCGGTATCGATCTGAATCACGCCCAACAGGCGCTGGTCCTGCGCAACGGGCTGGAGGTCGAGGTGTTCGCCGTGGATCACGGCGCCAGCCAGTTCATTCGCCAACTCAAGGCCGGCCTCTCACTCACCCAGGCACTGGAATCCACAGAAGCCTTCGATCTCAGCCAGACCCTGGCCCTGTTGATCAGCCGTCATGCCATCACCCATTTACATCACAAGGTTTCGCCATGAACAGCCTCGTTGCCCGTGCCATTGCACTGCTGGAAAAAATCCCACACAGCCTGATCGCCTTCATCGCACGTTTTTCCATCGCGGCGGTGTTCTGGAAATCCGGGCAGACCAAGGTCGAGGGTCTGGCCATCGACCTGATCGACGGCACCTTCCAGATCGGCTGGCCGCACTTGGCCGACTCGACGATTCCGTTGTTCCAGAGCGAATACCACGTGCCGCTGGTGTCACCGGAAATTGCCGCTCACCTGGCCGCGTTCGCCGAACACTTTTTCCCGATCCTGATCCTCGTCGGCTTCGCCACTCGGTTTTCGGCGCTGGCATTGCTGGGCATGACGTTGGTCATCGAGTTGTTCGTGTACCCCGACGCCTACCCGACTCACGGCACCTGGGCCGCCGTTCTGCTGTACCTGATGACCACCGGGCCGGGCAAACTGTCGATCGATCATCTGATCGCCCGCCGTTACCGCTGAAGCCGGTCCAGCGCCTCGCCGCTGCGCTTGAACCAGCCGATCAGGTAGTCCGCCAGCACTTGGGTACGTTTCGGTAACCCGCCCTGATACGGATGCACCAGGTACATCGGCATGCGCCGGGTCTGAAAATCACGAAGGAGCCAGCGCAATCGGCCGTCAGCCAATTCCGCCTGCAACAGATAGGACGGCAAGCGTGCGATGCCGGCGCCGGCCAGTGCGGCTTTCTTCAACAGGTTGTAGTGATTGCTGGCGAACGGCCCCGATACCCGCACCCGCAACAATTCGTGCTGCTGGTGATACAGCCACTCTTCGCGACCGCTGTAATGACTGTTGAGCAGGCAACGGTGTTCGACCAGTGCCTGCGGCGTCAGCGGCTCGCCGAAACGCTCAAGATACGCCGGACTGGCACAGGTCATTTCCTGCCAGGCAAGCAAGGGCCTGGCTACCAGTCGCTCGTCGTTGGCGACTTCCGTGCGAATAGCCAGATCGAAGCCATCGCGGGAGAGATCGCGGTAGCTGTTGTTCAACTCCAGCTCGATCTGCACTTCCGGGTATTTCTGGGAAAACTCCAGCAACAGTCCATCAAAGAACGTTTCCCCCAGCGACACCGGCACCGTCATACGCACGGGACCGGCCATGTCGTCCTTCAATCGCGCCAATGCCTGACGCGCCCTTTCGACCTGGACTACAAGCGCCTGGGCCTGCGGTAACAGCGCCGCCCCCGCCGCTGTCAGGCTCAACCGACGCGTCGTGCGCTGCAACAACACCACGGAAAACCGCGTTTCCAGCTGACTGATGCGCTTTGACAACTGCCCCTTGCTGCACCCCAGTTGCTGCGCCGCCAAGGTAAAACTGCCCGCCTCGATCAACACCGCGAACGCCGCCAGATCATCCATCTCGCTCATGGATTGTTTCCATTTGAAAACCAAAGGTTGCCCATTAGCGCGCTTATCAGCAGAAAAAACCACTCTAGACTGAAACCTCGTTCAATCACTTGAGGCAAGCACGATGAAAATTCTGTTGATCGGCGCAGGCGGCACCATCGGTTCGGCCGTGGACAAAGAACTGTCGCAGCGTCACGAAGTCATTCGCATCGGCCGCAGCAGCGGCGATTTCCAGGTGGATATCAGCGACAGCGCATCGATCCGCAAGCTGTTCGAAAAGACCGGCAAGTTCGACGCGCTGGTGTGCGCCGCCGGCAACGTGACCTTCGCCCCGCTGGGTGAAATGAACGAAGACAGCTTCGCCCTCGGCCTGAAAGACAAACTGATGGGCCAGGTCAACCTGCTGCTGATCGGCCGCGAGTTCGCCAACGATGGCGCGTCGTTCACCTTTACCACCGGCGTACTGAGCCACGACCCGATCCGCAGCGGTGCTTCGGCTGCACTGGTCAACGGCGCGCTCGACAGCTTCGTCCGCGCCGCCGCCATCGAGCTGCCACGCGGCCTGCGCGTGAACTCGATCAGCCCGACCGTGCTGGTGGAAGCCATGGGCAGCTACGCCCCTTACTTCCGCGGCTATAAGCCAGTTCCTGCGGCGGATGTGGCATTGGCCTACGCCAAAAGTGTCGAAGGCTTGCAGACAGGTCAGACATTTCACGTGGGCTAAACCCTTGTGATGAGCGGTCAGCCTGCGTAACGTGGCGGCACTTGTCTGGAGAGCCAAAGATGCGTGTTGCCCGTTCCTTGATCGTTGTTGCCCTGCTCCCTCTGTTTGCCGCGTGCCAGTTGTTCGATGGCGCGCGGGAAAGCGCCTCCCACGTCGGCCAGACGCGGATGCAGGGGCAACTGACCGCTGCCGACGGCAAACTGGTGTTCCAGGCTTGCGGCGAGCAGCGCCAATACGTGGTCAACGACATCGGCGGTACCAGCGTCCTGCAAGAGGCCGCCACGCTGGCCGATCAACAGGGCAAGCTGTTCGCCGACGTGCGCGGGAAGATCGCCGGTGACCGCCTCGACCTGACCCAGTTGTATCGCGTCGAACGTTCCGGCACTGCCTGCGATGATCCGAACTTCAAGCAACTGATCCTGCGCGCTGCCGGCCATGGCCCGGAATGGAACGTCAAGGTCAGCGGCAAAGGCATGGTCATCGACCGCGAAGGCCAGCCACCGCTCGCCGTGCCTTACGTCGAAGAGCAACTGGGCGACGGTCGTTTCAACCTCAGCAGCGAAGCCAACAACCAGCGCATCGAGTTGTGGGTGGCGCCGCAGCGTTGCGTCGACAGCAACACCGGCAGCGTGCAGCACATGAGTGCCGAGCTGCGGATCGACGGCAAGGTGCAGCGTGGTTGCGGGTATTTCGGCGGTTCGCGCAACGACTGATCGTTTTACCCTCACGGGATCCGGCCGTTGCGGCTTATAATCGCCGCCTTCAAACGCCCTGGCGCAGTTGTGCGCCCCGCGAACCGGATCCTGTCATGTTACGAATCACTGAACTCAAGCTGCCGATCGACCATCCCGACGAAGACCTGCGCGCTGCCATCGTGCAACGCCTGGGCATCGCCAGCGATGACCTGCTCGATTTCACCTTGTTCAAGCGCAGCTACGATGCGCGCAAAAAGTCCTCCGAACTGTGCTTCATCTACACCATCGACCTCGAAGTGCGCGACGAGGCGAAAGTGCTGAGCAAGTTCGCCGATGACCGCAACGTCAACGTGGCGCCGGATGTCAGCTACAAATTCGTCGGCCAGGCGCCGAGCGACCTGAGCCAGCGTCCGATCGTGGTCGGTTTCGGCCCGTGCGGAATCTTCGCCGGCCTGCTGCTGGCGCAGATGGGCTTCAAGCCGATCATCCTCGAACGCGGCACCGAAGTGCGCCAGCGCACCAAGGACACCTGGGGCCTGTGGCGCAAAAGTGTGCTCAACCCCGAGTCCAACGTGCAGTTCGGCGAAGGCGGCGCGGGCACGTTCTCCGACGGCAAGCTGTACAGCCAGATCAAGGATCCGAAATTCCTCGGCCGCAAAGTCTTGCACGAGTTCGTCAAGGCCGGCGCCCCGGAAGAGATTCTTTACGTCAGCAAGCCGCACATCGGTACGTTCCGTCTGACCGGCATGGTCGAGACCATGCGTGAAGAGATCCGCGCCCTGGGCGGCGAAGTGCGCTTCCAGGAGCGCGTCACCGACGTGCTGATCGAAGACGGCCAACTGGTCGGCGTCGAGCTGGCCAGCGGCGAAACCCTGCATTCGAAACACGTGGTCCTGGCCCTCGGCCACAGTGCCCGCGACACCTTCCGCATGCTCCACAGCCGTGGCGTGTTCATGGAAGCCAAGCCGTTCTCGGTGGGTTTCCGTATCGAGCACCCGCAATCGCTGATCGACCGTGCGCGACTGGGCAAGTACGCCGGTCACCCCAAGTTGGGAGCCGCCGACTACAAACTGGTGCACCACGCCAAGAACGGCCGTTCGGTCTACAGCTTCTGCATGTGCCCGGGCGGCACCGTGGTCGCGGCGACTTCCGAGCCGAATCGCGTGGTCACCAACGGCATGAGCCAGTACTCGCGTAACGAGCGCAACGCCAACTCCGGCATCGTCGTCGGCATCACCCCGGAAGTCGATTATCCGGGCGGTCCGCTGGCCGGGATCGAGTTGCAGGAGCGTCTGGAGTCCCACGCCTTCATCCTCGGCGGCAGCGACTACAAGGCGCCGGCGCAACTGGTCGGCGACTTCATCAACGACATTCCTTCGACCGAACTGGGCGAAGTCGAACCGTCGTACAAACCGGGGGTAGCGCTGGGCGATCTGGCCCTGGCGTTGCCGGATTTCGCCATCGAAGCGATTCGTGAAGCACTGCCGGCGTTCGAGAAGCAGATTCGCGGTTATTCGTTGCACGATGCGGTACTGACCGGGATCGAGACGCGCACCTCGTCGCCGCTGCGCATCACTCGTGATGAGACGCTGCAGAGCATGAACGTCAAAGGTCTGTTCCCGGCCGGTGAAGGCGCGGGTTATGCGGGCGGGATTCTGTCGGCGGGTGTTGACGGGATTCGTATCGCGGAAGCTGTCGCACGCGACATCCTCGGCCTGAAAGACTGATCTGCAATACCTGAAACAATGCAAAAACCTGTGGGAGCGAATTCGCTCCCACAGTCGTATTCGGCGTCAGATATTGGCGCGCAGAACCGAGGCCGGCAGCGCTTCACCCTTCTCGGCACTCGCCGCAACAGCGGCCATCAATCCATCCAGCTCATAGCCCTGCGCCTTGAGCCACGCCTGATCGTAATACGTGTCCGCGTAGCGCTCGCCGCCGTCGCACAAAATCGCCACGATCGACCCCGACTCCCCCGCCGCTTTCATCTGCTGCGCCGCCATCAGCGCGCCGATCAGATTGGTGCCGCTCGACCCGCCCACATGCCGGCCCAGACGCTGCGCCAGGTAATGCATGGCCGCCAGCGACAAGGCATCCGGCACCTTGACCATCGCATCGATCACCTTGGGCAGGAACGACGCTTCCACCCGTGGCCGGCCGATGCCTTCGATCCGCGAACCGTGATCCAGACGCAAGCTGGCATCGCCGGTCTGGTAAAAGTCGAAGAACACCGAACGCTCGGCATCGGCACACAGCACGCGGGTGCAATGTTGGCGATAGCGCACGTAACGGCCAAGGGTTGCGGTGGTGCCGCCGGTGCCGGGGCTGGAAATCAGCCAGGCCGGGCACGGGTGCTGCTCGTAGCGCATCTGCTGGAAGATCGATTCGGCGATGTTGTTGTTCGCCCGCCAGTCGGTGGCGCGTTCAGCGTAGGTGAACTGGTCGATGAAGTGCCCATCGTGTTCGCGGGCCAGACGTTCGGATTCGGCGTAGATCTGGGTCGGATCGTCCACCAGGTGACTCTTGCCGCCATAGAACGCGATCTGGGCGATCTTCTCCTTGGACGTGGTCGCCGGCATCACCGCAATGAACGGCAGCCCCAGCATCCGCGCGAAGTACGCTTCGGAAATCGCCGTCGAACCACTGGACGCCTCGATCACCGGCGCGCCTGGCTTGAGCCAGCCGTTACACAAGGCGTAGAGAAACAGCGAACGGGCCAGACGGTGCTTGAGGCTGCCGGTGGGGTGGCTGGACTCGTCCTTGAAGTACAACTCGATGCCCGGGAACCCCGGCAGCGGCAAGGGGATCAGGTGCGTGTCGGCGCTGCGCTGGAAGTCAGCTTCGATGATCCGGATGGCTTCGCGGGCCCACTGTCGGTTGTCGCTCATGGCTGTTGATCTCGTTGAATCGGGCAGAAGTGCCTTCACAGGCTCAGCCCCCAAGCTTAGGAAAAAACCTACGGCACCGACAGATACAGCTGAGCTTCAATCCCTTGGGCAACTGCTAGGCTCTGCTGCACGTGGACTGGGCGCTCTGTAACCACATATAACAAAAAAGAATATAACTTTTGTTTTAACAACTAACGGTACGGGTTAGGGTGTCCCACCTTTTGACTTTATCGATGGAGAGCGACCTTGCCTCTGCGTAGCACTTTCACGCGTTTCTTTCAGTTGGAAGCTGCCAGCGGTCTGTTACTGATCGCCGCGGCCATCCTGGCTTTAATCATCAACAACTCGCCGCTGTCGTGGTTGTACAACGGCCTGCTCGATACCCCCGTGGTGGCGCAGATCGGCGCGTTGAAAATCGCCAAGCCCTTGCTGCTGTGGATCAACGACGGCCTGATGGCGCTGTTCTTCCTGCTGATCGGCCTGGAAGTGAAGCGCGAAGTCCTCGACGGTCAGCTGTCGAAACCGTCGCAGATCGTCCTGCCCGGCGCAGCCGCGATTGGCGGCATGCTGGTGCCGGCGCTGATCTACTGGTTCCTCAACCGCGACAACCCGGCCGCCCTCGACGGCTGGGCGATTCCGACCGCCACCGACATCGCCTTCGCCCTCGGCGTGCTGGCCTTGCTCGGCAAGCGAGTGCCGGTGTCGCTGAAGCTGTTCCTGATGACCCTGGCGATCATCGATGACCTGGGCGCCATCGTGATCATCGCGATCTTCTATTCCGGCGAACTCTCGACCCTGTCGCTGGGTCTGGCGGCGGCGTGCATCGCGGCTCTGGTGGCGATGAACCGACTCGGGGTAGTCAAGCTCGGGCCGTACATGATCATTGGTCTGATCCTGTGGGTCTGCGTCCTCAAGAGCGGTGTCCATGCGACGCTGGCCGGCGTGACCCTCGCGTTCTGCATCCCGCTGCGCACCAAAAACGCCGAGCCTTCGCCGCTGCTGACCCTGGAACACGCGCTGCACCCGTGGGTCGCCTACGGCATTCTGCCGCTGTTCGCCTTCGCCAACGCCGGTCTGTCGCTGACCGGTGTGACCGCCGAAAGCTTCACGCACCATGTACCGATGGGCATCGCCGTCGGCCTGCTGCTGGGCAAGACCGTTGGCGTGTTCGGCCTGACCTGGCTTTCGGTCAAGACCGGCATCGCCGCCCTGCCTCAGGGCGCCAATTGGGGCCAGGTGCTTGGCGTGGCGATCCTCTGCGGGATCGGCTTCACCATGAGTCTGTTTGTCGGCTCGCTGGCGTTCGTGCCGGGTGCCAGTGAATACGCCGGGATGGACCGGATGGGCATTCTCACCGGCTCAGTGTTCGCTGCATTGATCGGTTATGCGGTGACATTGGCCGCGAGCAGAAAAGGATCCATGCAAGGCAGTTAAGTCGCACATTACGGCCCTCTCTCTGGAGGGGCCAAGACTCAATGAAAGATCCACACACATGATTGGGCTCCAGAAACATGGTAAATCTCCCGTTGGTGCTGCTCGCAGCGCTTAACCTGAGCCTTTCAAGTGTGCTATATCTTCTGTTGACAGCAGCGTCACCTCAGAACGTTTTTTCGGAGCCTTCCATGTCACGCAAAGCAGAAAAGCGCCCAATGACGGACAGTCAGATTGCCGTGCAGGAGTCTTATATTCCGGACATTGCCCTGAAAGCGTTCAACAACGCCTACAAAATGGCGCTTGCCAATGGGGCTGCTGTGCTTGTCGCCAAAGATGGTCAGCTGTTTGAAGTGACAGAAAAATCTTCGGTTGCACTGCGCTCGATCGGCACATATGGAAACCTGAAAAGCGGGACTCGCCTGCAAATCAGCAAACTGTCTAAACAGGTCGTTTCTTGAGCACACCGAGGGTACGTATATTCGCCGGACCAAATGGCTCAGGAAAAAGCACCTTTAATCGGCTGGTTCCTGCCCATCTATTGGGAAATTACATAAACCCAGATGATATAGAGCGTGCAATCAAAGACACTGGTTATTTTGATTTCACCACCTATCGCATCGAATCTCACAAAAATGACATTTTCGATTTTTTCCGCAACCACGCCCTGCTAAAAAAAGCTCCAGAGTCATTGGCAAAATTGGATTCGATTACGATTGAAGGTGACAGGCTCAGCTTCTCGGATACTCAGATCGACTCCTATGTAGCCTCCGCTCTTTCCGACTTCATACGGCGCTCTCTGATCAAAGAGAAAATCAGTTTTACGTTCGAAACCGTCATGTCCTCATCAGATAAAGTCGACTTGCTCTACGAAGCCCAGAGATCCGGCTATAGGGTTTACGTCTATTACGTTGCAACAGCCGACCCGGAAATCAATGTTGCCAGGGTTGCCTATCGCGTATCACAGGGTGGGCACAACGTTCCTCCTGAAAAGATACGAAAGCGTTATTGGAGGTCTCTGGCGCTTCTATCGGACGCAATCCTCACCTCGAACAGAGCCTATATCTTTGATAACTCCGACGAAGGTAGCGAAGGGCTGACACAAGTAGCAGAGATCACAGACGGAGAGCTGATTGAAATCAAGTCAGACGTTCAGCCACCTTGGTTTAAAGAGTTTGTACTGGATAAACTGATCTAGATTACAAGTCCTCTCGACTTCTCTTAGCGTCGGCCCTGATTCACGTCGAACAATCCCCACGTCTTTAGAGACGCGTCCTACAGCCACCATTTTCCTGCTTCGTTAACGTCGTGCAGCCCCTTTCGAGGGGCTGCCGATGCATGAACGAAAGGACAATCAGTGGCTGGTCAAAAGGACATTCCCCGGGTTCCCTACCCACCGGCAGGCGACGGGCATCACGTCACCTACCGCTACATGACGGCCACCGAGCTGGCCGATCAGGACGAACGACAAAACAAGTACGACGCCATGCTGGCGCGACAGGACGCTTTCGAACGCAGCCGTGAGGTCGCGTCGAACAGGCCTGAGCCGGTGCGTGCCGGCTGCGTGTTCGCCAAGTCCTGCAAGTTGCCGGACGCGATCATCGATTACTCGAATCCTTCGGGGATGGTGCCGACTGACAGCCTGAAAGATTACGGCGACCTGATCCTGCTCGGTGGCCGTGAAGCCGATGACAGCGGGGGTGTTGCACTCAAGAAAATCAGCGGCACTGCCATCCCGGCAGGTCTGGGCACCTTCGCCCTTGCGGGTGAGTCGTTCAAGGCATTGCCCGCCATGGCTTCCGCCGCCGTTGTGACACCTTTGGTCGGGCTGGTGGCGTTGCTCATGCCATCGAACCTGGGCGACAGCGCCCTCTACACCGAAGACCAGTTGCTAGCCCTCAAACAGGCTCGAACCCGCGTGCGCTTGCGTGTCGAACAGCAGGCGGATGGCAGCCTCAAGGGTTACGGTTTCTACACCGGCAAGAATCGCGACTGGGAAATGGTTGATGTCGCGCAGTTCACCGCACGCGGTAACCGCTTTGTCGCAGACCTCGGCGAAGGCATCGAACTGATCTGGACGCCCGCCGTGGACGGTTCCGACATCCTCGGTATTCCGGCACTGGAGGCTGCTCCGCAAGCGCCGCATATCTGGGTGTATCCGCCGACGAAAGCGGCGGACGGGATTCTGGTGAATCCGGTTTATCCTCCGGATTATCGGGATTTCATATTGGTGTTTCCGGCGGATTCTGGAGTTAAGCCGCTTTATATTGTTCTAAATGTACGCGGGCATGGCACAGCCAAGGCTGGTCACACCTACCACCCGGCTCCTGAGACAGACGAAATCACTGCATTTCCGGGATTAAAGAGAGCAAAAAAGAAAACCCCGTACTCGGGTGGGCTCCGGGATCGCTGGACAGACGCGAAAGGGAGAACAATATATGAATGGGACTTTCTTCACGGTGAGCTTGAGACGTACCGGTCAAGTGACGGTACTCATTTGGGATCGTACGACCATAGAACCGGCAAGCAACTAGATCCACCCAAAAAGAAAAAGCGAAGCATCAAAAAATATTTATGAGGTTTTTATGGGACTGAAAGCCAGACTCGAATGGTATGACAAGGAAACCGAACTGGGCGTAGGAGAGGAATTAACGAAAGACTTCGGTGACGACGGCTCTGTAATCGAATCACTCGGCATGCCAATTGAAAACAATATAAACAACGGCGGATTCGATGTGCTCTCACACTGGGTGAGTACTCTTCAACCGTACTTTAAGCACGTCATTGATTCATCTTCTTATGACTACCAAATCGCATTCGTCTATCGAGATCACTGGTAAACGCCAAACAAAAAACCCCGACCAGTCACCTGATCGGGGTTTTCTTTTACCGCTCGTTCCCGCTTAGTGCGAAACGCGGCTGGTCCCGCCAACAGTCGAAATCCGTACGCGCTCACCGACGCGGAACACTTCGTTCTCCTGCACTTGCTGCACGTAGGCGCGCATGCTGCCGTCGTCTTCGCGCACGGTGATTTCAACGCCTTGGGTACGGGTCAGGCCTTCTTCGGTGGCCGAACCGATCAGGCCGCCGGCCACAGCACCGATAACGGCTGCAACGATGCTGCCTTTACCGCCGCCGATGGCGCTGCCGCCGACACCGCCCACCGCTGCACCGGCGAGGCCGCCGATCGGGGTCTTGGTGCCTTCGATCTTCACCGGACGCAGGGATTCGATGGTGCCCATGCGAATCGTCTGCACGCGACGCGCTTCGTCACGGGAGTAGGAGTCACCGGTCAGGCTCGATTGGCAGCCGGTAAGCAACATCGCCATCGTGGAAAAGGAAGCAACCAGCAGAACAGACTTACGCATAGGATCAACTCCAAAGGACAGGTATTCATTAAACTCCGCAGCTTGACGCCTGTCACGGCGCCGCCCGGATAAATTTGGTTTCATTCAGGCCCGGTACAGGGCCTCCACGAACTCACCCAACAGTAGCGCCAAAATACATAGCTTGCGCCGCCGACCCCAAGGATTTTCATGGATTACTTCATCATTGTCGTCACAACCGTCGCCGGTTTGTACTTCCACTGGTGGTTGTACGTGCGGATCAAACGCTGGATGGACCGCGATCTGGCATTGTCACTGGCCGGCAAGGATGAAGGCAAACGCGCCTTCATGCTCGAACGGCTGGCGCAAGCCCGATCGCAGAAGATCAGGCGTCGGGACCTGCCGAAGTGGCTTGAGGCCGCTGCGGCAGGCTATCCCGCTCGGTAGACTGCTTAAGGTGCCAGACGTTCAAGAATCCAGTCGGCGCCCTGCAAACGGTAGTTGAGGCGATCGTGCAGACGGCTCGCGCGGCCCTGCCAGAATTCGATGCGCTCGGGGAGCAAGCGATAGCCGCCCCAGTGTTCCGGGCAGTCGGGCTGGGTGTCGGTGAAGCGTTGCTCGGTAGCCTTGAGCAAATCTTCCAGTTCACCCCGGCCGTTGATCACCCGGCTCTGCGGTGACGCCCAGGCACCCAGTCGGCTGCCCAGCGGGCGCACTTGATAGTACGCGTCGGACTCCTCGGGCGTGACCTTCACCACCCGCCCTTCGATACGCACCTGGCGCTCCAGGGTCGGCCAGAAGAACGTCATGGCCGCGAACGGATTCGCGGCCAGATGCTGGCCCTTGGCGCTTTCGTAGTTGGTGAAGAAGGTGAAGCCCTGCTCGTCCAGGCCCTTGAGCAGCAGAATGCGGCAGTGCGGTCGACCGTCCGCATCGACCGTGGCCAGGGTCATGGCGTTGGCTTCCACCGGGGCCTGCTCGGTTTTCACCGCATCGGCAAACCACTGGTGGAACAGCGCGAAAGGCTCGGCCGGGGCTTGCGCCTCGGTCAGGCCATCCCGGGTGTAATCACGACGCATATCTGCCAGAGCCTGGGTCATGGCGCATTCCTTTTCGTTAGCGGATTACTGTTTTGCCGCGTCGGTCGCAACGACTTTCTTGTCGCTTGCGGCGGCTTTGGCTGGAGCGGTTTTCTTGGCCGGAGTCTTCGCTGGTGCCTTCTTCGCTGGCGCCTTGGCAGCCGCTTTCTTGGCCGGAGCCTTTTTGGTCGCCGGTACTGCGGCTTTCTTCGCCGCCGGCGCCGGGGTGACCGGTTTGGCGACAGGCTTGACGTCCTGGGCAGCGACCATGGTCACTGGTGCCGGAGCCGGCATGTTGTACTTGCTCAGCAGCGCAACCATGGTGTTTTGCGGGGTCACCAGCAGTTCGACACGACGGTTCAGGGCACGGCCTTCAACGCTGTCGTTGGCCGCACGCGGCGCTTCGGAGCCCATGCCGCGCAGCATCAGGCGATCACGCTGCAAGCCGCTGAGACGGAAGATCGCTGCCACGGCCTGAGCGCGTTCCTGGCTCAGTTTGGTGTTCGCCGGGGCTGCGCCAGTGGTGTCGCTGTGACCGAGCACCAGCACGGCGGTTTTCGGGTCGGCTTCGAGAATTTTTGCCACACGTGTGAACGGGCCAAGGGTGACCGGCAGCAGCATCGCCGGACGATCCGGGTTGAACGAGCCTTCAACCGGCGCGATCACGACCAGCACGTTTTCACGGCGCTCAAGTTGCAGATTGCTGTCCTTGATCGCGGTGCGCAGGCGTGGCTCGTAGTCATCCAGCCAGGCCTGAGTGACCTTTGGATCCGGCATAGGCACGACTTTGGCGGTGTCCTGCGACTTGCCGCCGAACGGCCACCACCACTTGCTGCCCGTGTCGGCATCAGCCTTGGCGACAACAGCCGGTTTGGCTTGAGGTTTTACTTCGGGCTTCACGTCGGTCTTGGCCTTGTCCGCCGAGTCATCGGAACCGAACGGCCAGTACCAATGGCTGCTGCTCTCGGTCTTGGCGACCGGCGCGGTGGCGGCCGGTTTCAACGGTGCAGGGGCCGGAGCCGGCTCCTTGGCCGCGACTTTGTCGGAAGAACCGAACGGCCACCAGCTGCCGCCATCGGCGTCATTCTTCGGAGTCTGTGCACAACCGGTAATCGCGAAACACAGGGCCAGGGCGAGAGTTTGTTTGGACGACATTGGAAACCCACAAAATAAGTAATGGACAATCAGAGGACTTTCGCCCGGATAAACAGACGCTTTGAATCGAAAAACCGGTCGAGGTTCCGGCCCTGGAACCTCTGGTAACGCTTTACAGACAAGTGGCAAGTACCCGCGCCAGCTTCTGCGCGCGCGGATCCATCAAGACGTACGGCCCCAGGGTATTTGTCACAAATCCGAAGGCCACATCGTGCTCCGGATCAGCAAAACCGATGGAACCGCCCGCCCCCGGATGCCCGAACGCCCGCGGGCCGAGGCCGTAGGTGGCGTTTGGCACGTCAGGTTGATCGAGCATGCAACCGAGACCGAAACGGGTGCGGGTCAGCAAGGTCTTGTCCTCGCCGAGGCTGTGTTCGCGGGTCAGCTCATCAAGCATTTCGCTTTCCAGCAGGCTGCCGTCGAGCAGACCGGCGTAGAACCCGGCCAGGCTGCGTGCATTGCCGTGGCCGTTGGCCGCCGGTTGCTGCATGCGGCGCCATTCCGGTTTGTTGGTGCTGGTAAGCACCGACGGCGGATTGGTGAAGGCGCGAGTGGTCATGGCTGTTGGCTCGCGCATGGTGACTTGCAACAGGCGCTGGGCGGCGGCATCGCCGACGTTACCCTTGCCCCGTGCGATGTGCGCCACGCGATGGAATTCTTCGTCGGCCAGGCCGACATGGAAATCCAGCCCCAGCGGTTTGGCGACCCGCGCCACGATGGATTCCCCCGGCCCGCGACCGTCGGCACGCCGCAGCAACTCGCCGATCAGCCAGCCGTAAGTGATCGCGGCATAACCATGACCGGTGCCCGGCGTCCACCACGGCGCTTCGGCCGCGAGGGCATCGACCATGGTTTGCCAGTCATACAGGGCTTCGGGGGCCAACAGTTCGCGCAGGGCCGGCAGGCCAGCCTGATGGCAGAGCAGTTGACGCAGGGTCACGGATTCCTTGCCGGCGGCAGCGAATTCCGGCCAGTAGCGGGCGACCGGAACATCGAGTTGCAACTTGCCTTCGGCCACCAGTTGCAGCGCGGTGACGGCAGTAAAAGTCTTGGTGCAGGAAAACAGGTTGGCGATGGTGTCGCTGTGCCAGGCTTCGCTGCCATCCTTGTCGGCGGTACCTGACCAGAGGTCGAGGACGGTTTCGCCGCCGACCCGGATGCACAACGCGGCGCCACGTTCCTGGGGATCGTCGAACAGTGCCGCGAAGGCTTCGCGCACCGCTTCGAATTGAAGCTCGTAATGTCCCTGAATCTGCACCCGCAACTCCCCCGCGAAAACGCTCTACAAAGTGGCCCGCATTGTTCCAGCCCTTGAGGGTTTTGGGAACAGCGGCGGGCCGGGCGGTTCTGTCTTAGTGGCCGTTGCCGGAATGCCCGCCGGTATGGCCGGCGCCCTGCCCCGGGCCTTTTCCGGCCTCGCCTTTGCGTCCGCCTTCGGTTTCGTGACCGGCCTTGTCCGCCGCCGCAGCGGCCTTCGCGGCTTCTTTGCCAAGCTGATCGATCGTCGCCAGATTGCTCTTGCGCACGGTTTCGACAAATCCCTGGTACGGCAAGTCGGTCACACCGACCAGACCGAAGTGGCCGTTCTCACCATCAAGCAGACGTCCGGTCACCGGTTGGTCGAGGTACTGGAACCAGTGCACGCCGACGATCGACGGTTCGCTCAGCGCCTGCTTGAGGAAGTTGGCGTAGGCCGGGCCACGGTCTTCTTCCTTGTTCAACGGCGTCACACCGCCCCAGAACGGGCCGCGATCGGTCGAACCGAAGTTGAACTCGGTGATCAGCACCGGTTTGTCGAGGCTGCGCAGCGCGGCGAAGTCATAGCCGTCCTGCGGTTGCAGGGTGTACATGTTGAAGCTCAGCACGTCGCAATACTGCGCGCAGGAGGCCACGGCTTCCGGCGTGCTGATGGCGAACCGGCCGCCCAGCAGCAACTGGTTCGGCGCGTGCCATTTCAGCGAATCGGAAATGGTCTTGAAGTAGGTGTCGGCGAAGACCTTCTGGAAGTATTTGAAGTCGGCCTCGATTTCCGGATGCTCCGGATTCGGCAGCGGCGCTTCGAAACCCGGATCCTCCATCAATTCCCAGGCCGGCAGATCGATGCCCCAGGCCTTCGACAGCCCCGCCTGATTGCGGTACTTGTCGCGCAATTGCTTGAGGAACGCGCGTTTGGCCGGAACGTCCGTGGTCATTTTCAACGTGCCGTAGGCCAGCGCGTAACGCGACTTCGGATCATCACCGGGGCCGGCCCAGGCCAGTTCGTTGTCGGCGAAGTAGCCGATCAGCCATGGATCGTCACGGTGATCGCGGGCGGCAATCGCCACAGCGCGCTCGGTGGCCATGGCGAAACGTGGGTCGAACGGGTCAGGCATGCCGCCCCACCAGTCGTTGCCGGTGCTGATACTGGTGTAGTCGCCGACGATCGACAGCGGCAAGGTGTACGGCACACGCTCGGCGTCGCTCAGTTGCGGTGCGCTCCAGTTGCCGACGGTGTTGAAGCCCCACGCCTGCAGACGGTCGAGGGTGTGGCTGGCCCACTTCTGCTCGTCGATGGCGGCTTTGCACGGCGCAGCAGGCGCTTGCTCAGTCGCCGCCGGAGTCGCGCAAGGTTCGCCGTAAAGGCGTTGCAGGTTGGCGCCATAGAAGTCGTACCAGCGTCCGTTGCCGTAGCCACGGCCCTGATCGGAACCATTACCACCACGGTTGTCGCCCTCGCCGAAGTGACTGGCCAGTGGCTCGTCAGGTTTTGGCAGGGATTCGAACATGTACTCGCGACCGGCCACGTAGGTCTGGTTGACCTCCGGGCTGACGGTGTTCACGCCCAGGGAATAGAACGGATGGCCTTCCGGCGTCACCAGATACCAGCGGCCATCACGTTTTTCGGTGCGGAAAAAGCCGCTGGCCTTGAATGCCGGGCCTTTGCTCCAGCCACCGAACTTGTCCAGCGACGATTTTTCGCGCTCGGCCAGCCAGGTTTTCAGCTGTTGCTGTTCCTTGGCGGCGGCGGATTTCAGTTGTTCGTCATTGGCGACTTTCTCTGGCCATTTGCTGCGAGTCGACTGACCGTAGGCATCCACCAGATTGCCGTAGGCGGCTTTGATCACCTCGCCCTCGTCCTGCACGCCAAAGCGCTCCAGCAACAGGCTTTGCGCGGCTTTCGGCTGGTCCATCGACAGGCTGACGGACACCACCTGGCTGCGATCCAGTTCACCGTTGCTGCTGGCCAGCAACACGCGCTGCCCGTCGATGGTCATCGGCATCAGCGGCCCGGCCTTCATGCCCTGGCTCAGCGGCGAGGTCGCGGTCAACGGCACGAGCAAGGTCTGCGCCGGGCCGGCCGGCAGATCAACGCGGCTGACCAAGGTCTTGCCATCGTTGCTCTGGATTTGTACGTAAACGGTCACGGCCCAGTTCATCGCACTCTGGATGCGCAGGCTCATCATGCCGGACTGCGACCAGTCCCAGGCACCGGTCTGCGGGCTCAGGCGCAAGGTCGGGCGCGCCACCGGGTTAAAGGTCACCCGGCGCAGCACTTCGCCCTCGGGGGTCTGCTCGGCGTTGGCTTGCGGCAGGTCGGCGTTTTCGGTCGCGACTTTCACCACGTCGGCGGGGCGGACAAAGTTGAACAAGGTCTGCTGCCCGGCAGGTGCCGCCAGCAAAGGCGCAGCGAAAACCAGGGCAAAAACGGCAGGCAACGAACGACGAATCATGAGAACGGATTTCTCCCTAACGACCAACAATGGCCAATGGAAAAGCGATGGCGCAGAGATAGACAACGCGGCGGGCAAAACTGCCCACCGATGTCTCAGGATATTTCACGACGGAAAGGAGGCAACGCATTGAGGATCGCCTTGCCGTAGCGCTGGGTGACCAGCCGCCGATCCAGCAAGGTGATGGTGCCGCGGTCTTCTTCGGTACGCAGCAGACGGCCGCAGGCCTGAACCAGCTTCAGCGAGGCGTCGGGCACCGAGATTTCCATGAATGGATTGCCGCCCCGGGCTTCGATCCACTCAGACAGTGCGGCTTCGACCGGATCGTCCGGCACCGAGAACGGAATCTTGGCGATGACCACGTGCTCGCAATAGGCCCCCGGCAAGTCCACCCCTTCGGCGAAACTGGCAAGGCCGAACAGCACGCTGGAATCACCACCATCGACCCGAGCCTTGTGCTTGTTCAGGGTTTCCTGTTTCGACAGGTTGCCTTGAATGAACACTTGCTTGCGCCAGTCGCGGTCGAGGCCGTCGAACACGTCCTGCATCTGTTTGCGCGACGAGAACAGCACCAACGTGCCACGCGAACCTTCGACCAGATCCGGCAACTCGCGGATGATCGCGGCGGTGTGAGCGGCAGCATCACGCGGATCGGCTTTCAAGTCCGGCACCCGCAACACGCCGGCATCGGCGTGATGGAACGGGCTCGGCACCACGGCGGTGACGGCTTTTTTCGGCAGGCCGGCGCGCATGCGGAAACGGTCGAACGTGCCGAGCGCGGTCAACGTCGCCGAAGTCACCAGACAGCCATAAGCCACGTTCCACAAGCTGCGACGCAAGGTTTCGGCGGCGAGGATCGGGCTGGCATTGACCTCGATGTCGAACAGCGAACCGCTTTCCGCCAGCGTCAGCCAGCGGGCCATCGGCGGGTTGTCTTCCGGGTCTTCGGCGGTGAACGCGGTCCACAGCTCCCAGTTGCCGGACGCACGGGACAACAGGCTGCCGAACAGTGGGTACCATTCTTCGGCCTGATTGCTGGCGATGCCGATGTTGACCTCGCCGTCCATGCCTTCCTTGAGCAGGTCGGTCAGACGGGTGAACAGGTCGTTGAGACGGGCGTAGCCTTTTTTCAGCTCGATGCCCATCTCGCGCATGTGCTCGGGAATCACCCCGCCGATGAAGCGATGACGCGGGCGCTCGCGGCCCTCGACATCTTCGCCGGGCTTGAAATCGGCGATCTGTTCACACGCGGTGAACATGAATTGCTGCTGGGTCTTGATCTCCCGCGCCAGCTCCGGCACCTGCTCGATCAGTTTGCCGAGGTCGCCCGGCAGCGGATGCTGGGCCAACAGTTTGGTGAGGTTCTTGGCGGTGGTTTCCAGCCAGTCGGCGGTGGAACGCAGACGCGTGTAATGGGCGAAGTGGCCGATGGCCTTGTCCGGCAGGTGATGACCTTCGTCGAACACATAAATGGTGTCGCGCGGATCGGGCAGTACCGCCCCGCCGCCCAGTGCCAGGTCGGCCAGCACCATGTCGTGGTTGGTGACAATCACGTCGACCTTGCCCATGCCTTCGCGGGCCTTGTAGAAGGCGCACTGGCCGAAGTTCGGGCAATGACGGTTGGTGCACTGGCTGTGATCGGTGGTCAGGCGCGCCCAGTCGGCGTCTTCCAGCGCGTTGGGCCAGCTGTCGCGGTCGCCGTCCCATTTATTGCCGGCGAGTTTCTCGATCATGCTGGTGAACAGCTTCTGGCTGGCCTCATCGACCTCGATCTTGAAGCCTTCTTCTTCGAACAACTGCGCCGTGGCGGTCTGTGCGTGGCCTTCCTGCAACAGCATGTCGAGCTTGGACAGGCACATGTAGCGGCCACGGCCCTTGGCCAGGGCGAAGCTGAAGTTCAACCCGCTGTTGCGCATCAGGTCGGGCAAATCCTTGTAGACGATCTGCTCTTGCAGGGCCACGGTCGCGGTGGCGATCACCAGGCGCTTGCCGGCCAGTTTGGCGGTCGGGATCGCGGCGAGGCTGTAGGCCACAGTCTTGCCGGTACCGGTGCCGGCTTCCACCGCGACAATCGCGGGGTCGCCACTGCGCCGGCCTTCGTCGTCGGTGTCGATATCCCCGAGGACCTTGGCAATTTCAGCGATCATCAGGCGCTGGCCGTAACGCGGCTTGAGGCTCTTGGCCTCTAGAAAACGCGAATAGGCGCCCTGGATCGTGGTTTTGAGTTCAGTGCTGATCATTGAGTGTCGGGCGCAAAAAACGCTGGATAAATTTTCAGTGGTTCGGATCGGCCGCTATCATACCCCGCTAATCAGTCCCGCGCAGAACGGAGTACCCCAATGACACCTTTTAGCCTCGTTTACCCCCTGCATGTCCTCGCCGCCCTGGTGTGGGTCGGCGGCATGTTTTTCGCCTGGATGGTGCTGCGCCCGGCGGCCGTGAAGGCTCTGGACGGCCCCGGCCGCCTGACCCTGTGGGTGGAAGTGTTTCAAGGTTTTTTCCGCTGGGTGTGGGGCGCGGTGATTCTGCTGCCGGTGACCGGGGTGGGCATGTTGCATCTGCAGCACATCGGCTTCGAGACGGCGCCGAAGTACGTGCAGGTGATGATGGGCTTGTACATCGTGATGACGGCGCTGTTTATCCGAATTCAGGGCTTGATGCTGCCTGAGTTGCGCACGGCGGTTGAAGCGAAAGACTGGCCGGCAGGTGCGGCGGTGCTGGGACGGATTCGTCGGGTGGTGGGAATCAACCTGCTGGTCGGTTTGGCGCTGGTGGCGATCGCCGCGGCGCGGCCGTCGTTCTGAAGTGCGGCTGATCGTTCCCACTCAGTGGGAACGATCAGACAGGGGATGGCTTACAGGCGCTGTACGGTGACAGACCCCGCCGCTCCCGCAGGCCCCGGCTGCCCGTCAGCCCCAGGTTTGCCGCTCTTGCCGCCATCGGCGCGATACACCAGGCAACCCTTGGACTTGCCGCCCGCCCCCGGTTTGCCGCCAGGCCCCGCCGGGCCACCGGCACCACCGGCGACTTCAACCTTGATCAACTCGGCCGGAAACTCACGGGGTACTTCCAGGCGCACCAGCGCGCCCGGCGCTCCCGGCTGGCCATTGCTGCCGTCACTGCCATCGAAACCGTGTCCGGCCTGGCCCCAGGTGCAGCCCGGTTCCTGACCGTTGGCACCGTCGAGCCCGACGAAGCCCGGCGCACCGGTGCCGCCGCGTGCATCGACGATCAGCTGCGGTGCATTCAGCGCCTTGAATTGCAGATTCAGGTTACGTCCGGCACGGGCCGCTTTTTCATAGGTCCCCGGCGCGCCACGAGCGGTGATGCGGCTGCCTTCGGCAAGTGCGGCGCGGGTGACTTTCAGATCCAGCGCCTGTTCACCCGGCACGATGGCGATGCGCGCTTCGCGGCCCAACTGCAATTCGCCGACGCTCAACTCGGTCACGTTGGAGGGCACCAGCAAGGTGCCGTAATCGGCGACCACCAGTTTTTCCAGTTGCAAGGTGCTGGCGGTGTTGGGCAAACGCATCAGGGAATTGGGTTCGACACTCACCACCTGGGCACAAGCCAAAGGACTGATGAATGCAGCGAGCAGGCAAAGTTTACGCATGGGAAGCCTCCGGAGCGGCCGGGGCCGGGATGGTTTGCAGGTGGAAAACACCGAACAGCAGGACACGGCCACGATCACGCCACGGGTGCGGGCGACCTTTGAGGCTGCGATTGCACAGCAGCACTTCCAGCAGATGGATCGCCAGCAGCAGAACAGCGGCCAGATTGACCAGCAGATGCAACGGATGAACAAACGGCACCAGTTGATTGGCCAGTACCACGCAGCAGAACACCAGGGTCAACAACCGCCCCAGCCCACAGAACACCTTCATACGCTCCCCCGTGTTGCGAATTATTCTTTGGGCGCACAGTAACGGCTTCCGTACGGGATAAGCCAGAGGGGGAAATAAAAAAGTTCCGGGCACTCGTCGGATGTCTGCCGGGGCGACGATGAACATCGCCCGACAGCTCTAGCCTGCGGACTACAGACACGTCCTAACGATTGATGTGCAGTTCCACACGACGATTCTGCGCACGTCCCTCTTCAGTCTCGTTGTCGGCGACCGGTTCCCGTTTGCCACGCCCTTCGCTGGTGAGTTTGTCCGGCGCCAGCCCCTGGCTCAGCAGATAGGCCGCCACGCTGCTCGCGCGACGTTCCGACAACGCCTGGTTATAAGCGTCCGAACCCTTGCCGTCGGTGTGACCGATGACCTTGATGCTCACCACATCGGCGTTGCGCAACTTGTCCATCAGCGAATCCAGCTGACTTTTCGCCGCAGGTTTGAGGTCGGATTTGTCGAAGTCGAACAGCACGTTACCGGCATCGCTCAGGGTGATGACTTCGGATTGCGGGGCCGGTTCGGCCGGTTTCTCGGCGACCGGGTATTGCGGCAGCGGACAACCACGGTGATCGACCGGGGTGTTGGCCGGAGTGTCAGGGCAACGGTCGCGACGGTCGAACACGCCATCGCCGTCCTCATCGCCATCCTGGGCGTAACAGATCAATCCGCCGGTGAGGATCCCCAGCGCTGCGCCGCCACCGGCCCAGCCACCGCTTTCAATCGCGCCCAGACCGCCGCCGACCAGTCCGCCAATGAGGCTGCAGATCGGCCAGGTACGTTGATTGAGGGGGGCAGTGCCATCGCTGTGAGTAGCGCAACCGGTCAAGAGGCTGCCAAGCAGCAGCACCGGCAAGACGGACCTTGAGAATACACTCATTGTGAAAGCTCCTGTGTCACCGGCCCATACCGGTTACACAGGAGTAAAGACCCGCATCCGCGACTGCACAAGCCGCGGATGCGAGGGGGCTAGCGTTCGATTTTGATTTCCGTGCGACGGTTCAGCGCACGGCCATCGGCGGTTTTGTTATCCGCCACTGGCTGGCTTTCACCGGCACCGGTCACCGAGACGAAGCTGGAACGTGGCACACCATCATGGATCAGGTATTCCACCACCGAGTGCGCCCGACGATCCGACAGTTTCTTGTTGTAGGCATCGCTGCCCACGCTGTCGGTATGACCGGTCACGGTCAGTCGCGCGGTGCTCGATTCCTGTTTCAGGCGCGTGGCGACCTTGTCGAGTACCTGTTTATCGGAAGGCGTCAGGGTGGCCTTGTCGAACTGGAAGTGAACATCGCGGATGACGATGGTTTCTTCCTTGACCACTACAGCTTCTTCAACCACTGGTGCAGGGGCTGGTGGAGGGCAGCCGTCAGCATCGACCTGCACGCCTTTAGGCGTATGCGGGCACTTGTCGCGACTGTCCGGCACACCATCGCCGTCTTCATCGCCATCACCGTGCACCCAGCAATAGGCTGCTGCCGTGCCGCCGACGAGTAATGCGCCATAGCCTGCCCATGCAGAGCTTTCCGTCGCACCGAGACCCGCTCCGACGACACCGCCGACTGCCGCACAGGTCGGCCAGTCGGTTTTCTGCAAACCTGCGCAACCAGTCAACACACTGGTTAGCAGAACCAAGGGTAATGCTGTCCGAACTATGCTCATCTAGTTTTCTCCTGAGGGATCGGCTTAGAACCGATTCAGGGAGTAAAGACCGGAGTTTTAATCTCCGCCAGCAATAGGCCACTGCTGTTTGCGAGCGTGTTCACAGGACTTCGGCGCATTTGGCGCAAACCCGCAGGACAGAGATCTAGGCCTCGACGCCCGGGCAGGCTAGTCTTGGCGATCTGATTGAGGAACTTCGATGAACGTCGCCCTGTCTTCCCGCACGCCACAGCAGGCATTGGCCGCCCTGCTGGACCGCTACGCCCCGGCCCGTCTGCTGCTGATCGGTGCCAGCGAATTCCCCGCACTGGCGGCGTTCAAGGACGCGCACCCGGACACCCGCGTCGCCCACGCCGCGCCCGGTGCCTTGCCGGCAGACCTGGCCGCACAGCGTTTCGACCTGGCGCTGGTGGTCGATTGCCTGGAACATTTGCCCAAGCGCGACGGCCTGAATCTGCTGGGCGGAATCCGCAACCTCAACGCCAGCCGCATCGCGGTGCTGGCGGACCTGTCGGCCAGCGGCTGGCAGGAAACGGACTTCTATTCGCTGGCCCTGCAAGCCAGCGAGCGTTTTGCCCGCGACGAGCAGGTTCTGACCCTGTTCACCTATGATCTGCTTGACTACAAACAAGTCCCCGACTGGCTCAACTCGCGATTCTGGGCCAATCCGGAAAACTTCGGGAAATACTGGTGGTAATGCAATGAGTACAGCCATTTGCCCTTGCGGCAGCGGCAACCTGCTGGATGCCTGCTGCGGCCATTATCATGCGGGCCATCCGGCACCGTGCGCCGAAGCCCTGATGCGTTCGCGCTACAGCGCCTACGTGCTGGGCCTGATCGATTACCTGGTGGCGACCACCCTGCCCGCCCAGCAGACAGGGCTCGATCGTCAGTCGATCAGCGCCTGGAGCGCTTCGAGCACGTGGCTCGGGCTGGATGTCGAAAGCTCGGAAGTCTTCGGCGGTCAGCCGGAACACGCCTTCGTCACCTTCACTGCGCGCTGGCATGACAGCCAGGGTGAGCACAGCCACCGCGAGCGCTCCTCGTTCGTGCAGAACGCCGGTCACTGGTACTTCATCGACCCGACCGTGCAACTCAAATTGGGCCGCAACGATGCCTGCCCGTGCACCAGCGGCCAGAAGTTCAAGAAGTGCTGTGCGGGGTATTTCGGCAGCTGAGGCTAGACTGGGCATCAAAGGGAGTTAAACCATGCTCGGTCAATGGCGCACGTTCAAGGCTTTCACACTGCTCATGTTCCTGGGGATCAGCTTCTCGGGGCTCGGCGGCTGCACTTCATGGTTCGCCGACGACACCCTCGACCCTGCCGTACATCTGGTGAAAGTCGAAGTGGTGCGCGCCAAGTTGCTGGAGCAGAAATTCATCCTGCACTTTCGCATCGACAACCCCAACGACAGTGACCTGACCGTGCGCGGCCTGGAATACCGCGTGCATCTGTCCGACATGTTGTTGGCCGAGGGCGAGCATGAGCACTGGATCACGGTCGGTCCCAAAAGCAGTGCTTTCTATAAAGTGCCGATCCGCACCAACCTGTGGCCGAAGGTCAAAGAGGTGGTGAAAATGCTGAAGAATCCGCACCAGCAGGTTCCCTATCGCCTGCAGGGCGAGATGGAAACCGGTTTATTCATCGCCCACTACGTGCACCTGGAGCGCAATGGCGTGATAATCCCCGCCGATTTGATTACGGAGTGACCCCGATGACCCAGCAACCTCATGTCCATGGCCCAGACTGCAACCACGATCATGACCATCACCACCATGATCACGACCATGGCCATGTTCACGGCCCGAACTGCGGCCATGCCCACCAGGAACCGGTGCGCAACGCCTTGAAAGACGTCGGCCGCAACGACCCTTGCCCATGCGGCAACGGCAAGAAATTCAAGAAGTGCCACGGCGCTTGATGTTTCGGGCGAACATTCGTTTCGCCCGTTAGATCGCTATCGCGGGCCTGCTCGCGATAGCACTGTCACCTGCGGCTTTCAGCCTGCCGCCAGAATTCGCCCGCTGCTGACCACCGTCGCATACTCCCCGTGCAGATTCCCCAGCGACATCCCGTGCACCTCTTCTGCCGAACGCGGCGTGCCGAAATAATCGGCCTTGTCGAAGGTAAAGCACGCATCCTCCGCCACCCACGCATCAAACCCCAGATTGCCCGCAGTGCGCGCCGTGGACTCCACTGAGTTGTTGGTGGCCACGCCGACGATCACCAGTTGCTCGATTCCCGCCTCACGCAACTTCGCTTCAAGCTTTGTTGCACAAAACGCGTCCGGCACCTGTTTCCGGATCAGCCATTCGCCGTCCTGCGGCAAAAACCTTTCCTGAAATTCCACACCTGACTGCTCGGGCCAGAACACCGATTCCGGCGAGTGTGACAAGTGCTGCACGTGGATCACCGGCCGGCCGCTGCGCCGCCAAAAGTTCAGCAAGTCGAGGATTCGCTCTTCGGCCAACGGATTATTCCGCCGCCCCAGACGCGGCTCCAGAATGCCTTTTTGCTGGTCGATGATGATCAGTGCAGCGTTGGCCTTAAGCTCCATGGCGATTTTTCTCACGCGGGGTCATTGAATTTCCCGCACTTGAGCATCACTTCCTGTCACTAGGCAAGCTATCGAACGCACACAGGACAACCTGAAGCCGGCGTTTGCTGTCCGCACGTAAGCCATTTTCCTGATTTGGAGCTTTCCATGATCGACCTGTATTACTGGACCACGCCCAACGGCCACAAGATTTCCCTGTTCCTCGAAGAGGCCGGCCTGCGCTACAACGTGCACCCGATCAACATCAGCCAGGGCGAGCAGTTCCAGCCACACTTCCTGAAGATCGCTCCGAACAATCGCATCCCGGCCATCGTCGACCCTGAACCGGCCGATGGCGGCGAGCCGTTGTCGCTGTTCGAGTCCGGGGCGATTCTTTTGTACCTCGCGGAAAAGACCGGAAAGTTCCTGCCCCAGGACCTGCGTGGTCGCCAGGTGGCGCTGCAATGGCTGTTCTGGCAGATGGGCGGGCTGGGGCCGATGGCCGGGCAGAACCATCACTTCAGCCAGTTCGCCCCGGAAAAAATCCCCTACGCGATCAAACGCTACATCGATGAAACCGCCCGTTTGTACGGGGTGCTGGACAAGCAACTGGCCCACAATGAGTTCGTCGCCGGCAGCGAATACAGCATCGCCGACATGGCGATCTACCCGTGGATCGTCTCCCACAAATGGCAGAGCCAGAACCTGGAAGACTTCCCGAATGTGCAGCGCTGGTTCAACCACATCAAGGATCGCCCGGCGACCGTGAAGGCCTACGCGCTGGTGCAGAAGATCAATCCGCCGAAGGCCTGAGTCACCCGGCCTGATCGTTCCCGTACGCGGGAACGATCAACGGGAAGAAATAACCGCTCGCCCCGCTTGCGCGGCCCCCTCCTGCTCACTAACGTAGCGGCTTTATTGCGCCCCCAGCCTCTACACCCCCGCAGGAGCTTTGCCATGGCCTCGCCAGCCCTTTCACATTTTCTTCCCCGGTTCGGCGTTGCCGCAGCAGTGACCGGTGTCTTGAGCCTCTCCGGTTGCCAGACCTGGAACGCTCAGGACACCCTCCCGCCCACCTCCGGCGTACAGCCGCTCAAGGGCCTGGCGCAGAACGTTTCGGTACGACGCAATGCCATGGGCATGCCGCTGATCGAAAGCAACAGCTTCCACGACGCGCTGTTCGCCCTCGGCTATGTGCACGCCAGCGACCGCATCAATCAGATGGTCACCCTGCGCCTGCTGGCCCAGGGTCGTCTGGCGGAAATGTCCGGCGCGTCGATGCTCGACGCCGACCGCTACATGCGCGCCGTCAACCTGAAGAAAAGCGCCGGCGAGCTGTACAAGGCTTCGTCGCCACGGCTCAAGCGCTTCTTCGAGGTCTATGCGCGGGGCGTCAACGCCTACCTGTTCCGCTACGCCGACAAGTTGCCGGGTGATCTGGCCTCCAGTGGCTACAAGCCGGAGTACTGGAAACCGGAAGATTCGGCGCTTATTTTCTGCCTGTTGAACTTCAGCCAGTCGGCCAACCTGCCGGAAGAAATTGCTTCGCTGGTGCTGGCGCAGACCGTCACCACCGACAAACTCGCCTGGCTGACCCCGTCCGCCCCTGACGAAAACCTGCCGGTAGCCGAAGCCGACAAGTTGCAAGGCATCAAGCTCAACGGGCAGATTCCCGGCCTGAGCGAACTGAGCAACGCCAGCGAACAACTGGCGGCGATGAACCTGCTCGGCGCCAGCACTGCGAACAACTGGGCGATTGCCCCGCAACGCAGCCGCAGCGGCAAGAGCCTGCTGGCCAGCGACAGTCATGGGCCGCTGGCCGCGCCGTCGCTGTGGAGTTTCGTGCAGATTCACGCACCGAAATATCAGGCCGCCGGCGTGACCGTCGCCGGTCTGCCGATGGTGCTGGGCGGATTCAACGGCAAAGTGGCGTGGAGCCTGACCAGCGTGTTCGGCGACAACCAGGACCTGTTCCTGGAAAAAATCCGTCGCCAGGGCAGCAGCCTGACCTACGAGGTCAACGGCAAATGGCAGCCACTGGGCGTGCGCAACGAAACCTATTTCGTCAAAGGCCAGCGGCCGATTCGCGAAGCGGTGTACGAAACCCGCCACGGCGCGCTGCTCAACAGCGCCCAGGCCGCAGCTCAAGGCGCAGGTTTCGGCCTGGCCTTACAGACCCCGAGCTTCACCGACGACAAATCCCTCGATGCGTTTTTCGATCTGAGTCGCGCGCAAACCGTTGAACGCGCCTCCGACGCCAGCCGGGAAATCCGCGCCATCGCGCTGAACCTGGTGTTTGCCGATGCCAGCAACATTGGCTGGCAAGTCACCGGTCGATTCCCGAACCGCCGCGAAGGCGAAGGCCTGCTGCCATCGCCGGGCTGGGAAGGTCGCTACGACTGGGACGGTTACGCCGACCCGATGCTGCACCCGTACGATCAGGACCCGAGCCAGGGCTGGCTCGGCACCGCCAACCAGCGCGTCATTCCTCACGGCTACGGCATGCAACTGTCCAACTCCTGGGCAGCGCCGGAACGTGGCGAGCGCCTGGCCGAACTGGCCGGCGGCGCCAAGCATGACGGTCGCAGCATGATCGCCATGCAGTACGACCAGACCACCACCTTCGCCGCCAAGCTGAAGAAGATGTTCGAAGCCCCGGGCATGGCGCAGCCGCTGAAACAGGCGATCGACGCTCTGCCGGAAGCGGACCGCAGCAAGGCCCGCGAGGCCTACACCCGTCTGATGGCGTTCGACGGCAAGCTCAGCCCGACTTCCGCTGACGCGGCGATCTACGAGCTGTTCCTGCAGGAAAGCATGAAGCAGATCTTCCTCGACGAGCTTGGCCCGCAAAGCAGCCCGGCGTGGAAGGCGTTTATCGCCAATGGCGATCTGTCCTACGCCGCCCAGGCCGACCACCTGCTGGGCCGCGAAGACAGTCCGTTCTGGGACGACGCCCGCACGCCGCAAAAAGAAGACAAACCGGCCATCCTCGCCCGCAGTCTGGCAGCGGCGATCAGCGCCGGCGACAGTCAGTTGGGTGGCGATCACAAAGCCTGGCAGTGGGGCAAACTGCACCGCTACGAGTGGAAGAATGCCAACGGCCAGACCGTTCGCGGCCCGCTCGCGGCCGGTGGCGATCACACGACGCTGAATACGGCGGCGTTTGCCTGGGGTCAGGACTTCAACACCACCCGTGCGCCATCGATGCGCTTTATCGTCGACTTCGGTCAGAGCGAACCGCTGATGGGCCAGAACGGTACGGGGCAATCGGGTAACCCGGTGAGCCCGAACTACTTGAACGGCATCGATCCGTGGCTCAAGGGCCAGTACATCGGGTTGCCGATGCAGCCGCAGAACTTTGATCGGGTGTATGGCAAGACGCGGTTGACCCTCACTCCCGGCAAGTAACCCCCCATGATCGTTCCCACGCTCCGCGTGGGAACGATCATGGGGTATCCGCAAAATCAATCGAACTTCTGACTTCGCGCAAACCTCATAGCTAACAAGTCCCTCCATTCCGGTAACGCCATGGACCTTGTTATCGCCCGCCCCGAAGGCCTGTACTGCCCTGCCGGGGATTTCTACATTGATCCGTGGCGCCCGGTCGAACGCGCGGTGATCACTCATGCCCATGGCGATCACGCCCGCACCGGCAACGCACACTATCTGGCCGCCAGCGCCGGCGAAGGGATTCTGCGCGCGCGACTGGGTCAGGACATCAACCTGCAAACGCTCGAGTACGGCCAGCGCCTGAGCCACCACGGCGTCACCTTGAGTTTTCACCCCGCCGGGCACGTTCTGGGTTCGGCTCAGGTACGTCTGGAATACGGCGGCGAAGTCTGGGTCGCGTCCGGCGACTACAAGATCGAACCCGATGGCACCTGTGCGCCCTTCGAGCCAGTGCGTTGCCACACCTTCATCACCGAATCGACCTTCGGCCTGCCGATCTATCGCTGGCAGCCGCAGGCACAGGTGTTTGGCGAAATAAACCAGTGGTGGCAAGCGAATATAGAGGCCGGCAAGACCAGCGTGCTGTTCTGCTATTCCTTCGGCAAAGCCCAGCGAATCCTGCACGGCATCGACGAAACCCTCGGCCCGATCCTCAGCCACGGCGCGGTGGAACCGCTGAACCGGGTCTATCGCGAGGCCGGCGTGTATCTGCCACCGACGATCTACGTCGGTGACGTGAAGAAAAACGATCCGTTGCTGCGTCAGGCGCTGGTCATCGCCCCGCCCTCGGCCGGTGGCAGCAGCTGGATGCGACGTTTCGGCGACTACAGCGACAGTTTCGCCAGTGGCTGGATGCGCCTGCGCGGTACCCGTCGGCGGCGCGGCGTGGATCGCGGCTTCGTGCTCTCGGATCACGCCGACTGGCCCGGCCTGTTGTGGGCCATCGAACAGACCGGCGCCGAACGGGTGATGGTCACCCACGGATCGATCGGCGTGCTGGTCCGCCACCTGCGCGAACAAGGGCTGGACGCCCAAGGCTTCAACACCGAATACGGTGACGACGAACAAGACAACATCGCCGTCGAACCCGCCGTTGCCGAGGTGCAACCATGAAAGACTTCGCCGGGTTGTACGCCGAACTCGATGCCACCACCTCCAGCAAGGCGAAACTCGCGGCCATGCAGACCTTCTTCGCCACGGCGGCACCGGAGGATGCGGCCTGGGCGGTGTACTTTCTGTCGGGCGGACGACCACGGCAACTGATCCCGGTGCGAATCCTGCGTGATCTGGCGGTCGAGGTGTCCGGGCTCGAGCCGTGGCTGTTCGAAGAGAGCTATCAAGCCGTCGGCGATCTGGCGGAAACCATCTCGCTGGTGTTGCCGGAAAATCCGCACACCTCCGAGGCCGGTCTCGCCGAATGGATCGAACAGAAACTGCTGCCGCTACGGGGTGAAACCCCGGAGTACCTGGCCCGACAGTTGCCGGCACTGTGGGCGCAACTCGACCGGCCGAGCCTGATGCTGTGCATCAAACTGATCACCGGCAGTTTTCGGGTCGGCGTGTCCAAACTGCTGGTGACCCGCGCCCTCGCGTCGATGGCCGGACTGGACAGCAAACGCGTGGCGCAACGATTGGTGGGTTACACCGATCTGTCCAACCGGCCGAACGCCGCCAGTTACCTGAAACTGATCGCCCCCGAATCCAGCACCGAGCACGCCCAACGGGGCGGTCAGCCTTATCCGTTCTTTCTCGCCCACGGTCTGTCGCAACCGGTCGAACAGTTCGAAGCCCTGCTCGGCCCGGCCAGCAACTGGCAAGTTGAATGGAAGTGGGACGGCATCCGCGCGCAAGTGATCAAGCGTGATGGACGCCTGTGGATCTGGTCCCGTGGCGAAGAACTGGTAACCGAGCGCTTCCCCGAACTCGACACCCTTGTCCACGGTTTGCCCGACGGCACGGTGATCGACGGCGAAATCGTGGTCTGGAAAAACTCGCATCCCACCACCGAAGATGTGTTCGACCCGCAATCGACGGCGCCACCGGCGGTACAACCCTTTGCCCTGCTCCAGCAACGGATCGGTCGCAAGACACTGGACAAAAAGATCCTCGAAGACGTGCCTGTGGTCGTCCTCGCCTACGACTTGCTGGAGTGGCAGGGCGAAGACTGGCGCAACCAACCCCAATCCCGACGCCGCGAACAACTGGAGCGCGTCATCGCGCAGTGCAACAACCCGGTGCTGCTGCCCTCCCCGGTGCTGACCGGCAGCGACTGGTTCGACCTCGCCCGCCAGCGCGAAGCCTCCCGGCGACTGGGCGTCGAGGGCATGATGCTCAAGGCCCGGGACGCGATGTACGGCGTCGGTCGCACCAAGGACATGGGCGTGTGGTGGAAATGGAAAGTCGACCCGTTCAGCGTCGACGCGGTGCTGATCTACGCCCAGCGCGGGCATGGCCGGCGCGCCAGCCTGTACAGCGATTACACCTTCGCGGTATGGGACGGCCCGCCCGGCGCCAGCCCGCGCGCACTGGTGCCCTTCGCCAAGGCCTATTCCGGGCTCTCGGACTCGGAAATGCGCGAAGTCGACAGCATCGTGCGCAAGACCACCGTGGAAAAATTCGGCCCGGTCAGCAGCGTGACGCCCAGCCTGGTCTTCGAGCTGGGTTTCGAAGGCATCGCCCTGTCGCGCCGGCACAAGAGCGGCATCGCCGTGCGCTTTCCGCGCATGCTGCGCTGGCGCCAGGACAAGACCGTCGACGAAGCGGACAGTCTGGCGACCTTGCAGGATCTGCTGTTCTGATTCCTGTCCCGTAAAAGCCCTTCCTGCGCTTAAAAGGTGCAACGCTTTTTCGGTGCCCGTTTTCGGGCACTGTTGCGGCTGCGCCCTCACTTCCTACACCTTTTAAAACACTTGTTCGGGACTCTGGTTCGGAAATTGCTACTTTCTATAAGTCGTAAGCGTTCCAGTAACAATAATTCTGCGCCACAAGCGCTCATATTGGTTCTTAGGGATTGAATAATGAAAAAAGCATTGCTGACCCTTTCTGCACTGGCGTTGTGCATGGCCGCCGGTTCCGCACTGGCCAAGGAATACAAAGAGCTGCGTTTTGGCGTTGACCCTTCCTACGCACCGTTCGAGTCGAAAGCGGCCGATGGCAGTCTGGTGGGCTTTGACATCGACCTGGGCAACGCGATCTGCGCCGAGCTGAAGGTCAAGTGCAAATGGGTCGAAAGCGACTTCGACGGCATGATTCCGGGCCTCAAGGCCAATAAATTCGACGGTGTGATCTCGTCGATGACCGTCACCGAAGCCCGCGAAAAAGTCATCGACTTCTCCAGCGAGCTGTTCTCCGGCCCGACTGCGTATGTGTCGAAGAAAGGTTCGGGCATCACCAACGACGTGGCCTCCCTGAAAGGCAAAACCGTCGGCTACGAGCAAGGCACCATTCAGGAAGCCTATGCCAAAGCCGTGCTGGACAAGGCCGGCGTGAAAACCCAGGCCTACGCCAACCAGGATCAGGTGTATTCCGACCTGACTTCCGGCCGTCTCGATGCGGGTATTCAGGACATGCTGCAGGCCGAACTGGGCTTTCTGAAGTCGCCGCAGGGCGCCGAATATGCAGTCAGCGAGCCGGTTGACGCACCGTTGCTGCCAGCCAAAACCGCTGTCGGTATTAAGAAAGGTAACACCGAGCTGAAAGCGCTTTTGGATAAAGGTATCAAAGCGTTACACGACGACGGCAAATACGCCGAGATTCAAAAGAAACACTTTGGCGATCTGAATCTGTACAGCGGCAAATAATGCCCCGGCGCCCATCCTCGATGGGCGCCTTTTTCATTCAGTCAGGTTGCTGATTTATGTTCGAAAACCTCTTACAAAATCTGGGGCTCTCCGCCTTCAGCCTCAAGGGCTTCGGTCCTTTGCTGTTGGAAGGCACCTGGATGACCATCAAATTATCGGCGTTGTCGCTGCTGGTGGCCGTGTTGCTCGGCCTGCTCGGTGCCAGTGCCAAGCTGTCAAAAGTCAAACTGCTGCGCCTGCCTGCCCAGCTCTACACCACGCTGATTCGCGGGGTGCCGGACCTGGTGCTGATGTTGTTGATCTTCTACAGCCTGCAAACCTGGCTGACGACGCTCACCGACTACATGGAATGGGAATACATCGAAATCAATCCGTTCAGCGCCGGGGTCCTGACCCTGGGCTTTATCTACGGTGCTTATTTCACCGAAACCTTCCGTGGCGCGATCCTCGCCGTACCGCGTGGCCAGGTTGAAGCCGCCACTGCGTACGGGCTCAAGCGCGGACAGCGTTTTCGCTACGTGGTGTTCCCGCAAATGATGCGTTTCGCCCTGCCCGGCATCGGCAACAACTGGATGGTGATGCTCAAGGCCACCGCGCTGGTCTCGATCATCGGCCTGGCCGATCTGGTCAAGGCTGCCCAGGACGCCGGTAAAAGCAGCTATCAACTGTTCTACTTCCTGGTACTCGCCGCCTTGATCTATCTGCTGATCACCAGTGCTTCCAACATCATCCTGCGCTGGCTCGAACGCCGCTACGCCGCTGGTGCCCGGGAGGCCGTACGATGATCGAACTCCTGCAGGACTACTGGAAAGCCTTCCTTTATACCGACGGCCAGAACATCACCGGGCTGGCGATGACGATGTGGTTGCTCAGCGCTTCGATCTTCTTCGGTTTCATCGTGTCGATTCCGCTGTCGATCGCCCGTGTCTCGTCGCACTTCTACATCCGCTGGCCGGTGCAGTTCTACACCTACCTGTTCCGTGGCACGCCGCTCTATATCCAGCTGCTGATCTGCTACACCGGCATCTACAGCCTGGCCGCCGTGCGCGCCCAGCCGCTGCTCGACAGTTTCTTTCGCGATGCGATGAACTGCACGATCCTCGCCTTTGCCCTCAACACCTGCGCCTACACCACGGAGATCTTCGCCGGGGCGATCCGCAGCATGAACCACGGCGAAGTCGAAGCGGCCAAGGCCTACGGCCTGACCGGCTGGAAGCTCTATGCCTACGTGATCATGCCGTCGGCACTGCGTCGCTCGTTGCCGTACTACAGCAACGAAGTGATCCTGATGCTGCACTCGACCACCGTGGCCTTCACCGCGACCATCCCGGACATTCTGAAAGTCGCGCGGGACGCCAACTCGGCGACCTTCCTGACGTTCCAGTCGTTCGGCATCGCCGCGCTGATCTACCTGACCATCACCTTTGCGCTGGTCGGCCTGTTCCGCCTCGCCGAACGCCGATGGCTGGCCTTCCTCGGGCCGACTCACTAGGACCTCTCTGCAATGCGCCACCAGATACATGACCTGCTGGCCCCGCTGCCGGGGACCGCGCGACAGATTCACAGCTTCCACTTCGGCCCGGACAAGGCCAAAGGCAAAATCTACATCCAGTCCTCGCTGCACGCCGACGAACTGCCCGGCATGCTCGTGGCCTGGCACCTCAAGCAGCGCCTGGCGGAGCTGGAAGCCGCCGGCCGCCTGCGCAGTGAAATCGTGCTGGTGCCGGTAGCCAACCCGGTCGGCCTCGAACAGGTGCTGATGGACGTGCCGCTGGGCCGCTACGAACTGGAGAGCGGGCAGAACTTCAACCGCTGGTTCGTCGACCTCAGCGAAGAGATCGGCAACGAGATCGAATCGCAGCTCTGCGACGACCCGCAGCGCAACCTGGAACTGATCCGCACCAGCCTGCGCAACGCCCTCGCCCGCCACACCGCCACGACTCAGCTGCAATCCCAGCGCCTGACCCTGCAACGGCTGGCCTGTGACGCGGACATGGTGCTGGACCTGCACTGCGATTTCGAATCCGTCGTCCACCTTTACACCACGCCCGAGGCCTGGCCGCAGGTCGAGCCGCTGGCGCGCTACATCGAGTCCCGGGCAAGCCTGCTGGCGACCGACTCCGGCGGCCAGTCGTTCGATGAGTGCTTCACCCTGCTGTGGTGGCAATTGAAGGAACGCTTCGGCGAACACTTCGAGATTCCGCTGGGCAGTTTCTCGGTAACGGTCGAGTTGCGTGGTCAAGGGGACGTCACTCATCCACTGGCCAGCCGTGACTGCGAAGCCTTGCTCGATTACCTGATCCACTTCGGCGCCATCGCCGGCGAGCCGAAACCGCTGCCGCATTTGCTGTTCCCCGCCACGCCGCTGGCGGGTGTGGAGCCGGTGGTGACACCGCTCGGCGGGTTGCTGGTGTACACCGCCACACCCGGCCAGCACCTGGAAGCCGGGCAGAAAATCGCCGAAATCATTGACCCGATCACCGACCGGGTCACGCCAGTCCATTGCACCGCTTCCGGTCTGCTCTATGCCCGCTCGCTGCGGCGCATGGCGACGGCCGGCATGGTGATCGCCCACGTCGCGGGCGCCGAAGCCTATCGCAGCGGCTACTTACTTTCGCCTTGAGGATGCCTGTCCCATGTACAAACTGACCGTAGAAGGCCTGCACAAAAGCTATGGCGACCATCAGGTGCTCAAAGGCGTTTCGCTCAAGGCCAAGACCGGTGACGTGATCAGTCTGATCGGCGCCAGCGGCTCGGGCAAAAGCACCTTTTTGCGCTGCATCAACTTTCTCGAACAACCCAACGACGGCGCGATGAGCCTCGACGGCCAGGCGATCCGCATGGTCACCGACCGCCACGGCATGCACGTCGCCGACGCCAATGAACTGCAACGCCTGCGCACGCGGCTGGCGATGGTGTTCCAGCACTTCAACCTGTGGAGCCACATGACCGTGCTGGAGAACATCACCATGGCCCCGCGCCGGGTGCTGGGCTGCAGCAAACAGGAGGCCGACGACCGCGCCCGTCGTTATCTGGACAAGGTTGGCTTGCCGGCACGGGTGGCCGATCAGTACCCGGCCTTCCTGTCCGGCGGCCAGCAGCAACGGGTGGCCATTGCCCGCGCGTTGGCGATGGAGCCGGAGGTCATGCTGTTCGACGAGCCGACCTCGGCACTCGACCCGGAGCTGGTCGGCGAAGTGCTGAAGGTGATTCAGGGCCTGGCCGAAGAAGGCCGGACCATGATCATGGTGACCCACGAGATGAGTTTTGCGCGCAAGGTGTCGAGCCAGGTGCTGTTCCTGCACCAAGGGCTGGTGGAAGAAGAAGGCGCGCCGGAGGAAGTGCTGGGTAATCCGAAGAGCGAACGCCTGAAGCAGTTTCTCAGCGGCAACCTCAAGTAAGCCCGCTGCCCTGCCGGCACGGTCCCCATAACGAAATATGGCCCGTCGGCTGAAGTCTTTCAGGACATCAGCCGACGGGCCATGCATTCACTCACGGATCAGGCAACGGGCGCAGGTGGCGGTTTATCCGGCAACGTAGGCTCGCCGGGTTCGGTCGGCTCTTCGTTGGGGGTATCGGGATCAGGCTGGTGAGGGATTCCGCCGGCCGTGGTGATGGGCGGGTGTGCCAGCAACGACCAGGCCAATACGCCAACCTGATTGGGCTCGAGCCTTGCCAGTTCGGCAGTGATTTGCGGATCGATCTTCATGGAGCACTCCTCGGCGAAGGCCCGTTGCGCTGTTCGCGAAACGGGCAGTACACCCCATAGAGTGTCTACCCGCCGAAGAATTCCCGGTAACTGCCGGATGGACGGCTCAGGTGCGGGGCAGGGTCACGCCACGTTGGCCCTGGTACTTGCCGGCACGGTCCTTGTAGGAGACTTCGCATTCCTCGTCGGATTCGAGGAACAACATCTGTGCCACACCTTCATTGGCGTAGATCTTCGCCGGCAGGTTGGTGGTGTTCGAGAACTCCAGGGTCACCTGGCCTTCCCACTCAGGCTCGAGCGGGGTGACGTTGACGATGATGCCGCAACGGGCGTAGGTGCTTTTACCCAGGCAGATGGTCAGGACATTGCGCGGAATACGGAAGTATTCAACGGTCGTGGCCAGGGCGAAGGAGTTCGGCGGGATGATGCAGACGTCACTGTGAACGTCGACGAAGCTGCCGGCGTCGAAGTTTTTCGGATCGACGATGGCCGAATTGATGTTGGTGAACACCTTGAAATGATTGGTGCAACGCACATCGTAGCCGTAGCTCGACACACCGTAGGAGATCACACGGCTGTCGTCGCTGCCGCGCACCTGGCGCTCGACGAACGGCTCGATCATGCCGTGTTCCTGCGCCATGCGGCGAATCCACTTGTCCGATTTGATGCTCATGGCGGGGTGTCCTGAATAGCGAGGTGGAAAAAATCTGTCCGGCATCTTACCGGGCGCGCCGCCGGGTTCAAAGTCCGGGCTGCAATTCTCGCCGAACATGCAGGAATTACGCGGCCTGGCGACGAACCGTCACACCGCCGATCCTTAAAACGGAGAAACCTTCGCAAGAAGCATTGGCACGTTCCGGAAAAAGGGTTAAGGTGGCGCCACTGTGCTGCTTGTGTCACTGAGAATCTCTACACGATATGTTGAATTTCGATCCAACCATCTACAAGAATTTTTCCTGCTCTTTGCACTCAGTCTCGGCCAGGGTTCTTCCTGAGTCGCAGTTATCTTTGTTCAAGGAGTTACACCATGTCTAATCGCCAAACCGGTACCGTTAAGTGGTTCAACGATGAAAAAGGCTTCGGCTTCATCACTCCACAATCCGGTGACGACCTGTTCGTTCACTTCAAAGCTATCCAATCCGACGGCTTCAAAAGCCTGAAAGAAGGCCAACAGGTTTCTTTCATCGCTACCCGCGGTCAGAAAGGCATGCAAGCTGAAGAAGTACAAGTTATCTAACTTGTAGCTTCTTTAGTAAAAAGCCCCGCCCTTAAAAGCGGGGCTTTTTTGTGGGCGCCTGTTTTGTACCGACAAAAAAATCGCAACCGGATGAGGGTTGCGATTCTTTTTTCTGGATGACCTTACCAGGCCACGCCGAACCCGGCGGTGTAGCGGGTCTTGTTCAGATCGGCATCCTTGGTACCACTGATGATGTCACGCTCGGCCTTGAGATTGAGCGACGCCCAGTCCGTCACCTTGTAGCGCAGGCCCACTTCCGAATCCAGCGCATAGTTGGCGACGTCCGACAGTGGCTTGCCAATCTCGCCGGTGGTGAAGAACTGCACCTTCTTGCCGATCAGGTAGCGGTTGTAGTCCCACTTCATCGCGACGGAGTAGAAGTTGTCCTTGCCGCCATCGCTGTACTCGTAGTCGGTGCGGTTGAGCAGCGAGCCGAGCGAGAACGCGCCCAGTTCGTCATCCCAGAACTGATAGCCCGGACCGGTACCGACCACCCGCTGGCGCGACAGCTCTTCGACGTAATCGCGTTTGTAGTTCAGGCGCCCCTGCCAGAACCACTTATCAGTCAGGAAGCGGTCCAGTGCGTATTCGGCACGCCAGTTGTTGGTGGTCACCACCTCATCCTGGACTTCGCGGTTGTACTCCCCCTCGGCGGTGTGTCGCCAGCGCCCGTGACGTGCAGAGGTCTTGAAGCCGATGTCGTAGTCGTCGGTGTCCTTTTCGGCGCGCTGATAATCCAGGGCCAGGTCGACATTGCCCTTCCACACGAGATCCTCGACCACGGGCTTGGGCTTGAGAATCTGCTGGATGCTCGCCAGCTCGACGGTTTTCGGCGCTTCACCGTTGGCCAGGGTGACCTTGCCATCTTCGGCGGCGGTCAGCGACTTGGCTTTCTCGCCGTTGTAGGCATCCTGCTTGACCAGTAGTTC
The DNA here is from genome assembly GCF_059416185.1 of Pseudomonas sp. GW821-FHT09E04. Classification (NCBI taxonomy): domain Bacteria; kingdom Pseudomonadati; phylum Pseudomonadota; class Gammaproteobacteria; order Pseudomonadales; family Pseudomonadaceae; genus Pseudomonas; species Pseudomonas sp. GW821-FHT09E04. The sequence goes on from NZ_JBWKOR010000002.1 coordinate 475,266, forward strand.
CTGATCACTTTCCAGGGTCTTGACCTGCTTCCAGTCGATGGTGACCGCGCCGGCGTACTGGGTCTGGACCAGCAACTTGCCGCCGTCGAACAGGGTGATTTTGCCACTCAGCTTGTCACCGTTCTTCAACCAGACGGTATCGGCAAGCAAGGGCGTGGACGCACTGAAGACAGCAAGGCACAGCAGGGTTCTGGACAACATAAGCGAATCGGAAGCTCAAGTTTGCGAAAAAAGGGTCGGCATTATCCGTAGGAATAATCCCCTGACAAGGAATGACTCGGCTATTTCTGTTGAGTTCATTTCTCAATTGCCCGATCACGGATTAACCTTTAATCCATGAATCGACCCTGTTCAGGAACGGCGCACGTGACAGACCCGATACAAGCCTGCGAAAACGATCCGCAAATCCGACGCACGGCACTCTACTCGACCCTTGCCCAAGTACCTGAGGGCAAGGTCGTCAGCTATGGTCAGTTGGCTGAACTCGCCGGGTTGGGGCGCGCCGCCCGCTGGGTCGGCCGCACCCTGAGCCAATTACCCGGCGACACGAAGCTGCCCTGGCACCGGGTACTCGGTGCCGGCGGTCGGATCAGCCTGCCGGTGGGCAGCCCTTCCGGAGATGAGCAACGGGCACGATTGCGTATGGAAGGCGTTACCATCCTGAACAATCGTGTGGATATTCGGCGTCATGGCTGGCGTCCGGTAGAGCACAGCGGTTAGAGTGCGCGCTTTGTTTTCGCAATCTTGAGGCAGACTTCAGCCCATGCCCCGTAAAACCTGGCGCGCCGCGCTCGCCGCCTATGCCAGTCCTTCGACGCTCGTGCTGTTGTTGCTGGGTTTCGCCGCCGGCCTGCCGTACATGCTGGTGTTCTCGACACTTTCGGTCTGGCTGCGTGAAGCCGGTGTAGCCCGTGAGACGATCGGCTATGCCAGTCTGATCGGTCTGGCTTATGCCTTCAAATGGGTCTGGTCACCGCTGCTCGATCAATGGCGCCTGCCGTTGCTCGGCAAGCTGGGTCGACGCCGTTCGTGGCTGGTGCTTTCGCAATCGCTGGTGATCCTCGGTTTGATCGGCATGGGCTTCTGCGACCCGCAGAAACACCTGTCCTGGCTGATCGCCATCGCCGTGATCGTCGCCTTCGCCTCCGCCACCCAGGACATTGCCGTCGACGCCTATCGCCTGGAAATCGCCGAAGACAACCGCCAGGCCGCACTGGCCGCCAGTTATATGTCCGGCTATCGGGTCGCTGCCCTGCTCGCGACCGCCGGCGCCCTGTTCTTCGCCGAAGGTTTCGGCTCCACCGGGTTCAACTATCAGCATTCCGCCTGGACCGGCACCTACGTGCTGTTCGGCGCATTGATGGTCCCTGCCCTGCTGACCACACTGCTGATGCGCGAGCCGCCCGTGCCGTTGCGCACCCAGTTGCAGGCCGGGCGCTATACCTTCATGCATCAACTGATGTCGGTGTTCGTGCTGATCGTCCTGCTGGTCTCCGTACCGGCCATGTTCACCCAGCTCTACAACACCGATTTCGCCAGCGTGCTGTTCGGCACCATGAGCCCGCTGGACCTGCTGCTGGAAGACCGGGCGTTCCTGCGCGCCATCCTCTATACCCTGCTGACCGGCCTGTGCCTTTCGACCATGGGTCGTCGTGGCCTGGCGCCGGTGCTGACCCCGGTCAACGACTTCATCCTGCGCTACCGCTGGCAGGCGCTGCTGTTGCTGGGCTTGATCGCCACCTATCGGATGTCGGATACGGTCATGGGCGTCATGGCCAACGTGTTCTATATCGATCAGGGTTTCACCAAGGACCAGATCGCCAGCGTCAGCAAGATCTTCGGCCTGATCATGACGCTGGTCGGCGCAGGTATGGGCGGACTTTTGATCGTGCGCTTCGGCATCCTGCCGATCCTGTTCATTGGCGGCGCGGCGTCGGCAGGCACCAACCTGTTGTTCGTGATGCTGGCCGACATGGGCCCGAACCTGAAGATGCTGATCGTGACCATCTCCCTCGACAACTTCAGTTCGGGCATGGCCACGTCGGCGTTCGTCGCTTACCTGTCCAGCCTGACCAACCTGAAATTCTCCGCCACCCAGTACGCCCTGCTCAGCTCGATCATGCTGTTGCTGCCTCGCCTCATCGGCGGCTACTCCGGGGTGATGGTGGAGAAGTTCGGCTATCACAACTTCTTCATGATCACCGCACTACTGGGTGTCCCGACGCTCGTGCTGATCGCCTTGCACTGGTTCCAGGAGAGCCGCCGCGAAGGCCCGACGCCGACACCGGAACCCGTGCCGACGCCGGTCGCCGAAGAATCGTAAGACATCTCGCACCCGGCGGGAGGGTTCCCGCCGGGCCTGCACTTCTGTACGTCGGCAGCTCTCGCCGGTACACTGCTCCGTCATTTCCAGTCATAGCAACCGACAACGGCCAACCATGCGCACCAGTCAATTTTTGCTCGCCACACAGAAAGAAACGCCTTCCGACGCGGTCGTGATCAGCCATCAGCTGATGCTGCGCGCCGGCATGATCCGCAAACTCGCCTCGGGCCTGTACACCTGGCTGCCGATGGGCTTGCGGGTTATGCGCAAGGTAGAAGCCATCGTTCGCGAAGAGATGAACGCCGCCGGCTCTCTGGAAGTGTTGATGCCGAGCACCCAACCGGCCGAGCTGTGGCAGGAATCGGGTCGCTGGGAAGAATACGGCCCTGAGCTGCTGCGTTTCAAAGACCGTCACGGTCGCGATTTCTGCGCGGGCCCGACCCACGAAGAAGTGATCACCGATCTGATGCGCAATGAGTTGAGCAGCTACAAGCAGCTGCCAATCAACCTGTACCAGATCCAGACCAAGTTCCGTGACGAAATCCGCCCACGCTTCGGCTTGATGCGCGGCCGTGAATTCATCATGAAGGACGCATACTCGTTCCACGCCGACCAGGCGTCGCTGCAGGTCACCTATGACCGCATGCACGAGGCGTACTGCAACGTGTTCACACGTCTTGGCCTGAAATTCCGTCCGGTTGAAGCCGACAACGGCTCCATCGGTGGTGCCGGTTCCCACGAATTCCACGTACTGGCCGAGTCCGGTGAAGACGATATCGCCTTCAGCAACGGCTCCGACTACGCCGCGAACATCGAGAAAGCCGAAGCCGTACCGCGTGAAACTTCCCGCGCGGCGCCGGCCGAAGAACTGCGTCTGGTCGATACCCCGGACACCAAGACCATCGCGGCCCTGGTGGAGAAATTCAATTTGCCGATTGAAAAGACCATCAAGACCCTGATCGTGCACGCCGAAGAAGAAGGCAAGCTGATCGCCCTGGTCATCCGTGGCGACCACGAACTCAACGAAATCAAGGCTGCCCAGCAACCTGGCGTCGCCAGCCCGCTGGTCATGGCGTCCGACGCTGAACTGCGTGACGCCATCGGTGCCGGCGCCGGTTCTCTCGGCCCGCTGAACCTGCCGCTGCCAATCATCATCGACCGTTCGGTCGAGCTGATGAGCGACTTCGGCATCGGTGCCAACATCGACGACAAGCACTACTTCGGCGTGAACTGGGAGCGTGATCTGCCGGTTCCGACCGTGGCCGACCTGCGTAACGTCGTGGCCGGCGACCCAAGCCCGGACGGCAAGGGCACTCTGGACATCGCACGTGGCATCGAAGTCGGGCACATCTTCCAGCTGGGCAACAAGTACAGCAAGGCGATGAAGTGCGAAGTGCTGGGCGAGAACGGCAAGCCTGTGACCCTGGAAATGGGTTGCTACGGCATTGGCGTGTCCCGCGTGGTGGCGGCGGCCATCGAGCAGAACAACGACGAAAACGGCATCATCTGGAGCGACACCCTGGCGCCGTTCCAGATCGCCCTGGTACCGCTGCGCTATGAAACCGAGCAGGTGCGCGAAGCTACCGACAAGTTGTACGCGGAACTGACCGCGGCCGGCTTCGAAGTGCTGCTGGACGATCGCGACAAGAAAACCAGCCCGGGCATCAAGTTCGCGGACATGGAGCTGATCGGCATTCCACACCGGATCGTGGTCAGCGACCGCGGTCTCGCCGAAGGCAACCTGGAATACAAGAGCCGTACCGAAGGCCAGGCGCAAGCGCTGCCGGTTGCCGACGTACTGTCCTTCCTTCAGGCCCGTATCCGCCGCTGAAACCAGATAGAGACCTCATGTTCAAGCGAAACACCTTAGGCCTCGGAGGCGCCACCTTGTGTGGCGCCCTGCTGGTCAGCGGCTGTGCCAATCACATGTCACAGCGCAGCGAGCACGAAGAGCGGGTCGAGCGAAAGCTGCTCGATCACAGCCTGCAGATCGATGTCGGTGAGCCTAAGGTGCTTGAGCTGCCGCAACGACGCGTGAAGATCAACGAGCAGAAAACCTTCGAAGTCACCGAGTTCGAAGTCACCCGTCGTTATGACCGCTACACGCCTTACCAACCCTGGCGCGAAATCTACGAGATTCCGCTGGGTGCAGTGGCGGTGGTGGCCGGTGTCGGCGCGAATGTGGTCAACGTGTTCGCCCTCGGCACCCTGCCGGACAGCGTGACCAAGGACTGGCTGAGCTACGGATTCGCCGGGCTCAATCCGTTCATGAACGTGCAGTCCCATGGTCGTGCACAGCAGAACCTGGCCGGTATCGATGAAGTCCAGCGCGACAAGCGCATGGAGTATTCGAGCCTGCCGTGGAGCGAGCGCCCGGTACAGGTCAAGGCCGGCAAGCAGACCTTCGACATGACCACCGACCGTAACGGTGTGTTGCGCCTGAACCTGCTGGACAGTCCGTTCGCCGAGAACGATCTGAATCACGTGGGCAAACTGCAGATCAGCGTCGAAGACGCCAAGGATGACGTGCATTCCGACTCGTCCCTGACGATCAGCAGTCATCTGCGCGGCAAATTGCTGGAAGCACACGGGCTGATTTACGACGATCTGGAAGATGACGAAGTGAGCCAGTGGGTCCACCGGGTCAAGCGTCTGTCGGAATTGGGTCTTGAAGAAGAAGCCAGTGAGCTGGAGCAAAGCCTGATCGAACTGACGCGTAACGATCCCGAGTTGCAGGCTGAGTTTCTCAAGTCTCTGACCAAGGATGCCGGGCGACTGGTGGCGGATCCAGGTCCGAACTGAAAGCCGCTTTAAAGGAGCCCGAACCTGTTTCGGGCTTTTTTATGCGCGCTACCGCTCAAACAACTCCATCTGTTCAAAACCGCCGCGCAAATCCTCCAGCCGCACGCCCACCCCAAGCAGCCGCACCGGCTTGCCACCGCGATTGAATGCCTGCGTCAGCATCAATTGGTAACTGCCCAGATCCCGCCCTGCCCCCGCTTGCTCCAGCGTGGTCTGGGTGAAATCGTGAAACTTCACTTTGACGAACGGCTTGCCCGGCCGGTAACTGCTGTCGATCCGCGCCATACGGGTTTTCAGGGTTTCCAGCAGTTCAGGGAGCTTGTCCAGGCAACTGCGCAGATCCGGCAGGTCCACGTCGTAGGTGTTTTCGACGCTGATCGACTGACGACGACTGTCGTTATGCACCTGACGGTCATCTATCCCACGCGCCAGGCTCCACATCCGCTCGCCAAAACTGCCGAATTCACGCACCAGCGCCAGCTTGTCCCACTCGCGCAATTGCAGACAGTCGTTGATACCGAGCTTGCCCAGCTTGTCGGCGGTGACTTTGCCGACACCGTGCAACTTGCTCACCGGCAGACCGCTGACGAAGTCTTCGACCTGGTCCGGGGTGATGACAAACAGGCCGTTGGGTTTTTTCCAGTCACTGGCGATCTTGGCCAGAAACTTGTTCGGCGCGACGCCGGCCGAGACCGTGATGTGCAATTGATTGGAAACCCGGCGCCGAATGTCCTGGGCGATTCGCGTGGCGCTGCCACCGAAATGCGCGCTGTCCGAGACATCCAGGTAGGCCTCGTCCAGCGACAGCGGCTCGATCAGGTCGGTGTAATCGCGAAAGATCGTATGAATTTCCTTCGACGCCTCGCGATAGGCATCCATCCGCGGCTTGACGATGGTCAGGTCCGGGCACAGTTTCAAGGCATGCCCGGAAGACATCGCCGAACGAACGCCGTAAGCCCTCGCCTCATAGTTGCAGGTGGCGATCACCCCGCGTCGGTCCGCCGAACCACCGACCGCCAACGGCTTGCCGGCCAGACGCGGATCGTCCCGCATCTCGATGGCGGCGTAGAAACAGTCACAGTCGACGTGGATGATTTTTCGCTGAGTCATGGCAGAAAAGGAAACGTGGCAAGCCGGATCGGCAGTATCTCACTGACACCTGTATATAGCACCAGTGGTATGAAGCTTCTTTTCCAGCGGTAGGAAACTTCCCTTGAATTTATTTTCTCAATCGAAATCAACCCACCAATAGAGCTGAAACCCTTGCCCTGCCTGACTCGCGGCCCCATCAGCCCTACCAAAAAGTCGCTAACCAATTGAACCAGAACAGATTTTATCCGGATTGAAGGTTGACACCCCGGCGTTCCTCTGTAGAATGCCGACACACAGACGCGGGATGGAGCAGTCTGGTAGCTCGTCGGGCTCATAACCCGAAGGTCGTCGGTTCAAATCCGGCTCCCGCAACCAAACATCAAAAAAGGCTACTCGAAAGAGTGGCCTTTTTTGTGCGCGTCTGTTTTTCATTCGGGCAACCTTCCGGGCCAAACAGGAATCCTTTGCAATTCCGAAACTTACCGCCCTCCTGCGACGGATTGACGCGATTTCACGCTTATTTGACCCTTCGCGGGATTAACGGTTGACACCCCGCCGTTCGCCTGTAGAATGCCGCCACACAGACGCGGGATGGAGCAGTCTGGTAGCTCGTCGGGCTCATAACCCGAAGGTCGTCGGTTCAAATCCGGCTCC
>NZ_JBWKOR010000002.1:482236-594583 GCF_059416185.1 Pseudomonas sp. GW821-FHT09E04
CGCAACCAAACATCAAAAAAGGCTGCTCGAAAGAGTGGCCTTTTTTGTATCTGTGGAAAAAGTCCTTTCGCAACAATGATCTGTCACTGTGCAGTGAACCGCTCAGGATCTTCAGACCCGCCGAGTTGCGACTATGCTTGAGTCGCGGGCAAGACGTCTGCAATCCGAGACCTGCCCTCGCCGATACCCGACGAGAGGCGTAGTATTTTGTGATTATTTTTTTCTACAGGGATTGGTAACTTGGCTGGATACCCCCATCCTGTCGCGCACAATCCAAGAGGTGATTGATGCGCGCCAACTCGTCTGATCCACAAGACACCCTCACCGTGAATCCACCGATCAAGCCTGAGCGCATGCGCTTGCTGGATCGAATCAGCAAATACCGGCAACCGATTGGTCTGGCGGTCACTTTGCTGTTGTTCGCTATCGCGCTGATTGCCTGTCGCCATCTGCTCAGCGAACTCGACCTCTATGCCTTGCACGACTCGATTCTCGATGTACCGAAGCCCGCCCTGCTTGGCGCTTTCGGCGCGACCGTTGTCGGCTTCATCATTCTGCTGGGCTACGAATGGTCGGCCAGCCGCTATGCCGGCGTAACCATCCCGCCACGCACGCTCGCGCTCGGAGGCTTCACTGCTTTCGCGATCGGCAACGCCATCGGCTTGTCGATGCTGTCCGGCGGTTCGGTGCGCTACCGTTTATATGCACGACTTGGCCTGGGCGCTTCGGAAGTGGCGCACATGACCCTGTTCGCCAGCCTGTCGCTGGGCTGTGCCCTGCCGCCGCTGGCAGCGCTGGCGACCCTGAGTGACCTGCCGGCCGCCTCCCAGGCCCTGGGCCTGTCCGAGGGTCTGCTGGCCACGATTGCCTCTGCCGTGCTGTTGCTCGGCGCGATTCTGGCCATCGGCATCTACCGTCGGCGCCTGCCGGAGCAGCCTTACCGTGACAACCTGCTGGTCAAGGTCGGGCGCCGCACCCTGCGCCTGCCGGGTCGACGCCTGACGTTCCTGCAACTGGTCATCACCGCTCTCGACGTGGCCGCTGCCGCCACCGTGCTTTATCTGCTGCTGCCGGAAGCTCCGCCATTCGGCGCGTTCCTGCTGGTGTACCTGCTGGCCCTGGCTGCTGGCGTTCTCAGCCATGTACCGGGCGGGGTCGGGGTTTTCGAGGCGATTCTGCTGGCCGCGTTCGCCGACAAACTCGGCGCAGCGCCACTGGCCGCCGCCCTGCTGCTGTATCGCATGATCTACGTGGTGCTGCCATTGTTGGTGGCCTGCGTACTGTTGCTGATCAACGAAGGTCAGCGCCTGTTCCAGACGCAAACCATGCGCGCCGCCTCCGGCCTCGCGGCACCAATCCTCGCGGTGCTGGTGTTCCTGTCCGGCGTGGTGCTGCTGTTTTCCGGCGCGACGCCTGAAATCGACACCCGCCTGGAACACATCGCCTACCTGATCCCTCATCGCCTGGTCGATGCCTCGCACTTCGGCGCCAGCCTGATCGGCGTGCTGTGCCTGATGCTCGCCCAGGGCTTGCGCCGCCGTCTGTCGGCGGCATGGATGCTGACTACCATTCTGCTGCTGGTGGGCGCCCTGCTCTCGCTGCTCAAGGGTTTCGACTGGGAAGAAGCCACGTTGATGACCCTCACGGCAGCGCTGCTGGGTGTGTTCCGTCGTTCTTTCTATCGGCCGAGCCGTCTGACCGAAGTGCCGTTCTCGCCGCTGTATCTGGTGGCGAGCCTGTGTGTACTCGGCGCATCGACCTGGCTGTTGCTGTTCGCCTATCAGGACGTGCCGTACAGCCATCAGTTGTGGTGGCAGTTCACCCTCGACGCCGACGCCCCGCGCGGTCTGCGTTCGTTGCTCGGCGCCGCGGTGCTGTTGCTGGTGATCGCCCTGACCTGGTTGCTGCGCACCGCACGTCCGGTGATTCATCTGCCGACGCCCGATGAACTGGAGCGCGCCACGAAGATCTTGATGGCCTCCTCGCAACCGGATGGCGGCCTGGCCCTGACCGGTGACAAGGCGATGCTGTTCCACCCCAACGATGAAGCCTTCCTGATGTACGCGCGTCGCGGCCGCAGCCTGGTGGCGCTGTACGACCCGATCGGTCCTGGCCAGCAGCGGGCGGAAATGATCTGGCAGTTCCGTGACCTGTGCGACATCCACCACGCCCGTCCCGTGTTCTATCAAGTGCGCGCCGAGAACCTGCCGTACTACATGGACATCGGCCTGACCGCGATCAAGCTCGGCGAAGAAGCCCGGGTCGACCTGCATCGCTTTGACCTGGAAGCCAAGGGCAAGGAGATGAAGGACCTGCGTTACACCTGGAACCGCGGCACCCGCGACGGTCTGTCGCTGGAGATCTTTGAGCCGGGCCAGGCGCCGATGGATGAGCTCAAGGTGATTTCCGATGCCTGGCTGACCGGCAAGAACGTGCGCGAGAAAGGCTTCTCCCTCGGCCGTTTCAGCGACGATTACCTGAAGCATTTCCGCATCGCGGTGATTCGCTTCGAAGGCCGTCCGGTGGCGTTCGCCAACCTGCTCGAGACTTACAGCCATGACCTGGCCAGTCTCGACCTGATGCGCTCGCACCCGGACGCCCCCAAGCTGACCATGGAGTTTCTGATGGTCGGCCTGATTCAACACTATAAGAGTCACGGATACGCGCGCTTCAGCCTGGGCATGGTGCCGTTGTCGGGGTTGCAACCCCGGCGTGGTGCACCGCTGACCCAGCGTCTGGGCTCGATGGTTTTCCGCCGTGGTGAGCAGCTGTACAACTTCCAAGGCTTGCGCCGCTTCAAAGACAAGTTCCAGCCTGACTGGGAACCCCGTTATATGGCGGTGCCCGCCGGACTCGATCCGCTGGTGGCACTGGCCGATACTGCTGCCCTGATCGCGGGCGGCTTGACTGGATTGGTGAAACGCTGATGATTCAACGCTCCCTGAAGTACATCCTGGCCGCACTGATCGTGCTGGCCGTGATTGCCGGCGGCGGTTACTGGTACCTCAAACGCCCGGCACCGGAACCGACCCTCGAACAGCTCACGCCGGCTGACGGCACCGTCATGACCCGGGTCATCCCCGGCACCAAGCCCAAGGCCCAGGTGCTGGTGGCGGTCGAGGACGACAAGAAACTCTCCGACAATCAGCTGACCACCCTGAGCCGCAGCGCCTCGGCGCAGATCGTCCAGGTGATTCTGCCCAAGGACTGCCTGCTGCAAAGCCGCGCACTGCAAAGCGGTCTGCGTGAACTGAACGGCCCGGCGACCCTGGTCAGCGGCATAGGCCCTGGCGCGGTGCTGGCTTGGCGCTGGCTGTCCGAACAGAAAGACGACAAGGCCCAGGCCGTGTCGGTCGACCTGGCGCTGGAAAAAGGCGGCTGCACCCACCTGCTGCCGAAATCAGCCGCCCACGGCCACTGGCTGGTGGCCTGGAACGACAACCCGGACGACACCAGTGCCGGTTTCGTGCGCGATCAACCGAACGCCGAAACCAGCATCAGCGACTACGACATCAACCTGCCGCAAGTGCTGAACAACGAACTGCGCAAGATCCTCGTCGGTGGCGACAAAGCCGCTGGCGGTCTGCAAATCCCGGTTGTGGAAGTCCCGGCCGGCCAGGCCAAGGACACCGTGACCCTGTTCCTGTCCGGTGACGGCGGCTGGCGTGACCTCGACCGCGACGTGGCCGGTGAAATGGCCAAGATCGGCTATCCGGTCGTCGGCATCGACACCCTGCGCTACTACTGGCAGCACAAGAGCCCGGAACAGAGTGCGCTCGACCTGACCGAACTGATGCAGCACTACCGCCAGAAATGGGGCACCAAACGCTTCATCCTGACCGGTTACTCGTTCGGTGCCGACGTCCTGCCCGCGATCTACAACCGCCTGCCGGACACCGAGCAGCAGCGCATCGACGCAATCATCCTGCTGGCCTTCGCCCGCACCGGCAGCTTCGAAATCGAAGTCGAAGGCTGGCTCGGCAACGCCGGCAAAGAAGCCGCCACCGGCCCGGAAATGGCCAAACTGCCACCGGCCAAGGTCGTGTGCATCTACGGTGAAGAAGAGACGGATGAAAGCGGCTGCACCGACAAGACCGCGGTGGGCGAAGCGGTGAAGCTGCCTGGCGGCCACCACTTCGACGAGAACTACCCAGCGCTGGCCAAGCGCCTGGTGGATCTGATCGAGAAGCGTCAGGCCAAGGATCAGCCGGCAGAGTGATCTGAAGCGCCCCAACGAAAAGCCCCCGCAACCTCACGGTTGCGGGGGCTTTTTCATTCCCGTAGTCACAAAGAGAACTACGCGGGATTCAATTAACTGTCAGCTCTTCCTGCCAGTACCTTGCCCGCATGTCGTCATGACTGATCGCTTGAGCCGGATCGAAATTGATCAGTCGTGCTTTTACTACCGCTTCAATCCGAAGATTCTCAAGTTCATCCAGCATCTCTTGTTCCGGTAATTCCGTCATACAAACCGACCTCGCGCACCGTAATGACTCCGTGAGAACTAGCCTACCAGCTCCCATAGTGGATTGGCGCCTGGAACAGGTTTCGTACAGCGACACAAAAAAGCCCCCGCCAGCCACAAGGCCGACGGGGGCTTTTCAATTAAGGCGGAGCCTACATCTCCACCTGCGTCCCCAACTCAATCACCCGGTTCAGCGGCAGATTGAAGAACCGCAGGTTCCCGTTGGCATTCTTCAACATGAACGCAAACAGCGCTTCACGCCAACGGGCCATGCCTTCGAGTTTCGAGGCAATCACCGTTTCGCGGCTGAGGAAGTAGGTGGTGCGCATCGGGCTGAAGTCCAGGTCATCCAGATGGCAGAGTTTCAGCGCCTGTGGCACGTCCGGCTCATCGGTGAAGCCAAAGTGCAGGATCACCCGGAAGAAGCCTTCGCCGTGGGCTTCGACTTCGAAGCGTCGGGATGGCGGGACGCGCGGGATGTCTTCGTAGACCACCGTCAGCAGCACCACTTGCTCGTGCAAGACCTGGTTGTGCAGCAGGTTGTGCAACAGCGCATGCGGGACAGCGTCGGAGCGCGCAGTCAGGAACACGGCGGTGCCCTGCACGCGGTGTGGTGGCTGCACGCGGATACTGCTGATGAAGATCGGCAGCGGTAATGCGCCTTCGTCCAGGCGCTCGACCAGCAGTTGCTTGCCGCGCTTCCAGGTGGTCATCAGCACGAACAGCGCAATACCGGCGATCACCGGGAACGCACCGCCCTGTACGATCTTCGGCACGTTGGCGGCGAAGTACAGACCGTCCACCAGCAGGAAGCCGATCAGCACCGGCACGGCCAGCACCGGCGGCCATTTCCACAGCAGCAGCATGACCGCCGACACCAGAATCGTGGTCATCAGCATGGTCCCGGTCACCGCCACGCCGTAGGCCGAGGCCAGGGCGCCGGAGGACTCGAAACCGATCACCAGCAAGACCACGCCGACCATCAGCGACCAGTTCACGGCACCGATGTAGATCTGGCCCTGCTCATCGCTGGAGGTGTGCTGGATGTACATGCGTGGAATGTAACCGAGCTGGATCGCCTGACGGGTCAGGGAGAACGCGCCGGAGATCACCGCTTGCGAGGCGATCACCGTGGCCAGGGTCGACAGACCGACCAGCGGAATCAGCGCCCAGCTCGGCGCCAGCAGGTAGAACGGGTTGCGCGCCGCTTCCGGGTTGTCCAGCAGCAAGGCGCCCTGACCGAAGTAGTTGAGCACCAGCGCCGGCAGCACCAGCAGGAACCACGCCCGGGCAATCGGCTTGCGGCCGAAGTGGCCCATGTCGGCGTACAGCGCTTCGGCACCGGTCAGCGCCAGCACCACGGCGCCGAGGATCGCCACGCCCATGCCGGCATGCACCATGAAGAAACGCACGGCCCAGATCGGGTTCAGTGCCTTCAGTACTTCCGGGGAATGGCTGATGCCGTACACGCCGAGGGCGCCGAGCACCAGGAACCAGGTGACCATGATCGGCCCGAAGAGAATGCCGATCCGCGCCGTACCGTGACGCTGGATCAGGAACAGACCCACCAGCACCACCAGCGACAACGGCACGACCCAATGGTCGATCCCGTCAAACGCCAAGCCCAAGCCTTCGATGGCCGACAGTACGGAGATCGCCGGGGTGATCATGCTGTCGCCGTAGAACAGCGCCGCGCCGATCAAGCCGCAGACCACCAGCAGCGAACGCAACTTCCTGCGCTCCCCCGCTGCTCGTCGCGCCAGCGCGGTCAGTGCCATGATCCCGCCTTCGCCCTGGTTGTCGGCACGCAGGACGAACATCATGTACTTGATCGACACGACCCAGATCAGCGACCAGAAGATCAGCGACAGAATGCCCAGCACTCCGTCGTGATTGACCGGTACGCCGTAACCGCCGGAAAACACTTCTTTAAGGGTGTACAACGGGCTCGTGCCGATGTCGCCGTAAACTACCCCGACCGCCGCGACCAGCATACTCAGCGGCTTGGTGGCCGAACCCTCGGCGCCTGCCGCGTGACTACTTGCCTGACCCATCCAACACTCCTGATTTCCAGACCGGCTTCTTTGAACGAAGCACTATGCTTTTTGATGCAGCATGCGCTGTTTTACCTGTTGTTACAGTCGTTTTGTTGACTGTAAAAAATTGGTAAAGCGTCTTGGCGCGAAGCATAGCGCAGCACTCGTCGCATTTCCCTGCATAAAGCTGGTCAAGTGCGCTGCTCATCGCTAGAATTGCGCACTTTTTGATCAGAGGCGCAGTTCAAGCGCCCGTCCGTCGATTCCCGAATCAGGCAATCGATGTCACAAAACACCGAGGTTAGACATGTCCACCACTCCTGCGCCGGCCAATCCAAAGGTTGGCTTCGTATCTCTGGGTTGCCCGAAAGCACTGGTCGACTCCGAGCGCATCCTGACCCAGCTGCGCATGGAAGGCTATGACGTGGTGTCCACCTATCAGGACGCCGACGTGGTCGTGGTCAACACTTGTGGCTTCATCGACTCGGCCAAGGCCGAATCGCTGGAAGTCATCGGCGAAGCGATCAAGGAAAACGGCAAGGTCATCGTGACCGGCTGCATGGGCGTGGAAGAAGGCAACATCCGCGACGTGCACCCGAGCGTGCTGGCCGTCACCGGTCCGCAGCAGTACGAGCAAGTGGTCAACGCCGTGCACGAAGTCGTGCCGCCACGTCAGGATCACAACCCGCTGATCGACCTGGTGCCGCCGCAAGGCATCAAGCTGACCCCGCGTCACTACGCGTACTTGAAGATTTCCGAAGGCTGCAACCACAGCTGCAGCTTCTGCATCATCCCGTCGATGCGCGGCAAACTGGTCAGCCGTCCGGTCGGCGACGTGCTCGACGAAGCCCAGCGTCTGGTCAAATCCGGCGTCAAAGAGCTGTTGGTGATTTCCCAGGACACCAGCGCCTACGGCGTTGACGTCAAGTACCGCACCGGTTTCTGGAACGGCGCGCCGGTGAAAACCCGCATGACCGAACTGTGCGAAGCGCTGAGCACCCTCGGCGTCTGGGTCCGTCTGCACTACGTTTACCCGTACCCGCACGTCGACGAGCTGATCCCGCTGATGGCCGCCGGCAAGATCCTGCCGTACCTGGACATCCCGTTCCAGCACGCCAGCCCGAAAGTCCTGAAGTCGATGAAACGCCCGGCGTTCGAAGACAAGACCCTGGCACGGATCAAGAACTGGCGCGAAATCTGCCCGGACCTGATCATCCGTTCGACTTTCATCGTCGGCTTCCCCGGCGAAACCGAAGAAGACTTCCAGTACCTGCTGGACTGGCTGACCGAAGCCCAGCTCGACCGCGTCGGCTGCTTCCAGTACTCGCCGGTCGAAGGCGCGCCGGCCAATGACCTGAACCTCGACATCGTTCCGGACGACGTCAAGCAGGATCGCTGGGAACGCTTCATGGCGCACCAGCAGGAAATCAGCTCGGCCCGTCTGCAAATGCGCATCGGCCGTGAAATCGAAGTGCTGGTGGACGAAGTCGACGAGCAAGGCGCGGTCGGCCGCTGCTTCTTCGATGCCCCGGAAATCGACGGCAACGTGTTCATCGACAACGGCAGCAACCTCAAGCCGGGCGACAAGGTCTGGTGCAAGGTGACCGACGCCGACGAATACGACCTCTGGGCCGAACAGATCTAAACGCGAAAAATACGAAAAGCCCCGCTCTCTTTTACGAGATGCGGGGCTTTTTTACGGCTATCGTTTGTGGGGGGAAGGACTCCCCTCATTCATGACAAAGAGGCTAACGGGCATGCGTCACCATTCGGTCATCCACACGCCGAAACTCAGCGATTATCAGGAACTGACCCGGGTCTGGGAGGCCTCGGTCCGCGCGACCCATGATTTTCTGCCGGACAGCTATATCGAGCTGCTGCGCAATCTGGTGCTGACCCGCTACCTCGATGCGGTGATGCTGATCTGCACCAAGGACAGTCACCAGCGCATCACCGGTTTTGCCGGCGTGGCGGCGGGCAAGATCGAAATGCTGTTCATCGACCCCGAACATCGCGGCCAAGGCCTGGGCAAAAAGCTGCTCAATTATGCGATGCAGCACCTGAACGCCGATGAACTGGACGTCAACGAACAGAACCCGCAGGCCCTGGGTTTTTACTTCAAACAGGGGTTCGAGGTGATCGGCCGGTCGGAAGTCGACGGCATGGGCCAGCCTTATCCGTTGCTGCACATGCGTCTGAAACAGCCGGAACAGCGCGCCGTACGCGGCTAAAAGCCACACGGTACAAATGCAATCGCGATTAACCGGCGCCAGGCAGGTACAATGCCCACCCCTTTTTTGTTACGGCCCTGTCATGACTGACCCGATTCGCCTCTCCAAACGCCTCATCGAACTGGTCGGTTGCTCCCGCCGGGAGGCCGAGCTGTTCATCGAGGGCGGCTGGGTCACCGTGGACGGCGAAGTCATCGACGAGCCGCAGTTCAAGGTCGGCGACCAGAAAGTCGAGCTCGACAAGGACGCCAAGGCCACCGCGCCGGAGCCGGTGACCATCCTGCTCAACGTCCCGGCGGGCGTGGACATCGACACCGCCATGCAGTCGCTGAACGCCGAAACCCTCAGCGAAGAACACCGCTACGGCAAGCGTCCGCTGCGCGGGCACTTCCTGCGCCTGACCGCCAGCGCCGACCTGCAACCCAAGGCCAGTGGCCTGCTGGTGTTCACCCAGGACTGGAAGGTGCTGCGCAAGCTCACCGCCGATGCGGCCAAGATCGAGCAGGAATACGTGGTCGAAGTCGAAGGCGACATGGTTGCCCATGGCCTCAATCGCCTGCAGCACGGCCTCACCCACAAGGGCAAGGAGCTGCCGCCGGTCAAGGCCAGCTGGCAGAACGAAAACCGCCTGCGCTTCGCCATGAAGAACCCGCAGCCGGGCATCATTGCCCAATTCTGCGAAGCGGTCGGGCTGAAGGTCGTCGGCATCCGCCGCATCCGCATCGGCGGCGTATCGATCGGCAAGGTGCCGGCCGGCCAATGGCGCTACCTGTCCGGCAAAGAGAAGTTCTAAGGCCTCTGTTGCCGCCACACATTCCGGCATCGCGCCTGCGCGGTGCCCACAGCGAAAGATCAGGACTGCAAACATGGTTCATAACGACGTATTGCGCAGCGTGCGCTACATGCTCGACATCAGCGACAAGAAAGTCGTCGAGATCATCAAACTCGGCGGCCTGGACGTGACCCTCGCCGACGTGGTGACCTGGCTCGACAAGAAAGAAGAAGACGAAGAAGGTTTCGTGCGCTGCCCGGACGAAGTCATCGCTCACTTCCTCGACGGCCTGGTGGTGTTCAAGCGCGGCAAGGACGAAAGCCGTCCGCCACAGCCAATCGAAGTGCCAGTGACCAACAACATCATCCTGAAAAAGCTGCGCGTGGCCTTCGAACTGAAAGAAGACGACATGCACGCGATTCTCAAGGCCGCCGAGTTTCCGGTGTCCAAGCCTGAACTGAGTGCGTTGTTCCGCAAGGTCGGCCACACCAACTACCGTCCGTGCGGCGACCAGTTGCTGCGCAATTTCCTCAAGGGTCTGACGCTGCGCGTTCGCGGCTGATCCCTTTCAGAACGGCGACTTCGGTCGCCGTTTTCATGCATGCCCCTCCATTCCCTGCAAAAATAGTGGCTCCGCTTTTCGCGGCCGGCGACTAGGGTGTACTGAACCCTAGCCCTCAGGATTCGCCATGCACCCGTATTTTTCCCTGCAAGGCCGCACCGCCCTGGTGACCGGCGGCACCCGTGGTATCGGCAAAATGATCGCCAAGGCGTTTGTCGAGGCTGGTGCCCGTGTGTACGTCTGCTCCCGAGACGCTGAAGCCTGTCATCAAACCGCTGAAGAACTCGGTGCATTGGGCTCCTGCCAGGGCGTGGCAGCGAATCTGGCGACCGAAGAAGGCGTAAAAGAACTGGCAGCTCGATTGGGCGAACAGATTACCCATCTGGACATTCTGGTGAACAACGCCGGCACCACCTGGGGCGCGCCGCTGGAGAGCTACCCGGTCAAGGGCTGGGAAAAGGTCATGCAGCTCAACGTGACCTCGGTGTTCAGTTGCATCCAGCAGTTTCTGCCTTTGCTGCGCAAGGCTGGCTCGGCAGCGAATCCCGCGCGGATCATCAACATCGGCTCAGTGGCCGGGATCTCTTCCTTTGGCGAACAGGCCTACGCCTACGGGCCGAGCAAAGCGGCCCTGCATCAACTGTCGCGGATTCTCGCTCGTGAACTGGTGAGCCAGCACATCAACGTCAACGTCATCGCGCCGGGGCGCTTCCCGAGCAAGATGACCCAGCACATCGGCAGTGACCAGCAAGCACTGGCCGAGGACACTGCGCTGATTCCGATGAAACGCTGGGGCCGCGAAGAAGAAATGGCGGCGCTGGCGATCAGCCTGGCGAGCACTGCCGGGGCCTACATGACCGGGAATATCATTCCGCTGGATGGCGGGTTCAGTCTGTAGACCGGCGACGCGCCCGGACGGGTTATCATGCCCGCCCTGCTCCGTTTCGAATGCAAACCATGACTTACAGCGTCTCCCCCATCGGTTTCGTCCGCTCCTGCTTCAAGGAGAAGTTCGCCATCCCGCGCCAGCCGCAACTGGCCCCCGCCGCCCGGGGCGTGCTGGAACTGGTGGCGCCGTTCGATCAGGGCGAAGCGGTGCAAGGATTGGAGCAGGTCAGCCATGTCTGGCTGCTGTTCCTGTTCCATCAGGCGCTGGAGGAAAAGCCGCGACTGAAGGTCCGCCCTCCCCGCCTGGGCGGCAACAAGTCCATGGGCGTGTTTGCCACCCGCGCCACTCACCGGCCGAACGGCATCGGCCAGTCGGTGGTGAAGCTGGACAAGGTCGAGGCCAATCGCCTGTTCATCTCCGGTATCGACCTGCTGGACGGCACGCCGATTCTCGACATCAAACCCTACGTGCCTTACGCCGACATCATCGCTGACGCCTCCAACAGCATCGCCAGTGCCGCGCCGCAACTGATCGACGTGCAGTGGACAGACGCAGCGCTGCAACAGGCGCATACGCACGCTCAGCGCCTTGCCGAACCTTTGGTCGAGCTGATCGAGCAATGTCTGGCCCAGGATCCGCGTCCGGCGTATCAGACGCCCGCGCCAGAGCGCGAATACGGTGCGCAGTTCTGGGATCTGGATGTGCGTTGGCACTATCCGACGCCGGAGCAGATCCGCGTCCTGGAAGTCATCCCCGCCAACGACTAAATCCCGGAAACGAAAAAGCCCGCGTTGCCTTCTCAGGCAACGCGGGCTTTTCTTTGGCATCGTCGGGATTACTTCTCGACGAACGCACGCTCGATCAGGTAATCACCCGGCTCGCGCATCCGCGCCGAGATCTTCAGGCCGAAGCTGTCGAGCACTTCGCTGGTCTCGTCGAGCATGCTCGGGCTGCCGCAGATCATCGCGCGGTCGTCCTGCGGGTTGATCGGTGGCAGGCCGATGTCGCTGAACAGCTTGCCGCTGCGCATCAGGTCGGTCAGACGACCCTGATTCTCGAACGGTTCGCGGGTCACGGTCGGGTAGTAGATCAGCTTGTCACGCAGCGCCTCGCCGAAGAATTCGTTCTGCGGCAGGTGCTCGGTGATGAACTCGCGGTAGGCGACTTCGTTGACGTAACGAACACCGTGAACCAGGATCACTTTCTCGAAGCGCTCGTAGGTTTCCGGGTCCTGGATCACGCTCATGAACGGCGCCAGACCGGTGCCGGTGCTCAGCAGGTACAAATGCTTGCCCGGGTTCAGGTCGTCCAGCACCAGGGTGCCGGTAGGCTTCTTCGAGATGATGATCTCGTCGCCTTCCTTCAGGTGCTGCAGCTGGGAGGTCAGCGGACCGTCCTGCACCTTGATGCTGAAGAACTCGAGATGCTCTTCCCAGTTCGGGCTGGCGATCGAGTAAGCGCGCATAAGCGGGCGGCCGTTGGGCTGTTGCAGGCCGATCATCACGAACTGACCGTTCTCGAAGCGCAGGCCCGGATCGCGGGTGCACTTGAAGCTGAACAGAGTGTCGTTCCAGTGATGAACACTGAGGACACGCTCGTGGTTCATGTTGCTCATGTACGTGGGACTCCTGGAGATTGATCTGCGCTTGCCCGGCTGGTCTTGAAGAATGCCGACGGTGCGCAATTGCATCGCATTCTAATAGCGCCGACAATATCTGTTAACTGGATTATTAAGATAAGGGTTATCGGTTATATCGATATGCGATTTACTCTTCGTCAACTGCAAGTCTTCGTCGCCGTCGCCCAGCAGGAAAGTGTGTCCCGCGCTGCGGGTCTGCTTAACCTGTCGCAATCGGCCGCCAGCACTTCCATCACCGAACTGGAGCGCCAGTCCAGCTGCCAGCTGTTCGATCGCGCCGGCAAACGCCTGAGCCTCAACGCCCTCGGCAAACAGTTATTGCCGCAAGCGGTGGCCCTGCTCGATCAGGCCAAGGAAATCGAGGACCTGCTCAACGGCAAATCCGGTTTCGGCTCGCTGTCGGTGGGCGCGACCCTGACCATCGGCAATTACCTGGCGACGCTGCTGATCGGCGGTTTCATGCAACGTCACCCGGAAAGCCAAGTGAAGCTGCACGTGCAGAACACTGCCAATATCGTGCAACAAGTGGCGCATTACGAAATTGATCTGGGTCTAATCGAAGGCGATTGCAGCCACCCGGACATCGAAGTGCAGAGCTGGGTCGAGGATGAACTGGTGGTGTTCTGCGCCCCGCAGCATCCACTGGCCAAACGCGGCAGCGCGACCATGGAAGAGTTGACGCATGAAGCGTGGATTCTGCGCGAACAAGGCTCCGGCACCCGCCTGACCTTCGATCAGGCCATGCGTCACCATCGCAGTGCGCTGAACATTCGTCTGGAACTGGAACACACGGAAGCGATCAAGCGCGCCGTGGAATCAGGTTTGGGGATTGGCTGTATTTCGCGCCTGGCGCTGCGTGACGCCTTCCGGCGCGGCAGCCTGGTGCCGGTGGAGACGCCGGATCTGGATCTGGCGCGACAGTTCTACTTCATCTGGCACAAACAGAAGTACCAGACCTCCGCCATGCGCGAGTTTCTCGATCTGTGCCGCGCCTTCACCGCCGGGGTCCAGCGCAGCGACGAGATCGTCCTGCCGACGATCGCTTAAAGCAGAATCACCGCCCACACCAGGGCAATCATGCTCAGTGCCACGAATTGCGCGGCGCTGCCCATGTCCTTGGCGTTCTTGGACAGTGGGTGCAGTTCCAGGGAAATGCGGTCGATGGCCGCCTCCACCGCGGAGTTCAGCAGCTCGACGATCAGCGCCAGCAGGCACACAGCGATCAGCAACGCCTGCTCGACACGGCTGACATTCAGGAAGAACGTCAGTGGAATCAGCACCACGTTCAGCAGCACCAACTGACGGAACGCCGCTTCGCCGGTGAAGGCTGCGCGCAAACCGTCCAGCGAGTAACCGGAAGCGTTGAGGATGCGTTTCAGGCCCGTCTGGCCCTTGAAAGGTGACATAAAGTAGATAACCGACCAAAAAGAAGTGGGGAAGCTAGATCAACGAAAGTCAAAAAAGCGTGAAGACGCCAGCTATTACTGGCTCGGAATTGACTCAAGTTGTTGCAAGAGTAAAGCTGCCTGAGTCCGGGTCCGCACGTTCAACTTGCGAAAGATCGCCGTGACGTGGGCCTTGATGGTCGCTTCCGACACGCTCAACTCATAGGCGATCTGCTTGTTGAGCAGGCCTTCGCAGACCATGGTCAGCACCCGGAACTGCTGCGGCGTCAGGCTCGCCAGGCCATCGCTGGCAGCTTTGGCCTCATCGGAGACGCTGACCGCTTCGAACGCCTGGGGCGGCCAGAACACGTCGCCGTCCAGAACTTTGCGCACGGCTTCCTGAATCACGCTCAAGTCGCTCGACTTGGGAATGAAACCGCTGGCGCCGAACTCCCGCGACTTGACCATCACCGAAGCTTCTTCCTGCGCCGAAACCATCACCACTGGAATCTGCGGGTACTGCCCGCGCAACATCACCAGCCCGGAAAACCCGAAAGCGCCCGGCATGTTCAGGTCCAGCAGCACCAGGTCCCAGTCAGCCTTTTCGGTCAGGCGGGCTTCCAGTTCGGCAATGCTCGCCACTTCCACCATTCGCACATCCGGGCCAAGGCCCATCGTCACCGCTTGATGCAGTGCGCTACGAAAAAGAGGGTGATCATCGGCAATCAGGATGTCGTATGTGGCCATTTTTCAAATGATCCTGTTTTTGATGGCAGACCCGATGCATTCGAGTCTCACCAAGGCAACTCAAGATGCCGACGCTTTTGCAGCGGCATCCACAGGGGCACGTTCAACGCCAATCACGGACAAAAACGGCGTTTCAAACCTTGGCCGCACCCCAATCGGCGCCAAGCATGCCCAGCGAAGCCGGGGTGGTCAAGCAACACGGCCACTGCTTTAGCAGTATGGGCCAGTATCAGACGGGCACCGGCTGCGCATTTCGAATGAACGGCAGCAACTCGGCATGGGCCGGCGTCGACACGTTCACATCAAGCTGCTGTTTGGCCCCCAGGTAATGCTGGCTGAACACATCGAAATAGGCGTCCAGCGCCGACGCGGCGTCCGTGTCGCCCGCCAGTTCCAGGCACAGCGCCGCCACTTCGGCGGTGCACAGGTGCTCGCTGCGGGTGGAACGACGCAGGCGATAGCGCGACAGTTTGTCGGGCAACAGACTGAGGATCGGCAAGCGGTCGAAGTACGGGCTTTTGCGGAAGATCTTGCGGGCCTCGGTCCAGGTCGCGTCCAGCAGAATGAACAGCGGACGCTTGCTGCTATCGAGATCCACGGTGTTGGTCACCCGCGAAGGCTCGACGTATTCGCCGGGAAACACCAGATATGGCTGCCATTGCGGGTCGTTCAGCAGCGCCAGCAGTTGCTCGTCCGGTTCGGTCCGGGACCAGATGAAGGCGTGATTGTCCTGCACGATGTCGGCAATCAGCCAGCCGGTATTGCTCGGCTTGAACACTTCCTTGCCGGTCATGATCAGGCAGACACCGGAACGGGTGTCGACAGTCGGGCGCCAGGCGCACAGGCAATGGCTGATGATCACCCGACAGTCACGGCAGCGCTCGGAGCGAAAGCCACGGGCCTGAATCGGCTTGATGCCCTCATCCTCGCGCTGATCGCGCAGGCGGGCCACGGCGTTGGGGGCATGGTTCATTGCGGGCGACGCCGACTGACAGGAAAACTCGACACGAACAACTCTCGGCAAGGCAATAAAGGCCGGCAGTTTATCAGAGCGACGGGCACAAGCCTGTACCCTCCCGACCGGCTCCCCTATAATTCGCCGCCACTGAACGCACAGCCACGGGGCTGGTCGAACCACCAGTCACTGAATCAGGAGAGTTTCATGCTGCGCCTTATCGTTCCTACCGCGGCCATTGCGCTGGCGTTGTCCTTCAGCGCACAGGCTGCGTCCCTGAAAGAGCAGAACCTGAACAAGGAACTGCAAAACGTCGCTGCTCAAAGCAGTGCCGGCACGCCACGAGCGATCAACGAAGACATTCTCGATCAGGGCTACACCGTCGAAGGCACCACGCTGATCAACCACCTGAGCGTGCAGGCAAGCCATGCCGACAAGATGCGTGCCGATCCCAAGGCCGTGTATTTCCAGCTGGGCGCCTCGGTCTGCAACAACCCGTCGTACCGCAAGCTGATGGCCAAGGGTGCCGTGATGCGTTACGACTTCAGCGAAGTGAAGACCAACAAGGCAATCGGTTCCGCCAGCTATCAGGAATCGGATTGCCCGAAAGCCGCACCGGCGAAGAAAAAGTAACCTTCCGCAAAAGTAACTATCTGGAATTGGCGCGCCGCTGTTCATCCTCGGCGCGCAGTTCGGCCAACAAGGCCTGCAGATAACGCGAACGGCGATCCCCTCCCGACAAGCGCCGGCAGCACTCCTCTTCGAGACTCACATGATTGGTCTCGGCCGATGCTTTCAGCATTCGATACAGCTGCGTATCGATCTCCAGAATGACTCTGGTCATGTGTCCCGCCTCCTTGCCACCCGCAAATCCTTGAAGAGCGTGCACCTTGCGTACGGTCGTTGACGCAAAGTTGTCGTACGGCGCCTTTAACTTAGTAAATCAGAGCATTCAGCCCTCGACGTGGCATCAGACGAGCGGTGAAAACACTTCGCAAAGCGACAATAAGCAGTTGCCAGGAAAGACTTTGCGGCGCAATGCTCAATGAGCGAGAAATGCTTTGAGGGTCTAGATTCAAAGTATTCCCGATCATTTTATTAACGGCAGGAAAGGAGCTGCCGGCTGTTTGTTTTCTTGCAGCGCGGCACTGACGCCGCACGTCAGGGCCGAAGGCTCTGTGCAGAAGGAGAAGTTGCATGCCTTACCAACCGAATGACCTGCTCAGCCGTCATTTTCAGGAAAGCGGCCACGACCTCACCGGCAAGGTCGAAGAACAACTCAACCTGGTTTCCCCCAACAGTCCGAATATCCCCATTTACCGCGACATGATCCTGACCGTGCTGCGCATGGCCCAGGAAGATCACAACCGCTGGAACGCCAAGATCACCCTGCAAGCCCTGCGTGAACTGGAGCAGGCGTTTCGAACGCTTGAACAGTTCAAGGGCCGGCGCAAGGTCACGGTGTTCGGCTCGGCGCGCACGCCGGTTGAACATCCGTTGTACGCCATGGCACGTGAACTGGGCGCGGCTCTGGCCAGATCAGACATGATGGTCATCACCGGTGCCGGAGGTGGAATCATGGCCGCCGCACATGAAGGGGCCGGTCGTGATCACAGCCTGGGCTTCAACATCACCCTGCCCTTCGAACAGCACGCCAACCCAACTGTGGACGGCACCGGGAACCTGCTGCCCTTCCACTTTTTCTTCACGCGCAAACTGTTCTTCGTCAAGGAAGCCGATGCACTGGTGCTATGCCCCGGCGGCTTCGGCACGCTGGACGAAGCACTGGAAGTACTGACCCTGATTCAGACCGGCAAGAGTCCGCTGGTGCCGGTGGTACTGCTGGACGCGCCGGGCGGCACGTTCTGGCAAGGGGCGC
Source organism: Pseudomonas sp. GW821-FHT09E04 (assembly GCF_059416185.1). Taxonomy (NCBI): domain Bacteria; kingdom Pseudomonadati; phylum Pseudomonadota; class Gammaproteobacteria; order Pseudomonadales; family Pseudomonadaceae; genus Pseudomonas; species Pseudomonas sp. GW821-FHT09E04. The sequence continues at coordinate 499,797 of NZ_JBWKOR010000002.1, forward strand.
TGGATTTCATTCGTCATCAACTGGAGGAAAACCGCTACATCCTGCCAACCGATCTGAAACTGATGCGCCTGGTCTACAGCGTTGAAGAGGCGGTGGAGCAGATCAACCAGTTCTACAGCAACTTCCACTCCAGCCGCTGGCTCAAGCGTCAGTTCGTGATTCGGATGAACCACAGGCTAAGCGATCAGGCACTCGATCACATGCAGGAAGCCTTCGCCGATCTGTGCCTGAGCGACCGGTTCCATCAACACGCCTACAGCGGCGAGGAACACGACGAGGCGCAATTCAGCCATCTGGCGCGACTGGCCTTCGCCTTCAACGCCCGGGATCACGGGCGCCTGCGCGAGCTGGTGGACTTCATCAACCTGCCGGAAAACTGGGCCCAGTCCAGACCACAAACGGCGCAGCACAACCGCGAACCCTCGAAGGTAATCTGAAGGCAAAAAAAAGCGGCCCGCTATCGAAATAGCGGGCCGCTTTTTTATTTTTTGATTGAAGCTGGAGCCGATTTAATCGTCCATCCCTCTGCCGCTGAACAAGCGGTTGATCATCTCCATCGAGAACCCTCGATACGCCAGAAACCGGCCTTGTCTGGCTCGCTCCTTGGCGTCGACGGGAAGCTGTCCGGAGAACTTCCGTTGCCACGTATCCGTTAGCTGTTCCTGCCAGTTGATACCGCTCTCGCGCAAGGCAAGTTCGATATCGGCACGCTGCAAGCCGCGCTGGCTGAGTTCCTCACGAATCCGTAACGGGCCGTAACCTGAACGGGCGCGGTAGGAAACAAAGCTTTCCAGATAACGGGCTTCGGAAAGCAGACCTTCTTCCGTCAAGCGGTCGAGGGCTGTTTCGATCATCTCGGGTGGGGCGCCGCGCTGACGCAGTTTACGCGTCAGCTCGACTCGACCGTGCTCGCGACGTGCGAGCAGGTCCATTGCGGTTCGCCGCACCGCGACGAGGGTATCGAGTACGGCGGTTGTCATCGGTGCAATCAGATGTCAGCGTCAGCCAGGTCATCTTCGGTCTCTTTGACCGCAGATGCCTTGGAGTCAGCGATCACGGCTGGCGACAGCAGCTTGTCACGCAGTTGCTTCTCGAGCTTGGCCGCAACTTCCGGGTTGTCTGCCAGGAACTTGGCCGAGTTGGCCTTGCCCTGACCGATCTTGGTGCCTTCGTAGGCATACCAGGCGCCGGACTTCTCGACGAAACCGTGCAGCACGCCCAGATCGATCATCTCGCCGTTCAGGTAGATGCCCTTGCCGTAAAGAATCTGGAACTCGGCCTGACGGAACGGCGAAGCCACCTTGTTCTTCACAACCTTGACGCGGGTTTCGCTGCCGACCACTTCGTCGCCTTCCTTCACCGCGCCGGTACGGCGGATGTCGAGACGAACCGAAGCGTAGAACTTCAGCGCGTTACCACCGGTGGTGGTTTCCGGGCTGCCGAACATCACACCGATCTTCATGCGGATCTGGTTGATGAAGATCACCAGGCAGTTGGCGTTCTTGATGTTACCGGTGATCTTACGCAGCGCCTGGGACATCAGACGGGCTTGCAGGCCCACGTGCATGTCACCCATTTCACCTTCGATTTCAGCCTTCGGCACCAGTGCAGCCACGGAGTCGACGATGATCACGTCAACGGCGTTGGAGCGCACCAGCATGTCGGTGATTTCCAGGGCCTGCTCGCCGGTGTCCGGCTGGGAAACCAGCAGGTCGTCGACGTTGACGCCCAGTTTGCCGGCGTACTCGGGGTCGAGGGCGTGTTCGGCGTCGACGAAGGCGCAGGTCGCGCCGGCCTTTTGAGCCTGGGCGATCACGGACAGCGTCAGTGTGGTTTTACCGGAAGATTCAGGACCGTAGATTTCAACAATACGACCTTTTGGCAGGCCGCCGATGCCGAGCGCGATGTCCAGACCCAGAGAGCCGGTGGAAATGGCCGGAATCGCCTGACGATCCTGATCGCCCATACGCATTACGGCACCCTTGCCGAATTGACGTTCGATCTGACCCAGGGCCGCAGCCAAGGCTTTCTTCTTGTTGTCGTCCATTAAAGTCCTCACGTAATCAATAAGGCCTGACGGCCAACACCTGTATAAGTAGCCAGTATTATTCCACAGCGTTCGCGGATCGCCTACCCCTGATTTTCGATTTCTCGTGCCGCTAGTCGCAGGAGCCCCTCTAGCGCGGCCTTCACCGTTTGTCGGCGGACTTCATCGCGATTGCCGGGGAAGTGCTGCACCTCGCTGGAAACCGCATCGCCCACACCCCAAGCCAGCCATACCGTGCCCACCGGTTTGCTCGGCGAACCGCCGTCCGGCCCGGCCACACCGCTGACCGCCACGGCAAATCGCGCACGGCTGTGTTTCTGCGCGCCGCGCACCATCGCCTCGACCACCTCGCGACTGACGGCGCCCACCGTCCCGAAGAGTTCGGCGGGTACGTTCAGTTGCTGGGTTTTCTGTCGGTTGGAGTAGGTCACATAACCGGCCTCGAACCATGCCGAACTCCCCGGAATCCGGGTAATCGCTTCAGCGATGCCGCCGCCGGTGCAGGACTCGGCCGTGGTGACGTGGGCATTGAGCAACTGCAGGCGTCGGCCAAGTTCGGCCGCCAGTTGGGTGAGGTCTTTCACGGCACTCTCCGGATCAGGTGGAATGTCTACCACCGTACACGAGCCGGTTGCGCTTTCAATACACAAGCTTATTCAAAATGTGCAGGCGCCAGCGCCCTGATATAGGCCTGACAGGCTTGCAGGGCAATCAGTCCGCGGTCGCCTTCACCGGTGATGGCGACAATTCGTTGAGCATGCGCCGGGTCAAGTCGGGCGCGTACGGTTGCATGATCCACGCCGCCGGTGCCGGAGGCGGCTGGCACACCGCAGCCTTGGGCAGCGTCGCCTGCGTCGATGAGGACTGACAGGCGCAGATCAGCAGTGGCAAGGCGATCGCGCAGGCGATCCTGATCACGTTGGGCATCGCTGAGTGCTCGATAGTGGGTTTGCTCACTGGCCGTGAGCCGTTGCTCCAGGGCCAGACGCTTGTCCTGCTCGGCCTGTTGCGCAGTGGCGGCCGCCAGGGTCATTTGGTTGAGGGTTTCGGCGTGCAGCCGCGCCCGTTCAGCCAGTTGGCGGCCGTAACGCCAGTCCTGGAATTGCCAGGCCAGCGCCGCCGCTCCCGCTGCCAGCAGCACCAGGCCGAGCAGCCGCCCGATACTCAGACTGAAGGCAGGCATAACACCGCCCTCGCCCGCCCCCAAAGCTCCAGCCGATCCTGCAACCCGTTCAACCCGCCGTTGATGCGCCGGGTGATGCTGTTGAACTCATCACGGTCGGCCAGTGCGTTCAGGCCGTTCTGCTCCCAGAACCACGCCGCGGACTCGGCCGCCCATTGCGGTTGTTCCAGCAGCTCCGGCAAGGCCAGCAGTCGTTCATCGCCGAACAGCCCGAGGCTGCACTGGCGATAGTTGGTGCGGCCGGTGATCTGGATCAGCCCGCGGCCGCGATACTTCTGCCCGTCGCCATCGACTTCCGGTGTATTGCCAAGACGCAAGGCCAGCGTACCGGTGTCGTACTTGCTCAGGTATTGGTTGTTGCCCAGTTCACGCACGTACTGCAATTGGCCGGACTCATGCCCGACCTGGGCGAGAAACGCGGCAATGCGCTTGGGTGCGTCGATGCGATGGCGAGCCATGGCGTCGTTGAGCGGTGAAACAAAAACGCCCGCTTGGGAGCGGGCGTTGGGCATGATGGTTTTAAGGTTGTCTTCTGTAATTTGCATAATGCGTAATCCTCCCTGGATGCTCCGATTGAATCACGACTGACGACCGAGACCGGTCAGCCATTTCTTTGCCAGGGTTTTCAGGGTGCCATCAGGGGCACTGTCTTCTTGCGACGAAAACACCCAGCCGAGGGTGCCGAAATTCGCCATCCAGTCGATTTGCGGTGTTGGAGTGATCTCGGTGATATCGACCCAGAGCAGATCCGGGTGAAACATCTCGACCATGTTTCCGTCAGTCGAGAACAGCTCGACCACCGTGTCATTGACGATGCGGGCGTAGGTTTTCATCAGGCGTACTCGTAGATGATCACGACACCAGGGGCACCTGATGTTCCTGATTTGCCAGCCAGATTGGGGCCAATTGCGACCCCGCCGCCGCCGGATCCATATCCCGAGCCGGAGTAGCCGGGGAAGCTGGTAATGACGGTGGTGCCGAACCCGAGGCCACCACTGCCCAACGGAGAGCTGCCACCATGCCCCGCCAGCGTCGAACTATTGACCGAGATGCCCGGTGATCCCGGGGCCCCGGCTGAGTTGACGATGTTCCCGCCGGACGCAATTTCACCGGGATACCCGCCCACACAAAGTCCTGCCGACGATCCGGAAACAACACCGACCCAGAGGGAACCCTGACCTCCCGGTGCCGATACCAGCGAGCCCAGCGAGCTGGTTCCCCCGACGCCGCCGTTCGTCTGTGCGGCTCCGGCAGCCCCACCGGCACCGATCGTGACGATCTGGCTCGCACCGATCCTGTCGCTCGGCAACCGGGCCTCGGCGTAACTGCCGGAAGCACCACCACCGGAGACGGCATATTGATTCGCACCGGTCGCTGCAATACCCGCACTCCCGCCACCGCCGCCCACGACTTTGACCAATACGGATCGCATCCCCACGGTCGGCGTATAAACACCACTGACAGCAAATGTCTTCACATTCAACAAACGACCACTCAAGGCATTGCCACCGCTGGCATACACCAGCAACCAACTGTCCAGCGCGGCGCTATACACCACCGAACACACACTGCCGCCAATAATCTCGGCTGGCCGTAATGCACTCTGTGCCAGACTCAATAGCGGTTTGGGCAGAAGACCATTCGGTGCAAATGTGCTCGCTCCGGTGTTGGCATTGCCTGCGGTGAAACGCAGCGCCAGAGCGTCCTTCAACGTCGTGATGGCCGGCACATAATTGGCCATGTAGAGATTGGCAGCGCCGATATCCGCTGCGTGTTTATCTGCACCGGCCTGGCTGATTTTCCTGATCGCCTGCAGCAACTGCGTCGCATCGCTTTCGCTCGGCTCAAGTCCCGCAGACTTGACGACATTCAACAGCTCATCGGTGATGCCATTGCCCCAGGTCGCGGGGATCAACGACCCCGGCAACCCGCCAACGACGTCTTCATTGACGAACTTGCCGTTCACCAGCCCTATGCCGGGAACGCTTTTCGGGTAATCCACGTTTGTATCTCCTCAGTTTCCGTTGTGCAGCAAGCCTTCAAGCCAGTCGGGCTCTACCGGACGAGCTTGCGGATCAGGAAACTCCGGATCGTTGGGCCAGTCGCGCAATGCCTGCCGATAGGCGAGAAGCTGTTTGAACTCTTCGGCGCGCAGGGTCGTGCCGTCGCCGACTTCCAGCTCCTCAGCGTCACGCCATACCAGCCATTGGGTGTCGCGAAGAACAGCATTGCGCCATGCGCGTTCATGAGTGATCGCAGCCTCAGGGGAGATGACCGGATCGGTCAGTACGGGTTGCCCACTGGCACTGGCGCTGATGACCTTGCCCGTTGCCTGCCCGGCAAACAATTCGGCGTATTGGGCGTGGGTGATTTCTACGGCGCCTTCAGGTAACTCCGGAGAAGGGCTTTCGACCCGATCAAATCCGAGTGTCTGTGCAAAGAAATAGATCTTCATCGTTATCGCCCCCAAACCAGAATGCGGCCCATGATGCCGGGTGCCGGTCTCACACTCGTGCCGTCGACATTCCTGACCCGCGCCGCAGCTACCGATGTTGTTGAAAGGGTCGAATCAAACGCCCAGACAGTCGTGTTGCCCGCGCTCCAGCCGGACGGGTTCCCCTCATCGGCCACTCCGCCGACGATCGCCGTCTGGAACCTGACCGGCAAAGACAGGCTCATGATGCCGTTGGCGTCAGAACCACCCACAACCCATTGCAGAATCAAACCGCTGGGCAGTTTTTGATAACCGGCACTGGCTAGCTGCAAGGTAAAGGCGTTTGAATATTTCAGGCTCGCAGTGCCATGGACCGTCCAGATGCCATAGCCCTTCACGAACTGCGCGCTTTCACCGCCGTTGATCGTGATCGAACTCAAGTAAGCACCCTGCGGGCAGATTTGTGTTCCGGTTTTACTGGCGATCGTGATGACTGAGTTGCTGAGGCAATGAAAACTGAGAGTGGCACCATCGGGGACACTGGAAACCTCAGGCAGTGTCACGGTGTAAGCCGCGCTTCCACCCAGTCCGAATGCGCACCCCACATCTGCAGCCGTGAGCTGTGTCGTGTCGACCAGGCTCCGGGCACTGGCATGGTTACCCAACGCACGTTGCACGAACTCAGGCGTGGCCACCGCTTTTCCGGTATCGAACTGCGGCGGAGTCGCAAACAATCGGGAACTGCGCAACGCACCCAGCAACTGATTGTTCGACGCCTCGCTGGGCGTCATGCCAGCGGCTTGAACAACGCTGAGAATTTCCTGCGTGACACCATTGCCCCACGCCGCCGGAATCAGCGAACCGGGTTTTCCGGCAACCGGATCCTCATCGGCAAACTGTCCATTGACCAGCCCGACGCTGGGTACACTCTTGGGATAGTCCAAGGCTTATCTCCTTATCTGAAAACATGGGTTGCGTGATGGCTTCAGCCAATCGCGCCGGCCAGCCACTGCGGTGCTGAGGGCCGCGAAACGGATGACGGATATGCGCCGGAACCAGGCCAGTCGCGCAATGCCTGGCGGTACTCGAGCAGCTCCAGGTACTGCTGGGCCTTGAGCGTTGTCCCGCGTCCCAATTCCTGCTCATCGCGGTGGCGGGTGACCCGCCATTCGGTGGCTGCGAGAGCCGACTGACGCCAGGTACGCTCCGCCGCCAGAGGCTGGTTTTCCTCAACCTCGGGGGCCTTGGCGACAACAGGGTTTTGCGGTTCGTACGCAGGCTCGATGGCGGGAGCTGTCTCGTCCATCGACGCGCCGATTTCGACGTTGACGCCTTCGGGCACCGGTACCATCGCCGCGACAAACGCAGGCGCGAACAGTTGTTCGATCGCGAAGTCACCGGTGTCGATCACTTCGACCGCGACACCGTTTTCAATACGTGCATAACGGGCCATTACTCGTACTCCCAGATTTCACAGAAGGCGTTGCCACCGGCGCCGCTCACGACTGATGCGGATGCATTGTTCGAGCACGAACCACTTCCTCCCGAGCCACGAACACCGGCAATACCAATGCTGTTCACACCTATCAGCGGCGCACCGCCATCGAACGGGCTGGGGCCTCCGCCCCCGCAGAGCATTCCCCAGTTGCCGTTGTACATCGCAAAGGTGCCGGTGATGCCCCGAGCACTGCAGAGGTTGCCGCCCGTAACGACTTGCCCTCCCGAACCGCCTTGCACAAAGCCGGACGCCGTTGGGGACGTCAGGACGGTAATCGTCTGCCCGCCCATGCCTCCCGAAACACTCAGGTAGGAACCGAAAGAAGCGCCGCCACCGGCCAGGCCAACCGCGTTACGTGGGGCACCGCCGGCGCCCAGAGTGACCGGAACACCGGTCAGCATTTCCGGCGTGACGTCATACAGGCTTTCCCCATAAGCGCCCGCCCCGCCGCCACCGCCAATGCCTAAATTAGTCGCCGGGATGGGTGCACATCCGCCCCCCGAACCACCCGCCCCGACCAGCCGCACGCGAATCCGTCTGGCTCGCGGGTTCGGCTTGTAAACCGTGATCCCGACCGCGTCGATCTGCCGGACCGCCAGCAACCGCCCCACGGCATCGGTGATGCCGTAGCCCGCCAGCGTGGTCGGGGTGTTCTTCAGTTTGGTGAAGTCGACCAGGGCGCCAATGGCCGTTGCCAATTGGTTGGTCTTGGTCTCGTCCGGCGTCAGTCCGGCCGCCTTGATGGCGTTGAGAATTTCTTGCGTGACACTGTTGCCCCAGGCGGCGGGGATCAACGACCCGGGCGTGCCGGCAACGGGGTTTTCATCGATAAAACCACCGTCGACCAGGCCGACGCCGGGAATGCTTTTCGGATAGTCCATTGCGCTGCTTCCTGTGCTGCAATCAGCTGGTGACGGTTGTGCCGGGCACAGCCGGCCAGGTGATTTCGCCGGGGAAACCGGTCTGCTTTTCGATGCGGTTCAGCTCGACGCTGTAGAGCTTCCACTCAAGCAGTTGCAACTGTTCTTCGTGGCTGGCATCACCGATGTCTTCGGCGTATTGCAGGGGGGCAATGCGCAGGACGGCGTCGCGCAGCAGCGTGTCGCGTTGATTGAGGACTTTGGTAGTGAGATCCGTCCGGTGTCGTTGCTCATCGAGCACCCACGCGTTGTCCTGCCAGACATGAAACTCGTCCGGGCAAGGTTCCGCGGTGAACTCATCCGTCAGCGCACCCAATTCGCTCCAGGTCTGCTGGGCACCGTTGTCCTTGCGGTACACGATGCCGCGCAGATCAATCAGTTCACGCGGAACGCCGTTGGCCATCGCCCACGTGCGCCCCTGCTCTGCCGCCGGCAACTCGTAAGCCAGTTGAACGGCATTGGCAGGTAATTGAACGCCGATTCCGGGCGTCACGAAAAACTCCACCGGCCCCACCAGAGCGCCAGCGTCATCGACCAGATAATTGAACATTGAAAAGACCTCAGATGACTTTCATGCGGCCGGGATAGGCAACGTTGCGGGGACGAGATGAGAAGGAATACAAAAGCGTGTTGGCCGTATCCATCTGATAGCTGGTGCCGGCGGGGTAGATCGGGCCTCCGTTGGTAGGCGTGGAGTAGGTTTTCGTTTCGTGAGTCTGCGCGCCGACCGCCGCCAGACTGTCAGACCAACGTGAGCCAATGGCTCCCGCGCCCTGAGCCCCCATGGCATACGAGTGCACCGTACCCGCCTGGTTGCTGCCCATCATGCGGCCCGAGTCGACGTTGCGGCCTTCGTCCAGTACGCGCAGGAACTCGCCACGCAACTCCGGGCCTCGAAATGTCAGAGCACCATCACCCGGCGTCCAGTTGCCCTCGTTGCCCACGCGGGTGGCTTCGGTATTGAGCATTCCGGAGCGCTGCGCGTGGTCCCACAGCCAGGGCCATTCGGCACGATTCATCAGCGTGCCGTTCAGCGCGCCGTATCCACCGGGACTGAGCACGATGGTGGTTTCAAAAAACGGCCGCCCCAGTGGCGTGTTGTCGAAGCGCCCCACAGGCCACCAACTGCCAGCACCGTCGCTGCGCAAATGCCACCAGTCACCGCCGCCCATCAATACGAAGAATGGATAACCACTCGGCGAGAGATGGGTGTGAAAGCGTATGCGGTCAGTGCCGGAGGCCTGGATGACCATACGGTTTCCGCTGTTGTCCACGCGACGAACAATCACGTCACGCACGCCAAGAGCGACGTCGGCGGGAGGCAACACCAGCGTCAAGGCACCGGGACTGCCGTCGATCAGCACCAGGCCAAGCTCTTGCCCGGTCAGTGTTTTGGAAGCAGCCAACCGTGTGATGACCGAACGCATCGGACTGGCATTACCGACAACCGACTGAATGGCCTTGAACAACTGCCCGGTATCAGCCTCGGCGGCAGTCATCCCGGCGCCGGTAATCACGCTGAGAATTTCTTGTGTAACGCTGTTGCCCCACACCGCCGGTATCAACGACCCGGGCGTTCCCGCCACCGGGTTTTCATCGACGAAGCGGCCGTCGACCAGGCCAACGCTGGGGACGCTCTTTGGATAATCCATTGGATGTTCGTTCCTCTGTCATGACAAATGAAACGTGGCGGCGCGAAGGCTTTCGCAACGGCGCAAACGCTTCTGTTCCTGAAAATAAAAAGCCCACAACGAAGTGGGCTTGGGTGCAGCAAGTTGCGATTACCGGGTCGAGTTGCCGGTCAATTCGCGAATGGCCAGCAGTGCCTCATCAGCGGCAGCGCGAGCCTGATCCATCTGGCCCTTGCTCGCGTACGCGCGGATCTGGGTCTTGGCTTTCAGGCGCAAGGTGCGCAAGGTCAGCAGGTTCTCGCTGAGTTGGGCAGCCTTGTCGAGGATCTGCTCGGCCGACTGTTTTGCCGACCGACCCTTGGCGACCCAAGCAGCGACGGACAGCGGCACTTCCTTTTTCGGGTAACCGGCGTCCTGATAGGCCTGAGCGTCGATCGCCGCCTGGGCGTACTCGAGGGCTTTGAGCGGGTCACCGGCCAGTGCGGTGCGTGCGCTGTCGGCGACTGCATCGAGATTGACGCACAGACGTTCGGTTTCTTCCTGCTGCAGTGCGGCGACTCTGTCGTCACTCAGCTCCCACTTCTCGCCATCCCAGACATGTGCGGTGGAGGGTTGTGCAGGACGCAAGCCTTCCTCGAACTGATGCAGTTCATGAATGATGATCATCGGATCAACTCCCAGGAAAAATTCACATTGACGGCGGCGGCAAAGTTGACCGCGATGCCGCTGGCGTAATCGGCCGGACCGACGCTCTTGAGCCCCATGCTGAACAGCAATTCGTCACTGGCGGCATTGCCCGCGCCCCAGGTATGTTCGGCCTGATACGCCTGCCACAGTGAGCGCAATTCGTTATGGTCGAAGCTGGCGGTCAATGTCGAAACCGTCGTATCGCTGACCACGTTGCTGGAGAAAATAAGCGCGGCGCCACCGGCCGTTGCCCAGCCATCCCAGTTGCTGGAGGTGCCCACGGTCGGGTTGAGGAAGCAATAGTTGCCACCCAGCCATCCGCCCGGCGCGAAGTTCACACTGGTGATGCCGGTCGGGTGCGGCGTGGGATTGCCCACCACCAGACGCGCCGCTCGCGCATGTGGATCCAGCGGCAGATACACCACTCCATTGCCATTGACCGTCTGCGTCCACGACAACCGGCTTCGGTTGTAGATCAGCCTGACAGTCGGCACCGAACCGGGTCCGGCGGTGACAACCCAGGCCAGACAGATATCCAGCGGCGTCGACTGGAAGCCACCACCCGCTGCGCCATTTACCGTGCCCTTCAAACCTTCCGGTGTCGCGTCATAGACTGTGCCGCGCTGCATGTAAAAGGTCAGCGCACCGCCAATCACCTGAGCGCGCAGAAAGTAACCCGAACTCGGCAGCAGGTCGGCACTGCTCCAGGCCTGAGTGGTGAACGTACGCGAACGCCCCAACTGCCCTGCCACGACTTCCTGTCCGAGGCTGACCAATACGCCTGCCGGGATCGATACTCGGCCGCCACTGGTCGACACCGCGGCTGGCGTCACCGCCAGACGCCCGTCCGCTGTGGCCACGGTTGCCGCAGGCAAAGACCCGATCGGCAACGCCGAATCCAGATTCCAGCCCTTGGCCGTCACCGTCTGAATAGCCTGCAGCAACTGATCGTATTTCTTCTCGTCCGGGGTCAGATCCCCGGCCTTGATCACGCTGAGGATTTCCTGCGTGACGCTGTTGCCCCAGTCCGCCGGAATCAACGATCCCGGCGTTCCGGTCAGCGGGTTTTCATCGACAAACTTCCCATTCACCAGACCGGCGCTGGGCACACTCTTCGGATAATCCATTGCGTTATTCCCTAGTCATAATTGATGTGCACCTTGGTGTGCGCCGGTGCTGCCCGATGGATCATGCATTCGAGCGCCGAGCCCGGGTTCACGCCGAAGCGCTCGCCCCAGTAACTCGCACCGAAACGCCGACCGAGCAGCAGGCGGCCGCCGGTGTTGAGCGTCCACATGAACTGCGCTTCCCAGGTGCCCCAGTGCGCGGCGCCGAAACGCGAACGGCCCATGCGCGGGGCTTCGAGCTCGGTGATGGTGGCGTTGGGGTAACCCTGGCTTTTGGCGATTTCCAGGTAGTAGCCGACGGCTTGGCTGCCGACCGCCAACAAGCGGCGGCGTACAGCGAGGCGACGGTCGTCGAACAGCGGTGTGGCGCCCAGGCACGGGTCGGGCAGGTTCATCACCTGCTCCCAGTCCGGCACCAGTTCGCTGACACCGGCCGGGTCCATCTCGTTGAGCAGGTCGGCCGCGCGGGCGTCGAGGCGTGCCAGTTCGACGGCGACGCCTTGCAGCACTTCATCGAGTTCCGGCACTCGCTCCGGATCCCACGCAGGTCCCGAAGGCAGCAAGGCACGCAATTGCGCCTGGTATTGCGCGGCGGTTCTTATGCCCCCCATACGCAACCTCCGAAGGTGAGCAGTTCGCTGTCGCCTGCCGCGACGTTCGCCACCGGGGCCGAAAGCACGTGATCGGTTTCACCCGCCGCGCTGCTGATCGCTTCGCGGATATGACTGATCAACAGATCCGCGCCGAGGTCAGCCTCGCGGTTGTGCAGGTCGCGCAACTGGGTTTCGACAGCGGCGCGCACCGCGGTGGTATCGGGCGTCAGCTTCAGTTGATAGGTCACCGGTTTCTGCACTGGCGGGAGCACATGCACTTCGGCGGTCACCGGGCGCAGCGGCTCGATGTAAGCCTGCACTTCGGCCAGTTGATCGGCATTCGGCACCGGTTGCGGATCGTCGTCGCGCATGATGTAGACGCCAACGGTGCCTGGCCCGAGAAAGCCGCCCCGGCACCAGGCGCGCGTCACGCCCGGCACTTCCAGCGCCCAGGTCTCATAGTCGCTGGCCGAACCACCGTGGGGGATGACGCGATAGGAGCGGATCACCCGCGAGCGCAGCGACTCCAGGCTTTCCCGCGCCACCCCGCCATTGAGCCCCGGCGCCAGCACCACAAAGCTGTTGCCAACCACACCGGTGATCGGCTGCACTGGCGTCAGCGCCAGACCGGCCTCGACATTGCCAAGACTCCCGGCATCAAGCGCTGCGATGGAGGTGCTGTTGACGCCATTGACGGTAGTGCGCGCGGCAGTGACTTTGAAGGTGCGACCGTCGCTCGACTGCAGCAACGTATCGACGTCCAGCACCGCGCCCGCCGTCGCGTTGAAGCTGACGTTGCCGGTGGCCACCTGTGCCGGTTTGCGCGGCTGGTTCAGGCGCAGCGCGGCGATGCGTTCCAGGGTGGATTCATCGGCGGTGTCGGGCAGGATCTGCTCGGCAATCCAGTCGAGGTAGCCGTACAGGCCATAGGCGGCGCCGCCGAGTGTGCGGGCCAGGACTTGCGCATCGGACTGGCGCAGCGAATCGCCGGCCAGGTCGCTTTGGGTGCGCTTGATCAGCACCGGCAGCGAAGGGGTTTCAAACGGCATAGATCACCTGCCAACTGTTATCGGGGTTGATGTCCAGACGTTCGCCGTCGGCCAGGGTCAGGACCGTACGCAGGTTCAGGCGCTGGGCGTCGAGGCGTTCGCTGATGATGTCGATGGCGCTGCAATGGCCGTCGTCGATCAGCCACTGCAAGGCTTCGCGGGCATAAAACTCGGCGTCCATCTGGGTCTGTCGGGTCAGCTTGACCCGGCGCAGCAGCCACAACCGCGAACCGATGCGGTCGTCGGCTACGGTCGGAAAGGTGTCGCCCCACCAGCCGTAACGCTCCTCGTCGTCGAGGGCATCGTCGTCGGCCGCACGGCGCCAGGAGAACAGGCTGATCAGCACTGAACGGGTCAGCGCGGCGTGAAGGTTCTGACTGAAAAGCATCACTGACCTCCCGCCGGCGCGCCGGTCTGGCCGCTGCCCGCCTGCACGCCAACGTGCACGTGCTTGATCTGGCTGATGCCGCCAGCCAGCTGATCGCCTTTGGAAACGATCTTGCCGGTCTGGTTGATCACCGGCGTCTCGAAGTTCACGGCGGTGCTGGCGCGGATGTTGAGGGTGGAGGTTTCGATGTCGATGATCCGACCACGCTTGAAGTGAATCTTGTCGCCTTCGTCGGTGTAGATCGCCACCTCGCCGGCCGCCAGCGATTGAAGGCGATAACGGCGGTCGGCGACCACCAGGGCAATGGCGTGGGAACGATCACCGCCCAGAAACGTGACGACGCCTTCGGCACCGGCCAGCGGATGGCTGGTGAAGCCGTAGGGTTCGAAGTGCTCCATGTCGTCATTCACTTCACCGGCGGTGAGGCGCATTTGCAGCGATTGCAGCTTGGAGGCCGAACTGGCGAGCACGACAGTGCCGCGCGCCAGCAGGCGTGTCAGTAGGCTCATAGGGTTTCCTTGGAGGGCGGGGTCGGGCTCAGGTTTTTTTCGGAGGCATCGGATTGGCATCGAAGGTATGCGGCGGCGCCACTTGCAGGGTGGTCACCGAGCCTTGCGCCGACAACGAGTACGTCACCTTGGAAATCAGCATGTCTTCATCGAACCCGAGCACCGGATCCTTGACCCGCACCAGGGTGTTGTGACGCCACAGGTCACCGTTGGACTGACGCCAGCCCTGCACCTGATAAGTGGTGGTCAGCGCCCGGCCCATACGGGTTGCGCTTTCCCATTGGGCCCGTTGCTGGGCCAGTTCGAAGGTCAGTTGCGAGCCTTCGTTGATGATCGTGGTACGCCGGCGCTTGAAGCTCAGGTCGGCCGCCACCGATTCCACTTCGCTGACCGCTGCCCCGCTCTTCTTGTCGTTGCCCTTCTGCTGGCCGATCACCCGGTATTCAGAGAACACCTGGCTGAAATCCATCGGTGCATTGGCCGAGAGAATGTTCTTGCCCAGCTCCAGTGCATCGCTGGCGCGGCCGCCGCTGCCCGGTTTGGCGAGCACCAGCCGGCCTTCGGCGTCATCGGTGGAAAACACCCGGTACAGCGAGAGCAAACGGTCGATCGACTGAAACACCGTTTCACCCGGCACGATCGTGTGTTTGCTCAGGCGTGCGGTCTCGGGAATTTCGTTGACCACCATCAACGCGTACTCCATGGCCAGGGCCTGGACGATGTTCAACAACGACTGATCCTGCCATTGGCCGGGGTTGTTTCGCGCCGCACAATCCACCAGATCCTGGGTCTTGGAGCTGCCCTCGATACTCAGGCTGATCTGCCGTCCGTCATAGCTGATCGGGGCCTTGAACACATAACCGGTGAGCACCAGATCCTTGCCGATCCGCACTTCGCACGGGTCGCCGGCCTTGATCCGCTGATCCACGGTCTGCCCCGGCCATTGCCAGGTGATGTCGAGTTTGAAGGTGCGGAACTGGCGCTCCAGGTCCGCGGTGATCTGCACGCTTTTCCAGCCGCCGTATTCCATGTCGCCGACGGTCAGCGTCACGCGATTGTCAGTCTCGTTCATGGCTCACTCCCTGGAAACTTTGACTTCGTTGGGTGCGAAGCTCGGATGAGACAGACCGTTGCGCTGAATGACCTCGGTCACCCGCGTGGCGTCGCCAAACTGTTTGTAGGCCACGACCACCGCTGGAAAGGTTTCCTGGAAAGTTTTGCTGACCAGTCGCACACCGGATGAAGCCACAGCCTTGAGGTGCGCGATCAGCGCTTCCTTCACATCGGCGATGGCCTGGTAGTGCGCGGGGTCGGCCTTGTCCTGGGCCTTTTGCAGCGCTTCATTCAGCTCTTTTTGCAGCGCTTGCAGATCGTCGGTGACCGGGACTTCCTGACGAGTGATCGGCTGCTTCGATTGCTGATCCAGCGAAGGTGTCGAGTTCAGTTTCACCGGCGTCGACGCCACTGGCATCGAGGCAACCCACTGCGCGACTTTGACGATCAGGGTGTCCTGCACCAGGTTGGCCATCGCTTGCGCGGCAGCGTTGGTGTCCTTGCCGGTGGTGATTTTCGGTGCATCAGCCTTGCGGATGGCTTCGAGTTGTTGGGACACGTCGGCAATCACGCCACGGTAGCCCTCCTTCGCGAATTCCTTCAGCTCTTTGATATCGCCGAGCAGCCCCTTGAATTCCGCCGCCACTTCCTTGGGCAGTTCCTTGACGGCCCTGACCAGTTCGGTGATCTGCTTGTACTGCGCGATCAGCGGTTTGAGCTGCTCCTTGATCACGTCATACACGCCGGTCAGGCTGTTGCGCAGATTGGCGATGCCGATCCGCGCCGCCTTGATCAGGGTCATCGCCTGTTCGAAGCGCGCCACCGCCGAACCGAGCAAACCGTCGGCCTTGATCAGCAGGACTTTTTGCGTGCTGACCGTCGCCGTGGGAAACGGCAGCGGCCGGTCCGGGTAGAACTTCAGGCTGAAGGTCACCATCCCGCCATCCTGGCGGGTGTGGGTCATGTCGCACTCGCCGACCTTGACCTGCAAACGTCCCAGCCACGGGTGCACCAGTTCGCCGCTACCCTGTTCCAGCGCCTGGAGCAGCTTGTCGCGCTGCTCCAGGCAATCGGCACCGATGATGAACGCCGTCAGGTCGTGGGTCTTGGCCTGCTGGCCGAGATCCTCGAAAAACGGCAGGTCGCGTTGCGGGTATTCGTGCAACTGCCCCTTGCGACCGACCGGGGTTTTCGCCTGGTCGATCCAGAAGCCGACACCGCGAAAGGATGCCGGCAACAAACGGTCACGCCAGTTCATTGGAACCTCCTGCCGATAGCGAGCGATAGCCGATGCGCGAACTGAGCGCCAGCCCCGGTTGATTGGTTTGCGGTTGATCGGTGCGCAACCCCGCCGGTGCATTTTCGAAGCGCACCGTCAGGCCGCCTTCGAGCTGCGTACGGTTGTTGGCAGCGCTTTGCTGGATCAGTGCGCCAGAAGATTGCGGCAAAGAACCGCCCTGCAACGCACTGCCGCCCTCGGGTTTCGAGCTGGCTCCGAAGAATGCCGGCGCCAGTTCACCCTTGCCTTCGGCATTGGTCTGGCGTTGCGCCTGGGTCAGGGTTTCGACCTTGCCGGTGACCTTGGCGATCAGCCCGGCGAAGCCACCGTCGAACAGTTCCTTGATCGGAGCGATGACGGTTTGCAGCTTTTGCCACAACTCGCCGAACCACTCGGTGATCGGTCCCCAGTTCTTGATGATCTGCCCCAACGGTGTCCATTCGAACATGTTGTGCAGGAACTCCAGTACCGGTGCGGCCAGCGCCTGCACCACGCCCCACAGCGCCGAAAACACTTCGCTGATCGGCTGCCAGTACTGGGCGATCTGCTCCAGCGGCGACCATTCGAACAGGCTCTGGAAGAAGCTTTTGACCTGCTGTGCCGAGGCTTGCAGCGTGGCCCAGATCGGTTCGAAGAACGTCACGATGGCGCCCCAGTTGTTGACGATCATCCCCAGCGGGGAATAGTCGAACAAGGTGCCGAAGAAATCCTTGATGGCTTGCGCCGCCGGTTGCAGCGAGGCCCAGATCGAGGCGAAGAAGCCGGTGATCGCGCCCCAGTTGTTGATGATCATGCCCAGCGGCGTCCAGTCGAACAGACCTTTGAGGAACGACATCACCGGCACACTCAAGGCCTTGAGCAATTCCCAGATCGCCGAAAACAGACCGGTCAACGGCCCCCAGTTTTCCAGGATCAGGCCTGCGGGCGACCACGAGAAAACCGACTTGAAGAAGTCGATCACAGGCGCGGTCACAGCCTTGACCTTGTCCCAGATCCCCGAGAAGAAACCCGTGACCGGTTCCCACAGCGCCGCCAGTGCCTCCAGCGGCCGCCAGTCGAGCACCGAACGCAACGTCGCCATTGCACTCGCCCCGGCGTTTTTCACGCCCTCCCACAATCCGGTGAAGAACGCGGAAATCGGTGTCCAGTTGGCCACGATCAAACCGGCCGCCACGGCAATGCCCATGGCGATCAACATGATCGGATTGGTCTTGAGCACCATGCTCATCACGTCGAACACCTGTGTCGCACCGGTGACGGCGGTTTGCATGGCAGAAAACGCAATCGCCCCCGCTGCCAGCCCTTCGACCAGTTTCGGGTTGTCGGCCAGCAGGCTGCCGACCTGGGTCAGCACCGGTTCCAGCCCGACCACCAACGCCCCCACGGCCGGCACCAGTGCGGCGTCCACCGCGGCGGAGACCTTTTCCATCGACGCACTGAACACGTTCATGTTCTGCGCGGCGGCTTTCGGTGTTTCCGGCAGATCGACGGTTTTCGCCGTTTCGCTGACTTCGGTCAACTTGCCCTGAAACGCAGCAGCCGATTTGATGCCGTCCACGAACGGCGTAATCACGCTGCCGCCCTTGAACAGACCGCTGATGTCCAGTTTGCCGAGGCCGGTCTGTTCGAGGTTTTTCTTGAAGCTCTCGACCTTTACTCGCAGGGCACCGAGCTTGGGCGACAGTTCATCGATGCCCGTCAGCAGCACCGAGGTTTTCTCTTTCTTTTCTTCGTCTGCCATCACTGCACCTGCTGCATCGCATTGATCCGTTGCGCGTGCTCCAGCGATTCGCGGAGCACATCCAGTGGCCTGGCCATCATCTGTTCGGGGTCAACCTTCCAGAACCAGGCCAGGTCATAGGCGACCGAAATCAGGTCGGTGATGGCTCCGACGCCGCACTCATGAAAAAACTCGCAACGGCCCAGCTCAACGCGTTGAGGTCAGCCAGATCCAACTGGTTGACCGACGACGGCGGAATGCCGGCGCACACGGCGATGTATTTGGCCGCCACGTCCATGTCGAGGCTGACCTCTTCGCTCTTGTCGATCTTGTACGGCAGCGCCTTGATCGCTCGCACCTCCTGCACCGTCGGACGGCGCAGGACGAGTTCGGTCAGGGGCTCGCCGTGAGCTTCGATCGCAACTTGAAGCTTCACGGCGCCGCTCATTGCCAGGTCCCCTTGATGCCTTCGAATTTCAGTTCGATGGTGGCGTCATCGCCTTTGGAGACTGGCTCTTCGACCAGGTAGGCACCGGCCAGCACATAGACTTTGCCGTTGCTGAATTCGCAGGTGACGGTGATGTCGGTGCCTTCGATCAGCTTCTTCAGCGGGAAGTCGGCGGTGTGCAGCGCGGTCACTTTGAACGACGGCGCGATGTCGGTTTCCTTGTAGAAACCCGGCACGACGGTTTCACGTTTGACGGCCATCAGCGGGGCTTCGCAGCCGCCGTTGATAGTCAGTTGTGCACCGTCGACCTTGACGTAGCAGGTGCCTGCAATCAGTTGACCCATGGTGTTACTCCCTTCAAATAAAAAGCCCACGCGAGGTGGGCTGAAATCACAGTGTCAAACGGGCCGATCAGGCGACGTCGTCGTACTGCAGACGGAACTGGTTGAGCAGTGCGAACACGCGCAGACCGTTGATGTAATCCGGCGGGAACAGCACGTTCACGCGGCTCGGGTCCTGCACGTCGCGCTCGACGATCAGGTGCTCGGCGAACAGCTCGGCGTTTTCCACGTGGCCTTCCAGTTCGAGCTTGGCGTACTGGGCAATCAGCTCACCGCGAATGGTCGCCGGGGTGACGATCGGCTGGCCGGCGCCGAAGCGGGTGCCATCGGAAGCCAGTTTGTGGCGACCGTACTTGCTGGTGATCACGCTTTGCAGACGACGCACGATGAACGCCGACTGGTGCATGGTTTCGCTGTCCAGGTACGAGTTGTCGGCCTGGCCGTAAGCGTTCTTTTGATAGGTTGTGATCGAGCGCTGGATACGCACGTAACCGCCTTCGTAGTACGCGGTGGCGATGCCGTAGTTGAGCAGCGACTGACGCTCGGTCAGGGTGAAGCGCTCGCTGGCCGGTGCCGGATCGACACCCGGCAGGCTGCCGCTCTGGGTCGGGCGGCTGGCATCGGCCGAGATGAACACCGAAGTGCGTGCAGCCAGTGCCGCAGCTTGTACCCACACCGGTTGCGGAACGCCCGGCTCCAGCGCCTGAATGGTCATGTGCTGGTCATTGCGAGCTTGACCGGCTGCCACCAGAGTGCCGACGGTGCCGCGCTTGGCGCTGTAGACGTGACCGAACAGTTGCTTGGCCCACGACCAGCGACCGGTGCTGTCATCCATCACCGCTTGCCAGGTGTTGAGGGTCGCCAGATCGGACCATGGCAGCGTGATGAATTCGAACGGCTCATCACCCAGTGCCGCAACGGCAGCCACTTGATCCGGTACACCGACGCCGCCGGTCATGGCGGTGATCGCGGTGGTCAGACCGGCCGGGGTTTCTTCGCCGTTGCTCTTGCCCAGGCGATTGAATTGCAGGCTGATGTCGTTGCCGCTCTCGCCGGTCCATTTGGCGTTCAGGGTGACCACGCCTTCAGCGGCTGCAGCGCTCACCGGCAGATCGGCGGTGGCGTTGATTTTCTGTGCCAGGGCGGTGGCCGCCTGGGCAGCAGTGGCACCGTTGACCACGGTGGCCTGTACACGGACGCCGCCGACATACAGGTTGAGCACGCCAGCCTGAGTCGCGGTGCCGGTCAGGGTCAGCACGCCTTTGGCGATGGCACCGGTGGCGTTGTGCAGCGGCAGGCACCAGATCTCACCGATCGGGTCGGCCTTGCGGAAGGTCTCGTACATCGAGGCCAGCATCGAGCCCTGGCCGCCAATGCTCTTGGCCAGTGCCACGCTGGAAACCAGCACCAGTTTGCCGACTTCGCTCGGGGCGATGTTGTCGTTGACCTGCGCCACGATCAGGCGGCGCATGGACGAGGACGCGCTATTGGCGGCCGAGTTGTCCATTTCGGCATAGAACAGCGGTACACGAATGTCCGCAGGAATGTTGCTGAATCCGATCGCCATTATTTGGCTCCCTTTTGTTTAGCTGTTGCGGTTTTGAGGGTGATATCGCCGTCGGCCAGACGCCGGCGCCACCAGGCGCTGTCCAGCACTTCACGGCCTTCCAGTGGCAGCAGGTCGCCTGCTTCCGGGTCCGGCACGGCACGGCCAGCGGCCGGCACTACGGTGATGCGGTTGCTCATGGGGTTACGTCTCCAGAGAAAGTCATTTCCACGCGCCCGTCAGGGCCCGGGTGTTTCAGGTTGGGGTCGGCCGGGTCGATCGCATCGACCCGCACGGTGACCCCGGTAAAGGACGACAAACCGTCCAGTTCACGTTCGTGCCAACTCTCCGCAGGCTGACTTGGCAGATTGCGGCCCAGCTGGAACTCGGCAAAAAAGCGCAGCCGGTAGAACGCGCGGCTGCTGTTGATCGAGACCGTTTCGCCGCCGTCATAAACGATGGCGCTGTAGTCGGAACCGGGCTTGAAACCCACCAGCGCCCGCCACACTTCGGCGCGCAGGTCGTGCAACAGATCCAGCGCTTTTGTGGCGTCCGTGGCATCAAGCACCAGGATGATTTCGAAGCGGTCGCGGATCGGCTGGCTGGCAGAGTTCTGTGCGGTGCTGGCGCTGGCCAGATCGGCCAGCGGTAAAACATGAGCCGACGGTGTCGGCAGATTCGGGTTGCCTTGCAGAAGCGCCAGGTCGACACCTGTCGCGATATGGCCGGCAAGGCTTGGGCATTGCGCACGCAGCTGCGTGAGGATCGGGGAGATCTTCATGGGGAGCGTTCCAGGATGTGTGAGTGGCCACAGTGATGCGTGTGGCGGTGAGACCGGGGGATCAGTCCTTGGCTTTTGCCTCGGGATCCCGGCCGTTGGCTTCGATCAGGCAGCGATAGCTTTCTTCGGGCTTGCCGCTGGCAGTCACCTTCTCGATCGACCAGCGACCGCGCATGAAGTCGGGCCAGGTGTCATCGAGCACCAACAGACCTTCGGCCACCAGCAGCGGATCACCCGGGCAAGTAACTTTCAGCTTGTATTTCTCGCGCAGCATCTTGCGCACTTCGGCTTCGCCGATGGCTTTGGCTTCTTCCACACTGGCCTGTTTCTGACGAATGACCTTGTAGGGCGCCGAGCCGGTTTTCACCTCCACCTGCTTGCCGGCATTGGCGTCCCAACAGCAGACTTTGCAACCCTGATTCTGGGTGCGGGCGGTCTCTTCCAGCGTGGCGCTGATGAAGGCGTGATCGCCCGGCCGATTGTTGTGGGTCACCGACAGCCTGACGTTCGGTATCACCTGACCCGACAGGGTTTTGAGCTGCGCCGGTTTCGCCAGTACGTAGAGGTCGTTGAACGGTTTGGCTACCGCGTCGTACTTTTTCGCCAGTCGCGTGATGAAGCTCATGTCGGTTTCGTTCGACTGGTCGACATGAGCGATCCTGATCAGCGCCAGTTCGGGATCGACGCGCGGGGAGAAACCGTGCGGCTCAACCAGTTTGCGAAACAGCCCGCCAAGCGTCGTGGGGCCATGACTGGCCGTGCGCCGTTCCTTGAATCCGGTTTCGTCCTTGCCGCTGAAAGGCGCGGCGGTCGCGACCAGCGTCAGGCGCAGCGGGAACAGCGTGGGTGTCAGTCGAGTGACCTTGAAATGGCCCTTTTCGACCAGCCCGGTCTCCAGATAGCCCACCCGCAAGCCTATGATTCCGCCCAGGGTCGGCAAGCCTTCAAGGCCTTCCAGGTCGAGCACCAGCGTCAGTTGATCGGACTCCATTCCGGCGGCATCGATGTGTTCCCAACTGATCAGGCGCTGGTTCAGCAGGTCCTTGTTAGCGCCGTAGATTTCGATCGCCGGTGTAAATCCCTGTGCCATGCAGCCTCCTTAATCCCAAGCCAGAACCGGTTTGATCGCGGCCGGTTTCGAGTCGAGCTCCGGCAGCGTCACCCAGACACCGGCCGGCAGGATCGGGCCGTGCTCGGCCAGGGTCGGGTTGAGTGCCCACAGGGCTTCTTCGGCGCTGTCATCGCTGCGACCGGTTTCGCGGTAGAGCAACAGATTCACCGAATCACCGGCCACGCTTCGTACCTTACGCATTGTTGAACTCCGACAATCCGATGACCCACTTGATCACCATCGCGGTGCCGTCATCGATGACCTCGCTCTGGTTTTCGTCGATGCTGTTGATCCGCCATAAACCCCAGTTGCGACCAATGCCGTCAATCAACGGCAGCGGTACTCTCAACGCTTGCAGCGCACGCAGCTCATCGAGCCGCTCCATCGCCACGGCGTACATCGAGGTGCCGCCGATGGTCAGGGATTCGGGCTTCTGGCCTGTCTGGTGGGACCTGGGTTTGCTGTTGAGGATCTGCAGATCAGTCCAGCCACCCTCGGATTTGCGCGACAGCGTGCTGTACGCAAAGTCCCGGGACAGTCCGAAGATGAAACTGCCCAGTGCCATTTGTTGTTTCATTGGGCGACTCCATCGGTCAGGGCTGCGTCACGGCGTATGGAGAGGGCATTGCCGGCCACACCCGGGACAAATTGGGACGTGAAGTGCGACTCAAGCACCTGCGAAAGCATCGTGCCGAGCTTCTCGGAGTTGAGCATTTCGCTGCCGCTGACATGAACTGAAGGTGCGTAGGTGAATTGCGGAGGTGGCGTTGGTGTTTGCATTTGCGCCGCGGACAGGTCCTTGGCGACTTCCGCTGGCGGGGCGAGCTTGTCCTCAGGCGGCGTCGCCTGATGCTCCCCCACATAGGACCCGATTATTCCACCCAACGTGCCACCAATGAAGGTTCCGATGCCAGGCGCAATGAACGTACCGATCGTAGCGCCAATCGCCGTTCCGGCCAGTTCACCGGCCGCGCCCTTTACCGCTTTGTCATCACCTTCGCGCCAGCCTTTCAACCCTTTATAGGCAGCGTGAGCAATGGCCAGAGGTGCACCAACCTTGATGGCAGGCAATGCCTTGACAACCGACGGCATGAGCTTGCCCCCCAAACCCTCTGCCAATGACATGACTTTCGCGCCAGCCCCGCTCAGCCGACTCGGCATGGCGCTTTTGACAACATCGCCAACCATTCTGAATCGGGTGAGCGCATCGTCGAACATGGGTGCGACTCTGGCCGTCACACCACTCAAGCGACTGCTCCTGCGGGTTATGGAAGCGGTGCCGGCCGACCGTGCAGCAGAAGGGGTGCGTCGGCGTGATCCACGCCCCTTCTTCCTGCTTTTGCGACCGTCGCCATCGTTGTCATCACCGCCTATCACATTGGCAATATCCGGCGGCAGTCTCGCCGATGCCAGGCGCAATAGTTTCGTGGAAACCACGTCGAGCACCGAGGCCACGCCGGACTTCAACGCCCCCCCCACAAACGGCATGGCTGCCACGCCGAGCAGAACCAGCCCTGCCGTGAGGGCCGGGAACGTTTCTGCCGCTGCGCTCACACCGTTGACCAGTGCGGTGAGCACTACGGCGGCACCGTCAGCCAAGGGCGCAAGCGCCGTACCGAATGCAGTGGTCAACCGGGTTAGACTTGCGTCCAGCGCATTCCAGCGACCCTGCGAAGTATTGCCAAACGCCTCTGCGGACTTCGCCGCAGCACCTTCGCCCGCGCCAAGCTCCGTTGTTGCGTACTTGTGCTTGTCGGCTACCAGCGAGAAGGCGTTTTTTACATCGTCTGGCTTCTTCAGCAGTTCGAGAACTCGGGTGTCGTTTTCGCCGAACAGCGTCTTCGTCAGTGCTGCCCGCTCTTGCACAGGCTGCTCGTTAAGTGCAGCAAGAACCGAGTTGATGACAGCAGGTGCATCCTTCCTCATACCCTCAGACAGCGATTGAGGATCAAGCCCTAACTGAGTCAAGGCTGTTCGCTGCTCAGTCGATACCGCCCCGCCTTTGGCCAGCATCGAGGTGATGCCCTTAAGCGCGGCGCTGGCGCCCTCCTTGTCCGCACCACTATTGAGTAGAGCCGCCGCCAATGCGGCGACCTGTTCGGGCGTCAATCCGGCGGCAATCGCACTCTCGCCGGAACGTTGCACCACCGAACCGATGTCGGCGGCCTTGGCATCCAGACCGCTATTGCCGAGGTAGGTCGTTGCATCCGCAAGATCCTGGCTTTGATACTGATCCAGCTTCAGCGAGGAACGCCACGCAGCGAGCATTTCGCCAGCCGTCTTGACGTCCATCCTGAATGCCGATGCGTTGATTGCGGCATCATGGGAGAACCACTTCAGTTCGTTCGCCCGCTGGTCACCTTTGGCACCATCGGCAATGCCGGATCTGGCTCCGGCAAGCTGCACTTGCAACAGATCCGCGTTGGTCGCACCACTGGCGGATATCTGTTTCTCGCTGGCGAGTTCCAGAGTGCTCTGCGAGTGCGCTTGAAGCTGATCACTGCTCAGCTTGAGCAACTGATTGAGTTCGACAAGCGCCGTCTCGTTGGCCATGGCTGGTTGCATGAGCTTAGGAGGTGGACGCTGCTCGATCTCGGCCTTGAGTTTTGACTTTGGTTCGGCGCTTGCAGCCGGGGATGCAGCACTCACCTTGAACAGCGACTGCTGATTGGCCAACAGCTCTCGAAGCTTGATCTGTTCCTGGGTCAGTAAACGAATATCCGCACTGGCCATAGCCAGTGCCAGACTCAAATCCACCAGCGGTGTGCCGAGGCTGTCGGGCGCTATCGATCCGCCCGCCAGTCTGGCGTTGCCGAACGCCATGCTTCCAGTCTCGCTGGCGAGCATCGGCGCATACTTCGTATCTGCCATGCCGCTCTACTCCTGTTTCACGCCAAGGCGAGTGATCGCTATGTCGTAGCGGCGCAACGCCTTTTCGGCGTCCCACTCCAGAATTTCCGCCTCACTTACCGGGTAAATGAGCGGCACGATATCGAGGATTACTTCGATGTCGCGCTCTGAAAGAAGGCCGCCGGCTGGTTTAAAAAATCGTCGATGCGCACCTGCAATTGTGTCCAGTCCGGGACGGTCATCAGGGCCAGATCGGGGATCATCAGGCCGGTGCAATGGGCGGTGATGAACTCGGCGCGTTCCTTGGCCGTTTTCAGTTTCTTCATCACTTTGGTGGCACGCAGCGCCGGCATTTCCAGGCTCAACGAGGTGACGGTGCGGCCGGTGACGGCGAGCGGTTGCAGCAGTTGCACCTGGTCGGGATCGTCGGTTTTTTCCGCGTCTTCGACCTGGTCGAGAAAGTACGACGCCGGACGGGTCGACATCTCGTGCACGTACTGCGCAATGGTTACGTAGTCCGGACGTTTGAGCTGGTCGAGTTCCTTGACCGACAACCCGGTGGCCAGCAGCGCCAGTTCGAAGAACTGATCGTCTTCGTCATCACCGGCGCGTTCCAGCGCGTCTTTCTGGGCGGCGTAGAACAAAGGCTTGAGCTGGATCGTTGCGATCTGCGAGCCGTCGTCACCGGTGATCGGCGACAACAGGTCATGCTGGGGTGGCATCCACGACATGAAAGGAATTCCTTGGGTGTTCTTGAAGATCCCTGTGGGCGTGAGCGCCCACAGGGTGTGTGCTTGATGCGCCGAAAAGGCTTACGGCATCAGCACCGCACGACGGGCATCACCAAGGATGTCGACGCCGTTGAGCACGAACTTCTGGGTGCGCACGTCGATGTCGATCACCGGAATGCCGTTTTCCAGACGGTTGTAGGTGCGGCAGGAGAGTTCCAGCGTGGTGATGGCTTTACTGCCCATTTTCAAGGCATCTTCAGCCAGAGATTTCAGCTTGCCGCCGACGGTGTGATAGGTGAACCAGGTGTTGCCGTCCTGATCCTGACCGGCTTCACGCACGTTCAGCAGAATGTCGTCGCCCAGCTTCACGCCCATCGCCAGCAGCACTTCTGCGCCGGTGCCTTGCAGCTTGAGCGTGGCATTCAGCGGCTTGGCGCTCTTGGCCATTTCCTCGACGATGAAGCGCCCGCCCGTCATGCCTTCCATCTCGAAATCGATCTTCGGCGGGGTGAACTCTTCCACGGTCGCCGACAACGGCAGGCCTTGCAGGGTGGCCGCGATGGCCTGTCTTACGCGGTTGGTAAACATTAGAGAACGTCCTCCAGGAACTGCTCGATGATTTCATCGCGGGCGTTGAGTTGATAAACCATGTGTTCGTTCGGCGCGTAGCGACCGTAGTCGATGACCACGTACCAAGTGCCGTTCTTGTACTTCTCGACGCTGTTGAGTTCCGGGTGCAGGTAGACGCTGCCGCCAGGAATGGTTTCGTCGGCGACCAGGGTTTGCAGCCAGTCGTTGATGCGTTTGACTTCCTGATCCATGAACGACTTGGTCAGGTTCTTGGCCATGGCTTTCTGGCCGGCCTTCACCAGCTTGCGGCTGATGGCGTCTTCCAGACCGACGTAGCTGATGAACTTGCCGGTGATCGAACGGTTGCCCAGCAGCGAGAAGCCACCCAGCACGGTGCGGGCGTAGTAGCTGACGCCGTAGCGGTTGAGCAGATCGCCTTCGGTGGAGGTGTCGAGGATGTTGTACTCAACGACGCGGGACACGTCTTCGGCGTAGGTCACCTGGTTGCCCGGGCTTTCCCATTGCTTGACCTTGGCCAGCGCGGCAATCGCCAGGCTCGACGGCGCGAGGAAGACGTTTTTCTTCGCCGCTTTCGAGTACACGGCGGGCATGTTGTGCACCACCAGGCAACGGTCGAAACCGAGGTCGGCGCCGCCCAGATCCTTGCTGTACAACACTTGGTCAGCGACCGAAGCATCCTTGCCGTCCAGTACCACACGGGCCTTGATGCGCTTGCCGAACGAGGCGAACTCGCTGGCCACCGCCTTGGTGCCGGTGAAGCCCGGCGCGCCGATGATGGTCAGGTCTTCCGGGACGCTGCCCAGTGCAGCGAGACCGAGTTTGCGGCCGGTGGCCGGCTCAACGCCGCCGATTACCGCATTGACGGTATCGGCCGGGGTTGCGCCCGCTTCGACGATCACCACGTACACCGGCACCTTGACCACTTTGAGGATCTGGTAGACCGCGTGGTACAGGGTGCCCTCTTCCGAACCAGTCGGGTCGAGCAGCGCGTGGGTGGTGAAGCTATTGATGCGAAACGGTGCGTTACGCGGAATCAGCGGATCGGCCTTCGGCGCAGTGCCGACCAGACCGATGACGTTGTCACCCAGGCCACCCATGGCCTCGGGGGATTCGGTGGCATTGACGGTAATGCCGTTGTGCTCGAAGTTCAGAACCTCAGCCATAGTCAGTCAGCCTTCTTGGCAGCGGCCTTGACGGCCTTGGTGGTAGGTGTTTTCAGCTCCAGTCGACCGGCGCTGTGCAGGGCACTGGCCTCGACATCGAGCAGATCGAGTTCCTGGCCGACGCTCGACCAGTGCCCACCGCCGGTGGGGAATGGAACGAGCACGGTGTAGGTTTGGCGGGTTGCCATTTTTCGTTTCTCCATAAACGGGAAAGCCCCTCAAAGGGAGGGGCTTGGCGGGTGTTGAATGTATTGGGCGGATAAGAAAACGCCCCGGAGTGCGGGGCGTTTATTTCAGAGCTGCGAAATCAGCCTGCAAGGAATCCGGCCAGCCCTCGGCCAGCATTTCTTCTCGGTAGGTACCCGCAGAGACCGAATCAAGCAATGCTTTCTCCCGGTCAAAGCAGGCCTGTACGTGCGCTCGGACGGTCGTGGCAATCGCAATGATCTGCGTCGCGCTGATCTCGACAAAGCCGGTCATGGTCTTGAAGTTGCAGCAGTATTCAGGATTGAGGACGGCAGATAGACCGGTGCCGGCAATCAAAGCCTGGCTGTCTCGCGTCGTACCAATCGACAGTCCATCGACAACAACGCCGGTACCCTCACGTCGGTAGCGCTCTTCTGCGATCAGCAGCGCCAGTCGACTGCGCTCTACTTGCGCTGCGTCAAATCCAAAAGCGGCTTCAAGCTCTTGAATGGTGGGCTCGTGATCAAACAGAACTTCGCTTTCACTTAATACCCAGTCAGGCTCGACAAAACGCAACGACGCACCATTATTTGAATATGCTCGATACATAAGTAAATCCTAGAAAGTATAAGAGGTCACGTAGCAGTAATTGTTCGACGGGGCGTTGGTCACCGAGTAGTAGAGTGTCTGCCCACTCGTCAACACCAGGCCGGAATACGCTGCAACACTTCCCATGTTTGAAGCCCCACCAGAACCAAATAGAACTGAGCCAGAGCCTGCCGAATCCGAACACAGCGTTATATAACTACCCGCAGGATTGGTTAAGCTGGTGATCACATGGACATACCCGCCAACCGTTTTGGCATTTCGCGGAACAAAACCGATCAGCGAAAGCGCTGTGAATACGGACGCCAAACCATTGGTTAAAAATTTCTTTGCCTCAGTTGCAACCGAGCGGTCAATCTGAGTACCTGCGACCAACTGACCACTGGCATTAGTCTGCCAAACGCTAACCAACGCGCTGGAGGTATATCCCGCGGGCATATTAGTGCCGCCGTAAACTTCTGGTAAAACTGCAGTTGTCGCATTGACCCCGAGCAACTTGGCAAGCTTTGTATCCGGGTTGTAAATAACGTAGATGCCAATGGTTCCACTTATCGGGGCTGCCCCCGTGTCCATTCCCCCCGCACCGATACTTGCCAAATTGATCGAAAGATTGAGATCCGACAACTTGTATTGGGCAATGCCCGGTTGCTCGACAATCAGTTGATCAGCGGTAAGCGTTGCAACCGACGCGGCAGCAGGCAGCGATACTCTCAGGTTACGCGCGGCACCTACTTCTGCACCGTTGAGCCGAGTCAGTCTGGTCTCGGCAGCCAATGCAGCAATATCAATGCTTCCCTGATTGACCGGTGCGTTCCAGGCTTTGATGCACCACATCACCGCCAGGTTGCGCGGGCGCGCCACACCATAGTGCGCTTGAGTAAACAGCGATCCGGGAATTTGAACTCCGCTTGACGTGTACCCGCTGCTCCCAGAATAGTCAGCCATCGCCGGAAGATCCCAGCCCAAGCCAGCACGACTAGCATTGATATTATTGAGCCCGTGAACCTCGGCACCAGTGTCATCATTACCGTGAAGCAACGAACCTTTCTGATAAGTGCCAATGGCGCGACCCGCGTCAACCCCGCGACCATGATCCCAGCCACGCAGGAACTCACCGCGAGACTCCGGCAACCGGAAATTCCCGGTCCCCTCATCGCCCTTGTTGAATTTCGCACCGAGATACGCCGCCAAATCCGGATAGGTCGCAGTGCTCTGCACGCTGCCATCCAGTTCAAGGTAACCGGCAGGAACGACACCCGTCGGAAACGACAGAACAGCACCCACCGGAACAGACGATTTCAGCTGTGCGACTTCCTTGGCCAGCGCGGCTACGTCGATGTTTCCCTGATTGATCGGTGCGTTCCAGGCTTTGATGCACCACATGACGGCGAGGTTGCGGGGGCGGGCTTCGCTTCCACCGGAATTAACTGTGTTAGTGGTTGCGACCAACTGGGCGTTGTCAGCACCTGCGGAGCTCAGAAAGCCACCTTCAGCGATTGGCTGAGTGACACCATTGACGACGCCTAGTGCTGATGCCCCATAGGGGTCAATGTTGGCTCTTGCAGTGTCAAAATAGCGGTGATTATGGCTTTCGTTCTGGCCCAGTTGATAGCTGCCAATATCGCGTCCCGCGTCAATGCCGCGGCCATGGTCCCAGCCACGCAAGAACTCACCGCGAGACTCCGGCAACCGAAAATTCCCGGTTCCCTCATCGCCCTTGTTGAATTTTGAACCGATATAAGCCGCCAGATCCGGATAGGTCGCAGTGCTCTGCACACTGCCATCCAGCTCTAGAAAACCAGGAGGCACGATCCCTGTAGGAAACGCCATGACGGCACCCACTGGAACCGCAGATCCGAGGCGTGACACTTCCTTGACCAGTGCCGCTACGTCGATGTTTCCCTGATTGACCGCTGTGTTCCAGGCTTTGATGCACCACATGACGGCGACGTTGCGTGGACGGGTTTCGTTACCGCCCCGTACGCCGGTAGTGGCCATCTGTTGCCCCTCTCCGGAATACGATGGTGTGCCCGAAGAGTTAGTGCCGTGGTATGCCTGAACAACAGGGTATTCGTTACTCATGAAGCCTGGGCGATTGTTCCCGGGCGGATGGTTGTGAGACTTGAAATCGTCTGCCTGAAAGCTGCCGAGACCACGCCCGGCATCCACCCCACGCCCATGATCCCAACCACGCAAGAATTCCCCACGTGCTTCAGGCAACCGAAAGTTCCCGACACCCTCATCACCCTTGTTGAACTTGCCGCCCAGATAGGCGCTCAAGTCCGGGTAAGTCGCGCTGCTCTTGACGCTGTTGTCCAGCTCCAGGAAACCCGGTGGCGGCGTATCAACGGGGAACGCCACAATCGACCCCACCGGCAACGCCGATGCCTTGGCAATCAGTGCTTCGACTTCAGCCTTGGTGTAGGAGTCCTTGATGCCGAAACCGGCCAGCGTGTCGGGATTCGAGCCGGCCGTCGCGCGGCCGTATTCGTCGACGCTCAGACTCTTGTAAGTACCGGCAGCAATCCCCGTGCGCCCGGCCAGCATCTTGAATGTCAGCGCGGTGGTGCCGAGGGTGATCGGCGCGTTGGTGGTCAGGTGCCACAGCGAATCGCCGTTCAGCGCGCCCTCTTCCACCATCACTGTCAGGCCCGGTGTGACCTTGGCGCTGACGTTGGCATCGTTGGCCCGAACCCAGTCGCCGTTGGCGACGATCCACAGGCCGTTGTCCTTGGCCAGAGTCTGATTCGGCAGCAACACGCGGTCACCGGCAACCACCGCCACACCATCGATCTGCTGCGCACCGTTCAACACCACGTTGGTGATGGCGGCGACGCGAACCGATTGCTTGCCATCGAGTTTGCCGAGTTCTTCGGCGAGGTAGCTCATGACCCAGGCGCGGGTGGCCTTGACCACGGTGTCGTCGATCAGCAGCGTCACCAGCGAAGCATTGCTGGTCTCGAAAATCGAGCGGATGTAGAACTCTTTGCCCGAGCCGGACGTGGCCAGCACCGGTTTGAACGACTCCGGGTATTTGACGATGGCGTAGAGAATGCCGGTGTCGGTCCACAGGCCGGCTTCACGCACATACCAGCCGCCGACGGCCGGCGGAATGGTGACTTCGGCGAGCAGCCAGCTCGGATTTTTCTCGTCCTGGAACAGCGCGTTGAGCGGTCCGCGCCAGACTTCGCGCTTGAGCGCGGTAGCCGTCGCGGCCGGGTTGTAGACCGCGCCACCGCCATCACCGACGGAAATCTGCGTCAGCTTGATCGGCACGCCCGCTGCCTTGCAGGCGGTTTCGTAGGCAATCCCTGCGTTGGTTAGCAGGGTGTAATAGTCAGCCATTCAGGCCCCCTGAGGATAAAT
Organism: Pseudomonas sp. GW821-FHT09E04; assembly: GCF_059416185.1. NCBI lineage: Bacteria > Pseudomonadati > Pseudomonadota > Gammaproteobacteria > Pseudomonadales > Pseudomonadaceae > Pseudomonas > Pseudomonas sp. GW821-FHT09E04. Next base: position 531,635 of record NZ_JBWKOR010000002.1, read on the forward strand.
AGTGGATGTTTCGACGGTGTACAGACCAGCGGCCTTGAAGGACTCGCCGGATGTCTCGAGTCCTTCGAGGAACACCGGGTAGACCGTGGTCAGTTCGCCGCAGAACGTCGCGGCACCGATCACATGAGAGCCGAAGGCGCTGAGGCCGACGGACACCGACAGCACGTCCCGTTCGCTCTTGGCATCGGCCAGGCGTCGGTCGAGACGGGCGTCGATTTCTTCGCTGTAGGGTTGTTCGCTGAAGGCCCGCACGGAGAAGCTGTAAGGCGCGCCCGGCGGAGTCTGTTCGTACCAGGCGCGAATCTCGGGTCTCAGTTGCAACCCCTTGGCGGCGTTCTCCAGCGCCTTGCGGGTGCCGGCCTGGCGCGCGGTGGGCCAGGCCAGTTCGACGGTCAGGCGTTTTTCGGCTTCCGGTGCGTCGGTGCTCCATTCGGCCACCCCGCGATCCGCCGCGAGATACGGCAGGAACGCGACGGGCGTCGAACTCGGGTTCATCAGCTCGGGAAACGGTGGCGCGATGCGGTCAAGCAATGTGCTGAAGCCGATGTCGAGTGCCCGCTCCAGCGCCGAGCTGTTGGCCGGCAGCAAGGTCGGACGCGGTGTCTGGTCCGTCATAGTGTCTGAACCTCAACCTCGACCGCCGTGCAGTACGGCGCTTGAAACGCGGTACATACGATCGGCGTCAGCGGTTCAAGAATCTGCAATTGCACGGCACCGGCGCTGTGCAGCGTGTAGTCGATCCAGCTCGGATCGACCCGCCCTTCCAGACGATGGCAACTGTCGGCGTAGGCCTGCAAATGCTGTTGCGCGGCGACTTTGGTCAGGCCCGAATCCGGGCCGGAGTTGATCTTCGCCACGACGCGGATCTTGTAACGCTGAATGTCCGCAGCTTTGACGGTGACCTTGTCGGTTTCCGGGCAGACATCGGGCCGGGCGAAGTGGTGGCGTACGCCGTCGAGCAATGCGGCGGATGGTGTGCCGTCGGCGTCGCGGGACAGCACAGTCACCTGCACTTCACCGGGTGCGGTGCGACGACCGTTGCCATCCTTGACCTGTGCGGCGAGGCCGTCCGGGGCAAAGGTGTAGGTGACGTCGACGACGCCGGCATCGGTGGATTCGACTTTCACCGCCGGCCGTTCGCCGAGGGTGAAGACTTCGCGGCGGTACTGCATCCGCGAACCCGCCGCTGGCGCATGGGGCGCCAGGTAATAGCGCAGCCGGGCGTCATCGTCGCTTTCGTAAATCGCTGGCACCGGCGGGAATGCCGCCGGGTCGCCCGGGTCGAGCAACTGTCGCTCCAGCCCCATGTCCGCCAGCCGTGCATCGAGATTGCTGCCGGTCGCCCACCACGCCAGCATCTGCTTGATGCGGGCGTTGTATTTGCGTTCGTGGGTTTGCAGGCGAACGCAGAAAGCCTCCAGGGCCATGGTCAGCAGTTCGCTTTCGTTTTCCAGGCTGGTCTTGAGTTTCGCCGCGCTGTCCGGCGAGCGGGTGCCGACGTACTCGAGGACGAAGGCCTTGAACTCGGCGAGCAGATCCTCGAAGGCCTCGACCTTGATCAGTGAGGGTTCGGCCAGTTGGTTCTGACCAGGGATCAACATGCTCATGTCACGACCTCGAAAGTCTGTTGGCGGTTTTTCCAGGTGCCGGCAAATCGCAGCAGCAACCCTGCGCCCTGACGGCTGGCGACGATCACTTGCGGCTGGAAATCGCCGATGCCGTTCTGTGCGTTGTAGAACGCTTGCGCGGCGTGGCTTTGCGCCAGAAGCAGAACGTCATCGCCGAGGTTCTGTCCCAGCAGCGTGGGGATCAGCGACCCGTACAAGGGCCGCTTCTGCCGTGTGCCCAAAGGCGTGGTCAGGGCCCGGGTCGCGCGCTGCACGAACTGCAGCCAGTCGTCGACCGTGGCCCCGGTGTTTCTATCGATTCCGATCATGGGAGGCTCTTGATTCAGGGGCTGATGACGCGACCCTGGTGATCCACCAGCGGGCCGCTGAAGTGCACGCCCGAGGCGTCGATCGTCAGGCCGACAGCGCCCAGTTGCAGGTTGATCGCTTGCGGCGTCATCACCAGCCGTGCGGGGCCGATGCTCAGCTCAAGGGATTCGCGAGAACCGCTGAAAGCCACAGGACCGTTTTGCCAGTGCAGGGTGTGAGAGGCATCGTCGTAGCCACTTTCGCTGCCATCGACATGCACCCGTCGCGTCAGCGTGGGGACGGTGGCAGCGGGTGGAAAACGGTCACTGTTCAAGCCGAACAACGCCACGCTTTGCGCACCGCTTTCGCCGCTGCCGTAGTTGAACAGCAGGCACTGTTCGCCCACGCTTGGAATCCGCGACTCGCTTTGCGCACCGGCACTCGGGTTGAAGAACTTGATGGCCGGGGTGAGCAATCCTCCATGGCTGACCTTGCAGGTATTGCTCGCCGCATCGACTTCCTGACAAATGCCAATGCGGCAATAACTCTCGGCGCGTCGGTGCAGGTCTTCGATCTCCGCTTCCATCTCGGCCAGACGCTCGATGATCGGGCCCAGTTGCATACGCAGTAATGCGTCGAACATCGGTCAGGCCTCCAGCGAGGTGTATTGGTCGGGGTCGTCGATGTCGCTGACTTCCCAGGTGCGGGCGAATTTCGGTGTGCCGAGTGGATCGTCGAGCAGGGTCGTGCCCAGATAGAGGGTCTGGTTGAACGACAGCGTCCAGGCTTTGCTCTGTTGATCGGCACGGGTGAGCAAGGACGGCAATCCATCGATGTTCATCGGCAGATCACATTGATCGCCGGGCAGGCCCCAGCGGTTGTCGGTGATCAGGTTTTTCAGTGCGGCGATCAGGTCGCAGGCAACAAACGCCGTGGCGGAAACTGCCGGAATGACCTGCAGCGACAGCGTCAGCACATGGGCAATCCGCCCGTTGGCTGCCCGCTCTCCCGGTGCATTTCGTTCGATATCGATCAACACCCAGGCCTTGTCGCCGGGTGCCGTAAAGTCATCGCGATTGCCGACTTGCACGTTCAGGTCAACGTTATTGCGCAAGGCTGTCGCCATCGCCGTGAACAGCTGCGATGGCTGCCGGATCGGTGCGGGCATGCATGACCTCCTTTTCAAATGTCCACGCGCAGTCCCGCCGCACGGCGTGCAGCGAGACAAGAAAGTGAAGGGGTTACTGTGGGTCGCGCGGAGGTACTTCGCAGACGCCGATGCGCTTGGCGGCCCAGCGTTCGTAGAGACCGATGGCGACGTCGGCACCGGCCATGGCGGTCAGGCAGCCAAACGCGCCGGCGGCCCAGATCGACATGCCGGCGGCGTACAGCAGCATGATCGCCGAGACGCCGCAGATCATGCAGGCGCCGGAGCGCAGGGCCAGCCGTCGCAGCAGTGGCCAGCCGCGGGCGCCGTCCTTGTCGGCGCGCCACATTTCGCCGGAGACCCCGCCCGCCACGGCAAGCAGGATGACCAGCCAGATCGGCATGTCCGCCAACGCTTGTTGCTCGTTTGTCATGTCACGCCTCCTGGTGTGATGGATGAGTGGTGTGTGTTGGGTTCAAACGTTTTCTCTCGAGGCAGGCATTCCAAAAAGCCCGGCGCGGTGGCCGGGCTTTTCAGCAATGCGTTCTCGATAACTGAGCTGACAAAGCGCTTGGGACAGTCGCACCCGGCCAGTTAACATCGCAAGGCTGTCAGTAAGGAGCTACTGGCCAGACAATATTTGCCGGATAACCCGGCTGCTTATCGATGTCGCTGACGGCAATCGAGTACTGCTTGTGCGCCAACAACTGAGCCTCGTCCGCGGCCGAAGCGACGCCGAGGTCCACTTTGAACTGCAGGGAATTCATTAGCAGCCAGTTGGCGGCGAAATTCAGCAGTTGCCATTTCTGTTGCTCGGCTTCGTTGCGCAGGTCTTCGTCGGAAGGTGGGGTAAATGTCCAGACCTCATTAAAGGTCGCCGACCAACCCACGCGAATTTCGCTATTACCGGTGACATCAACCCAAAAGGACGTCGGCGAAGCTGGCGCTTCCGGGATGACCTCACTTTCTCTCAGTTGGGTGACTTTGTTGTATTCAACCAGTGCATAGAGATTCATGGTTTAACTCCTTGGTTTTTTGTTGATCCAGATGAATGCCGTGATGAAACCTGGCAGGCATTCCAAAAAGCCCGGCACTTAGGCCGGGCTCTTCAGTTGCGCACGCGCTGAGGCGAGTGACTCAGAAAGGAGCAACCGGCCAGTGGAGCGCCGTTGGATAACCGGCCTGATTGTTAATCTCGGTCAGGTCGACGATGTACTGTTTGTAGGCTTGCCACTGCGTCACCTCTGCCGGGGTTGCGGCACCCAGCTCTACCCGGTATTGCAGCGGGTTATACGTCAGCCATTCGGCTGCGGTAATAAAACGCTGCTTTTTGCGTGCAGCGGCAATGGCCAGGTAGTCCCCGTAAACAGGTTCAAAAAAGCCCGGGGCCGAGCCGGAGTACCTGTATATCAAACCAACCTGAACCTCTGGATTTGCGGTGACATCCATCCAGTAGTCCATCGCTCCTCCCTGTGTAGGAAATGGCGGTTGACTTTCAGCCTCCACGATTTGGTTGACCACATAAAAGCTGTACCCAGCCATCAACTCCATAAATGCATAACGATTCATTCCAATTTCCCTTTGTCTGTTTAACCAGGCCCTGCTCTGCACAATATTCATTGCAGGTGATCTGCTCAGAGGAGCATTCCAAAAAGCCCGGCAATGCGCCGGGCTTTTCAGTAATGCACTCCTTTGCCTTCCTTCAATCCTGTGTACGTGAAGGACGCTGACTTTTCGGCGCTACTGGCGCGGTACGAGTCCGTTCAAATTGTTTTTCCGACCGCGGTCCCTGCCCGCCGGATAACTGCTTCTGGTGCTTTACGCTGCACACCCGGGTCAGTTGCCAACCCTCTGAACCGTTGAGGCCGGTTCATCGCTGCCTGTTCTTGTGGAACTAAAGAGCTGTTGTTGCCAGCCGCTTTGTCGAGCGGCTTGGTGGCAAGAATATGCATGCATGCATATCCAGTCAATGCGTAAATGCATTTATTTGTGCACAAGAAATGCGCGGATGCATGGAAGCCCCGCCAATCAAGGGTTGTCCGCTTTTCTACTGGCGAAAAAAAACCCGCCATGGGCGGGTTTTGTCTGAGAGAGGGGTCGTTATCGGGCGTACATGCCCCACCAGAAGACGTGACCGAGGATGACAATCTGCTCCTCCTGCATATCCTGGAAGCTGTAGTCCTCGTCCGGATGCTCATCGCGATTGAAGCTGCGCAGGCGGATACCGGTAGGCAGGCGATAGAGCTGCTTCACCCGCAATTGACCATTGTGATTGATCGCATAAAGGTCGCCATCGACAATGTCGCCGATCCCGCACTTGCCCGCGTTGACACCGACAGTGGCGCCGTCACGCAGCACCGGCAACATGCTGTTGCCCCGTACGGTCACGCATTTGGCCTGGTCGAACTGCACACCATTATGGCGCAGGCTGCGCTTTCCAAAGCGCAGGCTAGAGCGTTCGCTCTCTTCGATGACGAATCTTCCTGATCCAGCAGCCAATTCAACCTCGCGAAGGAAGGGCACCGACACCTCGTCGTCATCGACGGGCGTGTCATCGTCCCACAGGCTTATGTCCTTGAGTTCGGAATGCAACTCCTCGCGCCCGCCGCCGGCGACCGGCGCAACATCTGCGCGCCCGCGCAACTGATCGGTGCTCACGGCGAAGTACTCGGCAATCTTCGAGATGTGTTTATCCGAAGGATCGACGATCTTCCCGCTGAGAATCCGCGAGAGAGTGGATTGAGGCACGCCGGTGCGACGGTGGAGCTCCGTGGGGGAGATCCCGTGCTGATCGAGCAGTGCTCTTAAGACGGAGGATACGTTGCGTTTTTGCATAACGCGCATAGTGCTTGAAGTTTTTCGGGAAGACAAATGCTGATTTGCATAAATCGTGCATAATCGAGCTTTTTGCGCCAGATAGCTGTCACCCGGCCGCGATGCCTGCGTCCGACAGACCGCCCATGGTAACCTTGCGTCCATCGCGGAAAAGCCCGGCGACTGCCCCGCTTTTGCCCCACACCTTCCAACGAGTTACCTGACAATCCGATGAATAAAGCCGTCTCCGACCTGTCCTCCCACACCCCGATGATGCAGCAGTACTGGCGCCTGAAGAATCAGCACCCGGACCAGCTGATGTTCTACCGCATGGGCGACTTCTACGAGATCTTCTACGAAGACGCGAAGAAGGCGGCCAAGTTGCTGGACATCACCCTGACTGCCCGTGGGCAATCGGCGGGGCAGGCTATTCCGATGTGCGGGATTCCGTATCACGCCGCGGAAGGCTATCTGGCGAAACTGGTCAAGCTCGGCGAGTCGGTCGTGATCTGCGAGCAGGTCGGTGATCCGGCCACCAGCAAGGGCCCGGTGGAACGTCAGGTGGTACGGATCATCACCCCGGGCACGGTCAGCGACGAGGCACTGCTTGATGAGCGTCGCGACAACCTGATCGCGGCGGTGCTGGGGGACGAGCGTCTGTTCGGTCTGGCGGTGCTGGACATCACCAGTGGCAACTTCACGGTGCTTGAGATCAAGGGCTGGGAAAACCTGCTGGCGGAGCTTGAGCGGGTCAACCCGGTCGAGCTGTTGATCCCGGATGACTGGCCAAAAGATCTGCCGGCGGAAAAACGCCGTGGCGTGCGTCGCCGCGCGCCGTGGGATTTCGAGCGTGATTCGGCGCTGAAAAGTCTTTGCCAGCAATTCTCCACCCAGGACCTCAAAGGCTTCGGCTGCGAAACCCTGACCCTGGCCATCGGCGCCGCCGGTTGCCTGCTGGCGTACGCCAAGGAAACCCAGCGTACCGCCCTGCCCCACTTGCGCAGCCTGCGCCATGAACGTCTGGACGACACCGTGGTGCTGGACGGCGCCAGCCGTCGCAACCTGGAACTCGACACCAACCTGGCCGGCGGCCGCGACAACACCCTGCAATCGGTTGTCGACCGTTGCCAGACCGCCATGGGCAGTCGCTTGCTGACTCGCTGGCTGAACCGTCCACTGCGCGACCTGACTGTACTGCTGGCGCGCCAGACCTCGATCACTTGCCTGCTCGACCGCTATCGCTTTGAAAGCCTGCAACCGCAGCTGAAGGAAATCGGTGACATCGAGCGGATTCTGGCGCGGATCGGGCTGCGTAACGCCCGCCCTCGCGACCTTGCCCGCCTGCGTGATGCACTCGGCGCCCTGCCTGAACTGCAAGTGGCGATGACCGACCTGGAAGCGCCGCACCTGCAACGTCTGGCCACCACCACCAGCACTTACCCGGAACTGGCAGCGCTGCTGGAAAAAGCCATTATCGACAACCCGCCGGCGGTGATCCGTGACGGCGGTGTGCTGAAAACCGGCTACGACAGCGAACTCGACGAGCTGCAATCGCTGAGCGAAAACGCCGGCCAATTCCTGATCGATCTGGAAGCCCGGGAAAAAGCCCGCACGGGCCTCGCCAACCTGAAGGTCGGCTACAACCGCATCCACGGCTACTTCATCGAGTTGCCGAGCAAGCAGGCTGAATCGGCACCGGCGGATTACATCCGTCGTCAGACCCTCAAGGGTGCCGAGCGCTTCATCACGCCTGAGCTGAAAGAATTTGAAGACAAGGCGTTGTCGGCCAAGAGCCGCGCCCTGGCTCGCGAAAAAATGCTCTACGAAGCGCTGCTGGAAGATCTGATCAGTCAGTTGCCGCCGTTGCAGGACACCGCTGGCGCGCTGGCTGAACTGGATGTGCTGAGCAACCTTGCCGAACGAGCACTGAACCTCGACCTGAATTGCCCGACTTTCGTCAGCGAACCGTGCATGCGCATTACTCAGGGTCGTCACCCGGTGGTCGAGCAGGTACTGACCACGCCGTTCGTGGCCAACGACCTGAGCCTGGATGACAACACCCGCATGCTGGTGATCACCGGCCCGAACATGGGTGGTAAATCCACCTATATGCGCCAGACTGCACTGATCGTGTTGCTGGCCCATATCGGCAGCTTCGTGCCGGCGGCCAGCTGCGAACTGTCGCTGGTGGACCGGATCTTCACCCGGATCGGTTCCAGCGACGACCTGGCCGGCGGGCGCTCGACCTTCATGGTGGAAATGAGCGAAACCGCCAACATTCTGCACAACGCCACCGAGCGCAGCCTGGTGCTGATGGACGAAGTGGGTCGCGGCACCAGCACGTTCGACGGTCTGTCCCTGGCCTGGGCGGCAGCCGAGCGACTGGCGCACCTGCGCGCCTACACGCTGTTTGCCACGCACTATTTCGAACTGACCGTGCTGCCGGAAGCCGAGCCCTTGGTGGCCAACGTGCACCTCAATGCAACCGAGCACAACGAACGCATCGTGTTCCTGCACCACGTGCTGCCAGGGCCGGCCAGCCAGAGTTATGGTCTGGCCGTGGCGCAACTGGCGGGTGTGCCGAGCGAAGTGATCGTGCGCGCCCGTGAACACCTGAGCCGCCTGGAAGACACTGCTTTGCCGCATGAAGCGCCTAAACCGGCCGCCAAGGGCAAACCGGCGACGCCGCAACAAAGCGACATGTTCGCCAGCCTGCCGCATCCGGTGCTGGATGAGTTGGCTAAACTGGACATAGACGACATGACACCGCGCCGTGCGCTCGAAATGCTCTATGCACTAAAGAACCGGATCTAAGCACCGACGAACCGGATATAACGCAAAAGGCTTCAAGCTGTTAGAATCTCGCGCGGTTTGGGATGCTGCTGGCTAATAGCCTGGCTGGCAGACATCGCTCCCGAACCTGGCGACCCCAACCGTGAAGGGGCAACGCTGCCGCCGCCTGAGGAGAAAATTAGAAATGACCTTCGTCGTCACCGACAACTGCATCAAGTGCAAGTACACCGACTGCGTAGAAGTCTGTCCGGTGGACTGCTTTTACGAAGGCCCGAACTTCCTGGTGATTCACCCGGATGAGTGCATCGACTGCGCCCTGTGCGAACCAGAATGCCCGGCCGTAGCCATTTTCTCCGAGGATGAAGTCCCGGAAGAGATGCAAGAGTTCATTCAACTGAACGTCGAGCTGGCGGAGATCTGGCCGAACATCACCGAGAAGAAAGAATCACTGCCGGATGCCGAAGAGTGGGATGGCGTCAAAGGCAAGATCAAAGACCTCGAACGCTGATCTGTCCCGCGTTTGAAGAAAAGGCCCCTTGCGGGCCTTTTTGCTTTTCCGGGTTTTGCTTTTCTTCAGGCAAAAAAAAGGGGCGGTTTGACCCGCCCACATTTTTTCCCTATTCCCTGTGTTCCTTTTCATCGTCCTGATGAATCGCGTCCTGCGATGTCCTTTCCCCTCTTCCTTGAAGGGCGTGTCTGTCCGTCGACACAACCCAGATACTAGAGATTTCCCTGACAGCCGCAACCGGCCTGCTCAGCTAAAACACACTGTCATAAGCACTTAATATTTAAAAATAACCATATAAATCAATCAGTTGAACATATTCAGCAAGCATAATGGACGTCTGCCGCAGTGTAAAAATAGCGAACACTTACGAAAGAGTAAGCCAGGGCTTACAACGCGAGACTACAAACCCGGGGAAGCAAACCGCTTTGCCGCAGAAAACAAAAAGCCCCGAACCAGTCGGGGCTTTTTGTGGCGATCACGCAAGGCGCTTATTGAAACAGCGACTCGCTCGACAGGCCGTTTTTCTCGAGGATTTCACGCAGGCGCTTGAGGCCTTCCACCTGGATCTGTCTCACCCGTTCCCGGGTCAGGCCGATCTCCAGGCCTACATCTTCCAGCGTGCTGCTCTCGTGACCGCGCAGGCCGAAGCGGCGTACCACCACTTCGCGTTGCTTGTCGGTCAGCTCCGAGAGCCATTGATCGATGCTCTGCGACAGATCGTCGTCCTGCAGCAGTTCGCATGGATCGGTCGGACGGTCATCCGTGAGGGTGTCCAGCAGGGTTTTATCCGAATCCGGACCCAGCGAGACGTCGACCGAAGAAACCCGCTCGTTCAGGCCCAGCATGCGCTTGACCTCGCCCACCGGTTTTTCCAGCAGGTTGGCGATTTCTTCGGGTGAAGGTTCGTGATCGAGTTTTTGCGTCAGCTCCCGTGCAGCCCGCAGGTACACGTTGAGCTCCTTGACCACATGGATCGGCAGCCGGATGGTCCGGGTCTGATTCATGATCGCGCGCTCGATGGTCTGACGGATCCACCAGGTCGCGTAGGTCGAGAAGCGGAAGCCGCGCTCGGGATCGAACTTTTCCACCGCCCGGATCAGCCCGAGGTTGCCCTCTTCGATCAGATCCAGCAGCGACAGCCCCCGATTGACGTAACGCCGGGCGATTTTGACCACCAGCCGCAGGTTACTTTCAATCATGCGCTTGCGCCCGGCGGGATCGCCACTTTGCGACAAGCGCGCAAAATGAACTTCTTCTTCCGGGGAGAGCAATGGGGAAAAGCCGATTTCGTTGAGGTACAGCTGCGTGGCATCGAGTGCCCGGGTGTAGTCGATGTACTTGTGTTGCTTAAGTGAAGCGGAGTGTTTGGATTTGGCACGAACGGAAGGTGGAGCAGCCCCTTCATCATTCGACATCGAATCCGAATCGATGCCGGTCTCCATCAGGAGAACCTCATCGTCGATGTCAAACTCCGGCACTTCTTTACTGAGAGCCATTGTTATAGTCCTTTGGTGAGTTCGACCCCAAGCTCAAGCGACGCCTTTATCCTTGGCAACGCTGGAGCCTGTCCCCTCTACGCGACGGAACAGGCTGGTCTGCAAATCAACGTCTTGGCAGGAACTGCAGCGGATCTACAGGTTTACCTTGTCGGCGAATCTCAAAATGCAGTTTCACCCGGTCTGTACCCGTTGACCCCATTTCGGCAATTGTCTGTCCGACTTTGACCTGCTGCCCCTCCCGTACCAACAGCCGACGGTTGTGTCCGTAAGCACTGACGTAGGTTTCACTGTGTTTGATGATGACTAATTCGCCGTAGCCCCTTAAGCCACTCCCGGCGTAAACCACCGTCCCATCAGACGCAGCTAAAACAGGCTGTCCCAAATCCCCGGCGATATCAATTCCTTTATTCAAACTACCGTTTGAAGAGAATTTACCAATCAGAATGCCATTAGATGGCCATCCCCAGCCGGTCGGGGCCGGGCCCGGTGGAGGCAATGGAGCCGGTGCCGGCTTGTTGGCGACGGACGGTACAACGGCCGCAGAAGTCGCCCCGGAACCGGTGGTTGTGGTGGTCGTCGTGCCATTCGCCTGGCGCCGGATTATCGTGGTTTTGCTCGACGAAGACGGCGCAGAACCGCTGTTGCTCACCACCGCGGTCGACGTTGAACCAGGGCGGCCATCGAAGCGAATCGTCTGACCCGGATGGATCGTGTACGGCGTAGGAATATTGTTCCGGGCAGCGAGGGCTTTGTAGTCCCAGCCGTAGCGAAACGCGATCGAAAACATTGTGTCGCCCGGACGGACTACATACTGCCCGGTCGTCACTGTAGGACGCTGGGCCACCGCATTGTTGCGATCGACGACCCGCACGTTGCTCGATTTGGTGCTGGAGCAACCGACCAGCAAGGTGCTCAAGACAAGGCCAGTCACCAGGCGCTGAAAGCTCGTGTTACCCATACGCTGCGCAATGACTGTGAGACTCACCCGCCGCTCCCTTTGTGGTGGCTGAAAAATGTGGAATGCCGATTCCGGCATGTAACTTCGCAAGTATAACGGGCGAAACAGGCTTTACCTTTAATGAAGCGATATCGCTCGACGCACACGTTTGCTCATGGACGATAAATCCTGTTTATACAATCGATGCCGCTGTAAGACAGGCGCTCTCGCAAGGAATTCAGCGCCGGCAAACAAATGCTCAGGCCAGCGGCCCGTTGAGCAATGGCACGAAGCGAACCGCCCCGAGAACGTGTCGGGAGAAGCCGTTTTCTTCGCGCACGATCAGCATCAATTGCTGCACTTCTCCTGAGCCGACCGGAATCACCAGCCGACCGCCGGGCGCCAGTTGATCGAGCAAGGCCTGTGGCACATCGGTCGCCACGGCCGTGACGATGATGCCGTTATAAGGCGCCAGCGCCGGCCAGCCTTCCCAGCCATCGCCCCAGCGGAACACCACGTTGCGCAGGTTGAGTTCGACCAGACGCTCCTTGGCCCGATCCTGCAGTACCTTGATCCGCTCGACAGAGAACACCCGCTCGACCAGTTGCGACAACACCGCCGTCTGGTAACCGGAACCGGTACCGATCTCCAGCACCTTGTCCAGCGGCCCCGCCTCGAGCAGCAACTCGCTCATGCGCGCGACCATATAAGGCTGGGAGATGGTCTGGTTGTGGCCGATCGGCAGCGCGGTGTCTTCATAGGCCCGGTGCGCCAGCGCTTCATCGACAAACAGATGACGCGGCGTACGGCGGATCACTTCCAGCACATTGGCGTTGGACAAGCCTTCTTCATATAACCGCTGAATCAGGCGTTCACGGGTGCGCTGGGAAGTCATCCCGATGCCGCTGCGCAACCGGTCGTCTTGTTCACGAGCCATCAGTTGAGCCCCTCCAGCCAGCCGTCGAGATTTCTGAAGGCATCATTGAAGGTGCGATCGAGCTGCAACGGAGTGATGGAAACGTAGCCCTGCATCACCGCATGGAAATCAGTGCCCGGCCCGCCGTCTTCCGCATCGCCGGCGGCGGCAATCCAGTAACCGGCCTTGCCACGGGGATCGACCACTTTCATCGGCGCTGCCGCACGGGCGCGATGCCCCAGGCGAGTCAGCTGAATGCCACGAATGTGATCGATGGGCAGATTGGGAATGTTCACGTTCAGTACCGTGCGCGGTGGCAGATCGAGCCCGGCGTGGGCCTCGACCAGTTTGCGCGCAAAGTAGGCAGCAGTGGGCAGATTGTCCACCTGCCGGGAGGCCAGCGAGAAGGCAAACGACGGGCGTTCGAGAAAACGGCCTTCAAGGGCCGCCGCCACTGTCCCGGAATACAACACGTCGTCGCCCAGATTGGCGCCGAGGTTGATGCCCGAAACCACCATGTCCGGCTCGCGCTCCAGCAAACCATTGAGCCCCAGGTGCACACAGTCGGTCGGCGTGCCATTGAGACTGATGAAACCGTTGGCCAGGTATTGCGGGTGCAGCGGACGATCCAGCGTCAGCGAACTGCTGGCACCGCTCTTGTCCTGTTCCGGGGCGATAACCACGCATTCGGTGTAATCCGCCAGCGCAGCATAAAGCGCGGCAAGACCGGGTGCGGTTACCCCATCGTCGTTAGAAATCAGAATACGCATGGGCTGTCCGTCTGCCCCACCGGCACCAGATCAACGAGTTCGCGCACCAATACGGTGGCGAAGCATCCGGCCGGGAGGACGAATTCCAGTTGCAGAATGTCAGGCTCGGGATAATGCCACGTCAACCCGCCAATGGGCAGTCGAAGGATGCGACGTTCGTGGCTCATACCGGCATTAATCAACCAATCGCGCAGATCCGCCTCGCCTGCGGCGATTGCCTGCTCCAGATCATGGACAGCGCCGGCGGCCGGTGAGTCACCTTCGCCCCACTGCGGACCGGTCGGATGCAGATCGAGAATCGCCAGGCGCGGGTCGCTGCACTCGGCTTCACCTGCCGGGAAAAAGCTGCGGCTGTCGGTGAACGCCAGCAGATCGCCGACTTGGGCGCGCTGCCAGGTGCCATCAGCCACTCGTGCCGCCAGCACCTGGTTGAACAGAAAGCTGCGTGCAGTCGACAGCAGGCGCGAACGTACATTGCGCTGCTCCGGCAGGGCCTTGCGCGCCGCCCATGAACGGGCATCGACGACGTTACCGCCATCATGGCCGAAACGCTGGGCGCCGAAGTAGTTCGGGATACCTTGCTTGGCAATCAGTTGCAGGCGCTCGTCGATGGCAGCCTTGTCACCATTGAACTGGGTCAGGCGCAAGGTGAAACCATTGGCCGAATGCGCGCCGCGTTGCAGCTTGCGCTTGTGGCGCGTGGTCTTGAGGATCTTCAGCGTGTCGTTTTCCGCCGCCGACAGATCCGGATCGGCCTTGCCCGGCAGTTGCACGCTGAACCACTGACGTGTCAGCGCCTGACGGTCTTTAAGGCCGGCATAGCTGACCGTGCGCAACGGCACACCGGCCGCCTTGGCAATGCGGCGTGCCGCTTCTTCGGTGTTCAGACCGCGCTTTTCCACCCAGACCCACAGGTGCTCGCCGTCACCGCTGAACGGAATGTCGAGGACTTCATCGACCTGGAAATCTTCGGCGATGGCTTTCAGTACCGCGGTACCGAGCGCGTCGCCATAGGCCCGTGGGCCGAGCAATTGCAGTTCGTTCATGCGCGCAGCAACAAGGCAACGGAATGCACGGCGATGCCTTCTTCGCGACCGACGAAGCCGAGCTTCTCGGTGGTGGTGGCTTTCACGTTCACTTGATCCAGTTCTACTTGCAGATCCGCGGCAATCAGCGCGCGCATCGATTCGATATGGGGGGCCATTTTCGGTGCCTGGGCAACGATGGTGTTGTCGACGTTGCCGACTTTCCAGCCTTTGGCGTGGATCAGGCTGACCACATGACGCAACAGCACTCGGCTATCGGCGCCCTTGAATTGCGGGTCGGTGTCCGGGAAGTGCTTGCCGATATCACCCAGCGCAGCCGCGCCGAGCAAGGCGTCGCTCAAGGCATGCAGCAGGACGTCACCGTCGGAGTGAGCGAGCAGCCCGAAGCCGTGTGCGATTCGCACGCCGCCCAGAGTAATGAAATCGCCTTCAGCGAAACGGTGCACATCATAGCCGTGGCCAATACGCATAAAAAAAACGCCCCGAATTTTGTCAGGGCGTGATTCTACCTGCATTAGCCCTTGAGGGCGCGTGCGTGATGCTGCAAGTGGTCGTCAATGAAGCTCGCGATGAAGAAATAGCTGTGGTCGTAGCCCGGTTGCAGGCGTAGCGTCAGCGGATGGCCCGCCTGTTTTGCCGCTTGTTGCAGCGCTTCGGGTTTGAGCTGGGTGGCGAGGAAGTCGTCGCGATCACCCTGATCGACCAGCAATGGCAGTTTCTCGTCCGCCTCGGCGATCAGCGCACAGGCATCCCACTCGCGCCACTTCGAACGGTCTTCGCCCAGATAACGGGAGAACGCCTTCTGGCCCCACGGGCAATCCATCGGATTGTTGATCGGCGAAAACGCCGACACCGATTGGTAACGCCCAGGGTTGCGCAATGCACAGACCAATGCACCGTGACCGCCCATGGAATGGCCACTGATGCTGCGCTTGTCCGAAGCCGGGAAATGCGCTTCAACCAGTGAAGGCAATTCCTGCACGACATAGTCATGCATCCGATAGTGCCGCGACCACGGTTCCTGCGTGGCATTCAGATAGAACCCGGCACCGAGGCCGAAATCCCACGCGCCATCCGGATCACCCGGTACATCGGCGCCACGGGGACTGGTGTCCGGCGCCACGATGATCAATCCCAGTTCAGCCGCCATGCGCATGGCGCCGGCCTTCTGCATGAAGTTCTCGTCCGTGCACGTCAGGCCCGATAACCAGTACAGCACCGGCAGCTTGCCGCCCTGCTCTGCCTGCGGCGGCAGGTACACGGCGAACACCATGTCGCAGCCCAACACATCGGAACGATGGCGATAGCGCTTGTGCCAACCGCCGAAACTCTTCTGACAGGAGATGTTTTCCAGACTCATGTAGGACTCCTACGCAGCCACGGCTGCACATTGGCTGCCGTGGCATCGCGATTGATCAGAAATGAATGACGGTGCGGATGCTCTTGCCTTCGTGCATCAGATCGAACGCCTTGTTGATGTCTTCCAGGCCCATGGTGTGGGTGATGAAAGTATCCAGCGGGATCTCGCCGCTTTGCGCCATGTCGACGTAGCTTGGCAGCTCGGTACGGCCACGCACGCCGCCGAACGCCGAGCCGCGCCAGACGCGACCGGTCACCAGTTGGAACGGACGGGTGGCGATTTCCTGGCCGGCACCGGCAACACCGATGATCACCGACTCGCCCCAACCTTTATGGCAGCACTCGAGGGCTGCGCGCATCAGTTGCACGTTGCCGATGCATTCGAAGGAGAAGTCGACGCCGCCGTCGGTCATGTCGACGATCACTTCCTGGATCGGACGATCGAAATCTTTCGGGTTCACGCAGTCGGTAGCGCCCAGTTGCCTGGCGATTTCGAACTTGGCCGGGTTGATGTCGATGGCAATGATGCGCGAGGCCTTGGCCTTCACCGCGCCAATCACAGCCGACAGACCGATGCCGCCGAGACCGAAGATGGCCACGGTGTCACCCGGTTTGACCTTGGCAGTGTTGATCACAGCACCGATACCGGTGGTCACGCCGCAACCAAGCAGGCAGACCTTTTCCAGCGGTGCATCCTTGGAGATCTTGGCCACGGAGATTTCCGGCAGCACGGTGTACTCGGAGAAGGTCGAGGTACCCATGTAGTGGAAAATCGTTTGGCCCTTGTAGGAAAAGCGCGAAGTGCCGTCCGGCATCAGGCCCTTGCCCTGAGTGGCGCGAATCGCCTGACACAGGTTGGTCTTGCCCGATTTGCAGAATTTGCACTGGCCGCATTCCGGGGTGTACAGAGGGATCACGTGGTCGCCGACGGCAACGGAGGTCACGCCTTCGCCGATCGCTTCAACAATGGCACCACCTTCGTGGCCGAGGATCGACGGGAAGATACCTTCCGGGTCAGCACCGGACAGGGTGTAGGCGTCAGTGTGGCAAACACCGGAAGCCACCACGCGCAGCAACACTTCACCGGCCTTGGGCATGGCGACATCGACTTCTACGATTTCCAGCGGCTTCTTGGCCTCGAAGGCAACGGCGGCGCGCGACTTGATCATGCTGACTCTCCAGTGAATCCATTGAATAAAAACCAGACAGGGAGTGTAGTCCAGCGCTGACTGATGAATAATCAGGACAAAAGCAAAACATTATTGCCATACAGGGATAATCCCCATGTCCGAAAACCGCTGGGAAGGTATCGACGAGTTCGTCGCCGTTGCCGAGTGCAGCCAGTTCACCGCCGCCGCCGAACGCCTGGGTGTTTCTTCCTCGCATGTCAGTCGACAAATCGTACGACTCGAAGAGCGACTGCAGACACGACTGCTGTATCGCAGCACCCGGCGTGTCACCTTGACCGAAGCCGGCCAGACCTTCCTGCAACATTGCCAGCGTCTGCAGGATGGTCGCGAAGAAGCACTGCGTGCGGTCGGCGACCTGACCAGCGAACCCAAAGGCATGCTGCGCATGACCTGCGCCGTGGCCTATGGCGAGCGCTTCATCGTGCCGCTGGTGACGCGGTTCATGGGGCACTATCCGCAACTGCGCATCGATATCGAACTGACCAACCGGCAACTCGATCTGGTGCACGAAGGCCTGGACCTGGCGATCCGCCTCGGGCGTCTTCAGGATTCTCGGTTGGTGGCGACCCGGCTGGCACCGCGGCGCATGTACCTCTGCGCGTCGCCGTCCTACCTCGAACGGTACGGTCGGCCACACAGTTTGTCGGAACTGAGCCGGCACAACTGCCTGATCGGCAGCTCGGATATCTGGCAACTGGAACAGAACGGACGGGAATTTTCCCAGCGGGTACAGGGAAACTGGCGCTGCAACAGTGGGCAAGCGGTGCTGGATGCGGCGCTACAGGGCGTCGGCCTGTGTCAGTTGCCGGACTATTACGTGTTGAAGCATCTGCACAGCGGCGCGTTGATTTCTTTGCTGGAGGCGCATCAACCGCCGAATACGGCGGTGTGGGCGTTGTATCCGCAACAACGGCACTTGTCGCCGAAGGTGCGCAAACTGGTGGATTTTCTCAAGGAAGGCTTGGCCGAACGGCCGGAGTATCGGATTTAACGACGGTTGGCCCAGCGCTGGCGCAACCATTCGAGGTCTTCCGGGCGGGTGACTTTCAGGTTGTCCGCGCGACCCTCGATCAGGCGCGGCGCCATGCCGGCCCACTCCATCGCCGAAGCTTCATCGGTGATCAGCGCATCGGCCACCAGACTGTCCGCCAATGCGCGGTGCAATGCTCCGAGGCGGAACATCTGCGGCGTGTAGGCCTGCCAGATCACGCTGCGATCCACGGTTTCGACCACGCGACCGTGCTTGTCGACCCGTTTCAGGGTGTCGCGCGCCGGCACGGCCAGCAAGCCACCGACCGGATCGCTCGCCAGCTCAGCCAGCAGTTTATCGAGATCGTCACGGCTCAGATTGGGCCGTGCCGCATCGTGCACCAGCACCCAATCCTCATCGTCGGCACCTTGGGCGTGCAGGTGCAGCAAAGCGTTGAGCACCGAACCTGAACGCTCGGCGCCACCCTCGACCCGCTGAATCCGCGGATCACTGACGCAAGCCAGGTTCGGCCAATAAGGATCATCGACAGCAAGACTGACCACCAGGCCCTTGAGGCTCGGGTGATCGAGGAAACAGCCGAGGCTGTGTTCGAGAATTGTGCGCCCGCCCAGTTGCAGGTATTGCTTGGGACGGTCCGCGGCCATACGGGCACCGACGCCCGCGGCAGGAATCACGGCCCAGAAGGCCGGCAGGGAATCGATCATTGGGCCAACTGGTAAAGGGTTTCGCCGTCCTTGACCATGCCCAGTTCGTGACGAGCCCGCTCTTCAACGGTCTCCATGCCTTTCTTCAACTCGCTGACTTCAGCGTCCATCACCCGGTTGCGCTCCAGCAATGCTTCGTTCTCGGCGTGCTGATCAGCAATCTGCTGATTCAGTTCGGCAACTTGCGCCAGACTGCCATTGCCCACCCACAGGCGGTACTGCAGACCAGCCAGCAGCAAGAGCAAGACGAGAAACAACCAGTAAGGACTGCGCATCGAATATCAGGTATCCAGTGAAAAAAGACAGCCACGCCAAAACTTTGAAGCATCTGATAGCACGAAGCCTGGAATATCCAGGCTTGTGCATATAAGGCATCAGATTAGTGGCAAATCCATCGCTGTCACGACTTTTCCGACACAATCCGGTGTCTTTTTACCATCTACAACTTAACCGCGAAACTCGGAGCGACCGTTGTACTTGGCTTTGCCATTCAACTGCTCTTCGATACGCAGCAGTTGGTTGTACTTGGAAACGCGGTCGGAACGGCACAGCGAACCGGTCTTGATCTGGCCAGCCGAAGTACCCACAGCCAGGTCGGCAATGGTCGAATCTTCGGTTTCGCCCGAACGGTGCGAGATCACGGCGGTGTAACCGGCAGCCTTGGCCATCTGGATGGCTTCCAGGGTTTCGGTCAGGGTGCCGATCTGGTTGAACTTGATCAGGATCGAGTTGGCGATCTTTTTATCGATGCCTTCTTTCAGGATCTTGGTGTTGGTCACGAACAGGTCGTCGCCTACCAGTTGGGTCTTCTCGCCGATCTTGTCGGTGAGGATCTTCCAGCCTGCCCAGTCGGACTCGTCCAGACCGTCTTCGATCGAGATGATCGGGTAACGCTCGGTCAGACCTTTCAGGTAGTCGGCGAAGCCTTCAGCGGTGAACACCTGGCCTTCGCCGGACAGGTTGTACTTGCCGTCTTCGAAGAATTCGCTGGCTGCACAGTCCAGAGCCAGGGTCACGTCGGTGCCCAGCTTGTAACCGGCGTTGGCAACAGCTTCGGAGATCACTTTCAGTGCGTCTTCGTTGGACGCCAGGTTCGGCGCGAAACCGCCTTCGTCACCGACAGCAGTGCTCAGGCCACGGGCCTTCAGAACAGCTTTCAGGTGATGGAAAATCTCGGTGCCCATGCGCAGACCTTCCGAGAAAGACTTGGCGCCAACCGGCTGAACCATGAATTCCTGGATGTCGACGTTATTGTCGGCGTGTTCGCCACCGTTGATGATGTTCATCATCGGAACCGGCATCGAGTACACACCCGGAGTGCCGTTCAGGTTGGCGATGTGTGCGTACAGCGGCAGGTCTTGATCCTGCGCAGCAGCCTTGGCCGCAGCCAGGGAGACGGCGAGGATGGCGTTGGCGCCCAGGGTCGCTTTGTTTTCAGTACCGTCAAGCTTGATCATCGCGTGATCCAGGGCTTTCTGGTCGCTTGGGTCGGTGCCCAGCAGCAGATCGCGGATCGGACCGTTGATGTTGGCTACCGCCTTGAGCACGCCCTTGCCCAGGTAACGGCTCTTGTCGCCATCACGCAGCTCGAGCGCTTCACGCGAGCCAGTGGATGCACCGGACGGCGCGCAAGCGCTGCCGATGATGCCGTTGTCGAGAAGCACGTCCGCTTCCACGGTGGGATTGCCACGGGAGTCGAGAACTTCACGACCTTTGATGTCGACGATTTTTGCCATTGTTGTAAACACTCCAAAGTTGACGAAAACGACGCAGCTAGAGGAAATCTTTTTACCGTCGGCAAGTGGTGTGCAGCGGGCAGCTTGCAGACGACAACGCTCATACCCGAGGGCATGAGCGACAAATCGTGCGGTACTTTACCGGAGAATTGAGGTTTACGCGGTTTCTACCGTCGGAAAACTCTTCACCAGTTCGTCCAGGGCTTTGAGCTGGGCCAGGAATGGCTCCAGTTTGTCCAGACGCAAGGCGCAAGGGCCGTCGCATTTGGCGTTGTCCGGATCCGGGTGCGCTTCGAGGAACAGGCCCGCCAGCGACTGGCTCATGCCAGCCTTGGCCAGGTCGGTGACCTGGGCGCGGCGACCGCCGGCGGAGTCGGAACGACCGCCAGGCATTTGCAGCGAATGGGTCACGTCGAAGAATACCGGGTACTCGAACTGCTTCATGATGCCGAAGCCGAGCATGTCGACCACGAGGTTGTTGTAGCCGAAGCTCGAACCGCGCTCGCAGAGGATCAATTGATCGTTACCCGCTTCCACGCACTTGTTCAGGATGTGTTTCATTTCCTGAGGCGCGAGGAACTGGGCTTTCTTGATGTTGATGACGGCATTGGTCTTGGCCATGGCGACCACGAGGTCGGTCTGGCGCGACAGGAAGGCCGGCAGCTGGATGATGTCGCAGACCTCAGCGACGACCGCGGCCTGGTCAGGCTCGTGGACGTCGGTGATGATCGGCACGCCGAAGGCTTGTTTGATGTCCTGGAAGATGCGCATGCCCTCTTCCAGGCCAGGACCGCGATAAGAGGTCACAGAAGAACGGTTGGCCTTGTCGAAACTGGCCTTGAACACGTAAGGGATACCGAGTTTTTCGGTGACCTTCACGTACTCTTCGCAAACCTGCATGGCCATGTCACGGCTTTCCAGCACGTTCATGCCGCCGAACAGCACCATGGGTTTGTCGTTGGCAATCTCGATGTCGCCGACGCGGATGATCTTCTGTGCCATCGGGGTTACGCCTTCTTCTGGTGTTGAGCCAATGCCGCTTTGACGAAGCCGCTGAACAGCGGATGGCCATCGCGTGGCGTCGAGGTGAACTCTGGGTGGAACTGGCAAGCGACGAACCATGGATGATCCGGTGCTTCGACCACTTCAACCAGCGCAGCATCAGCGGAGCGACCGGAAATCTTCAGGCCGGCCTCGATGATTTGCGGCAGCAGGTTGTTGTTCACTTCGTAACGGTGACGGTGACGCTCGACAATCACATCCTTGCCGTAGCAGTCGTGCACCTTGGAGCCGGCTTCCAGCAGGCATTCCTGAGCGCCGAGGCGCATGGTGCCGCCCAGATCGGACGATTCGGTACGGGTTTCGACTGCACCGGTGGCGTCTTCCCACTCGGTGATCAGACCGACAACCGGATGGCCGCTGGCACGATCGAACTCGGTGGAGTTGGCGTCTTTCCAGCCCATCACGTTACGGGCGAACTCGATGACCGCCACTTGCATGCCCAGGCAGATACCCAGGTATGGAACCTTGTTTTCGCGAGCGTATTGAACGGCAGTGATCTTGCCTTCCACGCCACGCAGACCGAAGCCGCCCGGTACGAGGATCGCGTCGACGCCTTCCAGCAGCGCGGTGCCCTGGTTCTCGATGTCTTCGGAATCGATGTAGCGCAGGTTGACCTTGGTGCGGTTGGTGATGCCGGCGTGACTCATCGCTTCGATCAGCGACTTGTAGGCGTCCAGCAGCTCCATGTACTTGCCGACCATCGCGATGGTGACTTCGTGCTCTGGATTGAGCTTGGCATCGACGACCTTTTCCCACTCGGAAAGGTCGGCGCCATTGCATTGCAGGCCGAAGCGCTCGACGACGAAATCGTCCAGACCCTGGGCGTGCAGCACGGCCGGGATCTTGTAGATGGTGTCGACGTCTTCCAGGGAGATCACCGCACGCTCTTCAACGTTGGTGAACAG
Organism: Pseudomonas sp. GW821-FHT09E04; assembly: GCF_059416185.1. Lineage (NCBI taxonomy): Bacteria > Pseudomonadati > Pseudomonadota > Gammaproteobacteria > Pseudomonadales > Pseudomonadaceae > Pseudomonas > Pseudomonas sp. GW821-FHT09E04. Next base: position 553,928 of record NZ_JBWKOR010000002.1, read on the forward strand.
CGCGATCTTGCGACGCGACGACACATCCACCGGATGGTCGGAGCGGCAGATCAGCACGTCTGGCTGCAGGCCGATCGAACGCAGCTCTTTTACGGAGTGCTGGGTCGGCTTGGTCTTGGTCTCGCCGGCGGTGGCGATGTACGGAACCAGAGTCAGGTGCATCAGCATCGCGCGCTTGGAACCGACTTCCACACGCAGCTGGCGGATGGCTTCGAGGAACGGTTGCGATTCGATGTCGCCAACGGTACCGCCGATTTCCACCAGAGCCACGTCGGCATCGCCGGCGCCCTTGATGATGCGACGCTTGATTTCGTCGGTGATGTGCGGAATCACCTGGATGGTTGCACCCAGGTAGTCACCACGGCGCTCTTTGCGCAGCACGTGCTCGTAGACACGGCCGGTGGTGAAGTTGTTGTTCTGGGTCATGGTCGTGCGGATGAACCGCTCGTAGTGGCCCAGGTCCAGGTCGGTCTCGGCGCCGTCGTGGGTGACGAACACTTCACCGTGCTGGAACGGGCTCATGGTGCCCGGGTCGACGTTGATGTACGGATCCAGCTTCAGCATGGTGACCTTAAGCCCCCGCGCCTCCAGGATGGCCGCCAATGAAGCCGATGCAATGCCTTTCCCCAAAGAAGAAACAACACCGCCCGTGACGAATATGTAGCGCGTCATGAAAAACCCTAGAAGTCTGCGTTAAAGCGGTCCGAGCCGCCGGGGAAAGCGAAGGAAGGCCGAAGCCCCCGATCACCTGCATTAATCACAGTGCACCTTTCAAAAAAACCGCCGCGTTGGGACAGACCGGAAGTGAAAACACCGGTACGTTGCTCGCTACACATTTTTTGGAATCGCCCAGCAAAGACTGCTTGGTAATCGGCAACTCCTGCAATTCAGGCGAATCCACAGAAGTTGTATCAAGAAGGGAGCGTAGTCTACCGGAATGCCCCCTTCATCTCAAACCTTGATCTTCGTCAGATGGCTGCCAATGCAAACGCCAGCCTTCCAACGCATTGCCGTCGAGCCCCGGCAGGTTCGCCACGGCGAGCAATTCTTCACCGCGAAACAGCAGCGGCAATCTGCCACGCACGAAGCCCGGCACCGCGCGCTCATTGAGCAAGCGCTTGAGATCGCGATGACCGCGATCCGCCAGATGCATCACCTCGCCGCCCTGCCGATAGCGGATGCGCAGCGGCCCTGCGGGAGTCTGACCGCTGAACATGACACGCCCGTTATCGGGCAAGCGTAGCGCCAGCGACGGCTCATGCCAGTCGCTGCTGACCACTGGCGCGCGCAACCATTGCCCGCTGAGCCACCACAGACGACCGGCGCTGCGGTGCAGCTCGCCATCCGCCAGACGCCAGACCGGCGAGGCATCGTTGCCGGCATCACGCAAATCGAGCCAACCCGACCAATGGTCGGTATCCGGCAGTCGGGTGAGCGGTTCCAGCCAATGACTGAGTGCATTTCTCTGGCGGGCATCGGACAACCCGGCGATGGCCGCAAACGCCAGCGATGGCAAACCCAGCCACTCGAAATCATCGGACAAGGTCGCTTGAGCCAGATCAATCTGCGCCAGCTCATCGAGCAAACCTTGCGCCTCACGCAAATGTGCCGCACTGCGGGCCATGCTGGCGTGAGCCTGCGGCCAGCGACCGGTCAGCAGCGGCATGACCTGATGGCGCAGGTAATTGCGCGAGAACTGTCGATCCTGATTCGACGGATCCTCTACCCAGCGCAGGCCATGGTCCCGCGCATAGACTTCCAGCTCGGCGCGCGTGACGTCGAGCAAGGGCCGAACCAGACTGCCCTGCCCCAACGTTCGTTGCGCCGGCATGCCGGAGAGGCCTCGGACCCCGGCGCCGCGCAACAGACGGAACAGCAGTGTTTCAGCCTGATCATCGCGGTGTTGTCCGGTCAATAACACATCGTTGGCCTGAATCGCCGCACTGAACGCCGCATAACGCGCATCCCGCGCCGCCCGCTCCAGGCTCGCCCCCGGCTGCACCTGCACACGCACCACCTGCAACGACACCGCCAGCCCATCGCAGACCACCTGGCAATGCGCCGGCCACGCGTCGGCCGCAGCCTGAAGGCCGTGATGGACATGGATGGCGCCTAGCGCCGGAAGGGATTCGGTTTTGGCGAGACCGGCCAGAAGGTGCAGCAGGACGGTGGAATCGAGTCCACCCGAGTAGGCGATGCGCCAATGGGAAGCACCGAGCCAGGGCTTGAGATGGCGCAAAAGCCTGGAAGGCAAATCAATCGTCGACTGATCCATTTCTTTCCCTTGGCACAAATCAAATGTGGGAGCGAACCGGCTCGCGATAGCGGTGCAACAGCCAACTCATTGGTTGAATGTTACCCCTCATCGCGAGCAGGCTCGCTCCCACATCGGGTATTGCGCGGTCGACTTAGAGGCCGTAGCTCATCAGACGATCGTAACGACGCTTGAGCAGCGCTTCGTTGTCGAACTTCTTCAGCATCGCCAGTTGCGAGCTCAGCTCGGCACGGATCGAGGCCGCAGCAGCCGCCGGATCACGGTGGGCGCCGCCCAGAGGCTCGCCAATCACTTTGTCGACGATGCCCAGGCCTTTCAGACGCTCGGCGGTGATGCCCATCGCTTCAGCGGCATCCGGCGCCTTTTCTGCGGTTTTCCACAGAATCGAAGCGCAACCTTCCGGCGAGATCACCGCGTAGGTCGAGTACTGCAGCATGTTCAACTGATCGCAGACACCGATCGCCAGCGCGCCGCCGGAACCACCTTCACCGATCACGGTGGCGATGATCGGGGTTTTCAGACGAGCCATGACGCGCAGGTTCCAGGCGATCGCTTCGCTCTGGTTGCGCTCTTCAGCGTCGATGCCAGGGTAGGCACCCGGGGTGTCGATGAAGGTCAGGATCGGCATCTTGAAGCGCTCGGCCATCTCCATCAGGCGGCAAGCCTTGCGGTAGCCTTCCGGGCGCGGCATGCCGAAGTTGCGGCGTACCTTTTCGCGCACTTCACGGCCCTTCTGGTGACCGATCACCATCACTGGCTGGTCTTCCAGACGTGCCACGCCGCCCACAATGGCCGCGTCGTCGGAGAAGTGACGATCACCGTGCAGTTCGTCGAACTCGGTGAAGATGTGCTCGATGTAGTCCAGGGTGTATGGACGTTTCGGGTGACGCGCCAGACGTGCGATCTGCCAGCTGGTCAGCTTGCCGAAAATGTCTTCGGTGAGCGTTTTGCTCTTGTCCTGCAGGCGGGAGATCTCATCGCCGATATTCAGCGAATTGTCATTACCGACCAAGCGCAACTCTTCGATCTTGGCTTGCAGGTCGGCGATCGGCTGTTCGAAATCTAGAAAATTCGGGTTCATAGGCGTCCGTCTAGGGTCGTGTCCCAAGTGAGCTTGGGCCGGCCGGTTGTCTATTCGCGCCCTACCTTAAGGGAGAGGCGCGCTAAGGTCGAGATTAAAAATTCAGGTTGCGGGCAGGCGGTTTGATATCACCTGCCGGTCAACGGTATTGGAGGAAGACGTTGTCTCGCCCGAACTGGTCACGCAGGGCTTGAATCAAGGCATCCGCCGGGTCGATCCGCCAGGTCTCGCCAAACTGCAGCAAGGTCTTCGCATCAGGGCTGGTGTACTCCATGGTGATCGGGCATGCCCCGCGGTGACGCTTGAGCAAATCACCCAACCAGCGTAGCTGATCGCCTTTCAGGTCCTGGGTCTGCAACTTCAGGCGCAGGCTCTCGGCCAGGTTGGTGCGCGCATCTTCCATGCTCATCACCCGCTTGACCCGCAGGCGCAGACCGCCGGAGAAGTCATCGTTGCTGACTTCGCCTTCGACCACCACCATCGCGTCGGTCTGCAGCAGCGATTGCGCGGAGTGGAACGCCTCGGCGAACAGTGACGCCTCGATCCGCCCGGAGCGGTCGTCGAGGGTGATGAAGCCCATCTTGTCGCCCTTTTTGTTCTTCATCACCCGCAGGGCAATGATCATCCCCGCCACGGTCTGGGTATCCCGGGCCGGTTTCAGGTCGATGATGCGCTGGCGGGCGAAACGGCGGATTTCACCTTCGTATTCGTCGATCGGGTGGCCGGTCAGGTACAGGCCAAGGGTGTCTTTTTCACCCTTGAGTCGTTCCTTGAGGGTCAGTTCCTTGGCCTTGCGATGCAGCGCGTAAACGTCCGCATCTTCCTCGACGAACAACCCGCCGAACAGGTCGGCATGGCCACTGTCGCGGGTGCGTGCAGTCTGCTCGGCCGACTTGATCGCCTCTTCCATCGCCGCCAGCAATACCGCGCGATTGCGGTCGATGTTGGCCTGATAAGCCTTTTGCTCGTCATGGAAGTACGGGCCGAGGCGATCCAGCGCGCCGCTACGGATCAAACCGTCCAGCGTGCGCTTGTTGATGCGCTTGAGGTCGACTCGGGCACAGAAGTCGAACAGGTCCTTGAACGGGCCTGCCTGACGGGCCTCGGTGATCGCTTCCACCGGGCCTTCGCCGACGCCTTTGATCGCGCCCAGGCCATACACGATGCGCCCTTCGTCGTTCACCGTGAACTTGAACTCCGAGGTATTCACGTCCGGCGCGTCGAGGCGCAGCTTCATCGTGCGCACTTCTTCGATCAAGGTCACGACCTTGTCGGTGTTGTGCATATCCGCCGAAAGCACCGCCGCCATGAACGGCGCCGGGTAGTGGGCTTTCAGCCAGGCGGTCTGGTACGACACCAGGCCGTAGGCGGCGGAGTGGGATTTGTTGAAGCCGTAACCGGCGAATTTCTCTACCAGGTCGAAAATGTTACCGGCAAGGTCCGCGTCGATATTGTTGGTGGCGCAACCTTCAATGAAGCCGCCGCGCTGCTTGGCCATTTCCTCGGGCTTTTTCTTACCCATGGCCCGCCGCAGCATGTCCGCACCACCGAGGGTGTAACCGGCCATGACCTGGGCAATCTGCATCACCTGTTCCTGATACAGGATGATGCCGTAAGTCGGTGCCAGGACGGGCTTGAGGCCCTCGTACTGGTAATCCGAGTGCGGATAGGCCAGTTCGGCGCGACCGTGCTTACGGTTGATGAAGTCATCCACCATGCCCGATTGCAATGGGCCCGGACGGAACAAGGCCACCAGCGCGATCAAGTCTTCCAGGCAGTCGGGCTTGAGCTTTTTGATCAGCTCTTTCATACCGCGGGATTCAAGCTGGAATACCGCAGTGGTTTCAGCTTTTTGCAGCAGCTGATACGTCGGTTTGTCATCCAGCGGGATGAACGCGATATCCAGCGGCGGTTCGTTGACCTTGGCGCGGTCGCGATTGATCGTTTTCAGCGCCCAGTCGATGATCGTCAGCGTTCGCAGGCCGAGGAAGTCGAACTTCACCAGACCGGCCGCCTCGACGTCATCCTTGTCGAACTGGGTTACCAGGCCGTCACCGGCCTCGTCGCAATAGATCGGCGAGAAGTCGGTCAGCTTGGTCGGTGCGATCACCACACCACCGGCATGCTTGCCGACGTTACGCACAACGCCTTCGAGCTTACGCGCCATCTCCCAGATTTCCGCCGCCTCTTCATCGACCTTGATGAAATCGCGCAGGATTTCCTCCTGCTCGTAGGCTTTTTCCAGGGTCATGCCGACTTCGAACGGAATCATCTTCGACAGGCGATCCGCCAGGCCGAACGACTTGCCCTGCGCCCGCGCCACGTCGCGCACCACAGCTTTCGCCGCCATGGAACCGAAGGTGATGATCTGGCTCACAGCGTTACGGCCGTACTTTTCGGCCACGTAGTCGATCACGCGGTCGCGACCGTCCATGCAGAAGTCGACGTCGAAGTCGGGCATGGATACCCGTTCCGGGTTAAGGAAACGCTCGAACAGCAGGTCGTATTCCAGCGGATCGAGGTCGGTGATCTTCTGCACATAGGCCACCAGCGATCCGGCACCCGACCCCCGGCCCGGGCCCACCGGCACGCCGTTGTTCTTGGCCCACTGGATGAAGTCCATCACGATCAGGAAGTAACCGGGGAACCCCATCTGGATAATGATATCCAGCTCGAAATTCAGTCGGTCGACATAGACCTGCCGCTTGGCTTCGTAGTCTTCAGTCGTGTCCCTTGGCAGCAGAACGGTTAACCGCTCTTCCAGACCTTCGAAGGACACCTTGCGGAAATACTCATCGATGGTCATGCCATCGGGGATCGGGAAGTTGGGCAAAAAGTGCGTGCCCAGCTTCACTTCAATGTTGCAGCGCTTGGCGATCTCGACGGAGTTTTCCACCGCATCCGGCAGGTCGCTGAACAGCTCGGCCATTTCCTCGGCGCTTTTCAGGTATTGCTGATCGCTGTAGTTCTTCGAACGACGCGGATCGTCAAGGGCCCGGCCCTCACCGATGCAGACGCGGGTTTCGTGGGCGGCGAAGTCTTCCTGCTTGATGAAACGCACATCGTTGGTCGCGACCAGCGGCGCACCGAGCTTGTCGGCCAGGGCCACGGCGCCGTGCAATTGTTCTTCGTCATTCGGACGATTGGTACGCTGGATCTCCAGGTAGAAACGATCCGGGAACACCGCCATCCATTCGCGCGTCAGGACCTCGGCCTCAGCGGGGTTGCCGCCGATCATGGCCATGCCGATTTCGCCTTCTTTCGCGGCGGACAGCATGATCAGGCCTTCGTTGGCCTCGGCGACCCATTCGCGCTCGATGATGATCATGCCGTTGCGCTGACCTTCGATGAAGCCACGGGAAATCAGCTCGGTCAGGTTGCGATAACCCAGGGCGTTCATGACCAGCAGGCTGATCCGGCTCAGCGGACCCTCCGGGTCCTTGTTCGACAGCCACAGGTCGGCGCCGCAGATCGGCTTGATCCCGGCGCCCATGGTGTTTTTATAGAATTTGACCAGCGAACACATGTTGTTCTGGTCGGTAACCGCAACGGCCGGCATGCCCATGCCGGTCAGGGCCTTGACCAGCGGCTTGATCCGCACCAGCCCGTCGACCAGGGAGTATTCAGTGTGCAGGCGTAGATGAACGAATGAAGCCGGCATAGTGATCCTGTCCAGTTACATAGAGACAACAAGGCCCGGATTGTACCGGGCCCTGAACAAAACATCAGCCTCGCCGCTAAACCTGCGTGAGGCCTTCCAGCGCTTCATAAGCCTGCCGCACCGGGGCAAACGAACGCCGGTGAATCGGCGTCGGCCCGAGGCGCACCAACGCTTCCAGATGAACGGGCGTCGGGTAGCCTTTATGGCCACCGATGCCGTAACCCGGATAGATCAATTCGAACGCCGCCATCTCGCGGTCGCGACTGACCTTGGCCAGAATCGACGCGGCGGCGATGGCCGGCACCTTGCTGTCGCCCTTGACCACGGCTTCGGAACGCATCGGCAGTTTCGGGCAGCGGTTGCCGTCGATCATCGCCAGCTTCGGCTGGATATGCAGACCCGCCACCGCGCGCTGCATCGCCAACATGGTGGCGTGGAGGATGTTCAACTCGTCGATCTCTTCGACTTCGGCACGGGCGATGCACCAGCTCAGTGCCTTCTCGCAGATTTCGTCGTAGAGCTTTTCACGCTTGGCTTCAGTGAGTTTCTTCGAGTCGTTGAGACCGAGTATCGGACGGTTCGGATCGAGGATCACCGCCGCCGTGACGACCGCACCGCACAACGGGCCACGACCGACTTCATCAACGCCGGCCACCAACTCTTCGACTTCGGCAACCAGGGTGAAATCCAGGCCCATCTGCATGCTTGTCTTGCTCATCGTGTTTGACCGATCAGGTTCAGAACGGCGTCAGCCGCTTGATTGGAAGCGTCCAGACGCAGGGTGCGGTGGATCTCGTCGAAGCCGCGTGTCTGCTCTTCGCCACCGTCGATCAGCGGCGACAAGGTCTGGGCGAGCGCTTCGACCGTCGCATCATCCTGCAACAATTCCGGTACCAGCAGTCGCTGGGCCAGCAGGTTCGGCAGGGAGACGTAAGGGCTCTTGACCATGCGTTTGAGAATCCAGAACGTCAGCGGTGCCAGACGATAGGCCACGACCATTGGTCGCTTGTACAGCAGCGCCTCGAGGGTCGCAGTGCCTGACGCGATCAGGACTGCGTTGCACGCCGCCAGCGCCAGATGGGATTTGCCATCGAGCAAGGTCACCGGCAAGTCGCGACCGGCCAGCAGCTCTTCAAGCTGGGCCCGACGCTCGGGATTGGCGCACGGTATGACGAAGCGCAAACCCGGGCGCATGGCGCGCAGGCGTTCGGCGGTATCGAGGAACAGCGCACCCAGACGACTGACTTCGCCGCCGCGACTGCCCGGCATCAACGCCACCAGCGGGCCGTCCGGCAGTCCCAGTTCGGCGCGCGCAGCAGTGCGATCGGCTTCCAGTGGAATGGTATCGGCCAGCGTATGGCCGACGAACCGCACCGGCACGCCTTTCTCTTCGTAGAATCTGGCTTCGAACGGCAGCAGCGTGAGCATCAGGTCGCAGCCTTCGCGGATCTTCAGCACTCGCTTCTGCCGCCACGCCCATACCGAAGGGCTGACGTAGTGCACGGTCTTGATCCCGGCCTGACGCAGCTTGAGTTCGATATTGAGGTTGAAATCCGGGGCATCGATGCCGATGAACACATCCGGCTTTTCAGCGATCAGCTTGGCGATCAGGTCCTTGCGGCGCTTGAGCAGTTCACGCAGTCGCCCGAGGACTTCCACCAGCCCCATGACCGACAGCCGTTCCATGGGGAAGTAGGAGCTCAGGCCTTCGGCCTGCATCAACGGGCCGCCGACGCCAATGAACTCGACAGCGGGATGCTGTGCCTTGAGGGCACGCATCAGACCGGCGCCCAGAATGTCACCGGAAGCCTCACCCGCCACCAGCGCAATACGCAGATTGGCCATGATCAGCGGGTGATGCCGCGAGACGACGACTGGATGGAGTCACGGAACACCGCGACTTCCGGGAACTGGGCGGCAGGCTCGGCCAGTTCGGCCAGGGCTTGCTCGACAGTCAGTCCCTGGCGGTAGACGGTTTTATAGGCGCGTCGCAAGGCATGAATGGCATCCTCGCTGAAACCACGACGGCGCATGCCTTCGAAGTTCATGCTGCGCGCTTCGGCCGGGTTGCCGAACACCGTGACGAACGCCGGAACGTCCTTGCCGATGGCGGTGCCCATACCGGAAAAGCTGTGGGCGCCAATGTGGCAATACTGATGCACCAGGGTGAAACCGGACAGGATCGCCCAGTCCTCGACGTGCACATGCCCGGCCAACGCGGTGTTGTTGACCAGAATGCAGTGGTTGCCGATGACGCTGTCGTGGCCGATGTGGGCGTAAGCCATGATCAGGTTGTGATCGCCCAGGGTGGTTTCCGAACGATCCTGAACGGTGCCACGGTGAATCGTCACGCCTTCACGGATAACGTTATGGTCACCGATCACCAGACGGGTTTCTTCACCCTTGTACTTGAGATCAGGCGTGTCTTCGCCTACCGAGGAAAACTGGTAGATGCGATTGTGCTTGCCGATTCGGGTCGGGCCTTTGAGGATCACGTGCGGCCCGATCACTGTCCCCTCGCCGATTTCCACACCTGCGCCGATGATCGACCACGGGCCGACCTCGACACCTTCAGCCAGTACGGCCGAAGGATCGATGATTGCGCGAGGGTCAATCAAACTCATACTTTTTGTTCCGCGCAGATGATCTCGGCGGAGCAGACCGGCTTGCCATCAACCGACGCCTGGCATTCAAACTTCCAGATCTTGCGCTTGCAGCTAATGAACGTGGCCTCAAGAATCAACTGATCGCCAGGCTTGACCGGCTGGCGGAAACGCAGTTTGTCGGAGCCGACAAAGTAGTAAAGCGTGCCATCAGCGGGCTTCACGTCGAGCATCTTGAAACCGAGAATCCCGGCTGCCTGAGCCATCGCTTCGATGATCAGGACGCCCGGCATGATCGGATGCGCAGGGAAGTGACCATTGAAGAACGGTTCGTTGATGCTGACATTCTTGTAGGCGCGAATTCGCTTGCCTTCAGTATCCAGTTCCACCACCCGGTCCACCAGCAGGAACGGGTAACGGTGAGGCAGGTATTCGCGAATCTCGTTGATGTCCATCATTTCGGGGGGAAGCCTATGTAAAGATTGGGAGCGCGACTGACGCGCACTCCTCTAGCAAATCAAGGAGGCAGTCCAGAGGCTGTGCACTCTTGATATGGAAATGGTATCAGCCTTCAGATGAAGCATTACCGCCAGGGGTCACTTCCCCTGCCCGCTTTTCCAGCTGTTTCAACCGTCGCGCGAGGTCATCGAGCTGACGGATGCGTGCCGCGCTTTTGCGCCATTCGGCAGCCGGCTGCATGGCTGTACCGGAAGAATAGGCACCCGGCTCGGTAATCGAGTGAGTCACCATGGTCATCCCGGTCAGGAAAACGTTGTCGCAAATATCGATGTGCCCTACCAGGCCAACACCGCCGGCGAGCATGCAGTGCTTGCCGATCTTTGTGCTGCCGGAAATCCCCACGCACGCCGCCATGGCGGTGTGATCACCGACCTGAACGTTGTGGGCGATCTGAATCTGGTTGTCGAGCTTCACACCGTTGCCGATCACGGTATCGGCCAACGCACCGCGGTCGATGGCGGTGTTCACGCCAATCTCCACATCGTCGCCAATGGTCACGCCGCCGATCTGGGCGATTTTCTGCCAGATGCCTTTCTCGTTGGCAAAGCCGAAGCCTTCACCGCCGAGCACTGCACCGGACTGGATCACCACCCGCTTGCCGATGCGCACATCGTGATACAGCGTCACCCGCGGAGCCAGCCAGCCACCTTCGCCGACTTCGCTGCGGGCACCGACAACGCAATGTGCGCCGAGCGTCACGCCCGCACCGATCCGGGCACCGGCCTCGATCACCACAAAGGGACCGATGCTGGCAGTCGAATCGACCACGGCGTCCGAAGCAATCACTGCAGTCGGATGGATACCGGCCGCGGATTTCGGCTTCGGATCGAACAGGTGGGAAATGCGTGCGTAAGCCAGATAAGGATCGGGCACCACCAACGCATTACCGGCATAACCTTCGGCATCAGCCGCTTTGAGCAGCAGTGCCGCCGCCTGCGAGCCAGCGAGGTATTTGCGGTATTGGGGGTTTGCCAGAAAGCTCAACTGAGCTGGGCCAGCCTCCTGCAAGGTGGCTAGCCCAGTAATTTGCTTCTCAGGGTCGCCACTCAGGGTGGCACCGAGGAACTCGGCCAACTGGCCGAGTTTGATAGTCACGGTCATGGGTTACTTCAGCTGATTCATGCGCTCGATAACCTGGCGCGTGATGTCATATTGAGGTTTGACATCGATCACTGCGCCACGCTCGAACACCAGGTCAAAACCACCTTTCTTGATGACTTCTTCCACTGCGCTATCCAGTTTCGGCTTGAGCTGCTTGAGCATTTCGCGGTCAGCAACGGCTTTGGCTTCGTTCAGTTCCTTGGACTGGAACTGGAAGTCACGGGCCTTTTGCTTGAATTCCAGCTCCAGACGCTCACGCTCGCCCTGCTGCATCTTGTCGCCACCCGCCATCAAACGATCCTGAATGCCCTTGGCGCTGCTTTCCAGCGTCTTGAGCTTGGTCAGTTGAGGGCCGAACTTCTTCTCGGCATCCACAGCGTATTTCTTGGCTGCGTCGGATTCCAGCAGTGCCATCTGATAGTTCAGAACAGCGATTTTCATGTCGGCAAATGCCGGGCCTGCCACCAGTACGGAGGCCAGGAGAACCAATTGAGTCAACTTACGCACGATGCACTCCTACAAAATCCATTGTCGTTATCTTGGGTCAGACGCTTAGAACGTCTGGCCGAGGGAGAATTGGAACACTTGAGTTTCAGCGTTATCCGGTTTCTTGATCGGTGTGGCCAACGCGAAGCTCAAAGGACCCAGTGCGGTAACCCAGGTCACGCCGACACCGACGGAACTGGCCATGTTGCTCAGGCTGATGTCGTTGCACTTGGTGCTGGACTTCGAGCCATCGGCGTTCACAGTATCCTTGCACTGCGAGTCAAACACGTTACCCACATCCCAGAATACCGAAGTACGCAGGGAGCGCTGATCCTTGACGAATGGCAGCGGGAACAGAACCTCGACACCGCCCTGAATCAGGACGTTACCACCGAACGGAAGCGGATCCTGGTCCGGGTCTGCCAAGGTGCCAGGGTTGGTACCCTTGCTTGGCGTACTGCGTGGACCGAGGGTGCTGTCCTTGAAGCCACGTACCGAGTTGAAACCACCAGCATAGTAGTTTTCGTAGAATGGCAAGCCATCAGTCGAACCATAACCGTCGCCGTAACCCAGTTCGGTATGCAGACGCAGTGTGTAGTTCTCGGTGATCGGCTGGAACAGCTGGCCACGGTAATCAAGCTTGTAGAACGACAGGTCGCTGCCAGGAATGGTCGATTCCAGGGTCAGACTCTGGGAACGGCCACGGGTTGGCAACACGCCTTTGTTCAGGGTGGATTCGGACCAGCCGGCCGACGCCTTGAAGTTCAGGTATTGGTCGCCTTCCTTCTTGACGAAGTCGAAAATCTCGTCAACGGTGTAAGTACCGGTCTTGATCTTGTCCTGCTGAGCGGACAGACCGAAGGTCAGACGCGAAGTCTCGCTGATCGGGTAGCCAACGTTCACACCGGCACCCAGGCTGTCTACCGCATAACTTGCTACGTCGACGTCGAGGTCTTTGTAGTCGGTGGTGCGATAGAACGCGTTGTAACCCAGGCTCACGCCATCGGCGGTCCAGTAGGGGTCAACGTAGCCGAAGTTGTAGCGGCTCTGGTATTCGCTTCGGGTCAGACCGACGCTGACGCGGTTACCAGTACCCAGGAAGTTGTTCTGGGTGATCGAACCACCGAGGATCAGACCGGCGCTCTGGGCGAAACCGACGCTGGCGGTGATCGAGCCGGAAGCCTGCTCTTCAACGCTGTAGTTCACGTCAACCTGGTCGTCGACACCCGGAACGGCCGGAGTTTCAACGTTGACTTCTTTGAAGAAGCCCAGACGCTCCAGACGGGTCTTGGACTGGTCGATCAGGTAGGTCGAAGCCCAGCCACCTTCCATCTGACGCATTTCACGGCGCAGCACTTCGTCTTCGGACTTGGTGTTGCCACGGAAGTTGATGCGGTTGACGTAGGCACGCTTGCCTGGATCGACAGCGAACAGGATGTCCACGGTGTGGTCATCATCGTGCGGCTGCGGAACACCGTTGACGTTGGCGAAGGTGTAGCCCTCGTTACCCAGACGACGAGTGATCAGTTCCGAGGTGGTAGTCATCAGCTTGCGCGAGAACACCTGGCCTTTCTGCACCAGCAACAGCGACTTGACCTGATCCTCAGGGACTTTCAGGTCACCGCTGAGCTTGACGTCACGAACGGTGTACTTCTCGCCTTCGGTCACGTTGACGGTGATGTAGACGTGTTTCTTGTCCGGGGTGATGGACACCTGGGTCGAAGCGATATCCATGTTGATATAGCCGCGGTCCAGGTAGTAGGAACGCAGACGCTCCAGGTCACCGGAAAGCTTTTCACGGGCGTACTTGTCGTCGTTTTTGAAGAACGACAGCCAGTTGGTGGTTTTCAGTTCGAACAGGTCGGTCAGGTCTTCTTCAGGGAAAACCGTGTTGCCCACCACGTTGATGTGCTGAATGGCAGCTACGGTGCCTTCGTTGATCTTCACTTTCAGGCCGACACGGTTACGCGGCTGCGATACCACTTCGGTATCGACGGTGGCCGAGTAACGACCTTGCGCGACGTACTGACGTTGCAGCTCGTTACGCACGCCTTCGAGGGTCGCGCGCTGGAAGATCTCGCCTTCGGACAGACCGGATTGCTTGAGGCCTTTCATCAGGTCTTCGGTGGAGATCGCCTTGTTGCCTTCGATCTCGATGCTGGCGACCGATGGACGTTCGACGACAGTGATCACCAGAACGTTGCCTTCGCGGCCCAGCTGGATATCTTGAAAGAAACCGGTTTTGAACAACGCACGAGTGGATTCCACCAGGCGACGATCATCCGCCTGCTCGCCGACGTTCAACGGCAAGGCACCAAAGACGCTACCCGCGGAGACCCGCTGGAGGCCATTGACGCGAATATCAGAGATAGTGAAGGACTCGGCGTGAACTTCGGCGATCATCAATACGGTGAGAACCGCAGTTAGCAGCAGACGTTTCATGAAGTCCTTTCTTATTCCAACTGGCAATAAACAAACTGCCGCAAAATGCGGCAGATTCGCAATTCAGCGAAGCGTTACAGTCGACCCAGATCGTTGACCAGAGCAAGCAACATCACCCCGACCACCAAACTGATACCGATCTGTATCCCCCAACCTTGCACCCGATCCGACAAGGGACGACCACGCGCCCACTCGATCAGATAAAACAACAAATGCCCCCCATCCAGTACAGGAATGGGCAGCAAATTCAGAACCCCCAGGCTAATACTCAGATAAGCAAGGAAATTCAGGAAATCAGCGACACCCGACTGGGCAGAAGCGCCCGCCACTTTAGCAATGGTTATCGGTCCACTCAAGTTTTTTACCGAGAGCTCGCCGAACAGCATTTTCTTCAGTGAATCCAGCGTCAGGACACTCATGGTCCAGGTACGCCGGGCACCCTCGCCAATCGCGGCCAAAGGACCGTAACTGACCTCGCGGATCATCTCCGGCGGCCAGTCGACAGCTTTCACTCCCGCCCCCAGATAACCACTTGGCGATTTGCTCTCGCCGCGCGCAGCCAGGGTCACAGGGACGTCGATTTGAGCACCGTCGCGCTCAACGTGCAGCATGATTTTGGTATCAGGACGCGTACGAACGGTGTCGACCACTTGCTGCCAGTCATCCAGTGCCTTGCCATCCAGCGCCAGCAGACGGTCGCCGGTTTTCAGCCCGGCTGCCTGAGCCGGGCCTTTCGGATCGAGTTCAGCGAGAATCGGCGGCAATGCCGGACGCCACGGGCGAATACCCAAGGAGCGAATCGGATCCGGCTCGTCGGCACCCTTCAGCCAGTGATCGAGTGCAAGTTCACGTGGCGAATCGGCCGTGGAGCCCTGCTCGCGCACCAGCACCTGCAAGGAACCACTTTCCCCCAGACGACGCACCAATTGCAGATTGACCGCAGCCCAGCCAGAAGTCGGCTCGCCGTCGATGGCAATGATTTCCTGGCCCGCACTCAGCCCGGCCTTTGCCGCGAGACTGCCGGACTCGACCGCACCGATGACCGGACGCACCTGTTCGCTGCCCAGCATGGCCAGCACCCAGAAGAACACCATGGCCAGCAGGAAGTTGGCGACCGGGCCAGCTGCAACGATGGCAATACGCTGACGAACGGACTTGCGATTGAAGGATTGATGAAGCTGATCAGCGGGCACTTCGCCTTCACGCTCGTCGAGCATCTTGACGTAGCCACCCAGCGGAATGGCCGCGACAACAAACTCGGTACCCTGCTTGTCATGCCAGCGCAGTAATGGCATGCCGAAGCCTACGGAAAAGCGCAAAACCTTGACGCCACAGCGACGCGCGACCCAGAAGTGGCCGAATTCGTGAAAGGTGACCAGCACACCCAAGGCGATCAGGGTGCCGGCAATCATATAGAGCGCGCTCATCTACTTTCTCCGCAATCCTGTTCTATGCCGCGTGGAGCCTGTACCGCAGGGTCTATCGACCGTGACGGGTCAACCATTGCCCGGCCAGAGCGCGTGCTGCCGCGTCCGCCGTGAACACCGCATCGAGATCATTCAGAGCAACCACTGGCTCGAGATTCAACACTTCCTCGATGATACTCGCGATTTCCAGGTAGCGAACCCGCCCGTCGAGAAACGCTGCCACTGCCACTTCATTCGCGGCATTGAGCATGGCCGGAGCACTGTTGCCGGCCTCAGCCGCCTGACGCGCAAGTCGCAGACACGGGAAGCGCTCTTCATCGGGCGCTTCGAAGTCCAGGCGCGCGATGGCAAACAGGTCCAATGGCGCCACGCCGGAATCGATGCGCTCAGGCCAGGCCAGCGCATTGGCGATCGGGGTGCGCATGTCGGGATTGCCCAACTGCGCCAGCACCGAGCCGTCCACGTAATCAACCAGAGAATGAATCACGCTCTGTGGATGGATCACCACTTCGACTTGCGACGGCCTGGCATCAAATAACCAGCAGGCCTCGATCAATTCGAGGCCCTTGTTCATCATGCTGGCCGAATCCACGGAAATCTTGCGGCCCATGGACCAGTTCGGATGAGCACAGGCCTGGTCGGGTGAAACATGCACCAGTTCGGCCATCGGCGTCTGCCGGAAAGGACCGCCGGAGGCTGTCAGCAAAATCCGACGTACGCCGACAGTACTCAAGCCACGGGCAAAATCCTGCGGCATGCACTGGAAAATCGCATTGTGCTCGCTGTCGATTGGCAGCAGGACCGAACCGCTCTTGCGCACAGCGTCCATGAACAAGGCGCCGGACATCACCAGCGCCTCCTTGTTGGCCAGGAGGATCTTCTTGCCTGCCTCGACCGCCGCAAGGGTCGGACGCAGACCGGCGGCGCCGACGATGGCAGCCATTACGGCATCCACCTCAGGGGCAGCCGCGACCTGACACAGGCCCTCCTCCCCCACCAGCACCCGAGTCGACAGCCCCGCGGCACGCAAGTCGTCCTGCAAGCCACGAGCGGCGCCGACTTCCGGCACTACAGCAAACTGAGGGACATGGCGCACGCACAAGGCAAACAGCTCACTGAGACGAGTAAAGCCGCTCAGTGCAAAAACCTGATATCGCTCAGGGTGACGAGCAATGACATCGAGGGTGCTCAGACCGATCGAGCCGGTTGCCCCCAGCACGGTAATCTGCTGCGGGCGACTCACGGCGCAGCCATCCACAGCAACACCGCGAATACCGGGATCGCCGCTGTCAGACTGTCAATGCGATCCAGTACGCCGCCATGACCAGGCAGCAGATTACTGCTGTCCTTGATGCCGGACTGGCGCTTGAACATGCTTTCCGTCAGATCGCCCACCACCGAGATGAACACGATCAGCGCAGCGCCGATCAAACCCTTGAACAACTGCGCCACCGTCCAGTCACGAAACAGAGCGACCAGCGTGGTGATCACCAGGCTCAGCGCCAGACCGCCATACACGCCTTCCCAGCTCTTGCCCGGGCTGACTTGCGGGGCCAGCTTGCGCTTGCCGAAAGCGCGGCCGGAGAAATAGGCACCGATATCGGCGCCCCAGACCAGCACCATCACTGCCATGATCAGCCAGTTGCCCAGCGGGTATTGCTTGATCTGGACCAGCCCTTGCCAGGCCGGCAGCAGAATCAACAAACCGATCACCAGTTTGCTGGCGGCGCTGGCCCAGCGCTCACTGGAGCGCGGATAGGTCAGCACCAGCCAGGTCGCCACCGCCCACCAGATCACCGAGGCGCCGAGCACCCAAGGCGCCAGCCCCGGCAGGATGTACATGACGAACAACATCAGCGCGACCACTGCCGCATAACCGACGCGGAACGATTGCGCAGTAAAGCCGGCCAGGCGCGCCCATTCCCAGGCACCCAGACTCACGACCAGCCCGATGAACAGCGCAAAACCGGAACCCTCGAGCAGGAAAAACCCGCCCAGGGCGATCGGCAGCAGGATCAGCGCAGTGATGATTCGTTGTTTAAGCATTAAACCCGGGCTCCAGCTTCGATCTGCTCGCTCGTTTTACCGAAACGACGCTGACGCGAAGCGAAATCGGCCAGCGCAATACGCATGGCATCGTGTTTGAAGTCCGGCCAGAACAGGTCGGAGAAGTACAACTCGGCATAGGCCAGTTGCCACAGCAAGAAGTTGCTGATGCGGTGCTCGCCGCCAGTGCGGATGCACAGATCCGGCAGCGGCAGGTCACCGGTCGCCAGACAGGTTTGCAACAGATCCGGCGTGATGTCTTCCGGACGCAGATGCCCGGCCTGAACCTCACGAGCCAGACGCTGCGCCGCTTGCGCGATATCCCACTGACCGCCGTAGTTGGCAGCGATCTGCAGGACAAAACGATTGGCGCCCGCGGTCATGGCCTCGGCTTCGCGCATGGCAGCTTGAAGCTCGGGATGGAAACGCGAGCGGTCGCCAATGATGCGCAGACTGATGTTGTTGTCGTTGAGGCGCTTGGCCTCACGACGCAATGCCTTGAAGAACAGATCCATCAAGGCACTGACCTCATCGGCCGGGCGCTGCCAGTTCTCACTGGAAAAGGCGAACAGGGTCAGCACCTCGACCCCGGCCTCGGCACACACCTCGATCACCGCCCGAACAGCGTCCACGCCCGCTTTATGCCCGGCGACACCCGGCATAAAGCGTTTTTTCGCCCAGCGATTGTTGCCATCCATGATGATCGCGACATGGCGCGGCACCGCGGACGGCGCAGTCTGCTTGGTCTTATCCATTTAAAGCTCGACCCTTATACGGCCATCAGGTCTTTTTCTTTCTCTGCCAGCTTCGCGTCGATTTCAGCCACGAACTTCTTGGTCAGGTCGTCGATTTCGCCAGTGGCACGACGTTCTTCGTCTTCACTGATTTCTTTCTCTTTAACCAGATCCTTCAGCGAGCTGTTGGCATCGCGACGAATGTTGCGCACGGCAACACGAGCATCTTCAGCCACGTCACGCGCCTGCTTGGTGAAACCACGACGGGTTTCTTCAGTCAGGGCCGGCATGCTGATCAGCAGCAGTTCACCGAGGTTGGTCGGGTTCAGGTTCAGACCCGCGCTACCAATCGCCTTGTCGACAGCACCGAGCATGTTGCGCTCGAACGCAACCACTTGCAGGGTACGGGCGTCCTTGACGGTGATGTTGGCCACTTGCTTGATCGGGGTATCGGAACCGTAGTACGGAACCATTACGCCCTCCAGGATGCTTGGGTGCGCTTGACCGGTACGAATGCGGCCGAAGTTGTGAGCCAGAGACTCGACGGACTTCGTCATGCGCTCTTTAGCGTCTTTCTTGATTTCGTTGATCATTGTTGACCTTCCTCGATCAGGGTGCCTTCAGCGCCGCCATGGACGATGTTCAGCAGGGCACCAGGCTTGTTCATGTTGAATACGCGCAGCGGCATCTTGTGGTCGCGGCACAGGCAGATGGCCGTCAGATCCATTACACCCAGCTTGCGATCCAGTACTTCATCATAAGTCAGATGATCGAACTTCTCGGCATGCGGGTCTTTGAACGGGTCGGCAGTGTAGACGCCGTCGACCTTGGTCGCCTTGAGCACGACGTCCGCATCGATTTCGATTGCGCGCAGGCAGGCTGCCGAATCCGTGGTAAAGAACGGATTGCCGGTACCGGCCGCGAAAATCACCACGTCCTTGGAGTTCAGGTGACGCATGGCCTTGCGACGATCATAGTGATCGGTCACACCGACCATGGAGATGGCCGACATCACGATGGCCGAGATATTGGCACGTTCCAGCGCATCGCGCATGGCCAGGGCGTTCATCACAGTGGCCAGCATGCCCATGTGGTCGCCCGTGACCCGATCCATGCCGGCCTTGCTCAGCGCTTCACCGCGGAACAGGTTGCCGCCACCGATCACCAGACCGACCTGAACACCGATACCGACCAACTGGCCGACTTCCAGCGCCATGCGATCCAGCACTTTCGGATCAATCCCGAACTCTTCCGAGCCCATCAGGGCCTCGCCGCTAAGCTTGAGTAGAATGCGTTTATAGCGAGCCTGATAACCACTGCCCTGCTGAGCCATTGCGAATCTCTCCTGCGGCGTATTTAAAAATTCTTTGCGAGCTGTTTACAGCTGGCGTTCACTCTAGCTTGGCGCTGCTTCAGCGCCATCGGAACATGGCTTTGTAAGTCAGTTCCAAGGGGAAACCAATTAAAAATTGGTAACCCTATCTGAAAAGAGGCTGCGCGCGTGAGCGGGCAGCCTCTTTCGGGCGACAGTTGAAAAACCGTCTTATTGCTTGGCGGCAGCCAGCTGGGCAGCAACTTCTTCAGCGAAGTTGTCGACCGGCTTCTCGATGCCTTCGCCTACTTTGAAGTAGGTGAAGGAAACGATTTCAGCACCGGCTTTCTTGGCCAGATCGCCAACCTTGACTTCAGGGTTCTTGACGAACGCCTGCTCAACCAGGCTCGCTTCTGCCAGGAACTTGCTGATACGGCCTTTGACCATGTTCTCAACAATGTTTTCTGGCTTGCCTTTGATCTTCTCTTCGTTCAGCTGCAGGAACACAGCCTTCTCGCGCTCGATCGCTTCGTCGGAGACTTGCGAAGGCAGCAGGAACTCAGGGTTGCTTGCAGCAACGTGCATCGCGATGTCTTTGGCCAGCTCGACGTCACCGCCTTTCAGGACAACAGCAACACCGATCTTGTTACCGTGCAGGTAGGTGCCGACAACGTCACCCTCTACGCGTACCAGACGACGGATGTTGACGTTCTCGCCAACTTTGGCAACCAGAGCTTCACGAGCCGATTCCTGAGCGGCGATCAGCGGAGCTGCGTCGGTCAGTTTTTCGTCGAAGGCTTTTTCTACGCTGGCAGCAACGAAGTTTTTGAAGTCGTCTTGCAGGGCCAGGAAGTCGGTCTGCGAGTTGACTTCCAGCAGTACGGCTGCCTTGTCGTTCGACTTGATGGCGATTGCGCCTTCAGCGGCAACGTTGCCAGCTTTCTTGGCAGCCTTGATCGCGCCCGAAGCACGCATGTCATCAATGGCTTTTTCGATGTCGCCGTCAGCCTTTTCCAGGGCTTTCTTGCAATCCATCATGCCTTCGCCGGTACGCTCGCGCAGTTCTTTAACCAACGCTGCAGTAATTGCTGCCATTTTCAAATTCCTCTTGGATAGGTTTTCAACCATTCCACCCGATCGAACGGGCGTTCAATTCTTCCCGAGCCACCTTGTAGCCGCTGCACGTTACAAATGCTGTAGCTGCGCTGCCGACAAGTTGGTTTTCGAGGTGGCAAAAAGGGGGCCAAGCCCCCTTTTTGCTTACTGAGTCAACGCCAGGGCGTCAATTACTCAGCTGCAGCCTGAGTTTCTTCAGCTGCGAACTCAACAGTACCGCCAGCAACGTTGTTGCGACCGCGGATTACTGCGTCAGCCATCGAACCCATGTACAGCTGGATAGCGCGGATTGCGTCATCGTTGCCTGGGATGATGTAGTCAACGCCTTCCGGGCTGCTGTTGGTATCGACAACGCCGATGACCGGGATGCCCAGCTTGTTGGCTTCGGTGATCGCGATGCGCTCGTGGTCAACGTCGATCACGAACAGTGCGTCTGGCAGACCGCCCATGTCCTTGATGCCGCCCAGGGAGCGATCCAGCTTCTCAAGATCACGGGAGCGCATCAGCGCTTCTTTCTTGGTCAGCTTGGCGAAAGTACCGTCTTCGGCTTGTACTTCAAGGTCACGCAGACGCTTGATGGAAGCACGGATGGTTTTGAAGTTGGTCAGCATGCCGCCCAACCAGCGGTGATCGACGTACGGCGAACCGCAACGTGCTGCTTCTTCAGCAACGATCTTGCCAGCGGAACGCTTGGTGCCGACGAACAGAATCTTGTTTTTGCCCTGGGCCAGACGCTCTACGAAAGTCAGAGCTTCGTTGAACATTGGCAGGGTTTTTTCAAGGTTGATGATGTGAATCTTGTTACGCGCGCCGAAAATGTATTTACCCATTTTCGGGTTCCAGTAACGGGTTTGGTGACCGAAGTGCACACCGGCCTTCAGCATATCGCGCATGTTGACTTGGGACATGATAGTTCCTTGATAAGTCGGGTTGGGCCTCCACGTATCCCAATGACCAACCCCTGATCCGAGGATCAAAGGCACCCAGGTCATCGTGTCGACACGTGTGTGGGTTAATGCTCCCGGAGCTATCCCCGGAAAGCGGCGCATTTTATATCACAGGAAGGGCGCAAACGGAACCCGGAATCTGTAATCGCGTCAGGGACATGGGCGCCAGCCCCTTGGAATCGCCCTGCCGCGCACTATTGTATAGGTCGAAGCGATGCACGCAGGCGCGGATTTGCGCCTTTGGTCTGTTAGAATCGCGTTTTTCAGGGCCACCAGGCGAAAACCGCCGCCCTGCCCGTATCAACAAGCGCCGCCGAGCGCAGAGAGAGCCTGTATGACCGTCACCCTCAAAACCCCCGAGGACATCGCCGCCATGCGTGTCGCCGGCAAACTGGCCGCCGATGTGCTGGAAATGATTGCCGAACACGTCAAGCCGGGCGTGACCACCGATGAGCTGAACCAGATCTGCCACGACTACATTGTCGACGTGCAGAAGGCCATCCCTGCCCCGCTCAACTACAAGGGCTACCCGAAGTCGATCTGCACCTCGATCAACCACGTGGTCTGCCACGGCATCCCGAACGACAAGCCACTGAAAAACGGCGACACCCTGAACATCGATGTCACCGTAATCAAGGACGGCTACCACGGCGACACCAGCCGCATGTTCCACGTCGGCACCGTGCCGGTCTGGGCCGAGCGCCTGTCCCAGGTCACCCAGGAATGCATGTACAAGGCGATCGAGATCGTCAAACCCGGCTGCCGTCTCGGCGACATCGGCGAGATCATCCAGAAGCACGCTGAAAAGAACGGCTTCTCCGTGGTGCGCGAGTTCTGCGGTCACGGCATCGGCAAGGTGTTCCACGAAGAGCCGCAGATCCTGCACTACGGCCGCGCAGGCACCGGCATGGAACTGAAGGCCGGCATGACCTTCACCATCGAACCGATGATCAACCAGGGCAAGGCCGACACCAAGGTACTGGGCGACGGCTGGACCGCGATCACCAAGGATCGCAAGCTGTCGGCACAGTGGGAACACACTTTGCTTGTCACCGACACCGGCTATGAGATCTTCACCCTGCGCAGCGATGACACGATCCCGCGCGTATCGGCCTGATCCCGACACCGCTCCCAGCCTATAGAAGGAAAGCCAATCGATGCCGCAGGTGGATCCCGAACTCTTCGACCGCGGCCAGTTCCAGGCTGAACTGGCCCTGAAAGCGAGCCCTATCGCCGCCTTCAAGAAGGCGATCCGCCAGGCCCGCGAAGTGCTCGACGCACGTTTTCGCAGCGGCCGCGACATCCGGCGACTGATCGAGGATCGCGCCTGGTTCGTCGACAACATCCTGCAAAAGGCCTGGGACCAGTTCAACTGGAGCGAAGACGCCGACATCGCGCTGGTCGCGGTCGGCGGCTACGGTCGCGGTGAGTTGCACCCCTATTCCGATATCGACCTGCTGATCCTGCTGGACAGCGCCGATCACGAAATCTTCCGCGATTCCATCGAGCGTTTTCTCACACTGTTGTGGGACATCGGCCTGGAAGTCGGTCAGAGCGTTCGTTCGGTGGACGAGTGCGCCGAAGAGGCCCGCGCCGACCTGACGGTGGTCACCAACCTGATGGAAAGCCGCACCATCTGCGGCCCCGAGCGTCTGCGCCAGCGCATGCTCGATGTCACCAGCACCGCCCATATGTGGCCGGCCAAGGAGTTCTTCCTGGCCAAGCGCGCCGAGCAGAAGGCCCGCCACCACAAGTACAACGACACCGAATACAACCTGGAACCCAACGTCAAAGGCTCGCCCGGCGGACTACGGGATATTCAGACGATTCTGTGGGTTGCCCGTCGCCAGTACGGCACCCTGAACCTGCGCGCCCTGGCAGGCGAAGGCTTCCTGGTCGAGAGCGAAAACGCACTGCTGGCGTCGTCCCAGGAATTCCTGTGGAAAGTGCGCTATGCCCTGCACATGCTGGCCGGCCGCTCCGAAGACCGCCTGCTGTTCGATCATCAACGCACCATTGCGGGGCTGCTGGGGTTTGAAGGTGACGACGCCAAGCAGGCCGTCGAAAACTTCATGCAGCAGTATTTCCGCGTGGTGATGAGCATCGCCCAGCTCAGCGACCTGATCATCCAGCACTTCGAGGAAGTCATCCTCGCACCGGAAGACGAAGCGCCACCGCAGCCGATCAACTCGCGCTTCCAGCTGCACGACGGTTACATCGAGGCACGCAACGACAACGTGTTCCGCCGTACGCCGTTCGCCATGCTCGAGATCTTCGTGCTGATGGCTCAGCAGCCGGAAATCAAAGGCGTGCGCGCCGACACCATTCGTCTGCTGCGGGAAAACCGTCACCTGATCGACGACAACTTTCGCAACGACATCCGCAATACCAGCCTGTTCATCGAACTGTTCAAGTGCAAGATCGGCATCCACCGCAACCTGCGGCGAATGAACCGCTACGGCATTCTCGGGCGCTACCTGCCGGAGTTCGGCTTCATCGTCGGGCAGATGCAGCACGACCTGTTCCACATCTATACGGTCGATGCGCACACGCTGAATCTGATCAAGCACCTGCGTAAATTGCAGTACACCCAGGTGTCGGAGAAATTCCCGCTGGCCGCCAAGCTCATGGCCAAGCTGCCCAAGCCCGAACTCATCTACATGGCAGGCCTGTATCACGACATCGGCAAGGGCCGGCATGGCGACCACTCGGAGATCGGCGCGGTCGATGCCGAGGCGTTCTGTCAGCGCCACCAACTGCCGGTGTGGGACAGCCGCCTGATCGTCTGGCTGGTGCAAAATCACCTGGTGATGTCGACCACCGCCCAGCGCAAGGATTTGTCCGACCCGCAGGTGATCCATGACTTCGCCCTGGCGGTCGGTGATGAAACCCGTCTGGATTACCTGTACGTGCTGACCGTGGCCGACATCAACGCGACCAACCCGACCCTGTGGAACTCCTGGCGCGCGAGCCTGTTGCGCCAGCTCTACACCGAGACCAAGCGCGCCCTGCGCCGCGGACTGGAAAACCCGGTGGATCGCGAAGAACAGATCCGCCAGACCCAGAGCGCAGCGCTGGATATTCTGGTGCGCGGTGGCACCGATCCGGACGATGTCGAGCAGTTGTGGGCGCAACTGGGCGATGACTATTTCCTGCGCCACACTGCCGGCGACGTGGCCTGGCACAGCGATGCGATTCTCCAGCAGCCGGCCGACGGCGGGCCGCTGGTGCTGATCAAGGAAACCACCCAGCGCGAATTCGAGGGTGGCACGCAGATCTTCATTTATGCGCCGGACCAGCACGACTTCTTCGCTGTGACCGTGGCCGCGATGGACCAGCTCAACCTGAACATTCACGACGCCCGGGTCATCACCTCCAGCAGCCAGTTCACCCTCGACACCTACATCGTGCTCGATACGGAAGGCGAATCCATCGGCGACAATCCGACCCGGGTCAAACAGATTCGCGACGGCCTGACCGAAGCCCTGCGCAACCCGGACGATTACCCGACCATCATCCAGCGTCGGGTGCCGCGCCAGCTCAAGCACTTTGCGTTCGCACCACAAGTGACGATCCACAACGACGCCCAGCGTCCGGTGACGGTGCTGGAACTCACCGCACCCGACCGTCCGGGCCTGCTGGCACGGATCGGCGGGATTTTCCTGGAGTTCGATCTGTCGCTGCAGAACGCCAAGATCGCCACCCTGGGCGAGCGGGTGGAAGACGTGTTCTTCATCACCGACGCCCACAATCAGCCGCTGTCCGACCCGCTGCTGTGCAGCCGTTTGCAGGATGCCATCGTCGAGCAGCTCAGCGTCAATCAGGAACCCGATATCAAACTGTCGCGTATCAGCATTTGACTGAGCGCCCGGATTCAACCGCTTTGCACGAGACCCAGCACCGATGAACAACGCTCTGACCCAGTTGCAGCCCTACCCGTTCGAAAAGCTCCGCGCCCTGCTCGGCAGCGTCACGCCGAACCCGGACAAGCGCCCGATCGCGCTGTCCATCGGTGAGCCGAAACACCGTTCGCCAAGCTTTGTCGCCGAGGCGCTGGCCAACAATCTGGATCAGATGGCGGTGTACCCGACCACCCTCGGCATCCCGGCCCTACGCGAAGCTATTGCCGCCTGGTGCGAACGTCGCTTCAACGTACCGGGCGGCTGGATCGATCCGGCGCGCAATGTGCTGCCGGTCAACGGCACCCGTGAAGCGCTGTTCGCCTTCACCCAGACCGTGGTCAACCGTGGTGACGACGCGCTGGTGGTCAGCCCGAACCCGTTCTATCAGATCTACGAAGGTGCGGCGTTCCTCGCCGGCGCCAAGCCGCACTACCTGCCATGCCTGGATGAAAACGGCTTCAACCCGGACTTCGACGCGGTGTCGCCGGAGATCTGGAAACGCTGCCAGATCCTGTTCCTGTGCTCGCCAGGCAACCCGACCGGCGCGCTGATTCCGGTCGACGTCCTGAAAAAGCTGATCGCCCTGGCCGACGAGTACGACTTCGTGATCGCCGCCGACGAGTGCTACAGCGAGCTGTACTTCGACGAGCAAACGCCACCGCCGGGCCTGCTCAGCGCTTGCGCCGAACTGGGGCGCAAGGACTTCAAGCGTTGCGTGGTGTTCCACAGCCTGTCCAAGCGTTCGAATCTACCGGGCCTGCGCTCCGGTTTCGTTGCCGGCGACGCCGATATCCTCAAGGGCTTCCTGCTGTATCGCACTTACCACGGCTGCGCGATGCCGGTTCAGACGCAACTGGCCAGCGTTGCCGCGTGGAACGATGAAGTGCATGTACGCGCCAACCGTGCGCTGTATCGCGAGAAGTTCGACGCCGTGCTGGCGATCCTGAGCCCAGTGATGGATGTGCAGCGTCCGGACGGCAGCTTCTACCTGTGGCCGAACGTGCAAGGCGATGACGCAGCGTTCTGCCGGGACCTGTTTGCCGAAGAACACGTGACCGTGGTGCCGGGTTCGTACCTGTCCCGGGATGTCGACGGGGTCAACCCCGGTGCCGGTCGTGTACGCATGGCGCTGGTTGCGCCGCTGGCGGAATGCGTGGAAGCGGCCGAACGCATCCGCGATTTCGTCCTGCGCCACAAGTAATGCCTGAACGCCCGCGCCGGGCAATCCGGCACGGGCGCCTCATACAACAAGTTACAGATCCTCCAACTATTTACCCCACTTGCCGTCCGGCCAGACGTTAGTCTTGAGCCGCGCATATCTCTGCGCCTAAAACGAACTCAAGACTTTAACTTCAAGGAAGAAGTGAACATGAACAACCTGCTGGATTGCCAACTTATTCAATGGCCCGATGATCAAGCTGCGTACACGGCGGCCATCAATGAAAACCCCACCAATGCAGGCGCAAATACTGGCACCCGACGCAAACGTTCCGTCATTGACTATTCAAAGCTATGGGCCAACGGCCGAACCTTGAAAGTGGCTTTCATGGATTCACCCGATACCGATCACAAGAACAGGATTATCGCTGCGGCCAGGCAATGGCTGCCGTACATCAACCTGAAGTTTGAATTTGTCGACAATTTGAAAGGCGACATCCGTATTGCAACAAAGAACAATGACAACAGCTCGATGCTGGGCACCGATGCCCTGTTGATCCACCCCGACCATCCCACCATGAACCTGGGGGTCAAACCGGAACATGAAGACTTCGAGGTGATCGTGATCCACGAATTCGGCCACGCATTGGGTGCGATGCACGAACATCAGCACCCCAAGGCCAATATTCCGTGGGATAAGCCGAAGGTGTACGAGTTCTACAAGAACCGTGAAATGAACCCGCTGACCGAGGAACAGGTCGACAGGAACCTGTTCGCATCCTTCGACACACTGGACGCGATCTATACCTCCTACGACCGAAAATCGATCATGCATCACCCGGTGGCAAACACATTGACAGTGGGTAACTGGGAGGTGCCGATCAACCGCAAGATCAGCAAGAAAGACAAACGTCTGATGAGATTGCTCTATCCCAAGTAACGCTTTTCCTATTTGACCTGCCCCAGATTCGCCTCACTCAAATCCAGCTCGCCCAACACTTCACGCAGCACGTCATCGCCAATCTGGTGCTGACGGCTGAGGCTGTACAACTCAAGGCGTTGCGCGCGCAGCGCCTTGAGACGCAAGCGGCGCTCAAGCAGATCCATCTGGAATGCCAGCGCCTGGGCTTCAGCCGAATCGTTGAACACCTCCAGTTGATGGCGATACTCGGACATGATCCGCGCCTTGAGCTCCGCCGACAGTGCCGCTTGCGCAGCATCCTGTGGGTTGACCTCCTCGACTTCCAGCGCGTGGATCGCCGCTTCGGCGGTCTTGCGCCAGGCGTCACGGACTTCCTGGCGGCGTTTGTCGTCGGGGCTTTTCTGGATTCCGCGCAGCAGCAACGGCAAGGCGATGCAGGCTGCAACCAGCGACATCAGAATCACCCCGGCGGCGATGAAGATCAGCAAATCACGCTCGGGAAACGCCTCGCTGCCCATCAGCATCGGCACCGACATCACGCCCGCCAGGGTCACCGCACCGCGCACACCGCCGACGGTCAGCAGCCAGCAGGACCGGGCAGTCGGCACTTGTGTCAACTCACCCTTGCCGCGCAAGCGACGCAGCAGCACCGACAGGCGCCAGATGCTTTGCACCCAGATGAAACGCAACAGCACCAGCGCCAGGAAAATCGCCACCACGTCGAGGCAGCGGTAGAACAGCGTCGGCCACAACGAGGTTTCGTGGCTGACCACAGCCTTGATGATGTCCGGCAATTGCAGGCCGAGCAGCAGGAAAATCAAACCGTTGAAGGCGAACTCCAGCAACGACCAGACGCTGCGGTTGAGCAAACGGGTGCTGGTCTGGCGCGGCAGCAGATCGAGCCAGCTCTGCATCATCCCCGCCGCCACCGCCGAAAGAATGCCCGAGGCGCCGAGCCGTTCGGCCAACACGTAAGCGGCAAACGGCAGCAGCAACATGAACACCACGTGGGTCGCCGGGTCGTCCCAGCCCCGGGCGATCATCCATGCTCGCAATCGGCCGACCAGCCAACTGAGTGCCACACCGACCGCCAACCCGCCGACCGCCACCAGCACGAACGTCAGACTGGCGTTGGCCAAGGAAAACGCGCCAGTGACCGCCGCCACCAGGGCGAACTTGAACGTCACCAGGCCCGAGGCATCGTTCATCAGCGCTTCGCCTTGCAGCATGTGCATCAACGGCGTCGGCAAGCGGTTCTGCGAAATGGCCGACACCGCCACGGCATCCGTCGGCGACAACACCGCCGCCAGCGCGAACGCCACCGGCAATGGAATCGTCGGCAGTAGCCAATGAATGAAGTAGCCGGCACCGACCACGGTAAACAGCACCAACCCGACCGCCAGCGTCAGCACCGGCCCGCGCAGACGCCACAATTCGCGCTTGGGCATGCGCCAGCCATCGGAAAACAGCAGCGGCGGCAGGAACAGAAACAGGAACAGCTCGGGATCCAGAGCCACGTGCAGGCCGAGAGTCGGCCAGGCCAGCAAAGCCCCGGCGGCGATCTGTACCAGCGGCAGCGGCAACGGGATGACCCGTCCGACCAGACGCGAAACACTGACCAGCATCAGCAGGATCAGGACCGTATAAGCGGTTTGCATAAAGCGGAAATCTCAGACAATCGACAGCGTTGAACTGCCATATTAGCCGCTTAGGCTGTGGCTGACCGTTGCACCTATGTCGCAGCCCCCGTCCGGGAAATCAACCTCGGCCGCCGCGAAACGGTTTGGTCATGGCATAATCCGACACCATTTTTCTCCAGCACCTGTAAAGGGGGCGATTCCTTGACCGTTTCAAGCAAAACGTTGCACCTTTTCGGCATCAAAGCCTGCGACACCATGAAAAAGGCACGCACCTGGCTCGATGAACACGCTGTCAGCTACGACTTCCACGATTACAAAACCGCCGGCATCGACCGTGAACACCTGACCCAATGGTGTGACGAACACGGCTGGCAAACGGTGTTGAACCGCGCAGGCACGACCTTTCGCAAACTCGACGACGAACGCAAAGCCGATCTCGACCAGTCGAAAGCCATCGAACTGATGCTCGCTCAACCCTCGATGATCAAGCGCCCGGTGCTCGATCTCGGTGACCGAACCCTGATTGGCTTCAAGCCAGATATCTACGCGGCCGCCCTCAAGTAAGCAGCCCGTCACTTTTTGCAGAGGTATTCACATGTCCAATTCCCTGTTCAGTATTGCCTTCGGCGTCGGCACCCAGAACCGTCAAGGCGCATGGCTGGAAGTGTTCTACGCTCAGCCGCTGCTCAATCCTTCGGCCGAGCTGGTCGCCGCTGTTGCACCGATCCTCGGTTACACCGAAGGCAACCAGGCCATCACCTTCACCACCGCACAAGCCGCCCAACTGGCTGAAGCCGTGAAAGGCATCGACGCGGTACAAGGCAAGCTGCTGACCCGCCTGGCCGAAAGCCACAAGCCGCTGGTCGCCACCCTGCTGGCCGAAGACGTGCAACTGACTTCCACGCCTGAGGCTTACCTCAAGCTGCACCTGCTGTCCCATCGTCTGGTCAAGCCGCACGGCGTGAGCCTGGCCGGGATCTTCCCGCTGCTGCCAAACGTTGCCTGGACCAGCCAGGGCGCGATCGACCTGAGCGAACTGGCCGAGCTGCAACTCGAAGCCCGTCTGCGCGGCGAGCTGCTGGAAGTGTTCTCGGTGGACAAGTTCCCGAAAATGACCGACTACGTGGTTCCGGCCGGCGTGCGTATCGCTGACGCCGCACGTCTGCGTCTGGGCGCCTACGTGGGCGAAGGCACCACCGTGATGCACGAAGGTTTCATCAACTTCAACGCCGGTACCGAAGGCCCGGGCATGATCGAAGGCCGCGTCTCCGCTGGCGTGTTCGTCGGCAAGGGTTCGGACCTGGGCGGCGGCTGCTCGACCATGGGCACCCTGTCGGGCGGCGGCAACATCGTGATCAAGGTCGGCGAAGGCTGCCTGATCGGCGCCAACGCCGGTATCGGTATCCCGTTGGGCGACCGCAACACCGTCGAGTCGGGCCTGTACGTGACCGCCGGCACCAAGGTGGCGCTGCTGGACGAGCACAACAACCTGGTCAAAGTGGTCAAGGCCCGTGAACTGGCCGGTCAGACCGACCTGCTGTTCCGTCGCAATTCGGAAACCGGTGCCGTGGAATGCAAGACCCACAAATCGGCGATCGAACTGAACGAAGCGCTGCACGCTCACAACTAAGCGCCGCGTAATCCTTCTGTGGGAGCGGGCTTGCTCGCTTCCACAGGGTTTGGCGTACACCCGCCCAAGTTCACCAGGGCTCGAAAGCATGATGATTCCCTCCCCCTGGCGCGCCGATTTCCCGGCCATCGCCGCCCTGCAACGGCAAGACCAGACCTATCTGGACAACGCCGCCACCACGCAAAAACCCCAGGCCCTGCTCGACGCGCTGGCGCATTACTACGCCAATGGCGCAGCCAACGTGCATCGTGCCCAGCATCTGCCCGGCGCCCATGCCACGCAGGCGTTCGAGGACAGTCGCCTGAAGGTTGCCCAGTGGCTGAATGCCGGTGACAGCGGGCAGATCATCTTCACCCACGGCGCCACCAGCGCGCTGAATCTCCTGGCTTACGGCCTGGAACATCTTTACCATCCGGGCGATGAAATTGTCATCAGCGCCCTGGAGCATCACGCCAACCTGCTGCCTTGGCAGCAACTGGCACAACGTCGCGACCTCAAACTGGTGATCCTGCCGCTGGACGATGATGGGGTGATCGACCTCGCCGCCGCTGTGCACCTGATCGGCCCGCGTACCCGGTTGCTGGCGGTCAGCCAGTTGTCCAACGTGCTCGGAGCCTGGCAACCCTTGCCGGCATTGCTGGCGATGGCCAAGGCGCAAAACGCGCTGACCGTGGTCGATGGCGCTCAAGGCGTGGTCCATGGTCGGCATGACGTGCAGGCCCTGGGTTGCGACTTTTACGTATTTTCCAGCCACAAGCTGTACGGTCCCGATGGCCTTGGCGTGCTGTTCGGGCGCAACGAAGCGCTCGAGCGACTGCGCCCATGGCAGTTCGGTGGCGAGATGGTGCTGGAAGCCAATTACCACGACGCGCGCTTCCGCCCTGCCCCGCTGGGCTTCGAGGCGGGCACACCGCCGATTGCCAGCGTGATCGGCCTTGGCGCGACCCTCGACTACCTCGCCGGTCTGGATCTGGACGCCGTAGCCGCCCACGAAGCCGCGCTGCACGATTACCTGTTGCGTGGCCTCGCCGCCCGCAATGGCATCCGTCTGCTGGGCAAGCCACAACTGGCGCTGGCCAGTTTTGTCGTCGAAGGCGTGCATAACGCCGATCTGGCGCATTTGCTGACTGAACAGGGCATTGCCGTACGTGCCGGGCACCACTGCGCGATGCCGCTGCTCAAACGCTTTGAGCTGGCCGGCGCGATTCGTGTGTCGCTGGCGCTGTACAACGATTCCGAGGATCTGGAGCGGTTCTTTGAAGCGCTGGATCAGGCACTGGAGTTGTTGCGATGAGCCTGCCGGCCGAGGCCACCGAAGCCCTGCAAACATTTCAGAACGCCGCCGGCTGGGAACAACGGGCGCGGCTGTTGATGCAGTTCGGGGATCGTCTGCCGCCGTTGAGCGATGCGGACAAGTGTGATGCCAACCGGGTGCATGGCTGCGAAAGCCAGGTGTGGCTGGTCGGCGAGTTACGCGACGGTCACTGGCAGTTCGCGGCGAGCAGCGATGCGCGGATGATTCGCGGGTTGGTGGCGTTGTTGCTGCTGCGGGTCAACGGTCTGACCGCCGGCGAGTTGCAGCAGGTCGATCTGCCGGACTGGTTCAATCAGCTGGGGCTGTCGCGACAGTTGTCGCCGTCGCGCAGCAATGGCCTGAATGCCGTACTGCAGCGGATGCGTGAACTCGCCCCTGACTGATCGTTCCCACGCTCTGCGTGGGAATGCAGCCCGGGACGCTCTGCGTCCCATGCCGAAGCGGACGCGGAGCGTCCGTTGAGGCATTCCCACGCGGAGCGTGGGAACGATCAGTCAGGCGGGTTTCACTCGATCCGCCGGGCGCCGGACGCCCGCCACAATCTTGTCCACCGCCTTGGTCGCCGCGACCATGCCGAACGTCGCCGTCACCATCATCACCGCGCCAAACCCACCGGCGCAGTCCAGCTTCACGCCGTCGCCGACAAAACTCTTTTGCAGGCAGATGCTGCCGTCCGGTTTCGGATAACGCAGCTGTTCGGTGGAGAACACGCACGGCACGCTGTAGTGACGGGTCACGGTGCGCGAGAAGCCGTAGTCGCGGCGCAACGTAGAACGCACTTTCGAGGCCAGTGGATCGTTGAAGGTGCGGTTGAGATCGCAGACCTGAATCAGCGTCGGATCGATCTGCCCGCCGGCACCGCCGGTGGTGATGATCTGGATCTTGCGGCGTTTGCACCAGGCAATCAGCGCCGCTTTGGCGTTGACCGCATCGATGCAGTCGATCACGCAGTCGATGTTCGGCGTGATGTATTCGGCCATGGTGTCGCGGGTGACGAAGTCCGCCACGGCGTGCACCTTGCAGTCCGGGTTGATCCCGCGCAGACGCTCGGCCATCACCTCGACCTTGGGTTTGCCGACCGTGCTGTCCAGCGCGTGCAGTTGCCGGTTGGCGTTGCTGACGCAGACATCGTCGAGGTCGAACAGCGAAATCTCGCCCACCCCGCAACGGGCCATGGCTTCCGCCGCCCAGGAACCGACGCCGCCAACGCCGACAATCGCCACGTGGGCGGCGCGCAAACGCGCCATCCCCTCAACGCCATACAAACGGGCGATGCCTGCAAACCGCGGATCTTCTGTACTCATGACCATTACCCCAAAAACCGGCGCGCATTATAGGGCCGTCGGCGGCCAAGAGCATCTTTGCGCTATGAACGGTGAGCCTGCCTGCTTTAATTAAAGCTGCACGTAACAAAGATTTGCCTTACATGCTGAAACGAAAGAACTTAAGTCGGGTTGGATTGCCCAACGTCCGGCATTTCCCTGTCTGTTGTAGGACTCGGCGAACTGCCGGTGTAGGATGCGCGCCCTCAGGCGTCAACCAGCCGACCCTTCGTTCCACAGACCTTGGAACCCGACACAGCTATGTCATCGCGTAAATTTGGACTCAACCTGGTGGTGGTTCTGGCAATCGCCGCCCTGTTCACCGGTTTCTGGGCGCTGATCAACCGCCCCGTCTCCGCGCCGAACTGGCCGGAGCAGATCTCCGGCTTCTCCTATTCACCGTTCCAGCAAGGACAGTTCCCGCAGAAGGATCAGTATCCGTCCGACGATGAAATGCGCCGCGACCTGGAGATCATGAGCAAGCTGACGGACAACATCCGCATCTACTCGGTCGACGGTTCCCTGCAGGACATCCCGAAACTGGCTGAAGAGTTCGGCCTGCGCGTGACACTGGGGATCTGGATCAGCCCGGACCAGGAACGCAACGAGCGCGAAATCACCCGCGCCATCGAACTGGCCAATACCTCGCGCAGCGTGGTGCGCGTGGTGGTCGGTAACGAAGCGATCTTCCGCAAGGAAATCACCGCCGAACAACTCAGCGTGCTGCTCGACCGCGTACGCGCAGCGGTGAAAGTGCCGGTGACCACTTCCGAACAGTGGCACGTCTGGGAAGAGCACCCGGAGCTGGCCAAGCACGTCGACCTGATCGCCGCGCACGTTCTGCCCTACTGGGAATTCATTCCGGTGGACAAGGCCGGGCAGTTCGTTTTCGACCGCGCCCGCGACCTGAAAAAGATGTTCCCGAAAAAACCGCTGCTGCTGTCCGAAGTGGGCTGGCCGAGCAACGGCCGCATGCGCGGTGGCGCCGATGCGTCGCCGGCGGATCAGGCGATCTACCTGCGCACGTTGGTCAATAAGCTCAACCGCCAGGGCTTCAACTACTTCGTGATCGAAGCATTTGACCAGCCGTGGAAGGCCAGCGACGAAGGTTCGGTCGGCGCTTACTGGGGCGTGTTCAACGCCGCGCGCCAACAGAAATTCAACTTCGAAGGCCCGGTGGTGGCGATCCCGCAATGGCGCGTGCTGGCCATCGGTTCGGTGGTGCTGGCGCTGTTGTCGCTGACCCTGCTGATGATCGACGGCTCGGCCCTGCGCCAGCGCGGCCGGACCTTCCTGACCTTTATCGCGTTCCTGTGCGGTTCGGTGCTGGTGTGGATCGGTTACGACTACAGTCAGCAATACAGCACGTGGTTCAGCCTGACGGTGGGTTTCCTGCTGGCGCTTGGTGCGCTCGGGGTGTTCATCGTGCTGCTGACCGAGGCCCACGAACTGGCCGAGGCCGTGTGGATTCACAAACGTCGCCGTGAATTCCTGCCGGTGGTCGGCGATTCCGACTACCGCCCGAAAGTCTCAATCCACGTGCCTTGCTACAACGAGCCGCCGGAGATGGTCAAACAGACCCTCGATGCCTTGGCCAACCTCGACTATCCGGACTTCGAAGTCCTGATCATCGACAACAACACCAAGGATCCGGCGGTCTGGGAACCGGTGCGCGACTACTGCGAAACCCTCGGCCCGCGCTTCAAGTTCTTCCACGTCTCGCCCCTGGCCGGCTTCAAGGGCGGTGCGCTGAACTACCTGATCCCGCACACCGCCAAGGACGCCGAAGTGATCGCGGTGATCGACTCCGACTACTGCGTGCACCCGAACTGGCTCAAGCACATGGTGCCGCACTTCGCTGACCCGAAAATCGCCGTGGTGCAGTCGCCGCAGGACTACCGCGACCAGAACGAAACCACCTTCAAGAAGCTCTGCTACGCCGAATACAAAGGCTTCTTCCACATCGGCATGGTGACCCGCAACGACCGCGACGCGATCATCCAGCACGGCACCATGACCATGACCCGTCGCTCGGTGCTCGAAGAACTGGGCTGGGCCGACTGGTGTATCTGTGAAGACGCAGAGCTCGGTCTGCGGGTATTCGAGAAAGGCCTGTCGGCGGCGTATTACCACGACAGTTACGGCAAGGGTCTGATGCCGGACACCTTCATCGACTTCAAGAAGCAACGTTTCCGCTGGGCCTACGGTGCGATCCAGATCATCAAGCGTCACACCGGCAGCCTGCTGCGCGGCAAGGACACCGAGCTGACCCGTGGCCAGCGTTACCACTTCCTCGCGGGCTGGCTGCCGTGGGTCGCGGACGGCATGAACATCTTCTTCACTGTCGGCGCGCTGTTGTGGTCGGCGGCAATGATCATCGTGCCGCAACGGGTCGATCCGCCGCTGCTGATTTTCGCAATTCCGCCGTTGGCGCTGTTTGTGTTCAAGGTCGGCAAGATCATCTTCCTCTACCGTCGCGCCGTGGGCGTGAACCTGAAGGATGCGTTCTGCGCGGCACTGGCCGGTCTGGCGTTGTCGCACACCATCGCCAAAGCGGTGCTGTACGGCTTCTTCACCAGCAGCATTCCGTTCTTCCGCACGCCGAAAAACGCTGACAACCATGGCTTCTGGGTGGCGATTTCCGAGGCCCGGGAGGAGCTGTTCATCATGCTGCTGTTGTGGGGCGCGGCGCTGGGGATCTTCCTGGTGCAGGGCCTGCCGAGCAACGACATGCGCTTCTGGGTGACCATGCTGCTGGTGCAGTCGCTGCCGTACGTGGCGGCGCTGATCATGGCGTTCCTGTCGTCGCTGCCGAAACCGGCGCCGACGCCTGAACCGGCACCGGCCGTCTAAATCCTCTGCGATGCACTAAACGGCGGCCAATGGTCGCCGTTTTGCTTTAAGATAACCGCCATTTTGCGGGGCTTGGCGTGATATCCAACCCTGTGAGAGCGAGCCTGCTCGCGATGGCAATGTAACAATCAGCCTTTATGTTGACTGACACACCGCCATCGCCAGCAGGCTGGCTCCCACATTGGCCCTTGCCCAATTTCAAGCATCCGGAGTTTTCCATGACGGCCCACGCCGACCTTTCGCCGACCCTCCAACTCGCCATCGACCTGATCCGCCGTCCGTCCGTGACGCCGGTCGACGCCGATTGCCAGAAGCAGATGATGCAGCGCCTGGGCGATGCCGGTTTCACCCTGGAGCCGATGCGCATTGAAGATGTGGATAACTTCTGGGCGATCCACGGCAAACACGACGGCCCGGTGCTGTGCTTCGCTGGTCACACCGACGTGGTGCCGACCGGTCCGGTGACGGCGTGGCAGATCGACCCGTTCAACGCAGTGATCGACGAGCACGGCATGCTCTGCGGCCGTGGCGCGGCGGACATGAAAGGCAGCCTGGCATCCATGACTGTAGCCGCCGAGCGCTTCGTCGCCGACTACCCGGATCACAAGGGCAAGGTTGCGTTCCTGATCACCAGCGACGAAGAAGGCCCGGCGCATCACGGCACCAAGGCTGTGGTCGAGCGTCTGGCAGCCCGTAACGAGCGTCTGGACTGGTGCATCGTCGGCGAGCCATCGAGCACTACCCTGGTGGGCGACGTGGTGAAGAACGGTCGTCGCGGCTCCCTCGGCGCCAAACTGACCGTGCGCGGCGTGCAGGGACACGTGGCCTATCCGCACCTGGCGAAGAACCCGATCCACCTCGCTGCCCCGGCTCTGGCCGAGCTGGCCGCCGAGCATTGGGATCACGGCAACGACTTCTTCCCGCCGACCAGTTTCCAGATTTCCAACGTCAACTCCGGCACCGGCGCGACCAACGTGATTCCGGGCGATCTGGTGGCGTTGTTCAACTTCCGTTTCTCCACCGAATCGACGGTCGAAGGCCTGCAAAAGCGCGTCGCCGACATCCTCGACAAGCACGGCCTGGACTGGCACATCGACTGGGCGCTGTCCGGTCTGCCGTTCCTCACCGAGCCGGGCGCGCTGCTCGACGCGGTGTCGTCGAGCATCAAGCAGATCACCGGTCGCGAGACCAAGGCGTCCACCAGCGGCGGCACCTCCGATGGCCGTTTCATCGCGACCATGGGCACGCAGGTTGTTGAGCTGGGCCCGGTCAACGCGACCATCCACCAGGTCAACGAGCGCGTGCTGGCGGCCGACCTCGACGTGCTGACCGAGATCTACTACCAGACCCTGATCAAGTTGCTCGCCTGATGCTCGCGTGCCCGATCTGCAGTGAACCGCTGAACGCGGTGGACAATGGCGTGGTCTGCCCCGCCGGCCACCGCTTCGACCGTGCGCGCCAGGGTTACCTGAACCTGTTGCCGGTGCAGCACAAGAACAGCCGTGATCCCGGCGACAATCAGGCGATGGTCGAGGCTCGCCGCGACTTCCTGAACGCCGGCCATTACGCGCCGGTAGCCAAGCGTCTGGCGGAACTGGCGGCGAGTTATGCGCCGGCCCGCTGGGTCGATATCGGTTGTGGCGAGGGTTATTACACCGCGCAGATCGCCGAGGCCTTGCCGGATGCTGACGGTTACGCGCTGGATATTTCGAAGGAAGCGGTCAAGCGCGCCTGCAAACGCAATCCGGCGCTGACCTGGTTGATCGCCAGCATGGCCCGGGTGCCTTTGGCTTCCGGCAGTTGCCAGTTTCTGGCCAGCGTCTTCAGTCCACTGGATTGGGAAGAAGCCAAGCGTCTGCTCAGCGTCGGCGGCGGCCTGATGAAAGTCGGCCCGACCAGCGGCCATCTGATGGAACTGCGCGAGCGCCTGTACGACGAAGTGCGCGAGTACACCGACGACAAGCACCTGGCCCTGGTGCCGGAAGGCATGGCGCTGGCGCACAGTGAAACCCTCGAATTCAAGCTGACGCTGGACAAGCCCGAGGATCGCGCCAACCTGCTGGCGATGACACCCCACGGCTGGCGCGCCAGTGCCGAACGCCGTGCCGCAGTGATCGAACAGCCCGAGCCGTTCGTGACCACTGTGTCGATGCGCTACGATTATTTCGTTCTTCAATAACTTTTGGTCCCGGGCAACGACCCGGGGCCGGCTAAATCCGCGAATGGATTTTTCAGACCCGCAGTGAGGATATCCATGCGCCAACCGGACATCGAGATTTACCTGAAAGACGCCGACGTCGACCACAAGGCCATTTCCGCCTGGCTGGGCGCCGCCCTTGGCCCGTGCAGCGACTGGGTACAGAAAGGTCAGACCTACAAGTGCAAGGCCGGCAACATCCCGGTGACCTGGCTGCCAAAAGCCGTGGGCAAGTGGAACAGCCTGTACCTGGAAAGCGATGCGACCCCATGGGACGACGACATCGCCTGCGCCCGCGCAGCCTTTGCCGCGCTGAACGTCGAAGTGCGCTGCGCGCCGGGGACGTGGGTCGAGGAAGAAGGTGAGGAAACGGCGGATCGCTGGATTCGGATCAGCACCGATGGTGAAGAAGAGATCACCTGGAAAACTGCCTGAACAATCGGGCGCCATGTCTATCCTGCGACGGACACGGCGCCTGATTTTTGTCCTAGATCCCTTGATCGCCAGCGGAGTAACTGAAAATAGTTGCTGCGTTAGGTGAGACTTTAATGACAGGGATACGCCTGCCTGTGCTTTTCAGAAAGTCCCGCTGAATATTCTTCGCTCCTTCCACACCGACCGCCCTGCTTGCCGTATTGAAGTAGATGAACGCCTTGATCGGCAGATTCGAAGTGTTCTGCGGCCAAGTCTGAATCATCACCTCGTTTTGTCGCCACGCGGCCAGTTCACCCGCTGGATTTTCTCGCGAAAGCAAACTGAGTTCGAACCCCGCCTTATCCACACCAAAACTGCATTGATGGTGATAGCGGTTAGTGCTGTTGGCTGGATATTGCTGAAAATGCGCACGCCAGCCCGCCAGCGTGGTGAGACCTTGAGCGGCACATGGGCCACTGTTGCTCGGGAAATTGCTCGCGGCCCCGCAGCCGGCCGCGCCGCGAATCAGA
This sequence comes from Pseudomonas sp. GW821-FHT09E04, assembly GCF_059416185.1. Classification (NCBI taxonomy): domain Bacteria; kingdom Pseudomonadati; phylum Pseudomonadota; class Gammaproteobacteria; order Pseudomonadales; family Pseudomonadaceae; genus Pseudomonas; species Pseudomonas sp. GW821-FHT09E04. The sequence goes on from NZ_JBWKOR010000002.1 coordinate 593,561, forward strand.
GTTCCCGCATCATAGGGATATGAACACAGGACTCGAAGCGGATAGCCCCCATTGGCGGTAAAGTTCTGCCCCGTTTCCAGGACAAAACCCTGGGTTCGGCTGCCTTGCAGTTGATTCATGCCAATACCCGTCTTCATGTAACTGAATGACACCGCGCCTAATTTGACGGCACCCGGACTAGGATTCCAGGCTCGAAATGCCGTCGAATCATCGACGGTGCGGATCAACACACCGCTGCAGTACCATGCGCCCTGGTTCGGACTATTTGGACAGGTATTGCTAACTGTTGAATATTGCGCGTTCAACTCATTGGCGACACGTTGGCCGTCGCCCGGAGCGGCAACCCCTGTCACCTTGATCGGTAAGGGCGATGAAGTGATCAGGTTCCCGACGCCTGCAACTTTATAGGTGTACGTCAGGCTGACCGTGCGCCCCTTGTTCTCAACGAGCCATGCCTTGGGCAGCTTGAAGGTCTGAACGCCCACAGTGGAAACCGTCTGAATGGGCGCGTCATGCAATGCCACACCTGTCAGTCGAATGCCGACGGTGTCTTTCACCGCCAGGCTTGGATAGCTGACTTGCACGTTGGCTTCAGCGCCGAGCGTATCGGCGTTCAGCTCGCCAGCCGGTGCTTCGACCACCTTGAACACGCTCTGTCCCTGAGCGCCCACCACGCGGATGCTCAATGGCGCTGAAGTGATCAGACTGCCGGCACCGCCAACCTTGTAGGTGTACGTCAGGCTGACCGTGCGCCCCTTGTTCTCAACGAGCCATGCCTTGGGCAGCTTGAAGGTTTGGACGCCCACAGTGGAAACCGCCTGAATGGGCGCGTCACGCAATGCCACACCTGTCAGTCGAATGCCGACGGTGTCTTTCACCGCCAGGCGCGGATAGCTGACTTGCACGTTGGCTTCAGCGCCGAGCGTATCGGCGTTCAGCTCGCCGGCCGGTGCTTCGACCACCTTGAACACGCTCTGTCCCTGAGCGCCCACCACGCGGATGCTCAATGGCGCTGAAGTGATC
>NZ_JBWKOR010000002.1:594680-1077615 GCF_059416185.1 Pseudomonas sp. GW821-FHT09E04
ATCAGACTGCCGACACCGCCAACCTTGTAGGTGTACGTCAGGGTGACTGTGCGCCCCTTGTTTTCGGTGATCCATGCCTTGGACAACTTGAACGTCAGAACACCTACCGTGGAGACCGCCTGAATGGGCGCGTCACGCAATGCCACACCTGTCAGCCGAATGCCGACGGTGTCTTTCACCGCCAGGCTTGGATAGCTGACTTGCACGTTGGCTTCAGCGCCGAGCGTATCGGCGTTCAGCTCGCCGGCCGGTGCTTCGACTACTTGAAACAGTGCTGGCTGAGCAGCCGACACACCTTGGAAACTGTCCGACGGTACGGCCAAGGTATTCATTCGCCCCGAAGATGTGCTGGAACTTTTGTCTGCAGGGGGAGCGTTCGCTGTGCAACCGACAAGGCTCAGCATTAGGGCATATGCAATCGTTTTCAACATGACCGTACCCTCTCCAATGACAGCGATTCCCGGAGCTCAATCGGGCCGGGGCTGATATCAGAGAAGCTAGGGCTGGAGCAAGAAACCGTCTACTGTCATAACTGACAGGTGTTTATTCATCCAGTAGCACTTGTGGCAATTGAAAAAAGACCGTCCGCAGGCTTGAGCAGTGAACGGACGATCTTTCTGTCTTGAAGATCAGAGGCCTACAACATCCTCGGCCTGCAAGCCCTTCTGCCCTTCCACCACCGCGTATTCAACCTGCTGACCCTCGGTCAGCGAACGGTGGCCTTCGCCGCGGATCGCGCGGTAGTGCACGAACACGTCCACCCCGTCTTCGCGCTGAATGAAGCCGTAGCCCTTGGCGTCGTTGAACCACTTCACGTTGCCGGTTTCACGTGTTGCCATCTGTTCATACTCCTTTTTTATTATTGAACAGGCTTTTCGCAGGAAAGCCTTTGCGGAACGTCAGCCTGCGTCCGACGTCCATAAAAGGGCCCCGGCGACAGAGCGCCGAGTATATGACAGGCGACAAAACTCTCAACAGGAGATTACTTCGCCGCTTTTTTGCCGATTTTCGAGTAATCCGGCAAACTGTCGACCGCCCGAGCAAACGCTCGGTTTATCCACTCATGCAGAAGCCGTATGACCCGTTCCCCGTTCCGCCGTCTTGTGTTTGGCACCTTGCGCCGACTGTTGTATCTCTGGGTTCGCTCCGAGACGATCAACCAGTCGTCGTTCACCCTCAACCTCGACCGCAGTCGTCCGGTGTTCTACGTCCTGCAAAACCCATCGCTGACCGATCTGGCGGTGGTCGACACCGAATGCACCAAGGCCGGTTTGCCGCGCCCGGTGCTGCCGGTGTCAGTCGGAAATCTGCTGGAGCCGGCGGCGTTCTTCTACCTGACGCCGGACCCGGACTGGCTCGGCCGCCAGGACAAGCGCGGTGCGCCGCCGACCCTGACCCGACTGGTCAGCGCCCTGAGCCAGAATGCCGCCGAAGACGCGCAGATCATTCCGGTCAGTGTATTTTGGGGCCAGTCGCCGGACAGCGAGAACAGCCCGTGGAAATTGCTGTTCGCCGACAGCTGGGCCGTCACCGGACGTCTGCGTCGCCTGCTGAGCATCATGATTCTGGGCCGCAAGACCCGCGTGCAATTCTCCGCACCGATCCATCTGCGCGAACTGATCGAACACAACAAAGGCCACGAGCGCACCGTGCGCATGGCCCAGCGAATCCTGCGGGTGCACTTTCGCAATCTCAAGGCTGCGGTGATCGGCCCGGACATTTCCCACCGCCGCAACCTCGTCAAAGGCCTGCTCAACCAGCCACTGGTCAAGCAAGCGATCCTCGACGAAGCCGAACGCGAAAACATCTCCCCGGAAAAAGCCAAGGCCCAGGCCCTGCGCTACGGCAACGAGATCGCCTCGGACTACACCTACACCGCGATCCGTTTTCTGGAAGTGGTGCTGAGCTGGTTCTGGAACAAGATCTACGACGGGATCAAGGTCAACCACATCGAAGGCGTACAGAAGGCCGCCCAGGGTCACGAAGTGATCTACGTGCCGTGCCATCGCAGCCACATCGACTATCTGCTGCTGTCGTACTTGCTGTTTCGCAACGGCCTGACCCCGCCGCACATTGCCGCCGGGATCAACCTCAACATGCCGGTGATCGGCAGTCTGCTGCGCCGTGGCGGTGCGTTCTTCATGCGCCGCACGTTCAAGGGCAACCCGCTGTACACCTCGGTGTTCAACGAATACCTGCACACCCTGTTCACCAAAGGTTTCCCGGTCGAATACTTCGTCGAGGGCGGTCGCTCGCGTACCGGGCGCATGCTGCAACCGAAAACCGGGATGCTGGCGATCACCATGCGCAGCTTCCTGCGTTCGTCGCGGATGCCGATCGTGTTCGTGCCGGTGTACATCGGTTACGAGCGTGTACTTGAAGGTCGTACCTACCTCGGCGAACTGCGCGGTGCGAGCAAGAAGAAAGAGTCGATCTTCGACATCTTCAAAGTCATCGGCGCGCTCAAGCAGCGCTTCGGCCAGGTGGCGGTGAACTTCGGCGAACCGATCAAGCTCGCGGAATTCCTCGACAGCGAACAACCGGGCTGGCGTCAGCAGGAACTCGGCCCGCAGTACAAACCCGCGTGGCTCAACGAAACCACCAATCGCCTCGGCGAGAAAGTCGCGCAGCATCTGAACGAAGCGGCGGCGATCAACCCGGTGAATCTGGTGGCGCTGGCGCTGCTGTCGACCACCCGGCTGGCGCTCGACGATCGGGCCATGGCGCGGGTGCTGGATCTGTACCTGGCGCTGCTGCGCAAAGTCCCGTACTCGCCGCATACCACGTTGCCGGAGGGCGATGGCCGGGCGCTGATCGAACACGTGAAGGACATGGACCTGCTGTCCGAGCAGAACGATGCGCTGGGCAAGATTCTGTATCTGGACGAACAGAACGCCGTCCTGATGACTTACTACCGCAACAACGTGCTGCACATCTTCGCCCTGCCGGCGCTGCTGGCGAGCTTCTTCCAGAGTGCATCGCGCATGAGCCGCGAACAGATCCTGCGCTACACCCGCGCGCTGTATCCGTACCTGCAATCGGAGCTGTTCATCCGTTGGACCCTGGACGAACTGGATGCTGTGATCGATCAGTGGCTGGAAGCGTTCGTCGAACAAGGCCTGCTGCGCTTCGAAAAAGACGTGTACCTGCGTCCGGCGCCAAGCTCGCGGCATTTCGTGCTGCTGACCCTGCTGTCGAAGAGCATCGCCCAGACCCTGCAACGCTTCTACATGACCGTGTCGTTGCTGCTCAACGCAGGCCAGAACACCATCAGCGCCGAAGAGCTGGAAGACCTGTGCACGGTCATGGCCCAACGCCTGTCGATCCTGCATGGCCTGAACGCACCGGAGTTCTTCGACAAGAGCCTGTTCCGCCACTTCATCCAGACCATGCTCGACCTCGACGTGTTGCGTCGCGACGAAGCAGGCAAATTGAGCTATCACGAACTGCTCGGCGAACTGGCCGAAGGCGCAGCCAAACGGGTATTGCCGGCGGAGATTCGTTTGTCGATTCGTCAGGTGGCGTTGCATCGCAGTGAAGATGCAGCCGATCAGCCCGCCGCCCCTGCGCAGAGCGACTAAATTCCTACAGGCGCCAGGCTTCTTCTGGCGCCGTCGATACGGAGATTTCCGATGAAAAAACTATCCCTGCTGGCCGCCGCCACTTTGCTCAGCGCCTGCCAATCGACCTCGCCAGCCGGCAAAGCCAGCCTCGACGGCGAAGTGTTCTACCTGCAACGCATCGCCCTGCCACCGAGCGCAACCTTGAGCGTAAGCCTGCAGGACGTCTCGCTGGCCGATGCTCCGGCGGTAGTGCTCGACGAACAGAAAGGCCCGGTCAAAGGCCAGGTGCCACTGCCATTCCACTTGAGCTACGATCCGGCCCAGGTCAAACCCGGCCACCGCTATTCGGTCAGCGCACGCATCGAAGTCAACGGCGAGCTGATGTTCATCACCACCGAAAACCATGCCGTGCAGCTTGATGGCAAGGATCCGCAGCCGCTGAAGATCCGCGTCGACGCCGCCCGCTAATTCTTTTGAACAAGGAAGCTTTCATGCTCCGTCCAACCCTTCGCTTCGCCGGCCTGTGCGCGGGCCTGATGATCTCCGCCAACGCTATGGCCCTGTCACTGAGCGACCTGTCGCAAGGCGACGCCACCGGCGGCCTCAAGGACGCCCTGACCCAAGGTGCGCAACTCGCCGTCAAACAACTCGGCACGCCGGGCGGCTTCAGCAATAACCCGGACGTGAAAATCGAGCTGCCGGGCAAACTCGGCAAAGTCGCCGGCAAGATGAAAGCGTTCGGCATGGGCGCCCAGGTCGATGAACTGGAAACCGCCATGAACAAGGCCGCGGAAACCGCCGTGACCCAGGCCCAGCCGATCCTGGTCGATGCCGTGAAGAAAATGAGCGTAGCCGACGCCAAAGGCATCCTCAGCGGTGGCAACGACTCCGCGACGCAGTACCTGGACAAATCCAGCCGCGAGCAGATCCGCGCCAAGTTCCTGCCGATCGTCAAACAGGCGACCGACAAAGTCGGCGTAGCGCAGAAATACAACGCCTTCGCCGGCCAGGCTGCAACGTTGGGCGTAGTGGATGCAAAAAGCGCCAATGTCGAAAACTACGTCACCGAACAGGCACTGAACGGCCTGTTCGAAATGATCGGCAAACAGGAAGAAACCATTCGCAAGAACCCGGCCGCTGCGGCGACGAGTCTGGCGAAGAAGGTGTTTGGCAGCCTCTAGGCCGACGCTGCACGGGAGCGAGACAACTCGCTCCCGTCCTTTAACTCTCTGGCTGGACTGCGTAAAAAGAACACCCACTCGCTGCCCATTTTCCTTTTCTCGAAGACCTGCAACTCGACCAGCCCATTCAGGGCTGACATCGACGTGCTGCAAGAACAGCCCAAGTGCTCCCCCACGTTGCTCGCCGTAAATTCCTTCGCCACTCCACTCTTGGCCACCTGATACAGCGCCCGCTGCTTTTGCGTCAGCCGCTCGAAAAAACCCGACGCCATCAGCCACCGCTCAAAGTCTTCCGTGTACGCCAGGCTTTTGCGGTAGACATCCGTGAAGCGACTGACTGCACGCTGAATCACCGAACACTGAAACTCGATGAAATACGTCAGATCCAGTTCGTCGGCCTCGCTGTGCAAATACGACCGCCCGTACTTCACCGGTGCGTTGCGCAGCAAAGGACTGATCGCAATGTAGCGAAATGCCGAAAACTCGTGCTTGAACATGAACCAGTAGAACAGCGCCCTCGCGACCCGTCCGTTGCCATCGCGAAACGGATGTTCGTAGCCCAGAGAAAAATGCAGCGTGATCGCCTTGATCAACGGGTGCAGGTAGTCCCTTTCTTGAGGTGAACCGAGTGGCTGATTGATCCAGCGTACAAGCCTCTGCAAACGCATCACCAGCCCGACAGCCGGCGGCGGTGTATGCACCGTGTTGCCCTCGCCATCCTGTACCACCACTTCATCGTTCGTCCTGAAAAAACCGGGACTGTATTGCGCGTCATCGATCCCCTCGACGCCCACCCGATGCATTGCCGCGATCAAGTCGACGCTCAAGGGTTGGTAACGGTTTTCCCAGGCGAAATTCATCATCCTGTAATTGCCCATGACCATGCGCTCATCCGGTGTGCGCGGCTGCCGTTGATACTTGAGCATGTCCTTGGCAACTCGCGTGGTCGTGGCCGCACCTTCCAACTGGCTGCTGGCGATCACTTCGTCTTCGATCAGATCATTGAGCAAATAACTGAAATGCGACCGTTCGCCGATCTGCCCGGTCATGCACTCCAGCGAAGCGGAAGTCATCTGCAGATCGACGGCCGAAAGGGTTTTCCGTGCCGAGGGTGTCAGCAAATACTTGCCCCACTGCGGCGGCTCGCCCAACGGCAGGAGATTGACGTACTGCGCAGCCCTCGCCCTCTTCACCAACGCCCAACACAAACGAGCATCCAGCCCCGGCGCCCAGCGATAGCGCAAATCCTCAAAAGGCAAATAACGCCCCCGATCATCAAGAGGCTTGAGCAGCGCCAGATAATCCACCAGATGCTGCTTGTGAGGCGCCCGCGCCAACAAATCGAATACCGGATCGGACCGTCCTTTCAATACCGGCGGCTTCTTCACAAAAAACCTCTCGATCACTCATAAAAACAGAGGATCGAGTACAACACCCCAGACCGGACGGCCTCAATATCAGAGAATTCTGAAAAAACTGTAGGAGACCCCACCGCATGCGGCGCAGCCGCCCCACTCAACACAATGAGCGTTAGCTCGAGTACCGCTTTTGACGTGCCGGCCCCATCGGCAGGCTGAGTGGAGGGGTTTATCCGGGGGGAGGCGCGAAGCGCCGTTCGACGAAGTCGAATACATCGAGAGGAGGTGCAGCGAAGCAAACCGGAGGCGATGCCCCCGGATGAATCCCGGAACGAAGGAACACCGAGCCAAAGCGAGGTGCCGAACGCCGGGGCCCAGCCTTTTGCTTACTTTTTGGCGTTTGAAAAAGTGAGCCGCTGTAAGAGCGGAACCGCCAGCGGCAGCACCCGAAGAAACGGATATTCACAAAGAACACCCAGAGCATGGCCGGCCCAAAGGCCGCCAAGCTCAAACAAAATCAAACCTCCTTACGCACCCGGAACCAAGCCGCATACAACGCCGGCAAAAACAAAAGCGTCAGAGCCGTCGCCACAATCAACCCCCCCATGATCGCCACCGCCATCGGCCCGAAAAACACACTGCGCGACAACGGAATCATCGCCAGCACCGCCGCCAGCGCCGTCAACACAATCGGCCGAAACCGGCGCACCGTGGCCTCGATAATCGCCTGCCAAGGCCTGAGCCCCGCCGCGATATCCTGCTCGATCTGATCCACCAGAATCACCGAGTTGCGCATGATCATCCCCGACAACGCAATCGTCCCGAGCATCGCCACAAACCCGAACGGCTGACGGAACACCAACAGAAACAGCGTCACCCCGATCAACCCCAGCGGCGCCGTCAGAAACACCATCGCCGTACGCGAGAAACTGCGCAGTTGCACCATCAGCAACGTCAGCACCACGACAATGAACATCGGCACACCGGCATTCACCGACTTCTGCCCGCGCTCGGAATCCTCCACGGTGCCGCCGACATCCAGCAAATAACCGTCAGGCAATTCAGCGCGAATCGGATCGAGGGTCGGCATGATCTGTTTGACCAGCGACGCCGGCTGCTCCTTGCCGTAAATGTCCGCACGCACGGTCACGGTCGGCAGCCGGTTGCGGTGCCAGATGATGCCTTCCTCGAAGCCATATTCCAGCGTGGCAATCTGCGACAGCGCAACGCTGCGACCGTTGTCGGTCGGCACTGCCAGACTCGGCAGCAGCGACAGTTCGGTGCGCTCGTGCACGGTGCCGCGCAGGAGGATTTCAATCAATTCGTTGTCTTCGCGGTACTGGCTGACGCTGGAACCGGTCAGCGAACTCTGGAGGAATTTCGCCAGATTCGCCGTGCTCACACCCAGTGCCCGGGCGCGATCCTGATCAATGTTCAGGTACACGACCTTACTCGGCTCTTCCCAGTCCAGATGCACGTTCACCACATGCGGATTCTCGCGAACCTTGGCCGCGACTTTCCGGGCCAGGGCCCGGACTTCTTCGATGTGCTCGCCGGTGACACGGAACTGCACCGGATAACCGACCGGCGGGCCGTTTTCCAGCCGCGTGACCCGCGAGCGCAGGGCCGGGAATTGCTCGTTCAAGGTATCGATCAGCCACGTACGCAGCGCCTCACGCTCCTCGATGGTTTTCGCCAGCACGACGAACTGGGCGAAGCTCGCCGCTGGCAGTTGTTGATCCAGCGGCAGGTAGAAACGCGGCGATCCGGTGCCGACGTAGGCCACGTAATTGTCGATGCCGGCGTGATCCTTGAGCATCGCTTCCAGTCGCTTGACCTCGGCGGTGGTGTTGGCCAGCGAAGCGCCTTCGGCCAGTTTCAGATCAACCATTAGCTCCAGCCGGTTGGAGGCCGGGAAGAACTGCTGCGGGACGAACTTGAACAGCATCACCGAGGCGACGAACAGCCCCACCGTCAGCACGATCACCGTTTTGCGCCGACGCACGCACCATTCCACCAGCCGTCGTACCCGCTGGTAAAACGGTGTGGCATAAGGGTCCGGATGTCCGTCCCCCGAACCGTGTTTGGCGGCGTGAATTTTCGCCAGATCCGGCAGGAGTTTTTCCCCGAGGTACGGCACAAACATCACCGCCGCCACCCATGAAGCGAGCAACGCGATGGTGACAACCTGGAAGATCGAGCGGGTGTATTCACCGGTGCCGGACTGCGCGGTGGCAATCGGCAGGAAGCCTGCGGCGGTGATCAGCGTACCGGTGAGCATCGGGAATGCAGTGCTGGTCCAGGCGTAACTGGCCGCCTTGATCCGGTCGAAGCCCTGCTCCATTTTGATTGCCATCATTTCCACGGCAATGATCGCGTCGTCCACCAGCAAGCCCAGCGCCAGCACCAGCGCGCCGAGGGAAATCTTGTGCAGGCCGATACCGAGGTAATACATGCAGGCGAACGTCATCGCCAGCACCAGCGGAATGGTCAGCGCCACCACCATGCCGGTGCGCACGCCGAGGGAGAAGAAGCTCACCAGCAACACGATGGCCAGCGCTTCAACCAACACCTGGACGAACTCACCGACGCCACTTTTCACCGCCGCCGGCTGATCGGACACCTTGCGCAACTGCATGCCGGCCGGCAGGTTTTTCTGGATGCGGGAGAATTCGACTTCCAGGGCCTTGCCCAGCACCAGAATGTCGCCGCCGTCCTTCATCGCCACCGCAAGCCCGATCGCGTCTTCGCCCATGAAGCGCATGCGCGGTGCCGGCGGATCGTTGAAACCGCGCCGCACATCGGCGACATCGGAGATACGGAACGTACGATCACCGACGCGGATCGGGAAGTTTCTGATCTCGTCGACTGTCTGAAAATTCCCCGAAACCCGAAGCTGCAACCGCTCGCTGCCGGTCTCGAAGAACCCGGCGGTGGACACTGCGTTCTGCTCTTCAAGCGCCTGCTGAACGGCTGCCAGCGGCAGGCCGAGCGTGGCGAGTTTGACGTTGGACAGCTCGACCCAGATCTTCTCGTCCTGCAGCCCGAGCAGATCGACCTTGCCCACATCCTTGACCCGCTGCAGCTGGATCTGGATGCGGTCTGCATAATCCTTGAGCACGGCGTAGTCGAAACCGTCGCCGGTCAGCGCATAGATATTGCCGAACGTGGTGCCGAACTCATCGTTGAAAAAGGGGCCCTGAATCCCCGGCGGGAGGGTCTGGCGGATGTCGCTGACCTTCTTGCGCACCTGATACCAGAGGTCCGGAATTTCCACCGAATGCATCGAGTCGCGGGCAATGAACGTGACCTGGGATTCGCCGGGACGGGAGAACGAGACAATGCGTTCGTACTCGCCGGTTTCCATCAGTTTCTTTTCGATGCGCTCGGTGACCTGACGCGAGACTTCCTGTGCCGTGGCGCCCGGCCAGCGGGTCTGGATGACCATGGCCTTGAAGGTGAACGGCGGGTCTTCGCTCTGCCCCAGCTTGGTGTAGGACAAGGCGCCGACGATGGCCAGCAGAAGCATCAGGAACAGTACGATCTGGCGATTACGCAGCGCCCATTCGGAAAGGTTGAAGCGCATCGGGCCTTACTCCTTGTCCGCCAGATTGACCACACGGTTGGAGCGATCCACGGGACGCACCTGCTGCCCTTCCAGCAGCACATGCACGCCGGCGGCCACTACCCAGTCGCTGGCGTTGAGGCCTTCGAGCACCGGCACGGTTTTCTCACCGAACGGACCGATGCGCACGGGCGTCTTTTTCAAGGTGTTGTTGGCGCTGACGACCCAGACATAGGTCGCGCCGTTTTCGGCGGTCAGGGCCGATAGCGGCACCGACAGCGGGATTACGTCGGCGGTCTGCACGAATACCCGGGCGCTCTGGCCGAGTTCTGCCGGGACTTTGCCGGCGGTGAATGAAATGCGCGCGGCGAAGGTGCGGGATTTCGGATCGGCGGCCGGTGACAGCTCGCGGATCTGCCCGGCGAAGCGCTGGTTCTGTTGAGTCCACAGCTCCACCGACACTGGCTGGCCGACCTTGAAGCGACCGAAGCTCTGTTCCGGCAGGCTGATCAGTACTTCACGCTCACCATCGGTGGCGAGGGTGAAAACGGTCTGCCCGGCGGCGACCACTTGTCCGACTTCTACCGAGCGTTTAGCGACCACGCCATCCTGTGGCGCACGCAGCACGGCGTAACTGGCCTGATTGGTCGAGACGTTGAATTCGGCTTTGATCTGTTTGAGGCGGGCTTCGCCGGAGCGGTAGAGGTTTTCGGCATTGTCGTAGGCCGAGCGGCTGACCATCTGCCGTTCCATCAGAGTCTTGTAGCGGTCACGCTCGGCGCGCACCAGATTCAGATTGGCTTCGGCGGCGGTGACCTGGGCGCGGGTGGCTTCCAGTTGCAGGCGCACGTCCTGCGGATCGAGTTCAGCCAGCGGCTGATCGGCCTTCACGCGCTGGCCTTCCTCGACCAGTCGTCGGCTGACTTTGCCGCCGATACGGAACGCCAGATCCGGTTCATACCGGGCACGAACCTCGCCCGGATAACTTTCCATCGCCTGCGCCGAAGGCTCTGGCTGCACCACCATGGCCGGTCGCACGCTGACTTGCGTCACCTCTTCCTTGCCACATGCCGACAATAAGAACGCCAGAGTGACTGGCACCGCAAAGGACAACGCATGGCGGAACATGGTGAAGGACCTTTCGCTAAGGAGGCTTGGAATAATTATACTGACCGGTATGTTATTAATAGCAAACTCACCAGTCCAGTATTAAAAGCGAAGAATGTCGAACAATCTTTCAGCTCCAAATGGCCCCGGCCGCCCGAAGGATCCGGCCAAGCGCCAGGCGATTCTCGAAGCGGCGAAAATCCTGTTCCTGAGTCACGGCTATGCCAACACCAGCATGGACGCGGTGGCCGCCGAGGCTGGCGTGTCGAAGCTGACGGTCTACAGCCATTTCAATGACAAGGAAACGCTGTTTTCTGCCGCCGTCGTCGCCAAATGCGAGGAGCAATTACCGCCGCTGTTCTTCGAATTGCCGGACGGCATCGCGGTGGAAAATGTGTTGCTGAACATTGCCAGAGGCTTTCATCACCTAATCAACAGCGACGAGTCGGTGAACCTGCATCGCCTGATCATGGCGCTGGGCAGTCAGGATCCGAAGCTGTCGCTGATCTTCTTCGAGGCCGGTCCCCAGCGCATGGTGCAAGGCATGGAGCGCTTACTGCGGCGGATTCATGAAACCGGCGTGCTGAGCATCGACAACCCGCACAACGCCGCCGAGCACTTCTTCTGCCTGATCAAGGGCGCGGGGAATTTCCGGCTGCTGTACGGCTGCGGTGAACCACTGACGGGCGAGGCGGCGGAAAGCCATGTACAGGAAGTGGTCGAGCTGTTCATGCGGGCCTATCGACCCTGAAAACAAAAATCCCACGCCATGCGTGGGATTTTTTTATGCGGCGACTCAGGCCTTGAGCGCTTTCTTCGGGTAGATGTCGTAGCGACTGGACTTGCCGTCCAGCGCATGACTCGGCTTCGGCCCTTCGATGCACGGCGCCTTGCGCGGGCGCTTGACCACTACCCGGTGTGTGGCCAGCGCCAACGCCGCTTCCAGCAGGGCCGGTGCATCCGGATCATCGCCCACCAGCGGGCGGAACAGGCGCATTTCCTTCTTCACCAGTGCGGTTTTCTCACGGTGCGGGAACATCGGGTCAAGGTAGATCACCTGCGGCGGCTCGCCCTCCCAGTTGCGCATCACGTCGATGGAGTTGCCCTTGAGCAGCGTCATCCGCGCCACGATCGGCGCCACGTCGAAATCTTCCGCCGCGCGGGCCAGGCCATCCTCCAGCAAGGCGCCGATCAGCGGCTGGCGCTCGATCAGGCTCATCTCGCAGCCCAGGCTCGCCAGCACGAACGCATCTTTCCCGAGCCCCGCCGTGGCATCCAGCACCCGCGGACGCACACCCTGGGCGATGCCGACCGCCTTGGCGATCATCTGACCGCTGCCGCCGCCGTACAACCGACGATGGGCCGCGCCACCCTCGACGAAGTCGACCCGCACCGGCCCCGGCGCATCCGGCCCCAGCTGTTGCAGTTGCAAACCCTGCTCGCCGACCTGCAAGGCGAACTCGCCGTCAGCCACCTGCAACGGCAGGTTCAGGCGCTCGGCCCACTGCTCGGCCTGCGCTTCGAACGTCGGGCCGAGGGCTTCGACATGGATGCGGCAGGCCGCGGGTTGCTCAATCATGGAAAACACGCTCAAAAAAGTTAAGGATCGGCAAAAACCGCCGATAACCCAATCAACGCGCATTTTGCCAGAGCTGAGCGTCAACCGAAAAAAATGTCAGGCATTCTTCCCACATCGATTGGCTACATCTCGCCCCATGGCGATTTCAGCCGTCAAAACACTCAAGCACTGAGCGGCGTCAGTCACCTGTGGCAGGATTTCTTTGCCCAGGCGATGGCCGAGCAGTCGAGTGATGTGGTGCCCGCCTGCGGCACATTCCCACCGGTTGATCTCGATAGCCCTGAAGAACCAACCGTCGGCAGTGAACTGCACGCCCACATCATCGACCAGCGCGAATGCAACGTGGTGGAAACCCCGGTTCGCCCGCCTGAGCCGCTGTTCCTGCCGATTGCCGAAATCGACATGACACTGGCCGAGCCGTACCCTCCGTTCCCGCCAGAAGCCATCAAGACTCAGCAAAAGCAGCAGGATTTCGACAGCAGCTGGGTTCGTCCGGTCGTGATCAACAACGGCCAGCCGATTCCGGAACCGGGCCCTGCCCCGCAGAAAAAGCCGTTGTACCTGCCGATTGCCGAGTTCGATCTGGATCTGCTGCAGCCTTACCCGCCGTTCCCGCCGGAAGAAATCGTCGAACAGCAGAAAGCCCTGGACTTCGATAACGGCTGGGTGCGCCCGATCGTTCAGCAGAACCTGCGCATCGCCGCCTGATCCCGCCCCGCCTCAACCCTTGAAGAATTGATTGGCCTTGGCGTACGGCATCGAACGCGAAGTGAAGCCGAACGTGCCCGATTGCTGGATTTCCTCGGCAGCCCGGAAGAACTCGCCAAACGCCGCCAGAGCCAGCGCCGAGCCGGTGCTGATCCGCTTCACACCCATTTCTTCCAGCTGCTGCACGGTCAGTTTCAGGCCACCGGACATCAACACGTTGACCGGTTTCGGCGCGACTGCGCGCACCACCGCCAGGACCTCTTCAGCCGTCCTCAGACCCGGAGCGTAGAGCACGTCGGCGCCAGCCTCGGCAAAGGCCTGCAAACGGCGAATGGTGTCGTTGATGTCCGGATTGCCGTGCAGGTAGTTTTCCGCGCGGGCCGTCAGGGTGAAGGGAAACGGCAGCGTGCGCACCGCTGCGACGGCGGCTTCTATCCGCGCCACCGCGTGTTCGAAGCAGTAGATCGGAGCATCCGGACGGCCAGTGGCATCCTCGATCGAGCCACCCACTGCACCCGCTTCGGCTGCGCGCAACAGGCTTTGCGCGGACTCGGCTGGAGCGTCAGCGAAACCGTTTTCCAGGTCCACCGCCACCGGCAGATCCGTGGCTGCGGCAATTGCCCGAACATTGTCCAGAGTCTGTTCGAGCCCCAAAGCGCCATCGGGTTTGCCCTGGGAAAACGCATAACCGGCACTGGTGGTCGCCAACGCCTGGTAGCCCAGACTGGCCAGCATCTTCGTCGAACCTGCGTCCCACGGATTGGGAATCACGAAAATCCCGGGACGTTCATGCAGGGCTTTGAAGGCTTCGGCTTTACGGGCTTGTTCTTTGCGGGCTTGGGCGTCCATCGGCAGGCTCCTGGGCAGGAAAAAGAATCCGCCTCAGAGCAGGCCAAGTTGCTCGGCAGCGGGCTCTCTGTATAGCTCAGGCAGGGACGGCAGGCCAGGCAAACGTTGCATCAGTTGTGCATGGAAACGTTGCGCTAGCTTCGCCGCCAGAAGGTTGTCGGCGGTGTGCAGGAAGATATACGGCGTGCGCCCTTCTTCGATCCATTCGGCGATTTTCGCCACCCACGGCACCAGGAACGGATCATTGGCTTCAAGCTCGGGATGGCCGATGAAGCGCACCTGCGGAAACTGGGTGAACGCTGCCGGACGGGTTGGCACCCGGGGCTTTTTCGATTGGGCGTGGATCACCGAAGACTCGGTGGACAGACAACTGAACAACGCGCGCGGATCGAGGCAGATGCGCTCCACACCGCGATCCAGCAGCAGACGATTGAGCAGGCGTTCGCTTTCGCCCTTGGCGAAGAACTGTTCGTGCCGCACTTCCACCGCCAATGGCCGATCAAACGCGTCGATGAAGGCTGCGAGCTCTGGCAGACGTTGCGGAGTGAAGCTCTTCGACAGTTGCAGCCACAGCGGCGACACACGCTCGCCGAGAGGGCTGAGTAACTGGATAAAGGTTTCGGCGGCGGTCAGTTGATCGCGCAGATCGCCGCTATGGCTGATGTCGCCGGGGAATTTTGCGGTGAAGCGAAAGTGCTCGGGCATGACCTCCACCCAACGCTGCACGGTAGCCGGCGAGGGGCTGGCATAGAAGGTCGTGTTGCCTTCCACGGCGTTGAACACTTGCGAATAGAGACCGAGGAAATCAGAGGTCTTGGCGTCTACCGGATACAGATACTCGCGCCAGGCGTTTTCACTCCAGGACGGGCAACCGAGGTAGTAAGGCAGATCCATCAGATGTACAGGTCGAGGCCCAGCACGTCTGCGTCCCAATCGACAAAACCGGCGGTGCTCAGGTAGCTGGCCAAGGCCATGGCCACGCTTTTCTTCATCGCACGGTGATAAATCATGTCTTGTTGGCGGGCGGGCAGATTGCTCAGGCGTTGCGCAGCGTTTTTGGCAGCACGGGCGGCCAGTTGCGCCTCGGTGGGGAATTCCAGCTCGCCGTCGATATCCTCGACGGACTCATCCAGCGCCGGATTGCCTTTGCGAGGCTTGCGCTTGATGGGGTAGGACTGAGTGGAAACGCCGTCTATACGCATAAAGTCATGCTCGGTATCGATGATGGCAATTTAGCGGCACCTGACCGACTTAGCAAATCGCCGAGTGATAACTAGAACACATAAAAGACAAAAGGTTTAAAGCGGGGCGTTGGAAACTGACGATTGGCAGGAACTGGCGGGACCCTGTGGCGGATGCCACAGGGTGATTGTCTTCAGCGGGCTTTCGGGGTGGCCACTTTATCGCGCAGGTAAACCGGCTGGGCGTCGTCTGCCGGGATCGACTCACCGCGCGCCCAGGCGAAGCGGGCCAGCGTCAGCAGGTCTTCGGCATGGGGCAGCATGCCCGCGTCGGAACCGCTCAGATTGACCGCGATGCGCTCGCCGTAGCCCCAACCGGTGCCGGCACCGAACCAGTCGCCAGTCGCATCGTCCGGCAGCGCGGCGACTTCCGGCGGCAACACCGCTTCGGTGCCGACCAGACGCATCTCCCCGGCCGTCTCGCGATAGCAGCCCCAATACACTTCATCCATGCGCGCATCGATGGCCGCCGCGACCTGGCTCACGCCGTGTTCGCGATAAGCACGTTGCGCCAGCACCGCCAGATTCGACACCGGCAACACAGGGCGATCCAGGGCAAAGGCCAGGCCTTGCACCACGCCGATGGCGATGCGCACACCAGTGAAAGCGCCCGGGCCACGACCGAAGGCGATAGCGTCCACGGCTTGCAGCGTGGTGCCAGCGTCGGCCAGCAGTTGCTGGATCATCGGCAGCAGTTTCTGCGCGTGCAGGCGCGGGATCACCTCGTAATGGCTCGTGACCTTGCCGTCATGCAGCAAGGCAACGGAGCAAGCTTCAGTCGCGGTGTCCAGGGCCAGCAAGGTGCTCATCGATGTGTCCGTAAATCAGGTGGGGAAAAAGTGCGCCAGTATAAACAACTACGGCCCGCAAGCGGGCCGTGGATGATGCAGCGGATCAGGTTTTTCAGCTCAGCGCTTCAAGAACCTTGGCGGTGATCGCTTCAACCGAACCGACACCCGGGATGTGGCTGTACTTTGGCTTGCCGTTGGCAGCCGACAGCTTCTGGTAGAAATCCACCAGCGGCTTGGTCTGCGAGTGGTAGACCGACAGGCGATGACGCACGGTTTCTTCGGTGTCGTCCTTGCGCTGCACCAGCTCTTCACCGGTGATGTCGTCTTTACCGGCAATTTTCGGCGGGTTGTAGACGATGTGGTACACGCGACCGCTGGCCTCGTGAACGCGACGGCCAGCGATACGCTGAACGATTTCTTCGTCTTCAACAGCGATTTCAACCACGGCATCCAGCTCGACACCGGCAGTCACCAGCGCTTCAGCCTGAGGAATGGTGCGCGGGAAACCGTCGAACAGGAAACCGTTGGCGCAGTCAGCCTGAGCGATGCGGTCCTTGACCAGTGCGATGATCAGGTCATCCGACACCAGGCCGCCGGCATCCATGATGCTCTTGGCTTGAACGCCCAGCGGAGTGCCGGCCTTGACCGCAGCACGCAGCATGTCGCCGGTGGAGATTTGCGGGATGCCGAATTTCTCGGTGATGAACTTAGCCTGAGTACCTTTACCGGCCCCGGGAGCTCCCAGCAGAATGACGCGCATTAGATGTGCTCCTCAATTTTTTTATAAAAAGCTTTTGCAAAACAACGGATTCGCCTCATGGGGCGAAATCCTGGAAATAGGGTCGTGACCGCCCAAACGGCCAGAGGCTGACCAAGATACACAGCAGGCTGCGCCCACACAAGACGCCAAAAGTCGGAGAAACCGGCGCCTGCCGCGACCTTGCGACGCGGTTCCCCAAGTCGCAACCCCATCATTAACTGTCGCCTGACCGCATTTTCCCCACGATCGATAAACGGCACCCGACGCTTGCCCCGGGTGCCCCGCCCCACGCAGAAAACCTTAGCCGGTATTTCGCAAACCGGCGGCAATCCCCGCCACAGACACCAGCAACGCCTGTTCCACCGGGCTGCCCTGCTCGACATTCTGCTGCCGCGAACGCGCCAGCAGTTCGGCCTGCAACAGATGCAGCGGGTCGAGATAGGTGTTGCGCAGCCGGATGAATTCGAGGGTGTCCGGGCTATGTGCCAGCAGTTGCGACTGACCGGTCAGGCCGAGGACCACGGAACATGCCTGCGACAATAGGTCGCGTAAGTGCACACCCAAAGGTAACAAGTCCGACTCAACCAGTCGCTCGTCGTAGGACAGCGCAATGTCGGCGTCAGCCTTGGCCAGCACCATCTCCAGCATGTCGATGCGGGTGCGGAAAAACGGCCACTGCTCGCGCATCTGCCCCAGCAATTCGCCTTCGCCACGCGCCAGCGCCTTGCTCAACGCGGTTTCCCAGCCGAGCCAGGCCGGCAGCATCAGGCGGGTCTGGGTCCAGCCGAAGATCCACGGAATCGCCCGCAGGCTTTCAATGCCACCGGCGCGGCGCTTGGCCGGACGGCTACCCAAAGGCAAACGGCCCAATTCCTGTTCAGGCGTGGACTGACGGAAGTACTCGACGAACTGCGGATTTTCCCGCACCACAGCACGATAGGCGCTGACACCGTCGGCGGCCAATTCATCCATCAGATGACGCCACTCCGGCGTCGGAGGCGGTGGTGGCAGCAGGGTCGCTTCGAGCACGGCAGCCAGATAGAGATTGAGGTTTTGTTCGGCGATGTCAGGCAGGCCGAATTTGAATCGAATCATTTCCCCCTGCTCGGTGGTGCGGAAACGCCCGGCCACCGAACCCGGCGGCTGCGACAGGATCGCCGCGTGAGCCGGACCGCCGCCACGGCCCACGGTGCCACCGCGACCGTGGAACAGCAGCAGTTCGACTTGCTGCTCGCGGCAGATTTCCACCAGCCGTTCCTGCGCCCGATATTGCGCCCAGGCCGCCGCGGTGGTGCCGGCATCCTTGGCCGAGTCGGAATAGCCGATCATCACTTCCTGCGGGCCTTGCAGGCGCGCGCGATAACCCGGCAGCAGCAACAGGCGCTCGATCACCGGGCCGGCGTTGTCGAGGTCGGCGAGGGTTTCGAACAGCGGCACCACGCGCATTGGCCGCAGTACGCCAGACTCTTTGAGCAGCAGTTGCACCGCCAATACATCGGAGGCAGCGCCGGCCATGGAGATCACGTAGGAGCCCAGCGAAGCGCCCGGCGCGGCAGCGATTTCCTTGCAGGTGGCGAGCACTTCGGCAGTGTCCGCCGAGGGTTTGAAATGCGCCGGCAGCAACGGCCGACGATTTTGCAGTTCGCGGGTCAGGAAGCTGATGCGTTGTTCTTCGTCCCAGTCTTCATAGCGACCGAGGCCGAGGTAATCGGTGATTTCGGTCATGGCCGCGCTGTGTCGCGACGAATCCTGACGCACATCGAGGCGCACCAGGAACAGGCCGAAGGTCACGGCCCTGCGCAAACAATCGAGCAACGGCCCGTCGGCGATCACACCCATGCCGCACTCGTGCAGCGAGTGGTAGCACAGCTCCAGCGGATCGAGCAGGTCGCGGTTGTTGTGCAGCACATCCGCCGGGGCCGGAGTGTTCGCCGCCAGCGATGCATGAGCCCAGTTGCGCGTGGCGCGCAGGCGTTCACGCAATTGCTTGAGCACGGCGCGATAGGGTTCGGCGCTGTCGCCGGCCTTGGCCTTGAGCGATTCGCTGGCCTGTTGCATCGACAGTTCAGCCGCCAGGTGATCGACATCGCGCAAATACAAATCTGCTGCCATCCAGCGCGCCAGCAACAGTACTTCGCGGGTCACGGCAGCGGTCACGTTCGGGTTGCCGTCACGGTCGCCGCCCATCCACGAAGCGAAGCGGATCGGCGCAGCCTCCAGCGGCAAACGCAGGCCCGTGGCGGCGAACAGTGCCTGATCGGCCTTGCGCATATGGTTGGGAATCGCCTGCCACAGCGAGTGCTCGATCACTGCAAAACCCCATTTGGCCTCGTCCACCGGGGTCGGCCGGGTGCGGCGGATTTCTTCGGTGTGCCAGGCTTCGGCGATCAAACGTTGCAGGGTGTTCTGGATCTGCTCGCGTTCGGCGCTGGTCAGGTCGCGGTGATCCTGGGCCGCCAGTTGCGCGGCGATCGCGTCGTACTTCTGGATCAGCGTGCGCCGGGCCACTTCGGTCGGGTGCGCGGTCAGCACCAGTTCGATTTCCAGTCGCGACAACTGTCGGGCAAGGGAGTCGGCGCTGTGCCCTTCTTCAAGTAAACGGGCGAGCAATTCCGGCAGCACGCGGGACTCGAACGGTGCGGCCTGCGACTCTTCGCGGCGATGGATGAGCTGGTACTGCTCGGCGATGTTCGCCAGGTTGAGAAACTGGTTGAACGCCCGCGCCACCGGGAGCAATTCGTCTTCGCTCAACTGATTGAGGCTGGCGCTGAGCTCCGCATCCATCGAGCCGCGTCGGTCAGCCTTGGCGCCCTTGCGAATCTGCTCGATCTTGTCGAGAAACGCCTCGCCGTACTGGTCACGAATGGTGTTGCCCAACAGCTCACCGAGCAGGTGAACGTCTTCGCGCAAGCGTGCATCAATATCGGTCATCAGCATCTCTCCAGCAGTAATCGGTGACGGATCGCAAGTGAGTGGATGAACAGAGAGTGCCGCTCTGGGACGCTTCTTACAAGCAGACGACGAAGGGACTTTAAACCTTGAGGCTTGAAGCTAGTCTCAACAGTAAGCCCCACAACGGCTTGCCGCCGGCTGACGGCGGACACTCACCCAGACCTGCCACGAGCAGGTGCGACATGAGGTCATTATGAAAATCCGTGAACTCGCCCAGCATTGGGAAGAAACCGCCAAGGGTCGTCTGACCGAGACCGGCTACACGATTCATCTGGATGTGGAAGCGGCCGCACGGCTGGCCGCGATCGCCGAGATGTACCCCAAACGCCACGCCGAAGAACTGCTCGGCGAGCTGATCGGCGCCGCCCTCGAAGAGTTCGAAGCGAGCCTGCCGTATGTGAAAGGTTCGACCGTGGTCGCGACCGATGAGGAAGGTGATCCGCTGTATGAAGACGTCGGCCCGACGCCGCGTTTTCTCGCGTTGTCGCGGCGTCATCTGCACGATTTATCGGCCGCCGTCGGTAAGCAGAAACACTGATTTTTCCTGCCTCTCCTCTCCCTTGAACAGCCCTGTCCCCGAGCCTGAAAAGGCCCGGGGATACCGCTGCGCACGTCCAAAGTTCCCGGTTTAGAGCCTTGTCCATTCGGTCAGAATATTTTTTGGCGATGAGCCATCTTTTCTGAACTTTTAAAAAAAGCCTTCGGTCGGAACAGGTAACCACGCCTGGAACGAGCGTTTCAAAACGCACTTGCACATGACGGTTGCGGCTCCGCTACCAGGATGGATTTCGAAGCTTTCAAGGAGTTAACCAATGGAGTTGAAGACCATGAAGACCCAAACCTCGTTCTCCCACCTGCGCGGTCTGAAACTGGCCGCTCTCGCCATCGGCACCAGCTTCGTGCTGGCCGGTTGCGCCGGCAATCCACCGACCGAGCAGTACGCCGTCACCCAATCGGCGGTCAACAGCGCGGTCAGTGCCGGTGGTACCGAATTCGCCGCCGTGGAAATGAAGCAGGCACAGGACAAGCTCAAACAAGCCGAAATCGCCATGCACGACAAGAAGTATGACGAGGCTCGCAAGCTGTCCGAGCAAGCCGAGTGGGACGCTCGCGTAGCAGAACGCAAAGCTCAGGCGGCGAAAGCTGAACTCGCTGTGAAGGATGCCCAGAAAGGTGTTCAGGAACTGCGTCAGGAAAGTCAGCGCACCGTGCAATAAGCGCGCATCCCGACTGCAAGGCTGAATCTCTTACCGATAGAAAGGACGAACGATTATGCGTAAACAACTGATGATCCCCGCTCTGCTGGCCGCAAGTGTTGCCCTGGCTGCCTGCTCGACGCCGCCGAACCCGAACCTGGAACAGGCGCGCACCAACTACGCCGGTCTGCAGGCCAACCCGCAGGCGAGCAAAGTGGCCGCACTGGAAACCAAGGACGCCAGCGATTACCTGGACAAGGCTGACAAGGCCTATCTGGACAAGGAAAACGCGGCCAAGGTTGACCAACTGGCCTACCTGACCAACCAGCGCGTGGAAGTGGCCAAGCAGACCATCGCCCTGCGCACCGCTGAAAACAACCTGAAGAACGCCTCCGCCCAACGTGCCCAGGCACGTCTGGATGCCCGCGATCAACAGATCAAGCAGTTGCAGGACAGCCTCAACGCCAAGCAGACCGATCGCGGTACGCTGGTGACCTTCGGTGACGTGCTGTTCGCCACCAACAAGGCTGACCTGAAATCCAGCGGCCTGGTGAACATCAACAAACTGGCGCAATTCCTTCAGGAAAACCCTGATCGCAAAGTGATCGTCGAGGGCTACACCGACAGCACTGGCGCGGCGAACTACAACCAGTCGCTGTCCGAGCGTCGTGCGACTTCGGTGCAGGTGGCGCTGATCAAAATGGGCGTCGATCCGTCGCGCATCGTGGTGCAGGGTTATGGCAAGGAATACCCGGTGGCGGATAACGGCAGCGTCTCGGGCCGTGCGATGAACCGTCGGGTGGAAGTGACCATTTCCAACGACAACCAGCCGGTGATTCCGCGTTCGGCTGTCAGCTCGAACTAAGCGTCAAGCGGTAACGAAAAAGCCCCGCCTGAATGATCAGGCGGGGCTTTTGTTTGCCGCAGGCTTACTCTTCCAGCTCCTGCGGGGTCTCCTGGCCCATGCAGCGCACAGCCTTTTTCTGGCCGTTGATCAGCACCCCGGTCAGGCCTTTCTGTTCGGTGTCGAACAGCACCAGCACGCCATCGATGCATTGCGCCACTTGCGGCGCCGGGTCCAGGGAGACTTTGTAGTCTTCGCCGGGAATGGTCTTGAGCATGGTGAATTCGTTGAGCAGCAACGCATCCTCGGGTTTGGCGAAGTGCAGGTAGCCGTAGTACCACAGGGCACCAACAGTGCCGAGGATGCTGCAGATACCGGTGATGATCAGCGGGATGGCGTTACGTTCTTCACTCATTGCGGACTCTCTGGTGGTTCAGCTTCAGAATTCTGGGGAGGCGGATAATTCGGGACTTCGCCGAGGCGGCGCAGGCCGTTGAAGTGCTCGGGATCGTCGAGGTAGCGCAGCATCACCTGGCGCCACACCGGGTCGCCGAAGGTCTGCACATGGCCACCTCGGGTCAGTTGCAGCACGCGAGGCGGCGGCGCAGCTTGATACAGACGGATGCCGTTGGAAAGGGGCACCAGCGGATCGTCAAGGCTGTGGAAGATCAGTTTCGGCACGCCGTTGAGTTGCGGCATCGCGTTGATCGCGCTGTCACCGTCCGGCACCAGCCACGACAGCGGCACCTGGAACGGCCAAGTCATCCATGAGGTGCTGAGGGCGTACTGGCCGACGCTGCGATAACTGGCGGGCACGCCGTCGAGCACCAGCGCCTTGAGCTGTTTTTGTCTTTCCGGATGTTGCACCAGCCAATGCACGGCCATCGAGCCACCGAGGCTCTGGCCCAGCAACACCAGCGGTTTGCCTTGAACTTCCGGCGCCTTGTCCAGCCAGGCGAACGCGGCGTCGATGTCCTGATAGATCGCCGGCAGGCTCGGCTCGCCCTCGGACAAGCCGTAACCGCGATAGTCCACCAGCAGCACTTGATAGCCGTTTTTCGGCAACCACCAGCTCCCGCCCAGGTGCATCGGCAGGTTGCCGCCGTTGCCGTGCAGGTGCAGGACCGTGCCCTTGACCTCGACACCGGGTTTGGCCGGCAGCCACCAGGCGTTCAGCTTGAGGCCGTCGGCGGTGGTCAGGGTGACGGTGCGGTATTCGAGTTTGGCCTTTTCCGGCGTGAAGATCTGACCCGGCTCGGGGTAGAACAGCAAAGAGCTGCAACCGCCGAGGGTCAGGAGCAGGCAGAAGATGCCGAGGATTCTCATCCGTTGAAACCTCGCGAAATTCGGGTTCCCACGCAGCGCGTGGGAACGTTCAAGGGGGCTACAGGATGTTCGAGTAATCGGCCTCGATCCGGTCCAGGCTCAAGTGATTGAGGAAGTTGGAGAAGCACATCCACGCCGACAACGCGTTCATGTCGCGGAACTGGTCCGGCAGATACTTCGGCGGTACCACCAGGCCTTCGTCCACCAGCTGACGCAGGGTTCGCATGTCCTCAAGGGTTGTCTTGCCGCAGAACAACAGCGGGATCTGCTCAAGCTTGCCCTTGCGCACGGCCAACTGAATGTAGTTGTAAACCATGATGAAGCCCTTGAGGTAGGACAAGTCTTTGGTGAATGGCAGACCGGTCGGCGTCGATCCCCGGAAAACCCGACTGGCATTGCCATAGCTTTCGGCCATTTCAAAGCCCTGCTCACGGAAGAACTCGAAGATCTGCAGGAAGTCCGCGCCCTCCTCGACCATATGAATGGCGCGGGTGCGGTTGGTTAGTTTGCGCAAACGGCTCGGGTAGGAGGCGAACGTGATGATTTCCATCAGGATCGCCAGGCCTTCCTGAGTCACGGTCGACGAGGGTGGGCCCTTGGACAGGAAGGTGCAGATCGGCTGGTTCAGACCGTTGAGCGTGGTGCCGACGTGCACCAGGCCTTCGTGGACTTCCAGCGCGCGCACGTCGCGGTCGTTGAACATCGCGTCGGTGCGGATCTTGATGTAGTCGGCGCCCGCCGCCGCGTCGGCGACGATCCCGTCGGACTCGAACACGCGGATGGTTTCCTCGGCCTCGCCGAACACCTTGTTCAGGCGGGTTTGCAGCAGGTGCACGGCATCCTTGGCGGTGAGGATCTTCGGTTCGTCCTTCAGGTCGCCACGGCCGTCGATGTTGTTCAGGTAGTCCGACATCATCAGGCCAAGGTCGGCCAGGGTCGGGTCACCGGCGTGGAACGCATCGGACGCAGCGCCGTACAGTTCCTGGGAAATCAGGCCGAAATCCTCGGTGCCGCGCGCTTCGAGCATGCGCACCACCATCCGGTATTCCTTGCACATGCGGCGCATGATCTGGCCGACCGGGTTGAACTGGCCGAGCTGGCGAGTGATGTCGCGCTCGATGTTCTGGAATTCCAGCTTCACCTTGCTCGAATCGAAAGACAGCGGCCGGTTGAGGTAGTAGTCGCGATCCACCGCCGGCAATTCCTTGCCCTTGGCCTTGAGAAAACCCTTGCGGATGTTCTCGTCCCACTTGACTGCGTCAAGGACGCGAATCGGCGTCTGCGCCAGCACAATGCGATCGGACAGCGTGCGTATCGTCTGCTGGTAATCGTCCACCCGAAACTCCTGTAGAAAACATGACGAACTGAATTATTTGGCCTTGGCCTGATGCTGATAGCGCGCCGCTTCGACGAAAACGTCGGAATTGGCCGGGTCGTCGAGGTAAGCAAAGACCTTTTCGAGAGTGCTGTCGACTTGCACGCCCTCGCCGTCATCGGTCTGGAAGCCCTGGCCGTCGAGGCTTTTCTGCGCGATGGCCTGGTTGATCTGTTCGAGATCGAGGTTGTAGATCACCAGTTCGTGCTTATCGGTGAGTTCGAAACCGGCGATGGTGAAGTGCCCGCCATACTGCGCCGGCACCTTCGCCGACAGATACCAGCGGTTGCCATGGCGCGACACGGTGAACGGATAGGCTTCGCGCTCGCGCGGTCTGGACTTGAAGTACGCGACCGCCTGATAGCGGTCGTTGCCCAGGCGCGTCAGTTCCAGATTCATCGGTTCGCCCCAGGCGTTGGTGCTCGACCATTGGCCGAGCAGGCCCTTGGGCGCCGGCTCACTGGCGGGCAGCGGCTCCTTGAAGGTCACCAGACAACCGCTGAGCAGCAGGAACGACAGCGCGATCAACGCGCCACGCCAGGCTTTCATTCAACACTCCCTATGAACCGAACTCGCCACCGGACCTGTGGGAGCGTTACATCGACGCCAGCACCAGGTGCATATAGCGGGTCAGAATGCCGAGCATGTCCTCTTCGGCCAAAGGCTCGGCGTCGTTGAGCAGGCCCTGATATTCCATCCGTCCGATAATCGCCGTCAACACCTTGGCATCCTGCTGCGGCTCGCGTGAGCCCAGCACCTGGAACAACTGGCAGGTGCCCTGCAACAGAATCTGCTGGTGGGAGCGCACCAATACCGCCAGACGCGGGTTGAGCAGCGCTTCCTGACGAAAAGCCTGTTCGGCCATCAAGTGCTCGCGGCGATTGACCAGTTGCCGGTGCACGTAGTCAGCCATCAACCGGGCGATATCGTCCGCCAGCTGCGAGCGCGACTCCGGGCTGCCGTCGCCGCTGACCACCATTTCGCGCAGCAGGCCTTCGTTGTTGATCCACAACTTGGCCATGTAGGCCGCGCTGCGTTCAACGTATTGGGCGAAGGTATCGGTGAGCAGGTCATCGATGTCCTTGAAGTAATAGGTGGTCGCCGACAACGGCACACCGGCTTCGGCCGCCACCGCACGGTGGCGCACGGCACGCACGCCGTCGCGCACGACAATGCGCATCGCCGCGTCGAGAATGTCCTGCCGACGCTGCTCGCTGCCCTGTCGGCTGGCCTTGCGGCCCTGGTACTGAACACTTTCAGCGACCGCAGTGGCGATTCCCGCTGCACCCTCTTGAGCCATTGCACCGATCACGACAGGCATACCTCTGTTGTTTTCTTCAAAATTAACCATTTGATACGTTTGTACCAGACAGGCAATAAAAAGCCGCCCATTTCAGGCGGCTTTTTTATTGAAACACTTACGCTTGTGGCCGCATGTGCGGGAACAGGATCACGTCGCGGATCGACGGGGAGTTGGTCAGCAACATCACCAGACGGTCGATACCGATACCTTCACCGGCCGTTGGCGGCATGCCGTACTCCAGCGCGCGAACGAAGTCGGCGTCGTAGTGCATGGCTTCGTCGTCGCCGGCGTCCTTGTCGGCCACCTGCGCCATGAAGCGCTCGGCCTGGTCTTCCGCGTCGTTCAACTCGGAGTAGGCGTTGGCGATTTCACGGCCGCCGATGAACAGCTCGAAGCGGTCGGTGACGTTCGGGTTGTCATCGTTGCGACGGGCCAGCGGCGACACTTCGAACGGGTACTGAGTGATGAAGTGCGGCTGCTCCAGCTTGTGCTCGACCAGTTCTTCGAAAATCATCACCTGCAGCTTGCCCAGACCTTCGAAGCCCAGCACCTTGGCACCGGCCTTCTTGGCGATGGCGCGAGCCTTGTCGATGTCGTTCAGGTCATCGGCGGTCAGCTCGGGGTTGTACTTGAGGATCGAGTCGAACACCGACAGGCGCACGAACGGCTCGCCGAAGTGGAACACCTTGTCGCCGTACGGCACGTCGGTGCTGCCCAGAACCAGCTGCGCCAGTTCACGGAACAGTTCTTCGGTCAGGTCCATGTTGTCTTCGTAGTCGGCGTAAGCCTGGTAGAACTCCAACATGGTGAATTCAGGGTTGTGACGAGTCGAAACGCCTTCGTTACGGAAGTTGCGGTTGATCTCGAACACTTTTTCGAAGCCACCAACCACCAGACGCTTGAGGTACAGCTCTGGGGCGATACGCAGGAACATTTCCATGTCCAGCGCGTTGTGGTGGGTTTCGAACGGCTTGGCCGCGGCGCCGCCAGGGATGGTCTGCAGCATCGGCGTTTCGACTTCGAGGAAGTCGCGCTTCATCAGGAAGCTGCGGATGTGCGCGATCACTTGCGAACGCACGCGGAAGGTCTGACGCACGTCTTCGTTGACGATCAGGTCAACGTAGCGCTGACGGTAGCGCTGTTCGGTGTCGGTCAGGCCGTGGTGCTTGTCCGGCAGCGGGCGCAGGGATTTGGTCAGCAGGCGCACGCTGGTCATCTCGACGTACAGGTCGCCCTTGCCGGAACGGGCCAGGGTGCCTTCGGCGGCGATGATGTCGCCCATGTCCCAGGTTTTCACCGCGGCCAGGGTGTCTTCGGACAGGGTCTTGCGGTTGACGTAGACCTGGATGCGACCGGTCATGTCCTGGATCACCATGAACGAGCCACGGTTGAGCATGATGCGACCCGCAACCTTGACCGGGATCGCAGCCTCTGCCAGCTCTTCCTTGGTCTTGTCCGCGTACTGTTTCTGCAGTGCTTCGCAGTAGTTTTCGCGGCGGAAGTCGTTCGGGAAGGCATTGCCCTTGGCGCGCTCGGCAGCAAGCTTTTCCTTGCGCAGGGCGATCAGGGAGTTTTCTTCCTGTTGCAGGGCTTGCGGATCGAGTTGTTGGTCGCTCATGTCTTTAAATATTCCATCACAGGTTCGTTGCCCCCGCCGATGGCGGGGGACTTGAGGTCGGGTGAAAGCTTACAGCCCCGATTTCAGGCTGGCTTCCAGGTATTCGTCGATGTCGCCGTCGAGCACCTTGTCGCAGTCGCTGCGTTCGATGTTGGTGCGCAGATCCTTGATCCGCGACGCATCGAGCACGTACGAACGGATCTGGTGACCCCAGCCGATATCCGACTTGGTGTCTTCCAGCGCCTGGGACGCCGCGTTGCGCTTCTGCATTTCCTGCTCGTACAACTTGGCCCGCAGCATTTTCATGGCGGTGTCCTTGTTGGCGTGCTGGGAACGTTCGTTCTGGCAGCTGACCACGGTGTTGGTCGGTACGTGGGTGATACGTACGGCCGAGTCGGTGGTGTTTACGTGCTGACCACCGGCACCGGAGGAACGATAGGTGTCGATCCGCAGGTCTGCCGGGTTGATTTCGATTTCCACCTTGTCGTCGATCTCTGGCGAGACGAACACCGCGGAGAACGAGGTGTGGCGACGGTTGCCGGAGTCGAACGGGCTCTTGCGCACCAGACGGTGCACGCCGATCTCGGTCCGCAGCCAGCCAAAGGCGTATTCGCCCTTGATGTGCACGGTAGCGCCCTTGATCCCGGCGACTTCACCGGCCGACAGCTCCATGATGGTCGCGTCGAAACCGCGTTTGTCGGCCCAGCGCAGGTACATGCGCAGCAGGATGTTGGCCCAGTCCTGGGCTTCGGTGCCGCCGGAACCGGCCTGGATGTCCAGGTAGGCGTTGTTCGGGTCCATCTCGTGGCTGAACATACGGCGGAATTCGAGCTTGGACAGGGACTCTTCCAGACCTTGAAGGACTTCGACGACGTCGTTGACCGCGCCCTCGTCGTTCTCTTCAACGGCCATGTCCAGCAGCTCGCGGCAATCGGCCAGGCCACCGTTCAGTTCGTCGAGGGTGTCGACGATCTGCGCCAGCGCAGCGCGCTCGCGGCCCAGTTCCTGGGCGTATTCAGGTTTGTTCCAGACTGCAGGATCTTCAAGCTCGCGATTGACTTCGATCAGACGCTCATGCTTTTGATCGTAGTCAAAGATACCCCCGAATAGTTTCGGAGCGCTCGGACAGGTCCTTGATGGTGTTCAGGATCGGGTTGATTTCCATGACGGGCAGCACTCGTTGGCGAACTTTTGAAAGCCGGCGAGTATAACGTAATCAAGCTGTCACGGCAGCCCGTCTGGCGGCTCTTGAGGCGAATGAACCCGATGGTTCATTCGATCCTCACCTGATTGCGCCCATTGTTCTTCGCCAGATACAAACCACGGTCCGCCGCCGAGATCAGCAACCGGCAGTCGCTGCCCGCCTCCGGCACCATCGTCGCCAGGCCGATGCTGATGGTCAGACTCGACCCTTCGACCGGAGCATTGTGCGGAATCTTCAGTGCCGCCACGGTCTGGCGCAGCTTCTCCGCCACCAGTCGCGCCCCGCCCGGCGAGGTGTTGGGCAGCACCAGCGCAAACTCTTCACCGCCATAACGCGCCGGCAGGTCGGACGGCCGGGCGCTGGCCTCGCGGATCGCCGTGGCGACCTTGCGCAGGGCTTCGTCGCCTTCGACGTGGCCGAACGTGTCGTTGTAAGACTTGAAGTAGTCGACGTCGATCATCAGCAGCGACAACTGACTCTGGTCACGCAGCGAGCGGCGCCATTCCAGTTCCAGGTATTCGTCGAAGTGCCGGCGGTTGGACAGCCCGGTCAGGCCGTCGGAGTTCATCAGCCGCTGCAAGACGAGGTTGGTGTCGAGCAATTGCTGCTGGCTGACCCGCAACGCGCGATAGGCCGCGTCCCGTTGCAGCAGGGTCATGTAGGAGCGCGAGTGATAACGGATGCGCGCCACCAGTTCGATGTTGTCCGGCAGCTTCACCAGGTAATCGTTGGCCCCGGCCGAAAACGCCGCGCTCTTGATCAGCGGGTCTTCCTTGGTCGACAGGACGATGATCGGAATGTCCTTGGTCGCCGGGTGATTGCGGTATTCGCGCACCAGGCTCAGGCCATCGAGGCCGGGCATCACCAGATCCTGCAGGATCACCGTCGGTTTGATCCGCACCGCGTGAGCCACGGCCTGATGCGGGTCGGAGCAGAAGTGGAAGTCGATGTTCTCTTCATTCGACAGCCCACGGCGCACGGCTTCGCCGATCATCGCCTGATCGTCCACCAACAACACCATGGCGGCGTTCTCGTCGGTTTTGATGTCATCGATCTGTAAGTCATTCATGGGCGGTCACCTGAGTGCTGCGGGGGCCAGGATTGCGGATGGACGTGTTCATTTGGGGAAAATCTCCAGCAATCGTGGCGCTATCTTTTCCAGTGGACGGATTTCTACGGCTGCATCAATGGCCGCGGCGGCCTTGGGCATGCCGTACACCGCACTGCTTTGCTGATCCTGCGCGATGGTCAGGTAACCCTGTTGGCGCATGAGCTTAAGCCCTTGCGCCCCGTCGCGTCCCATCCCGGTCAATAAAACCCCTACTGCGTCACCGTTCCAGTAGTTGGCGACGCTTTCGAAAAACACGTCGATCGAGGGGCGGTAGATTTCGTTGACCGGCTCGGCGGTGTAAGCCAGCGTGCCGTTCTTGAGTAATCGGATGTGATGATTGGTACCGGCCAGCAACACCGCGCCGGCCTGCGGTGGCTCGCCTTCCCGGGCCAGGCGCACGTCCAGGCCGCTGGCGCTGGCCAGCCATTCGGCCATGCCGGCGGCGAACACCTGATCGACATGCTGCACCAGCACGATGGCCGCGGAAAAGTTGCGCGGCAGGCCTTTGAGCAAAACCTCCAGCGCCGCCGGCCCACCGGCTGACGATCCGATCGCCACCAGCCGCTGGCACGACCCGGAACTGCGCGGTGTCGTCTGGGCCGGGCGGGCGCGAGCGGTTTTCTCGCCGATCAGCCAGCCGATATTCAGAATCTTGCGCAACAGCGGCGCCGCCGCCTGCTGGGCGTTGCCGGCGCCAAGAGCCGGGGTGTCGACCACGTCCAGCGCGCCGTGGCCCATGGCTTCGAACACCCGGTGCACGTTCTGCTGGCGGTCAACGGTAACGATGACAATCGCGCACGGACTCTCGGCCATGATGCGCCGGGTGGCTTCGACGCCATCCATCACCGGCATGATCAAATCCATCAGGATCAGGTCCGGGGTGTTTTCCGCGCACAGCCGCACCGCTTCGGCGCCATTGCTGGCGACCCACACCACCTGATGCGCAGGCTCGAAGGCCAGCGCCCGGCGCAGGGCCTCCACCGCCAAAGGCATGTCGTTGACGATTGCGATTTTCATGCCCGCGCTCCTCCGATGAGCTCAACCACCGCGTCGAGCAGGGCGTCGTCATGAAAACTGGCCTTGGCTAAATAATAGTCGGCTCCGGCGTCCAGTCCACGGCGCCGGTCTTCCTCGCGATCCTTGTAGGACACCACCATCACCGGCAGCGATTGCAGACGGTTGTCGCGGCGCAACAGCGAGACCAATTCGATGCCGTCCATGCGCGGCATGTCGATGTCGGTGATCAACAGGTCAAAGTCCTCGGAGCGCAGGGCGTTCCAGCCGTCCATGCCGTCCACCGCAACGGCCACGTCATAGCCGCGATTGAGCAGCAGTTTGCGTTGCAACTCGCGCACGGTCAGCGAATCGTCGACCACCAGAATCCGTTTGCGCGCCGCTTCTGCGGCCTGATGGCCGTGGCGGGCAATGCGCTCCAGACGCCCGGTGTTGAGCAGTTTGTCCACCGAACGCAGCATGTCTTCGACATCGACGATCAGCACCACCGAGCCGTCGTCGAGCAAGGCCCCGGCGGAAATGTCCTGCACCTTGCCCAGTCGCTCGTCCAGCGGCAGCACCACCAGCGTGCGCTCGCCGATGAAACGCTCGACCGCCACACCATAGATCGCGTCGCGCTCGCGGATCACCACGACTTTCAGGGTATCGCCGCTGTTCTGGCTGGCCGGACGCTGCAATAACTGACTGGCCGCAACGAGCCCGACATGGCGGCCCTCGTGCCAGAAATGCTGGCGCCCTTCGACCTGCACGATGTCGTCCGGTGCCAGGTCGCACATGCGCTCGATGTGGGCCAGCGGGAAGGCGTAGGCCTCATCGCCGACCTCCACCACCAGACTGCGCACCACCGACAGGGTCAGCGGCACCTCGAGATGGAAGCGGCTGCCCTCGCCTGCCGTCTGTTCCAGCACCACCGCGCCACGCAGCTGGCGGACCATGTGCTGAACGGCATCGAGGCCGACGCCACGCCCGGAGACTTCGGTGACCTTGTCCCGCAGGCTGAAGCCCGGCAGGAACAGGAAGGTCAGCAGTTCTTCTTCGCTCAACTGGGCGGCGGTTTCTGCCGGCGACAACTGGCGTTCGACAATGCTGCGGCGGACCTTTTCCAGGTCCACGCCGTTGCCATCATCGCTCAGTTCCAGTACCAGCAAACCGGCCTGGTGTGAGGCGCGCAAACGGATCAGACCTTCCTCAGGCTTGCCTTTGAGCAGGCGTTCTTCCGGCGTTTCGATGCCGTGATCGACCGCGTTGCGCAGCAGGTGCGTCAACGGTGCTTCGAGCTTTTCCAACACATCGCGGTCGACCTGGGTTTTCTCGCCTTCAATCTCCAGTCGCACCTGTTTGCCGAGACTGCGACCGAGGTCGCGCACCATCCGCACCTGACCGGACAGCACATCGGCGAACGGCCGCATGCGGCAGGCCAGCGCGGTGTCGTAGAGCACTTGCGCGCGCTGGCTCGCTTGCCAGGCAAACTCGTCGAGCTCGGCGTTTTTTTCTGCCAGCAACTGCTGGGATTCGGCGAGCAAACGCCGCGCGTCCTCCAGCGCTTCCTGGGCCTCAAGGCTCAGGGCATGCTCCTTGAGATGCACATTGAGACTTTCCAGCGCCCGCAGACCGTTGTTCTGCATGCGCTTGAGGCGTTGCATCGTGGCCAGATGCGGCTTCAGACGCTGGGTTTCCACCAGGGATTTGCTCGACAGATCGAGCAGGCTGTTCAGGCGCTCGGCGGTAACCCGCAGAACCCGCTCGCCGCCTTCGGTGGTGCGCTTGCTCTTGCGCGGTGCTGGTTCCGGCTCGGCAGTTTCGACGGGGATGTCAACCGGCGTCGGCTCAACTACTGGAGGTGGCTGAAGCTGCAACTCGGCCATCGGCGGCGCGCTCGGAGCGGCGGGTACCACTGCCGGCGCAGCCGGATCGAGCAAACTGCCCATCAACGCCACGTATGCCTCGATGTCCGCCGGTTGCGGGCCGTTGGCCGGCGTGGCGATGCGCATCAGCAAGTCGGTGCCCTGCAACAACGCGTCGATGTGTTCCGGGCGCAGGAACAGCCGCCCTTCCTGCGCACTGACCAGACAATCTTCCATTACGTGGGCGACGCTGACGCCGCTGTCGATGCCGACAATCCGCGCCGCACCTTTCAACGAATGCGCCGCCCGCATGCACGACTCGAGCTGATCGGCCTGGGTCGGATTGCGTTCCAGCGCCAGCAGCCCGGCGCTGAGCACCAGGGTCTGGGCTTCGGCTTCGAGGCTGAACAGCTCCAGCAGGGAGGCGTCGCGCATTTGCTCGGGGGTCATGTGAGGCTCCGGGTCACGGCGGACAGCAGCTGTTCTTCATCCAGCCAACGCAGGCTTCGACCTTTGAAAGGCAACACGCCTCGGGTGTATTTCGCACTGGCCTGCGCCCCGGAACGCGACGCGGCATCGAGGATTCGCTCGTCGATGGCGTGAATCCCGTCGACTTCGTCCACCGGCACCACCACCGGCCCGCCCTGGGCCGCGATGATCAGCATGCGCGGCATGATCCGTGCGCCCGTCGCCGGGGCGGCGTTGCTGTCGAGGTCGAGCAGTTCGACCAGCGACAGGCACGCCACCAGCGCACCGCGCACGTTCGCCACGCCGAGCAAGGCCCGGGAGCGCTGATGCGGCAGAGAGTGAATCGCCTGCAACGGCGCGACCTCCACCAGACTGCGGGTGGCCAGGCCGAGCCATTCTTCGCCGAGGCGGAACATCAGCAGCGAACGGGTTTTCAGCTCGGTCTCAACCTGGATCGCCACCGGATCGCGTTCGTCCTGCTGCAGCGCATAGCGGTCGAGCAGGCGCGTGGCGGCGGCGGAATACACCGAGCAATTGCGGCAGTGAATGTGTTCTTCCAGCAGCGGGCAGGACTTGTCGCCGTGGATGCCGATGCGATTCCAGCAATCGTCGATGGCCCGGGCGTCTTCGTGGGTGACGTTCAAGGTGTCGGACGGGATCATCATTTACGCTCACTATCGGCGGTGCGGCCGCTGCGGGCGGCGCGCTCCTGCAATCGTCTGGCACCGGCCGTGTCGCCCTGGGCCTGCAGCAACCCGGCCAGGTGCATCAAGGCTTCGGCGTGTTGCGGCTCGAGGTACAAAGCCTTGCGGTAAAAACCCTGGGCTTCGAGAGCACTGCCGGCAACATCGCTGAGCAGGCCAAGCCAGTAAAACACCTGGGCCACCGGCTCATGGCTGCGCAAATACTGTTCGCACGCAGCGCGGGCTTCGGCGCTTTTGCCTTCGTTGGCCAGGGCAGCGATGTTGGCCAGCAGGGTCGTGGCGTCGGGATTCGGGCTTTTGACGGTGGCGGGCAACGGTGTCACCGCGGCAAACGGCCGGTCGCGCACGGGCGGCGGAGGCGCGCTGCGCACCGGCTGGCGCACGGGCAACGGTGTCGGGATGGCGACCGGCATTGGCAATGGTTCGGGTTGCGGGTCGCTGTGGCGACTGAACGCGAAAGACTGCGGAATCCCGATCGAGCGCATGCCCAGCCGTCCGAGCAGGCTGCCCTCAGCCGGGCCGATAAACAGTACGCCATCCACATGGGTCAGGCGCTTGAGTACGGCGAACACCTGTTGCTGGGTCGGTTGATCGAAATAGATCAGCAGGTTGCGACAGAACACGAAATCGAACGGTGGCTCGCTGGCCAACAGCGTCGGATCCAGCACATTGCCGACCTGCAAACGCACCTGTTCGCGCACGTATTCATTCAGGCGATAGCCTTCGTCCTCCGGCATGAAATGCCGTTCGCGGAACGCCAGTTCCTGGCCGCGAAACGAGTTCTTGCCGTACAGCGCCCGTTGCGCCTTGTCCACCGACAAGGGGCTGACATCCATGCCATCGACCTTGAACTGATGGGGTTTGAGGCCCGCGTCGAGCAATGCCATGGCAATCGAATAAGGTTCTTCACCAGTGGAGCACGGCAGGCTGAGAATGCGCAGCGCACGCATGTTGTTCAGCTCGGCCAGGCGTTTGCGCGCCAGTTTTCCCAAGGTGGCGAAGGATTCCGGGTAACGGAAAAACCAGGTCTCGGGGACGATCACCGCCTCGATCAGCGCTTGCTGTTCGTCCCGTGAACCTTGCAGCGTTTGCCAATATTCATCGGCCGTGACCATCTGCGACAGGATGATGCGCTGGCGCACCGCCCGCTCGATGATCGCCGGCCCGACCGAGGCGACGTCGAGACCGATGCGTTCCTTGAGGAAATCGAAGAAGCGCTGGTCGCTGCTCATGGCTGCTCCTCAAGCCGCGCCGGGTCCAACGGCGGCGTCGGGAACAACAGCGGGCGCACCGTCTCGTCCAACAGATCATTGACCCGCACCCATTGCACCAGTCCGCGAGCGTCTTCGCGCACCGGGCCCAGGTACGGCGCCTGACGATTGTCGAGGCCGTACGGCTGGAAATCATCCGGGTTGCAACGCAGGGTGTCGGTGGCCTGCTCGAGGATCAAGCCGAGCCATTGCGAGGGTTGCGAATCATCCGTGCGGTAATGCACCAACACCAGCCGCGTGCTGGTGCGCGCTTCGGCGGGGTGACCGAACGTCAGGGCGCTGAGGTCGATTACCGGCACCACCGAACCGCGATAGGCAAACACCCCCGCCACCCAATGCGGCGCCCGGGCAATCGGCTTCAACGGCAGGCGCGGCAACACTTCCGCCACTTCCGTGGCACGCAGGGCGTAGCGTTCGCTGCCGATGCGAAACAGCAGGAACAACGCCTGCTTCGCTACCGGTGCAGCGCTGCGTTTGGCGGTGATTTCGCTCATCAGACTTTGAATCGCGAAACGCCGCTGCGCAGGCCCACGGCCACCTGGCTCAGTTCGTCGATGGCGAAACTGGCCTGACGCAACGACTCGACGGTCTGGCTGCTGGCATCACCCAGTTGCACCAGCGCATGGTTGATCTGCTCGGCGCCCGTGGCCTGGGCCTGCATGCCTTCGTTGACCATCAACACCCGCGGCGCCAGCGCCTGCACCTGATGGATGATCTGCGACAGCTGCTCGCCCACCTGCTGGACCTCGGACATGCCGCGACGCACTTCCTCGGAGAACTTGTCCATGCCCATCACCCCGGCCGACACCGCCGACTGGATCTCGCGAACCATCTGTTCGATGTCATAAGTAGCGACAGCCGTCTGATCCGCCAGACGCCGCACTTCGGTGGCGACCACGGCGAAACCGCGACCGTACTCACCGGCCTTCTCCGCTTCGATCGCGGCGTTCAGGGACAACAGGTTGGTCTGGTCGGCGACCTTGACGATGGTGACAACTACCTGATTGATGTTGCCGGCCTTCTCGTTGAGGATCGCCAGTTTGGCGTTCACCAAGTCCGCAGCGCCCATCACCGAGTGCATGGTGTCTTCCATGCGCGCCAGGCCTTGTTGGCCGGAACCGGCGAGTACCGAGGCCTGATCGGCGGCGGTGGACACTTCGGTCATGGTGCGCACGAGGTCACGGGAGGTCGCCGCGATCTCGCGAGACGTCGCGCCGATTTCGGTCGTGGTGGCAGCGGTTTCGGTGGCGGTCGCCTGTTGTTGCTTGGAGGTGGCGGCGATCTCTGTCACCGACGTGGTGACCTGCACCGACGAGCGCTGGGCCTGGGACACCAGCGAGGTGAGCTCGGTCATCATGTCGTTGAAGCCGGTTTCCACGGCGCCGAACTCATCCTTGCGCTCAAGGTTCAAGCGGCTGCTCAGGTCGCCGGTACGCATGACTTCGAGGATCTGCACGATGCGGTTCATCGGCGCCATGATCGCGCGCATCAGCAACAGACCGCAGAAACCGGCAGCCAGCACGGCCACCAGCAACGAGACAAACATGCTGACCTTGGCTGCCGCCACCGCGTCGTCGATGTTGGCCATGGCCTGGTCGGCGACTTTCTTGTTCTCGCCGATGATGTCGTTGAGCTTCATGCGGCCGCCAACCCAGGCCGGGGTCAGCTTCTCGTTGAACAGCTTGACCGCATCGGCTTCCAGATTGCGCTTGTGCAGATCCAGCACGGCGTCCTGGATCTTCATGTAGTTGTCGTGATCCTTTTCAAACGCGGCGAACTCGATCCGGTCCTCGTCGGTGGTCACGGTGTTGCGGTAGTTGGCCATCTGCTCCTGGAGACGTTTCTCGAAGGACTGATAGTCCGCCGCGTCTTCACTGCTAACGCCCTGCCCTTCTTTCAGCCCCAGCAACTCCTGGGTCTGCAGGTAACTGTCGACCCACGCGCCGCGGATCATCGAGCTGTAATAGACGCCGGGAATCGCGTCGTCACGGACGCTGTTTTCACTGGCTTCGATCTTCAGCAGCCGAGAATACGAGACGACCACCATCAGCAACATGATGGCGATAATCACCGCAAAGCTCGCCAAAATGCGTTGGCGCAACGTCCAGTTCTTCACAGTCAGTCCTCGGGGCCAGATCGAAATTGCGGGGGAGTATAGCTGAGGGCGGTGTTTCATTTATAAGACGGTTTGCCGCGCTCAAGCCTACCGGTGTTAAACGGGGTGGGCTCTGGATAGGGACTTTCAAGCAATCGGAGGGCGGCGTGCCAGTGACGCAATGGCAAAAAGGGGCGATGGATTGGCCATTTCGGTTTTAGATGATCTGGCGACATAGTAGCCATGTGCCATGGTGCGCAACTTCTTGCGCACTTGATTCGCAAAATCGCCGCCCGATATCGCTACAGCCCCCGAGTACCGTCGCCTGTAGCCGAGTGCGCAACTTCTTGCGCAGTACTGCGCAAGAAGTTGCGCACTTTTGGCCTTAATTTGGCATGAAACATCTTGAAACATGCACTTAACAGCAGTTTCGCCCCCGTATCACGGAGACTTTGGCAAAGCTGGCACGGTCCTTGATATAGCTTTGGCACCCACCGGGCGATTTCGCCTCCCGGGCACCCTAACTTTATCCGCAAGGAGAGCATCCCATGGCAACACCAGCGTACATGTCGGTTACCGGCGAAAAACAAGGCCTGATCACTGCCGGCGCCTTCACCGCCGACTCCGTTGGCAACACCTATCAGGAAGGCCACGAAGACCAGGTTATGGTTCAGGCTTTCACCCACGACGTGATCATCCCGCGTGACCCACAATCCGGTCAGCCAACCGGTCAGCGCGTTCACAAGCCAGTTGTGATCACCAAGGTCTACGACAAGGCTTCGCCTCTGCTGCAAGCGGCTCTGACCTCCGGCGAGCGCATGAGCGAAATCGTTATCCAGTGGTACCGCACTTCGGCTCAAGGCACCCAAGAGCACTACTACACCACCAAACTGGAAGACGCGATCATCGTCGCCATCAACAACAAAATGCACAACTGCCAGGATCCAGGCAATTCGCACTTCACTCACCTGGAAGAAGTGCAGTTCACCTACCGCAAAATCACCTGGACCCACGAAGTATCCGGTACTTCGGGTTCCGATGACTGGCGTGCTCCAGTCGTTTAATTACGGCTGATCGTTTCAAGCATCGGCCAGCTCTGCTGGTCGATGTTGTTTACGCCCTCCAGAATTTCGCGTGCGTTGATCCGCCTGGCGGTCATCGACGAACGCCGCTGTACAGCACGAGGAACAAGGGATGTTCGCGCCGGCCAATGAAACTCACTTTGCCCTGACCATCGAAGGTCTTTCCAACGACTTTCAGGTGTTTACCCTCACCGGTCGGGAAGCCATCAGCCAACCTTTTGTGTTCGAGGTGGAGCTGGTCAGTGAGCAGCCGTCGCTGGACCTCGAAACCCTGCTGCACAAACCGGCCTTTCTGCAGCTGTCGCCCGACGGCAGCGGCATCCACGGCCTGATCTACCGCGCCGCGCAAGGCGATTCCGGCAAGCGCCTGACGCGTTACTCCGTGACCCTGCGCCCGCAACTGGCGTACCTGGCGCACCGGATCAACCAGCGGATCTTCCAGAACCTCAGCGTGCCGAAAATCATCGGCAAGGTCCTCGAAGAACATGGCATCCAGGGCAACGCCTATGCGTTCCAGACCGGTTCGATCTACCCCGAGCGCATCTACTGCGTGCAGTACGACGAATCGGACCTGCATTTCATCCAGCGCCTGTGCGAAGAAGAAGGCATTCACTACCACTTCCAGCACAGCGCCACGGCGCACAAACTGGTGTTCGGCGACGACCAGACGGTGTTCCACAAACTGGCGCCGGTGGCCTATCAGCAGGACTCCGGCATGGTCGCCAGCGACCCGGTGATCAAGCGCTTCGACCTGCGCCTGGAAACCCGTACCAGCCGCACCACCCGCCGCGATTACGACTTCGAAAAACCGCGCATCACCCTCGAAAGCGAAAACCGTGGCGACGCCCTGCCCGACCTCGAGGACTACGATTACCCGGGCCGTTTCGTCGACCGCGAGCGCGGCAAGCACCTGGCCAAACGCGCCCTCGAACGCCATCGCAGCGACTTCCAGCTCGCCGAAGGCAAGAGCGACCAGCCGCTGCTGGTCAGCGGCCATTTCCTCGCGCTGAAAGAACACCCGAAGGCCAAGTGGAACGACCTGTGGCTGCTCACCGAAGTCCATCACGAAGGCAAGCAGCCGCAAGTGCTGGAAGAATCGGTGACCAGCGACACCACCGCGCTGAAAGACGATTTCCATCAGGGCTACCGCAACCGCTTCCAGGCGACCCCGTGGGACGTGCCGAACCGCCCGCCCCTGCGCCACCCGAAACCGCGCATCCTCGGCAGCCAGAGCGCCGTGGTCACCGGCCCGAAAGGCCAGGAAATCCACTGCGACGAATACGGCCGCGTCAAAGTCCAGTTCCACTGGGA
Organism: Pseudomonas sp. GW821-FHT09E04; assembly: GCF_059416185.1. Lineage (NCBI taxonomy): Bacteria > Pseudomonadati > Pseudomonadota > Gammaproteobacteria > Pseudomonadales > Pseudomonadaceae > Pseudomonas > Pseudomonas sp. GW821-FHT09E04. The sequence goes on from NZ_JBWKOR010000002.1 coordinate 634,101, forward strand.
TCGTGAAGGCCAGGCCAACGACAAGACCAGCTGCTGGTTGCGCGTCTCCAGCGCCTGGGCCGGCGCCCAGTACGGCGGCATCGCCATTCCACGCATCGGCATGGAAGTGCTGGTCACCTTCCTCGAAGGCGACCCCGACCAGCCGCTGATCAGCGGCTGCCTGTACCACAAGGAAAACACCGTCCCGTACGCCCTGCCGGCGAACAAGACGCGCACCACTTTCAAGACCCTGAGCTCGATGGGCGGCGGTGGCTTCAACGAACTGCGCATCGAAGACAAGAAAGGCCAGGAACAGATCTTCCTCCACGCCCAGCGCGACTGGGACGAAAACATCGAACACGACCAGAAAATCCGCGTCGGCAACGAACGCCACGACGTCGTGGAAAAGAACAGCTACACGGAATTCAAGGCCGAAGAACACCACACCGTCTACGAAGACCGCAAAGTCGAAGCACGGGCCAACGACCACCTGACCGTGGGCGTGAACCAGCACATCAAGATCGGCACCGGACAATTCATCGACGCGGGGCAGGAAATTCACCTGAGCAGCGGGATGAAAGTGGTGCTGGAGGCTGGGGCTGAACTGACGTTGGTCGGCGGTGGCAGCTTCATCAAGATCGATGGCGGCGGTGTGACCATGAGTGGGCCGGCGATCAACATCAACTCCGGCGGTGGACCGGGGAGCGGGACCGGTGCGGCGCCGTTGATGCCGGGGCCGTTGAAGCAGGCGGATACGGATAAGGCCGGGAAGTTGTTGGTGCCGGCGCAGCGGCAGGCGTTGATGCGGGGCACTCCACGTTGTGAGATTTGCGAGAGGGCTGCCAAGGAAGCTGCAAAGGAAGCCGCCAAGTGAATAACGCGTCCAAAGCCAATTTCTTGTTGATCGACGGCGTCCTGCGCCCCAACGCGATTGCCAGCCTTTACCAGCTTGGCGAGCCGCTGGAAATTGAACCGCTGTACCTGGGAACGCGTTGGGCGGAGTTGATGGATCTGGGGCCAATATTGGTGAAGCCCTCAAGTTCAACGAGCATGATTAGCCAGACGTATCAGAATGCTAACCATCAAATAGACGCCAGCCTGCTATACAGTTCTGCCCCAATGAGTGTTGTTGCGGACCACTTGAGACGGTATATCGCACCTTCCGATGTGTTGGGTGGCAACGGAATGCTTCGCTTCGCCGACCCACTAGTCACACGATATTGGCTAGGCAGTTATAAGGGTGAACACCTGAATGTGATACTTGGCCCGATCGAATCATGGTCGATACCTGAACGACCGCATTCGTGGGAAGCAAACCCAGCTGTTCAATGGTTAAATTTTCTTCGGACCTCTGCTCCACTGGCGTGGCAAGACAGCTACGCCCAATTGGGGCAAACACAACTGGATGCACTTGGACACGCGGCGCGCTGGCAATTCATGGAGCGACTGCACGAAAATTTTGAGCAATACCATCCTCGGCACCTCGCTACCCTGAAATTGAGCAGTCGCACCCAGTGGTTTGATGAACGACTGGATGAAGCTCAAGCTTGGGGACTGTCAAGTGAACGTAGTCTCGCTATCTGGGTGGAATACAGCCTGCGATGGGGGGCAGGATTCACTGAGCACGTGAATGAGCCTTATCAGAACTGGTTGGCCCGCACCCCGGAGGCCTCCAGGCTCGCTCCAGAAATCCGTATCCAGAAGATGGACAACGATTGCCTGGACATCGAAATCAACAAGGAAGTGTGATGACTCAGCCCGCGACTGACGCCCAACTGAAACAGGCCAACCGAAACCAGAATTTCACCAACACGACCATGGGATCGGGACAGTGCGCACTGATGGCTGGTGAAGTCGCCATTTTCCCGGTGCGCTACGCGGTGGATGAGTCCCCCAAAAAAGGCAGCGCCCAAGGTCCGAATCCGCTACCTAAAGACTGGTCAGACAAACCGGCTGAACTCAAGACCCGCAGCTACACCCTTCGCCAACTGCGCGATGGCTGGCTGTATGTATGGGACAGCGTTGATAAGACCTTCCACGAGTACCAGGTCAAAGGCGAACAATTCACCCGTCATAAGTGGACTGACAGCCAACTAAACCAGGATGTGCGCAACAACCCTGGCGAAACACATTCATACCTGCTCTATCCCCGCCGTAATCAGTTGCGTATTGCCTATTCTCCAGTCCAATGGACTTGGCGCATGTGCGAACTGATGCGAAATAGCAAGACGGAACAGACCCAATGGATGCGAAAAGTCGATCTGGCGGGCTTCTGCAAGAGCGCAAAAGTAGGCCATGGCGGTCCGATTGCCGAATTAGGTAAAAGCGTTTCGGACATCCTCGTCGCTGGCAAAAGTGCTCCCACTTTTACTAGTACCCTTTTGCCAACAAGAGCACCAGAGACCGGTGGTCCGTTTAAACCGGCATTTGAAGAAGCTTTGGTTCGCGGTAAAGTTCCCGAGCAGGACACCGCCTTGTTTATCGCTTTGGATGATCCACTGGCGATTGTTGATGACTTAAACATGAACCTTATCGGGCGATTGATGGAGCAGAGTCAATTTGAACAACTGCACCAACATGACCTTCAGAGTGCCTTTGCAGTACAAAATTTATGTGGATTCGACGCAGAAACGTTTATTCCATCAACAATCAAAGACCCGATTCAGCGTCAAGCTTATACTGATGACCTTTACAAACTTTTAAAAAATCATGAGCAGATTCAACATGGCAAGGATTTAGTCGACGGCGCTTTCGAAGGTCTGGTTGAGACGGGAGCGGCACCAAATAACAATGCAGCTGAATCCGTATTCAAAGCCAAATGGAAAAATCTACCTAATCGTGAAAAATGGAAAAGAGCACTTGACGAGTGGAACTCCAAACGCTACTGGCGAGAAGATGTACGTTTTGACGAAGTACTAAAGTACATCAGTAAAACCACCATCGAAGCGCTAAAACTACAAAATCATTGTAGAAATAGCGAAGAAGATTTGATTGTTTGGCTCGACAAACTCAGCCCTAATGCGGAGGCCATTTATCATGACACCTGCAATGAAAAACAATCCAGTAAGCTGTTAGAAATCGCACACGCAGTTTACACATCACTTGGCAACGGTGAAAAAGGGCAAAAATGGCTCTGTAAACAAGCCAAGGAGCCAAGCAAGCTTTTTGGTACAGCGTTATTCAACTTCCATCCCGAATTATCTTCGGCCATCAGAAAAGTTTCCAAAAACTTCAGCACAACCGGAAAACTAGATGATAGTGGAGAGCAAGGGGATGGTAGCTCACCTAGCCTTGACCCAACAACTTCTGGGGATGCAACCAACGTAGCAACTCGAACAGGTGAACTCAAAGCGATACTTGATCTTGATGCTGTAAAGAATAGTAAAACTTATAGCGCAATGAGCAGTTCAGCAAAACAGGCCATGGCGACACTTATCAAAGTTGCTAACAACAGTGCAAAAGATGCTTGGCATGGGCTGGCCAGCTTTTTACTACCCGCATTGCAGGGGGAGACCACAATGGCCCTGGTGGCAAGCCAGGCTTTGTTTTCCACCGAGATTTCCAGTAACACGCAACTCACTTACGTCCCAACATACAAAAATGAGAACCGCACCTGGCAGCAGAGTGCTAGCACTATTAGTAAACAGTTAAAAGCACAACAAGGTGTGCTAAACAGACCTGGCACCCATTATGACAAACGTTCGGCAGCAATATCGGTAGAAAAACTTACGAAGGAACTGGATGAACTTATTCTAACCCAACCCAATAAAATGGTAGCAAAGGTCAATGGTAGCACTCGTCTATCAGCGGGCATTCCAAAAATTCAGGGATGGTTGTCAGATTTAGGACAAGCCGAATTAAAATCACAGTTACGGCTAAAAACCAACGGCAGTAGCGAGTATTTAAATCGAAGCAAAGCATGGGTGAATCAGAATTTAGGCAATTCCCTACCTGTATTGCTCGTCGGGTTAAATCTGTGGAATTTTGCCAATAGTGTCAAACAGGCAAAAAGTGACGGTATTCTCACCAAAGATGAATTACGGACAATCGGGTCGAACGCCGCATATGCTGCGAACGCAATTGTCGGACTTTGGGTAGGTCCGGCATGGAGTCGAGCTTCCGGATTGTCAGCAGAAATAGGTCAAAAAACCCGTAGTTTGGCTCAAGCCTCTCAGAAAACTTGGCTGAGAGAAGCTAAAAATGCTGGCTTGGCAAAGGATGCGGCGAAACAGGCAGCCGCTAATGAGTTCGCGACGCTGTCGAGAGGCTTGATTCGACGCACAATGACATGGGCGGCTCTAGGCGCAATCGCTACCGGCCTTGAGGCTTGGCAATTGTCATCTGAAATCGGTAATGCAACGAGCAAGGAAGAGAAGGCACTACTTTCAATAAAACTCGGTATTGTGACAGGAATGTCGGTGCTGGCAGTGACACAAACAGTGGGTATTTATCTAGGTCATTGGTTTGCGTTTTCTTGGGCAATGTCATCACCAATCATTGTGCTAATTGCCGTACTAGGCGTAGCGTATTTAATGATCAGCATGGCGGCTAATCGCTTCAAAAGGGAAGGTCTTCGCCTTTGGCTATACAACTGTACCTGGGGGCGTAGCACCAAGTCCGAATGGATCGGAGATGAAGGTCAGCCAAAACAGATGACCGCGTTGGCAGAGATACTTCAACGACCCACAGTCATAGGCCGTGCGCTGTATTATGGTGGTGGTAGTACTCCGAGAAAATGGCTGGGCTTTTGGGTTCAATTTCAACTGCCCAACTCACTGGGTGGAAAAAAAGCTACGCTGCAACCTGGCATGATCGAACAACATATATTCTCAAAAGATACGCTAAAAACGGTTGATACTGGTTTTTACAAAAAACTACTTAATGGCTGTTGGATTGACCCGAAACAACTGGGGGTACTGCCCGCCGCCCCTGGAGACAGCCAAAAGACTCCGGCAGATTTTATATACAGTAAATCTGACACCATCCGGATCTGGCAAGTATGGATCGACACCAGTATAGATAGCCCCGTACTCGAAATGGAGGTTCTATACCCTTCAGGAGTACTCCAGCGCGAAGGCGGCCGCGGTTACGTGTTCCGTCTTGATTTACAGAGGACAACAAGTGAAGGCGACAGAAAAAACAACGTGCTCAATGGTGAACTAAGCGAAGACAGCGTACTCAAGAAAAAAAGCACACAATCATTGACACTACTAGTCCCGGACAGCCAACGAGAATGAACCAATTCATTTCAAAAGAAACCCAAGAACTTCCGACACAACTCGCATGGACATTCGCCAACGAGCCAGAATTTACAACCTGGACAATTAAAGCTAGAAACTACAATACGACTGTGGCCAACTATATGTTTGCCTTTATGCTATGCATAGCGTTTGGTGCCTCCGCGTTCCTATACTCTGCTTACAGCGAAATCCAACAACCTTGGCGAGTCCTTTTTTGCTTGTCTTTCTTCGTACTGATATCGCTTTCAATTTCAAGCATGACCCATCAACGCATAAATTTCGCATATCGCCTCACCACTTCTGGCATAGAGTATTGTGAATGGAAGAACATACCCTCCTGGATAAATAACTCTCTTAAATGGCTCGCAGGCCTTACTGCAATTATTTTTATTTATCTAGCGACTATTAATGTAGCTTTTTTAATAGGTGCCATCGCAGGCCCCGGCTCCTTGGTGCTCATATATTTCTCACTACTCAATTCAAAAAAATATCAACAACTACAGACTGAATACCACCATCACTTCTTAAACTGGAAAGAGATAAAAAAAGTCACCATAGCAACGAACAGAAAGCTTATTGAACTACACTACAGCATAAAAAAACAAAACTCAAACCACCTCACGATCGGGAGTCTTTACATATTTTTCACCAACCAAAAAAAGGAATTAATCACAACCACAATCAAAAAAAATCTTCCAGAAGCCTCCTTCGAAACAGAAAAGGTAGAAGTGTATAATTAACATACAACAACCAAACACAAACACAAACACAAACACAAACACAAACACAAACACAATGACAGGCTGCCTTTTATAAACAAACCTATCACTATTCTATTTCTTTGGCGACAACAGCTTCAGTAAAAGACACTCATACGTTTGAGACTACGAGACTAAGACTCAACCCTTTGCGAATAACCATCCTCCAACCTCGAATCAATCCTTAAGCGCCAAAAGGGACAGTTTTGAATGACACTTATTTAATATAGTTAGCGTACCCATTTTTTTCTGACATCTGTCCTTGCTGACCGACGTGATTTACAAAGTTGACGATTTAAAAAGGTGACAGATTTATTTTATAGAATAATAAATCTGTCACCTTTTTTGTCCAAAGCTGCCACTGCCCAAAGTCCGGATCTTTCAACCAGCCAAGGCCGAATTTGCATTGAAAATCTCCGGCGAGCGAATTCCTGACCTCGCCGGGGATGGAGCAAGCGCTACATAAAGAAAAAATGACAGATTTAATATCTAAAAAATAGATCTGTCACCTTTTTTCTATTGAGATAACCAATGAACGCCACCATGTTAAATTTTGAAAAGCCACCAGCACTGCCTCCGCAGCTACATTGGGAGCATGAAAAAGAACCAGCATTATTGGAATGGACAATCCGAGCAAGAAACTACAACACTTTTGTTGCCAATTTAATGTTTTTTGCCTGCCTAATCGCCATAACAGCAGCTTCATTTTTTATATATCAAAGCATGGACGATGATCCTGTTTTCAGTGCAACATTGACCTCTCTATTTTTCATTACAGTGGGCATTTCATTAATATCAATCACCCATCAAAAAATGAATTTCGCTTACCGTCTTACCCGGTCAGGGATAGAATATTGCAAGTGGAAGGACCTCCCCAAATATACTTTCACATTTCCCAAATGGTTCTCCGGAATAACAGCAATCGCTTTCATTCTGCTGGCCGTTATTGATCCTGCTTTTTTGATAGGTGCCCTGATAGGACCGGTCGGCATGGGCTTGACTTACCTCCTGTTGATCAACTCGAAAAACTACCAAGAAATGCACACCCAACATCACCACTACGCATACAGATGGGAAGACATCACCCAACTGGCTATCGCTACAAACAGAGAAGTCGTAGATTTAAAGTACAGCGTCATTCAAGACGGCGACAACCATAAAACGAACTGGAACCTGAACATTTTCTGCGGCAACAAACAAAAAAAAACTGTAGCCAACCTGATTAAACCCTACTTATCCAAAGACGTGCCCTTCATCACCGCCAAGGTCGATGTACCGCTAAGCACTGATTGACAAAAATGCAAGCAAAACGACAAGAAAACCACAAACAATGGAATTAAAAAAACACGACCCCTTCAGAAAAACCATTAAAAAATCATAAAAAGGTGACAGATTTATTTTATAGAATAATAAATTTGTCACCTTTTTAGTACAGAAAAGCCTTAAACCTTTCTACTCAAGAAAAATCTCATAACACAGAGCCAACTTTAGCAAGTCAGAATATCAACTTCTAAAAGTTACAGAACAAGTGAAATATTTGTTTCTAAAAATAGATCAGCTACCTTTTCCTCTGCACGCACCTCTGCTCCCCTTGGAGCCTCTGATGCTGGAATCTGCTACGCATGTCTGAAGCCCTTGTATCGGAGCCGTTCGATCCGAAAAAAACGAAACGCTACCGTGCCGGAGATATCGAGCACTTTCCCTTGGGCAGCACGACCTATCTGGCACCTTTGCCGTTGCCCACTGACTCAACGCCACACAGCCCTCACGTGAGTGATCTCAACGATACGTATCTGGATTTCGGTGGCGGCAAGCCTCAAGTGTTCTCCTGGCAAATGACACTGGGTGGGCCATTTACTGCTGCGCTCTTTATTGTTTTGGGTATTCCGCTGCTGGTCGGACTCATCGTTGCGACGAGCGGTTACGCATCGAAGGACGCTTTGGAGTTCAGCTCGGATCTTTTTATTGCTACTCGAGAGCCCGCCATCTGGATGTTTCTCTCCGGCCTGGGCATCGGTCTCACCGTGTGGTTTTACAACCACAGAAAATATACCAAAGTCATACCGACCCGTTTCAACCGCCAGCGCCGGGAAGTCTGCTTCATGCCAACGGGCGCCGAGGCGCCGGTCTTCGTCCCTTGGGAATCCCTTTGCGCCTGGGTCGTCCAGGCACAAGGCGCCAGCCAATACGGGGTACGTCGCCAGTACGGCATGGGTATGGGTTTTGACCATCAAGGACAATGGGTCAGTGTTGAATTCAGGTGCGGTGGGATGCCATTGGCGATTGCCCACTGGGAAGCCGTTCGCGCGTATATGGAATACGAAGTCCACGACCTCAAAAGCATTCAAGACCCCATGGATTTGCAAGGCCCCGATGATCCGCCCCACGAAGGCATGCACACCTTGCGCAATGCCCGAGCGCGTCTGCATCGCCGTATACGTGAAAAGGAAGTCGGTTGGATTTACGCCTTTTTCTGGTATCTCTACCACGCTATGACGTTCTGGACCTTGCCCAACCTTCTTGTCGAATGGGAAGTACGTCGAATCGCAAAAGTCGGGCGTAGAGCATTGCCTGATGCCATGCGCTCCTGGTCCGAGCCGCTGCCTGAAGAACAATGGGCAAAGCCTAGCGAAGACCTTATCCGTTTGAGCGAGGAAGTTCGAGCGCTCAAGCGGCGCACACCCCAACGAGCCATTACGGAGATCTTTGCCCTGGTTTATCTGAATAAGGGAAGTGGCAAGAAACGTGCGTAGTCATGCCACTCAAGACAACAGGGCTGCACTGATGCAGCCTTGACTCAATAACTTAGAGGGTCGCCACCCTCACCTGCCTCTCCAACTCCACCTTCAACCCCGGCTCCAGCTTCAACTGCTTCGCCAGCTCATCCAGATACGCCTTCTCCATAAAGTTCTCCTCATCCACCATCATCACGCTCGCCACGTACATCTCGGCGGCCATCTCCGGCGTGCTCGCCGCGCGGGCGACGTCGGTAGGGTCGAGGGGTTTGTTGAGTTCGGCGTGGAGCCAGTGTTTGAGTTCCTGGTCGTTGTCGAGCCTGGTGAATTCGCCTTCGATCAGTTGGCGTTCGCGGTCGTCGATGTGGCCGTCGGCCTTGGCTGCGGCGACCAGGGCTTTGAGGATGGCCTGGCTGTGTTGTTCGACTTGCGCCGGTGGCAGGCGATCCAGGGTTTGCGGTTCGTTCTGCGGGGCGGTGCCTTTTTGCGCGTTCCAGTTGCCGTAGGCTTTGTAGGCGATCACGCCCAGTGCGGCGAGGCCGCCGTAAATGGCGACTTTACCGCCAACCTTGCGGGCCTTTTTACTGCCCAGCAGCAGGCCCATGGCGCCGGCCGCCAGGGCACCGCCGCCTGCGCCTGACAGCAAACCGCCAAGTGCGCCATGACTGGAGGATCCGCCAAGCAAGCTGCCCAAACCACCGGCCGCCGGTTTGTTCTGTGCCCCGCCCGCCTTGTTCTGCAGCAGATCCTGGCCGGACTTGAGGAGTTGATCGAGCAATCCACGGGTGTTCATGTTCCGCCTCCAAACAGGGGTTATCCGGATCAATAAGGCCCTCAGCCTAGTTCGAAAGTGCCCGTCGTTTGGGTGCGAGTGTGCTTCCAGATGTTGCCTGGCTCACCGCAGTCCTTCGCGAAAATAGATATACACTCGAGGCAATCTATAAAAACCGCCCACCGGGTAATCCTTCCATGATGACCTTGCGTCAGATCCGCCATTTCATCGCCGTGGCCGAGACCGGCTCGATCTCCGCCGCCGCGCAAACCGCGTTCATTTCCCAATCGACCCTGACCCTGGCCATCCAGCAACTGGAGGAAGAAATCGGCGTCAGCCTGTTCAATCGCCACGCAAAGGGCATGACGCTGACGCATCAGGGACACCAGTTCCTGCGTCAGGCGCACCTGATTCTGGCGACCGTGGACAACGCCAAACGCAGCCTGCAACAAAGCACCGATCAGGTCGCCGGACAGTTAATCGTCGGCGTGACCAGTCTGGTGGCCGGTTATTACCTGGCGGATTTGCTCACTCGTTTCCAGCGTGCGTACCCCAACGTCGAGATCCGGGTGATGGAGGACGAGCGGCCATACATCGAGCATCTGCTGGTCAGCGGCGAGATCGATGTCGGGGTGTTGATCCTCTCCAACCTCGAAGACCGCCACGCCTTGCAGACGGAAGTGCTGACCCATTCACCGCACCGTTTGTGGCTGCCGGCCCAGCATCCGCTGCTGGAACACGACAGCATCAACCTCGCCGACGTCGCCCGGGAGCCCTTGATTCAACTGAACGTCGACGAGATGGATCGCAACGCCCAACGCCTGTGGCGCGGTGCCGGGCTGCAACCGAAGATCACCCTCAGAACCGCGTCCACAGAGGCGGTGCGAAGTCTGGTCGCAGCGGGCCTGGGTGTGTCGATCCAGCCCGACATGACCTACCGCCCATGGTCATTGGAAGGCGACATCATCGAAGCCCGACCGATTGCCGACCTCAACCAGACCCTCGACGTCGGTCTGGCCTGGCGCCGTGGCACCGCACGCCCTGCGCTGGTCGACCCGTTCCTGACTGTGGCCCGCGAACAGCCCCACGGCGGACGCAAGCCATCTATTTAATCGAATGCCACCTTCAGTATTTAGAATTTGTCGACCCCGGAGCCGCGCACTAGTCTTGCTGCATCTATAAGACGGTCGGCTCCCGGAACAGGGAGCAACATGGCCATACAAGAAAAGAGATCACGGAAAATGGCTGGCGCGCAGACCCACATGCACACCGCGTTGCTGATCGACGGCGAACTGGTCGCCGGGCAAGGATTTGTCGAACCGATCCTCAACCCGGCCACCGGTGAAGTCCTGACACAGATCGCCGAAGCCAGCACCGAGCAAGTCGAAGCCGCCATCCTCGCCGCCCACCGCGCCTTTGCCGAGTGGTCACGCACGACTCCGCAACAACGCTCCAACTTGCTGCTGGAAATCGCCAGCGCCGTCGAAAAACACGCCGATCACCTCGCCCGCCTCGAAGCCCTGAACTGCGGCAAGCCGCTGCATCTGGCGCGGCAGGACGATTTGACCGCCACGGTCGATGTGTTTCGCTTTTTCGCTGGCGCCGTGCGCTGCCAGACCGGCCAGCTCAGCGGCGAATACGTGCCGGGCTACACCAGCATGGTGCGCCGCGATCCGATTGGCGTCGTCGCTTCGATTGCGCCGTGGAACTACCCGATCATGATGGCCGCGTGGAAGATCGCCCCGGCCCTCGCCGCCGGCAATACGCTGGTGTTCAAGCCGTCCGAGCACACGCCGCTGTCGATTCTGGCGCTGGCTCCGGCACTGGCCGAGATTCTGCCACGCGGGGTGATCAATATCGTCTGCGGTGGCGGCGAAGGCGTTGGCAGTCACCTGGTCGGTCATCCGAAAGTGCGCATGGTGTCGCTGACCGGCGATATCGTCACCGGCCAGAAAATCCTCCAAGCCGCCGCCAAAACCCTGAAACGCACCCACCTCGAACTCGGCGGCAAGGCCCCGGTGATCGTTTGCAACGATGCGGATCTCAAAGCTGTGGTCGAAGGCGTGCGCACTTACGGCTATTACAACGCCGGGCAGGATTGCACGGCGGCTTGCCGGATCTACGCCCAGGCCGGGATTCACGACAAATTGGTCGCCGAACTCGGCGCGGCGGTCAGCAGCCTGCGCTTCGCCGGCAAACGCGACGCCGACAACGAGATCGGCCCGCTGATCAGCACCCGTCAGCGCGACCGTGTGGCCAGTTTCGTCGAGCGCGCCCTCGGTCAGCCGCACATCGAACGAGTGACCGGTGCGGCAGTGCATTCCGGCGCCGGGTTCTTCTATCAGCCAACCCTGCTGGCGGGTTGCAAACAGAGCGATGAAATCGTCCAGCGCGAAGTGTTCGGCCCGGTGGTGACCGTGACCCGCTTCGACGAACTGGCGCAAGCGGTGGATTGGGCCAACGACTCGGAATACGGCCTCGCTTCGTCGGTGTGGACGCAGAACCTTGATAAAGCAATGCAGGTCGCCGCACGCCTGCAATACGGCTGCACCTGGATCAACAGCCATTTCATGCTGGTCAGCGAAATGCCCCACGGCGGGCTGAAACGCTCCGGCTACGGCAAAGACTTATCCAGCGATTCGCTACAGGACTACAGCGTGGTGCGGCACATCATGGCCCGCCACGGCCAGCATCTCTGACTACGCTAATAACAAGCCGACCACGGCATGCTTCACCGCGTTCACAACTGCCCCGACCATAATTTAAAGAAGAGGGTTCACCATGTTCGTGCACAAGACCGCACTGCTCAGTGCAATCACCACGGCCCTGCTGGCCAGCGCCAGCCTGCAGGCCGCCGAGCCGCTGAAAGCCGTCGGCGCCGGCGAAGGCCAGCTGGATATCGTCGCCTGGCCCGGTTACATCGAACGCGGTGAAAGCGACAAGGCCTACGACTGGGTGACCGGTTTCGAGAAAGAAACCGGCTGCAAGGTGAACGTGAAAACCGCTGCCACCTCCGACGAAATGGTCAGCCTGATGGCCAAGGGCGGTTACGACCTGGTGACCGCGTCGGGCGATGCATCGCTGCGGTTGATCGTCGGCAAGCGTGTGCAACCGATCAACACTGCGTTGATCCCGAACTGGAAAACCCTCGACCCACGCCTGAAAGACGCGCCGTGGTATGTGGTCAACAAGGAAACCTACGGCACCCCGTACCAGTGGGGCCCGAACGTGCTGATGTACAACTCCAACGTGTTCAAGACCGCGCCGACCAGCTGGAACGTGGTATTCGCCGAACAGAATCTGCCTGACGGCAAGTCGAACAAGGGCCGTGTGCAAGCCTACGACGGCCCGATCTACATCGCCGACGCGGCGCTCTACCTGAAATCCACCAAGCCTGAGCTGGGGATCAAGGATCCGTACCAGCTCACCGAAGATCAGTACAAAGCTGTGCTCGAACTGTTGCGCGCCCAGCAGAAGCTGATCCACCGCTACTGGCACGACACCACCGTGCAGATGAGCGATTTCAAGAACGAAGGCGTGGTCGCGTCCAGCGCCTGGCCGTATCAGGTCAACGGCCTGATCAACGACAAGCAACCGATCGCTTCGACCGTGCCGAAAGAAGGCGCCACCGGTTGGGCCGATACCACCATGCTGCACGCCGAGGCCAAGCACCCGAACTGCGCCTACAAGTGGATGGACTGGTCGCTGCAGCCGAAAGTCCAGGGTGATGTGGCGGCATGGTTCGGTTCGTTGCCGGCGGTTCCGGCGGCGTGTCAAGGCAGTGAGTTGCTCGGGGCCGAGGGTTGCAAGACCAACGGGTTTGATCAGTTCGACAAGATCGCTTTCTGGAAAACGCCGCAGGCTGAGGGTGGGAAGTTTGTGCCGTATAGCCGGTGGACGCAGGACTACATTGCGATTATGGGCGGTAGGTAATCGCCCACACACCGATCGTTCCCACGTCGAGGCGTCGATCCGTCTGCGTGGGAATGCATCACCGGACGCTCCGCGTCCATTCGCATGAGCTGACGCAGAGCATCACGGGCTGCATTCCCACGCAGAGCGTGGGAACGATCAATTCGAACACTGTTTTTCAGAAGTCCAGGCAGGGCCGCTGCGATGGCCCTCGCCTTTTTGGAGCACCGCACCATGACGCTTGCAGTCCAGTTCACCAACGTTTCCCGGCAGTTCGGCGAAGTGAAAGCCGTTGACCGGGTTTCCATCGATATCCAGGACGGCGAGTTCTTTTCCATGCTCGGCCCCTCCGGTTCGGGCAAGACCACGTGCCTGCGCCTGATCGCCGGGTTCGAACAACCGAGCGCTGGCTCGATCCGCATTCACGGCGCCGAAGCCGCCGGTTTGCCGCCCTATCAACGCGACGTCAACACGGTGTTTCAGGATTACGCGCTGTTCCCACACATGAACGTGCTGGACAACGTGGCCTACGGTTTGAAAGTCAAAGGCGTGAACAAGAACGAGCGCCACAAGCGCGCCGAAGAAGCGTTGGACATGGTCGCCCTCGGCGGCTACGGCGCCCGCAAACCGGTGCAGTTGTCCGGCGGCCAGCGCCAGCGTGTCGCCCTCGCCCGCGCCTTGGTCAATCGCCCGCGAGTGCTGTTGCTCGACGAACCGTTGGGCGCCCTCGACCTGAAGCTGCGCGAACAGATGCAGAGCGAACTGAAGAAGCTGCAACGCCAGCTCGGCATCACGTTCATCTTCGTCACTCACGACCAGACTGAAGCACTGTCGATGTCCGACCGTGTGGCCGTGTTCAACAAGGGTCGCATCGAGCAGGTCGACACCCCGCGCAATCTGTACATGAAACCCACCACGACGTTCGTCGCCGAATTCGTCGGTACCTCGAACGTGATTCGCGGCGATCTGGCGCGCCAGCTCAGCGGTCATCCGCAGCCGTTTTCGATCCGCCCTGAACACGTGCGTTTCGCCGAAGGCCCGCTGGCCAGTCATGAAATCGAAGTCAGCGGCCTGCTCCATGACATCCAGTATCAGGGCAGCGCCACGCGCTATGAACTGACCCTGGAAAACGGCCAGACCCTGAGCATCAGCCACGCCAACAATCAGTGGATCGACAGCAGCGCGCAACACCAGACCGGTCAGCGCATCAGCGCACGCTGGGCGCGGGAAGCGATGATTCCACTGCACGACACCGTTGCGAGCGGGGTGTGACATGACCGCCCTCGTCCTCCCTCAATCGGCGCCGTTGCGCAGGTTTTCCAACCTGCTCTATCGCAAGCCGAACCTCTATCTGTCGATGCTGCTGGTGCCGCCGCTGCTGTGGTTCGGCGCGATCTATCTGGGGTCGCTGCTGGTGCTGCTGTGGCAAGGTTTCTACACCTTCGACGACTTCACCATGGCGGTCACGCCGGACCTGACCCTGGCCAACTTCGCCGCGCTGTTTCAGCCGTCGAACTTCGACATCATCCTGCGCACCCTGAGCATGGCCGTCGTGGTGTCGGTCGCCAGCGCCATCGTCGCGTTTCCGATTGCCTACTACATGGCGCGCTACACCACCGGCAAGACCAAGGCGTTTTTCTACATCGCGGTGATGATGCCGATGTGGGCCAGTTACATCGTCAAGGCCTACGCCTGGACGCTGCTGCTGGCCAAGGGCGGTGTCGCGCAGTGGTTCGTTCAGCACCTGGGGCTGGAACCGGTTCTGCAGTTCATTCTGGGGATCCCCGGGGTGGGCGGCAGCACCTTGTCGACCTCGCACCTGGGCCGGTTCATGGTGTTCGTCTACATCTGGCTGCCGTTCATGATCCTGCCGATCCAGGCTTCGCTGGAACGCTTGCCGCCATCGCTGCTGCAAGCCTCCGCCGACCTCGGGGCGAAGCCACGTCAGACCTTTATGCAAGTGATCCTGCCGCTGTCAGTGCCGGGCATTGCCGCCGGTTCGATCTTCACGTTTTCGCTGACCTTGGGCGACTTCATCGTGCCGCAACTGGTGGGCCCGCCGGGCTACTTCGTCGGCAGCATGGTCTACGCGCAACAAGGTGCAATCGGCAACATGCCAATGGCTGCTGCATTCACGCTGGTGCCGATCGTGCTGATCGCCATTTACCTGTCCATCGTCAAACGACTGGGGGCCTTCGATGCACTCTGAAAAGGCCTCAATTGGCTTAAAAATCGCAGCCTGGGGCGGGCTGGTGTTTCTGCACTTCCCGATCCTGATCATCTTCCTTTACGCCTTCAACACTGAAGACGCAGCGTTCAGTTTTCCACCCAAAGGCTTCACGCTGCACTGGTTCAGCGTGGCGTTTTCCCGGCCGGACGTGCTGGAAGCGATCAAGCTGTCGTTGCAGATCGCAGCCATTGCCACGCTGATCGCGATGGTGCTTGGCACCCTCGCTTCGGCGGCGTTGTACCGCCGGGACTTCTTTGGCAAACAGGGCATTTCGCTGATGCTGATCCTGCCGATTGCGTTGCCGGGGATCATCACCGGGATTGCGCTGCTGGCGACCTTCAAGACACTGGGGATCGAGCCGGGGATGTTCACCATCATCGTCGGCCACGCGACCTTCTGTGTGGTGATCGTCTACAACAACGTCATCGCCCGTTTGCGCCGCACCTCCCACAGCCTGATCGAGGCGTCGATGGATCTCGGTGCCGACGGCTGGCAGACCTTCCGCTACATCATCCTGCCGAACCTCGGCTCGGCGTTGCTCGCCGGCGGCATGCTCGCGTTTGCGCTGTCGTTCGACGAAATCATCGTCACCACCTTCACCGCCGGCCACGAACGCACCTTGCCGCTGTGGTTGCTCAATCAACTGAGCCGCCCACGGGACGTGCCGGTGACCAACGTCGTGGCGATGCTGGTGATGCTGGTGACCATGCTGCCGATCCTCGGCGCCTACTACCTGACCCGGGGTGGCGAGAGCGTGGCCGGCAGCGGCGGCAAATGATTTCCCTGACCTTTCCCACCCTGAATTTGCAGTAGAAAGAGGACAACAACATGCAAACCAAACTCTTGATCAACGGCCAACTGGTCAACGGCGAAGGCCCGGCGCAACCGGTACTCAATCCGGCGCGCGGTGAAGTGCTGGTGGAAATCAACGAGGCCAGCGAAGCCCAGGTCGATGCCGCCGTGCGCGCCGCCGACAGTGCCTTCGCCGAATGGTCGCAGACCACGCCGAAAGACCGTTCGCTGTTGCTGCTCAAACTCGCCGACGCCATCGAAGCCCACGGCGAAGAACTGGCAAAACTGGAATCGGACAACTGCGGCAAACCCTACAGCGCTGCGCTGAACGACGAGATCCCGGCGATAGCCGACGTGTTCCGTTTCTTCGCCGGCGCCAGCCGTTGCATGAGCGGTTCGGCCGGCGGCGAATACCTGCCCGGTCACACCTCGATGATCCGCCGCGACCCGGTGGGCGTGATCGCCTCCATTGCGCCGTGGAACTACCCGTTGATGATGGTCGCCTGGAAAATCGCCCCGGCCCTCGCCGCCGGTAATACCGTGGTGCTCAAGCCGTCGGAACAAACCCCGCTGACCGCGTTGCGTCTGGCCGAACTGGCGTCGGATATTTTCCCGGCCGGTGTGCTCAATCTGGTGTTTGGTCGTGGGCCGAGCGTGGGCAGTCCGCTGGTGACCCATCCGAAAGTGCGCATGGTGTCGCTGACCGGCTCCATCGCCACCGGCTCGAACATCATTTCCAGCACCGCCGACAGCGTCAAACGCATGCACATGGAACTGGGCGGCAAGGCCCCGGTGATCATCTTCGACGATGCCGACATTGATGCTGCGGTCGAAGGTATTCGCACGTTCGGCTTCTACAACGCCGGCCAGGATTGCACTGCCGCGTGCCGGATCTACGCCCAGCAAGGCATCTACGACAAGTTCGTCGAGAAGCTCGGCGCAGCGGTCAGCAGCATCAAGTACGGCTTGCAGGATGATCCGTCGACCGAACTCGGGCCGCTGATCACCGCCCAGCATCGCGACCGCGTGGCCGGGTTTGTCGAACGCGCCGTGGCGCAACCGCACATTCGCTTGATCACCGGTGGCAAGGCTGTGGACGGCAACGGTTTCTTCTTCGAGCCGACCGTGCTGGCCGATGCACAGCAGGACGACGAGATCGTCCGTCGCGAAGTGTTCGGGCCGGTGGTGTCGGTGACCAAATTCACCGATGAAGCCCAGGCGCTGGAATGGGCCAACGATTCGGACTACGGCCTCGCTTCCTCTGTGTGGACGGCGGATGTAGGGCGCGCCCATCGCCTGTCCGCCCGTTTGCAGTACGGCTGCACCTGGGTGAATACGCACTTCATGCTTGTCAGCGAAATGCCTCATGGCGGTCAGAAACTATCCGGCTACGGCAAGGACATGTCCATGTACGGGCTAGAGGACTACACCACGGTTCGGCATGTGATGTTCAAACACTAAAAGCATTCCCCCGGTTTCAAGGCAGAAACCGGTCATCCGCATCACCAGGCATTCAAAACAATAACTACCGATCCGGGCGGCGCTCACCAGGCCCCGCCACGGTTTCGGCCATCCGAAATCTGCCGATTTCACGGAGCAAACACACATGAGTGCATCACCCGATCTCTCAGCCGCCGTTGCCGACAGCGATGCCGAACAACTGCGCCAACTGGGCTACACCTCCAACTTCAACCGCAGCATGAGCCTGTGGGAAAACTTCGCGCTGGGCTTCACTTATCTGTCACCGGTCGTAGGGGTTTATACCCTGTTCGGCCTGTGCCTGGCCGCTGGCGGGCCGCCGATGTTCTGGGCCTATTTGCTGGTCGGTTGCGGTCAATTGCTGGTGTGCCTGATCTTCGGCGAAGTGGTGTCGCAGTTCCCGATTTCCGGTGGTGTTTATCCTTGGGCGCGGCGTCTGGTGGGCAAGAAATGGGCGTGGATGGTCGGCTGGATCTACTCCATCGCCCTGTGCGTGACCATCGCCGCCGTTGCGGTCGGCGCCGGCCCGTACCTCGCCGCCATGCTGGGGTTTGAGCCGAGCAACAACACCAACATCGTCATCGCCCTGGTGCTGACGCTGTTCGCCACGCTGGTGAACCTCAGCGGCACCAAGGTGCTGGCGCGGATCGCCATGTTCGGCTTCCTCTGTGAACTGGTGGGTGCGGTGATCGTCGGCGTGTACCTGCTGATTTTCGAGCGCCACCAACCGATCAGCGTGCTGTTCAACACTTTCGACATCAGTGTCGATGGCTCCTATCTTCCGGCGTTTCTCACCGCGTCGCTGGCGGGGATGTTCCTCTACTACGGCTTCGAGGCCTGCGGCGACGTGGCCGAAGAAACCCCGAACCCGAGCAAGAAAATCCCGGTGGCCATGCGCATGACCATCTACATCGGCGGCATCGCTGCGATGTTCGCTTGCCTGGCGCTGATCCTCGCCGTGCCGGACATGCAAGCGGTGATCAACGGCACCGACAAGGACCCGGTCACCACCATCCTCAACAACGCCTTCGGCCCGGTCGGTTCGAAAGTGGTGATGGGCGTGGTGATGATTTCCTTCATCTCCTGCGTCATCAGCCTGCAAGCGGCGGCGAGTCGTCTGCTGTACTCCTACGCTCGCGATGAAATGGTCATCGGTAGCCGACTGCTGAAAAAGATTTCTCCTACGACCCAAGTGCCGGTTGCTGCGCTGTTCGTGTCCGGCGTCCTGCCCGGCCTGATCATCGCCCTCGGATTCTTCCTGCAAGACGCCGTGGCCACCATCGTCAGCTTCGCCGCCATCGGCATCTACCTCGCGTTCCAGATGATCGTCCTCGCCGCCCTGTACGCCCGCAGCAAAGGCTGGAAACCGAGCGGCAAATTCACCCTCGGCGCCAGGGGCTGGCCGGTGAACATCGGCGCGCTGGTGTACGGCGTCGGCGCAATCATCAACATGGCCTGGCCACGCACGCCGGATGCGGCGTGGTACATCAATTACGCGATGGTGCTGAGCACGGCGATCGTGATTGGTCTGGGGTTGATTTACATGTGGATTGGCAAGCCGTATGACCACGGCAAAGCGCCGGCGGGAGACGCCTGGTCAATTTGATTTCGCAGTGCTTTTCGGCGAGATTACCCGTCGCGTCGAAAGGCACCGAATTCAAAATTTCAAGGAAGTCACACATGCAGATCAGCCAAGGGCAACGGTTGCCGTTATCAAAGATTCTTCAAGGACGCGCACTGACGCTCTCGATCAGGATCGACGCCGCGCAAGTGATCGACTTCGTCTGCTTCGGCGTCGATGCGCAAGGCAAGCTTTCGGATGACCGCTACATGGTCTTTTTCAATCAACCGAGTACGCCCTGCGCCAGCATCAGGATCACCGATGGCGGCCGCTTCGCCATCAACCTCGATTCGCTCCCGGCATCGATCGAGCGTCTGGTGTTCACAGCCTCAATCGACGGCGCTGGCGCGATGAAGGACATTCGCGCCAGCAGCTTCGAAGTGCTCAGCCCGGTCGGCGAGACGCTTGCAACTTGCCCGTTCTCGGGGGCCGATTTCACTGGCGAGAAGGCGATCATGGTCGCCGATCTGTATCGCAAGGACGGTGAGTGGCGCATCGCGGCCAACCTGCAAGGTTATGCCGAAGGTCTGGATGCGCTGGTTCGACATTTTGGTGGTGAAATTGCTGAAGAAGCCCCACCGGCGCCGATATCAGCGAAGGTCTCTCTGGAGAAACGCGTCGGCGATGCTGCCCCGCAATTGGTCAGCCTGGCCAAGAAAGCGCAAGTCAGCCTGGAGAAAGCCAACCTCACTGAAACCAAAGCCCGCGTGGTGTTGGTGCTCGACGCAACCGGCTCGATGAACGGCCAGTATTCCCGTGGCCGGGTGCAGGAAGTGCTCAACCGGGTCATCCCGCTGGCCGTATCGTTCGATGAAGACGGCGAACTGGAATGCTGGGCATTCGCCGAGAAACCACTGCAACTCTCCCCCGTCACGCTCAGCAACTATGAGCGTTTCATCGACACCGACAGCCAAGGCTGGAAGAAATGGAATGTCGGCGGTCGCTTCAACGATGAACCGCGAGTCATCGAAAAAGTATTGGCATCGTTTCAGCAGTCCGATGAGCAGACGCCGATGTTCGTGATTTTCATCAGTGACGGCGGCGTGTCGAAAAACCGCGAAATTACCAAACTGATGGTAGACGCTGCCAAGCAGGGGATTTTCTGGCAGTTCGTCGGCATCGGCGGCTCCAACTACGGCATCCTGGAAAAGCTCGACACCCTGAGTGGACGTGTGGTCGACAACTGCGGCTTCTTCGCACTGGATGACTTGCACGACATCAGCGAAGAACAGCTGTACGACAAGTTGATGGCTGAATTCCCCTCCTGGCTCAAGGAAGCCAAAGCCAAAAACATCATTCGCTGATCGACGAAACGCTCAACACCTCAGGCACATCGCAAACGCGGTGTACTGCACGTTATCCACGGAATAGGGATCTCAATTGAATCAGTCACTCAAGCCCGGTGAAAACACCAATCTCAGCCTCGCCCAAGGGCGGGTCGTGGTTACGCACGCGGCAGGCGCCAATCTGGACGTCAATCTGACCGCGTTTCTGCTTAGCGACACCGGCAAGGTGCTGGATGACAGCGGCATGGTGTTCTTCAACGTTCCTGAACATCCGTCCGGCGCAGCTACGTTTGCAGCGCCGGTGGTTCAGGGAAGTGTGATCAGTCACAGCATCAGTTTCGATCTGGCGCGCCTGCCGGCCAACATCACGAAAGTTGCCATCACCCTGACGCAAGACGGCAGTGCCGGCGGGTTTGAAGCGGTCAAGGACCTGCGAGCCACGGTGATTGCCGGTGCTCAAGTACTGGAATTGGCTCCCGAGCCTTTCGCCAAAGAAACCGGGATCATCGTCCTCGATTTGTACGTGCGCAATGGCCAGTTCAAGGCGCGTTCGGTATGGCAGGGTTTCGCTTCGGGTTTGGCGGGGCTGTGTGGTTTGTATGGTGTTGAAGTCGAAGAAGAAGCGCCACCTCCGCCACCGGCCAAAGCCGTCAGCATGCAAAAGTCGCTGATTACCCTCGACAAGGTCGGCAGCAGCCACAAGGTTTCGCTGGAAAAAGGCCCGTCCGCACCAAAAGTCATTCGCGTCAGTGCCACTTGGGTGGATAACGGTGACGACTGCGACAACGACGACCTCGATCTGCGCATCGGCATCCTGCGCCCTGATGGGCGGATGTCGATCATCCAGGCACCGGACAAACGTGGCGAGTTCGATCTCGATCCTTACGTGTTCCACACCGGCGATGTAATGAGCGCGAGCGCCGGCGAACCGGCGGTGGAGACCGTCGACATCAACCCGGCGATCTCGCAGCTCATGGGCGGTAAAGTGGCGCTGGTGTGCAGCGTGTACTCAGCGGTCGATAATGGTGCGGTGTCGGTGGCCTCGCTGAAACCGAAAATGCGCATGGAATACGGCAACCAGGTCGTCGAGTGCGCTTTCGAATTCCCCGAAGATCATGATGATGAGGATGAGGACTACAGCGACATGATCTACACCTATGTGATCGGTCTGATCGAAATCGACCAAGAGCACATCGTGCTCAGCCCGTCCGGCGCCACCTCCGAGTCTTGCAGCGAAGCCACGCCGTGGCTGACCCGCACCGGCGAAAAGCTCAAGCTCACAATGGATGGCCCCGAAGTGTTCAAGGGCGAGCCACTGCAAAACAGCGGTTCGAAACGCTACGTTTGAGCCAGCCACTCTGACTGCCCGCGCTGCAACTTTGCTCCGCGGGCATCACACTCAGTCCAGCACCGAGAGCTCCATTGGCAGCACCGGCGTAAAACGAGCTGAACGATCAAGCTTGACCCGTGCGCCGTACGCGTTGAGCGTGGCCGCCGGGTCAATTGCTTCCAACTGATCGAAGTCCAGTGAGTCCCACTGCGATCGTGTTACCAATGCGGAGATCACATAATGTTCTTCGCTCACACCGTTCGCGGCGTTATTACGCTGGATGTAGCCAGACGCCAATACCTTGTCGATCCCCGGTAGCAAAGCAAACACTTCGCCAATTACCCGAAACAGCGAGCCATGGCACAGCGCAACAAAGTCACGCCGCACCTGTGCATCTGTGCGGTTCTTGAATGTCAGCTTGCCATTGCCCCGCGCCTCCGCAACGCGCCGTGGCACGTCCCCCTCATCCGGTAGATCCACATCAAGTGCGACGCCGGTGACGTCCTGCGAGAACGCGTAAGTGACCTGAGTTTCCTTCGGCCAGGCAATTCCGCTCAACACGTAATTCAATGCCTTCTCCATCTGGGCACTAAAGCCGCGCGCGGCGAGCCGAAAGGTTTTTTCAATCTCGCCGCGCTCAAATTCGTGGGCATCCCGAGTCGCCTGCCAACGATTCAGATCCTCAACATATTGCCGCTGCGCTGCGTCCGCATCACGCGCCATCTTGCCGCTGCGCAGCAACATTCGGTCCATCAGGCCTGGGGCTTTCTGCGCTGGTTGCTGCGGCTCCTCGATGGCAAACGGCGCGGGGATCAGCGGCATCGACCCAGGGCGCGGCGTGCTCAGGTGCACACCGAGGCAGTCTTCAAGATCGCGATTGATTTTTTCCGCGGCTTTCTCCAGTAACGCCTGAATTGAGTCCGCACGCTCCGACTTCACACGCTTGATGATTGCGGGGGACAACTCGTTGTCATCCATGTCGGTAATCAGCAGCAAACCCTGGTCGCTGACCTTGACCTTCAACTGGCCAGCGTAATCGCCGGCGTTGCCAGTAGCCTGGGGATCAGCGGCACGCGACGGCCGATCAATGCGCTCGCGACAGGACAAGCCGGTACCGGGTAAACCGGCATTCAAGAAAGTGCCGTTGCGCGCCATGGTGAGACTCAGGCCGCGCGGACCAATCGAGGTGCTGACGCCCGAACCGCTGATGTTGAGGCGAACGCCGGGAATGATCGTAATGCGTTTGGAGAAACGAAACCCCATGAACAGCTCCTTGATCCTGAAAAGCCGGGACATCTATCCCGGCCAGCGCTCTGCAGTTCAGGTTCGGCCGGCGATGTAGTCGTCGATCGAAGAGAACTGCCGGTTACGACACATCCAGCCAGAAAGGAAAACGAACGCCGTCGTTGCAAATACCGCCCATCCCCGGCGGCGACGTGCGTCTTGCCGGGTACGCGCACCGCCACACAGCAGCAACGCCATCATCAGGAAATAAAAGGTCAGCAAGGCGATTTTGGCAAACAGCGAGAGCAGGAAAAACAGTGACACGCCATTGCTGCGGTAGGTTTGAATGATCACTTGCAGCGACATCAGGCCTGCCAGCACGCAAGCGGCAATCAGCGCGTAATTCTTCGGAATCTCCAGCCAGACGCTAAATACAAAATAAGACCCGATACCCAGAATCGGCGTGATGCTGGTGAAAAGCGCATCGGTGTAGTCCTGATAGATCGTCATCGAGCCACGTCGGTGTAGCCAGATGCAGATCAGCAACAACACCGCCATGCAGAACAGGGCGATCTTCAGATACAGAACGGCCCGATGATTATCCTGCGCGTTACTGTTTGCCGGGACAGGACTTGCCACCGCTGGTACTTGAGCAGTCGCAGCAGGTACACGCGGTTCAGCACGTTTGATATCGCTGGTGGGTGCCGGTCTGGCGGACTGCGGTATCGCGCCGGAGAGTTGATTGAGTCGCTGCGACATTGATGTGCTCAGGCAACTGTCGGTTACGCAGTTATCGCGCAAGCGCAGCCATTCACGTTGCTCGATACGAACCTGATTACGGTTAGCCGCAGAATCCAGCGCACGCACGTATTGCGAGTTCAGCTGTTCATCGAGAAGACTCAGTGCAGTATCGGCACAAATGGATTTTTCCGCGAAGCTCACCGCTTTGGCGCAGTCGAAACTGGTGGCATGGGAGTGCAATGAAATAAATGCGAGCACCAGAGCAATACTGATGCTTATGCTTGAGCGAAACATGATCGAGTCCTTTCTTGTTGTTTGTACTGCCCGACCAAGGGTCTCTGAACTACACCTGAGTCGGGGGGAGAATGCGCTCGCCTCAAGTACCAGGTGATTGCAGGAAGGTAGTGCCGTTCCATGTGAATTTTTGCGTGCTTTCGACACTTGGACAGCAGTTGGCATCGTCCGGGCCGACGCTGAGCATTTTCACTGCGAGGGTTTGCGGCGCGATGACTTCAACGCTTTGCACACCTGATCCCACGACCAGTTTTGCGCGGTGAATCCAGCCCTGAGGTGTCGCGTAAAACGTCGCCAGCGACTGGAAGTAGCCATTGCCACCCCCCTGCCCTTCAAGGGTGTAAAGCACCACCGCGTCGTTGGTTCCGTCACCGTTCAGATCGGTCAAAATGATTTGTCGGGCGTCCTTGTACTCATCACCGCCGTCCTGTGCGATTTCGCTGGCGATTTCACGGTCAATCGCAGCTTCGAGCAACGCGGTGACAGCAGCAACATCAGGCGCTGCCGGCGGAGTCTCTACAGGAGCTGCAGCGACAGGTTGTTCGGTGATTGCCTGGCGTTGCGCGACCGGATTGGAATCGCTGATCTTCTTCAGTACGGCAGCCTTGAGTGCCAGCATGTCCGATTCGAGAAATAGCTGGTTTCGCGTATCGCCGAACGGCTGAGCGTCGCCCAGTACCCAGCGAGCGAAGATTCCCGGACGTTTCTTTTCCTGGCGATCGACCAGGTCGTCGATCACTTCGTTGGCCGCTTTGGCAAAGCGTTCATAGCTATCCTGGCCAACGGCTTTGATCAACGTATCCTTCTCGCGCGCCACGTTTCTGCGAGCCAGTTCGAGCATGATGATGTTGGTGTCGACCAATTTGCTTTCGCATTCGTTGGTGTAGTTGCCGAAGCAATTCTGCCGGTATTCCTGAACAGCATTATTGGCTTTGAAGTCGTCGTAAGCGCCACAGCCTGACAAGGCTGCCAATACACCAACTGCCATGACCCCGCGAAGCAGTCCCATTGAAAAAATCCTTATCAGTGCCTCATCCTGCTGAACTGCCCGTTTGATCCGAGGCAGTCGCGCTTGGCGAAATGGTTGTACATAAGTTCAATAACCAGCGAATTGCTGGTTCGTGGAAATTCTGCAGACAAGAAAAAGCCCCCGGCAAACGCCGGGGGCTCTCGCAACCCTTTCGGGTTAGCCGATGTTTACGCCGTGCTCTTTAGCCAACGGCGCCAGTCCGCCAGCGAAGCCCTGGCCGATGGCCTTGAACTTGAACTCTTCGCCGTTGCGATACAGCTCGCCGAAGATCATCGCGGTTTCGGTCGAAGCGTCTTCGCTCAGGTCGAAGCGTGCCAGCTCTTTACCGTCAGCTTTGTTGACGACGCGGATGTAGGCGTTTTGCACTTGGCCGAAGCTCTGCTTGCGCGCGTCCGAATCGTGGATGGTTACAGCGAATACCAGCTTCTTCACTGCTTGCGCCAGGCCGGTCAGTTTGACGGTGACTTGTTCGTCATCGCCATCGCCTGCACCCGACTTGTTGTCGCCCATGTGCTCGACCGAGCCATCAGCAGACTTTTTGTTGTTGTAGAAAATGAAGCTGTTGTCGTCGAGCACTTTGCCGGATTCGCCAACGATGAATATCGAAGCGTCGAGGTCGAATTCGGTGCCGTCGGTGACGCGTGGGTCCCAGCCCAGGCCAACGATAACTTCAGACAGGCCTGGAGCTTCTTTGGACAGGCTGACATTGCCACCCTTGCTCAGTGATACCGCCATGTTCAAATTCCTCTTGGTTGTGGTGAGTCAGGCCCTGAATTCAGGGCCTTGCAAATCAATTGGCAAGATGCCGAACCTTAGAAGTTCAGACCGAAAGAGTTGGCAACAGCCTTCAGGCCGCCAGCGTAACCCTGGCCAACAGCGCGGAATTTCCACTCGCCACCGTTGCGATACAGCTCAGCGAAAATCATCGCGGTTTCGGTGGAAGCGTCTTCAGCCAGGTCATAGCGAACGACTTCGGCGCTGGATACTTCGTTGACCACACGAATGAACGATCCACCGACCTGGCCAAAGCTTTGTTTGCGGGCTTCGGCGTCATGGATGGTTACGACAAACACGACTTTTTCGACGTCGGCCGGAACACGGCTCAGGTCAACTTTCAGCACTTCGTCGTCGCCGTCGCCAGCGCCGGTACGGTTGTCACCCGTGTGCTCAACCGAACCGTCCGCACTCTTCAACTGGTTGTAGAAAATGAAATCTGCGTCGCTGCGAACCTTGCCGCTGGCGCCTACCAGAAACGCGCTGGCGTCCAGGTCAAATTCCGCGCCGTCGGTAGCGCGCGGGTCCCAGCCCAGGCCAACCAGAATCCTGGTCAGGCTCGGGTCGGTTTTGGTAAGGGACAGGTTGCCACCTTTTTGAAGTGTCAAAGCCATCGGTACATCTCCTTGTGGTTGATGCTGCTACTCAATTGTTTTCGGTTTGGGTTTCTTCCTGACCCGGCAAGATCAGGCTCGCCACTACGCCGATTGCCAGGACCACCATGACAATCAACAAGCTGGTATTCGCGTCAATGGTGTAGCCGTGGTGGAACATGTGGTCGGTGGCGTTCAGGCCAAGTTTCACTGCGATGAAGAACAACAGTGCAATCACCGATTTTTCCAGATGGACCAGGTAGCGTTTCAGCGCTTCGAGCACGAAGTACATGGTTCGCAGGCCAAGAATCGCGAACAGCATCGCCGAGTAGACGATCAGCGGTTCACGGCTGACAGCGATCACTGCCGGCACCGAGTCGAACGCGAAAAGGATATCGGACACTTCCGCGACCACCAGGCACAGGAACAGCGGCGTGGCGAACAGCGTGCCTTTGGCGGCCAGGGTCATGCCCTGGTTTTCCGGTTTCTGCAGCTCACCTTCGAGCACCTTGCGGGTCACGAAGAAATTGTGGCCGTACAGTTTTGGCCACACCGGGAACAGCTTCTGCGCGAAGCGATACGCCATGTGCTTGGAGTAGTCTTCTTCCTCGTCATCGTCCCCGCCGGCGCGCAACATCATCACGGCCGTCCACGCAACGATCACCGCGAAGACAATTTCCACCCACGGCCCGAAAGCCAGCAGGCCGGTGCCGATCGCGACGAACACGCCACGGAACACGATGGCGCCGATGATGCCCCAGTACAGAACGCGGTGACGCAGGCCATCCGGCACCTTGAACCAGGCGAAGATCGCCATGAAGACAAACAGGTTGTCGACACTCAGGACTTTTTCCAGCGCATAACCGGTGACGAACAGACTGGCCACTTCAGGGCCGTGCTGCACGTACAGGAAACCTGCGAACGCCAGCGAAATCGCGATCCAGAATATCGACCAGATCGAGGCCTTCATCAGCGAAATAGGCTTGCCTCCACGGTGCGTGACCATGTCCAGCAGCAGGGCGCCAAGCGCCAGCCCTACAAACACCGCCATGGTCAGCGGGGGAAATCCGATTTGCGTTTCCACAGGTACCGCTC
The DNA here is from genome assembly GCF_059416185.1 of Pseudomonas sp. GW821-FHT09E04. Classification (NCBI taxonomy): domain Bacteria; kingdom Pseudomonadati; phylum Pseudomonadota; class Gammaproteobacteria; order Pseudomonadales; family Pseudomonadaceae; genus Pseudomonas; species Pseudomonas sp. GW821-FHT09E04. The sequence continues at coordinate 661,986 of NZ_JBWKOR010000002.1, forward strand.
CTTAAAGATCAAAATCAGCCGGGTTCAGACCCAGCTCGGCGCAGATCAAACGGCACGCCGCTTTTTCCTTGTCATCGAACGTGCCGTCCGATGCGCCGATGGAACAGGCAACACGCACCAACAGGCGAGCAGCACCCGGGTCGCTCTTGATCTTGCCGATGACTTTCAGTGCTTCCGCCTGACCGATCTGGAAGTCGAACTCGAACTTCTCGCAATGCGCCGAGAAGGACTTGATCACGTCTGCCGTGTTGAACACTTTCAATTCAGGCGAGATATTGATGAAGCCGATCATCTTCTGCTTTTCCGCCGAAGAGATATCGCCATCCGCTGCGGAGACGATGGCGCAGCTGGCCGTCATCGCTTCCATGAACTTCTGGTTCTTGAATTTACCGACTTCAGTTGTCAGTTTGTCGCGAGCCGCCGTCGCGTTTTCTTTAAGCCATGCGAGCATGTCAAATCTCCTTAAGGGGCGGGACCGGGAGGCCCCGCCATCCGTATTATTTCGAGCCGGCGCGCCAGCTCATGCCCCAGCCATAAGCCTTGTCGACTGCCGAATGACCACGATGGAAGTCGACGCGGCGCGAAACCTTCACCGCCCCGTCAACGTTCTCGAGCATGGCAATCGCACACATGCCTTCGCGGCCACCTTCTTCATTGAGGCGAACCTCGATGTCCGGCTGGCCGGGGATGTAGATGGTCACGATGCCGTCAGTCTCTTTCCAGTTCGGCGCGCCTTCGTAGATGAAGGCGAAGATCAGAATGCGTTTGACCTCGCCCCACTTCGCGCCGTTGATGTGCATCCACTCGCCACCGGCAACCGAGCCGGTGCGATCATCGCCCTTGAGCTGGATGTACGGCGCGCCACTCAGGCTGCCGAAGCAGTTGCCCAAGGCCTGCACCACGCCCTTTTCGCCGTCCTGCAGTTCGTACAGGCAGCCAACGTCAAGGTCGACGGATTTGTTGCGGCTGAAGAAGCCACCGCCGCTGCCCTTGTTCCAGTTCAGGTTGACCTTGATTTCGCCGAAACCGCTGGCGGTTTTCTCCAGGCTGATCGACGAGCGAGTCTTGTCGAGCGTGATCTTGCTCAGACTGATCGTCGATTTCGCGGGCGCAGGCACCGGTGCCGGGGCTGGTGCAGGCGGAACGGGCGCAGGCGTCGGTGCAGCGGACGGAGCCGCGATTTCAACACCAAAATGCTTGGCCAGGGGCTCCAGACCGCCGTTGAAACCTTGCGCGACACAGCGGAATTTCCACTCACCCTGGCGACGATAAAACTCGCCAAGGATCAACGCAGTTTCCTTCATCCCGGCAGTTGGCAACTGAGCCTCGATGCCGCCCGAGACTGCCACGGACAAGTGCGAGACGCGCTCGAAACTGGCCTTGTTCTCATGGATCGTCGCCGACAGCGCGACTTTCTCGACCGCCGTTTCAAGACGACTCAGATCGACAGTGAATACCGCACGCCCGGCTGTCGCCTCGGTCATCTGCAACACACCGCCGAGCACACTGCTCTGGCCATAGAAGCACATGTCGCCATCGCCACGGACTTTACCCGAAGCGTTCAGGACGAAAGCCGACACATCAATGTCGACGCCCGGAATTGGCGTGTAGTTGATATCCACGCGAAGCTGGCCGCAGGCAACCGGCGCATTACCACCAGGTACGAGAGCGGCCATCAGCTCAGCGCCTGCACGGCCAGATTGACCAGGTCGTCAGCGGTTCGCCCACGAGTGGTTTCGCCGATGGCCTTGAATTCCCAATCGGAACCTTGGCGCGACAGGCTCGCCATCACGATGCCGGTATGACCGCCCTTCTCGGACAGGTTGAAACGCGCCAGTTCCGATTTGTTGCTGGCATTGACGATGCGGCAGTAGGCTTTTTCGACTTTGTCGAAGTTCTGCCCGGTGAAGCTGTTCACGGTGAAGATCAGATGCTTGACGGCGGCCGGCAGACGCGACAGATCAACGTGGATAGTTTCGTCATCACCATCGCCTTCACCGGTACGGTTGTCGCCAGAGTGCTGAATCGAACCGTCCTGCGACTTCAACTGACGGAACCAGACCAGGTCGATCACTTGCAGATTTTCGTCGAGCAGGATGCACGAAGCGTCCAGATCGATCTCTCCGCCGCTGCCCATCAGCTTGCCGAGAAAACCTGCTTTCACCGGGTCCCAACCCAGGCCAAGGCTGATGCGGGTCAACGCGCTGCCGGCCGTTTTTTCCAGAGAAATGCTTTGCTGTTTGCTCAGGGTAAGTGCCATCGTTACGCTCCTTGTTGATCGTCAGTGTTCACGTCGCGATCAGGTCTGATCGCGCTTTTTGCTGTCCGCAGACGTCCACGACGCCATGCCGGATGAAAGTGTCGCCAGTGCGCGTCTTGCGCCGCAGCGAGCAATTCGTGATCGCCACGGGTATCGCCCCAGGCTTTGAGGCGGTATTCAGTCAGCGGCCCATAGACCGCCTCCAGCCGCAGCACCTTGTTCTCGCAGCGGCAGTTGTTGCCGGATATACGTCCGGTCAATTTGCCGTCGATCACTTCAAGTTCGGTGCCGATCAGCTTGATACCCAAGCGATCCGCGAAGGGTTGCAGCACCAGCGCAGGCGACGCCGAGCACAGGGTCACCTGCGAACCGGCGGCGATCTCGCTGGCAATCGCCATCAAGCCTGTCGGGCGCATCAGCCTGGTCCAGAAAGCTGCGCAGTACTTCGCTGCCTGCTGGCTCACCCACTCCGCGTCCACGCCGCTGAGAAAGCGGCTGATCAACTGCGCCTTGAGTTCGTCGCGGCTCATGCGTCGGGCGAGGAATCGAATGCTCGGCAGCGCGAGTGTCAGCACACGCCGGGCGAACTCACGTTTGCCGAAGGCAAACTTCAAGAACGGTACAAAACTGTCATGGCGGGTCAGTGTGCCGTCGAAGTCAAAGACGCAGAGCACCTTTTTCCCCGGCTGGTCAGGGCCGGTATTTGCCTGAATCATCGAATGGCCTCGGCTAGTCGAATGGGTGCTTCACCGTGGGCGGCATCGGTTTGGCGCACGCCATGCCATTCGGCGCGCTCAAGAATCTTCATCGCCCATTGGTAATGGGTCGCCGGCTCACACATCACATCGTTGTGCTTGAACACGGCCGGGGCCACGTCGCTGACGATCAACTTCGCACTGTTCAGGTCTTCGAGGCTGACTCGCAGCGCATCCTGAATGATGCTGATCTGGCTCGGGTGAATCGCGGTCTTGCCCACCAGACCGTGGGCGATGTCCAGTTCCAGCTCTTCACACAGCAGATTCGGCGTGGCGAGTTGTTCGAACACCGGCGCGGTCAGTGCAAAACCTTGCGACCCCATCACCCCGGCCAACATCGGAATCACGTAACCCATCGGCGTGTTGTACAGCGTGGTCGCCGGGTTACGCCGCAAGCCGAGGCTGCCCATCAGATCATTACCGCCAATACGCAGGGCGATGATCCGGTGATTCAGATTGGCCTTGAGCGCCTGGCCCAACTCGAGCATCGCCACCGGACTGAACACCTCGACAGTTTCCAGAGTCGGCATCAGGAACAGCTCAGGACTGGTCACCGCCCGCTCCCAGGCGTCGAGGTTGCGCAGCGTCAGTTTCGGCACAACGAAGCCGTCGACGTGCTTCATCAACGGCCAGTCATTGAGTACCGCCGCCATCGCCGAATCACGCGGACGCACGAACAGCACCGGCCCCTCGGCAGGCCGCCCGCCGCGCTCATCTATTGCCGACAACAGGCAATGCAAGTTGCTCAACGCGGTGCTGACATCGATCTCGGCAACCGCGTCTTCGAGGCATACCACCAGCGAACGCAGTTCCGGCAGCTTGGTGGCGAACACCACATCCAGCAGATCGGCGCGCGTGGCCGGCATGTACAGCGTGGCACCCAAGGCGTAAGGAGAAAGCTTCTTCATCAGCTCACGCTCCGAATGATGGTCACGGCTCGGTACGGGCCGAGTGCGGCGCCGACTTCTTCGACGCAAACGCCAGCGCCTTCGGTGAGGTGCATCAGTAATTGCACATCACTGTCGTTGCGATCTCGCACCAGCACATGATCCGGCACCCGGCGTAGCACCGCGCGAGTGGCCTCGGCGATGCCCGGTTTGACCCGGTTCAGATTGCTGATATCGAAACGTGCAGCCAGCGACTCCACGACTTGCGTGGCGGCGGCTTGCAGCTTGGCACGCGTGTTGGCCGTCCACGGCACCGCAGCAGGCACCGGGCCCAGGGTTTTGCGCTGCTGCTCGATGTGCTCGATGAACTCGCGCGTCACATCGTGTTCAGTCAGGTGGTCGTAGACCACGCAGCCATGCAGCCCGCCATCAGCCGGCCAGATCGAACGCGACACCAGACCCGAGACGGTCGCGCCAAGGATGCCCGACGGAATCACCCAGTCTTCCGCCGAGGCCGCCAGCCAGGCTCGCCCGCAAGGGTCGGCCAGCACCACCAGACGCGGCTCCTCAGGGAATCGAGCATCGCCTTTGAGGCTGCGCTGAATTTCACCGGAGATCGCACCTTTGCCAGTCCAGCCGTCGACGAACACGATGTTTTGCGCGCCGTGGGCCTGAATGATCGCCTCAAGACCGATGAGGTCTATGCCGCGATCCCGCACGATGCTGATGCCGTAATGATGTGTCTCGCGGCCCATGTCGATCAGCGCCCGACGCAGCAGCACACCCAGCGGCAACCCGGCGCGGACAAACGACACCAGAACAATCGATGGGCCTGTGCAAGCGCCATTCAACGCCAGCGCCAGTGCCTGAACGTCGCTGGCCATGCGCACGCCATTCTGCGCGAGCGCTCTCTCGTACAGCGCTTTGTGCACAGGTGTCGGCGCGCTCTCGAAGCTGATCATCTCCGAGTAGTGCTTCTGCTGCGTCTGAATCAGCCGCTCTTTCTCTACGACGTCGGTCACCTCCATCTGCACCGGCTGGAGCAGGAAGTGCACGTCGTCCTGCAAATAGCTGCCGCTACCAACAGTCTTGAGGTCAGCGATGGACTCAGTCATTGAGCGCATGCCCCACAAACCTCGCCAGTTGGCTGCCGGACGGGGTTGCCCACAGGTGGCAGGCATCCATGAAACCGAGGTCGGTAATGCTGTCGCCGAAGCCCAGCACGGGTCGTTCACCGTTGACTTCACGGTCACGGCGCAACAGTTCCTCAACGGCCACGCGCTTCGACAGACCGGCGGGCAAAAAGGCCAGATTGTTGCTGTTGCCGTGGACGTGCATTCCCTCCAGCAAGCCGCGCGCCTGGACTTCAGCCAGCACGGTTTGCAGGACTTCGTCGTTGGATTCGTTGTGCTTGGTCACCACGTAGTGGCGCAGGTTTTCTTCTTCAACTACCCAGCCGCGCAGCGAAATGCCCAGCGCCTTGCCAATGGCCAGGGTCGCAGCGCTCAGATCGGGGAGCCGGTGTTGAAAGTCTGCCAGGACGACAGTCATGTGCGCCTGCCATTGCTCATCGATCTTGCCGTCGGCGCCGAGAATCACCCCGCCGTGCGAGCACACGGCGCCCTTGTCGAAAGGCAGTTTGACTCGGCTGAAAGCTTCGACACTGCGCGCAGTCACAGGCACGACGTCGGTCGAGGACAACAGCCACTCCACCAGAGTTTTCTGCACCGGGTTCATGTACCCGTTCGGTTGGCCTTCAATGTCAAAGGTCGCAGGATGGCGTGGCGTGCCTTCAGGCATTTTGCGCGCGGTCTGGAACAGCGTGTCATCAAGGTCGACCAAGGCCAGCGGACGATTACTGAGCATCGACAATCACCTCGGCGTTCAGGGCGGCAACCAGTTCGGCAGATACCGCCTGCGTCGGTGTTTCCGAGCAGATCAGCACGCGATCAAACTCCCCCGGGCGCACGTTGTAGAGAAAGTTCGGAATGCCCAGACCGTAATTGTCCGAGAACGACAATGCGTGACCGATGGCATGGCCCAGCGCGATCGGCGAACGGCTGGTCGAGCTGAAGTGCACGTCGGCACCGGCACGCTCCAGACGTTCGGCGAGCAGGAACGGACGCCAGACAAACTCGCTGGTGCCGACCACCAGCACTCGCTCGCCAGCCTTGATTTGCAGATCGGGGGCCAAGGTGTCTTCGACCTTGCGCACACCGAGCCGGCCCCAGTCGTTGTGTGCCGACAACGGCCACTCACCGGCGGCGACGGTGCCGACGGCCGGCATCTCCGGCAGCGGCGCTTCGAGGTCTTGATGGAAATCGTAGGAGCCTTGCAGTAACGAGACTTGATGAGCGGACTCGCCAATGGTGTTGCGCACCGCGTTGCTCGACCAGTCGGTCAGCACGCAGGTCACGACACGTTCGACCTGGGTCAGACCCGAGTCGACCAAGGCGCGGTGCAAATTGATGAAGGTCTTGCCGGTGGAGGCTTCATCGTCTACCAGCACCAGCGAGCGCGCATTCAACATCATTTCGCGCACATCGGGATCGACCGGCAAGTGGATCAAATGGGCACTGGCGTGGCTGTGTTCTTCTTCGAAACGAGTGAACAGTTCGGTGCCGGTCGGGTGCCGTGTGCTGACCATGTACACCGTGTCAGGCCGGGTCGCGCTGAACGCGCGGTGCACGCCAGCACCGAGGCCAACGGCGGTCTCGGCCATGCCGATCACCAGCACCGGGCCGGGCAGATCCGCAGGGATCTGCGCCGCGAGGCTTGCGAAACTGCTATTCATTGCCGAGGGGCGTACCGGGATATGGCGGCCAAGCACTTTGGACACGAACAGGAACGCACGCTTGGGATTACGGCGCTCGGCAAAGCCGAACAAAGCGTTCGGAGCGATGAGTGAATCATCTACTTTGACATCGAGTCGCCCGCGCATCAGTTGCGCACTGAGCGTTTGTGTAGCTGCGTTACTTTCCATGAGCAAAAATTCCTAAATGGCGCTGGGGGATTAACCGCGCGCCGGTACCAAATGTTTCAAATCAAGAGAAGTCAGAAATTTCGCGCTTCGACACGCCACATTGAAGCCTGGGCTTCACGCGCCAGTTCCGCTGTTGTGAAAGATTTGCCGACAGGGATCTTGCTGGCCTCGACGCGACAAGCGTCAAGGAATGAGAGGAGCAATGGCGCCTTGACCGCAAAATTCATGTTTTGCGCATCCGGCAGAGTTGAGGTCACCAGACCGACCACCGCACCCGAGGAGTCAAAGAGAGGGCTGCCACTGGAACCGGGCTGAATCGGGGCAGTGAACTGCAGCAGGCTCGAATCATTGTGCAGGCCAAACAGACCCGACACACCACCCTGCGTCACTTGCACGCCGCCGCCAGCGAACCCCGCAAGCGGGAATCCCAACGCCACAACGTTGTCGCCGAGGTCGCAGCCAAAACCTTCCTTGAACGCCACCGGTTTCAGCGGTGGGCAATCCAGCACTCGCAACAAAACGATGTCGTTGCGCCGATCGACCACAACGGGTTCGACACGGTAACGTCCTTCGAAGGAGGAGATATGAATTTCCTGCATGTCCTCGATGACGTGAGCACAGGTCAGGATGTGATTTCTCGAAACGGCAAAACCGGTGCCGGTCGCACTGCCGCGTCCGGATTCGGAAGGACTTGAGCGTCCCTTGGGATGGGCATCGTTGATATCGAGGCCGATTCGCCGGCCAAAAGCCGCCAGGCCATAAGCTGAACCTTCAGCCAGAGCCCGGAACTTCCATTGCTGATTGCGCGTGTAAAACTCGCCGATGATGATCGCCGATTCGCCGTTATCACGCAGATCGAGACTGTAATCGAGCTGGCCATCAACCTGAAAACGCAGGGTCTTCAGATCACTGACCGGACCAGCAGCAGAGAAGGTATAGACGATGATCAGCACGCGATCGCTGCCTGACGGCAGTTCTGCCAGGTTCATCGCACAGCCGACCTTTTCCTGATCACCTTTCCACTCCATCCAGCCATGGGAGGTCTGGAACAGGGCGGGATCACCTGTAGGGCGGCGTTTCTCGTCAACCGGCAATATAGCGACTGCTGCATAGTCCCCGAAAGCCGAGGACTTACCGCATTCAAGAGTCCATTCACTCTGTGCGCTCGATATTACGGCATTTGCGCCAGGCGCCAGCACCATCATTCCCTGATCTCTCCTTGACTGCTAACGACCAGCTGCTTCACATGCAGCGCGGCAAATTGTAGCAAAAATAGATGTCGCTTTAATATCAGGATGCCACAGCCGCCACGGTCACGCCCTTGACCCGGACGTTCGCCCTCCAGACGGTCGCAGGCTCCGGCAAGCCCAACCGTCGAGCCGCGAAAATGCCCGGCAGGTTGGTCCCGGTCGCCCGGGTGTAACCGATGCCACCCGAGTATCGCGGGTTGATTTCCAGCAAATGCGGCTGGCCATCAGCGTCGTCGCGGGTCTGCACATTGACGATTCCGTCACAACCGAAATGCTCGGCAGCCTTGAGTGCCAACTCGACAGCCGGGCCCTCACGCTCGAAGGTCTGATGTACACCCGCCTTTCGACGACTGACGAACGCAACCGGACGGCCAGCTTCGCAGACCATGTCCACCGAACATTCGCTGCCGGCCATGTACGGCATCATCAGCATCGGTGCCGGAGCTTCGGCTTCACAGTAAGCACGCATATAAGTTTCAAAATTGGCTTCACGCGCATCCGGGTTGGCAAAACAGCGAAACGGATCGGTATCCGCCTTGAATCGCCAGAAACCCTGGCCATAAATACCGACCGCAGGCTTGACGCACACTTCGCCACTGGCGGAGAGGGTTTTGTAAGCAGCGAACATTTCTTCGGCATTCAATGCTGTGATCGCCGGGACACAAGCCAGGCCGACACGCTCTGCTTCGGCGGTGAATCGGCTCTTGTCGTCGACCATGTCGAAGGTCGCCATCGACGTACCGCCAGTCACCAATTCAAGACCCGCCTGTTCAAAGCGCGCCCGTTCGATCTCGAAAACATTACCGACGCGTCCAGCCAGAATCAGTTTGATGTTGTGCGCTACTGCAGTGGCGATGACCCAGTCGATACGCTCTTCATTGCCACTTGGCTCCGTAAAACTGACGTCGGCAAGCGACGTGATTTCAGGGCGATCCTGACGATGAGAGGCGAAGATTTTTACATCCGCCGGAAGTGCCTCGCGCGCGCCGATGATGACGTCACGCTGACTCGATTGCCCTTCTAGAAACCAGATCATTTGATACTCGCTGATTGATGCGCCCGCGCAATAGTAACTGGATGAATATCAACTGATGGCAGATTTGGGTCATCGGGCCGCAAAGTCGGCGCGCGAAGGCCTTGGGAAGTAGATTTGTTTTCGAGTTTTTACATGGGGGGTTGAATCAATTCGGGAGTTCACTCTTGATATTCTGCTGGCGAGCCAAACGGAGCGTCCACCAGCAATACATTTCCGCATGTGAAAATTACCGGGCTTCCCCGCCGGGGCAATGCTCACCTGGCCGAAAAACACACAAAAAAGGGGCAGACTCAACGCCTGCCCCTTATGCATTACACCCTCAAAACCGTGAAACGCTGTGCATCGCATCCACCAGATAGCGCATCGCAATCCGGTCACTTTCCGACAGTTCTCGGTAGCGCTCGACCAATTTGCGCTCTTCAGAGTTGAGCCGCTTCCTGCGTCTGCCTCCCAGGCACGGAAAGATTCCCAACATTTCGGTAATGCATTGCACCTTTGCCATGGACGATGTCCTTTTCCATTACTTCAGAATTTTTTTGAAACCGCCTCGCCCTGCTCCTGCAAGCAGCGATTTGAGCCCTGCCGGTCGGGTGGGTCGAGACCGGCCATACCCATAGAATAGAAATTAAATCGGCGCTGAAAAGCTGTTTTTAGAGTAATTAGTCGAAATAAGCAGTTATGCCCTGTAAATCAGAAAAGGCTGTGGGATAAGTAACCGTAACGTCTTGTTTCATTGAGAGGCTGTCGCCGTGCTATCAATGAATTTTGCAAAATCAGCGAACGGATTAAGCTAGCGGGCATCTGTTACTAGTCCGTAGCGTTTGGCCGAAGGCTTGTCCGAACCGTAATTTCTGATCCAGTACGTGCCAGGAACGGCGCGGGATTGTCCACGACAGGTTGTATCTATGCACCGCAGGAATTTGCTCAAAGCGTCCATGGCCATTGCGGCTTACACCGGCCTTTCCGCCTCCGGCCTGCTTGCCGCACGCGCCTGGGCCGCCTCTGGCGGTGCCGCCGACGGTGAAGCCCAGGCCTTCGACTTTGAAACGCTGAAGCGTCAGGCCAAGCAATTGGCCGGCAATGCCTATCAGGACACCAAACAGGTGCTGCCGCCGACGTTGGCGACCATGACCCCGCAGAACTTCAACGCGATCCGCTACGACGGCGAGCATTCGCTGTGGAAGGAGAACAAGGGTCAGCTCGATGTGCAGTTTTTCCACGTCGGCATGGGTTTCCGCCAGCCGGTGCGCATGTACAGCGTCGATCCCAAGACCCGCACGGCCCGCGAGGTGCATTTCCGCCCTCAGCTTTTCAACTATGAAAACACGTCGGTCGACACCCAGCAGCTCAAGGGCGATCTGGGTTTTGCCGGCTTTAAGCTGTTCAAGGCGCCGGAGCTGGATCGGCATGACGTGGTGTCGTTTCTCGGCGCCAGCTACTTCCGCGCGGTGGACGCCACTGGCCAATATGGCCTCTCCGCCCGTGGCCTGGCCATCGACACCTACGCCAAGAAGCGCGAAGAATTCCCCGACTTCACCAAGTTCTGGTTCGAGACCCCGGATCAGAACGCGACCCGCTTCGTGGTCTACGCCCTGCTCGACTCGCCGAGCGCGACCGGTGCCTATCGCTTCGACATCGATTGCCAGGCCGAGCGCGTGGTGATGGAAGTCGATGCCCACGTCAACGCCCGCACCGCCATCGAACAATTGGGCATCGCACCGATGACCAGCATGTTCAGTTGTGGCACCCACGAGCGCCGGATGTGCGACACCATCCATCCGCAAATCCATGACTCGGATCGTCTGGCCATGTGGCGTGGCAACGGCGAGTGGATCTGCCGTCCGTTGAACAACCCGGCGACCCTGCAATTCAACGCCTTCGCCGACACCGATCCGAAAGGTTTCGGCCTGGTACAGACCGACCACGAATTCGCCAACTACCAGGACACCGTCGACTGGTACAGCAAGCGCCCGAGCCTGTGGGTAGAGCCTACAACTGCATGGGGCGAAGGCTCTATCGATCTGCTGGAAATCCCTACGACCGGTGAAACCCTCGACAACATCGTTGCGTTCTGGACGCCGAAAAAACCGGTGGCCGCCGGCGATTCGCTGAACTACGGCTACAAGCTCTACTGGAGCGCCTTGCCTCCAGTCGGCACACCGCTGGCGCGGGTGCATGCGACCCGTTCCGGCATGGGTGGATTCGTCGAAGGCTGGGCACCAGGCGAGCATTACCCGCCGGTCTGGGCCCGTCGTTTTGCCGTGGACTTTACCGGTGGCGGTCTGGATCGCCTGCCGCAGGGCACCGGGATCGAACCGGTGGTCACCTGCTCCAACGGCAAGGTGCAGGACTTCAGCGTGCTGGTGCTGGATGACATCAAGGGTTACCGGATCCTGTTCGACTGGTACCCGACCAATGACAGCGTTGAGCCGGTGGAACTGCGTCTGTTCATCCGCACCAACGACCGCACGCTGAGCGAGACCTGGTTGTACCAGTACTTCCCGCCGGCGCCGGACAAGCGCAAGTACCCTTGATGGCATGAGCCGTCAGGCCAACGGGCAGTACAAGTGGATATCGTGGGGTTCCAGATCAAACAGTTCGGGATCCGGTTGTTCCAGCAACCGGCAACCCTGGCGCTGATAGAACTCCACGGTATTACGCGACTCGGTCGCCGAGACGTACAACGCTTCGGCGCCGATCTCCCGGCCATGGGCGCAGGCCAGGGCAAACAATCGCCCGCCCAGCCCCTGCCCACGCCAGGCGCGGCTGATGTGCAGGAACTTCAACTGCCGCATCTTCAGGCCCTGATTGTGAATAACCCGGTTATCCACAACCACTGCCGCCACCAGTGTCTCTTCATCAAAAATCCCGTGTAGCCACCCGCCGCTGCGCCAGCACTTCTCCAATACCCGCGCATTCTCCTCCGCTTCGCCTTCGGGCCATCCGCGCATGTCGAAATGCGCCGGATACAGAATCAGCCCACCGTTTTCCACGCGATAACACGCTTCGACCCGTTCACTGCGGTCGATCTGCGCCAGCAGCGGCAAGTCGAGTTCGGTCAGCTCTCGTTCGATCAACATTGCGATCCATTCCTTTGCAATTCAGGACGGCAGACAAGAAAAAACCCGCCGGTTCAATGGCGGGTTTTATAGGCTTTGTGACAGGTCGGAATCAATCCCGCAGATCAGACTCGTGAATCGGCTGATCCCGATGGGTCGCACGTTGATATTGCGCCGGCCACACCGCTTTGCGTCCGCCCAGATCATCGTCGGCGTGCAGCGGCCAGTACGGATCGCGCAGCAGCTCACGGGCGAGAAAGATGATGTCGGCCTGACAGGTCCGCAGGATGTGCTCGGCTTGCGCAGGCTCGGTAATCATTCCCACGGTGCCGGTGGCGATGCCTGACTCCTTGCGCACCCTTTCCGCGAAGCGGGTCTGATAACCCGGCCCCACCGGAATCTCCGCGTTCGCTGCGGTGCCACCCGACGATACGTCGATAAGATCCGCACCGAGGGTTTTCAGGCGTCGCGCCAGCTCCACGGTTTCATCGGGGTTCCAGCCGTCCTCGACCCAATCGGTGGCCGACAGACGGACGAACACCGGCAGTTCTTCCGGCCAGACGGCACGTACCGCCTCGGTCACTTGCAGCACCAGACGAATGCGGTTATCGAACGAACCGCCATACTGATCGCGACGCTGGTTGCTGAGCGGCGAGAGGAACTGGTGCAACAGATAACCATGCGCCGCATGCACCTCGACCACGCTGAAACCGGCTGCGAGCGCACGCTTGGCTGCGGCCACGAAATCCTGGATGACCTGCGCGATCTGCCCTTCATCAAGCTGTTTGGGTTGGGTATGTTGCGGGTCAAAGGCAATCGGTGAGGGCCCGACCGGGGTCCAGCCGCCGTCATCCGGTTTGACGCTGCCATGCTTGCCGATCCACGGCCTATGGGTGCTGGCCTTGCGTCCGGCGTGGGCCAGTTGAATGCCGGCCACTGCCCCCTGCGCGTTGATGAAACGGGTGATGCGTTGCAGCGGTGCGATCTGTTCGTCGTTCCACAGGCCCAGGTCTTCGGCGGTGATCCGCCCGTCGGCCGTGATCGCCGTGGCTTCGGTAAATACCAGGCCCGCGCCCCCCACTGCACGGCTGCCGAGATGCACCAGATGCCAGTCGTTGGCCAGGCCATCGACACTTGAGTACTGGCACATTGGCGATACGGCGATGCGGTTGGGCAGGGTCAGTTGGCGAAGGGTAAAGGGTTCAAGCAGCAGACTCATGGGGCACCTCTCAAATCAGTGGGCAGGCTCCAGGGTTCTGTTTGAAAAGTCGACGAGTGACAGGAAAAAGGTACAGCACCCGCCCCCGCGGGCAAAAAATTCGACAAGACGTCACAAGGCCAATCAAGCAGTGCTTAGAGCCTAGTCGACATCCGGGGATGAGGGAGGGTTCAGAAATGAAACAGCACAATTGAAAACGCCTGCGCCCCTTCAGAAAGGGGCGCAAAGCCCTTAGCGCGGTTCGATGTGAGCAATCATCAGTTGCACGGTTTCATTGCCGCGAAACTCGTTGAGATCGAGCTTATAGGCCAGCTCGACCCATTTGATTGTCGGGTTCGGCCAGATATCGCGGTCAATGCCAAACGCGATGCCATCCAGTTTCACCGAACCGCATTCGCTCTTCAGCACCACTTTCAGGTGCCGCTCGCCGACCACCCGCTGCTCGACCAACTGGAACACGCCATGAAACAGCGGCTCCGGGAAATGCTGGCCCCAAGGCCCGGCATGACGCAGGGCACGAGCCAGTTCCAGATGAAACTCTTCAACAGCCAGGGTGCCGTCCGACAGCAGGCGCCCGGTCAGATCTTCTTCGCGAAGCTGCCTGCGCACTTCGGCGTCGAATGCCTCGGCGAACAACGGAAAATTCTCCTGCGGTAAGGTCAGGCCAGCTGCCATCGCGTGGCCACCGTACTTGCTGATCAGGTCCGGATGCTGCGCTGCCACCACGCTCAACGCATCGCGAATATGAAAGCCCTGGACCGAGCGCCCCGAGCCCTTGAGCAAACCGTCGCCAGCATCGGCGAAGGCGATGGTCGGGCGGAAATAACGCTCTTTCATCCGCGAGGCCAGAATGCCGATGACACCCTGGTGCCATTCCGGATCGAACAGGCAAAGGCCGAACGGCATAGACTCGACCGGCAAGTCCTTGAGCTGTGCCAGCGCTTCACGCTGCATGCCTTGCTCGATGGATTTGCGATCCTGGTTCATGCCGTCCAGTTGCGCCGCCATTTCCCGGGCCAGTTCTGCATTCTGGGTCAGCAGGCACTCAATCCCGAGGCTCATGTCATCCAGACGCCCCGCCGCGTTCAGGCGCGGGCCGACGATGAAACCGAGATCGGTAGAGGTAATGCGCGAAGCCTCGCGCTTGGCCACTTCAAGGATCGCCTTGATCCCCGGCCGCGCACGTCCGGCGCGAATTCGTTCCAGGCCCTGGTGCACCAGAATCCGGTTGTTGGCATCCAGCGGCACCACGTCGGCGACGCTGCCCAGCGCCACCAGATCCAGCAGTTCGCCGATGTTCGGTTGTGGCTTGCTCTCGTACCAGCCGAGGCTGCGCAGGCGTGCACGCAAGGCCATCAACACGTAGAAAATCACCCCGACCCCGGCCAGCGCCTTGCTCGGGAACTCGCAACCGGGCTGGTTCGGATTGACCAGCGCATCGGCTTGCGGCAGTTCATCGCCGGGCAAGTGGTGGTCGGTGATCAAGACCTTCAAACCGTGACGCTTCGCTGCCGCCACACCTTCGACGCTGGAAATACCGTTGTCGACGGTGATCAACAGTTGCGGCTCGCGGGTCATCGCGACTTCGACGATTTCCGGGGTCAGGCCGTAGCCGTATTCGAAGCGGTTCGGCACCAGATAATCGACATGTGCCGCGCCCAGCAGGCGCAGGCCAAGCACGCCCACGGTGCTGGCCGTCGCGCCGTCGGCGTCGAAGTCGCCGACGATCAGGATCCGCTGACGCTGCTCCAGCGCCGTCACCAGCAGATCCACCGCCGCATCGATCCCTTTGAGTTGCTGGAACGGAATCAGCCGCGCCAGGCTTTTGTCCAGCTCCGCCTCGGACTGCACGCCCCGCGCCGCGTACAGGCGGGTCAGCAACGGTGGCAGATCACCGAGAAACGGCAGAGTGGCGGGCAACGGGCGAGGATCGATACGCATGGGGTGACAGGAGCTTCTCTTGGGTACGTGGGATTTTTCGGGAGCGCTGCGGACTTAGCCGCGCTCGCCTTGCAGCCAGCTGAGCTGAACTTCGTGCTGACCACGGTCGTCGGTGACGAAGATCGTGCCTTCGCTGATCATCACGTCCCACTTGATGACGCGGGGCATGTCCTTGGCCAGGGTTTCCAGCACTTCCTGCGGGACAGCAGCGATGTTGACGTTCTTCAGGTTCTTGATCGCCGGGATCACCTTGCCTTCCCAGACGCGCAGGCTGCCGTAGGCCAGCAGGCTGGTGCGCTCGGTGCGACGGGAGCACCAGGTCAGGCGATCCGCATCCGGCTGGCCGACTTCGATCCAGTGCAGGACGCGATCATCCAGGCTCTTTTCCCACAGCGCAGGTTCATCCACGTCCGACAGACCACGACCGAACGACAGGTGCTCGTTGTACCAGAGCGCGTAGGCCAGCAGGCGCACGGTCATGCGCTCTTCGGTTTCCGAAGGGTGGCGGGCGATGGTCTGCTTCACGTTCTCGTAGACGCTGCGGTCGAGATCGGTGAGGTTCAGTTCGAATTTGTAGGTGGTGGACGGCTGGGCCATGAACGGGCTTCTTGATACGAGGAAAGTCGGCAAGTCTAACCGATGCGGTAGGCAATCCACGAATTGATGGCGATCAACCTTGCGCGACTGACAGCCGGCTATGTTAAAACGCTGTATCCGTTCAGCCTTGTCCTACAGGATCTCGCATGCCGTTCGCCAACAAACCGCTCAGCGGTCTGAAAGTCATCGAATTGGGTACATTGATTGCCGGGCCGTTTGCCTCGCGCATTTGCGGCGAGTTCGGTGCTGAAGTGATCAAGATCGAATCGCCGGACGGCGGTGATCCGCTGCGCAAGTGGCGCAAGCTGTATGAAGGTACTTCGTTGTGGTGGTTCGTCCAGGCACGCAACAAAAAGTCCCTGACGCTGAACCTGAAACACCCCGACGGCCTCGCGATCCTGAAAAAACTGCTGGGTGAAGCCGACATCCTGATCGAAAACTTCCGCCCCGGCGTCCTGGAAAAACTCGGCCTGAGCTGGGAAACCCTGCACGCACTGAATCCGAAACTGGTCATGGTGCGCCTTTCAGGCTTCGGCCAGACAGGGCCGATGAAGGATCAGCCAGGTTTCGGTGCGGTCGGCGAATCCATGGGCGGCCTGCGCTACATCACCGGTTTCGAAGACCGCCCGCCGGTGCGTACCGGAATTTCCATCGGCGATTCGATTGCCGCCCTGTGGGGTGTGATCGGCGCGTTGATGGCCCTGCGTCATCGCGAGGTCAACGGCGGGCTTGGCCAGGTCGTTGATGTGGCGCTCTACGAAGCGATCTTCGCCATGATGGAAAGCATGGTGCCGGAGTTCGATGTGTTCGGGTTCATTCGTGAACGCACCGGTAACATCATGCCGGGCATCACGCCGTCGTCGATCCACACCAGCGCCGACGGCAAACATGTGCAGATCGGCGCCAACGGCGATGCGATCTTCAAGCGCTTCATGCTGATCATCGGCCGTGAAGATCTGGCCAATGACCCGGCGCTGGCCAGCAATGACGGGCGCGACACCCGCCGTGACGAGTTGTACGGAGTGATCGATCGCTGGGTCAATTCGCTGCCGCTGCAAACCGTGCTGGACCTGCTGAACCAGGCCGAAGTCCCGGCCAGCCGGATCTTCAGCGCCGAAGACATGTTCAACGATCCGCAGTACCTGGCCCGGGAAATGTTCCTGCAGGCCAAACTGCCGGACGGCAAACCCTTCAAGATGCCGGGCATCGTGCCGAAACTCTCTGATACACCCGGCACGTCCGAATGGGTCGGACCACAGCTCGGTGAACACAATGCGCAGGTACTCCACGATCTTGGCTACGACGAGAAGCAGATCGCCCGGCTGCGCGAAGACGGAGCCATCTGAGCTGAAGCGCCGACCGGCCTCAGCCTCCAACCGCGCCCACCACTGGTGGACGTGGCGGCTGTTCGGCCTGCTTTTTCTGCTGGTGCTGCCAGCCTGGGCGCAGGCGAAGCCGACGCTGATCTGGCTGCTGCGCGACCTGCCACCGCTGACCATTTTCGAAGGCCCGAAAAAGGGCCAGGGCGTCATCGATCAACTGATGCCGATGCTGATTGCCGGCATGCCGCAATACGAACACACCTTGATGCGGGTCAACCGCGCCCGCGGCATCCAGATGCTCCATGAACACCCGTTCGCCTGTGATCCTTCGCTGATCTGGAACAAGGAGCGCGCGCAATGGATCGCGTTCTCCATCCCGGCATTTCGGGCGGTCAGCAATGGCCTGGTGGTTCGTCAGAAAGATCGCGAAGTGCTGGCGCCGTTCATTTCCGACGGTGAAGTCGATCTGTCCGCATTCCTGGCCAACAGCGACAGAAAAGTCGGCGTGGTGGCCGAGCGCAGTTATGGCGAATACATCGACGGCCTGCTCCGACAGGCACCGGGCGGCGCGCTGACACCGCATTACGGGAATGACGCGTTAAGCAGTCTGCTGTCGATGCAGCGGCTCGGGCGATTGCAGGTGGTGCTGGGTTACTGGCCGGAAATCCGTTATCAGGCGCGTCAGGCACAGATCGCTGAAGACGAGCTGGAGTTCTTCCCAATCCGCGGGTCAGGCAAGTACATTTCGGGCCACGTCGGCTGCACCGACACCACTCAGGGCCGGCAGGCGATCAGCGAAATCGATCAACTGTTGCGCACCCTGCCCCACGAACATCTCGACCAGCTCTACGCCGACTGGCTGGACCCTGAAAGGCGTCAGGACTATCTGGAGCAGGCGCGGATTTTCTTCCAGCAGCAGGCCACGCAGTAAATCCCGGACAAAAGAAACCCCGAGAAGTGGGGAGACGACTCGGGGTTAAACGTGGTCTTTATCAAAGACCCGTAGCAGCAAGCGACAAGCACCGGAGCACAATGCTTGATCCTGCTGCTATGGGGTCTGACTGACCCGGGTGCAGGAAGGTTCCCACAAAAGACAAATCAGTTTCAGAGACCCGGGTGCTTGTCGCGGGCAGCGTTGCGCAACGCTGCAATCACACACGGCTCCAGCCGACCTTCGGCGATCAGGATGTCGCGATGCAAGCCATCGACCACATCCGTCAGTTGGCGCTTGTCGCTCAATTGCGCCCGATTGAATTCGCGTTCCACCATGATGGCACCACTGCCGTTCTTCAGTGTCACCAGGCATTCACCCTGCAGACCGCGAGGGGTCAGCGTCACCTGATACGGGCTCAGAGCCTCACCGAGCAATAGACTGATACTTTCCATCTCGATCTCCACTCAATAGTCCGAAAACACAGTGCCTGGGGCGTGTCCACAGTAAATGACCACCGGCCCGAGAAGAAAGTTCTGCATGTCGGCGGCCTCTCCCGGAGCGTCACCTGCCTGACGGAGCATGCAGGGTGAAGATGACAGAAAAATAACCAATGGCTTCAGACTGTGACCGGACGTCGGGGCGACGACAGATAGCTGTCGAGCAGATTGCGCATCAGCACGGCCGAAACCGGTGTGTGCAGGCGTCCCAGGAGCTTCATCCCTTCATCGCCGAGCAAAGGTTCCAGGTCGGCCTGTACGCTGGGCGCCACCACCCCCAACAGAATCAGCGCCCGCGCCTCTTGCCGGGCCACCAGATGCCTGATCAGCGCCACCCCCTCGCCACCCTTGAGTTGCGGATTGCAGATGGCGATATCGACAGTCCCGCGGCGTACCAGCGAACGCTTTGCCGCGCCCAGCGAAGGCGCGGTCAACACGTCATAGATACCGATGGCGTTGAGCATCTGGTGCAACGCCATCAACTGGAACGGGTTGGGTTCGAGAAGCAGGATTTTGAGCGAGCGCATTGGACGACCTCTGGAACGACAATCGCGGTTTCTCGCCGCAGTGGTTTGTCACTCTAGGGCAGTCGTCCTAAGCCTCCCATCAGAAAAGTAGCCACGCTTTATAGGACATTTCCCAACTTCACTGCGGACAACGACACCCGCTCTCGGTCCGCCGCTGGGTGATATCCGTCCAGCCACCCAATAAACCGCGCAGTTTTCCATCGACACCGTAAAAAGGCACCGTCCATTGATAGATGTGCCGGGAGCCACTCCTGAACAACAACTGTCGTTTGCTGAAGCGCGTCTTGCGTGTGCGCAGTTGCACCATGAACTCGTCATGCAGCATCAGTGAGGTGGCGGGCGGAAGCGCATCGAATTCATACAGCGTCCGTCCTTGCACTTGCTCGAAACGGACGCCCAGTGCTTCTTCATAGCTGCGGTTGCACATGATCAACCGTCCCTGCAGATCACGCACGAACACGGGGTCGGGCATCGCATCGATCAGTGCATGCTGAAAGGCCAGTTGATCGCCCAAGCCCTTTTCGGCTTCCCGGCGCTGTTTTATCTCGGTAGCAAGCCGACGATTCCAAAACAGCGAAAGCAGGCCCAATACCCCGAGCGCCCCCATCGCCCAGCATCCCCACTTGATCAGCTGCGCCCCGAACGACGGTGCCGGTGCAGGTGAAATACCGTCCAGCCACTTCACGCGCATGGCCCGCAACTCGGCGGCCGAAAAAGCACCGAGGGCCTTGTTGAGAATGCTAAGCAACTCAGGCAGGCCTTTGCGTACCGCCAGATGATCCGCCTCCCACTTGCCCTCGACCAGACCACCGACCTTGAGCAAGCCTGATGGAAACAGCTGCGCACCGATCTCGTTTTCAATCGTGGCGTAAGCCTCGCCACTCTCCACCAGCGCCCGGGCCTCGGCGTAGGTCTTGACCGAACGTATCTCGATCAAAGGGTGATCGCGTCGGATACAGTCCTCCAGCGCATGCCTGGCCGGCAACACCAGGACCCGTTTC
The DNA here is from genome assembly GCF_059416185.1 of Pseudomonas sp. GW821-FHT09E04. Taxonomy (NCBI): domain Bacteria; kingdom Pseudomonadati; phylum Pseudomonadota; class Gammaproteobacteria; order Pseudomonadales; family Pseudomonadaceae; genus Pseudomonas; species Pseudomonas sp. GW821-FHT09E04. The sequence goes on from NZ_JBWKOR010000002.1 coordinate 682,254, forward strand.
TCCAGCTCTTCAAGCGACTGCACCGCCGGCAAACCTGCCCGCCCGACGAACACCCACCCCGCTCCCCCGAAGGCATGGCTGAAATCGAGGAACTGCCTGCGCTCCTCGTTCATGGCCAGTGTCGTACTGATGTCGGCGACGCCGCTTTCCAGGCGTTCCAGCATGTGGTTGGTGGAGAACGATTCCTGATGCACGAACTGCAAACCGGTCATGGCGCTGATGTGCTTGAGCACATCGTTGTTCAAGCCACTCCACTGACCGTGTTCGTCCTGAAACAGATACAACGGATATTGCACCGAGGCGACTGTCACCCTGGGGTTTTCACGAATCCACTGTCGCTCTTGCGCGTCCAGCTCGATGGGCTGGATATTCAACTCCATCCCTTCTGAATGCATCGTCAGATGAGCTGCCTCGGTCAATTGCAGAAACCCCGACAGCCCCAACAAAAACAACCAGCTCAGCGCTGGCCTCAATCCTGAATAAAACCGCATTGCCACATCCTTCGTCATCGACTCGCCCGTCCTTCGTGGGCGAAACCCGAGCAGTGTGGCATGCAAAAACAAGAAAGCCCGTCAGGAGACGGGCTTCAAAATGTGACAGCTTTCAGGGCTTAAAGCGGCTTGCCGCGATTGCCATGCTGGCTGACAAAGGCCTGCACGGCTTTCAGCTCGTTTGCCAAAACTGTGCAGCGCTCTTCTCTCTCAAACAAATCAGAAAGATGTGCAGGTAGTTCGAGAGCTTTTCCTACACCGGCTTTTTCCACGGCATCCGGGAATTTGACCGGATGCGCCGTGCCCAGGATCACCATCGGGATATCCAGGCTGCGACGGCATTCGCGTGCAGCTTTCACACCGATGGCCGTGTGCGGATCGAGCACCTCACCGGTCTGTTCGAAGACTTCGGCGATGGTTTCGCAGGTTTGCGCATCGTCCACGGCCAGCGAGTCGAACAGTTTGCGCGCCTCGGTCCAGCGTTCCTGTTCAACGCTGAAACCACCGCCCTGCTTGAACGAATCCATCAGTCCGGCAATCGCCGCGCCGTTGCGACCGTGCAGGTCGAACAGCAGGCGTTCGAAGTTCGACGAGACCATGATGTCCATCGACGGCGACAGGGTGGCGTGCAGGGTTTCCTTGACGTACTGGTTGCCGCTCATGAAGCGGTGCAGGATGTCGTTGCGGTTGGTGGCGACGATCAACTGGTTGATCGGCAGACCCATGTTGCGCGCCAGGTAACCGGCGAAGATGTCGCCGAAGTTGCCGGTCGGCACCGAGAACGACACCGAACGTGCCGGGCCGCCCAATTGCAGCGCTGCGTGGAAGTAGTAAACGATCTGGGCCATGATCCGCGCCCAGTTGATCGAGTTCACCGCCACCAGACGCGTGCCCTTGAGGAAGCTCTGGTCGGCGAAGCTTGCCTTGACCATTTCCTGGCAGTCGTCGAAGTTGCCTTCGATGGCGATGTTGTGGATGTTCTCACCGAGGATGGTGGTCATCTGCCGACGCTGCACTTCGGACACACGGTTGTGCGGGTGCAGGATGAAGATGTCGACGTTTTCGCAATGCTTGCAACCTTCGATGGCAGCCGAACCGGTATCACCGGAAGTTGCGCCGACGATCACCACGCGCTCGCCGCGCTTTTCCAGCACGTAGTCGAGCAAACGACCGAGCAGTTGCAGGGCGAAATCCTTGAACGCCAGGGTCGGGCCGTGGAACAGCTCCAGCACCCATTCGTTGCCGTTCAGCTGACGAAGCGGAGCCACGGCGTTGTGCGAGAACACACCGTAGGTTTCTTCGAGGATCTTTTTGAAATCGGCGTCCGGAATGCTGCCGGTCACGAACGGGCGCATCACCCGGAAGGCCAGCTCGTGATACGGCAGGCCGGCCCAGGAAGCGATTTCTTCCTGGGTGAAACGTGGCAGGTTTTCCGGGACGTACAGACCGCCGTCGGTGGCGAGACCGGCCAGCAGGACGTCTTCGAAATTCAGGGCCGGTGCCTGGCCGCGGGTACTGATGTAACGCATGACTGACTCCAATGGACAGTGTTCGCAACACAGGGCCCGCAGGCGGGCCCTGTGAAGGAGATCAACTTAGTTCAAGTGCTCGACGCGGATCCGCACAACCGGACCGACCACGCCCGCCAGGGCTTCGAGGGCGGCGATCGCATCGTTGATGTGCTGTTCCAGCACGCGGTGGGTCAGCAAGATCATCGGCACCAGGCCGTCGTGCTCCTCGACTTCCTTCTGCATGATCGACTCGATGTTGATGCCGCGCTCCGACAGGATGCTCGCCACCTGAGCGAGCACGCCCGGATGGTCCTTGGCCTGGATGCGCAGGTAGTAGGCGCTTTCGCAGGCTTCGATCGGCAGGATCGGATGGGCCGACAGCGAGTCCGGCTGGAAGGCCAGGTGCGGCACGCGGTTTTCCGGGTCGGAGGTCATGGCGCGAACCACGTCCACCAGATCCGCGATCACCGACGAAGCGGTCGGCTCCATGCCGGCGCCAGCGCCGTAGAACAGGGTCGAACCGGCAGCGTCACCGTTGACCATCACCGCGTTCATCACGCCGTTGACGTTGGCGATAAGGCGATCGGCCGGGATCAGCGTTGGGTGTACGCGCAGCTCGATACCCGCGGCGGTGCTGCGTGCCACGCCCAGGTGCTTGATGCGGTAGCCCAGCGCTTCGGCGTAGTTCACGTCGGCGGTGGTCAGCTTGGTGATGCCTTCGGTGTAAGCCTTGTCGAACTGCAGCGGAATACCGAACGCGATCGAAGCCAGGATCGTCAGCTTGTGCGCCGCGTCGATGCCTTCGACGTCGAACGTCGGATCGGCTTCGGCGTAGCCCAGCGCTTGCGCCTCGGCCAGCACGTCTTCGAAGGTGCGACCCTTCTCGCGCATTTCGGTGAGGATGAAGTTGCCGGTGCCGTTGATGATCCCGGCGACCCAGTTGATGCGGTTGGCGGACAGGCCTTCACGGATCGCCTTGATCACCGGAATGCCACCGGCTACCGCCGCTTCGAATGCCACGATCACGCCTTTCTCGCGCGCCTTGGCGAAAATTTCATTACCGTGAACGGCAATCAGAGCCTTGTTCGCGGTGACCACATGCTTGCCATTCTCGATGGCCTTGAGTACCAGCTCGCGGGCAACGGTGTAGCCGCCCATCAGCTCTATGACGATGTCGATCTCAGGGTTCGTGGCCACTTCGAAGACATCGTTGGTAATCGCAATACCGGTCGTCTGGAACTGAGGCTTTGGCGTGCGCATGGCAATTTGTGCCACTTCGATTCCACGCCCGGCACGACGAGCAATTTCCTCGGCGTTGCGCTGAAGTACGTTGAAGGTACCGCCACCGACGGTCCCTAACCCACAGATGCCTACTTTGACCGGTTTCACTGTGAACTCCCCATAAAACGGCCGACGCGAGGCCGGCCGTGAAAACAACCGCGCAATCGCGGCTCTCTATTGATGGCCCGGCCATGTTGCCGCCGGACCACGCTCGTCAGCGCCTGAGCGTGACGATGCGAATTACTTCGCGCCCAGCGCCAGTTTGGCGACTTGTGGCGCAGGCTGGTAGCCCGGAATGACTTGTCCGTCAGCCAATACGATGGCCGGTGTGCCGTTCACGCCGATCGACTGACCGAGGGCGAACTGCTTGGAAACCGGGTTCTCGCACTTGGCAGCCTTGATTTCCTTGCCATCGACCATCTTGTCCATGGCCGCTTTCTTGTCTTTCGAGCACCACACGGCTTGCAGTTGCTCGTCACCCGGCGACCCCAGGCCCTGGCGCGGGAACGCCACGTAACGCACTTCGATGCCGCGCTTGTTCAGCTCCGGCACTTCGGCGTGCAGCTTGTGGCAGTACGGGCAAGTGGTGTCGGTGAAAACGGTGATGTGCGACTTGGTTTCGCCCACGGCCGGGTAAACCACGGTCTCGGCCACCGGGATCGCATTGATCAGTTTGGAAATGCCCAGGCGCTCGGTCTTCTCGGTCAGGTTGACCGGTTTGCCGTCCTTGAGCTGGAACATGTAGCCCTGAACGATGTACTGGCCGTCGGCGCTGGCGTAGAGCACGCGGCTGCCCTTGAGCTTGACTTCGTACAGGCCCGGCAGCGGGCTGGCGGTGATGGTGTCCACCGGCACGTCGAGCTGGAGGTTTTCCAGGCTCTGGCGGATGGCTTTGTCGGCCGCATCATCGGCGACGGCAAAGGTGCTGACCAACGCAATGGCTGCGGCGGCGAAAATCTGGGTCAGACGCATGAGAACTCCTGAAGGCGGACAAATGGAACGTTCAGAACGCCCGTGCCGGAACACCGGGTCATAACCGTCCATCGTGCAAACCGGCAAAGCCTACCACATAAGGTTCGCGTGACCGAATGCGCCTGTCGCAAGACAGACTGCGCTCAGCCTCGAGGGTGATGCTTGGCATGCAGATCCTGCAACCGTGCCCGGGCGACGTGAGTGTAGATCTGCGTGGTCGACAGGTCGCTGTGGCCCAACAACATCTGCACCACCCGCAAGTCGGCGCCATGGTTGAGCAGGTGCGTGGCGAAAGCGTGACGCAGCGTATGGGGCGACAGCGATTTGCCGATGCCGGCGACCTTGGCCTGATGCTTGATGCGGTGCCAGAAGGTCTGGCGAGTCATCTGCTCGCCGCGCTGACTGGGAAACAGCACATCGCTGGGGCGTCCGCCCAGCAGCTCGCCGCGACCATCGCGCAGGTAGCGCTCGACCCAGACAATCGCTTCCTCGCCCATCGGTACAAGGCGCTCTTTACTGCCCTTGCCCATTACCCTCAATACGCCCTGACGCAGGTTGACCTGCTCCAGGGTCAGACTGATCAGCTCGGTTACCCGCAAGCCGCAGGCGTAAAGGACTTCAAGCATGGCGCGGTCACGCTGGCCGATGGCTTCGCTCAAGTCTGGCGCCCTCAGCAACGCTTCAACGTCGGCTTCTGACAGGGATTTGGGCAACGGCCGACCGAGTTGCGGCATGTCGACGCGCAAGGTCGGATCGACCGAGATCAGTTTTTCCCGCAACAGGTAGCGATAAAAGCCACGTACACCCGAGAGGAATCGCGCGGTAGAACGGGGTTTGTAGTTCTGTTCCAGGCGCCAGGCCAGGTGATCGAGGATCAATTCACGACCGGCGTTGATCAGCTCGAGATTTTTCTCCTGCAACCAGCCGTTGAACAGTGCGAGATCACTGCGATAGGCGTCGCGGGTGTTGTCGGAAAGACCTTTTTCCAACCATAGGGCGTCGAGAAACTGGTCAATCAGCGGGTGGTCGATGGCGGGCATAAAAGCTCAGGCAAGGCAGAGATGGCGGACAGTCTTTCATAGCCCGCCCGTACACGGAACCTTCAGGCGGCAAAACCAGGCAGAACCGGTACCGGACGCTTGTCGTCGTCAATCGCAACGAAGCTGAACTGCCCGTGAATCGCCTTTTCGCGCCCGTCGCAGCTCATGCTTTCAACGAACACTTCCACCTCGACCTTGAGGCTGGTGTTGCCGACCTTGATCACCCGCCCGACCAGTTCGACGATGGAACCTGCCGGGATCGCGTGGTTGAAATCGATTCGGTCGGTCGACACGGTCACCAAAGGCAAACGGCAAAACCGCGTGGCGGTGATGAAGGAAACTTCGTCCATCCAGGCAAGCGCCGTGCCGCCGAACAGCGTGTTGTGATGGTTGGTGGTCGGCGGGAAAACCGCCTTGGTCACGCGGGTCACCGAGAGTTCGGTGCGGCGTTCGATTTCTTGCTCACGAGATGTCATGGATACGGCCTGAAGCAATAGTGCTGTGGATAAATTGCGGACAACAAAAAAGCAGCCCGTAGGCTGCTTTTTTCTGCATCGGAAGCTGGACTTAAGCCAGTTTTTCCTTGATGCGAGCTGCTTTACCCGACAGGTCGCGCAGGTAGTACAGCTTGGCTTTACGTACGTCACCGCGACGTTTAACAGCCATGCTGTCGATCTGCGGGGAGTAGGTCTGGAAAGTACGTTCTACGCCAACACCGTTGGAGATTTTACGAACGGTGAACGCACTGTTCACGCCGCGGTTACGCTTGGCGATTACAACGCCTTCGAACGCTTGCAGACGGGAACGATCGCCTTCCTTCACTTTCACCTGAACGACAATGGTGTCGCCCGGGGCAAAGGTAGGGATTTCTTTGGTCATCTGCTCTGCTTCGAGTGCAAGGATGATTTTGTTGGTCATGCTGTGCTCCTAAGGTAAATCGTCGGATTTACCATCGATACGTTGTTAACTATCGTCCCGCTCGCGGATGTATTCCTCGAGCAGCTTCTTCTCTTCTCCAGAAAGCGAGCGGCTTTCCAGAAGATCGGCGCGTCGTTCATAGGTCCGACCAAGGGACTGCTGTAAACGCCAACGCCGGATGTGCGCGTGGTTGCCACTCAGCAACACGTCGGGTACACGCTGATCCGCATACACCTCAGGTCGGGTGTAGTGCGGGCAATCCAGCAGACCATCCGTAAAGGAATCTTCCTCGGCGGAGTCCGCATGCCCTAAAGCTCCAGGCAGCAGTCGTGTAACCGCATCGATCAGGACCATGGCCGGCAGCTCGCCGCCAGACAATACATAGTCGCCAATCGACCACTCTTCATCGACATGAGCTTCAATAAAACGCTCGTCAATGCCTTCATAGCGACCGGCAATCAGGATCAGTGCATCCGATTTCGCCAGTTCGCGTACCGCCGACTGAGTCAGTTGACGGCCTTGGGGGGACAGGTAAATCACCTTCGCCGCCTCCCCGGCTGCTGCCTTGGCCTGAACCAGAGCATCTTCCAGGGGCTTGATCTTCATCACCATGCCCGGACCACCGCCAAACGGGCGATCGTCCACAGTGTGATGCCGATCCGTCGTGTAATCCCGCGGATTCCAACAGGTCAGCTGCAAGAGCCCCTGTTTGACCGCACGACTGGTGATGCCGTAGTCGCCAATGGCGGAAAACATCTCGGGAAACAAACTGATCACTTCTACGCGCAAGTTAGCCACGCTTAGAAGTCCGCGTCCCAATCCACCTTCATCTCGCCCGCTGCGAGGTCGACGGCCAACACGCATTGCTCCGTATAGGGCAACAGGCGTTCGCGATCATCCAGGCTGCCAGCGCAAGGCTTGACTACCATTACATCATTGGCGCCGGTTTCCAGAAGATGATCGATTTTCCCGAGCAATTGCCCAAGTGTGTCGATGACCTTCAGACCTTCCAGCTGGTACCAGTAGTACTCGCCTTCGGTCAATTCAGCGAACAGGTTGCGCGGCACGCAGATCTCATAACCGGCCAGAAGACGAGCTTCTTCACGATCATCAAGACCCTTGAGCTTTGCGACCAGGAACTTGTCGCTCCCGCGTCCACTGACCAGCTCGACCTGTTTGACATTGCCTTCGCGCTTGAGCGTCCAGGTTTTGTACTGCAACAGGTTTTCAGTCGGATCAGTAAAGGAATAAACCTTCACTTCGCCGCGAACGCCGTGAACAGAATAAATTTTGCCAATAACGATCAAATCATCGGCAACAGCAGGCGTCGCGTTCATATTGCTCAGGCCGCAGCCTTAGCCGATTCCTTCAACAACTGAGCAACGCGCTCAGAAGGTTGTGCACCAACGCTCAGCCAGTAGGCAACGCGCTCTTGGTTCACGGACAGACGGATTTCCTGACCACGGGCAACAGGGTTGAAGAAACCAACCTGTTCTTTGTGGGAACCGTCACGCGGGTTGCGGGAGTCGGTTACGGTCAGGTGGTAAAACGGGCGCTTTTTGGAGCCGCCAAGGGCAAGACGGATTGTTAGCATGTGAACATCGTTCCTGTAGTCGGTGCTGCAAATCTAAATGCACAGCGGGCATGGGTGCCCGAAAGGCCGCATATTCTAAGGAATATCCGGACTTTTGCAAATGACTTTTTCCGGCGCCTATGGCAGGCCGTGCAGATTTGCATATAGGGCCGTCGTTTAAAACGGCCGGTCAGCTCCCGCCGAGTGCGGGTTTGCTGTTGATCCCGCATCCTTGCGGGGTCTGCGCCGGTGCGACGACCGGCGCGGATTCTTTACATTTTCGGCATGCCGCCGCCGGGCAACATACCGCCCATGCCGCGCATCATTTTCGCCATTCCGCCCTTGGCGGAGAATTTCTTCATCATCTTCTGCATCTGCTTGTGCTGCTTGATCAAGCGACCGATGTCCTGCACCTGAGTGCCGGAACCCATGGCGATCCGGCGCTTGCGCGAACCGCTGATCAGCTCAGGGTCGCGGCGCTCGGCCGGGGTCATGGAGTTGATGATGGCTTCCATCTGTTTGAATTGCTTCTCTGCGGCGTTCTGGGCATTGCCCATCTGCGACAGGTTCACACCACCGATACTCGGCAGTTTGTCCATGAGGCCGCCGAGACCGCCCATGTTCTTCATCTGTTGCAACTGATCGCGGAAGTCTTCGAGGTCGAAGCCCTTGCCCTTCTTCAGTTTCTTGGCCAGTTTGTCGGCCTTGTCCTTGTCGAGGGTCGCTTCAGCCTGTTCGATCAGGCTGAGCACGTCGCCCATGCCGAGGATCCGCGAAGCGATACGCTCCGGGTGGAACGGCTCGAGGGCTTCGGTCTTCTCGCCCATACCGATGAACTTGATCGGCTTGCCGGTGATGGCACGAACGGACAGCGCGGCACCGCCACGGGCATCACCGTCGACCTTGGTCAGGATCACACCGGTCAGCGGCAGAGCGTCGCCGAAGGCCTTGGCCGTGTTGGCGGCGTCCTGACCGGTCATGGCGTCGACCACGAACAGGGTTTCGACCGGGTTGATCGCGGCGTGCAGCGCCTTGATCTCGCCCATCATCTCTTCGTCGATGTGCAGACGACCGGCGGTATCGACGATGACCACGTCGATGAATTTCAGTTTTGCTTCTTTAATAGCCGCGTTGGCGATGTCGACCGGCTTCTGGCTCAGGTCGGACGGGAAGAACGTCACGCCGATGTCGTTGGCCAGGGTTTCCAGCTGTTTAATAGCCGCAGGACGATAGACGTCCGCCGACACGACCATGACCGACTTCTTCTTGCGCTCTTTAAGGAAGCGCGCCAGCTTGCCGGCGGTAGTGGTTTTACCGGCACCCTGCAGACCGGCCATCAATACGACGGCTGGCGGCACGGCACTCAGGTTCAAATCTTCGTTGGCCGCGCCCATCAGGCTTTCGAGCTCGGCCTGGACGATCTTCACGAACGCCTGGCCCGGCGTCAGACTGCGCGACACTTCGGTGCCGACAGCGCGCTCCTTGACCGAATTGACGAAGTCCTTGACCACCGGCAGGGCGACGTCGGCTTCGAGCAACGCCATGCGCACTTCGCGCAGGGTGTCTTTGATGTTGTCTTCGGTCAGCTTCGCCTTGCCAGTGACATGGCGCAGCGTCTGCGAGAGACGGTCGGTTAAGTTTTCAAACATTGCGCGATCCTTTCAGGCCCTGTGTAGACCGGGATAATGGCGGCCCAGACCGGAATCAACATGTGCTCGGCGAGCCTGCGGCGTGGGCAGGTCGCGGATTATAGCGAAGACTGCGTCTGGCGGACACCTCGCTGTCAGCTTGCCGGTCTTTCGTGCCATGGCGGTTCTATGCCAAACTCAGCGCCTTTCGGGCTTGCCTAACAGGATTTATGCTCCCCTTGTCACCGAGTTTGCTGACCACCCTCGCCGCCGCCCTTCTATATGCCGCTGCGACCCTCTATCAGGGCACCCGCCTGGCCACTGGCGCCAAGGCCAACAAGCGCCTGCTGGTCACGCTCGGCGTGCTCGCCGTGCTGGCCCACAGTGCCAGCCTGCTGACTCACCTGCTGACGCCGATCGGTCTGGGCCTGGACTTCTTCAGCGCTTCGAGCCTGATTGCCGCGGCAGTCATTGCCCTGACCCTGCTGGCCTGTTCGCGGATCCCGGTGGAAAACCTGCTGGTCCTGCTGTTCCCGCTGGGTGCGATCACCGTGTTGCTGGCGCAGTTCGCACCCACCGGCACCGTGCAGATCATCGACGAAGAGCCGGGCATCCTCGCGCATATCCTGCTGTCGATCCTCGCCTACGGCATGTTCACCATCGCAGTGTTCCAGGCGTTGTTGCTGCTGGTGCAGGATCACCAGCTCAAGAACAAGCACCCGTCCGGGCTGATCAAGAACTTCCCGCCGCTGCAAACCATGGAAAGCCTGCTGTTCGGCTTCCTCTGGGCCGGCTGGACGCTGCTGTCGCTGTCGCTGATTTCCGGCTGGCTGTTCGTCGAAAACCTGTTTGCCCAGCACCTGGTGCACAAGACCCTGCTGGCCTGCCTGGCCTGGGTCGTGTTCAGCGTGCTGTTGTGGGGCCGCAACCGCCTGGGCTGGCGCGGCCACAAAGCGATCCGCTGGACCCTCGCCGGTTTCTGCCTGCTGATGTTGGCGTATTTCGGCAGCAAACTGGTCCGTGAATACATCCTGCACATCTGACGGGCGGCATAAATGGACGGTTTGCCCATAGGGCCGATGCTCGCGGTTTTTGTCCTGCTGATTCTCTGGTCGGGGTTGTTTACCGCCATCGAAGTCGCGCAACAGCATCTGCTGGCGCAACGCACCGCGTCGCGCGCCAGTGACAAGCCACTGGCAAAACTCAGCTTCCCGCTCGACAGCCTGATCCTGTGCAACACCCTGTGCCGCGCCCTCGCCGTGGTGCTTGCCACGCTACTGGCGATTTTCCTCTGTGAAGAGAACGGTCCCTGGGCAGCCTGCCTGGGCGCCAGCGCCGTATTGCTGGTATTTGCCGACTATTTCCCGCGCACCCTCGCCCAACGTTATCCGGACGCCGTGCTGTCATTCGGCAATTCGTTGCTGGCTGTTCCGCTGAAAGTGATCTATCCGCTCGCATGGCTGCTGAGCAGCATCAGTGGTTTGCTGTTGCGTCCGCTGGTGCGCAAGCCTCAGGTCGTGCAGCAGAGCGATGACGACGTCCCCGCCGATCGCCATGACGACCCGGATCACTCGTCTCGCCCGCACCCGGTTTCCGGCATCCATGCGCTGGACAACATCACGGTCAACGACATCCTGGTGCCTCGCAGTGACGTCGACGGCATCAATCTTGATGACCCGATCGAAGAAATCATCGAGCAATTGCGCCACAACAAGCGCACGCGCCTGCCGGTTTTCCACAGCGACATCAACCAGGTCGAGGCCGTCCTCAACACCCGGCAGATCCGCCACTTGCTGGACAATCACGCCCTGACCCGCGAAGCGCTCCTCGCCGCCAGCTACGAGCCGTATTTCGTCCCGGAAAGCACGCCTCTGCAACTGCAGCTGCTGAACTTCCACAAGCAGCAGCGGCGCCTGGGCATGGTGGTGGACGAGTACGGCGAAGTGTTGGGGATCGTCACCCTGGAAGACATTCTCGAAGAAATCGTTGGCGAATTCGAAAGCGAGCACAGCCTCGACAACCCGCATATTCATCCGCAGGCCGATGGTCGCATGGTGATCGACGGCGCCGCCTCGATCCGCGAGCTGAACAAATGCCTGGGCTGGCACCTGCCCAGCGACGGCCCCCGGACTCTCAACGGTCTGGTGACAGAAGCTCTGGAAACCATCCCGGAAAGCGCGGTCTGCCTGAAGATCGGGCGCTATCGCCTGGAGATCCTCGAAACCGAGGAGAACCGCGTAAGCAAAGTGCTCATCTGGCACACCAGCTCGGCACCGGCACTCACACCCGTCCGCTAGCTCGCCCCTTGTTCAATCGTTAGCCACCTTCCTATAATCGGGGCGCTTACCCAAGCCCCGCCGAACCGCGTGCTTACCCCGCACCCGACTGGTTCCGGCCGGTTCATCGCCGCTTTCCGCATCACACCGACGACTGTTCCTACTCGAAACAGCGCTCGTGCCTCATCCCACATCCCTGGGTGTTCGACCATAATAATTCGCTCCAACGGAGCTCATGACTGTCAGGGATCACCGCATGACGACCAGTACCGCTTACAGCGACACCGCGCCTGCCCAACCGACCAACTCCGCCACCCGCGTGGCTACCGCGAGTTTCATCGGCACGGCCATCGAGTTCTACGATTTTTACGTCTACGCCACTGCTGCTGCACTGGTGATCGGGCCGGTATTCTTTCCGCAGACATCCGGCACAGCGCAGATGCTCTCGGCATTCCTCACTTTCGGTATCGCGTTCCTCGCCCGCCCGCTGGGTTCGGCACTGTTCGGCCACTTCGGCGACCGTATCGGACGCAAATCAACACTGGTGGCTTCCCTGCTGCTGATGGGTGTCTGCACCACGCTGATCGGCGTGCTGCCGGGTTACGACAGCATCGGGGCGTGGGCGCCGATCCTGTTGTGTGTGCTGCGCTTCGGCCAGGGCCTGGGATTGGGTGGCGAATGGGGCGGCGCGGCGCTGCTGGCGACCGAAAACGCTCCAAAGGGCAAGCGAGCCTGGTTCGGCATGTTCCCGCAGCTGGGCCCTTCGATCGGTTTTCTGGCGGCCAACGGCCTGTTCCTGACCTTGGCCATGACGCTCAATGACGAACAATTTCGCAGTTGGGGCTGGCGGATTCCGTTCCTGCTCAGCGCGGTGCTGGTGATGGTCGGGCTGTATGTGCGCCTCAAACTTCACGAAACGCCAGTGTTCGCCAACGCCATCGCCCGTCAGGAGCGGGTTAAAGTGCCGCTGGTCGAGCTGTTCAGCCAATACTGGGCACCGACGCTGCTGGGTGCCGCCGCCATGGTGGTGTGCTACGCGCTGTTCTACATCTCGACGGTGTTTTCCCTGAGCTATGGCGTGTCGACGCTGGGCTACAGCCGCGAGACATTCCTCGGGCTGCTGTGCTTCGCTGTGCTGTTCATGGCGGCCGCCACGCCGTTGTCAGCCTGGGCAAGCGATCGCTACGGGCGCAAACCGGTGCTGATCGTCGGTGGTGTGCTGGCGATTCTTTCCGGATTTCTGATGGAGCCGTTGCTGACTCAGGGCTCGACCTGGGGCGTGGCGCTGTTCCTGTGCATCGAGCTGTTCCTGATGGGTGTGACGTTCGCCCCGATGGGCGCGCTGCTGCCGGAACTGTTTCCGACGCACGTCCGCTATACCGGCGCATCGGCGGCCTACAACCTCGGCGGGATTGTCGGGGCCTCGGCGGCACCGTTCTTCGCGCAGAAACTGGTGGCGATGGGTGGTTTGAGTTATGTCGGCGGGTATGTGTCTGCGGCCGCGGTGCTCAGCTTGATCGCTGTGCTGTGCCTGAAGGAAACGCGCCATAACGACCTGAATCAGGTGTCATAAGCGCAATGATCGCTCCCGCACGGGCGGGAGCGATCAGATAGCGAGATTACAGCTCTACAACGACCGCCTGAGAAGCACGGGTCGCCTTGGCACGAGCGGCCTCGATCGACTCGTCACGCGCCAGGGCCACGCCCATGCGACGCTGGCCATTGACCTCAGGCTTGCCGAACAGACGCAGCGCGGTATCCGGCTCGCTCAGTGCAGCGCCGAGGTTGGCGAATGCGGTCTGGGTCGACTGACCTTCCACCAGAATCACCGCCGAAGCCGATGGCCCGAACTGACGGATCAGCGGCACCGGCAGGCCGAGAATCGCGCGGGCGTGCAGGGCGAACTGCGACAGGTCCTGGGAAATCAGGGTCACCAGACCGGTGTCGTGCGGGCGCGGCGACACTTCGCTGAACCACACCTGATCGCCCTTGATGAACAATTCGACGCCAAACAGGCCACGACCACCCAAGGCTTCAGTTACCGCTTTGGCAACGCGCTCGGATTCAGCCAGTGCAATCGGGCTCATGGCCTGTGGCTGCCAGGATTCCTGGTAGTCGCCTTTCTCCTGACGGTGGCCGACCGGCGCACAGAACGTGGTGCCGCCGATATGACGAACGGTCAGCAGGGTGATTTCGTAGTCGAAATCGATGAAACCTTCGATGATCACCCGACCTTTGCCAGCGCGACCGCCCTCTTGCGCGTAATCCCAGGCTTTCTGCACGTCATCGACGCTGCGCAGCAGGCTCTGGCCCTTGCCCGACGAACTCATCACCGGTTTGACGACGCACGGGAAACCCAGGTCCTCAACGGCTTTGCTGTAGTCCTCGAAGGTATCGGCGAAGTGGTACGGCGAGGTCGGCAGATCCAGCTCTTCGGCGGCCAGACGACGGATGCCTTCGCGGTTCATGGTCAGTTGAGCGGCGCGAGCAGTCGGGATCACGGTGAAACCTTCAGCTTCCAGCTCGACCAGGGTAGCGGTGGCGATGGCTTCGATTTCCGGCACGATGAAGTGCGGCTTCTCGGCTTCGATCACCGCACGCAGGGCTGCGCCATCAAGCATGTTGATCACGTGGCTGCGATGAGCAACCTGCATGGCCGGCGCATTGGCGTAACGGTCAACGGCGATCACTTCAACGCCCAGGCGTTGCAGCTCGATCACCACTTCCTTGCCCAACTCACCACAGCCACACAGCAATACGCGGGTCGCGGTCGGCGACAATGGAGTTCCGATACGGGTCATCTCAGGTCCTCAAAGAAGCGGATCATCGAGGAAAGCAACGCCAGACGCGCTTTCCATGGGGAGAAAGCGCGGCATTTTACATGAACCTGAGGGTTTGGCTTCAGCCGGCGACAGCCTGTTTACGCTCGCGCCAGGCCATGATCAGCCAGACGGCGGTGACACCGGCGAACTTCGAGGCCAGAGCAGTGATGATCACCGGTGGCGTCAGCAGGTCGATCATGCCGAAAAAGATGAAGGTATCGAGGGGAATGCTCAGCGCCGAACTGATCCACAGGCGGTCACGCAACGGCCGCTTGGTGACGGTGAACACCAGCCAGTCGATGCACTCGGACACCGCGAACGCCGTGGCGCTGGCCAGCGCAATCGATGGATCGGAGGTGACATAGGACAGCACCAGCGCCGCCAGCATCGCCGCAATCGCACCGTGGCCGAACCGGATCTGCACCATGTCGCGCAACACGAACACCAGCCCGCCCCAGGCTGACCAGATGATGTCCAGGTGCGGCGCGGTGGAGAAGGCGAAGTTGATCAGCACGACGCTGCTGATGTAGGCGATGAGGAAAATCATGGGCGTGACCTGTCAATTTGGCGCACAGGTTACTTCAGCCCTTCGAGGACGCCAATCAAATCGGCTATTGCCCAGGCGTTTTGCCGATCATCCAGACCAGCCCACTAGACTTCGCCCGCTCATGACACAACCCCAGCACCGCCCGCCGCTCGTCGTTGGTCATCCGGCTCCAGCGGGTGATTTCCTCGACCGTGCGCTGGCAACCGGTGCAAATGTCGTCGTCATCCAACGCGCAAATATTCACGCAGGGCGAGGCCACCGGCCGCTCAATCGTATTCATTCTTCCTGCTCGACCAGATCGCGCACATAGCGCTGCGAGTTATGTACATAGTGGGCGGCGCTGGCTTCGAGCATCTTCTTCTGTTGTTCGGTCAACTCACGCACCACTTTGCCCGGCGAGCCCATCACCAGCGAACCGTCGGGAATTTCCTTGCCTTCGCCAATCAGCGAATTGGCGCCAATGATGCAGTTTTTGCCGATCTTCGCGCCGTTGAGGATGACCGCGTTGATGCCGATCAGGCTGTAGTCGCCGACCGTGCAGCCGTGAAGCATGGCGTTGTGGCCGATGGTCACGCCAGTGCCGATGGTCAGCGGATAGCCCATGTCGGTGTGCATCACGGTGCCGTCCTGCACGTTGCTGTTCTTGCCGATCAGGATCAGTTCGTTGTCGCCGCGCAACACGGCGTTGAACCAGACGTTGGCGCCCTCTTCCAGTCTGACCTTGCCCACCAGCACGGCATTGGGGGCGACCCAGCTCTGCGGATGGGTCTCGACACGGGCGTCGCCCAGGCGGTATTTCATCTTGTTTTCCTCAGGGCTCACGTTGGCTGGCCATTCGAACGATGGCTTCAGGTGTTGATAAAGCTTTTAGGCGGTCGATGCAGGCTGATTTTGGCGTCATAGAGCAGGTTGATCAACTCGACGATCATGATCGCCGTCAGCCCCCAGATCTTGTATTCGCCATAACGATAGCTCGGCACGTACCAACTGCGACCCTGATAGTCGATGCGGTGGGTGTGTTCGCGCGGGTCCTTGCGGAAGAATTCCAGCGGCACACTGAACACCGCAGCGATCTCGGCATCATTGGCCTGGTATTCGACGAAATCGGGAATCACCCCGACATACGGTGTGACCTTGATGCCATGCAGGGAGATCAACGGGCTGAGCGGACCGATCACTTCGACCAGGCCGGGCGGCAGGCCGATTTCTTCTTCGGCTTCACGCAGCGCGGTAAAGATCAGGTCCGGATCCTCCGGATCCCGTCGACCGCCGGGAAAGGCGACTTCGCCACCGTGGGTCGAGAGCCCGCTGGCGCGCAAGGTCAGGACAAGCTCGGGTTCGTCACTGCGAGTAATCGGCACCAGGACGGCGGCCTCGGGGAAACGCGTGTCGGTCTCCAGCGTGCGCGGCGTGTGATTGCTTACCCGGTGCAGTAGCTCGTCCAGCATAAGTGTTCTCGATCTGTGCCTTGCCCTGCATCATGCACCAATCAATGCGACCGCCCAAGCCCCGGACAAGGGTCATGTCGCGAAACGACAACTTGCCGACTGACACCGCTGCACGCCAAGATAGGCGCAGCATTCAGGAACCCCAGCATGAAATTTTGCAGCCAGTGCGGCAACCCGGTGACCCAGCGCATTCCCGAAGGCGACTCGCGGCTGCGATTTGTCTGCGACAGCTGTCAGACCATTCACTACCAGAACCCCAATATCGTGGCCGGATGCGTGGCGACCTGGGGCAGCAAAGTCCTGCTCTGCCGCCGTGCCATCGAGCCGCGTCTCGGTTACTGGACGCTGCCCGCCGGTTTCATGGAGAACGGCGAGACCATCGAGCAGGCCGCCATCCGCGAAACCGCCGAGGAAGCCTGCGCCCGGGTGCGTAACCTGAGCATCTACACCCTGATCGACGTGCCGCATATCAGCCAGGTGCATGTGTTCTTTCGCGCAGAGCTGGCGGACCTGGATTTTTCCGCCGGCCCCGAGAGCCTCGAAGTGCAACTGTTCGACGAAGCGCAGATTCCGTGGGACGAGCTGGCTTTCCGCACGGTGGGCCGTACCTTAGAATGCTTCTTCGCTGACCGCCGCGCCGAGACTTACCCGGTGCGCTCGGAATCGATCCCGCCGCTCGCTCAACCGGCCATCACTTGATTTCAGCGCCAGCCGGCCGATAACCCGCGTGCGCAGCCCGCGACAGCGCCTGCATAAGATCTATAAATAAATTATCTGCATCACCTTCTGGGGAATCGTTTCAATGCGCTGGTTGCTTGCCCTGTTTTGCCTGTCGTTCGTCACCGTCTCCCAAGCGTCGTTCGTGACCACCGTGACGCCTTCGAACACCCCGCTCATCGAAAAAATACTGGTGCTCAAGTCGGCTCATCAACTGCAGTTGATCGCCGATGGCAAGCCGCTCAAGAGCTATCGCATTTCCCTGGGCAAGGGCGCGAAAAAAGGCCCGAAACTGATTGAAGGCGACAAACGCACACCTGAAGGTTTCTATTGGATCGACTGGCGCAAGACCAGCGACAAATTCAACCTGTCGATGCACATCTCCTACCCGAACATCAGCGACTCCGCCCGCGCCCGGCGCGAAGGCGTCGAGCCTGGCGGCATGATCATGATCCACGGCACGCCGGATTCCGAAGACAACCCGGAAAACCTGTTCCACACCCTGGACTGGACCGACGGCTGCATCGCCATGCGCAACGTCGACATGCGCGAAGTCTGGAACCTGGTGCCAGACGGCACGATGATCGAAATCCGCCCCTGATTCTGTCACCAGGGCGCCTGCTCTCTCCGGGCCGCGAAGCGGCCCTTCCCTCTGACCATTGGTCGCCCGCAAAAAATAAATTCAAAAGATCGCAGCCTGCGGCAACGTCTGAACGGTGATACCACTTTCACCCGCCAGAACTGCCGCAGACTGCGATCTTTTGCATTCCAGAGCCCACCTCTAATACCACTTGAAACCACCCACCCTGAAACACCCGACTCCAAAGGACTACAGGCCTTTCCGCTGCGTTGACATGGTATGCAAGTGGTATTAGTTTTCGCCGAAACAGCGAGCGACAACAATCCAATATCAGCTCCGGAAATGCCTGCATGAATGATCTACACGCCCTGCGCCCTGACGACTCCCAGCCGACGCCGCTGTACCTGCAACTGGCGCGCAACCTGGAAGCAGCGATCCATGCCGGCCAGTGGAAAGCCGAACAGGCGATGCCGTCGGAGCGCAATCTCAGCGAAATGCTGGGGATTTCTCGGGTTACCGCCCGCAAGGCGCTGGAAGTCCTGCTCGATCAAGGATTGATCCGCCGCCTGCAAGGTTCCGGCACCTTCATCACCCCACGCCTTGAACAACCGCTGTCGCGCCTGTCGGGTTTCAGCGAAATGCTCCGTCTCAAGGGCTTCGTGCCCAGCTCGCAATGGCTCGAGCGGGAAATCACCCTGCCAACCCACGAAGAACTGATCCGCCTCGGCCTGTCGCCGAACGACAAGGTCGCGCGCATGAAACGCCTGCGCAAAGCCGACGACACGGTGATGGCCATCGAGATGAGCACCCTGCCCGCCTCGATCATGCCCAAGCCACAGGTGGTGGGCGATTCGCTCTACGAACACCTCGACAGCATCGGCAAACCGATCGTGCGCGCCTTGCAGCACATCCAGGCGATCAACGCCTCGGACGAGTTTGCCGCGCTGGTCGGCATCGCCCCCGGCACCGCGATGCTGCTGATGACCCGGGTCGGCTACCTGGAAGACAACACGCCGATCGAAGTCACCGACACCTATTGCCGCAACGACTACTACGACTTTGTTGCAGAGCTTCGCCGCTGATCAGCAGCCAGGCCAAACGAGAGAAGCGAAATGTCCGAAGACAACATCCTTACCGCTGACGGCTGGATTTGCGGCCGGCTGATCCACGAACACGGCAGAGTCGTGTCCATCGAAGGCGTGCCTTGCGATCCGGCGGACAACGACCTGCCTTATCTGCTGCCGGGCTTCATCGATCTGCACGTCCACGGCGGTGGCGGCAAGGACATCATGGAAGGCACCAGCGCCTTCGAGACCATCACCAAGACCCACGTGCGTTTCGGCACCACCTCGCTGCTGGCCACCACGATGACCGCGCCGAGTGCCGAGATCTCCAGCGTGCTCAAGGATGTCGGCGAATTCTGCGAGCAGCGTCCGAAAGGTGCCGCCCGGGTCCTCGGTGTTCACCTCGAAGGTCCGTACATCAATCCCGGCAAACTCGGCGCGCAACCGAACTTTGCCCACACCGCGCTGATGGCCGAAGTCGAAGAGTATCTGGCACTCGCGCCGATCCGGGTGATCACCATCGCCCCGGAAATCGCCGGCCACGACGGCTTGATTCGTGAACTGAGCCGCCGTGGCATCCGCATGCAGATCGGCCACACCCTCGGCAGTTACGAGGAAGGTGTCGCCGCCCTCGAAGCCGGCGCCACCAGTTTCACGCACTTATACAACGCCATGAGCCCGCTGCATCACCGCGAACCGGGCATCGTCGGCGCCGCCCTCGCCCACGCCAAATTCGCCGAGTTGATCCCGGACTTGCTGCACGTGCACCCCGGTGCGATCCGCGTGGCCCTGCGCTCGATTCCTTGCCTGTATTGCGTCACCGATTCGACCGCCGCCGCCGGCATGCCCGACGGCGAGTACAAGCTCGGCAGCCACACCGTCACCAAATGCCTGGGCGGCGTGCGCCTGCCGGACGGCACGCTGGCCGGCAGCACCCTGACCATGGATCAGGCTTTGCGCAATCTGGTGAAGATCGGTCTGCCGATCGCCGAGGCCTCGCAACGTCTTTCGCAATTCCCCGCCGACTACCTCGGCATCACCGAACGCGGGCGCCTGCAACCGGGCGCCTGGGCCGACTGCGTGCGGCTGGATCGCTCACTTACACTGACCGCCGTCATGGTCGAAGGAGAAGACATTGACTTCAAAAATGCTTGAGGAGGCGCTGTCCTCGTTCGAGGCCGTGCAAGCCCAACTGCAACAGCTCGATGGCTCGATGATCGAGATCGCCGGGCGCCTGCGCCGTCAGCCGCCGCAAGTGGCGATGACCGTCGCCCGTGGCAGTTCCGATCATGCGGCGAGCTACTTCGCCTACCTGACCATGCAGCAACTGGGCATTCCGGTGGCGTCGCTGCCGATGTCGGTGGTGACCATGCAGCAGGCGCCGTTGAAGGTCAGCGGTCAGGTCGCGTTCGCGTTTTCCCAGTCGGGCCAGAGCCCGGATCTGGTCAACAGCCTGCGTCTGCTGCGCAAGCGCGGCGCACTGAGCGTGTCGATGGTCAACGCCGCCGACTCGCCGCTGGAGGCCGCGTGCGAATTCAGCCTGCCGCTGCTGGCCGGCACCGAAAGCAGCGTCGCCGCGACCAAGAGCTTCATTGCCACCCTCAGTGCCAGCGCCCGTCTGATCGCGCACTGGAAAGAGGACAGCGAATTGCTGGAAGCACACAACGCCTTGCCCGAAGGCTTGCGCGACGCCGCGCAACAGGACTGGAGCCTGGCCATCGACGCCCTGCGCGATTGCGAACGCCTGATGGTAATCGGCCGTGGTGCCGGTTTCGCCATCGCCCAGGAAGCCGCGCTGAAATTCAAGGAAACCTCGGCGATCCAGGCCGAAGCCTTCAGCAGCGCCGAAGTCCGTCATGGCCCGATGGCCCTGATCGACGAACACTATCCGCTGCTGGTGTTCGCCCCGCGCGGTGCCGAACAGGCCGGTCTGCTGAGCCTGGCGGCCGAAATGCGCCAACGCGGCGCCCGCGTGCTGCTGGCCGCACCGGATGACGTGAGCGAACGCGACCTGACCTTGAGCCGCGCGGAGCATCCGGCGCTCGACCCGATCCTGGCGATCCAGAGTTTCTACGTGATGGCGGCCGGTCTGGCTGTGGCCCGTGGCATGGACCCGGATCAGCCGCGACACCTGAGCAAAGTCACTCGTACGCACTGAGTCCGAACCGAACGTTTTCCTGATGAGACCGAGCCATGCACAACAACAATAAAGAGCTGACTTTAAGCGCCCCGCTCAGCGGCCCGGTGCTCACGCTCGCCAAAGTTCCGGACGCGGTGTTCGCCAGCGGCGCGATGGGCGACGGCATTGCCATCGATCCGCTGAACGACACCTTGTATTCGCCCTGCGCCGGGGTGGTGATCCACGTTGCCCGCACCGGCCACGCGCTGACCGTGCGTGCCGACAACGGCGCGGAAATCCTCCTGCACCTGGGACTCGACACGGTCGAGTTGCAGGGCGAAGGTTTCTCGATGCTGGTCAAGGAAGGCACTCGGGTCAGCAGTGGCCAGCCGTTGCTGCGCTATGACCTGGACAAGGTCGGCCGCCAGTGCAAAAGCCTGGTCAGCCTGCTGATCCTGACCAACAGCCAGGACTTTCAGGCGCGTCCCATCACCCTGAAAACGGTGAAGGTTGGCGAACCGCTGCTGCACATAGTTGCTCGTCACAGCACGGCGGCGAATGCAGAAGAAACCGGCGGCCCTGAAGTTCACGGTCACGTGCGGGTCGCCCATCGCGGTGGCCTGCATGCACGCCCGGCCGCGTTGATCCGCCAGACGGCGCAGGGTTTCAAGAGCCAGTCACAGCTGCATTTCGCCGGCAAGTCGGCGCCGTGCAACAGCCTCATCGGCTTGATGGGCCTGGCGATTGGCGAGCAGGACGAAGTGCAAGTCAGCTGCCAGGGCTCCGATGCTCAAGCGGCGCTGCAAGCCTTGCTCACGGCCTTGGCCACCGCTCTGCCCGACGATCATCACGCCACAGCACCGGTTGCTTCTGCCCCACGCAATCGCCCGGCCGAGGCCGGCGTGTTGCACGGTGTGTGCGCCGCACCGGGTCTGGTGGGCGGGCCGCTGTTTCGCTTGAACGCGATCAGCCTGCCGGCGGACGCTGGCAATCATCAGCCCGAGCAACAATTGCAGATCCTCGACGCAGCATTGAATCAGGTTCGCAGCGAAATCAACGGCACCCTCGCCCAGGCGAAAAAACAGCGTAATGCCGACGAAGAAGCGATCTTCGCCGCGCATCTGGCATTGCTGGAAGACCCAGCACTACTAGATGCCGCGCAGCAATCGATCGAAACCGGCATCGCGGCGACTCACGCCTGGAGCCAATCCATCGATGTGCAATGCGAGGTGCTGCAAAACACCGGCAGCGCACTGCTGGCCGAGCGTGCCAACGATCTGCGCGACTTGAAACAACGGGTGCTGCGTGCCCTGCTCGGCGAAGCCTGGCATTACGACGTGCCGGCCGGCGCCATCGTCGCCGCTCACGAACTGACGCCTTCGGACTTGCTGCAACTGAGCGCGCAAGGTGTCGCCGGGTTGTGCATGGCCGAAGGGGGCGCAACTTCCCACGTGGCCATTCTGGCCCGGGGCAAAGGCCTGCCGTGCATGGTCGCACTGGGCTCGGCGCTACTGGATCAAGCGCAAGGTCAATCTGTGGTCCTCGACGCCGACGGCGGGCGCCTCGAACTGACGCCAAATGGCGAAAGACTGGCCGAAGTCCGGCAAGCCCAGATCGACCGCCAACAACGTCGCGAAGCCCAGCGAGCCCAAGCCCATCTGCCGGCGGAAACCCGCAACGGCGTGGCCATCGAAGTGGTCGCCAACGTCGCCTCCAGCCATGAAGCAGCGGACGCGTTTGCCAATGGCGCCGATGGCGTCGGCCTGTTGCGCACCGAGTTCCTGTTCGTCGATCGCCACACCGCGCCGGACGTCGAAGAACAGCGCACCGCCTACCAAGCGGTGATCGATGCCATGGGCGACAAGTCGGTGATCATCCGCACCATCGACGTCGGCGGCGACAAACAACTCGATTACCTGCCGCTGCCAGTGGAAGCCAACCCGGTTTTGGGTCTGCGCGGTATTCGTCTGGCTCAGGCCCGCCCGGAAATCCTCGATCAGCAACTGCGCGCCCTGCTGCAAGTCAGCCCGTTGCAGCGCTGCCGGATCCTGCTGCCGATGGTCACCGAAGTCGACGAACTGCTGCACATCCGCCAACGGGTCGATGCGCTGTGCCTGGAACTGGGCATCAGCCTACGTCCGGAAATCGGCGTGATGATCGAAGTCCCAGCCGCTGCATTGCAGGCCGAACAACTGGCCGAACACGCCGACTTCCTGTCCATTGGCACCAACGACCTGTCGCAATACACCCTGGCCATGGACCGCGACCACGCCGGCCTCGCCGCACGGGTCGATGCCTTGCACCCGGCACTGCTGCGCCTGATCGCCATGACCTGCGAAGGCGCGGCGGTGCATAAACGTTGGGTCGGCGTGTGCGGCGCCCTGGCTTCCGATCCGCTGGCGACGCCGGTGTTGATCGGCCTGGGCGTGACCGAACTGTCGGTGAGCCCGGTGCAAATTGGTGAAATCAAGGATCGCGTGCGCCAGGTGCACGAAGCCGAATGCCAACGCCTCGCCCGGGACTTGCTCAAGCTGAGCAGCGCCGCCGCGGTGCGTCATGCCTGTCATCAACATTGGCCTCTGCGCTAACAAAAACAACAAGGACAAACGCCATGTACCAACTCTTCATCGAAGGCCTGCAACGCCTCGGCCGAGCGCTGATGCTGCCGATCGCGATCCTGCCGATCGCCGGCCTGCTGCTGCGCCTGGGCGACACCGACCTCTTGAACATCGCGATCATCCACGACGCCGGGCAGGTGATCTTCGCCAACCTGGCGATGATCTTCGCCATCGGCATCGCGGTCGGTTTCGCCAAGGACAACAACGGCACCGCTGGCCTCGCCGGGGTGATCGGTTACCTGGTGATGATCTCCACGCTGAAGGTGCTCGACGCCAGTATCAACATGGGCATGCTCGCCGGGATCGTCAGTGGCCTGATGGCCGGTGCGCTGTACAACCGCTTCAAGGACATCAAGTTGCCGGAGTATCTGGCATTCTTCGGCGGCCGGCGTTTCGTACCGATCGTCACCGGTTTTGCGGCGGTGGGTCTGGGCGTGGTATTCGGCTACATCTGGCCGCCGATCCAGCACGGCATCAACAGCTTCGGCAGCCTGATGATGGAAAGCGGCAGCTTCGGCGCCTTCGTCTTCGGCGTGTTCAACCGCCTGCTGATCGTCACCGGCCTGCACCACATCCTCAACAACATGGCGTGGTTCGTGTTCGGCAACTTCACCGACCCGACCACCGGTGCCCTCGTCACCGGCGACCTGTCGCGTTACTTCGCTGGCGATCCGAAGGGCGGCCAGTTCATGACCGGCATGTTCCCGATGATGATCTTCGGCCTGCCCGCCGCGTGCCTGGCGATGTACCGCAACGCCCTGCCGGAGCGACGCAAGGTGATGGGCGGGATCTTCCTGTCGATGGCGCTGACTTCGTTCCTGACCGGCGTCACCGAACCAATCGAATTCGCCTTCATGTTCCTCGCACCGCTGCTGTATCTGGTGCATGCGTTGCTGACCGGGCTGTCGATGGCAATCACCAACGCGCTGAACATCCATCTGGGCTTCACCTTCTCCGGTGGCTTCATCGACATGGTGCTCGGCTGGGGCAAGTCCACCAATGGCTGGCTGGTGATCCCGGTGGGCCTGGCCTATGCGGTCATCTATTACGCGGTGTTTGATTTCTGTATCCGTCGCTTCAACCTGAAGACGCCGGGGCGTGAAGACGTTGCCACCGCCGACAAAGCGGTTCTGACCGAAAACGAACGCGCCGGGGCTTACATCAAGGCACTCGGTGGTGCAGAGAATCTGGTCACGGTTGGCGCGTGCACTACGCGGTTGCGACTGGAAATGGTCGACCGCAACAAAGCTTCGGATGCGGATTTGAAAGCGCTGGGCGCGATGGCCGTTGTGCGTCCGGGCAAGGGCGGGAGTTTGCAGGTGGTTGTAGGGCCGATGGCCGACAGCATTGCTGATGAGATTCGCTTGGCGATGCCCGCGTTGGGGCGTGCTTTGGTGACGGCGCCTGTCGCAATCATCGAAACCAGTGAGCCCGTAACGGTCGCCACACCGCTGGCACAGCAATGGCTGGCAGCCCTGGGCGGCAGCGACAACGTGCTGCAACTTGATTGCATCGCCATGAGCCGTATTCGCCTGCAACTGGCCGATGGCAAGGTGCTGTCGGAAAGCCGATTGAAAGAGCTCGGATGTTTGGGTGTGAGCGCGCTGGAAGATGGTGTTTGGCACTTGCTGGTGGGCGAGCGGGCGCAAAGCTTGAGTGCGGCGTTGGAGGGGTTGGTTAATCGGAGTGAGGTGAGTGCGAAGGTTTAGGGCGACCAGTGAATCGCTGGGTGGGGGGGTGATTTGACGCATCTTTATTGGACTCCGAATCCAGCCCTCCCCCTAACCCTCTCCCGGAGGGAGAGGGGACTGATCGCAGTGTTTATACGAACTACACCGACCTGGAATATCGAGGCGAACTCAGATCTTAAAACACCAAAAAACAGCTTCTCACCACTCAAAACGATGAGCGTTAGCTCGAGTACCGCTTTTGACGTGCCGGCCCCATCGGAAGGCTGAGTGGAGGGATTTATCCGGGGGTGGGAGCGCAGCGACCGTTCGACGAAGTCGAACACATCGAGAGGAGGTGCAGCGAAGCAAACCGTAGGCGATGCCCCCGGATGAATCCCGTAACGAAGGAACCCCGAGCCCCAGCGAGGGGCCGTACGCCGGGGCCCAGCGTTTTGCTTACTTTTGGGCGTCTGCAAAAGTGAGTCGCTGTAAGAGCGAAACCGTCAGCGGCAGCACCCGAAGCAACGGATATTCACTCAATCTCAAACCCCAAAAACCAAAAACCAAAAAACCCGCTGAAATCACTCTCAGCGGGTTTTCTGTTCAAACGGCAAGGAAGATCAAAAATCCTCCAACCGCCAAACCTCATAAGCCGGCGTCTCGTAAGGATGGCTAGCCTTCAAAGCCCCCACCACCCCACGAATCAACTCATCGCCAACAACAAGCTCAACCTTCCACTCCTCGACCCGCTCAACCTGCCCCGCCTGACCAATGAACGGCTGACTGCCATCCAGAGGTCGAAACTGGCCCAGACCAAGCACCTGCCAAGCACAGTGGTCATAGTCACCAATCCGCCCGCCACCGGCAGCGAATACAGCGTCCTTGACCACCTCGACATGACTGTCGGGAACAAAAAACGCGAGCTTGTACACAGCGCTTAGTTCACCCACACACGAGCGTTACGGAACATACGCATCCAAGGAGCGTCTTCGTTCCACTCTTCCGAACGCCACGAGTTCTGCACGGCGCGGAACACACGCTCCGGGTGCGGCATCATGATCGTTACGCGACCGTCGCGGCTGGTGAGGCCGGTGATCCCGCGCGGCGAACCGTTCGGGTTGGCCGGGTAGGCTTCGGTGACCTTGCCGTGGTTGTCGACGAAACGCATCGCCACGCAACCGGACAGATCGGCTTCGAGCAGTGCCTCTTCGCTTTCGAATTCGGCATGACCTTCACCGTGAGCGATGGCGATCGGCATGCGCGAACCGGCCATGCCCTGCAGGAAGATCGAGTTCGATTCCTGAACCTGAACCATCGCCACGCGCGCTTCGAACTGCTCGGAGCGGTTGCGCACGAAGTGCGGCCAGAACTCGCTGCCCGGGATCAGTTCGTGGAGGTTGGACATCATCTGGCAACCGTTGCACACGCCGAGGGTGAAGCTGTCGTTACGCTCGAAGAAGCCCTGGAACGCATCGCGGGCACGGCTGTTGAACAGTGCGGACTTGGCCCAGCCTTCACCGGCGCCGAGTACGTCGCCGTAGGAGAAACCACCGCAGGCCACCAGACCTTTGAACTCGTTCAGGTCGACACGGCCGGCCAGAATGTCGCTCATGTGCACGTCGATCGCGTTGAAACCGGCGCGGTCGAACGCCGCCGCCATTTCCACCTGACCGTTGACGCCCTGCTCACGCAGCACGGCAACCTGTGGGCGAATGCCTTTCTTGATGTAAGGCGCGGCGATGTCCTGGTTGACGTCGTAGCTCAGCTTGACGCTCAGGCCCGGATTGTCCTCTTCCAGCAGGACGTCGAATTCCTGCTGGGCGCAGTCGGCGTTGTCGCGCAGACGCTGGATCTGATAGCTGGTCTCGGCCCACTGACGTTGCAGCAGACGACGCTGACCTTCGAACACGGTGTCACCGTTGAAGGTGATGTTGATCTGGCCGTTGTTGATCGGCTGACCGATCACCGAAACGCAATCGCCCAGACCGGCCGCGCTGAATTGCGCGAGGATGTCCGGCGTGGCGTCCTGGCGAACCTGGATCACGGCACCCAGTTCTTCGTTGAACAGGATGGCGGCGATTTCAGCGGAGCTCTCGGCAACGCTGTCCAGGTTCAGGCTCAGACCGCAGTGGCCGGCGAAGGCCATTTCCACCACGGAAGTCAGCAGACCACCGTCGGAACGGTCGTGGTAAGCCAGCAGGTGACCGTCGGCGTTGAGGCCCTGGATCACTGCGAAGAAGGCTTTCAGGTCTTCGGCGTCGTCGACGTCCGGAGCCTGCTTGCCGAGCTTGCCGTGAACCTGAGCGAGGATCGAGGCGCCCATGCGGTTCTGGCCACGACCGAGGTCGATCAGGATCAGATCGGTGGTGCCTTTGTCCATGCGCAGTTCCGGGGTCAGGGTCTGACGGATGTCAGCCACTGGCGCGAAACCGGTCACGATCAGGGACATCGGCGAGGTGACGGTCTTGTCTTCGCCGTTGTCGTTCCAGCGGGTGGCCATGGACATCGAGTCCTTGCCCACCGGGATGGTGATGCCCAGCTCAGGGCACAGTTCCATACCCACCGCTTTCACGGTGTCGTACAGACGCGCGTCTTCGCCCGGGTGGCCGGCAGCGGACATCCAGTTCGCCGACAGTTTGATGTCGGAGAGCTTGTTGATGCGCGAGGCGGCAATGTTGGTCAGGGTTTCACCGATGGCCATGCGGCCCGACGCCGGAGCGTCCAGCAGCGCCAGCGGAGTACGCTCGCCCATTGCCATCGCTTCACCGGTGTAGACGTCGAAACTGGTGGCGGTGACGGCCACGTCGGCCACCGGAACCTGCCATGGGCCGACCATTTGGTCACGGGCCACGAGGCCGGTGATGGTGCGGTCGCCGATGGTGATCAGGAAGCTTTTGCTCGCCACAGCCGGGTGGTGCAGAACGCATTCGATGCTTTCGCTGATGTCGAGGTTCGACGGATCGAAGTCATCGCCCAGCTCGGCTTCGCGAACCACCGAACGGTGCATGCGCGGTGCCTTGCCCAGCAACACTTCCAGTGGCATGTCCACCGGGTTGTTGCCGAAGTGGCTGTCGGTCACGGTCAATTGAGGCTCGGCGGTGGCTTCACCGACAACGGCGAACGGGCAACGCTCACGTTCACAGATGGCCTTGAAGCGCTCGAAGTCGGCCGGGCCGACTGCCAGAACGTAACGTTCCTGGGATTCGTTGGACCAGATTTCGTGCGGGGCCATGCCCGGCTCGTCGTTTGGAATGTTGCGCAGTTCGAAACGGCCACCGCGGTCGCCGTCGTTGACCAGTTCCGGGAAGGCGTTGGACAGACCGCCCGCACCCACGTCGTGGATGAAGCTGATCGGGTTCTTGTCACCCAGCTGCCAGCAACGGTCGATGACTTCCTGGCAGCGACGTTCCATTTCAGGGTTTTCGCGCTGAACCGATGCGAAGTCCAGATCCGCCGAGCTGGTGCCGGTCGCCATTGAGGACGCTGCACCGCCACCCAGACCGATCAGCATCGCCGGACCGCCGAGAACGATCAGCTTCGAGCCGACCAGAATCTCGCCTTTCTTGACGTGCTCTTCACGGATGTTGCCCATGCCGCCAGCCAGCATGATCGGCTTGTGGTAACCGCGAACTTCGTCACCGTGCGGGGTGGTGATCGATTGTTCGAAGGTACGGAAGTAACCGGTCAGGGCCGGACGACCGAATTCGTTGTTGAACGCAGCGCCGCCCAGCGGGCCTTCGATCATGATGTCCAGCGCGGTAACGATGCGCTCAGGCTTGCCGTACGGTACTTCCCACGGCTGTTCGAAGCCCGGGATCTGCAGGTTCGACACGGTGAAACCGGTCAGGCCGGCCTTCGGCTTGGCGCCACGGCCGGTCGCGCCTTCGTCGCGGATCTCGCCACCGGAACCGGTAGATGCGCCCGGGAACGGTGCGATCGCGGTCGGGTGGTTGTGGGTTTCAACCTTCATCAGGATGTGCACCGGCTCCTGCACCGCGCCGTACTGGCGGGTTTCCGGATCCGGGAAGAAGCGGCCGGCGACGTTGCCGACGATCACCGAAGCGTTGTCCTTATAAGCGGACAGCACGCCTTCGCTGTGCATCTGATAGGTGTTCTTGATCATGCCGAACAGGCTTTTTTCCTGGCTCTCGCCGTCAATATCCCAACTGGCGTTGAAGATCTTGTGGCGGCAGTGCTCGGAGTTGGCCTGGGCGAACATCATCAGTTCGATGTCGTGCGGGTTGCGCTTGAGACCGTTGAAGGCGTTGACCAGGTAATCGATCTCGTCTTCGGCCAGGGCCAGGCCCAGCTCGACGTTGGCCTTTTCCAGCGCGGCGCGACCACCGCCGAGGATATCGATGGCGGTCAGCGGCTTCGGTTCGGCGTGGCTGAACAGACCGGCGGCCTGCTCGAGGTTGGCCAGAACGATCTGCGTCATGCGGTCATGCAGTACATCGGCAATCTGCTGTGCTTCGGCTTCGCTGAACTGACCGGCCACGTAGAACGCGATGCCGCGCTCCAGGCGCTGGATCTTGCTCAGGCCGCAGTTGCGGGCGATGTCGCTGGCCTTGCTCGACCATGGCGAGATGGTGCCGAAACGCGGCAACACCAGGAACAGACGACCGGTCGGCTCTTGAACCGGAACGCTTGGACCGTACTTCAGAAGGCGCGCAAGCACCTGCTGTTCGTCGCCGGTCAGGACGCCGGTGACTTCGGCGAAGTGAGCGAATTCAGCATACAAGCCACTGACAGCCGAAACCTTCTGGCTCAGTTGCTCAAGGAGTTTGCTGTGGCGAAAGGCAGAAAGGGCAGGAGCGCCGCGCAGGATCAACATCTTCGGGACAGCCTCGGGAAGGGGTGTGCTTTGAGGCCGTGCATTCTAGCCTAAACCGCCCTCAACATCACCCGAAACGCTACGCACGGTTGCACCCGGATGTCGAGTGGTGTTCCTGCCTCGAAGGTCAAATTTATCGGGTGTTGGAACGCGGGTTATTTTTTCTGTCACAAAATGCCTTTCGGGCCCATTCCTGCGGGGTTTCGAGCGGTTTTGTGATCCCTAGCAGACAAGCCCTCGACTGTCGAGATATGGCGCCCGTTGTCCTTTGCGTATACTGCGCACATGTTTTCCCCAACGGCTTTGCGTCCGCGGTACGCCAAATGGCTGATCGCAACCGGACTCTTCCTGATGCTCAGTGGCTGTGTTGATAAACCCAACACCCTCGAGCGCGTAAAGGAGGATGGTGTGCTGCGGGTGATCACCCGTAACAGCCCCGCCACCTACTTTCAGGATCGCAGCGGCGAAACCGGCTTCGAATACGAGCTGGTGAAGCGCTTCGCCGACGATTTGGGGGTGGAGCTGAAGATCGAGACCGCCGACAACCTCGACGACCTGTTCGACCAGGTCGGCAAACCCAACGGTCCGGTACTGGCCGCCGCCGGCCTGGTCAGCAGCGATCAGCGCAAGAAGCAGGTTCGGTTCTCCCACGCCTATCTCGAAGTCACCCCGCAGATCATCTATCGCAACGGTCAGTCCCGCCCGACCGACGCCAGTGAACTGGTCGGCAAGAAGATCATGGTGCTCAAGGGCAGCACCCACGCCGAGCAACTCGCCGAGCTGAAACAGAAATATCCCGGGATCGAATACGAAGAATCCGACGCCGTTGAAGTAGTCGACCTGCTGCGCATGGTCGATGAAGGCCAGATCGACCTGACCCTGGTCGACTCCAACGAAGTGGCGATGAACCAGGTGTACTTCACCAACATCCGCGTGGCCTTCGACCTCGGCGATGCGCGCAGCCAGAGCTGGGCAGTGGCCGCCGGTGAAGACAACAGCCTGCTCAACGAGATCAACAGTTATCTGGACAAGGTGCAGAAGAACGGCACCCTGCAACGCCTGAAAGACCGCTACTACGGCCACGTCGACGTCCTCGGCTACATGGGCGCCACCACCTTCGCCCAGCATTTGCAGCAGCGGTTGCCCAAATACGAACAGCACTTCAAGACTTACGCCAAGAAAGAGAAAGTCGACTGGCGCCTGCTCGCGGCCATCGGTTATCAGGAATCGCTGTGGCAACCGGCCGTCACCTCGAAGACCGGCGTGCGCGGCCTGATGATGCTGACCCAGAACACCGCCCAGGCCATGGGCGTGTCCAACCGCCTCGATCCGAAGCAGAGCATCATGGGCGGCGCGAAGTACCTGGCTTACATGAAGGATCAACTCGACGACTCGATCCAGGAGCCGGATCGTACGTGGTTTGCACTGGCCGCCTACAACGTTGGCAGCGGCCACCTGGATGACGCGCGCAAACTGGCGTCCCGGGAAGGCCTGAACCCGGACAAGTGGCTGGATGTGAAGAAGATGCTGCCGCGCCTGTCGCAGAAGCAGTGGTACAGCAAGACCCGCTATGGCTACGCCCGTGGCGGCGAACCGGTGCATTTCGTGGCCAACATCCGTCGCTACTACGACATCCTGACCTGGGTGACCCAGCCGCAACTCGAGGGCGATCAGGTCGCCGAAGGCAATCTGCATGTGCCGGGGATCGACAAATCCAAGCCGGCGCAGGAAAACCCGCCGCTCTGATAAATACTGTGGGAGCGAGCTCCCACAGGATCTGTGTTGATGCTTAGGCCTTTGCAGCCGCCAGGATCAGCGCCTTCATCTCCGACACTGCCGACTTGAAGCCGACGAACAACGCATGCGCCACCAGCGCATGACCAATGTTCAGTTCGTTGATGCCCTTGATCGCCGCCACAGCTTCAACGTTGTGGTAGTGCAGACCGTGACCGGCATTGACGATCAGGCCCTGGGCCAGACCGAATGCCACGCCGTCCGCCACACGCTTGAGCTCTTCAGCCACTTCGGTCGGTGTTTCGGCATCGGCGTAGCGCCCGGTGTGCAGCTCGATGGCCGGTGCGCCGACTCGTTTCGAGGCAGCGATCTGCCGCTCGTCAGCGTCGATGAACAGCGACACTTCGCTGCCGATCTTCGACAGACGCTCCACCGCTGCCCTGATGCGCTCTTCCTGCCCCGCCACGTCCAGACCGCCTTCGGTGGTCAGTTCCTGACGCGTCTCCGGCACCAGACAGATGTGGGCCGGACGGATGCGCTCGGCGAACGCCATCATTTCTTCGGTGACGCCCATTTCGAAGTTCATGCGGGTTTGCAGCACATCCTTGAGCAACAGTACGTCGCGCTCCTGAATGTGGCGACGGTCCTCGCGCAGGTGCACGGTGATGCCGTCGGCGCCCGCCTCTTCCGCGTCCAGCGCGGCCTTGACCGGATCCGGATAGCGCGTGCCCCGAGCCTGACGCAGGGTGGCGACGTGGTCAATGTTCACGCCAAGAAGAATGCGATTGCTGGTGGTCACGGATGCGCTCCTGAATGGAAAGATTCGGCGCACAGCATACACGGTGAAGGGTCTGTTGACGTCTGGGCGCGGCGGCGACGGGATGCTCACTGAGCACAGGGCAAGGCGCGAGGAACGAAGTTTGGTTTCCCCAAATGAGTTCCGAGCAACGCAGCCCTGGGCGCAGTGAGCGCCCGTCGTGCCGTGCCCAGACGTCAACAGACCCTTAGGGCTTGCGAAACAGCTCGCGACTGACCAAGGGACGACCGCCAAGATGAACTGCAAGTGCCTGACGCATCAAGCGTTTGGCAGCGGACAATGCGCCGGGCGCAGACCAGTCCGCTTCGGCCATGGCCAGCAGCTCGGTGCCGTTGAACAGACCGGGTTGCAGCAGGTAGACCCGCTCAAGTCCGGCATCCACCTGCAAGCGATAGAGGCCGTCCGGAGCGATGGGTTCGTCATTGATGTCGGTGTTCAGGGAAAAGCCGTAACCGAGGTCGTCAAGCAGGCGCCATTCGAAGGAACGCAGCAACGGTTCCAGTGGCCGGCCTTCAGCCAAGGCCAGCAAGGTGGCCGCGTAATGATCGAACACCGCGGGGTGCGGGTCTTCGGCTGGCAGCAGGCGGATCAGCAACTCGTTGAGATAGAGGCCGCTGAACAGTGCCTCGCCGACCATCCACGTCGCATTGCCGGCACTTTCCATTCGCCCGACATTCTTCAACTCACCCTTGCCACGGAATTCCACTTCCAGCGGCACGAACGGACGCGCCAGCGTCCCGGCCTTGCCCCGCGCGCTGCGCAACACCGCCCGCAGCCGACCTTGCGGCGTGAGGAAGTCCACCAACGCGCTGGTTTCGCGATAGGCGCGGGAGTGCAGGACGTAGGCGGGTTGGGCGGGAGGCGTTTGAGACATGGATTTCTCGTTGAGGGAAACGCGGTTTTACTCATCACCCAAAACCAATGTGGGAGCGAGCTTGCTCGCGAAAGCGGTGCAACAATCAACATCAATGCTGAATGTTACATCGTCTTCGCGAGCACGCTCGCTCCCACAATGGATCGATGTAATGCCAGACGCTTTACAGGTCGCCGTAACCCAGCGAACGCAGCGCACGTTCGTCGTCGGACCAGCCGCCCTTAACCTTCACCCACAGGTTGAGCATGATCTTGGAGTCGAACAGCAGCTCCATGTCCTTGCGCGCTTCGGTGCCGATGCGCTTGATGCGCTCGCCCTTGTCGCCAATGATGATTTTCTTCTGGCCGTCACGCTCGACGAGGATCAGCGCGTGGATGTGCAGAGTCTTGCCCTGTTGCTTGAACTCTTCGATTTCCACGGTGATCTGGTACGGCAGCTCGGCGCCCATCTGGCGCATGATTTTCTCGCGCACCAGTTCGGCGGCGAGGAAACGGCTGCTGCGGTCGGTGATCTGGTCTTCCGGGAAGAAGTGATCGTTCTCCGGCAGATGGTCAGCGATGACCTTTTCCAGTGCATCGAGGTTATGCCCGTGCTGCGCCGAGATCGGAATGATCTGCGCATTCGGCAGCTGCTCCTGCAACCAGGACAGGTGCGGCATCAGCTCGGCCTTGTCCTCGATGCGGTCGGTCTTGTTCAGCGCGACGATCAGCGGGCCGGTCACGTATTGCACACGCTCCAGCACCATCTGGTCTTCTTCGGTCCACTTGGTGCGGTCGACCACGAAGATCACCACGTCGACGTCTTTCAACGCCGCCGAAGCGGTCTTGTTCATGTAACGGTTCAGGGCCTTTTCGCCACCCTTGTGCATACCCGGGGTGTCGACGTAGATCGCCTGCACGTCGCCCTCGGTCTTGATCCCGAGCATGTTGTGGCGAGTGGTCTGCGGCTTGCGCGAAGTGATCGCGAGCTTCTGGCCGAGGATGTGGTTCAGCAGCGTGGACTTGCCCACGTTGGGACGGCCGACGATGGCAACATAGCCACAGCGAGTTGCGTTTGTATCAGTCATTGCCATTCTCCACACCCAGGGCAATCAGTGCTGCGGCGGCCGCTACCTGTTCGGCAATGCGACGGCTCACGCCCTGACCCCGGCTTTTTTCATTCAATAGGACAACTTCGCACTCGACGAAGAACGTACGGCAGTGCGGCTCACCCTGGATATCCACCACTTCATAGCGTGGCAGGTCGCAACCGCGC
The DNA here is from genome assembly GCF_059416185.1 of Pseudomonas sp. GW821-FHT09E04. NCBI lineage: Bacteria > Pseudomonadati > Pseudomonadota > Gammaproteobacteria > Pseudomonadales > Pseudomonadaceae > Pseudomonas > Pseudomonas sp. GW821-FHT09E04. Next base: position 717,042 of record NZ_JBWKOR010000002.1, read on the forward strand.
GATTGCAGGAATTCCTGCAGGCGGGTCTTGGGATCCTTGTTGGTGTCGACCAGCGTCAGACCCTCGAACTCGCCGGCCAGCCAGGCCAGAACGCGCTCGCGGGCGACTTCCATGCCGGCGTCGAGGTAGATCGCGCCGATCAGCGCTTCGAGGGCATCGGCCAGAATCGATTCGCGACGGAAACCACCGCTTTTCAGCTCACCGGAACCCAGGCGCAGGTATTCGCCCAGATCGAAACCACGGGCCAATACCGCCAGGGTCTCACCTTTCACCAGACGTGCACGCAAACGCGACAACTGGCCTTCGCGGGCCAGCGGGAAGCGGTCGAAGAGTGCCTCGCCGGCGACGAAGTTGAGGATCGCATCGCCGAGGAATTCCAGACGCTCGTTGTTGCGTCCGGCAAAGCTGCGGTGCGTGAGGGCCAGGACCATCAGTTCCTGGTCCTTGAAGGTGTAACCGAGCTGACGCTCGAGACGGCTTAGAGAAACGCTCACGGTTTACCCACGCTGAGTTCGTGGCTGGATTCCACTGCCATCGCCGGGATACGGCGCAGGCCTGGGACAATTAACGCTGTGTTCAAAAATGACGTCCTGAATATCGTGGCTTCATGCCCCGGAGCCGGTTGTGCCGACGCCAGAAATGCATTCGGCGCTGTGGTCAACAGCGCCGTGATTGTTTACTTGATCAGGCCGACCCGCGAGAAATTCGGCAGGTGGCTGAGTTTCGGTTCCGGCCAGCTCATCCAGACCGCGAAGGCCTTGCCGACGATGTTCTGGTCGGGAACCATGCCCAGCAGATCCTTGGGAATGTTCGGATCATCCCAGTAGCGACTGTCGTTCGAGTTGTCGCGGTTGTCGCCCATCATGAAGTAGTGCCCGGCCGGCACGGTCCAGGTATGGTCCGGCGTGGCGCGGTAGCGGCTCATTTCCTTGCGGATCAGGTGCTCGGCGGCGCCGAGTTTTTCCTTGTAGAGCTCAGCGCTGCCAAGGGTGCCCGGTTCGGAACCGACCAGTTGCTCGGCAATCGACTCGCCATTGACGAACAGACGCTTGTCGGCGGTGTAACGCACCGTGTCACCCGGCAGACCCACCACACGCTTGATGTAGTTGACGTTCGGGTCGCTCGGGTAGCGGAACACCATCACATCGCCGCGTTGCGGATCACCGACTTCGATGACTTTCTTGTCGATCACCGGCAGGCGGATCCCGTAAGAAAACTTGTTCACCAGAATGAAGTCGCCAACGTCCAGGGTCGGCTTCATCGAACCGGACGGAATCTGGAACGGCTCCACCAGGAACGAACGCAGCACCAGCACGATGAACAGCACCGGAAAGAACGACTTGCCGTATTCGACCAGCAGCGGTTCCTTGTTCAGCTTCTCGACCACCACCACGTCAGGCTGGCTGACGCTGCCCTGATAGGAAGTGATGGCGGCGCGCCGACGCGGTGCCAGGATCAACAGATCGAGCAACGCCAACAGGCCGCAGACGAACACGGCGATAACCAGCAACAGCGGGAAATTTAGTGACATAGGACCTGACTATTCCAACCTGAGCACGGCAAGGAAGGCTTCTTGTGGAATTTCCACGTTGCCGACCTGCTTCATGCGTTTCTTACCGGCCTTTTGCTTCTCGAGCAGTTTCTTCTTACGGCTGACGTCACCGCCGTAGCATTTGGCCAATACGTTCTTTCTGAGCGCCTTGACGGTTGTCCGGGCGACGATCTGACCGCCAATGGCAGCCTGGATGGCCACGTCGAACATCTGACGAGGAATCAGTTCTTTCATCTTCTCGGTCAACTGGCGACCTTTGAAGTGCGAATTGTCACGGTGCACGATCAGCGCCAGGGCGTCGACCTTGTCACCGTTGATCAGCACGTCCAGCTTCACCAGATTAGCCGATTGGTAACGATCGAAATGGTAATCCAGCGAAGCATAGCCGCGGCTGGTGGATTTCAGACGGTCGAAGAAGTCCAGGACCACTTCGTTCATCGGCAGGTCGTAGGTCACCTGGACCTGGTTGCCGAGGAACAGCATGTCGACCTGCACACCGCGTTTTTCGATGCACAGGGTGATGACGTTGCCCAGGTGCTCCTGCGGTACCAGGATGTTGGCACGCACGATTGGCTCGCGCATGTCTTCGATCGCGGACACGTCCGGCAGCTTCGACGGGTTGTCGACGTAAATCGTTTCACCGGTTTTCAGCACCAGTTCGAAGATTACGGTCGGTGCCGTGGTGATCAGGTCCAGGTCGTATTCGCGCTCCAGGCGCTCCTGGATGATCTCCATGTGCAGCATGCCGAGGAAGCCGCAACGGAAGCCGAAGCCCAGGGCGTCGGAGCTTTCCGGGGTGTACTGCAGCGACGAGTCGTTCAGGGTCAGTTTCTGCAGCGCTTCGCGGAAGTCCTCGAAGTCGTCGGAGCTGACCGGGAACAGACCGGCGTAAACCTGTGGCTGAATGCGTTTGAAACCCGGCAGTACCGGAACATCCGGCGTCGAGCTCAAGGTCAGGGTGTCACCGACCGGTGCACCGTGAATGTCCTTGATGCTGGCGATGATGAAGCCCACTTCGCCGGCCTTCAGGTCAGCGGTGGCGGTGTGTTTCGGGTTGAAAACACCGACGCTGTCGACCAGGTGGACCTTGCCGGTGGATTTCACCAGGATCTTGTCGCCCTTCTTCACGCGGCCATGACGCACGCGCACCAGGGAGACAACGCCCAGGTAGTTGTCGAACCAGGAGTCGATGATCAACGCTTGCAGCGGATCTTCGATGTTGCCGGTCGGCGCAGGAATGGTCGCGACCAGACGCTCGAGCACTTCGTCGACACCCAGGCCGGTCTTGGCGCTGCAGGTGACAGCGTCGGTGGCGTCGATGCCGATGATCTTCTCGATCTCGTCCTTGACGCGGTCGGGCTCGGCCTGCGGCAGGTCGATCTTGTTCAGTACCGGCATGACCTCGAGGCCCTGCTCGATGGCGGTGTAGCAGTTGGCCACGGACTGGGCTTCAACACCCTGACCCGCGTCGACCACCAGCAAGGCACCTTCACACGCGGCCAGGGAACGGCTGACTTCGTAGGTGAAGTCGACGTGGCCCGGGGTGTCAATGAAGTTCAGCTGGTAGGTGACGCCGTCTTTGGCTTTGTAATAGAGGGTAACGCTGTGGGCCTTGATGGTGATCCCGCGTTCGCGCTCCAGATCCATGGAATCCAGTACCTGGGCTTCCATTTCACGCTCGGCCAGGCCACCGCACATCTGGATGAAACGGTCAGCCAGCGTCGACTTGCCATGGTCAATGTGGGCGATGATGGAGAAATTGCGGATATGACTCAAATCACTCACGGATCAACACTCAAAAAGGCTGCAGGCTTGGCCCGCCGAAAAATAGCCGGGAATTGTACCTGATACACGGCGCAAGCGTCACGTTCGCCTGTCACCCGGATTGCATGCAAAAACGCCCCGGTCTTGCGACCGGGGCGTTTTCAAGGCTGGAGCAAGGGTGAAACCTTGTTCATCAACCGGCTCGACGCAGCAACCAGACACCCGCCAGGGCACAGACGCCTGCCGGCACCAGCACTGCGAACAGCGGCGAGAAGCCGAATACCAGACTGGACGGACCGAGCAGATCCTGGACGATGCGGAAGGTGAACCCCACCAGCACACCGGTAAACACCCGCTGACCGAGGGTTACCGAGCGCAGCGGGCCGAAAATGAAGGAGATCGCCATCAGCACCAGCGCGGCAGTCACCAGCGGCTGCAACACCTTGACCCAAAAGGCCAGCCAGTAACGGCCGTTGCTCAGACCTTGATCGGCCAGGTAGTGGATGTAACCCCACAGCCCGGTAATCGACAGCGCTTCCGGCGCCATGACCACGGTGTTCAGCAGTTGCGGGCTGATGGACACATCCCAGTCTTCGGTCGGTTTGTTGACGACTTCGGTGCTGCGCTCATGGAACAGCGTGGTGGTCACGTCGGTAAGCTGCCAGCGAGTGCCATCGAACTCGGCGCGCTTGGCGAAGCTCGAGCTCAGCAGGTGGCGTTCCTTGTCGAAGTGATAGCGGGTCACACCATACAACAGGCCATCGGGTTGCACGGCGTTGATATGGATGAATTCCTCACCCTGACGGTGCCACATACCGTGCTTGGCGCTTTGCGCGTCGCCACTGCCTTGAGCCAGCGAACGATTGGCCTGAGCCATGCTCTCGGTAGCCGGCGCAACGTACTCGCCGATCAGCACGCCGGCCAGCATCAGCACCAGCATCGGCTTCATGACCGCCCAGACGATGCGCCCGATGGACACACCCGCCGCACGCATCACCGTCAGCTCACTGCTGCTCGCCAGGCTGCCGAGGCCGATCAGACAGCCGATCAGTGCTGCCATCGGCAACATGTCATAGAGCCGGCGCGGTGCGGTCAGCAGTACAAAGCTCAGCACATCAGCCAGAGTGTAGGTATCGCTGACGTCGCTCATCTCGTCGATGAAGGCAAACAATGTCGCCAGTCCCAGGATGATCGCCAGCACGGCGATGATCGCCATGAACACGCTGCTGCCGATGTAGCGGTCGAGTTTAACCACGAGCCACCTCCAGCGCAGCGCTGCGACGGCTGGCCATTTTCAGGCGCAGCGGTTCCCAGTACAGCAGGCCGATGCCGATGACCAGGAAGATCCCGTGTACCCACCACAGACCCAGGCTCGCCGGGATCTTGCCTTTTTCGAGGGCGCCGCGAGCGGCAATCAGGATGGTCAGGTAAGCCATATAAAGAAGAATCGCCGGCAGCAACTTGAGGAAGCGCCCCTGGCGCGGATTGACCCGCGACAGCGGCACCGCCATCAGAGTCACGATAAATACCAGCAGCGGCAGCGACAGGCGCCATTGCAGTTCGGTCTTGGCGCGGATGTCATCACTGGCCATCAGGGTCGACGTCGGCATGGCGTCACGGTCGGTGACTTCCTCGCTGACATCGGGCTTGGGCAGCAGAACACCGTAGGTTTCGTAGTGGATAGCGCGGTAGTTGGCCAGTCCCGGACTGCCGTCGTAGCGGTAGCCGTTGTGCAGGATCAGGTAACGGTTGCCATCAGGACGGACTTCCTGCCGGCCTTTCTCGGCCACCAGCACGGAAATCCCGCGATCCGCCTGGTTGGCACCGAGGTTTTTCTGCGAGATGAACACGCTGCCCAGATTGACCCGGTCGTCGCTCAGGTTTTCGGTGTAGGTCACCCGCGTGCCATCGCGCAACGCCTGGAAGCGACCCGGCTCAAGGGTGTCGAATTCGGTCAGGGCGTCCTGCTTGTTCAGCAGCAGCTGGAACTGGTTGGCACCTTGCGGGGCCAGACTCAGGCTCAGCCATGCCACCACCAGTGCCACCAGCGTGGCCGGGAACAGGGTCATGCGGAACAGGCGCTGCTGGCTCATGCCAGTGGCGGACAGCACGGTCATTTCGCTTTCCAGATACAGCCGGCCGTACGCCAGAAGGATCCCGAGGAACAGGCCCAGCGGCAGGATCAACTGCATGAAGCCCGGCAGACGGTAGCCCATGATCAGGAACAGCGATCCCGGATCGAGCTGGCCCGCAGCGGCCTGGGCAAGGTATTTGATGAAGCGACCGCTCATGATGATGACCAGCAGCACGGCACTCACCGCACTCAGGGTCAACAGGACTTCGCGGGACAGATAACGGAAGACGATCAAACCAGACACTCCAGGGTTGTCAGGCTAAGGCGGCCAAACAAGCAAACGTATCGACAGGCCCGCCAGGCAGAGCCGTCGAAAAAAGATGCGGCATTATCCTGTGATTGAGCGCGCCTGTCACTGCGCACACTCACGCAAGCGTGCAATCGGTTGAAGATCGTTCCGAGGAGGGTTGTCAGGCGCAGGGAGCGAGGTTCAAACTGCGGCCCTTGTCGCAGGCGCTGGCCTGCGCCTTTTCTCTCTATAAGCAGGCGACTGCGGACACCGCCGAACGCCTGCGTGTTGACCATTCATTCAGGGATCCGGACATGGAACTGGTTGTAAAAAGCGTTAGCCCAGAAACGTTGAAAACCGCCACCCTGGTGGTTGCCGTCGGTGAAGGCCGCAAACTCGGCGTCGCCGCCAAGCAGGTCGACGAACTGAGCGGCGGCGCCATCAGCGCTGTCCTCAAGCGTGGCGATCTGGCCGGCAAAGTCGGTCAGAGCCTGTTGCTGCACAGCCTGCCGAACCTGAAAGCCGAACGCGTGCTGCTGGTCGGCGTGGGCAAGGATGAAGAACTGGGCGACCGCCCGTTCCGCAAGATCGTTGCCGGCATCCTCAACACCCTCAAGGGCCTGGGTGGCAGCGATGCCGTGCTGGCGCTGGATGAAATCATCGTCAAGGGCCGTGACAGCTACGGCAAGACTCGCCTGTTGGCCGAAACCCTGGTCGACGGCGAATACACCTTCGACCAGTTCAAGAGCCAGAAAGCCGAGCCGCGCGCTCTGAAGAAAATCACCCTGCTGACCATCAAGGCCGCTCAAGCCGAAGTGCAACGCGCCGTGAATCACGCCACCGCGATCGCCAACGGCATGGCGTTCACCCGCAACCTGGGCAACCTGCCGCCGAACATCTGCCACCCGACCTTCCTCGGCGAGCAAGCCAAGGACCTGGGCAAAGAGTTCAAGGATCTGAAAGTCGAAGTGCTCGACGAGAAGAAAATCAAATCCCTGGGCATGGGTTCGTTCTACGCCGTCGGTCAGGGCAGCGCCCAGCCGCCGCGCCTGATCGTCATGCAATACAACGGCGGCAAGAAATCCGAGAAGCCGTACGCACTGGTCGGTAAAGGCATCACCTTCGACACCGGCGGCATCAGCCTGAAACCGGGCGCCGGCATGGACGAAATGAAGTACGACATGGGCGGCGCCGCCAGCGTGTTCGGTACCCTGCGCGCCGTGCTGGAACTGAAGCTGCCGATCAACCTGGTGTGCATCCTGGCCTGCGCCGAGAACATGCCGAGCGGCACTGCTTCGCGTCCGGGCGACATCGTCACCACCATGAGCGGCCAGACCGTGGAAATCCTCAACACCGACGCCGAAGGCCGTCTGGTGCTGTGCGACGCACTGACCTACTCCGAGCGCTTCAAGCCGCAAGCGGTGATCGACATCGCCACCCTGACCGGTGCCTGCGTGGTTGCCCTGGGTGCGCACACCTCCGGCCTGCTGGGCAATAACGACGAACTGATCGGCCAACTGCTGAGCGCCGGCAAGGCTGCTGACGACCGCGCCTGGCAACTGCCGCTGTTCGATGAGTACCAGGAGCAACTGGACAGCCCGTTCGCCGACATCGCCAACATTGGCGGGCCGAAGGCCGGCACCATCACCGCCGCGTGCTTCCTGTCGCGCTTCACCAAGAACCTGAACTGGGCGCACCTGGACATCGCGGGCACCGCGTGGACCAGCGGCGGCAAGGACAAGGGCGCCACCGGCCGTCCGGTTCCACTGCTGACCCAGTACCTGCTGGATCGCGCCAAAGCCTGAAACCGATGACTGCGAGCGGCGTCTCTTAAGAGGGACGCCGCTTTCAGCTCAGGAACCGCAATGACCAAAGTCGACTTCTACATCCTGCCCAGTGCCGATCCTTCGGCGCGTCTGGATTTTGCCTGCAAGCTCACCGAGAAAGCCTGGCGCATGGGCCACCGCATCTACCTGCATTGCAGCGATGCCGCCCAACGCGAAGACCTCGATGCGCGACTTTGGGCGTTCAAGGGCGAAACCTTCGTGCCCCATGGCCCGGCCGAGAGCGAACCGGAAGGTTTGATCGTGCTTGGATTGGGCGATGACTGCGGCCAGCATCAGGACTTGCTCGTCAACCTCGACCTGAAGGTCCCGGCCTTCGCCAACAAGTTCGCCCGAGTGGCGGAAGTGGTGGTGGAAGATCCGGCGATCCGTGCGGCTGCGCGGGAGAGTTTCCGTTTCTATCGGGAACAGGGCTATCCTCTGCAAGACCACCGTTTACAGCGACTCTGAGTACGCCGATGGACACTCCAAAACCGCTGCAAAAACCCGCGCACTTGCTGGATGACCTCGAGTCGATCCGCCAGTTGCTGGGCGATGACAACCTGCAACCGCCGCTTTTGACCGATACGGTCGATGATGGTGAACAGGAACAGATTCCGATGCTGTTCGACTCGGTCGCCACTGAGCCACCCGCCGTCGAACCGCCACCCGCTACCGTCGCGAAACCCGCCACCGCGCCCGTCGCACCTGTGGACAAAGGCCCCGACGCGCTGCTGCACCTGGACAGCGAACTGCGCGCCGCTGCGCAACTGATCATGCAAGACGTGATCGATGACTTCGCCCCGCACATCGAAACCGAAATCAAACGTCGCCTCGAGGCACGGATGGAACGGCTTCTGAGCCAGTACGAATAATCGACGGTGGGAGCCGTCGCACGGTTGCTCCCACTTTTAGATCCCCACCCGGCCCGCCCCGCTCGCCCTGCGCCCCATGCCCCGCTATACTTCCCGGCTTTTCCTGAATAAATGCCAATAGGGTCCCGCCGCGCATGGATAAGACCTACCAGCCGCACGCCATTGAAACTTCCTGGTACAACACCTGGGAGTCCGAGAATTACTTCGCCCCGCAAGGCGCGGGCGACTCCTACACCATCATGATCCCGCCGCCGAACGTCACCGGCAGCCTGCACATGGGTCACGGTTTCAACAACGCGATCATGGACGCCCTGATCCGTTTCCGCCGCATGCAGGGTCGCAACACCCTGTGGCAACCGGGCACCGACCACGCCGGTATCGCCACGCAGATGCTGGTGGAGCGTCAACTCGAAGCCCAGGGCCAGAATCGCCACGATCTGGGCCGCGAAAAATTCCTCGAGAAAGTCTGGGAGTGGAAGGAACAGTCCGGCGGCAACATCAGCCGTCAGATTCGCCGCCTCGGCTCGTCCGTGGACTGGAGCCGCGAGCGCTTCACCATGGACGACGGCCTCTCGGAAGCCGTTAAAGAAGCGTTCGTGCGCCTGCACGAAGACGGTCTGATCTATCGCGGCAAGCGCCTGGTCAACTGGGACACCAAGCTGCACACAGCGATTTCCGACCTCGAAGTGGAAAACCACGACGAGAAAGGTTTCCTGTGGAACCTGAAATACCCGCTGGCCGACGGTGCGAAAACCGCTGAAGGCAACGATTTCCTGATCGTCGCGACCACCCGTCCGGAAACCATGCTCGGCGACTCCGCCGTCGCGGTGAACCCGAACGACGAGCGCTACAAAGCCCTGATCGGCAAATTCGTCGAGCTGCCGCTGGTCGGCCGCCGCATTCCGATCATCGCCGACGATTACTGCGACCCTGAATTCGGCACCGGCTGCGTGAAAATCACCCCGGCCCACGATTTCAACGACTACGAAGTCGGCAAGCGCCACAACCTGCCGCTGCTGAACATCTTCGACAAGAACGCCAACGTGCTGCCGGCAGCACAGGTGTTCAACCTCGACGGCACGCTGAACGACAGCATCGACGGCAAGATTCCGGCCGAGTACGCCGGTCTCGAGCGTTTCGAAGCGCGCAAGCAGATCGTGGCTGCGTTCGACGCCGCCGGCCTGCTGGTCAGCGTCGACGACCACAACCTGAAAGTGCCGAAAGGCGACCGCTCCGGCACCGTCATCGAGCCGTGGCTGACCGACCAGTGGTACGTGTCCACCAAGCCGCTGGCCGAGCCTGCGATTGCTGCCGTTGAAGACGGCCGTATCCAGTTCGTGCCGAAGCAGTACGAAAACATGTACTTCTCGTGGATGCGCGACATCCAGGACTGGTGCATCAGCCGTCAGCTGTGGTGGGGCCACCGGATTCCGGCCTGGTACGACGAGTCGGGCAAGGTCTACGTCGGCCGTGACGAAGCCGAAGTACGTGCCAAGCACAACCTCGGCCCGGACGTTGCGCTGCAACAGGACAACGACGTTCTCGACACCTGGTTCAGTTCGGGCCTGTGGACCTTCTCCACCCTGGGCTGGCCGGAAAAGACCGAGTTCCTGAAGAAATTCCACTCCACCGACGTTCTGGTCACCGGTTTCGACATCATTTTCTTCTGGGTCGCCCGGATGATCATGCTGACCATGCACCTGATCAAGAACGAGGACGGCACGCCGCAGGTTCCGTTCAAGACCGTTTACGTGCACGGTCTGGTGCGTGATGGCCAGGGCCAGAAGATGTCCAAGTCCAAGGGCAACGTTCTGGACCCGCTGGACATCATCGACGGTATCGAGCTCGAAACCCTGGTGCAGAAGCGCACCTCCGGTCTGATGCAGCCAAAACTGGCGAAGAAGATCGAGAAGCAGACCCGCGACGAGTTCGCCGACGGCATCGCCAGCTACGGCACCGACGCCCTGCGCTTCACGTTCTGCTCGCTGGCGTCCACCGGTCGCGACATCAAGTTCGACATGGGCCGCGTCGAAGGCTATCGCAACTTCTGCAACAAGATCTGGAACGCTGCGCGCTATGTTTTGGACAAGGGCGAAGACTGCGGCCAGAACGGCGAAGCCTACGAGCTGTCGCTGGCGGATCGCTGGATCATCTCGCAACTGCAACGCACCGAAGCCGAAGTGACCCGCCAACTGGATCAGTTCCGTTTCGACCTGGCGGCACAAGCGCTGTACGAGTTCATCTGGAACCAGTACTGCGACTGGTACCTGGAACTGTCCAAGCCTGTGCTGTGGGACGAAAACGCGCCGGTCGAGCGTCAGCGCGGCACTCGCCGCACGCTGGTTCGCGTACTGGAAGTGGCGCTGCGCCTGGCGCATCCGTTCATGCCGTTCATCACTGAAGAAATCTGGCAGCGCATCGCGCCGCTGGCCGGCATTCAGGGCAAGACGATCATGCTGCAAGCCTGGCCGGTGGCCAACGAAGAGCGCATCGATCCGGCAGCCGAAGACGACATCGAATGGCTCAAGGGCCTGATGCTCGGCACGCGGAACATCCGTGGCGAAATGAACATCGGCCCGGGCAAACCGCTGCCGATCTACCTGAAAAACGTCACCGCTGAAGACCAGCGCCGCCTGACCGAGAACGAAGCGCTGCTGAAGAAGCTGGCGCGTCTGGAATCGATCACCGTACTGGCGGCCGGCGAAGAAGCGCCACTGTCCGCCACCGCACTGGTTGGCGAGATGGAAGTGCTGGTGCCGATGGCCGGTCTGATCGACAAGAACGCCGAACTGGCGCGTCTGGACAAGGAAATCCTGCGTCTGCAGGGCGAAGTCCAGCGTGTCGGCGGCAAGCTGTCCAACGCCGGTTTCGTTGACAAGGCTCCGGCCGAAGTCATCGAGAAGGAACGCGCCAAGCTGGCCGAGGCCGAACAAGCCCTGGGCAAACTGGCCGAGCAGCACGCGCGGATTGCCAGCCTGTAACGGCAAATCGCACTGAAAAAGGGAGGCCGTGCGGCCTCCCTTTTTTGTGCCTGGCACTTTTCCGGCCTACAACCCGGTTCCCTGTGGGACAATAGCCGCCACTTTCAGCCATACCCGAATCGACCACGCCCATGAACGCCCCCCGCACACCTCGCCCCGCGCGCAAGAAGCCTGACTCCGCTACCCCGGCCAAGCCCGTGGAGCCGCGCAAAGAGGCCAGCCTGCACCCGCGCAATCGCCATCAGGGTCGTTACGACTTCCCGGCGTTGATCAAAACTACGCCGGAGCTGGCGAAGTTCGTGATCACCAACCCGTACGGCAAGGAAAGCATCGACTTCGCCAGCCCCGACGCGGTGCGTGTGTTCAACCGGGCGTTGCTCAAGTCGTTCTACGGCATCCAGCATTGGGACATCCCGGCCGATTACCTTTGCCCGCCAGTACCGGGTCGTGCCGATTACGTGCACTTTCTGGCTGATCTGCTGGCCAGCAACAACGACGGCGTGGTTCCGCGCGGCGCCATCGTCAACGTGCTGGACATCGGCATGGGTGCCAACTGCGTGTATCCGCTGATCGGTAACAGCGAATACCGCTGGCACTTCCTGGGCTCGGAAATCGACCCGACGGCCGTGGCTGCCGCAACAGCCATCGTCCAGTCCAACGATCTGAACAAGGTCATCAAGCTGCGCCAGCAAGAGAACCGCAAGCACATCCTGATCGGCCTGCTGGAACCTGGCGAACGTTTTGACCTGACCATGTGCAACCCGCCGTTCCACGCCTCGATGGACGAAGCGACCAAAGGCAGCGAGCGTAAATGGCGAGCCCTGGGCAAGGCCGACCCGAAACGCAAACTGCCGGTGCTGAACTTCGGCGGCCAGTCGGCCGAACTGTGGTGTGAAGGCGGCGAAGCGCGCTTCGTGACGCAACTGATCGCCGAAAGTGCGAACTTTGCGCACAAGGTATTGTGGTTCAGCACCCTGGTTTCGAAAGCCTCGAACCTGCCTGCCATCGAAACCGCGCTGAAAAAGGTCGGCGCGCTGGAAAGCCAGGTAGTGGAAATGTCCCAGGGCCAGAAGCAGAGCCGCTTCGTCGCCTGGACCTTCCAGACCAAGTCCGAGCAGCAGATCTGGCGTCGCGAACGCTGGGTTCGCAAGTAATACGTTTCAACTGGGGCGGCGCTTGATCGCAAAGCAGCCGCCACTTCTGCTGAAACACAATCGGCAGGCACAAAAAAACCGTGCCCGGATCACTCCGGCGCACGGTTTTTTTATCGCTGCGTCTTACTTGTTCACAGCGTCGGTCAGGCCTTTGGCCACAACCAGCTTGATCACTTTCTTGGCAGGGATTTCGATGGCAGCGCCAGTCGATGGGTTACGGCCAGTGCGGGCAGGACGCTCGGTCACTTTCAGCTTGCCGATACCTGGCAAGGTGATTTCGCCGCCGTTTTCCAGCTGATCAGCAACGATTTGGCCCAGTTGGTCCAGAGCGTTACGCGCGGTGGTTTTCGGCGCGTCGATAGCTTCAGCGATGTCGGCGATCAGTTGGTCTTTAGTAAGAGCCATGTAGTGTTCCTTCCCTATCAAATTCATATGGATTGCAGAGTGCAGTGTCAGCCATCGAGCCCGATCTTCTGGATCTGGCACCCTCGGCGATAACCACGACGAGTCGGGGTTATAGATGCCGAAATCAGGGTTTGGTTCGACCTGACAAATGCTGAATGCACGCTTAACGCAGTGACTACGCGTAAGACCGGGCAAAACTAGCACAGAGACAAGGAAATATCCGCCTCTAGCTAGCCAAATGGTCAGGTTTATTGCGCTAAATCGGTAAATAAATGCATAAGCGCCACCCCATGACCCCGAATTGCCCTTCAGCCCGCGCCAAAACCAGTGGTTGCGGTACACTGGGCGCTTTTTCGGGGGAGCCCGCCCTCCTCCCTTCCACTTGCCGAGAAGCCCATGCCGATCCGTCATTGCATCGTCCACCTGATCGACAAAAAACCCGATGGCACGCCCGCCGTTCTGCACGCCCGTGACTCTGAACTGGCCGAATCCGCCGCCATCGAGAACATGCTCGCCGACCTCAACGAGAGCTATAACGCCAAACAGGGCAAAGCCTGGGGGTTGTTTCATCCGGAGTCCGGTGCGTTTCCGTTCAGCGGCTGGCTGAAGGAATACATGGAAGGCGGCAAGGACTTCACCGCGTTCAGCAAAGTCGCGGTCGAGCATCTGCAAAAGCTGATGGAAGAGTCGAACCTCTCCGTCGGCGGCCACGTACTATTCGCCCACTACCAGCAAGGCATGACCGATTACCTGGCCATCGCCCTGCTGCACCACAGTGAAGGCGTGGCCGTGACCGATCAACTGGACGTGACCCCGTCGCGCCACCTCGACCTCGGTCAACTGCACCTGGCGGCGCGGATCAACGTCTCCGAGTGGCAGAACAACAAGCAGTCCAAGCAGTACATTTCGTTCATCAAGGGCAAGAACGGCAAGAAGGTCTCGGAATACTTCCGCGACTTCATCGGCTGCCAGGAAGGCGTCGACGGCCCGGGCGAGACCCGTACGCTGCTCAAGGCTTTCAGCGACTTCGTCGAGAGCGAAGACCTGCCGGAAGATTCCGCCCGCGAGAAGACCAAGACCCTGGTCGACTACGCCAGCAGCCAGGCCAAGCTCGGCGAGCCGATGGGCCTGGAAGAACTCTCGGAGCTGATCGACGAAGAACGCCCGAAGGCCTTCTACGACCACATCCGCAACAAGGATTACGGCCTGTCGCCGGAGATCCCGGCGGATAAGCGCACGCTCAACCAGTTCCGGCGCTTCACCGGCCGCGCCGAAGGCCTGTCGATCAGCTTCGAGGCGCACCTGCTGGGCTCGAAGATCGAATACGACGAAGAAGCCGGCACGCTGGTCATCAAAGGCCTGCCAACCTCGCTCACCGATCAGCTGAAGCGCCGCAACTGATGCTGGGCAATGTGCTGAAAAAGGTCGCACTGGTTCTGCTGGTGGTCGTGGTCTATCAGAACTGGGGCAAGATCGAGCGGGTGTTCAACCCGTCGCAGATGGCGTCCGAGCAGGTCCGCGCCAACGCCAAAGTCGTGCTGTACACCACGGACTGGTGCGGCTACTGCAAGCAGACCAAGCGCTTTCTCGATCAGAAAGGGATTGCGTTCCAGGAATTCGATATCGAGAAGGACGCCGAGGCGCGCAAGGCGTACGAAGCGCTGGGCGGGCGCGGGATTCCGCTGATCGACGTCAATGGCACGTTGATTCGCGGGTTTGATCCGGACGAAATTCTTGCTGCACTGAAATGAACGAGGGAGCCATTGAGCTCCCTCATTTGTTTCAGCGTTTCTCGATACGGAAACCGAAACGCGGGAAGTGCACATGCACCACACCACCGCGTTCATCTTCACGGCGCAGGATCAGCTCTTCACGACCGGCAAATACCAGTTCCCCGGCGACCGGATCAACGCCGTAATCAGTAGCCGCGATCACGACCTGCTGACCCGCTGCAAATCCGTTCGGATCGACAAACTGCTCATCAGGCAAAGTCGCCGGCATCAAATGGCGAGCAACCTCCAGCGCTTCTTCGGAACTCATGGCGCTGGCTGCACCGTGACCGAAGCCCAGCACCCGCCCGAGCCACGCGGACACTGCAGGGTAGTCATCCACCAGCGGTGCGGTGACGTGCGTAGCCTTGAGGAACCACAGCGGATGCGCCATGGCGAAGTCGGCAATCGATGGCTCGCCGAACAGGAAGTCTCCGTCCTCGCGCTGCAACTGCTGCTCCAGGCGCGCCATGATGGTCGGCCATTGATGTTTGGCCTGCTCGGCCGACAGTCTGGTCGCGCTGCCACCGCTGAACAGCCCGGCACGATCGGCCAGAAACGCCTTGATCGCTTCCGGCGGCAACTTGCCGAAACGCACCGCCACCGACTCTGGCTGAAACACCAGGCTCACCGCATGCTGGAACACCACCGAATCGGCCCAGGCAGCGAAACTGGCGGCGATCATTTCCTGACCTTCCGGGAAGAACGAAGGCTGGGCCTTCTCCTGCTCGAGGCGGCGGGCGATCAACGCGGTGTCGCAATAGATGTCGGCGCCGATCTGCAGCACCGGGGTCTTGCGGTAGCCGCCGGTCAGGGCAGTCAGGTCAGGTTTCGGCATCACCGGCGAGATGTGCACCGAACGCCAGGACAAACCCTTGAAACCCAACAGCAGCCGGGCCTTTTCGGCGAATGGAGAGGTCGGGTAATGATGCAGAATCAACTCGGACATGCTCGGCTCCGCCGCACAGAAAGTGAATCAGCAGCTTAGCGCGCAATTCGTTGGCGGCCTACGGATCCGGCTGATGGGAACCGATCAGTCAGGTTGATAAGACGACCGAAAACTCCAGGATGAAAAAACCGCCTCAGCCGAAACCGAGACGGTTGTTCTCACATCGACAATCCTTACATCAGGTCATCGAAGTGATCTCGCAGGAACTCGTAAAAGCGAAACGCTTTGAACGACCTCCATACGAGGCTCAGAGTACGTAGCAAAAGCTTCATACGTTTTGGCCTCCGGTTGGGGGCCAAACCTCCAGCGCGCTTACCGGACCACGTACGCCTTCGGAAGACACGTCAATATCTCCTGTGAGGCGGCCGGTTGTGATACCCCCTGAAAAATCATTCCGGCACGGGAGCAACTCCGTGTCAGAGGGCATGAAACCGTTACGCCGATCGGCCAGACCTCAATGGTTGCACTGCCATGTGAGCGGACGGATCGTAACCGGGTTTCTGAACCTTCGCTTAAACAAATAAACTCAAAATTGAGTTTATTGGGTAGGCGTGCCTTCAGGCTTGCTCAGTGACGCAAAGAGGAATATTCTCCGCCTACGTCAATGTCTCCTGTGAGATCAGTAAACCCGGCCGCAAACCGAGGTTTACAGAAAAAACCGCCCCGCAAAGGCGGTTTTTTTTCGCCTGTCGTTTGTCTGAGGACACCGCTTCAACGTGCAGTGATTTCTACCGCTCGCAAACACCTGATCAATCAGGCCGATAAGACGCCACCAGGCATTCTTTCGCACTCTTCCTGAGCTTCTTGATCAACCGTTCCTGGCGCAATGCATCGCCCTTGTCGCGGCACAGCTCGCTGTAAACCAGCGCCATCGCCGGGCTTGAAAGAAAGAACCGCGCGCCCTTGCCGCTCTGATGCTTGGCAAAGCGACGCACGGGATCATCGCTGATCCCGCAGTACAGCGAACCATTGGCGGCGCGCACGAGGTAGACGAACCAGGATTTGCTCACTGGAACGTCGGCTTCGAGAGGATTTTCGCTGAGGCTGGTCACGGGAAAATAAAGGCGCGTGAGGAACAGGCTGCGATCTTATCAGCGACTCGCCTGAAATGCCTTCAGCCCTTTCAGCGCCTGGGCGCGGACTGCGTTGCGCACCAGTGGCGTCCAGCCCAGTAGCAGGCCTTTGAAACCCAAAGCCTGACGGGACCAGCGCCACAGATCAAAGTGGTCGTGATGTTCGCAGATCTTGCCGTCGCGAAAGACGAAGCGTGCCTGGATGTCGTTGATCACGATGTTGCCGGTCTGACTGAACAGGTAAGTCGCCACCCAGTGGGCGCCGCCGCTGCGCTCGTCGGCGCGGACGTTATCGAAAGTCAGGGAGAAGTCCTTGGCCCGAGTGGTGAGCATGCGCCACATGTCGCCGGCATCGCGGCCGCGCAGTTCGCCGAAGGCCGGATCGCTGAACACCACGTCGTCGGTGTAGCAGGCGGCCATGGCCTCGGCGTCGAGGCGTTGGAAAGCCTGATAGAAACGGGTGATCAACGCGCTGTGGGCTTCTTCACTCATGGGCAATCTCCAGGAAAGGTACAGATTGCCAGCACGATAATCCGCAAACGCCCGAAACACTATCGGCATTCGCATTCCGAATACCGACAGTGTGTGCGCGTCAGACCTTTTCGCTTTCGACCTGCACGTAAAGCGCGCGCCCGGCACCGAGGCCGGCAAGGATCGCACCCGCACCGACGATGCCGAAGATCCAGCCCACGGCGTTCCAGCCGCCGGTCCAGTCATGCACCACGCCGACCGCGAACGGCCCCATGGACGCGAGGGTGTAGCCAAAACCCTGGGACATGCTCGACAGGTTCGCCGCGACATGGGAATCGCGCGAGCGCAGCACGATCAGGGTCAACGCCAGACTGAACGTACCGCCCTGCCCCAGGCCCAGCAGGATCGCCCAGCCCCACAGCCCTTCGATCGGCGCATACAGGCAACCGAACAGCCCGCCGAGGGTCAGTGCCATCACCACCACGATCGCCAGTCGCTGATCCTTGCCGCGCGTGGCCAGCCACGGAGCTGCCAGGGAACTGGCAAGCTGGATGATCACCGAACCGGACAGCACCAGACCGGCCTGGGTCGGCGTCAGCCCGCGTCCAATCAGAATCGACGGCAACCAGCCAAACACAATGTAGGCCAGCGACGATTGCAGGCCCATGTACAAGGTCACCTGCCAGGCGAGCGGATCACGCAGCAAGCCGCGCACCCGGTAGGCGACATTGTGTGCACCATGCTTCTGACCGATTTGCGGCAGCCAGAACACCGCAGCAACCAGCGCCGGAATCACCCAGAAGCCGAGGCCCATGGCCCAGCTGTGATCGAAGTGTTCGCTCAACGGTACGCTCGAACCCGCCGCCATCGCCGCGCCCAGGCACAGGGCCATAGTGTAGACACCGGTCATGGTGCCGGCGTGCTTGGCGAAGTCGCGTTTGACGATACCGGGCAGCAAGACGCCGATGATGCCGATACTCGCGCCACCCAGCACGCTGCCGGCGAACAGACCGATTTCACCGAAGTTGCTGCGCAGGATGATGCCGCCGGCCAGTGTCAGAAGAATCCCCAGCACCACCCGCTCGGCACCGAAACGTCGCGCCAGCACCGGAGCCAAAGGGGCGAACAGACCGAGGCACAACACCGGCAACGTCGTCAGCAACCCCGCCTGAGCGGCGGACAAGCCAAGGCTTTTCGACACGTCACTGAGCAGCGGCGCCATGCTCGACAGCGCCGGGCGCAGGTTCAGCGCCACCAGAATCAGGCCCAACAGCAACAGCCATGGGCGACGTACCAGCGGATGACTTTGCTGCACCTGCTCGTCGTCGGCCTCGGCATCGATCAGCAACTCCTCCAGTTCGGCGGTGCGCTTCGGGGCGTTGACGGCTTCAGGGCGGGACATGGTTTTCTCGGTTTCAGGGTTCATTGATCAATTGCCTCGACAGGGCTTTGGCCCGTTCCGGATCCCGCTGTTCGACGGCTTCGAACAGGGCGATGTGCAAATCGAAGACTTCCTGTCGACGAGGGACGATGTTCAGGGTCTGGCGCAATTGCGCGCCGACAATGCTGGAAAAATAGCGATACAGCTCGCTGAGCGTCGGGTTGTGCGCGGCGTCCACCAGGCGGCGGTGAAACACCAGGTCACAGGCGATGTAGCTGTCGAGATCGCCGTGATAGTGGCTGCCGGCAACGCCAAGCGCCTCGCGCAGGCCCGCCAGATCCTCATCGGTGCGGCGCAACGCCGCCAGACCGATGGCTTCGACTTCAAGGATGTGCCGGGTTTCCCGAGCCTGATCCAGTGAGCACTTGGACAGCGCCTTGAGCGTGTCCATCGGATCGACCACCGCCCGCAGATAACTGCCATCGCCCTGACGGATCTCGATCAATCCGGAAAACGCCAGCACCCGCATCGCCTCGCGCACGGTGTTACGGCTGATACCGAGTTCGGCGCACAGCTCGGGCTCGGTCGGCAAGCGCTGACCGACCTGCCAAGTGCCGTCGGTGATGCGCTGTCGCAATAGATCCAGGGCCTGATCGACCAGGGATCGCTTAATGAGTGGAGAAATGTCTGACATAGGATTCGCCCTTTCATCCAATCATGGGATGAATTTTCTGACATGTTAGTCAGCTCCGTGTAGGACGGCAACCACCTAGGTTGATCAGGAGGCAAATGAAGCGGGATTTTCGATTGGTCAAAATTACCCTTTAAGGGTAATTTCAAGGATAGGGTTTTGGTTTCTTATGGAAAAGAACACACCCCATTACGACTTGGTGGTGATCAAGGCTGAGGTCAGGCGACTTGGCAAAAAAGCCTTCACCAGGTCTTCGGCAAAATCCGGTGAGAAGCTCGGCTTTAGCTTCAGAGAGATGCAAGAGATCGTTTTCGAGTTACAGAACAGGATGTTGTACAAATCCATGACCACTTATGACGATCATCGAGTCTGGCAGGACGTGTATCACATCACTTCACAAGATCAGGAGATTTACATCAAGGTGACCTACCGCCCAGGCGGCCCACCGGTAATTTCCTTCAAGGAGAAAAACCCATGAAAACCCAGCAATGTGTCAGCTGCGGTGCACGTGAGGGAATGAGGCATTTCGAGGGTCGCGCCGAAACCTTGAGTGTCAAAGGCATGGAGCGCCGTGTAGATAATCTTTCTGGCTGGGAGTGCCAGAAGTGCGGTGAGGTTGAGTGGGACTTCGACACTGACAGCGCAGAACGTTTTGGGGAAGCAGGGGATGAACTGGTATTCGCTGCCAGGCAAATGATCGGTGACGAGATGAGGCGTATCCGTCGAAAATTGCACCTTACGCAAAAAGAGACGGTGCAATTATTGTCGGGTGGTGGACATAACGCTTTCTCTCGCTACGAGCGCGGCGAAATATTGCCGCCCAAAGCACTGATACTGCTGATGCGACTGTTGGATCGTTACCCGTACTTGCTGACCGATGCAAAGTCTCTCGGTGAAGGGGCAGACTTGAGAGGCTTCACGCACACCGTCCACAAAGAACACGAAACCCTCACCGTGTCCTGATCCCCAAAAAACAAACCCGGCACAAGGCCGGGTTTGTTTGACCCATCTGATATCAATGCAGAATCTGACTCAGGAACAACTTGGTCCGCTCATTCTGCGGATTGTCGAAGAAGTCGTTCGGTGCCGCCTGCTCGACGATTTCGCCTTTGTCCATGAAGATCACGCGGTTGGCCACGGTGCGGGCGAAGCCCATTTCGTGGGTCACGCAGAGCATCGTCATGCCGTCTTCGGCCAGGCCGATCATGGTGTCCAGAACTTCTTTCACCATCTCCGGGTCGAGCGCCGAGGTCGGTTCGTCGAACAGCATGATTTTCGGTTTCATGCACAGCGCGCGAGCAATCGCCACACGCTGTTGCTGACCGCCGGACAGTTGCCCGGGGAACTTGTGCGCCTGCTCCGGAATGCGTACGCGTTCCAGATAATGCATGGCGATTTCCTCGGCCTTGCGCTTGGGCATCTTGCGCACCCACATCGGCGCCAGGGTGCAGTTCTGCAGAATGGTCAGGTGCGGGAACAGGTTGAAGTGCTGGAACACCATGCCGACTTCACGACGGATCGCTTCGATCTGCTTGAGGTCGTTGGTCAGCTCCACGCCATCGACCACGATGCGGCCCTGCTGGTGTTCTTCCAGACGGTTCAGGCAGCGGATGGTGGTGGACTTGCCGGAACCCGACGGGCCGCACAGCACGATACGCTCGCCTTGCTTGACGTTGAGGTTGATGTCTTTCAGCACGTGGAACTGGCCGTACCACTTGTTCACGCCCTGCATCTGAATGATGCCTTCAGGGCCCACTGGCTTTTTGATTGCTTCGCTCATCGAAAAAACTCCTAACGCTTGTGGCCAGTGTCGAGCTTGCGTTCCAGATGCATGGAATAGCGCGACATACCAAAACAGAAAATCCAGAACACCAGGGCGGCGAACACGTAGCCTTCGGTGGCCATGCCCAGCCATTTCGGATCGGCAGCGGCTTGTTTGACGCTGTTGAGCAGGTCAAAGAGGCCGATGATGATCACAAGGCTGGTGTCCTTGAACAGCGCGATGAAGGTGTTGACGATGCCGGGAATCACCAGCTTCAGGGCTTGCGGCAGAATCACCAGGCCCATGGCGCGCCAGTAACCGAGGCCCATCGCGGCAGCGGCTTCGTACTGACCTTTGGGGATCGCTTGCAGACCGCCGCGCACCACTTCGGCGACGTAGGCCGACTGGAACAGGATCACGCCGATCAGCGCCCGCAGCAGCTTGTCGAAGTTCATGCCTTCAGGCAGGAACAGCGGCAGCATCACCGAAGACATGAACAGCACAGTGATCAGCGGCACGCCGCGCCAGAACTCGATGAACGTCACGCAGACCACACGAATGGCCGGCATGTTCGAACGCCGTCCCAGCGCCAGCATGATCCCCAGCGGCAACGCGCCGGCGATGCCGACGGTGGCAATCACCAGGGTCAGCATCAGGCCGCCCCACTGGCTGGTGGCAACGGCGCTCAGGCCGAACACGCCGCCATGCAGCAGGCACCAGGCAACAATCGGATACACCACCAGGAAGCTCAGCCCGTATACCGCTTTACGCGGCACGCGCTTGATGAACAGCGGAGCCACACCGATGACCGCCAGCCACACGGTCAGGTCCACGCGCCAGCGCAGATCCGCCGGATAGTAGCCGTACATGAACTGACCGAAACGTTGCTCGATGAATACCCAGCAAGCGCCCGCCTTGGTGCAGTCGGCGCGGGTAGTGCCGACCCAGTTGGCATCGAAGATCGCCCAGCTGAGCAGTGGCGGAATCACCAGGTAGATCAGGTAGAACGCAAACAGGGTCAGCAGGGTGTTGAGCCAGCTGGAGAACATGTTCGCGCGTATCCACGCCATCGGGCCGAAGACCTTGGCCGGCGGTGGCATGTCGGGTTTGAAAGTATGAGTACTCATGCGCTATTCCTTACCGCTCGATCAGCGCAATGCGCTTGTTGTACCAGTTCATCAGCAGGGAAATGCTGATACTGATCGCCAGGTACACGCTCATGGTGATGGCAATGACTTCGATCGCCTGACCGGTCTGGTTCAGCACGGTGCCGGCGAACAGCGAAACCATTTCCGGGTAACCGATACCGGCCGCCAGCGAGGAGTTCTTCGCCAGGTTCAGGTATTGGCTGGTCAGCGGCGGAATGATCACGCGCAGCGCTTGCGGAATGATCACCTTGCGCAGGGTCGGGCCGTTGCGCAGGCCGAGGGAACGGGCCGCTTCGGTCTGGCCGTGGCTGACCGACTTGATCCCCGAACGCACGATCTCGGCGATGAACGCCGCGGTGTACACGGTCAGGGCCAGGGTCAGGGCCAGCAGTTCCGGGATCAGCACCCAGCCACCGACGAAGTTGAAGCCTTGCAGCTTCGGCATTTCCCAATGCAGCGGCGCGCCGAAGATCAGCGCACACAGCGTCGGGATGACCAGCAGGATCCCCAGGCCGACCCAGAACTTGTGGAACGGCTCGCCGGTTTCCTCGAAGCGCTTGTTGGCCCAGCGGCTCATCAGCACGATGCCGACGATAGCCACCACGACACTGACCACGAACGCCCAGAAGCCGTCGGCCATCTGCGCGGCCGGCATGTTCAGGCCACGGCTGCTGACGAAGAAGGTGTCGCCAAAGTTGTGGCTGTTACGCGGCCCCGGCATGGTCAGGAACACCGCGAAATACCAGAACAGGATTTGCAGCAGCGGCGGAATGTTGCGGAAGACTTCCACATACACGGTCGCCAGCTTGCTGATGATCCAGTTCGGCGACAGCCGCGCCACACCGATGATGAAGCCCAGCAGGGTCGCCAGGATCACGCCGATGAAGGTCACCAGCAAGGTGTTGAGCAGGCCGATCACGAACACGCGGGCATAGCTGTCCGCTTCGGTGTAGGAGATCAGGTGTTGAGCGATGCCGAACCCGGCACTGCGCTCCAGAAAGCTGAACCCGGACGTGATGCCCCGGTGCTGAAGGTTGGTCTGGGTGTTGTCGAACAGATACCAGCCCATGGCGACCACCGCCACAACGGTGATGATCTGGAATAGCCACGCACGCACACGTGGATCGCTGAGGCTGAACCTCTGCTTTGGTGCGCCGATTGAATTTTGCATGAAGTGCCCCGCAAGAAATGGAACAGAACATCACCCGGCGGTTGGCCCGCCGGGTGATAGAACCATTAGCGCACTGGTGGTGCGTACTGAATGCCGCCGTTGTTCCACAGCGCGTTCAGGCCACGGTCGATTTCCAGCGGAGTGCTCTTGCCGAGGTTTTTCTCGAAGATTTCGCCGTAGTTACCCACCTGGGAAACGATTTTCACGACCCAGTCCTTCGGCAGTTTCAGGTCCTTGCCGTACTCGCCGTCGCCACCCAGCAGACGGGCAACGTCCGGGTTCTTGGTGGACTTGGCTTCTTCGAGTACGTTTTTCGAAGTGATGCCGGCTTCTTCAGCGTTCAGCAGCGCGTAGCCAACCCAACGAACGATGGCCAGCCACTCGTCGTCGCCGTTACGCACGACCGGGCCCAGAGGCTCCTTGGAAATGGTTTCCGGCAGAACCACGTAGTCCTTCGGCGAGGCCAGCTTGCTGCGCTGGGCGAACAGTTGGGACTTGTCGGAGGTCAGCACGTCGCAACGACCGGATTCCAGCGACTTGGCGCTTTCATCGGAGGTGTCGAAAGTGATCGGGGTGTACTTCAGGCCGTTGGCGCGGAAGTAGTCGGACACGTTCAGCTCGGTGGTGGTACCGGCTTGAATGCAGATGGTCGCGCCGTCGAGTTCCTTGGCACTTTTCACGCCCAGCTTGTTGTTGGCCAGGAAGCCCACGCCGTCGTAGTAAGTGATGAAGCCAGGGAATTTCAGGCCCATGCCCGCGTCACGGGAGCTGGTCATGGTGGTGTTGCGCGACAGGATGTCGATCTCGCCGGACTGCAGAGCAGTGAAGCGCTCCTTGGCGTTCAACTGACTGAACTTGACCTTGGTCGCATCGCCGAACACGGCAGCGGCCACGGCACGGCAGACGTCGGCGTCGATGCCGAGGATCTTGCCGGTCGAATCCGGTACGGAGAAGCCCGGCAGACCGTCGCTGACGCCACACTGCACGAAACCTTTCTTCTGTACCGCATCCAGGGTTGCACCCGCCTGAGCGAACCCGCTGACGCCGAGGACTGCTGCAGCAGTCACGACCGCCAGAGTGGATTTCAACATCTTCATTCAAACCTCCAGTTTTGCTCTTGTTGTGTCGGAGCTTGAGTCCAGTCGCACCCTTTTGAGGCGTTGTTGACCCGTGTTGGCTTTTTATGGGGTCAACCGACGCAGGACCTTCGCTATGAGTCTAGTAGGAGAAAATCCACATCATGGACAACTCACTTCTCACCAGTCGGCCGAACGGGCTGTAGCCCTTTCACGTTCGCGAAGCCCATTGCGGCCATTGGCGAACATCCATCACCGGATTCTTTGCTATCCCGTCGCCGGGCGTTCACTGATAGTGTTACCGCCAGGCGCGAGATCGATTGCACGACTACCTCATAGCAAAGCCCGTACCACACCGCTCGCTGAAGCGATTGAGCGACAGGTCAATAGCAAAACTTGTAGCCTTGCGACATCTTCTTAACGGATCAACCGGGCGCGCACCCCCATCACGCACTTAATGAGAGCGCCCGCACATTTTTGGAGCAGCCATGACCGAGCCCTTGATTCTTCAGCCTGTTAAGGCAGCCGACGCCTGCGTGATCTGGCTGCACGGCCTCGGCGCCGACCGCTATGACTTTCTGCCGGTGGCCGAGGCCTTGCAGGAAAGCCTGCTGAGCACGCGCTTCGTTTTGCCCCAGGCACCGACCCGCCCGGTGACAATAAATGGCGGTTATGCCATGCCGAGCTGGTACGACATCAAGGCGATGAGCCCGGCTCGTGCCATCGACCGCGATGAGCTGGAAGCGTCCGCCGATCACGTCATCGAATTGATCGAACAACAGCGCGCCAGCGGAATAGACGCTTCGCGGATTTTCCTTGCCGGATTTTCCCAGGGCGGCGCCGTGGTCTATCACACCGCGTTTCTGAAATGGCAGGGGCCGTTGGGTGGCGTGTTGGCGTTGTCGACCTACGCGCCGACGTTCAGCGACGAACTGGAGCTGTCCGCCAGCCAGCAACGGATTCCGGTGCTGGCACTGCACGGCCAGTTCGACAACGTGGTGCAAAACTCGATGGGCCGCACGGCGTATGAGTATCTCAAGGCCCATGGTGTCACCGTGACATGGCAGGAATACCCAATGGAGCACGAAGTGTTACCCGAAGAAATTCGCGACATCGGCGTGTGGCTGAGCGAACGCCTGCGCTGATCGTCCGGGGCTCGATTTTCCAGTGGTCGGGCCCCTTTGATCATCCCACTACGCCGCGCCCGTTTCTTGCATTACACTGGCCGGCGTACATTCCTTAACCAATTGATGAGATGACCGTGCTCAAAGCACTCAAGAAGATGTTCGGAAAAAGCGAGGCTGAGCAGCTCGCGCCAGCTCCCAGTGCGCCGTCGCACGCCCCCGGTCATCGCAGCGATGCCAAACCGGCGGACCGCCAGGCTCCCGTAGCCACACCGAAACGCGAACCGGCACCCGCTGCTGTTTCCGCTCCCGCTCCAGAAAGCGCCCGCAGCGAAACACCCAAACCGGCCAAACCACGCCGCGAACCGAAGCCCAAGGCCCCGGTCATTCCCTGGAAACTCGAAGACTTCGTCGTCGAGCCACAGGAAGGCAAGACCCGTTTCCACGATTTCAAACTCGCCCCGGAACTGATGCACGCCATCCAGGACCTGGGTTTCCCGTATTGCACGCCGATCCAGGCGCAGGTGCTGGGTTTCACCCTCGCCGGCAAAGACGCCATCGGCCGCGCCCAGACCGGTACCGGCAAGACCGCCGCGTTCCTGATCTCGATCATCACCCAGCTGTTGCAGACCCCGCCGCCGAAAGAGCGCTACATGGGCGAGCCACGGGCGCTGATCATCGCGCCGACCCGTGAACTGGTAGTGCAGATCGCCAAGGACGCCGCCGACCTGACCAAGTACACCGGCCTCAACGTCATGACGTTCGTCGGCGGCATGGACTTCGACAAGCAGCTCAAGCACCTCGAAGCCCGCCACTGTGACATCCTCGTCGCCACCCCGGGCCGTCTGCTCGACTTCAACCAGCGTGGCGACGTGCACCTGGACATGGTCGAAGTGATGGTGCTGGACGAAGCCGACCGCATGCTCGACATGGGCTTCATCCCGCAAGTGCGTCAGATCATTCGCCAGACCCCGCCGAAAAGCGAACGCCAGACCCTGCTGTTCTCCGCGACCTTCACCGAAGACGTGATGAACCTCGCCAAGCAGTGGACCACCGACCCTGCCATCGTCGAAATCGAAGTCACCAACGTGGCCAACGAGAACGTCGAACAGCACATCTACGCGGTGGCCGGGGCTGACAAATACAAACTGCTCTTCAACCTGGTCAACGACAACGGCTGGGAGCGGGTCATCGTGTTCGCCAACCGCAAGGATGAAGTGCGGCGCATCGAAGAACGCCTGGTACGCGACGGCATCAACGCCGCGCAACTGTCCGGCGACGTGCCGCAGCACAAGCGGATCAAGACGCTGGAAGGCTTCCGCGAAGGCAAGATCCGCGTACTGGTCGCCACCGATGTGGCCGGTCGCGGCATTCATATCGACGGCATCAGCCACGTGATCAACTTCACCCTGCCGGAAGTCCCGGACGACTACGTGCACCGCATCGGCCGTACCGGTCGGGCCGGTGCCGATGGCGTGTCGATCAGCTTCGCCGGTGAAGACGACTCCTATCAGTTGCCGTCCATCGAAGAAAAACTCGGTCGCAAGATCAGCTGTGAAACGCCACCAACGCATCTGTTGCGGGCGGTTGAGCGCAAGCGCCCACAGTAAGCGACGCCATAAAGAGAAGCGCAGCCGGCAACGGACTGCGCTTTTTTTTCGCCCGGATATTGTTCAATAAAACTAAAAGTCCATAATGGACAAATTAGTTTAGATACAGTCTCCGGAGTCCGACATGTCCAGTACGCCTTACGTGATCGACCAAACCCAGGCCCGTGAGCTTCTGGCCCGGATCGATGTGCCGCAGATCCTGCGCAAGCTGTTCCGCGATCTGGCGGCCGGGCACGCGGTGCAACCGGCGCAGCAACTGGTGGAATTCCCCCAGGGCGCCGGGGACTTCATCAACTATCTGGGCGTGCTGGCCGAAGACGGCGTGTACGGGGTCAAGACCTCGCCGTACATCGTTCGCGAACAGGGCCCGCTGGTGACGGCGTGGACGCTGCTGATGTCGATGCAGACCGGCCAGCCGCTGTTGCTCTGCGATGCCGGCGAACTGACCACCGCACGCACGGCGGCAACCACAGCTGTCGCCGTCGACGCCCTCGCCCCTTTGAAAGCCTCGCGCCTGGCGATCATCGGCAGCGGCAAGGTCGCCCAGGCGCACCTGCATTACGTCAAGACGTTGCGCGAATGGCAGAGCATCCGCGTGTATTCGCCCACGTTGAATGAAGACCCGGCAACCGCCCGCCTGCTGCAAACCCTCGATCCGCGCGTGAGCATCGCTGACAGCCGCGAAGCCGCCATTGCCGACGCAGACGTGATCATGCTCTGCACCTCGTCCGCAGGACCTGTGATCGACCCAGCAACCTTGAACAAACCGGCGCTGATCACCTCGATCAGCACCAACGCACCGCGCGCCCACGAAGTGCCGCCGCAGAGCCTCAACGACATGCAGGTGTTCTGCGACTATCGTCTGACCACACCGGGTTCGGCCGGCGAGATGCTGATCGCCACCGAACAGCATGGCTGGGACAACAGCGCGATCATCGGTGACCTCGCGGATCTGCTCAGCGAGAAAGTGCAGCGTCCGAGTTACGACCGTCACGTGTTCTTCCGCTCCATCGGTCTGGGCCTGGAAGACATCGCCCTGGCCAACGCCGTCTATCAATTGCAGCGCTGACACCGGAGATTTTCATGAGTCATGCAGATTTCATCATCATCGGCGGCGGGATTGCCGGCGCTTCCACCGGTTTCTGGCTGTCGCAACATGGCAAAGTCGTGGTGCTGGAACGCGAATCGCACCCTGCCTATCACTCAACGGGACGTTCGGCCGCGCTGTTCACCGCCGCTTATGGAACCCCGCAGGTTCGGGCGCTGACCCAGGCCAGCCGAGCGTTTTTCGATCACCCGCCCAGCGGCTTCTGTGAACACCCGCTACTGACTCCGCGCGGCGAAATGACTGTGGATTTCACCGGTGACGCCGTCGAACTGAACAATCAATACCTCAGCGCCAAAGCCACGGTGCCGGAGATGCAACTGCTCAGCGCGGAAGAAGCCTGCGTGCGGCTGCCGATCCTGCGCCAGGAAAGGGTCCACGGCGCAATCTACGACCCGACCGCCAGCGACATCGACACCGACGCTCTGCACCAAGGCTATCTGCGTGGTATCCGTCGCAACAATGGGCAAGTCCTGACCGATTGCGAAGTGCTCGGGCTTAGCCGTGATGCCGACGGCGTCTGGCAAGTGCAGACCAACGGCCAGACCTTCAGCGCGCCCATCGTGATCAACGCAGCAGGCGCCTGGGCCGACAAGATCGGTGCCCTGGCCGGCGCCCGGCCGCTGGGCCTGCAACCGAAACGCCGTGCCGCGTTCATCTTTGCCGGCCCCGAAGGCGTGGACATTCACCACTGGCCAATGCTGGTCAGCCTCGACGAATCGTTCTACATGAAGCCCGACGCCGGCATGTTCCTCGGCTCCCCGGCCAACGCCGACCCGGTCGAGCCGCACGACGTGCAGCCGGAAGAACTGGATATCGCCATGGGCATCTACCAGATCGAAGAAGCGACGACCCTGACCATCCGCCGCCCGACGCGCACTTGGGCCGGTCTGCGCAGTTTCGTCGCCGACGGTGATTTGTTGTCCGGGTTCGATCCGCAGGTGCCGGGGCTGTTCTGGGTCGCGGCCCAGGGCGGTTACGGCATCCAGACTTCGCCGGCGATGGGCCAGGCCAGCGCGGCGCTGGTGCGCGGTGAGTCGCTGCCCGAGCACCTCAAGCAGTTCGGTCTGTCCGCCGCCATGCTCTCCCCCGCCCGCCTGGCCTGACCGCCCCCGGATGACGCGCCCAACGGATTGCGGCACACTCGCAACGCCCCCGGACCACGGGGGCGTTGACGTTGCCTGGAGCTCCACAGTTATGACCGCCCCCGAACAATCTCCCGAGCTGAATGACGCCGCGCTGGATAACTTCCACGCCATCGCCGACGCCATCGCCACCCTGTTCTTTCCCCACGCCGAAGTGGTGTTGCATGACCTGCGCACGCAGAAGGTCGACTACATCGCCAACAACCTGTCGAAACGGGTGATCGGCGATGAATCGTCGCTGGAAGACATGCTCAGCGACGACGTCAGCGAACGGAACATCGGCCCGTACGAAAAGCTCAACTGGGACGGTCAGAAGATTCGCAGCCTGAGCACTGTGCTGCGGGACAGCGAAGGGCATCCGCTGGCGGTGCTGTGCATCAACCTGAATATTTCGCTGTTCGAGAACGCCAAGGCTGCGCTGGACCTGTTCCTCTCGCCGAGCAAGCTGATCCCGCAACCGGACTCACTGTTTCGCGATGACTGGCAGGAGCGCATCAACACCTTCCTGCACGCCTGGCTGCGCGAGCGGCAACTGAGCCTGAATCTGCTGACCCGCGACCACAAACGTGAACTGGTACTGGCGCTGCACGCCGAGGGGGCGTTCAAGGGCAAGAGTGCCTCGAACTATGTGGCCAATGTGCTGAACATGGGGCGGGCGACGGTGTACAAACATTTGAAGGAATTGAAGGGCTGAAACCGTGCAGCCTGCGAAGGCTGCACGCTTTTCAACATCAGTCGCCGTAGATGTCCGACTTGAAGTACTTCTCGGAAATCTTCTGATACTCACCACTGGCACGAATGCCGTCGATGGCGGTATTCAACTGGCTGACCAGTTCAGCGTTGCCCTTGCGCACCGCGATCCCGGCGCCCTCGCCCACGTACTTCGGATCCTTCAGTTCCGGCCCGACAAACGCGTAACCCTTGCCGCGCGGCATCGACAGGAAGTCGGTCAGTGGAATGGTGTCGGCGAAAATCGCGTCGAGACGCCCGGCCGCCAGGTCCATGTAGATTTCTTCGTTGTTGCCATAGCGCTTGACGTTGATGCCCTTGGGCTCGAACACCTCGGTGGCGTAGCGATCGGTGGTGGTGGCGCGCTGCACACCGACCGTCTTGCCCTTGAGGCTGGCGTACTGGTCATCGACGTTCGCGCCTTCCTTCATCACCAGCCGCGACGAGGTGAAATAGTACTTGTGGGTGAAGTCCACCGACTTCTTGCGATCTTCGTTGATGGTCATGGACGACAGCGCCATGTCGATTTTCTTCACTTTCAGGGAAGGAATCAGACCGTCGAACTCGCCCTCGACCCACACACACTTGACCTGCATCTGCGCGCACAGGGCGTTGCCGATGTCGTAGTCGAAACCGACGATTTCACCCTGGTCGGTCTTTGAGGCGAAGGGCGGATACGCCGCTTCGATACCGATACGCAGGGTTTTCTCGGCGGCAAACACGCTACTGCACGCCAACAGGCTCAGCGCCAGACCGGTGATGAGGGGGAATTTCTTCATGTTCGTTCTCTCGCGGGTTGTTGTTGGTTTGGCAAGACAGAAGAAAGAGCTGAAACAGGGAAAAGCTTTATTTGTACTTGTAAATCCATACTGGACTTTTACGTACATGCCGTCAATTGGACAAACGCCATCGGCGTCAGCCGATGGTCGGGAGTCGAGGGGAGATTGATTGAGGAGAGGAATTACTGCTTCCAGCGATCCGCCGCCGCATGATCGCTGTCACGACCTTCGACCCAGCGCGGGCCGTCGCTGGTGTTCTCTTTCTTCCAGAACGGCGCGCGGGTTTTCAGGTAATCCATGACGAAGGCGCAGGCGTCGAATGCCGCCTGACGATGGGCACTGGCGGCGCCGACGAACACGATCGGCTCACCCGGCTCCAGCGCGCCGATGCGGTGCAGCACTTCCAGCTTCAACAATGGCCAGCGCTGTTCGGCCTCGACGGCAATCTTGCCCAGGGCCTTTTCGGTCATGCCCGGATAGTGCTCCAGAAACATTCCGGCAACATCGAGGCCATCGTTGAAGTCGCGCACGTAGCCGACAAAACTCACCACCGCGCCGACGCCGACATTGGCCGCGTGCATCGCGTTGACTTCAGCGCCGGGATCGAACGCCGTGGACTGCACACGAATCGCCATGTCTCAGCCTCCGGTCACGGTGGGGAAAAACGCCACTTCGTCGCCATCGACCACCGGTTCGTCGAGCTGACAAAGGTCTTCGTTGCGCGCGCACATCAGGTTCTGTTCGCTCAGCACCTCGGCGCCATCACGCTTGGCGAGCAACGCACGTACATCGTCGACCGTCGCGAAATCGCCCTCGACCTTCACCGAATCCACGCCCAGCGCCTCACGGTAACGGGCAAAAAACTTCACGGTCAGGTTCATGGCTGCTCCGCCTGGAAATGCCCGCTCTTGCCACCGACTTTCTCCAGCAGACGCACGCTTTCGATGGTCATGCCGCGATCCACGGCCTTGCACATGTCGTAGATGGTCAGGGCGGCGACGCTGGCGGCGGTCAGCGCTTCCATCTCGACGCCGGTCTGCCCGGACAGTTTACAGCGAGCCACGATGCGCACGGCGTCGTCACCTTCGGCGCTGAGTTCGACCTTGACGCCGGTCAACATCAGCGGATGGCACAGGGGAATCAGATCACTGGTTTTCTTCGCTGCCTGAATGCCGGCAATGCGCGCCACGGCGAACACGTCGCCCTTGGGATGGCCGCCGCTGACGATCATCTGCAGAGTGTCGGGCAGCATGCGCACCAGCGCTTGGGCCGTCGCCTCGCGGAACGTCACGGCTTTTTCGGTGACGTCGACCATGTTGGCGCGACCTTGGGAATCGAGATGAGTCAGCACGGGATTACTCCTGATCAGGAGCACCGATTGTAAACCTGCGGGTCAAATTTCCGCACATAAAAAACCGGGCGACTTTGCAGTCGCCCGGTTCCTTTGTAAGGGTTACAGATGCGATTCGGCGTATTCGGCCAGAATCGAACGCGGCACCCCTTGCAGGGTGATGTGCACACCGTTGGGGAAGTCTTTGAAACGTTCGGTCAGGTAGGTCAGCCCGGAACTGGTCGCGGACAGGTAAGGGGTGTCGATCTGTGCCAGGTTGCCCAGGCACACCACTTTGGAACCGGCGCCGGCCCGGGTGATGATGGTTTTCATCTGGTGCGGCGTGAGGTTCTGGCATTCGTCGATCAGGATCAGGCTTTGCTGGAAGCTGCGACCGCGAATGTAGTTGAGCGATTTGAACTGCAACGGCACTTTGCTGAGGATGTAGTCGACGCTGCCATGGGTGTTTTCGTCATCCATGTGCAAGGCTTCGAGGTTGTCGGTGATGGCCCCCAGCCAGGGCTCCATTTTTTCCGCTTCGGTGCCGGGCAGGAAGCCGATTTCCTGGTCCAGGCCCTGCACGCTGCGGGTGGCGATGATGCGGCGATAACGCTTGCTGACCATGGTCTGCTCGATCGCAGCGGCCAGCGCCAGGATGGTCTTGCCGGAACCGGCGGCGCCGGACAGGTTGACCAGATGAATGTCAGGGTCGAGCAAGGCGTACAGCGCCAGGCTCTGATAGATGTCACGCGGCTTGAGGCCCCAGGCTTCCTGATGCAGCAGCGGTTCCTGGTGCAGATCGAGAATCAGCAGCCGGTCTTCTTCAATCTCCTTGATCCAGCCGACGAACCCCTGCTCATCGATGATGAACTCGTTGATGTGCACGGCCGGCAGGTTGTCGATCAATTGCACCTGGTGCCAGGTGCGGCCATGGTCCTGACGGGTTTCGACCTTGCTCACGCGGTCCCAGAAGGAGCCGGTCATGTTGTGGTAGCCGTTGGGCAGCAGGGACACGTCGTCGACCAACTGGTCGGTGCTGTAGTCCTCGGCCGCAATCCCGCAGGCGCGCGCCTTGAGGCGCATGTTGATGTCTTTGGTGACCAGCACCACCGGTTTCTTCGGATCGCGGGTGTGCAGATCGATCAACTGGTTGATGATTTTGTTGTCGTTCAGGTGCTCGGGCAGAATCAGGTTCGACTCCGCCTGCTTGCTCATCAGAATTGACAGCAACCCCTTCGGCCCGCTCTTTCCGCGCTGGATCGGCACCCCTTGCTCGACGTCTTCGGGCGAGGCATCGCCCAGCGTCTTGTCGATCAGCCGGATGGCCTGGCGGCATTCGGCGGCCACGCTGTGATGCCCGCTCTTGAGCTTGTCCAGCTCTTCAAGCACGGTCATCGGGATCGCGACGTGGTGTTCTTCGAAATTCAGCAGGGCGTTTGGATCGTGAATCAGTACGTTGGTATCGAGTACATAAAGGATTGGCTGGTTGGAGGAAGGGCTACGTCCGTGATCATCCATACTCGGTCACCTTTGTGGGAGCCATTCGACGCAATACCTGGACGGTGCTGCGCCTCGAAGTGACTGCCGAATCCACCTGCACAGCTTTTGTCGGGATAGCAGGTGAACCGCACACAAAATGGGTCTTGGAAGACGCCACCTGTGTTGCAGGTTTCGGCGGTCTGACTTCGTAATACTCCAAAACCCGTGACAGAAAAAAGCACTTTGACGCTTTTTTGAAGTTTATTTTGCAAAGTGACGAAAAGCCCTTGGCGGACCGCCCCGCCCCCGTTAGAGTCGGAAGTCCGCCTGCATCGAATTTTGCAAAAAATTCACCCCAAGCCCAATGTTTCCGGGCTCTCGCCGCTTGTCAGCGAAAAGCGTCCTGACAGTCTTCCCAGCCGATGCCGCTTTGCGCGGTTTGCGTGATCAGCCACGGCAACGCCGTCTTCACCGCATCCTGCTTCATGTTGAAATTGATCACCCCGTGGCGCCACAACAGCATCAGGGTCAGCACCCGCTGTGCGCTCGGATTGCCCTTGAGCTTGCCAGCACCGTCCTGGGCGTCGATGTCCCACAGCGCCACTTGCAGGCCCTGATTGCGCAAGAAACTGCCGGCATCACTGCGGCGCTGCCCCTCTGGTGGACGGAACAGCGGCACGTAGTTCTCCGGCAGCTTGTTCTTCACCAGATCGCTGCTGCGGCGCACCGAGTCCTGCCAGTCCTGCCAGTGGCTGTGGGAGCGGAACTCCCAGCCCTGCACGCCCACGCAGAGTTTCGAGAATTCCGATTGCAGGTTATTCACCGAGCGATCCGCCAGCCGCGCCTGCACATCCTTGCCGAGCAAAAAGAAGGTGCCGCTCAGACTGGATTTGCGCAGGTAGTCAGCGATCCAGTCGGTATTGTCCGGCTGCAGGTTCGCAGCGCTGTCGAAACTCAACAG
This sequence comes from Pseudomonas sp. GW821-FHT09E04, assembly GCF_059416185.1. Classification (NCBI taxonomy): domain Bacteria; kingdom Pseudomonadati; phylum Pseudomonadota; class Gammaproteobacteria; order Pseudomonadales; family Pseudomonadaceae; genus Pseudomonas; species Pseudomonas sp. GW821-FHT09E04. The sequence continues at coordinate 751,712 of NZ_JBWKOR010000002.1, forward strand.
GAACAGCCGGTCGTGCATCTCGTCGCCGTTGCGCTCGTAGTCGCCGAAATGATCGACTTCGCTGGTGGTCTGCGGCGACAGCGCCGCCTTGCGCATCAGTTCATCCAGGTACTGCTGATGGAAGATCCGGCTCGGCTCTGCCCATTGGGTGTAATAGCTTTCATCGCTGACCACGAACTTGGTCGCCTGCTCGCGCAGGGTCGGCAGGTCTTCGACGAGGAAGCAGAACGAGGCGTCCTGATCGCAGCTCTGTTGGGCGAAGTTGTAATTGGCGAGCAGCCGCTGCCACAGACGCTCACGCAGGCTGTTGATCGCCTCCAGATTGACCGTGCGCAGTCCCAGACGCTGGGCCAGAGCGGCCTCATCCAGCGACTCGCTGCCCAGCAGGCCCCGGGCGAACATCAGGATTTCTGCCCGCGAGGCGACGTCGAACAGGGTCGGGTTGTCGAGTTTCTCCGGCCAGGTGCTGCGATCGAGCGTGGCAATATCGCCCGGCGCCGCAACGGCCCCGAAGCTCAACAGCCACACCGTGAATAAAAGAACAATGCGCAAAGGGGTGTCTCCATAACAAAACCCGCGCGGCACTATAGCCGATCCGGCTCGCAAACCGCCGATCACCTATGGACCTGATAGCTGGAGTCATCCGCCTCAACCCCCTAGAATCGCCCCCACGATTAAAGGAGACGACTTCATGCTGATGGTGATTTCCCCCGCCAAGACCCTCGATTACGAAACACCGCCGGCGACCCAGCGCTTTACCCAGCCGCAATACCTCGACCATTCCCAGGAGCTGATCCAGCAATTGCGCGAGCTGACACCTGCGCAGATCAGCGAACTGATGCACGTCTCCGACAAGATCGGCGGCCTCAACGCCGCGCGTTTCGGCAGCTGGACACCGGCGTTCACCCCCGAGAATGCCAAACAGGCGCTGCTGGCCTTCAAGGGCGACGTCTACACCGGGCTCGACGCCCAGAGCTTCAGCGAAGCCGATTTCGATTACGCGCAACAGCACCTGCGCATGCTCTCCGGCCTCTACGGCCTGCTGCGCCCGCTCGACCTGATGCAACCTTATCGTCTGGAAATGGGCACCAAACTGGCCAATGCCCGGGGCAAGGATCTGTACGCGTTCTGGGGCACGCGCATCAGCGAATGGCTGAACGAAGCGCTGGCCGACCAGGGCGATGACGTGCTGCTGAACCTGGCCTCCAACGAGTACTTCTCGGCGGTCAAACGCTCAGCCCTGAACGCGCGGATCATCAACACCGAGTTCAAGGACCTGAAGAACGGCCAGTACAAGATCATCAGCTTCTACGCCAAGAAGGCCCGCGGCCTGATGAGTCGCTTCGTGATCCAGGAGCGCATCAACGATTCGGCCGCTCTCAAACAGTTCGATGCTCAGGGTTATCGCTACAGTGCCGAACAGTCGAAACCGGACAATCTGGTGTTTCTGCGCGACCACGCCCCGGAATAAAGCATGCTCATTGCACGACTCTTAATAGTGAGAGTCGTGCAGCTCGCACGACGTCAAAAAAACCTCCTCTCTTTTCGCCGATTTATTGGCGCCATAAAAACATCGCCTCGATTTCTATCTTTTCTTTCACTCGACAGTTGTCATTTTTTTCAGTAGTGGCACGTAAATTTTTTACCGGTAGTGGCACAAAACCATCTAACGCGATTATCTGCCTATCAATAAAGGGCGAAATCGAAAGTGCTATCAATATGAGAGCAGTGCCATCTTTCTCAATATTTCAAGAAATTTCAGATTTGGCGATGGGCGGACCGGAACTATGTCCAAATGCATAGCTCATACCACCGGTAACGATTCTCGCCGAACATGTACGAGATAACTTACGCAGAGATCAAAACCATGTAACCAAGTTGTCACAGCAACTTGCCTGAATGGATAACAACTCTGGACAACTATCGAAGGACAGGAGATACGCACCATCAATATCCCCTACAAGGCCAAGGCCGCGCCCTTATAAACGTGCTCGCCTGAGCACCCAACCGCCCGATCCACAGGCCTGCGCCTGACATCGAGCGCGCAATACGAGATTGCACAAGAGTCCTCTTGCCAGAGGATCAGCTGCATAACAGGGCACGTCACAACAATAAGGCCTGGTTGCGCACATCTTGAGTGCACTTATTTAGACACTCGAAACTTAGTATGCCTGCACACGGCATTGTGGCGCCTGCAAGTCACACTTTCGAGTGCACTAAGACCGCTGAACACCATTAACTCCGGCCCTTTAACGGCCTGATATATACAGAGGTAATTGCGATGCGCATCAGCATATTTGGTTTGGGTTACGTCGGCGCAGTGTGTGCCGGTTGCCTGTCTGCACGGGGCCATGACGTGGTTGGCGTCGATGTTGCCAAAGACAAGATCGATATGATCAACGCGGGCAAATCCCCCATTGTCGAACCGGGCCTGGGCGAGTTGCTGGCGCAAGGGATCGAGACCGGTCGTCTGCGCGGTACGACCAACTTCGCCGAGGCGATTCGTGACACCGATTTGTCGATGATTTGCGTCGGCACGCCGAGCAAGAAGAACGGCGACCTGGAACTGAACTACATCGAAGCGGTGTGCCGCGAGATCGGTTTTGTCCTGCGTGAAAAATCCACCCGCCACACCATCGTCGTGCGCAGCACCGTGCTGCCGGGCACCGTGGCCAACGTGGTGATCCCGATCCTCGAAGACTGCTCCGGCAAGAAAGCCGGTGTTGATTTCGGTGTAGCCGTGAACCCTGAGTTCCTGCGTGAATCCACCGCGATCGCCGACTACGACCTGCCACCGATGACCGTCATCGGCGAGTTCGACAAGGCTTCGGGCGACGTTCTGCAATCGCTGTACGAAGAACTCGACGCCCCGATCATCCGCAAGGACATCGCCGTCGCCGAGATGATCAAGTACACCTGCAACGTCTGGCACGCGACCAAAGTGACCTTCGCCAACGAGATCGGCAACATCGCCAAAGCGGTGGGCGTCGATGGCCGCGAAGTGATGGACGTGGTCTGCCAGGACAAGACCCTCAACCTGTCCCAGTACTACATGCGCCCGGGCTTCGCCTTCGGCGGTTCGTGCCTGCCGAAAGACGTGCGCGCCCTAACCTACCGCGCCGGTTCCCTGGACGTCGAAGCGCCGCTGCTCAACTCGCTGATGCGCAGCAACGAATCGCAAGTGCAGAACGCCTTCGACATCGTTGAAAGCCACGACAAACGCAAAGTCGCCCTGCTCGGCCTGAGCTTCAAGGCCGGCACCGATGACCTGCGCGAAAGTCCGCTGGTGGAACTGGCCGAAATGCTGATCGGCAAGGGTTACGACTTGAGCATCTACGACAGCAACGTCCAGTACGCCCGTGTCCACGGCGCGAACAAGGATTACATCGAGTCGAAGATCCCCCACGTGTCGTCCCTGCTCAATGCGGACTTCGATTCGGTGATCGACAACTCCGACGTGATCATCCTCGGCAACCGCGACGAGAAGTTCCGCGCGCTGGCCCAGCAGGCCCCGCACGGCAAACAGGTCATCGACCTGGTCGGCTTCATGGCCAAGGCCACCGATGCCGGCACCCGCACCGAAGGCATCTGCTGGTAACGCAGCAGCAAGCCCCGAGCTTCAAGCCGCACGCCGTGAATCGGCAGGCGGCTTGAAGCCCCCATCACCTTCGGATGACGGTCATGTCCAAGCTCAAACATTTTTTTCTGCAATCCGCCGGCTGGCTTTTGTTTCTGAGCCTGCTGATGGGCCTGGCCCTGATGCTGCCCACGTCCACGTTCGACTCCGAGTCGAAGGACTTCATTTTCCTGATTGGCGCCGTGGGTATCTGGCGCTACTCGATGGGTGCCACGCACTTTGTGCGCGGCATGATTTTTCTCTACATCGTCTACCCGCACATGCGCCGCAAAGTGCGCAAGCTGGGTAAAGCGGCGGACCCGTCGCATGTGTTTCTGATGGTCACCAGTTTTCGCATCGACGCGTTGACCACCGCGCAGGTCTACAGCTCGGTGATCCGCGAAGCCATCGACTGCGAACTGCCGACCACCGTGGTCTGCTCCATCGTCGAAATGTCCGATGAGCTGCTGGTCAAGGCGCTGTGGGCGCGAATGAATCCGCCAGAGCGGGTGAAGCTCGACTTCGTGCGCATTCCCGGCACCGGCAAGCGCGACGGCCTGGCTTATGGTTTCCGTGCGATCTCCCGTCACCTGCCGGACGACCGTGCCGTGGTCGCCGTGATCGACGGCGACACCGTGCTCGGCGAAGGCACCGTGCGCAAGACCGTGCCGTGGTTCCAACTGTTCGGCAACGTCGGCGGCCTGACCACCAACGAATTTTGCGAAGTGCGCGGCGGCTACATCATGAGCGAGTGGCACAAACTGCGCTTCGCCCAGCGCCACATCAACATGTGCTCGATGGCCCTGTCCAAGCGCGTGCTGACCATGACCGGCCGGATGTCGGTGTTCCGCGCCACCGTGGTCACCAACCCGGAATTTATCGCCGACGTTGAAAGCGACTCACTGCAACACTGGCGTCTGGGCCGTTTCAAGTTCTTGACTGGCGACGACAAGTCGAGCTGGTTCAGCCTGATGCGTCTGGGCTACGACACCTTCTACGTGCCGGATGCCGCGATCAACACCGTTGAACATCCGCCGGAAAAGAGCTTCATCAAGGCCAGTCGCAAACTGATGTTCCGCTGGTACGGCAACAACCTGCGGCAGAACTCCCGGGCTCTGGGCCTGGGCGTGAAACGCCTCGGCGCCTTCACCTCGGTGGTGCTGTTCGACCAGCGCGTGTCGATGTGGACCTCGCTGCTCGGACTGACCGTGGCAATCATCGCCAGCTTCAAATACGGCGGCGCGTTCATCCTCGCGTACCTGCTGTGGATCGGCATCACCCGCCTGATTCTGACGCTGCTGCTGTCCTGCTCCGGCCACCGCATCGGCCCGGCGTACCCGGTGATTCTCTATTACAACCAGATCGTCGGTGCGCTGGTGAAGATCTACGTGTTCTTCCGCCTCGACCAACAATCCTGGACTCGCCAGCCCACTTCCCTGACCCGTGACCTCGCCAGCTTTCAACGTTGGTTCAACACCTGGTCGTCTCGGACCATGACCTTCTCCGCCGGCAGCATTTTCGTCGCCGTGCTGCTGATGATGGTCTGACCCGCCCCTCTTGAATTAACAAGGAAATCGCCCCTATGAATACCGCCGTCAACGCCAACGTAGTGCATGAATCCGAAGCCCAGCGTCAGCACGCCCGGGTGAAAATCCCGGCTAAGCTGCGGTTCTTCGGTCCCGACCGGACACCGGTCGAAGCACGGGTCATCGACCTGTCTGCCGGTGGTCTGGCGTTCAATGCCGGTCAGTTGCCGCTGACGATTGGCGAGGTGCGCAAGGCGCGCCTGCAATTCGTCATCGACAACCTCGGCATCGCCATGGACGTTGAACTGCAAGTGCGCTCCTACGACCGCCAGACCGGTCGCGCCGGCTGCCAGTTCCAGAACCTCGAACCGCAGGACATCTCGACCCTGCGCCACCTGATCACTTCGCACTTGGCCGGCGACATCGTCAGCATCGGCGAAGTGCTGGCAACCCTGCAGCGCGACAACTTCACCAAGGCGCGCAAGGTCAAGGACGGCGGCCACGGCATGACCCCGTTCGGGCGCCTGAAAGCCGTGACCTTCAGCGCCGGCATTTTCGCGATCGGCCTCGTGGCAGCGGGTTTCGTCTTCAAATCGGTGTACAGCATGTATTTCGTCAGCCACGCACAGGCCGGTCTGGTCAGCGTGCCGGGCATGAACATCACCATGCCGCGCGACGGCACCGTACAGAGCCTGGTGAAATCCGACGGCGTCGCCGCCAAAGGCGCACCGCTGGCGACGTTCAGCACCAGCATGCTCGACGTGCTCAAGGGCCATCTGGACGAGGATCAACTGCAACCGGCCAAGGTTGAAGAACTGTTCGGCAAGCAAATGACCGGCACGCTCACCTCCCCTTGCGATTGCACCGTGGCCCAGCAACTGGTGGCTGACGGTCAATACGCGAGCAAAGGTGATGTGATCTTCTCGCTGGTGCCGCGCAACACCCAGGCCACCGTCGATGCGCGCTTCTCCTATCGCCAGTTCGGCGACGTGCGCCCGGGCACCCCAGTGAGCTTCCAGATCGCCGGCGAAGACAAGACCCGCACCGGCAAGATCGTCAGCAGCACCAGCCTGAAAAGCGCCGACCTGTCCTCCGACATCCGTGTGCAGATCCAGCCTGACGAGCCGCTGGACAGCAGCTTCGCCGGCCGCCCGGTGGAAGTGAACAGCGACCGTGGTCCGAACCTGAACTGGCTGATCGACAAAGCCATGGCTGCCGGTCTTTAAGTCGAGGACATGCCTATGACGAGCCCTATCAGAATCCCGCCGGCCCCGCTGAGCCTGGCCATGGCCATGGCAATCGCCCTGGCCGGTTGCGCCGGCCTGCCCGACCAGCGTCTGGCCAACGAAGCGCTCAAGCGCGGTGACACCGCGACCGCCGCGCAGAACTACCGTGCACTGGCCGACCTGGGTTACAGCGAAGCTCAGGTCGGGTTGGCCGACATTCAGGTCGACAGCCGTGACCCCGCGCAGATCAAACAGGCTGAGGCGACCTACCGCGCAGCGGCCGATGTTTCGCCGCGTGCCCAGGCCCGTCTCGGTCGCTTGCTGGTGGCCAAGCCCGGCGCCACCGAGGCCGAGCATCAGGAAGCCGAAACCCTGCTGAAGAAAGCCGCCGCCAACGGCGAAGGCAACACGCTGATCCCGCTGGCGATGCTGTACCTGCAATACCCGCACAGCTTCCCGAACATCAACGCCCAGCAGCAGATCGACCAGTGGCGCAAATCCGGCTACCCGGAAGCCGGCCTGGCGCAGGTGCTGCTGTATCGCACCCAGGGTACTTACGACCAGCATCTGGATGAGGTGGAAAAGATCTGCAAGGCCGCGCTCAACACCACCGACATCTGCTACGTCGAACTGGCCACGGTCTATCAGAAACGTGGCGCGCCGGAGCAACAGGCCGAGCTGATCAAACAACTGCAGGCTGCTCACAGCCGTGGCAGCGTCAGCGCCCAGCGCGTGGATTCCGTTGCCCGTGTGCTCGCCGATTCGACCCTGGGCAAGACCGACGAAAAAACCGCACAGTCGCTGCTCGAGCCGATCGCTCCGGGCTACCCGGCGTCGTGGGTCACCCTTGCGCAATTGCTCTACGACTTCCCGGAACTCGGCGACACCGACCAGATGATGAAGTACCTGGACAACGGCCGCGCCGCCGACCAGCCGCGCGCCGAACTGTTGCTGGGCAAGCTCTACTACGAAGGCAAACTGGTGCCTGCCGACGCCAAAGTCGCCGAGGAACATTTCCAGAAAGCCGTCGGCCGCGAAGTCGCCGCCGATTACTACCTCGGCCAGATCTACCGCCGTGGCTACCTCGGCAAGGTCTATCCGCAGAAGGCCCTCGACCATCTGCTGACCGCTGCGCGCAACGGCCAGAACAGTGCCGACTTCGCCATCGCCCAGCTGTTCTCCCAAGGCAAGGGCACCAAACCCGACCCACTCAACGCCTACGTATTCAGCCAGTTGGCCAAGGCGCAGAACACCCCGCAAGCCGATGAGCTGGCGACCACCCTCGCGGCGCAATTGCCGCCCGAGCGCCTGGCCGAAGCCCAGCGTCTGTTGCAGCAGGAACAGGCCAGCCGAGGCGCCCTGAACCAGAACACGCTGCAACTGCACGCCCTGCAAGAAGAAGACGGCGAGGAAAAATTATGAAGCTGAATCCATTCGTGAAGGCCGGCCTTGGCCTTTCGTTCGCGCTGATCTGGTCTTGCCCGACACTGGCCGCGATCACTGAAACCAAGAACTTCGGCCTCGAAGTGAAAATCACCGGCCAATCCGAAGACGACCGCGACCTTGGCACTGCCAAGGGTGGCGACGTCAACGGCGTCGGTCTCGATTTGCGTCCGTGGGTCTATGGCGAAAGCGGCGCGTGGAGCGCCTATGCCATGGGTCAGGCGGTCGCTTCCAGCGACATCATCGAAACCGACACCCTGCAACAGTCCGACGGTGCCGAAAACACCGACAGCGGTGATCGCAAGACCAAGAAAAACTACCTGGCGATGCGCGAGTTCTGGGTCGGCTACAGCGGCTTCACGCCCTACCCCGGCGAGATCCTCAAGTTCGGTCGCCAGCGCCTGCGCAACGACGACGGCCAGTGGCGCGACACCAACATCGAAGCGCTGAACTGGACCTTCGACACCACCCTGCTGCGCGCCAACGCCGGTGTTGCCGAACGCTTCAGCGAATACCGCACCGACCTCAAAGAGCTGGCGCCGAAAGACAAGGACCGCCTGCACGCTTACGCCGACGCCTCCTACCAGTGGACGCCGGGCAACTGGGTCGGCATCCGTGGTCACCACACCCATGATGACGGCAAGCTCGATTACGCCGAACCGGGTGTGCCCCGCGACACCCTCGACAAAACCCAGAACGGCGACATCAGCTGGCTCGGCCTGACCGCCGACAGCGACGCGTACAACTGGCGCAACACCAATACGGTCAACTACTGGGGCAGCATCACCGGCATGAGCGGCGACCGCGACACGGTCAACCCGCTGAACGCCGATGGCAACCGCCCGGCACAAGCCAAGCGCAGCGAAGACATCAACGGCTGGGCCACCGACATCGGCGTGCGTCTGCGCCTCGATCCGCAGTGGCAAGTCGGTGCGGCGTATGCCCGCGCCAGCGCCGATTACGAACAGAACGGCCTGGAAAGCAACCGCTCGAACTACACCGGCACTCGCTCGCGGGTTCACCGTTTCGGCGAAGCCTTCCGGGGCGAAATGAACAACATGCAGACCGTCACGCTGTTCGGTTCGTGGATGCTCAACGACCAGTACGACGCCAGTCTGATCTACCACAAGTTCTGGCGTGTGGACGGCAACAAACCGGTGGGCAGCAACGGCATCAACGCCGTGGAAAACAACACCGACGACGTCACCGGCGCGATCCTTTCCAGCACTTCCCTGCCACTGGACGATGGCAAGAAAGACCTCGGCCAGGAAATGGATCTGGTGGTCACCAAGTACTTCAAGCAAGGCCTGCTGCCGGCAGCGCTGAGCCAGTCGATCGACGAGCCTTCGGCCCTGGTGCGGTTCCGTGGCGGCGTGTTCAAGCCGGGTGATGCCTATGGCAGCCAGGTCGATTCGTACATGCACCGCGCGTTCATCGACGTGATCTGGCGCTTCTGATGCAAACCGCGAAGGGAGTGCCCGACATGAACAACCCAAGGAAAGGCTCGCTCAGCCTGTTGGCCGGCGCGATGCTGCTGGCCTCGGCCGGGGCCTTCGCCAACGTGGAGCCGGTTGCCCCTCAACAAGGCAAACCTGTGACCACGGCGAAAGAGCTGCAACAGGCCAAGACCTACACCGTCAGCAGCGCCCCGACCGAAGCGCTGGAACTGGCCAAGCCGAAATTGCCCGACCTCTCCGGTTTCACCGCCGAAGCCGCTGCCGCGAAAATCGTGCGCAGCAAACCGGGCAAGATCAGCGTGCGCCGGATGATGCAGGAAGACGCCCTGAAGGACTTCATCGGCGGCGACAACAAGATGGCCGAATGGGTGGTGCGTCAGCACGGCATCCCGCAGGCGATCTTCGTCGACGACGGCTACCTGAACCTGAAAGAGCTGGCGCAGAAACTGCCCAAGCAGTATTTCAGCGAAACCTCGCCGGGCGTTTACCTGGCCAAGTTGCCGATCGTGGTCGGCCGCAAAGGCATCCTCGAAATCGATGGCCAGACCCAGGAATTGCGCCTGTCCCAGGAGGCCGGTTCGTTCCTGGTCAACGACGGTCAGTTGTTCGTGCGTGATACCAGGATCACTGGCTGGCGCGAGAAGGAAAACGGCCCGGCGACGTTCCGTTCGCCGAAGGAATTCCGCCCGTTCCTGCTGGCCTGGGGTGGCACCGAGACCTATATCGTCAACAGCAAGATGGCCAGCTTCGGCTACGCCAACAGTAAGTCCTACGGCGTGAGTATTTCCCAGTACACGCCGAACATGGCCAAGGTGCTCAAGCGTCCCGAGCCGACCGGCTGGATCGTCGGCTCCGAGTTCTCGGACATGTGGTACGGCTTCTACTGCTACGAGACCCGCGACTTCGTGGTCAAGGGCAACACCTACAAGGACAACATCGTCTACGGCATTGACCCGCACGACCGTTCCCACGGTCTGATCATTGCCGAGAACACGGTGTACGGCACGAAGAAGAAGCACGGGATCATCATTTCCCGTGAGGTGAACGACAGCTTCATCTTCAACAACAAGAGTTTCGACAACCACCTCTCGGGCCTGGTGATCGACCGTAACAGCGTCAACAACATCATTGCCTACAACGAGATCTACAAGAACCACACCGACGGCATCACCCTCTACGAGTCCGCCGACAACCTGCTGTGGGGCAACAAGGTCATCAGCAACAAGCGCCACGGCATCCGCATTCGTAACAGCGTGAACATCCGCCTCTACGAAAACGTCGCCATGGCCAACGGCCTGACCGGCGTCTACGGCCACATCAAGGACCTGACCGACACCGACCGTGACATCAAGCTCGACCCGTTCGACGCTCAGGTTTCGCTGATCGTGGTCGGCGGTGAGCTGGCCGCCAACGGCAGCGGCCCGCTGTCGATCGATTCGCCCTTGAGTGTCGAGCTGTATCGCGTGTCGATGCTGGCGCCGACCAAATCCAGCGGCATCAGCTTCAACGGCATCCTTGGCGAGCGTCAGGATGAAATTCTCGACCTGCTGGTGCGCCAGCAGAAAGCCGTGCTGATCGACCCTGTCGAACGCCAGACCGAAATGCGGGACTGAGGACAATTTTATGCACCCACACCTGATCAAGTTACTCAGCCTGTCGGCCCTGACCGTGGGCATTCTGGCGGCCAGCAATGGTGCGCGCGCCGATGAAACTGCCGGCGCCACACCGCCGAAGTTCAGCGCCGAACCGTGCTGCAACCTGTGCCCGGCGGCGCATGACGCGAAGAACTACACCACCCGTTACCAGCAGAACTTCACCACCCTGGTGCAGGCCCAGGGCGACTGGTTGTTCCGGACCCAGGAAGATTTGCGCACCGAGTTCAACACCACCCCGGCCGGCTACAAGCGCCTGCAACAGCTGCACGATGCGTTCAAGGCCAAAGGTGTCGAACTGGTGATTGTCTACCAGCCCACCCGTGGTCTGGTGAACCGCAACAAGCTCAACCCGCAGGAAAAAGCCGCGTTCGATTACGAGAAAGCGCTGGGCAACTACAAGACCATGCTCGGCCGTTTCGCGCAGATGGGTTACGTGGTGCCGGACCTGTCACCACTGACCAACGAATCGCTGCCCGACACCCTGCCCGCCCACGATTTCTACTTCCGTGGCGACCAGCACTGGACGCCTTACGGTGCGCAGCGCACGGCGAAAATCGTCGCCGAGAAGGTCAAGCAGATCCCGGCCTTCGCCGATATTCCCAAGCGTGAATTCGAAACCAAACGCTCCGGGCGCATGGGCAAGACCGGCACCCTGCACAACATGGCCGGGCAACTGTGCGGCACCAGTTACGCGATCCAGTACATGGACCAGTTCACCACCGAGCCGAAAGGCGAGGCCGGTGACGGCGACCTGTTCGGTGATGCCGGCAACCCGCAGATCACCCTTGTGGGTACTTCGCACAGCGGCAAGAACTACAACTTCGCCGGGTTCCTCGAAGAAGCCATCGGCGCCGACATCCTCAACGTCGCCTTCCCCGGCGGCGGTCTGGAAGGCTCGATGCTGCAGTACCTGGGCAGCGACGAATTCCAGAAGACGCCGCCGAAGATTCTCATCTGGGAATTCTCGCCGCTGTACCGCCTCGACCAGGAAACCATCTACCGCCAGATGATGGCGCTGCTGGATAACGGTTGCGAAGGCAAGGAAACCCAAATGTCCGCCAGCACCACACTCAAGCCCGGCGGCAAACAGGAACTGCTGGTCAACAGCAAGAACCTGAACCTGCAGAACAGCAGCCATCAGGTCGACATCCGCTTCGCCGATCCCTCGGTGAAAACCCTGCAAGCCACCCTCTGGTACATGAACGGTCGCCACGAGGACATCAAGATCGAGAAACCGGAAACCTCCGACACCGACGGTCGTTTCGCCTTTGAGCTGCGCACGGACGAAGACTGGGCCTCGCAAAACCTGCTGGCCGTCGAAGTCCAGGGCCCGGAAGCGGGCACCGCGCCACAGAAAGTCGAAGCGAAAATCTGCAAACGCAACGTATTCCCGGGCGCGGGGCAACAAACCGCTCAGGTCGGGCAATGAGGTCTGCTATGCGAAATCCGAAACTGAAAACTCTGTTAGCGCCGACGCTGCTCGGGCTGGCGATCTTCGCCGGCACCGCGCAGGCTGCCGCACCACTGCGTCCCCCTCAGGGCTACTTTGCACCTGTGGATAAATTCAAGACCGGCGACAAGAGCGAAGGCTGCGATGCGATGCCGGCGCCGTACACCGGGCCGCTGCAATTTCGCAGCAAGTACGAAGGCTCGGACAAGGCCCGCGCGACGCTGAACGTGCAGTCGGAAAAAGCCTTTCGCGATACCACCAAAGACATCACCACGCTGGAGCGCAGCACCGCCAAACGGGTAATGCAGTTCATGCGCGACGGTCGTCCGGAACAGCTCGACTGCACACTGAACTGGCTGGCTACTTGGGCTCGGGCGGATGCATTGATGTCGAAAGACTTCAACCACACCGGCAAGTCGATGCGCAAATGGGCGCTGGGCAGCATGGCCTCTTCGTACATTCGCCTGAAGTTCTCCGACTCGCATCCACTGGCCCAGCATCAACAGGAAGCGCAGTTGATCGAAGCCTGGTTCAGCAAGATGGCCGACCAAGTGGTCAGCGACTGGGACAACCTGCCGCTGGAAAAAACCAACAACCACTCGTACTGGGCCGCCTGGTCGGTGATGGCGACGTCCATCGCCACCAACCGCCGCGACCTGTTCGATTGGGCGGTCAAGGAATACAAGGTCGGCGCCAATCAGATCGACGCCGACGGCTACCTGCCGAACGAACTCAAGCGCCAGCAACGCGCCCTCGCCTATCACAACTACGCCCTGCCGCCGCTGGCGATGATCGCCAGTTTTGCGCAGGTCAACGGTGTCGATCTGCGCCAGGAAAACAATGGCGCGCTGAAACGCCTGGGTGACCGGGTGCTGGCCGGGGTGAAAGATCCCGAGGACTTCGAGAAGAAGAACGGCAAAGAGCAGGACATGACCGATTTGAAAGAGGACATGAAATTCGCCTGGCTTGAGCCGTTCTGCAGCCTCTACACCTGTTCGCCGGATGTGCTGGAGAAGAAGCACGGCATGCAGCCGTTCAAGACCTTCCGCCTCGGCGGCGACCTGACCAAGGTCTACGACCCGTCCCACGAGAAAGGCAACAAGGGCAGTTAGTCGCTGATCGTTTCACCCCTCCAATTCCACGGGGGGTTTGGGGGGGCTTTGGCCCTTGACTGTTGGTTCAAACATGGAGAGATCGGGATGGTATTTTCATCCAACGTGTTCCTGTTTCTGTTCTTGCCGATCTTTCTCGGCTTGTACTACCTGAGCGGGCAACGCTATCGCAATCTGCTGCTGCTGATCGCCAGCTACGTGTTCTACGCGTGGTGGCGGGTGGACTTCCTGGCGCTGTTCGCTGGCGTCACCCTGTGGAACTACTGGATCGGCCTGAAAGTCGGCGCCGCCGGTGTGCGGACCCAACCGGCCCAGCGCTGGCTGCTGCTCGGCGTGGCGGTGGATCTGTGCATCCTCGGCTACTTCAAGTACGCCAACTTCGGCGTCGACAGCATCAACGCGATGATGACGTCGGTCGGTCTTGAGCCGTTCATCCTGACCCACGTACTGCTGCCGATCGGTATCTCGTTCTACATCTTCGAGTCGATCAGCTACATCATCGACGTCTACCGCGGCGACACCCCGGCCACCCGCAACCTGATCGACTTCGCGGCGTTCGTGGCGATCTTCCCGCACCTGATCGCCGGTCCCGTGCTGCGCTTCCGCGACCTGGCCGACCAGTTCAACAACCGCACCCACACCCTCGACAAGTTCTCCGAGGGCTGTACGCGGTTCATGCAGGGTTTCATCAAGAAAGTCTTCATCGCCGACACCCTCGCTGTTGTGGCCGACCATTGCTTCGCCCTGCAAAACCCGACCACGGGCGATGCCTGGCTCGGCGCGCTGGCTTACACCGCGCAGCTGTATTTCGACTTCTCGGGTTACAGCGACATGGCCATCGGCCTGGGCCTGATGATGGGTTTCCGTTTCATGGAAAACTTCAAGCAGCCTTACATCAGCCAGTCGATCACCGAGTTCTGGCGCCGCTGGCACATCAGCCTGTCGACCTGGTTGCGTGACTACCTCTACATCACCCTCGGCGGCAACCGCAAAGGCACGCTGATGACCTATCGCAACCTGTTCCTGACCATGCTGCTCGGTGGTCTGTGGCACGGCGCGAACATCACCTACATCGTCTGGGGTGCGTGGCACGGCATGTGGCTGGCGATCGAGAAAATGCTCGGCCTCAACACCTCGCCGCGCAGCCTCAATCCGATCCGCTGGGCGCTGACCTTCCTGCTGGTGGTCATGGGCTGGGTGATCTTCCGCGCCGAGAACCTGCACGTTGCCGGTCGCATGTACGGTGCGATGTTCAGCTTCGGCGACTGGTCGCTGTCGGAACTCAACCAGGCCAGCCTCACCGGTCTGCAAGTCGCGACTCTGGTGGTGGCTTACGTGACCCTGGCGTTCTTCGGCCTGCGTGATCTGTACACCAATCAGCCTCCAGCCAAGACCAAACCTGTAGTGAACGTCGAAAGCGACGGCCCTGCCGGCGCACAACCGGGTCTGATCAAGGCTGCTCCGGGAGAAAACCCGGCCAGCATCCACGAACCTGGCTACACCGTCGGCGTCGACGCCCAGGTGCAACCGGCGTACTGGACGGCGGACTGGTCGCGCTACGTGATGCGCGGGCTGATCCTGCTGCTGTTCATCGCCTCGATTCTCAAACTCTCGGCGCAAAGCTTCTCGCCGTTCCTTTACTTCCAGTTCTGAGGGATCTGACATGACCCGCTCATTACGCATCTTCTACATCGCGCTGTTTCTGGTGACCCTGCTGGTGCTCGGTCTGTGGTCGGTGCGCAGCTTCTTCGGCTTCAGCACCAATGCCGACGCGACGGTACTCAACGGCCGCTGGACCAAAGCCGTGGAAACCCACTACGACGATGAATTCCCGATCAAGCGTCTGGGCACCAACCTCTGGGCCGCGCTGGATTTCAAACTGTTCAACGAAGGTCGTCCGGGCGTGGTGCTCGGTCGCGATCAGTGGTTGTACAGCGATGAGGAATTCAACCCGATCGTCAACGAAGAGCTGAACCTGCAAGGCAACTACGCGCTGGTCGAAGGCGTGCGCCAGACCCTGAAGGAGAAAGGCGTGAAACTGGTGATGGCGATCGTGCCGGCCAAGGTTCGCCTGTACCCGGAACACCTGGGTGAAGTGAAACCGGCGAGCATCCACGCCAACCTCTATCAGGACTTCCACGCCCGTGTCGCGGCGGACAAAATCCTCGCCCCGGACCTGCTCGGCCCGCTGCAAAAGGCCAAGCAGAACGGTCAGCAAGTGTTCCTGCGCACTGACACCCACTGGACCCCGGAAGGCGCGGAAATCGCCGCCAACACCCTGGCCAAGACCATCGCCGACAAGTTCCCGCTCAGCGGCGAGCCGCAGCGTTTCGTCACCACACCTGCCGAGAAGGTCACGCACAAGGGCGACCTGCGTCTGTTCCTGCCGCTGGATCCGCTGTTCGAAAACCTGATGCCGGCGCAAGAGCCGCTGCAAAAGCGCAACACCGTGGCCGCCGCCGAGCAGCCTGCCGGTGACGATGCGCTGTTCGCCAACAGCGAAGTGCCGGTCGCGCTGATCGGCACCAGCTACAGCGCCAACCCCAACTGGAACTTCGTCGGTGCGCTCAAGCAAGCGCTGCACAGCGACGTCGTCAACTACGCCGAAGATGGCCACGGCCCGATCCTGCCGATGCTCAGCTACCTGAAAAGCGATGACTTCAAGAACAGCCCGCCACAGGTGCTGATCTGGGAGTTTCCCGAACGATATCTGCCTGTGAACAACGAAATCGGCGACGCCGACCCGCAGTGGGTCGCAGAGCTTAAACAAGCCGGCGCGCGCCAACAAAACGTAGCAATCAACACTAAATCCGAGACGCCCGATCGGGCGCAAAACTGAAAGAGAGGTACACCATGACTTTCACTACAACTCCTCGTCGTCTCGCAAAACGCTTCGCACTGGTCGCTGGCCTCAGCGTGCTGTCGGTCCAGGCCTTCGCCGGTGGTGACGCCGCGCTGTACGGCCCGACTGCACCGAAAGGCTCGACCTTCGTGCGCATCTACAACGCCAGCAACGCTGAAGTCAGCGCCACTGTCGGCAGCACCAATCTGAGCGATGTCGCACCACTGGCCAGCAGCGACTTCAGCTTCATGCCGGGCGGCGACTACAGCGCCAAGGTCGGTAGCCAGACCCTGCCGGTGAAACTCGCCGGTGACCACTACTACACCCTGGTCAACAACGCTTCCGGCGCGCCGCAACTGATCGAAGAACCGCCGTTCAAGAACAAGCAGAAATCCCTGGTGCGCGTGCAGAACCTCAGCGACAAGCCGCTGACCCTGAAGACCGCCGACGGCAAGACCGACGTGGTGCCGAACGTGGCCGCCAAGGGCCGTGGCGAGCGTGAAATCAACCCGGTGAAAGTCAGCCTCGCGCTGTACGAAGGCGACAAGAAAGTCGGCGACGTGAAACCGGTTGCGCTGGAACGCGGTGAAGCCGCAGTGCTGTACGTCACCGGCAACGGCAGCAACCTGTCGCCAGTCTGGGTGAAACGCCCGGTATCGACCCGCTAAGCACATGAAACCGGGCAGCCGTCGCTGCCCGGTACGGAATAACAACAAGAGTGAAACGACACAACGTTCGTGGCTCTGACCCAATCGATTTTATGGAGTAAACAATATGATTCCGGTGATCTTGTCAGGTGGTAGCGGCTCACGTCTTTGGCCGCTTTCGCGCAAGCAGTTTCCCAAGCAGTTCCTCGCCCTGACCGGCGAACACACGCTGTTCCAGCAAACCCTCGAGCGTCTGGTGTTCGAAGGCATGGACACCCCGATCGTGGTCTGCAACAAGGATCACCGCTTCATCGTCAACGAGCAGTTGGCCAATCGCAAGCTGGAATGCCAGCGCATCCTGATGGAACCGTTCGGCCGCAACACCGCGCCGGCCGTGGCGCTGACCGCGATGATGCTGGTCAATGAAGGTCGCGACGAACTGATGCTGGTGCTGCCGGCCGACCACGTCCTCGAAGACCAGAAAGCCCTGCAACGTGCGCTGGCCCTGGCCACCGTCGCCGCCGAAAACGGCGAAATGGTGCTGTTCGGCGTACCGGCGACCAAACCGGAAACCGGCTACGGCTACATCAAGTCCACCGGCGACTCGCTGCTGCCGGAAGGCGTGAGCCGTGTTTCGCACTTCGTGGAAAAACCCGACGTCAAACGCGCCACCGAGTACGTCGAGTCCGGTGGTTACTACTGGAACAGCGGCATGTTCCTGTTCCGCGCCAGCCGCTTCCTCGAAGAGCTGAAAAAGCACGATCCGGACATCTACGACACCTGCCTGCTGACCCTCGAGCGCAGCCAGCAGGACGCCGACACCATCACCTTCGACGAAGCCACCTTCGCCTGCTGCCCGGACAACTCCATCGACTATTCCGTGATGGAAAAAACCCAGCGCGCCTGCGTAGTGCCGCTGACCGCCGGCTGGAGCGATGTCGGTTGCTGGTCGTCGCTGTGGGAAGTCAACGAGAAGGACGCCAACGGCAACGTCAGCAAGGGCGATGTGGTGATCCAGGACAGCAAGAACTGCATGATCCACGGCAACGGAAAACTGGTGTCGGTGATCGGTCTGGAAAACATCGTGGTGGTCGAAACCAAGGACGCCATGATGATCGCCCACAAGGACAAGGTTCAGGGCGTCAAGCAGATGGTCAACACCCTCAACGAGCAGGGCCGCAGCGAAACCCAGAACCACTGCGAGGTCTACCGTCCGTGGGGCTCCTACGACTCGGTGGACATGGGCGGACGCTTCCAGGTCAAGCACATCTCGGTCAAACCGGGGGCGTGCCTGTCACTGCAGATGCACCACCACCGCGCCGAACACTGGATCGTGGTCAGCGGTACCGCCGAAGTGACCTGCGACGAGAACGTGTTCCTGCTCTGCGAAAACCAGTCGACCTACATCCCGATCGCCTCGGTCCATCGCCTGCGCAACCCGGGCAAGATCCCGCTGGAAATCATCGAAGTGCAGTCGGGTTCGTACCTGGGCGAAGACGATATCGAGCGCTTCGAAGATATCTACGGTCGCTCCACCCCGATCGAACGCGGCGTGTCGGTGAAAACCATCGCGCAGTGATCGCTCTGTAATTAAAAGCCCCCGCCCGGCCCGCTGCGTCCCCTATCCGCAGTGGGTTGGGCGGGGGCTTTTTTTTTCGCCAACCTCATCCAGGCTTAGGTAGGATGAACCTTCCCTGCCCACGAGGTTTCGCGACATGTTCATCGGCGTCTTGCTGGTCATCACCTGGCTGATCCTGCTGTTGCGCTACCCGGCCAAGGCCTTGCCGGTGTCCATGGCCGCCGCTGTCGGGCTCGGGCTGGTGGCGATGTGGGTGGTGTGGTTGGACAACCGCGAGATCAAGCAACTGGCGCGGCTTGAGTTGCGTATCACGTATGCGCCTGAACAGTGCCCGGCGGATCGCCCGTTGCAGCTGAAGATGAACAACGGCAACGACGTGCCGCTGACCGAACTGCGCTGGCGCATTGCGGCGTACGCGCCGGGCGACACCGTGAATCTGGCCGACAATCAATACGCCGCCCCACGCTATCGCGGCCCCGGCGAACTGCAGGCCGGCGGCAATTGGGAAGACTGCTTGCCGATGCCGCCGCTACGTCCCGGTTATCGCCCGCAAACCCTGGAGTTTCGCGCCGAGCGATTGCAGGGTAGTTTCTCCGACTGATCCCCACTTCCACTCTTTTGCACAAGGAATGCGCCATGCCCGTTGCGTTGATTACCGGTTGTTCCAGCGGCATCGGCCGCGCCCTCGCCGATGCATTCAAGTCGGCCGGTTTTGAGGTCTGGGCCAGTGCGCGCAGGGCTGAAGATGTCACCGCACTCGCCATCGCCGGATTCACCGCCGTGCAGCTCGACGTCAATGACAACGCAGCGCTGGAACAACTCGCCGAGCGTATCAACCAGCAACATGGCGGCCTCGACGTGCTGATCAACAACGCCGGTTACGGCGCCATGGGCCCGCTGCTCGACGGCGGTGTTCCGGCCATGCAGCGCCAGTTCGAAACCAACGTCTTTTCGATTGTCGGCGTGACCCGCGCGCTGTTCCCGGTGCTGCGCCGGGCGAAAGGCCTGGTGGTGAATGTCGGCAGTGTTTCCGGGGTTCTGGTCACACCGTTCGCTGGTGCGTATTGCGCGTCGAAAGCGGCAGTGCATGCGCTGAGCGATGCGTTGCGCATGGAGCTGGCGCCATTCGGGATTCGCGTGATGGAAGTGCAGCCGGGGGCGATTCAATCGAGCTTCGCCAAGAATGCCGGCCATGAGGCCGAACAACTGATCAACGAACAATCGCCGTGGTTTCCCCTGCGCGAAGGCATTCGAGCACGGGCCAAGGCGTCCCAGGACAAACCGACGCCGGCCAGCGAATTTGCCGCCGAGTTGCTCAAGGCTGTGCAGCAGAACAAACCGCCACGGCTGATCCGCATCGGCAATGGCAGCCGGGCGTTGCCGTTGCTGGCGACCTTGCTGCCGAAAGGGTTGCTGGAGTCGACGTTGATGAAGCGCTTCGGGTTACGCGGGCAACTCTGAAATCGAGTCAGCCCCAGCCTTTCATGAAATCAATGAACGCCCGCACCTTCAGCGGCAGGTGCCGGGTGTCCGGGTACAACGCATAAACCCCTTGCTGGGCGAAACGGTAATCCGGCAACAGACGCTGTAATCGCCCGGCGTCGAGGTCTTCCTGAATCAACCATTGCGGCAGAATCGCCACGCCTTGCTCGGTCAGCGCAAAGGCACGCAGGGTCGCCGAGTTGTCGGCAACAATGGCTGTGGTTCCCGGTTTCGGCTGGTAGAGATGCTCGGTGCCGGCCGGGTCGGTGACCGTCATTTCCGGCACTCGCCCATGTCCCAGTGTCGGCATCGACTCCAGCACCGCCAAGGTGTTTACCGGAGTAAAACCCTCGACCAGCCCCGGCGCCGCCACGGCAAACACCTCGAACGTCGACAACTGCACCGCGCGCAGATTGGAGTCGTGCATGCGGCCTAGGCGGATCGCCAGGTCGAACCGTTCGGAGATCAGATCGGCATGGGTCGAGGACGTGGACAAGTGAATATTCAGTTGCGGCTGCTGTTGTCGAAACACTTCCAGCGCCGGCACCACCTGAGCCAGCGCGAACTCCACGGTCGTGGTGATGCGGAGCGTGCCCTTGAGCTGTGAATGCTCCGAACGCGCTTCCTCGATCGCCAACCGCGCTTCGTCCAGGGTGCGCAGACAGCGTCGGTAAAAACGCTCGCCGGCATCGGTCAGGGCCAATTGCCGGGTGTTGCGGGTGAGCAAAGTGACGCCCAACTCTTCTTCCAGCCGCTTGAGATTGAAGCTCACCACCGCCCGCGTCTGTCCCAGCGTATCGGCGGCCGCAGTCAGAGAGCCGGCCTCGACCACAGCTTTGAAAGTATCGAATCGATCCAGGCTGACCATATTCGCTGCGCCCACTGTCAAAATAATTTTGACAAACTAGCAGCCAAACCAGCGTATTTCTATCGCCACAAGCGCCCTACCCTGCACGCCTCATCACAGGGAAGCTGCCATGGCCTATCGCTCGAAAGTCGCGCTGGTGTATCTGTTGGGGTTCGCCCTCGACCTGCTGAACATGTTCGCCGCGAGCATCGCCTACCCGGACATCGCCGCGCAGTTGCACGCCTCGGTGACGCAACTGGCGTGGATCACCAATGCCTACATGCTCGGACTGACGCTGATCATTCCGATGAGCGTTTGGCTGGCGGCAAAGGTTGGCGAGCGGCGGCTGATCCTTGGTTCGTTGCTGGTGTTCGGGATCGCCTCCGGGCTCATCGCTCAGGCCAGTTCGATTGAAAGCCTGATCGGCTGGCGACTGCTACAAGGGCTGGGTGGCGGATTGTTGCTGCCGGTCGGTCAGGCGCTGGCCTATCGAGAGTTTCCAGCGACTCAGCGCGCGCACTTCACGGGTGTGGTTTTGCTGGTGGCGCTAATGGTGCCGGCCCTGTCGCCGGCGGCGGGCGGTTTGATCGTTGAGGTGTTGTCGTGGCGCTGGATTTTCTACCTGAACCTGCCGGTGGCGCTTTTTGCTTTCGGTCTGGGCCTGCTCTGGTTGAAAGCGGATCAGGCAACGAGTGAACGCCCGACACTGGACGTACGTGGCCTGCTGCTGGCGGTGTCGGCCCTGAGTCTGTTGTTGATTGCCGTCAGCCTGGCGAGTGAACCCGAAACCCGTCACCTCGCAGGCGGTGTGTTGTTGCTCAGCGCCGTGACCCTGTGGATCTACCTGCGCGATGGCTGGGGCAAACCAGGTGCCGTCCTGGATCTGCAACTGACCAGAAACCCGTCCCTGCGCCTGGCAATGCTGATCTACCTGTTTGTGCCCGGCATCTTCACCGGCACCAACATGATTGCCGTGTTGTACCTGCATGACCTCGGTTTCGGTGCAGCACACACCGGGGCGCTGATGCTGTCCTGGGCGGCGGCTTCGGGCGTGGCGATCATGCTTGGCAAACGCCGTTTCAACCGGACCGGTCCCAAGCCATTGCTGATCGCCGGCATGCTGTTGCAATGCCTTGGCATCGTCGTGCTGATGCAGATCGACCAGCCCGCCAGCGGCCCGTTGATCCTCGCTTACGCCTTGATGGGGCTGGGCGGCAGTCTTTGCAGCGTCACCGCGCAGACCCTGGCATTTGTCGGCATCACGCCAGAGAAAATGGGCCACTCCAGCGCCCTGTGGAACATCAATCGCCAGCTCGGTTTCTGCCTCGGCGCGGCGCTGCTCAGTTCATTGTTGGGCGCGTTGGGCGCCAACGGTTTCAAATACTGCTTTCTCGCCGCCGCGTTGCTGACGCTGTTGCCGATGGCCGCCGTGCTGCGATTCGACTCATCGAACGTGCTCGCCCTTTTGCACTCACCTCACCTTCAGGAAAAATCCACATGACTGACTACACCGACTACTTTGACGAAGTGATCCAGGCTCACGAGGCCATCGAACGATGGTTTGCGGTGGAGGAAGAAGAAGCTGCGCTGGAACGATTGCTGACGCGTTTTTCGCCACGGTTCTCCATGGTGACGCCGTTGGGGCGTGTGCTGGACTTCGAGGCGTTACGTGCACTGTTTCAAATGGCAGGCGGGAAGAAGAGCGGGTTCAGGATCGAGCTCGGCGAGCTTCAAGGGATTGCCTTGCATGAACACGGCGCGACCGTGAGTTATCGCGAGCAGCAAAGCGATGCGAACGGCTTGCACACGGATCTGCGTTCAACCGTGGTGTTTGAAAAAACCGAATCCGGGCGGGTGATCTGGCGGCATCTGCACGAGACGTTTTGCCAGGGCTGACAACGAGCCAATCCGGCGAGGGAGCATGCTCCCTCGCCACAAGGGTTACTCGACAGCGTCCTGCTTCACCACCACGGTGCAGGTAATCCCCGCCGCCAGCAGCACACCTTCCGGCACCTCATCGATATGAATCCGCACCGGCACCCGTTGCGCCAGACGCACCCAGTTGAAGGTCGGGTTCACATCGGCGATCAGCTCGCGGCTTTCGGGGTTGTCGCGGTCGTAAATGCCGCGAGAAATGCTCTCCACGTGGCCCTTGAGAACTTCGCCGCTCATCAGTTGCATGTCGGCTTTGTCACCGACGCGCACGTGGGGCAGCTTGGTTTCTTCGAAGAAGCCGTAGACCCAGAACGAGTTCATGTCGACCACGGCCATTTTCGCTTCGCCGATGCGCGCATAGTCGCCGCGATGCACATTGAGGTTGGTCACGTAGCCGTCCACCGCCGCCCGCACTTCGGTGCGTTTGAGGTTGAGTTCAGCCGCTTCAAGTTGCGCCTGGGCCTGTTGGTAATCGGCCAGTGCCGAGTCGGCGATGTTGCTGGCGTCGTCGCGGTTTTCCTTGGAAATCACCAAGGCGTCCATATCGGCGCGGCGGTGGGCGTTGACCCTGCGCATCTCCCACGTGGCCTTGCGCGAAGCCACCAGCGACTGCGCCTGCTTCACCGCGAGGCGGTAGTGCTCGGGGTCGATCTGCATCAGCAGATCACCCTTCTTCACCAATTGGTTGTCGCGCACTGGCACGTCGACCACTTCACCGGTGACGTCGGCAGCGACGTTGATGATATCGGCGCGCACCCGACCGTCGCGGGTCCACGGGGTGTTCATGTAGTGCTCCCACAACGTGCGGCCGATCCACAGCGCCAGGGCCAACACCAGCAGGGTCGCGAGCAGGCTGAAAAACTTTTTCATCGGGACAATTCTCAGACTCAACGGTAAACAGTCAGCGCCATCGCGCCGAACAGACAGGTAAACAGGCTCAGGCGCAGCAGCGCCGGGTGCCAGAAGAAGCGGTACAGATCAAACCCCGAGAGGAACCGGTCCAGCGCCCAGGCCAGTGCTGCGGCGACAAAAAACATCAGGGTCATGGTCGGCATGTACACGCCGTGGAAGGCGATTTCACGAGGCATGGGCAAGTCCTTCGGGCTTGGCGATGGCGTAGGCAGCGAGTGGCGATTGCGGGTCGAGCAGCGAGGTGCGGATGAAGTGCAGGTAGCTTTTCACCCGACGCAGCGCCGAGGTATCGAAGTGCGGCGCGAACGGCTCATCGGTGGCGGCGACACGGCTGATCGCGTGATCGACCGCAACCAATGCGCGTTCCAGATTGCTCGAGTTCGGTTGCAGGAACAGCCGCACCAGCGAACGCCCCATGACCCGGATTGCCTGACGCCACGGCTGGGATTCGGCATACGCCGGGTGCACCGGCAGGATCGCCTGTTCCTTGCGCAACTCAATGATCGCGTGACCGACTTCCAGCACCACGAACATCCAGCGCAGCAGGTTTTTCTGCACCAGTGGCTGACCGGCTGCCAGACCGTAAGCCTGATGCATCAAATCGCGGGTTCGGCTTTCGAAACTCGACGCCAGGCCCTTGAGTTTGCCGCTGATCGCGTACACCACTTGCCCGCGCAGGTCCTGCTCCAGGCGGCGCCACAACCAGCGGCTGTTCGGCGGCAGAATGATCGCGCCCGCTGCCGCGCAGACCAGCATGCCCATGACCATGGCGATGTAGTCGTTGATGAAGGTATAGGGGTTGTAGATCGTCAGGTTGTCCGGCACCGAACCGGTGCTGAAAAAGATCAGCAGACCGAGGCCGACACCGGCGTATTGCGGCCGCGACGCGAGGAACGAACCGAGCACGATCACCGGCGCGAGCATCACGCACAGCAGCGGAAAACCGTCGATCCACGGGAAGATGAAAAACATCTCGACGAAGCCGATCAACGCCCCGAGGAACGTGCCGCACGCCATCTGGAACGCCATGCGTTTCGGGTTCGGTGTCGCCGCCGACAAGCCCACGGTGGCAGCGGCAATCAGGGTCATGGTCGCACCGCTCGGCCACGCCGTGGCGACCCAGTAACTGCCGAGCACGACCAGGATGAACGTGGCACGAATCCCCGAAGCCGCCGCCGCCCACCAACTGGTCTGCGGGGTAAACGGCTCGTCCCAGCGCTCACGTTCGTGGCTGTGATCGGCCAGCGAGGCGTGGGTCTGTGCATAACTGTGCAGGTCATCGACGAAGCGATAGAGCAGCTCATACGCGGTGTGGAAATCCAGTTGCTCGGCGTCGCTCGGCTCGCTCTCCTGGAAGATCGCCCGCAGGCTGCGCACCCGCGCCGGCAAGCCTTCCTTGTACGCCGTCAGCGCCAGCACCAGGCGCGCCGCATCCGGGCTGGTCAGGGCGCGGCCGCTGAAGCCGTCGAGCACTTCGGCCAGATCCTGCAGGCCCGGTTTGATCGCCGCTTCCACATGATCGGCACCGTTGCGGCGCAGGCGTTCAAGCAACTGGTGCAAGGCGTTGAAACGGGTGGTGATGCCCATGAACTCGCTGTTCAGGCGACTGAGCCGACCGTTACGTCGACGCATGTGCGGGTCTTCGAACACGGTCACGCTGCGCAGCCCTTCCAGGCCCACCGCTTCGGCGATGAAGCGTACGTTACTGGCCTCGAACGACTCCGGTTTGCTGCGCCCGCGCAGGCCATCAGTGACGAACAGAGCGAACACACCGAAGCGCTGATACAAGGCGTTGCGCATCGCGGCGCTGGCGGTTTGCGGCAGGATCGCGGCGCTGACCAGCGTCGAGCAGAGAATCCCCAGCGAGATTTCCAGCACTCGCCACACCGCCGCCATGAACGCACCGTCAGGATGGGCGAGCGCCGGCAGGCCGACCATCGCGGCGGTGTACCCGGCCAACACAAAACCGTAGGCGCGGAAGTTGCGGCAACGGGCGGCGCCGGCCGAGCAGATGCCGACCCAGATCGCCAGCGAACCGAGGAACAGTTCGGTGTTCTGGGCGAACAGTGAAATCAGCGTGACCATCATCGCCGACCCGGCCAGGGTGCCGAGGAAGCGATAGAAACTCTTGGCGAACACCTGACCGCTCTGCGGCTGCATGACGATGAACACGGTGATCATCGCCGTGCGCGGTTGCGGCAGTTCCAGGCGCATAGCCAGCCACAGGGTCAGGAATGCGGCGATCAACACCTTGAAGATGTAGACCCAGGTCACGCCGTCGCTGCGCGCCCAGTCAAAGAAACCCCGGCGCCATTCCAGGGAGTAGAGCCAGCGCAAAGGTGCGGGCAAGGGAGTCATTGAATCTTGCTCAGTGGTCGAGGGCTTGAAGAAGGGCCGGGGTTTTCGGTGCGGCGGTCTGCTCGGCGGTCGGTACGTCTTTACCCGCGCCAAGACCACCACCCAATGCTGTCACCAGTTCCGCGTGGGCACTCAACCGCGCCGCCTGCACCTGCTGCTGAACCTGTTGCTGTTTGAACAACAGGGTCTGGGCGTTGAGCACGTTGAGATAGTCGGTGAGCCCGCGCTGATAGGCGATCATCGCGATGTCGTAGGTCTTCTGCGCCGTGGCCACGGACTCGGCGGCGAACGTCTGCTGTTTGTCCATCGACTCGCGGCGGATCAACTGGTCGGAGATGTTCTTCAGCGCATTGACCAGGGTCTGGTTGTAATGCGCGATGGCGATGTCATAACCCGCCGAGGCTTCACCCAGTTCAGCGCGCAGTCGCCCGCCGTCGAAGATCGGCAGCGAGATCGCAGGCCCGACGTTGTAGTTGAGCTTCTTGCCGGTCAGGAACTCCAGCGCCCCGCCGCCGGTGGCCATGTAGCCGAGGCTGCCGACCAGATCGACGTTGGGGTAGAACCCGGCATGCGCGACCTCAATCCCGCGCGCCTGCGCCGCCACTTGCCAGCGACTGGCGACCACGTCCGGACGCTGACCGAGCAATTCGGCGGGCAATGCCGACGGCAACTTCAGCGCCGCGCCGAGGGACAGGGTCGGACGCTGCAATTGCGCGCCGGCGCCTGGGCCTTTGCCGGCCAGTGCCGCGATCTGGTTGCGGCTCAGGGCGATTTCTTCGTCCAGCGCATCCAGTTGCCGATGGGTTTCCGGCAGCGGCGTTTCGGCCTGGCTGACTTCGAAATGCGTGCCGATCCCGCCGTTCAGGCGTTTCTGCGCCAGCTCGAGAATCTGCTGTTGCTGCTTGAGCGTCGCCGCGACGATGTCGCGCTGGGCGTAATGCAGCGAGAGCTCGATGTAGGCGCGCACGATGTTGTTCTGCAACTCGAGCTGCGCCTGCCGCGCCTCGGCAGCGCTCATATGCGCCAGATCGACGGCCCGCTCGGTGCTGTTGCTTTCACGGCCCCAGAGGTCGAGGGCGTAACTGAAACCCAGCGCGGCGTTGTTGTCCCAGGTGGTGCTGTTAGCCAGCTCACCGGGGCCGTAGAACTGGTCGGTCGGCCAGTTGTGACGCTTGAGGGTCGACTCGCCATTGATCTGCAACGACTCGGCGGCTTCGGCAGCGCCGGCCATCGACCTGGCCTGACGCACTCGCGCGGCGGCCATGGCCAGGGTCGGGCTGCCTTGCACGGCAAGGTCGATCCAGCGATTGAGTTGCGGGTCACCGTAGGCTTGCCACCATTGGGCGGTGGGCCAGTTTGCGTCACGGGCGGCGTGGGCGATGGCTTCGTCGGTGGCCAGTTCATTGGCCTCCAGTGCCTTGCCCTGCGGGGCAATGCCTCCGGTTCCGATGCAGCCGCTGAGACCTAACGTAAAAGCCAGAACACTGAGCGGCAAAAGCGCTCTGTTGATGCGACGCGGCACTGCTGCGAATTCCTGAGGTGGGGGATGTTTCGAGGTGGGCGCAATTCTAGGGGGGCGCCCTTACGGCGATAAGCTGGGATTCCTGTGAATCTTTGTTACCGTTAACGAGATAATCCCTTGGTCGGGGGTCTCAGCCCCTGAAACTTCGTGTCACAATTTGCCATCTCCCTTGAGAGCACCCCATGGACACTTTGCAAAACATGCGCGCCTTCAGTTGTGTGGCCGAAGCGGGCAGCTTCACCGCCGCCGCCGTGCAACTCGACACCACCACCGCCAACGTCTCGCGCGCGGTCTCCAACCTTGAGGCCCATCTGCAAACCCGCCTGCTCAACCGCACGACCCGGCGCATCGCGCTCACAGAAGCCGGTAAACGCTACCTGCTGCGCTGCGAGCAGATCCTCGCCTACGTCGAAGAGGCCGAAGCCGAAGCCAGCGAAGCCCACGCCCGCCCGGCCGGACAACTGAAAGTGCACACCATGACCGGTATCGGCCAGCACTTCGTGATCGACGCCATCGCCCGCTACCGCAAGACCCACCCGGACGTGACCTTCGACCTGACCATGGCCAACCGCGTGCCGGACCTGCTCGACGAAGGCTATGACGTGTCCATCGTCCTCGCCCGCGAACTGCCGGATTCGGGTTTCGTCTCGCAACGCCTGGGCATCACCTACAGCATCGTCTGCGCCTCCCCGGCCTACGTGAAAGCCAACGGCTGCGCACAAAAACCCAGCGACCTGCTGAACCACGCCTGCCTGCGCCTGGTGAGCCCGGTGATCCCTCTGGAAAAATGGGCCTTTGACGGCCCGGAAGGCCAGGAAATGGTCACCATCAATAGCTCGCCCTTTCTGGTGAACTCCGCCGACGCGATGAAAACCGCGATCACCAGCGGGATGGGGGTCGGTGTGTTGCCGGTGTATGCCGCGATTGAAGGCTTGCGCAACGGTTCGCTGGTACGGGTGATGCCGAACTACCGCTCACAGGAACTGAACCTGTATGCGATCTACCCCTCGCGGCAGTACCTGGATGCGAAGATCAAGACCTGGGTTGAATATCTGCGTGGTTCGTTGCCGGAGATTCTGGCAGGGCATCAGGCGGAATTGGCCGCTTATGAGATGAGCGGGAGTCTGGCGGGGGTGCGGGTGGCCAACTGATTAATGGCCACGCGACTTGAAACGGACAGCTCGGATATAGCAATCCGTTCTAAAAAACTGTCATTTATGACAGTGGTCGAAAAACTCCTTCGAATTGAAACTCTGTGACGTCATTTAACAGTTCATTCGAAGGAGCACTACCATGTTCGCTGATATCAAAACAGTTGCAGACGTTGGCACACTTGACGCCAAAATCCATGGTTTCAAGTTTCCCGATTTCGAAGGTCGTGTCACGTTCTTTTACAACGGCGGTTCCATTGGAATCTATGTGATTTCCAAACAGCAACTCAGCGATACGAAATGGAATGAAATCAGCTTCGTACTCTCTTCGAATATCCAGACTAAACGCTATGAGCTGCCCAACGCTGCCGTTCCTATCGCCCCTAACTTTCGAGAAGTGTGGATTGATGAGCACGGTGAAACGCATAGCAGGAACTACGTGACTGACCAGGCCTCAGGACATTTCACTGTCCAAAATTTGGATATCAAGACAGGTGAATTCAAAGCAGAGTTCAACGTCGGCATTCTGGATGAAGGCAAACGCCACCAGGCAATTGGCAAAATCAATGTCACTGGATGGAGTGAGGTAAAAAATTAATACCGCAATCGCTGCGCCTTGCTGCCGCCCTAAGGGGTAGGCAGCGAGGCACTCGCATAACCCTCGACAAGAATGTTAGCTTGCTTGGCATCCAGCCGCCCGACGAGCTCTCCTTCAATGAAAAAAACAGTCCTGGCCTTCAGCCGCATCACCCCGCCCATGATCGAACGCCTGCAACAGGACTTCGACGTCATCGTCCCCAACCCGAAAAACGGCGACATCAACGCCCAGTTCAACGAAGCCCTGCCCCACGCCCACGGCCTGATTGGCGTCGGTCGCAAACTCGGCAAGGCCCAACTGGAAAACGCCGCGAAACTTGAAGTGGTCTCCAGCGTCTCCGTCGGCTACGACAACTACGACCTTGCCTACTTCAACGAGCGCGGGATCATGCTCACCAACACCCCGGACGTCCTCACCGAAAGCACCGCTGACCTTGCCTTCGCCCTGATCATGAGCAGTGCCCGCCGCGTCGCCGAACTGGACGCCTGGACCAAGGCCGGCCAATGGCAGGCCAGCGTCGGCGCACCACTGTTCGGGTGCGACGTACACGGCAAGACCCTGGGCATCGTCGGCATGGGCAACATCGGCGCCGCCGTCGCTCGACGTGGACGCTTCGGCTTCAACATGCCGATTATCTACAGCGGCAACAGCCGCAAGACCGAACTGGAACAGGAACTCGGAGCGCAGTTCCGCAGCCTTGACCAACTGCTGGCCGAAGCGGATTTCGTCTGCCTGGTGGTGCCGCTCAGCGACAAGACCCGCCACTTGATCAGCCATCGCGAACTGGCATTGATGAGGCCGGGCGCAATTCTGGTGAACATCTCCCGCGGCCCGGTGGTCGATGAACCGGCACTGATCGAAGCCCTGCAGAACAACCGCATTCGCGGCGCCGGCCTCGACGTCTACGAGAAGGAACCGCTGGCCGAATCGCCGCTGTTCCAGTTGAAAAACGCAGTGACCTTGCCGCACATCGGTTCGGCCACGAATGAAACCCGCGAAGCCATGGCCAACCGCGCACTGGCCAATCTGCGCAGCGCCCTGCTCGGTGAGCGGCCGCAGGACCTGGTCAATCCGCAGGTCTGGCGCGGTTAAAAAGGATCGGGCAAGTGTTGTATCGCACTTGCCCGATCTTTTATCCGGCGCACATAACTTGCAATTGAACCGAACAACGAAACAGGCACTGCCGCTATAGACTCTCCAAAAGTTAAAACTTTATGGAGAGCACCCACTTTGAAAAACCTGACCACCGATCAACTTGTCCGCCACAGCAAAGTCATACTCATGGCTTACATCAGCATCTTCGGCCTTTTCGTGATGTACAGCAACTTCACCGACTACCCGTCAAACTATGAATATGTCGGGCACATCCTCAGTATGGACACCACTCAGATCAACGAAAACATACGCTATCGGGCAATTACCTCACCCATGCTGCACCATCGAATTTACTGGCTGATCATTACCCTGGAAGTGATTTATACCGTTTGCTGCCTGCTGGGCACTTATCACCTCTTTCGGAAAATCAACGAATCAGCGGAAGCCTTCCATGAGGCGAAGAAACTTTCGATCATTGGTTTATTGATCGCCATGTTCGTTTATTACGTCGGTCTGCAAACCATCGGTGTTGAATGGTTCGATATGGACACTTCACAAACATGGAATGCCAAGGACTGGGCCCGACACATTGTCGATTTCATATTTCCGTTATTGATATACATCGTTATAAAAGTGGAGCGCTGAACATTCAGCGCTCGTGTGCATCAGGCCAGTTTGCCTTGAGTCGGCAGTATCGGTGCACGGGGTTTGCGAAACACCAGCACGTTGCCCAGCATGACCAGCACCAACCCCGCCAACGCCGGCGCCGTCCATTGATACCCTTCGGCAAACGCCGAAACGTTCAACGCCACCACCGGGAACAGCACTGTGCAATACGCGGCGCGTTCCGGACCCATGCGACCCACGAGGGTCAGGTACGCGGTGAAACCGATCACCGAACCGGGGATGACCAGGTACAGCAGCGCGCCGATGTAGCGCGACGTCCACTCCATCTCGAACGGAATGCCTTTGACCAGGCACCACACCGACAGCATCGCGGCACCGTAAGCCATGCCCCAGGCATTGGTGGTCAGCGGCTTGAGGCCGGCCTTCTGTTGCAGGCTCGACAACATGTTGCCCGCCGAAAAACACAATGTGCCGCAGAGTGCCAGGCCAAGACCGAGCAAGGTTTGCGGACTGGCGTGATGCCCGGCCAGCTCCGGCCAGAACAACAGGCCCAGACCGCCCAGCCCCAGCGCCCCGCCCATCAGCACATTGCGCGCGATGCGTTGACCGAAGAACACCCGCGCATTCAGCGCGTTCCACAACGTTGCGGTAGAAAACACCACCGCCACCAGACCGCTGGGAATCCACTGGCTAGCAGTCAGGAAGCACATGAAGTTGACGCAGAACAGACACAAGCCCTGCGCCACACAAATCAAATGACCGCGCCGGTTCATCGGTTGCAGCCGCCGGCTGAGCAGCAACAGCGCGAACAACACCAACGCGGCGAGACCGAAGCGATAGACGATCGACACCGGAATCGCCACCACGCCCAGTTGCCACTTCAGCGCAATCCAGGTGGTGCCCCAGATCAGCACGGTCAACAAATACAACGACAGGTTCATGGCAGACACTCCTCGATTGGGTTTCAGTGTCCGCCCGTCCCCGCTGCCCGCGCTTGCATAAACTTGCGCTTTTGTCGGGACACAGGCTGGCAGCGCGAAATCTACGGAGTAGGATGCAAGGCGTTGAAGAGAACCGATCATGGCCGCCATCGATACCCTGCAAGTCTTCCAAGCCCTCAACAATTCGCCCAATGCACGCCTTGTGCACAGCGCCGAGTTGGGTGACGGCCTGTCTGCAGCTTTGTGGACCAATCACCACGACGCCCAGGAATACGAAGCGCCAAGCCATCACACCCTCTCCTGCTACATCGCTGGCGGCACCGGCACCTTCCGCCGTGGCGAACCCGGCCACAAGGGCGGCCCGGACAAGCTGTGCATCCTGCCGGCCGATCACGAATCAGGTTGGGTCATCAACGGTGATATTCGCCTGGCTCACCTGTACTTCAGCGCCGAACAATTTGCCCTGGGTTGCGTCACGCTGCTGGATCGCGAGCCCCGGGAAATGCAGCTGCGCGAACAGACCTTTCTCGAAGACCCGCAACAGGCCCGACGGTTTCGCCAGTTGCTGACCCTGAACTGGGACGAACCCGGTGAGCGTTTGCTGACCAGCAGCCTGGCTCACGAATTGATCAGCCATACTCTGCTGAGTCAGGTCGGCGTACGTCAGGGTTTGCGCCTCAAGGGTGGACTGGCGCCGCATCAACGTCGGCAACTGGTGGAATTCATCGACAGCCAACTGGCCGAGCCGATCAGCCTCGGGCAACTGGCGGGGTTGTGTGCGCTGTCGGAATACCACTTTGCGCGGATGTTCCGGGTGAGCTTCGGCTTGCCGCCGCATCAGTATGTGCTGGCGCGGCGTTTGAGCCGGGCGCGGGAGTTGTTGCGGGGGACGGCGTTGCCGTTGGGGGAGATTGCCCTGGCGTGCGGATTTGCCAGTGCCAGCCACTTCACCAACCGCTTTCGCCAGGTGCTGGGTGGAACGCCCGGCGAGTATCGCCAGGCGTTTTTGCGCTGATCAGAACTCCAGCGTGCTCGACAACGAAATCTGCCGCGAGTCGCCCATCGACACGAAGAACCGGCTCGCCGCCGAGGTGTAGTAAGTGCGGTCGAACAGGTTCTTCACGTTGAGCTGGAACTTGACCTTCTGCCCTTCAACCTTGGTGTCGTAAGTGGCAAACGCATCGGCCACGGTGTAGCTCGGCAGATCGAAATCATTCACCGCGTTACCCGCTCGTTCACCGACATACCGCGCACCGGCACCGACCCGAAGTTGATCGCCGCCGATCACGCTTCCGAAGTCGTAGACCGCCGACAGCGAGCCGGTATTCTTCGCCACGTTTTGCAGCTTGTTGCCTTTGTAGTCCGGATCTTCCGTGACCTCGGCGTCGGTGTAGGCGTAGCTGCCGATCATGCTCCAGCGGTCGCTGAGCTGGCCGGTCAGGTCCATTTCCAGGCCACGGGAACGCACTTCACCGGCGGCGCTGTAGATCGTGGTCGGGCCTTCGGCGTTGGCCACCAGCACGTTGCGTTTCTTGATGTCGAACAAAGCGATGTTGCCGGTGACACGCCCCGGAATGTCAAGGCGTGCGCCCAGTTCCCAGGATTTGGCTTCTTCCGGCGCGATGCTACCGTCGAGCACGGTGCTGCTGCCGCTCAGCGGGGCGATGGTCGAGTTCGGTTTGAACGATTCGGTGTAGCTGCCGTAGAACGACAACGCGTCGGTGTAGCGATACACCAGGCCTGCACGCGGCACCCACTTCTGGCCGTTGCTGTCGGTGTTGGCCTTGAATGGCACGCCTTTGCCGGCGTACTGGTCGTATTCCTGGAAGCGCCCGCCGGCCACCAGAATCCACTGGTCGTTGAGGTGAATCGAGTCCTGCAGGAACACCGAATCACTGCGCAGCAGATCGGTCTGCGCACTGTCCGCCGGGCTGACAGTGGTGCCGGCGACTTCGCGGCCGTAGACCGGATTGACGTAGCTGAAGGTGCTCAGGCTTTTCTGACGGATCAGGTCGGCGCGGTAGATCTTGCGGTACTCGTCATCGACGCCGAACACCAGGTCATGCTGCATGCCCAGTACGTTGACCTTGCCTTCGAGGCTGGCGGTGGTGAAACGGTCGGTGCTGATTGCGCCCTGGGTGCCGTCCATGCTGCGGGTCAGCGTGCCTTTCTTGGTGTCGATCGCGGTCACGCGGACCTGGCTGGCGTCGTAGGTTTCGCGGTTCCAGCTGTAGCCGAAATGGGCTTTCCAGTCGTCGTTGAGTTCGTGGTCGGCCTCGAAGTGATAGAGGTCCGAGCGCCCTTCCATGTCGTTGAATTTCTCGTCGAGACGTTCGTTGCGCGAGATGTCCAGCGGATGGTTGGTGCGTGGATCGATCAGCGTGCCACGGTCGAACGGCGTCAGGAATTCCCGATGCTCATAGGCAAACAACAGCTTGGTGCGCTCACCGTACCAGGCCAGCGACGGCGCGATCAGGCTTTCACGGTGGGTACCGAAATTGCGCCAGTAATCTTCGTCTTCGTGATCGAGCACCATGCGATAGGCCAGTCCGGAATCACCCAACGCACCGGTGCTGTCGAACGAGCCACCGCTGCCGTTCTTGCCATCGCCGTAGGTCGAACCGCGCAGGGTCAGGGCGTTGTACTGGGTCAGTTCGGGCTTTTTGCTGACCATGTTGACCACGCCGCCCGGGTCCTGAATCCCGTACAACAGCGAGGCCGGGCCCTTGAGCACTTCGACGCGATCCACGGTCGCGTTCATGCCACGGCCCTGCACCACCGGCATGCCGTCGCGCATGATCGAGCCGTTGCGGTTGTCACCGAAGCCACGGGTCATCACCGAATCCTGGGTGCTGCCCAGCGTGTTGCCCTGGGTGATACCGCTGACGTTGGCCAGTGCATCATCGAGGTTGCGCGGCGCCTGGTCGCGAATGACCTGGGCCGGGATCACGTTGACGGTCTGCGGAATTTCCTGGAGCGAGGCCGAGGAACGCATCACCGAACTGGTTTCCGGTGGCTGGTAACTCATCGGTTGATCCATAACCGAGGTGATGTTGGTCGCACCGAGGTTCAACGCACCTGCGGTCGGTTGCGGTTCGAGTGCCAGGGTATGGCTGTCGGTGCGGCGGAAGGTCAGGCCGGATCCGGTGAGCAGACGTTGCAACGCCTGTTCCGCGCTCATCTGCCCGTTGACCGCTGGGGCGTTGAGGCCGTACGGCGCTTCAACGGTGTAGACCACGCTCTGGCCGGTCACGCGACTGAAGTCGCTCAAGGCTTGCGGCAGCGGTTTGGCGGCCAGGGAAAAACTGAACTGTTTCTGTGGCTGGCTGCTGTTGCTTTCGGCGGCCTGCGCCACGCTCATCGGCAACAACGCCAACGCCGCAAAACTCAGCGCCGAGGCACCGAACCACTGTTTGACCGAACCCGATTTTGCCCTGGACTTCATTGCTCATGACCTGTGTAGAACCGCAACGGATGCGAATGACTCGCAGTTTCAGTCACTACACGGATGGCGTCGGGATTTACCTCACCACAAATTTGAAAATATTTTCAGCGCAGGATAATCAGCTTGCCCAGCACCTGATGCTGCTCGAATCCCAGAACCCCCTGCAGCGAATTCAGCACGGCTTGCGGATCCTTGCTCGGAAAGCTTCCGCTGACCTTGCGCGCGCCCAATTCGTCATTGAGTAACACGATCCGTCCCGGGTAATAACGCCGCAGATCCTGCACCACATCGGCCAGTGTCGACTTGTAGTAAGTGAGCCAGCCCTGACGCCAGGCCAGTTGCGCTTCGCTGTCCACGGCGTGCAGTTTTTCCGCGATGCCTTTGCCAAATGCCACTTGCTGGCCGGCGGTGAGAATCTGCTGCTCGGCATCCCGCGCCGCCGTCACGCCAACGCGCCCGGACAACACGGTGACTTGTGCGCCATGCGGTTGCAGGCGCACTTCGAACTGCGTGCCGAGCACACGAGCCTGGCCCTTTTCGGCCTCGACCACGAACGGCTCGCCGGTGTGGGTCACGCTGAAAAAACCGGCGCCTCGACGCACCTGGACATGCCGCTCGCCATGACTGAAATCCACGGCGATGGCGCTGTCGGCATCCAGCGTGACTTGCGACTGATCGGCCAAGGTCACGGTGCGGATTTCGCCGGGTGCCGAAACATAGTCGGCGCCCAGATCATCGACCCAACGCTGCGGCTGCCAACCGGTGCCGAGGCTGATCATCAACAACATGCAGGCCGCCATTGCCAGCGCTCCGGCCCAATGCCGGACCTGCGGACGGCGCGGTCGGTCCATCGCATTCAGATAGCCCTGCAACGCAAACGACTCTTCATCGGCCAGAGTGCGGGCCGGCCCTTCGCTCAATTCCCAAATGACTTGCGCCTGGGCGTATGCCTCGGCGTGAGCCGGATCGGCACGCAGCCATTGACTGAAGGTCAGTTGATCACCGGTGCTGGGGCGGTCGTGCAACAGGCTCAGCCAGGCAAAAGCCGCCTGCTCCTGAGCGGGCGTCGGGGTGACGCGGTCGGTGTGATTCACGGTGCTTTCCCTGGCAGGCGTGGCGCGGGTTCGCGCAGGCTGGCCTTGCAGGCCTCGAGGGCGCGCATCATATGTTTTTCCACGGCGCTTTGGGACAGGCCCATGGCCTTGGCGATCTCGGCGTACTTGCGCCCGTGGATACGATTGAGCAAAAAGATCTGCCGCGTGCGCTCGGGCAATGCGCGCAACGCCGCTTCGACGTGGCGCAGATCGTTGCCTGCTTCGAGTGCGGCTTGCGGCTCGCTGGCGCTGCTGTCCGGCTCATCCGGTTGCCAGCCTTCATTGACCCGCACCCGCGTGCCTTCGCTGCGCAAATGGTCGATGGCGATGTTGCCTGCACAGCGCAGCAGGTAGGTGCTGAGCTCTTCGACTTGTACCAACGGCCGGCGCCAGAAACGCAGGAACAGATCCTGCACCAGGTCCGCTGCCGTCGCCCGGCAACCGACGCGACGGTTCACCAGCGCTTCCATTTGCGGGCGCTGCGAGAGGAACACCTGAAGAAAATGCGCACGCGCGCCGCTCGGTTCGTCGTCGCGGGACTCCGGGGGATGACCGATCAGCATTGCATCACCACGCCCATGCGGCGACCGGCGTCGCCAACAGGCTCAACACCGTCAGCGCCAATGCCAGTTTCGGTCGATAGGGCATCAGCAGCACCAGCAACAATACGCTGATCATCAACACGGCGAACCAGTCGACCAGACCGAAACCCCAGCCGTTGGCAGCCACGGCGGCCCAGAGTGAAAGGCACAGCAGCAACCAACCGGCGAGCTTCAGACTTTTTGCGCGTCGGTTTGAAGGCTTATGACCCAGCAGCTCATCGTGATGTCGCGGCATCGACAGACACAGCGCAGTAAATCCGGCGTAACACAGCAACAGTGCCAGCAGCATCAGTGCGTCCCCTGCTCAAGCGTGATCGGCCGGGGCATTTCGCGAGGTGTCTTTTTCACGCGGACGGTGTGGCCGGCACGCTGCATTTTCCAGGCGGCCCACCCCAGGAACAGACCGGTGCCGAGGCAGGTCAGGTCGAAACCGGCCAAGGCCCAGTCACCCTGGACCAGCGTGACGCCGAGGTGATGCGCAGTGGTCAATGCGTTGAGCAACGGCACCGTGGTGAACAGCAGCGCTGCCAGTGTCAATTGTTCGACCCAGGCTTTGCGACCCGGTCGGAGCAAGGCATGCACCAGGCTCAAAGCCCAAGCGATGAAGAACGCGTTCACTTCCCACTTGGCCCGGCCGTCGAGACTCAGTGGCAACAGACGGTTGGCCCAGAAGAACGCCGCCACCGCACTGACCAGCCCGGCCATGCTGGCGATGTTAAGCACTTCGACCAGCCGCAACTCGAACGACATGACCCCGGTCTTGGCATGTTTGAGCTGACGTTTGCCAAGCCAGATCACCAGTCCGGTGCCGATCATTGCCGTGCCGGCCAAGCCGCAAATGAAATACAGCCAACGCAGCACCGGGCCGGCGAAATGGCCGATGTGCAGACCATAGAAACTGCCGGCAATCGTCATCGGCAGCGGTTTGGCCGGGGTCGCACCGAGGATTTGTCCGGTCACGCCATTGAAGGCCACGTCGCTGCCGTATTCGTAGGTGATCTTGTCGGAGCTGGCACGCGACACCTGCACCGAGGCATTGGCGTCGCCGGGATTATTCACCGTCACCCGCGCGGCATGTCCGCCGCCCCAGTGCTCACTTGCACGTGCCAGCAGCGGTGCCATCGGCGGCAACATGGTGGGTATGCCTGCGCGCTCCGGGGCCGGCGTTTCGGGAAACACTTCATCGTAAAACGCACTGCGATCGCTGCCGTAGGACGCCAAAAGGCTCGCCGGCATAACCATCGCCATGAAGATCACCAGGCTGCTGTAGGTGATCATCAAGTGAAAAGGCAGCACCAGCACACCCACCGCATTGTGCCCGTCGAGCCAGGTGCGCTGGCCTTTGCGCGGGCGGAAGGTGAAGAAGTCCTTGAAGATTTTCTTGTGGGTGATGATCCCGGTAATCAGTGCGATGAACATCACCATCGCCGCGCTGGTCGCCAGCCAGCGGCCCCACGGATAAGGCATTTGCAGCTGGAAGTGGAAGCGGTAGAAGAATTCGCCGCCGAAGCTTTTGCGCACGGGCACTTCGGCACCGGTCCGGGCGTCGAGGATTTTTTCGGTGAATCGACCGCGCTGGCCGGGTTTGGCCGGGGCTTGCCAACCGACAGAGATCCCGGGCTCGCGCGCATCGGGAAGCGTGATCTGCCAGCTCGGCGCATCGGGCGCGCGCTGTTGCAGATAGGTTTGCGCCAGCGTCAGGCTCGCTTCAGCATCGAGCGGGCGCGACGGGATTTCCGGCTGCATCCAGTGATTGGTCTCGTCCTTGAAATAGGCCAGCGTCCCGGTCAGGAAAATCGCGAACAGCAGCCAGCCGAAGACCAGCCCGGTCCAGGTGTGCAGCCAGGCCATCGCCTGCCGGAAACCCTCTTTCATGCGTAACCCAGACCCCGAGCGGCGCCGGAAATCGTCGCCAGAATCACGCTCGGCACCAGCAAACCGACCCACGCCGCCCAGGCACTACGGCAGGCGAAGCACCAGAGCACGGCCACCAGATACACGAGGAACGAAACCGTCATGCCGGTGATGACCGCTTCGGCGCGGTTCAGCGGCAACCACAGAGTCAGCGTGACACTGGCCAGCGCCGCGACCAGATAGCCGCCAAACACTGCCGCGAGCACCCGCGAAGTGACGGCCAGACGATAGGACATGGGGAGTGTGGCGAGTTTGGCTTTCATGTTTCGACCCTGAAACGGTTAACGCCCGGCCAACAGGCCGAGACGACAGGCATGCAATATTAATGATAAATATTCTCATACGCAAAAGAGTCTGATTGCCGGCATGCATTCGCGGCCCTACAATGCGAACCATTCTTGTTCTCTAACGCATCCGTATGCGCCCGGAGTGATGCCGTTGTCGTCCGCCCATCCCGTCGAATCGCTGTATCAGGCCCACCACAGCTGGCTCACTGGCTGGCTGCGGCGCAAACTCGGCTGCCCGGACAGCGCCGCCGATCTGGCCCAGGACACGTTCATTCGGGTGCTGACCGCACGAGAACCGCCGGTCATCATCGAGCCTCGGGCGTTCCTCACCACGCTGGCCAAGCGTGTGTTGTTCAACCATTACCGCCGCCAGGACCTGGAACGCGCCTACCTCGACACCCTCGCGCAGATGCCAGAAATGGTGACGCCTTCGGAAGAAGAGAAAGCGATCATCCTGCAAACCCTGATGGAGCTGGATCAGTTGCTCGATGGCCTGCCGCGCGCCGTCAAACGCGCATTTCTGCTGGCGCAGGTCGATGGCCTGACCTATCCGCAGATCGCCGCCGAACTGGGTATCTCCGTGGCCACGGTCAAACGTCATCTGAACAAGGCAGCGATGCGCTGCTACTTTGCTCTGTGAATCCGCCGATGGATTTTTCCGCGCAGGTTGCCGAGCAGGCGGTGCACTGGCTGCTGGAAATGCAGCAGGGCCCGCTGAATCCGCGCCAGCAACAAGCCTGGCAACAGTGGATCGACGCTCACAGCGAACATCGCCGCGCCTGGGAACACATTCAGCGGGTCAATTCGCGGTTGCGGGGTTTGTCATCGCCACTGGCCCATGCCGCGTTAAACGCGCCAAAGTCCGGCAGTCGGCGTCAGGCTCTCAAATTGTTGCTGCTTCTCGGCGCCGGTTCGGCAGTCACCTGGGGGATGCGCGAGCACAATCCGTTGCCGTCGCTGCTGGCCGATTACCGCAGCCCGGTCGGTCAGCGGCGCAAGATATCGCTCGGCGCGGGTGGCCAGTTGCAGCTCAACACAGCGAGTGCGGCGGATGTCCGGGGAGATGGACTGATCCGTCTGCTCGAAGGCGAAATGCTGCTGACCGCCACTCAATCCTTCGAAGTGCAAACCGCGCAAGGCGTGCTGAAAACTCAAGGTGCGCGGATCAACGTGCGGCAGTTTGCCGACCGCACGCAGGTTGCGCTGTTTGAAGGTCGGGTCGAATTGAACGCACAAGGTCGCGCGCCGATGCTGCTGCCGGTCGCCCGGCAATTGAGTTTCAGCGCCACCTCCATCAGCGAAGCAAAACCGCTGGACGCCAACAGCGGCGCCTGGGCCGACGGCATGCTCGTGGCCGCCCACATGCGCCTGGGCGACTTCCTCGACGAACTCGGTCGCTACCGTCGCGGGCAGCTCAATTGCGATGCAAAAGTCGCCGACTTGCTGATCTCCGGGACTTATCCACTGGACGACAGCGAGCGGATTCTCGATCTGCTGGAAATCAGCCTGCCGGTAAAAGTGAGGCGCTTTACCCGTTACTGGGTGACGGTCGAAGCCAAGGTTTGATCAACCGTAAAAATAAATGAGCCGTTTTTCAGATCTGGCGTGACAGAGAAGGAAAGCCCCCCTTGATTCAACCTTCTCAGGACCGTCCTCCATGCACCCCACCCGCCTCACGCCGTTGGCCCGAACCCTGCGCAATCTCGTCCTCGGCGCCAGCCTGAGCTTCAGCGCCATGCCCCATGCGCTGGCTGCCGACACCAAGGCTTACCACATCGCTCCGTCGTCG
This sequence comes from Pseudomonas sp. GW821-FHT09E04, assembly GCF_059416185.1. Lineage (NCBI taxonomy): Bacteria > Pseudomonadati > Pseudomonadota > Gammaproteobacteria > Pseudomonadales > Pseudomonadaceae > Pseudomonas > Pseudomonas sp. GW821-FHT09E04. Next base: position 792,864 of record NZ_JBWKOR010000002.1, read on the forward strand.
CTGGAAAACGCCCTCAACCAGTTCGGCCGTGAAGCCGGGGTGCTGATTTCCTTTGGCTCGCAGGTCACCAGCGGTGTGCAAAGCCGTGGGCTGGAAGGCAGCTACACAGCGGAACAAGGTCTGAACGCGCTGCTCGAAGGCACCGGCCTGCAAGCCCGCGCCGAGGGCGGCAATGCCTTCAGCCTGCAACCGTCGAATGACAGCGCATTGGAGTTGGATACTTCGAAAGTGGTCGGCGACTGGCTCGGTGAAGCCGCACAGGTCAACGTCTTCGAACATCCCGGCGCCCGTGACGTGATCCGCCGCGAAGAGTTCGAACGCCAGGGCGCGACCCAGGCCCGCGATGTGCTCAATCGCATTCCCGGGGTCAACGCCCCGGAAAACAACGGCACCGGCAGCCACGACATGGCGCTGAACTTCGGCATTCGCGGCCTCAACCCGCGCCTGGCCGCACGTTCGACGGTGTTGATGGACGGCATCCCGGTGCCATTCGCGCCTTACGGCCAACCACAGTTGTCGTTCGCACCGATCAGCATGGGCAACATGGACGCGGTGGACGTCGTGCGAGGCGGCGGCGCCGTACGTTACGGCCCGCAGAACGTCGGCGGCGTGGTCAACTTCGTGACCCGGGCGATTCCTGACGAGCCGACCGTCAAGGGCGGTTTCCAGACCGAAACCAGTCCTTCGTCGAGCCATGACGGCTTCAAGACCAGCGCCAACCTGCTGGCCGGCGGCACCAATGCCAACGGCCTGGGCGGCGCGCTGCTGTACTCCGGCACTCGCGGCGGCGACTGGCGCGAACACAGCGACACCGAAATCGACGACCTGATCCTCAAGGGCAAATACCAGCTCGACGAATCCAACAGCTTCAACGCCATGGCCCAGTATTACGAAGGCAAGGCTGACATGCCCGGCGGCCTGAACGTCGCCGACTACGATGCCGATCCGTATCAGTCGACCCGACCGAAAGACCAGTTCTGGGGCCGTCGCACGATGTTCAATTTCGGCTACCGCTATCAGGAAGATCGTCGCGAATTCACCGCCAACACCTTCTTCACCAAGACCCTGCGCAGCGGTTATCTGGATCAGGGCACATTCCTGTCGCTGTCGCCGCGCGAATACTGGGTTCGCGGTCTGGAAACCCGTTTCGCTCAAGGTTTCGACCTCGGCTCGACCAGCCATGAAGTTGGCGTCGGCTATCGCTACATCAATGAGGCCGGCCACGAGTTGCGCTATCGCACCCCGATCGCCAGCAACGAATACCCGACCACCAACAGCCGCAACGACCGCGACACCCGTGGCGGTACCGAAGCCAATGCGTTCTTCGTCGATGACCGCATCGACATCGGCAAGTGGACGATCACCCCGGGCGTGCGCTACGAGATGATCGAGTCGCAGCAGACCAACAACCTGACCAACGTCAAATACAAGGGTGACTACAACACCGCGCTGCCGGCGTTGAACGTGCTGTACCACCTGACCGACACCTGGAACCTGTACGCCAACACCGAAGGCTCCTTCGGCAGCGTGCAATACAGCCAGATGCCCAACCGCGTGAGCAGCGGTGAAGTGAAACCGGAGAAGGCTCGCACCTGGGAACTCGGCACCCGTTACGACAACGGCGCCCTGCGAGCGGAAATCGGCGCATTCCTGATCAACTTCGACAACCAGTACGAAAGCAATCAGACCAACGATTCGGTGATCGCCCGTGGCGAAACCCGCCATCAGGGCATCGAGACCAGCGTCAATTACGCGCTGGATGACTTGAGCCCGGTACTGGCTGGTTTCGACGTGTACGCCACTTACGCCTATGTCGACGCGACCATCCGCGAAGACGGTCCGAACAAGGGTAATCGTGTGCCGTTCTCCTCGAAACACAAAGGCACGATCGGCGTCGGTTACACCGAAGGGCCGTGGAAGCTGAACCTGGACAGCAGCTTCCAGAGCGACCAGTTCGCCGACAACGCCAACACCTCGAAAGAAAGCGCCGATGGCAGCACCGGCAAGATCCCGGGCTACATGCTGTTCAGCAGCCGCGCCGGTTATGACTTCGGCCCGCAGTTGTCGGACCTGAACGTGGCGGTGGGGGTGAAGAACATCTTCAACACCCAGTACTTCACCCGTTCGTTCGATGACAACAACAAGGGCAAATACGTGGGTGAGCCGCGCACCGTGTATGTGCAGACTTCCGTTGCCTTCTGAGATCTACATGCATCCAGCCCTCTCCCGAAGGGAGAGGGGGTTCATATCTGATCCACTCACAAAACCCACCAGAAACGAAACGGGCCTGCAATTGCAGGCCCGTTCTCATTGGGTGACTTATAAAATCAGCGTATCAACTGTTGATCGCTGCCTGTTCGTTTTCCAGAAATTCTTCCTCCAGCAGCGCGTCATTCGCCTTGCTGGTAAATGGCACCACTGCGGCTCGCGGTTTGCCCCGCAGTTTGCCAAACAGGTGCTCCAGCGCGTGCTCCAGTTTTTCGGCTGCACCATCGATCGCCTGTTCCAGCGAATCGGCTTTGTGGGTGACGGAAATCGGTTGATGGCCTTTTGGCCGCGCTTCCAGTTGGCAGCGCAAATCATGGGGACCCGGTTTGTCACCGTTCTCGTCGCTCAGATGGACTTCGACACGGGTCAGGTCTTCCTCATAACGGTCGAGCGTGCTCTCAATTGTGGTTCGTACCCACTCCTCCAGTCGTTTGCTGCTTTGAATATGGTTGTCGCTGTTGACTTGGATTTGCATAGTTCATCCCTTATTTCAGCTAGCTCGCAAGAGGCCTTGAACAGGATTTCGTGACCTCTTGATTACAACAATCGGCCCGTGTGACGAACATTTCAACCCCTGAAAAAAGATAAATATTCATACGCAAAAAAAGCCGGACAACCGAGTGAAGCGCTGGTAAGGTCGGGAGTTGGGTCGCCTCACTCCCCTGCAAAATTTGCTCACAATTGGCCATCACCCAACGGGTGCAGGCTACGAAAAATCCCCGCCTCTTCCACCAGCCAGTCATGCACCGCCCGCACGCCCGGATGGCTCAGCGCCCCTGGTGCGTAGAGCAAGACATAGCGCTTGTGATTGGGCACCGAAATCCCGAACGGCACGATCAACGTCCCCCGCTCCAGTTCGTCGTTGAGCAGCGTGCGCCGGGCAATCGCCACACCCATGCCGGCAATCGCCGCTTCGATGGTCAAGTGATTGCGATTGAACGTGTGCCCGCGCCGTACGTCGGCGCCATCGAATCCGATGGCATTGAGATAAAACTCCCACTCCGCGTATTCATAACTGCCGCGCCAGGCCGTGATGTCGTGCAGCAGCGGGAAGTGCACCAGATCCGCCGGCCCGTGCAGCGGCGGCCGTCCGCGCAACAGGCTCGGCGCGCACACTGGGAAAATCTGCTCGTCGAGCAAGGCTGTGGATAACAATCCCGGATAACTGCCGTCGTTCAAGTCGATGGCCAGGTCGAAATCCCCTTCATGCAACGGCACGCTGCTGTCCTCGGCCACCAGCCGCAACTGGATATCCGGGTAACGCTGTTGCAGGCGCGGCAGGCGCGGGGTCAGCCATTTGCTGAGGAACGATGGAATCGAACGCACCCGCAGAATCCCGCTGATCATCCCCGCATCCAGACGACGCAGCTCAGCATCGATGCTGCCATAAGCCTCGTTGACCGTGATCGCCAGTCGCTGTCCCTCAGCACTCAGCTCCACGCCCCGTGCGCGACGGTGAAACAGGCGAAAACCCAGACGCTCTTCCAGCTGTCGGATTTGCTGACTCACCGCCCCCGGTGTGATGTGCAACTCCTCGGCACAACGGGTGAATGACAGGTGCCGCGCGGCACAGGAAAACACCTGCAGCCAGACGTAAGTCTGGGCATGCAATTGACGACTCATGGTTTAGTCCTGCTAAAGGCTTACTTAGGAAGTTTCGTTAGTCACGTTGAAGCGAGGTAGGCAGTATCGCCGACATTGCGCTTGTCCTACAAAAAATGGCAGCGATTCCTACTCCATTGCTTGTAAGGGTTTAGCATGGCTATCAGTGTTTTCGATCTATTCAAAGTCGGCATCGGTCCGTCCAGTTCCCACACCGTCGGCCCGATGCGCGCCGCCGCGACCTTCGCCCAAGCCCTGATCGACCAGCATTTGCTGAACGATGTGCAGCGGGTGGAAATCCGTTTGTACGGCTCGCTTTCGGCCACTGGCGTCGGTCACGCCACTGACCGTGCAACGGTCATGGGCCTGATGGGCGAATGGCCGGACAGCATCGATCCGTCGACCATCGAACCGCGCATCCAGCAACTGCGCGAGACCGGCCAACTGTCCCTCGCAGGTACACGCTCGATTGCCTTCAACTGGCAAGACGATCTCCTGCTGCTGGACGAGAGCCTGCCCTACCACCCCAACGCCATGTCGCTGACAGCCTTCGGTGCATCCGGGCAACTGTTCGAGCAGACGTACTACTCAGTGGGTGGCGGTTTCATCATCGAAGCGGCCGAAGCCGAATCCGGTGTAGCGCCGACCGGCGACGTGGTGTTGCCGTACGACTTTTCCAGCGCTGCGGAACTGCTGTCGCTGTGCAACAAACACAACCTGCGTGTTTCCGAACTGATGATGGCCAACGAACGGGCCTGGCGCAGCGATGCCGAAATCCGTCAGGGCCTGCTGCATATCTGGTCGGTGATGCGCGAATGCGTCGAGCAAGGTCTGCGTCACGAAGGCGTGCTGCCTGGTGGTCTGAATGTTCCGCGTCGTGCGGCGAAATTGCACCGCAGCCTGCTGGAAATCGGCAAACCGAACGTCATCAGTTCGACCCTGTCGGCGATGGAGTGGGTCAACCTGTTCGCCCTCGCCGTCAACGAAGAAAACGCCGCCGGCGGGCGCATGGTCACCGCGCCGACCAACGGTGCCGCCGGGATCATTCCGGCCGTCCTGCACTACTACATGAAATTCAATCCGGATGCGTCCGACGATGACGTGGTCGCGTTCTTTCTGGGCGCGGCAGCGGTCGGCATCCTGTGCAAGAAAAATGCCTCGATCTCCGGTGCCGAAGTCGGCTGCCAGGGTGAAGTCGGCTCTGCCTGCGCCATGGCCGCTGCTGGTCTCGCCGACGTGCTCGGCGCTACCCCGGAGCAACTGGAAAACGCCGCCGAAATCGGCCTGGAGCACAACCTCGGCCTGACCTGCGACCCGGTCGGCGGACTCGTGCAGGTGCCGTGCATCGAGCGCAACGCCATCGCTGCGGTGAAGGCGATCAACGCCACACAAATGGCCCTGCGCGGTGACGGCAAACACTTCATTTCCCTCGACCGGGTGATCCGCACCATGCGCGATACCGGCGCCGACATGCATGACAAATACAAAGAGACTTCACGAGGCGGCCTGGCCGTGAGCTGGGTGGAGTGCTGAGGAGCGCTCCCTGACCGCCTGTAACACGTGAGCCCGAGCAAGAATAATAACGAGGCAAAAACGATGACCGATGTACGCACACCTGCTGCCGAAAACCCCGCTGTAGACCGCACACGCAATAGCGAAATCGCCCACAAGGGCTGGAGCAAATTCGACACCACCTGGATGCTTGGCCTGTACGGCACGGCCATCGGTGCCGGCACTTTGTTCCTGCCGATCAACGCCGGTGTCGGCGGTTTCTGGCCGTTGCTGATCCTGGCGGTGCTGGCGTTCCCGATGACCTTCTTCGCGCACCGGGGCCTGACCCGCTTCGTGCTGTCGGGCCGCTCCGGTGACATCACCGAAGTGGTGGAAGAACACTTCGGCGTCGGTGCCGGCAAACTGATCACGCTGCTGTATTTCTTCGCGATCTTCCCGATCCTGCTGGTGTACAGCGTGGCGCTGACCAACACCCTGAGCAGCTTCCTCGAACACCAGTTGCACATCGCCCCGCCGCCGCGCGCGGTGCTGTCGCTGGCGTTGATCCTCGGTTTGATGGCCATCGTGCGTTGCGGTCAGAGCGTGATCGTCAAAGCCATGAGCGTGCTGGTGTATCCGTTCGTCGCCGCGTTGCTGCTGCTCGGCATCAGCCTGATTCCGAACTGGAACGGCGCGTTCTTCGCCAGCGCCCAGGAAGCGATGCCGATGTCGGTGTTCTTCAAGACCCTGTGGCTGGCGATCCCGGTGATGGTGTTCTCGTTCAACCATTCGCCGATCATTTCCGCGTTCGCCGTCGAGCAAAAACAACGCTACGGCGACCAGGCCGAACGCAAGAGCAGCGGCATCCTCGCGATGGCCCACGGCATGATGGTGGTGACCGTGATGTTCTTCTGCTTCAGCTGCGTGCTGGCACTGTCGCCGGCTGATCTGGCAGCGGCCAAGGCGCAGAACATTTCGATCCTGTCGTACCTGGCCAACCACTTCCAGACGCCGGTCATCGCTTACGCCGCGCCGCTGATTGCGCTGGTGGCGATCACCAAATCCTTCCTCGGCCACTACATCGGCGCCAGCGAAGGCTTCCAGGGCATGATCGTCAAAAGCCTGCGCGGCCGTGGCCGGGTGATGTCGGCGAGCTGGCTGAACCGTGCGACTGCGTTGTTCATGATCCTCAGCTGCTGGGCCGTGGCGACCTTCAACCCGAGCATCCTCGGCATGATCGAAACCCTCGGAGGGCCGGTGATTGCCTGCCTGTTGTTCCTGATGCCGATGTACGCGATCCGCCGCGTGCCAGCCTTGCGCCAGTATTCGGGCCAGGTGTCGAACGTGTTCGTGGTGCTGATCGGCCTGATTGCACTGTCAGCGATCATCTACTCGGTTCTGCCCTGAAACGGGCCGCAAACGAAGAAGGCGAGCCATGAGCTCGCCTTCTTTTTGGCCGGTTTCATTGTTCGACAAAATTCCCGGCATGTCCCTTGCTACATCCCTGGAGGAGACAGGACCACGGAATGGCCGACGGTCAGGTTTGGCGAACCAACCCGATCAAGGCCGGTCAACAACTGCACGTTCAATCAGGCGGTGACGCATCATGGACAATCCTTTTCAGATCATTACCGATGCCTTCGCGCCGGACTATCAGATCAACCTGAGCATTCAGGGCCTCGACGGCAGCATCATGCTGACCCTTTCCAACAGCGGCCGGATCGTCGCCAAACGGATGATCAGCGCCGAACAGCGCAATGACCCAAAACGCCTGAAACGACTGGTGCAAAGCATCCAGTTCGGCATCGCCATCGAACAGGGCCACAGCGCCATGGCGATCCTGGAAGCCATGACCCGCGGCGACGGGCTCACCCCGCCACCGCGCCAGATCAAGGGCCAGCATCGGCCATCGATCGGTCTTTAGAGCTCGCCCTTCTCGATCTCGGGGTGCTCACCGGAGCCCGCACCGAGCTTGCGTTGCGGCTTCTCGATTTTCACCGAAGGGAATTGCGACGAGGCGTAACGCACCACCAGGATCGAGAACGCCAGCAGCAGAATCCCGCCGCACAGGTAAATGATGCCCATGTCCGGCGGGTTGTGGTGCGAGACGTTGGAAATCAGCAGGCGTGTCAGTGCGGTGATCGCCACATAGATCAGGAAGCGCACCGGCATGTGGTTGGTCTTGAAGTAAATCCCGACCATCGCCCCCAGTTCCAGATAGATGAACAGCAACAGAATGTCATCGATCTTGATGTGCCCTTCCTCGAGCATCCCGAGAAATTCCATCACTGCCGCCCAGGCGGTCACCGCGCCAATGGCGAACAGCGCCAGGTAGTGGAAGGTCTCGACGAACAGGTTGCCCAGAGACTCGGCCAGTTGGTGCACGTTTTGCCGCAGTTTCTCGGCCCAGTTGATTTTCACGATGAAGGTTCCTTAGCCCGGTTCGAGCGGATGTTGCACGCTTGGATGTGACGGTTATTGCGCACGCACACGGATGCATGCAGAAAAGAGGCCACGCCATCATGGCGAGGCGCCGCGAAACCCGCGCCGTGGCGTTTGGTCGCACCTGCGCGGCGCCATCGGCCTGACAAAATCCGAATCCGGTCTACATTAAAAAGCCACTACCCAAAGCGCAGGGATTCGCTTATCCTTTTCGCTGTATATAGATACAGTAGTCGCAAAGACAACTTAATGTGAAGGCATGTGAGGTGGTGAATGGCCGTCGAAGTGGTATACCGCAGCAGCCGAGATCTGGAGCGCTTGTTCATGGATAAAGCCGAAGCTGACCGTCATGACAAAATGCTCGAACTGGCCGAGTTGCTGGCCGAAGTGCTGGAAAAAGCCGTTCCATCGTTGAGCGAGCAGCAAGTGGAAGAAGTCGGGATCTTCATGGCGAAGAACCGCGATGTGTTCGCCCGAGCGTTCAAGAGCCAGCCTGATGCCCTGTCGGAGCTGATCAACGCACCGGCCGAACCGGTTGTGGCGACTGAGACGGCAGACGCGGCTGAGCCGGCAGAAGCCCCAGCCAAACCCGCCAAAGCGGCGAAGGCTGCAAAGTAATCGACACTTGAATTGAAGCCTCTGAATTGAATAGCCCCTGAGTTGAACGACTCAGGGGCTTTTTCATGTCCGGAAAAACCTCAGCGGTACAACACCTTCTCCGCCAACTCGTCCGCCACCCGCGCGGGTGAACGCTTTTCTGCCTGGGCGTGAGCAAACACTTCCGTCAGCCGCGAACTGATCTTCGACAGGTGCGCGGTGATGGTCGTCAACTCTTCGCCACGGTGCTTGAGGGAAACGTAGATCAAGCCACCGGCATTGATCACGTAATCCGGCGCATACAGGATGCCGCGCCGTTCCAGTTGATCGGCCACATCCAGATGCGTCAGTTGATTGTTGGCCGACCCTGCCACCGCCGAACAGCGCAACTGGGTGACGGTGTGGCTGTTGAGCACACCGCCCAGGCCGCACGGCGCAAGAATGTCACACGGCGTGCTGAGCAATGCGTCGTTGGCGATCGGGTGGGCGTTGAGCTGCTCCATCGCCAGTTGCACCTTGCCGTGGTCGATGTCGCTGACCAGCAGTTCGGCGCCAGCGGCGTGCAGTTGTTCGGCCAGGGCGTAACCGACATTGCCCAGCCCCTGAATCGCCACGCGCAAGCCTTCGAGGTTGTCGCTGCCCAGCCGCGCCATGGCCGTGGCGCGTATTCCGGTGAACACACCCATCGCGGCATGTGGCGCAGGGTCGCCGGCCGAGGTGGTGCTGGTGACGTGCTGGGTCTGCTGGGCGATGCAATCCATGTCCGCCACCGAGGTGCCGCTGTCGATGGCAGTGATGTAGCGGCCGTCGAGCTGATTGATGCAACGGCCGAAGGCTTCGAACAACGCAGCGCGGTTTTCCACATGGGCCGGGCGCACGATCACGGCCACACCACCACCCTGGGCCAGACCGGCCAGCGCGGCTTTGTAGCTCATGCCCTGGGCCAGGCGTATGGCGTCCTCGACAGCGGATTCGTCGTTCGGGTAGGCAAGATAACGACACCCGCCCAGGGCGGGCCCGAGGCGACTGTTATGGATGGCAATGACCGCCTTCAATCCGGAGACCGGATCAACGCTAAGGTGCAGCGATTCCAGGCGAGTGCTTTGCATGAGAGCGAACATCGGCAGGCCCCCGAATCACTTCTGGTAGACGCCAGTATAGGCTTGCGCCCAAAAATTGCTGAAGCGCACGGGAATAAGGCCCGACAGCGACCAATGCGTTGCGGCATAACCCGGTGGCAGAGCGGCGCGGCACTGGACGAATGACAGAGACGGGGCTAAAACGAGGCATTCCCCGGAGATTTTGATGAGTCCGCGCCAACGTTTTTTCGACTGTCTGCACAGTTCACCGCCCGCGCTGTTCGAGGCGGCGTTGTGGATGGCTGCCGAGCATGACAAACACGTCGACCCCGAAGCGCTATTGCAGGATTTCAAGGAACTGCAACAGCGCGTCAGTTCCGGTTTGCCACTGTTGCCGGTCAGCGAACTGGCGCAGCCGCTCCTGCGGCGGATGACCGATCTGGGTTTTGCACAGGATGATTTTGCGCCGTTGCGTCCCCAAGCCGCGATGGTCAACAAGGTGTTGCAGACCCGGCGCGGCCAACCGTTGGCCCTGGCGCTGATCGCGCTGGAACTGGCCCGTGGACTGGAGATCCCGCTGGTCGGTGTGAACTTCCCCGGGCATTTCCTGTTGAAGGTGCCCGGGGCTGATCACTTGCTCGATCCGTGCGGTGGGCGGCGCCTGTACCCGAACGATTGCCGCGAACTGCTGCATCGCCAATACGGCCACCAGATGCAACTCAACGCCGACCACCTGCTGGCCGCCACACCGCTACAGATGCTTCAACGCCTGTCGCGCAACCTGCGCCAGTTGCACCTGACCCACGATGACTTCATCGCCGCGCTGATCGATGCCGAACGCGTACTCGAAATGGGCGATGCCAGCGCCGCCGACTACCTGGCCCGGGCCAGCCTGTACCAGCGTCTCGACTGCCCGAACGCCGAGCGCTTCGATCTTGAGCACGCGCTGCTGCTCAGTGACGACCCGATTCAGCGGCTTCGCCTGACTGAACGACTGGGGCATCTGCCGCCCAATTCGGTGGTGCACTGACTGACGCCCCTGAAGGCGAACGCACCTGAATGATCAACAACGCCGCAATCACTGCCGGAATCGCGCAGAAGAAGAAAATCTGCTCCACCGGAATGTGCATCGCCAGCAACAGGCTGCCGAACAGCGGCCCGAGAATCGAGCCGAAACGCCCCACTCCCAACGCCCAACCGGTGCCGGTGGCGCGCACGTGCGCCGGATAGAAATTGCTGGCAAACGCATTGAGCGTCAGTTGCCCGCCGATGATGCAGAAGCCCGCCGCAAACACACAGGCCACCAGATAGCGCGGGTTGTCGTGATTCAGGCCCAGCAGGATCGTGCACACCGCCGCGCCGGCCAGCACACCGGACAGCAACCGCACCTTGCGCTTCAGACGATCAGCGAACCACGCCATGCAGATGGCGCCCAAGGTGCCGGCGAACAGGAACATCGACGTCACCAGATTCGCTTCATTGAGTTTCAGGCCACTTTCCAGCAGCAGCGACGGCAGCCAGCTGATCATGAAATACAGCAGGATCAGGCTGACGAAAAACGTCGCCCAGATCAGCAAGGTCGGGCGTGCGTAACCATTGCGGAACAGTTCCACCACCGTCAGTTTGCTGCCCTGCTCGCGTTCGTTCTGCTCGACCGACGCAGCGGGCGGTTGCCAGTCCGGCAGCATCCGCGCGGTAACCTTGCGCAGCCGCGCATACGGTGGCGCATCGCGCAGCAGGCGCGGCAGTGACTCGGGCAGCATCCACCAGAGGAACGGAAACAGCAGCAACGGCGTAACGCCGCCGGCGAGGAACACCGCTTGCCAGCCGAACCGGTCGATGAACCCGGCCGCGACAAAACCACCCGCCGCCCCGCCGAAGGAAAAACCGCAGGCCGCCAGCGTCACCATCAACGTACGCAGCCGTGGCGGGGAGTATTCCGACATCAACGCCATGGCGCTGGGCATTGCGCCGCCCATGCCGATGCCGCAGATGAAGCGCGCGATCATCAAGGTATTCAGGGAATCGGCGAACACCATCAGCACGGTGAGGCTGGCGTAGATCAGTACACAGGCGAGCAGAATCCGCCGTACGCCGAAACGGTCGGCCAGCGGCGTCACGGCGAGCGAGCCTAGAGTCAGGCCCAACAGGTTGGCGCTGAACACCGGGCCAAACGCCGATTTCTCCAGGCCCCAGTCCTGCGCCAGCGCCGGCACCACATAGCCGAGCACCTGGGCGTCATAGCCGTCGGTGACCAGCAACAAGGCGAGAAGAATCAGGAGCAACCACTGAAATCGGGACACAGGACGGGCGTCGAGTGCCGCCCGGAAGCTGGCAATCTGGTTATGCATCGCAAGGTACCTGTTTTGTTTTTATGTTTTTTGCGGGTAACCGGAATGGCTCCCGTGCGCTGCACGGGAGCCATCAAATGCTACTTCGGCGTGTCCGGCTGATTCGCCGGATGCGCCGCAATGAACGCAGGATGTTCAGCGGCCAACGCGGCCACCCGACGGATCCGTGGATACGCCTCAAGCGAAACGTTGAAACGCTCGGCCGCGTACAATTGCGGGATGAGGTACACGTCTGCCACGCACGGCCACTCGCCGAAACAGAAGCCGCTGTCGCCGATCAACTGCTCCACCGTCGCCAGCCCCTGACCGATCCAGTGAGCGATCCACTCGTTGACCTGCGGCTCGTCATGACCCAGACCGCGCAGGCGATTGAGCACGCTGACGTTGTGCAGCGGATGCACGTCGCAGCCGATCACCGCCGCCACGCCGCGCACTTGTGCACGGGCAACGAGGTCCTCGGGCAGCAGCGGCACCTGTGGATAACGTTCCTCCAGGTACTCGATGATGGCCGGCGACTGAATCAGCAACTTGCCGTCATCGGTACGCAGCGCCGGCACCCGGCCCTGGGGATTGATCGCCAGGTACGCCGGTTGCCGATGTTCACCGCCGGGCGGCGCGATCAAATTGACTGGCAACGCCTGATAGTCGAGGCCCTTGAGTGCCAGCGCGATCCGTACCCGGTAGGACGAAGTGGAACGGTAATAGGTATAGAGATCCATGAGCCGCTCCTGTCAGCGCGCCGCCAGCACAGTGCCACGGCATTCGCCGAAACCGATCGAGGCAAAACCTTCGCGGGCGCAACGAGCGCGCAGGATGATTTCGTCGCCATCTTCAAGGAATTTGCGCACCTCACCGGAAGCCAGCTCGATTGGCTTTTTGCCACCCTCGGTGATTTCCAGCAGGCTGCCGAACTGGCTGTTTTCAGGCCCGGACAAAGTGCCCGAACCGAACAGGTCACCGGCCTGCAACTGGCAGCCGTTGACGCTGTGGTGCGCGACCATTTGCGCGACGGTCCAGTACATGTAGCGGGTGTTGCTCAGAGTCAGGCGATGGGCCGGCAGGTTCTGCTCGCGCATTTTCTCGGTGAGCAGCAGCACTTCCAGCTCGATATCGAAACCACCGCCATCCTGATCGCGCTTGTCGAACAGGTACGGCAATGGCTGCGGATCACCTGCCGGGCGCGCCGGTTGCGCGATGCGGAATGGCGCCAGCGCTTCGGCGGTCACCACCCATGGCGAGACGCTGGTGATGAAGCTTTTGGAGAGGAACGGGCCGAGCGGCTGGTATTCCCAGGCCTGGATGTCACGGGCCGACCAGTCGTTGAGCAGGCAGAAACCGGCAATGTGTTCAGCGGCATCGCCGATGGCGATCGACTCGCCCATCTCGTTGCCCTGACCGATCCAGATCCCCAGCTCCAGCTCATAGTCCAGCCGCGCACACGGGCCGAAGGTCGGCTCGGTCGCACCGGCCGGCAGGGTCTGGCCTTTCGGGCGACGCACGTCGGTGCCGGAAGCACGCACGGTGGACGCACGACCGTGGTAGCCGATCGGCACGTGTTTGTAGTTCGGCAGCAACGGGTTGTCCGGACGGAACAGCTTGCCGACGTTCTGCGCATGCTCGATGCCGACGTAGAAGTCGGTGTAGTCACTGATGCGCGCCGGCAAATGCATCTGGCAATCGGCGGCCAGCGGCAGCAGTTTTGCGCCCTGGGCTTCAATATTGCCGCGATGGGTGCTGCCTTCGCTGAACAGTTCCAGCAGACGTTCGCGCAGGGCAACGCGAGCGTCGCGGCCGAGTTCGAAGAATGCGTTCAACTGGCCGCCGTGTATGGCTTCGACTGCACTGCGCGCGACGCCGTCGAACAACCCGGCCTCCAGCGCCACTTGCAGATCGAAGATGTGTTCGCCAATCGCAGCGCCCGCGCGCGGCGCCGAGCCGTTGAGGCTGAACACGCCCAGCGGCAGGTTCTGCAACGGGAAATCGGTGTGGCCGTTGGCCGAAGCGACCCAACTGCGGGTGATGGAATTCTGAGTCATGGGTTATCTCCGGGTCGGGTCGAACGTGGCGGGCAGCGTGGCCCAGCAGGCGTCGTAAGTGGATTGCAGTTGCGGACAGTCGAGGGCAAAGCGGCTTGGGCGCAGCACCTGGCTGGTCTCGAACATGAAAGCCATGGTGTTGTCGATCTTGGCCGGTTTCAGGTCCGCGTTGATGGCTTTGGTGCAGGTCTCGCCGTCCGGGCCGTGGGCGCTCATGCAGCTGTGCAGCGACGCGCCGCCAGGCACGAAACCTTCGGCCTTGGCGTCGTATTCGCCCTGGATCAGGCCCATGAACTCGTTCATCAGGTTGCGGTGGAACCACGGTGGACGGAAGGTGTTCTCGGCCACCATCCAGCGTGGCGGGAAGATCACGAAGTCGAGGTTGGCCAGACCGTGGACACTGGTCGGCGACGTGAGCACGGTGAAGATCGACGGGTCCGGGTGATCGAAACTGACGGTGCCGATGGTGTTGAAACGGCGCAGGTCATATTTGTACGGCACGTTGTTGCCGTGCCAGGCGACCACGTTCAGCGGCGAGTGATTGAGTTCGGTGCCCCACAACTGGCCGAGGAATTTCTGCACCAGGGTGGTCGGTTGTTGCAGGTTTTCGTAGGCGGCGACCGGTGTCAGGAAGTCCCGTGGATTGGCCAGGCCGTTGCTGCCGATCGGCCCCAGATCCGGCAGGCGCAGCGGCGCGCCATGGTTCTCGGCGACGTAACCGCGCGCCTGCGGGTCGAGCAGTTCGACGCGGAATTTCAGGCCCCGTGGCAACACGGCGATTTCCAGCGGCGCCACTTCCAGCACACCCAGCTCGGTTGCGATGCGCAGACGCCCCAGTTGCGGCACCAGCAGCAGCTCGCCGTCGGCGTTGAAGAACACACGTTCCATCGAACGGTTGGCGCAGTAGTGATAAATGCTGATGCCGGCCGGTTTCTCGGCAGCGGAATTGGCCGCCATGCTCACCAGACCGTCGATGAAATCGGTCGGTTCGGCCGGGATCTCCAGCGGGTTCCAGCGCAGGCGATTGGGGGTCACTTCACCCAACGGGCCGCCCGCCAGTTGCCGCTCCAGTTTGACGAATGCCGGGTGATTGGCCGACGGCTGGATCCGGTACATCCAGGTACGCCGCGCTTCGCTGCGGGTCATGGTGAACGCAGTGCCGGAGAACAGTTCGGTGTAGAGACCGTACGGGGCTTTCTGCGGGGAGTTCTGGCCGACGGGCAGTGCGCCGGGCAACGCTTCGGAGCTGAATTCGTTGCCGAAACCGGACTGGTAAGCCAGGGCTGAATCGAGGTTCATGGAGCCTCCTGAACAGGGAGTCGGCATGGCCGGACGCTCTGGATCAGAGGTCTTGGCACGCCGGGGTTATTTTTATCGTAATTCAATTACGCATAACGTAATTTGCTCGCTATCCAGCGTCAAGCTATAAAGACGCCCATTCGTTCCGGGACACGGCAGCACCATGGAAAAAACCAGCGACAGCAACGGCAAACAGAAAGTCCGCTCCGCCGAAGTCGGCACCGACATCCTCAAGGCCCTGGCCGAGTTGTCGCCCTCCACTTCGCTGTCGCGCCTGGCCGAACATGTGCAGATGCCGGCGAGCAAGGTTCACCGTTATCTGCAGGCCTTGATCGCCAGCGGTTTCGCCGAACAGAACACCGCCACCAATCATTACGGTCTCGGCCGTGAAGCGCTGCGCGTGGGCCTGGCCGCACTCAACAGTATGGACGTGCTGAAAGTCGCCGCCCTGCCGCTGGCCGAACTGCGCGACGAACTCAACGAAACCTGTTTCCTCGCGGTGTGGGGCAATCAGGGCGCAACCGTTGTGCACATCGAACCGGCGGTGCGCGCGGTGACGGTCGTGACGCAACTGGGCTCGGTGTTGCCGCTGCTCAGTTCATCCACCGGTCTGGTGTTCAGCACCTACCTGCCGCACCGGGAAACCGACGAGTTGCGCGAACAGGAAATCGCCAGTGGCGGCCATCCGCTGGCGGACGAAAAAGCCTATGCGGCGTTGTGCGAACAGATCCGTGAACGCGGTCTGCATCATGTGCACGGTTTGCTGATGCCCGGCGTCGATGCCCTGTCGGCACCGGTGTTCAACGCCCTCGGGCAGATCGCGGCAGTGTTGACCATCGTCGGCCCGACCTCGCTGTTCCACGCCGACGAAAACGGCCCGGCGGCGCAGCGGTTGCTGGCGGCGACACGGGCCGTGAGTTGGCGGATGGGCCATGAGCCTCAAGCCTGAACGCTTGAGGCTCGTTCGCCTTATCAGTGCACTGTGGTCTGACTACTGCGGCTCTGATTATCCTTCATCAATTGCTCGATGATTTCGACCAGACGCTTTTCTCCCAGCGTCTGCCCCGTGGCCTGGGACATCCAGCCCACCACAGTTCTGGCATCCTTGCCCAGGTCAAACAAGGTCTTTTGAGCAGGCGTAACCTTGACCGGCTTGCCGGCTGCGGCTGCTTTTCCGAGACTCACCAGTCCGATCAGCGCGGATTTTCCATGATCAAGGGCGGCAGAGTAATTACCCCGCTCATACGCTCTCGCACCGTCGTAAAGGCTCTTGAACACCTCCACGGCGGTGACGGCTATGCCGATCGGAGGAATCACCAGACTGATGATGTTGGCGGCAAAAATCACGTTGTCATAAACCAGACCGGCTATCACCTCATTCAGACTTGTGGTCCGTGCGTCGATGTCGCTGAGAATGCGATAGATCCTGTCGTCATGAAGCATAGAGAAGCCCAGCATCCGCACAGCGCCTTCCGGTTGAGGGGGGGCGACGGTGTTGACCGTGGCAACCAGATTGTCGAAGTAATCATTCACAACCTTGCGATCATCAATCTTCACTCGCGCCATGTAGTAATCGCGGAACGGCCCGTAGCGGAAACGAATGGAACCGACAAACTCGTCGACCGAGCGGAAAGCCACATCGTCAGGCGCGTTGGGCGTGTAAAGATAGTCAAGAAATTTCCCATAAATGGACATCCGGAAAATATAGACTCCTTCGACAATTCGACGGCTCTGCAGGCGGAACTTGTAGATCCCCTCGTTTGTATTCGATGGAAAAGGAGAAGCGTCATTGCCTGCGGTCTCACTCAGGTTGTCGACCAGGCGTTGAATCCCTTTGAAAACGTCCGTAGAAAGCTGCCCGGAGAAATACTGATGACAGGCGTCGTAGTGCATCTCACAGCGGACTTTCGTGGCATGCACCGCCCGCTTGAACTCATAGCCCGGGTGATTGCGATCCAGGTAATCGCTTTGTAAAAACCGGGTGTAGTGGTCCCCGGGACGCAAGGTTTTCGACCAACTGGAAAGATCCCTGATATCCAGTTTTTCAATCGACGGATGCCCACCCGTCACGTAGAACTTCGGATTCTCATCAATCGACCGGCCAGGCGTCGCCGGGACTTCAAAGTGGCGGCCCTCAATCAGGACAGTGGTCAGATCCAGATGGAAATCGTCGGTCTGAATCATGATTTTGTCGGGATCGACCTGAACCCTCTGACCACGTGACAACAACACTTCTTCAATTCGCTGCTTGATCAGATCACGGGAAAACTGCTCGAAAGTCGGATAGCCGTTCTCCCGGGAATCCACCATCGACAATGCTTTCAGTTCAGTACTGAGGCGGGCGTATCTTTGCCGCGCCAGTGATCCGGCAGAGAAGTAGGCAGCCGGCGCCAACACTCGGACACGAGCGGCCTCACCCGCGTAAGCCACTTCACTATGACTGAACAACGGCTCACCGGCATTCAACGCCATGAGTCCCGGCACCAAATCCAATTCATACATGTAGTGTAACGGCGTAGTTCCTCCCCCCCTCAATACACCGACAGCAGCCAGATCGTCAGGCGGGATCAACGATTCGGCATAAGCACGATTATCGGAAAGCATGGACTCCATCCAACGATTGAACTGGTAGATGTCGGCGAACTTCACATAGTCGAATTGGCCGTGGGGCATCTTCATCAGTGCATAACGAGTTGTTGCTGTGCGCGGCATGAACAGCAGCACGTTTTGCAATACCACTGGCCGGTATTTCAGTTTCACTCCCCGTATTTCCACGGAGGGATCACCTTTCAAGGTGCGTTGGATCAACGCAACGTCTGTGGCATTGAAACGTGCAGAGTGTTGGGCAACGAACAGCGCGAACTCCGCCTGACTACGCAGATAGTTGAAATAAGCCTCACGAAACTCCTGCGGAGTACTGGAAGGCAGGGACCTGCTGAACTCCACACGCAGATCCCGATTGGCCAACCAACCTTCCAGTTTGGCAACGGTCAACCCGCTGTCCGCCGGAGCGCCTTCGATACGCAGGGTCGCGCGGTTGCCAGCATCATGCAGGCCGATAACCATGAACTCGGTTAACGTGCGAATATCTTCCTGCTGGATCGTACGTCCGCCGACTTCTATCCGGTACAGGCTATGGACCTTGATTGCATCCGGGTCAGGCCGCATTCCCAAAGCGCTGTCACACCAGCGACCGAAGTGCTCTACGGCATAGTCGTGTAGCGAAAACAGCCGATCGGATACTTGGGCATATTCGAACTCATATCCCTCTTTCGAAGTTTCAAGGGATTCGTAGGTATCGCGTATCGCCTCACCGGCCGACTTTAACCAGTCTGGCCACTCCAGGCGTTTGACCAGTATGCGCAACGCCCTGATCCGCTGGTACAGGTCAGAGTGCATCGGAAAAACCTGATGAATATTCTCCAGCTCGCGGACAAATCCCTCTTTGCGTGGCTCACCGGATCTGATGCGCGCAGCAAATTGTGCCTCCTGATCCCTGAGTCGGCTGCCCACACAGTGCGAGAACACGCTGACCGACAATGCCGGATACCTGATTGCATCAGGAGCAACTGCCAGCCGGCTGCACATTGCTGCATGCAGGTCGGCACTGCTGGAGAAGTATTCGAAACCGTTGTCCGGCGTGTAAAGGAACCAGCCGTAAGCGTCGCCGGACAACTTGATTTCGGAAGTTGTGATGCTCGAATAGGGCATGACAAAACCGGATACCAGATCCCGCTCAATGCCAGACGCCTGACGGAGACTGATTTTGTAGGCCCCGGATAACTTCGCCTTCAGCAACTCGTTAGCGCGCAGAGCCTGGAAGCTTTTAAGCGAACCCGCCACTTCCGTCAGGGCCAACTCGGCCTGCAATGCTTCGGAAAAGGCAACTTCCAACAATGCCTTTTGAGTTGTCGATTCCCCGGATTCGCTGCGGGCCGGACTGTTCCAGTACTGACGGAGTGCACTCGCCTGATCAGTTGCCACCTGCTGCAACGCCTGAATCAAAACATCCTCGACATCTGAAATCTTGACATTTCCGACTCTCAAGCGCGCATCTGTTGTATCCGGGCGCGAATAGACAAAATCAAGACCAAGTACATAAGACGTATAAGCACCGCGCCCCAGACAATCAAAAAAAACATCAAGTATCGAACCGGACGGCCTGTTCAAAATCTCATACGGATCATCACCGGAATTAATATATAGACGTTCTACATCAATAGACTTTCCCAGTCGTTCGAATCGTTCCGAGAGTCTTTTCCGCAAGATATCCCTCAAGGACGGAGAACGTTCCAGCACCGCTCTCAATTCATCCCCCGCACGCTGTACGTTCTCCAGCGCTACCTGACCATCCGCATTTTTCAGAACGGCGTCGGCCGTTGAACTTTTGAACATCACACCCATTGGATACATCCTGTAAATTCGTCTATGTGGAAATAGCCTCATGCCACTTCCTTACAGGACCAACGATTACTCATCTGATTTAAAATCTAAAGACGCTGCTTATTTCAACATATCTATACAGCAACACCCAGCCTTAATTACTCAACATAAATTTAGCAACTTCGCCCTGGCCACTGCTTGAGTCCGGCGTTCAACGCCTAATTTCCCATGTATGCGTCGCACATGAGTTTTAACTGTATGCAATGAAATGAACAACTTCTCGGAAATTTGCTGATTGGAATCACCGAAGGCAATCAACTCCAGGACTTTAAGTTCTCGCTGACTGAGGGGATTGAGCGGCGTACTTTGTTCTTCCACAGGTACCGCTGTTTCAACAGCGCGCCAGTGCAAGGGAATCTCCGCGCACCGGGCGTAGAGCTCGGCCAACATTTGCTGCAGGTTGCAACGCTTGATGATCTGGCAGCCCTGTTCGAAGAACTTTCTGGCTTGGGCCGGCTCGCCGAGAACCAGCGCCACTTCGGTCAGTGTCAACAGCAACTCGGCCTCCAGCCTGGTCAGCCCGAGAGCCTGAGCCGACGCCAGCAAGGCACCCAACCGGATCAGAGGCGTTTGCATCTGATCCAATCGGGTCTCGGCCAGAACCAGCAAACATTCGATGCGTGGAATCAGCTCAAGCGTCGCCGGCGGTGCCTGCCGTGCATGTGGGCCACGATAATGTCTGAGCACCCGGCTCAATGCCTCGTGAGCCAGTTCGGGGCGTCCTTGTTGCAACCAGAATTCGCTGCTGACCTGCAACAGCACACCGCGATAGACCGTGTCCGGAATCTGTCGCTGTTGCATCAACCGTTCGGCGTCCCGCAGTCGCATGAAGGCTTGAGCGTAATCGCCCTGATTGGCGGCCAGTTGCGCCTGACCGAGAAATCCGTAAAGCACTCGCTTGTCAAAGCTGCACAGGCAGTCGTCGAGCCCTTGCTGGAAAAATTCGGCCGCCGGGCCTGGTTGCCCCATGCTCAATGCCAGCCGCCCCCGGCGCAGGGCGATCCGCCCCAGCAGCGGCGTCGGTCGCTCGACGGACGAACCAAGCATTTCGCAAAGGCCGGACAGCAGTTCTTCGGCTCTGGCCGATGCCCCTCGTTGCTCCAGCAGCTGGGCATGATCAAGCTCCAGCAACGCTTCGAACAACAGAGAACCCTCAGCCCGGGCCAGGCACAGTGCTTCACGATTGATCGAATGAGCCAACTCCAGATCACCGCACAGCAACGCCTGCTGAGTGCGGCCCGATAGACAAAGCAGGCGTGCCGTCCAGGCCTGCGGCGACAGATCGTTCAAGGCTTGCTCGAAGTGATCGCGTGCTTCCTCCATCCGTCCTTGCAGATGCGACAGCCAGCCTTGCTGAGCCTGCCAGCGGGCGATCAATTGCCGTTGCTGGTCAGCCGACGGTGGCGGCAAAAAGCGCGAAAGTTGCCCGATGCAATCTGCAGCCTGCGCAAATCGCCCGGCGAACAGCAACGCCGCCGTGATCAAACCGACCAATTGCGCAGAGCTCAGCAGCAGTTCTTCACCGCGTTGCTCATAAAGACGCAGCAACAGCACAACCGTCTGCTCCTCGAACAGATGCTCGAAAGTGAAGTGCTGCAACAGGCTCACCGCAACCTCGTACTCTTCGGCCAGCAACGCCTGCTCGAACGCACATTTCCAATGCTGTCCGGCAGCAAACCACTGACAGGCCCGGCGATGCCAGGAACGTCCGGCAGGCCAGGGTTCGTCGCGCATCAAACGCGACAGCGGGGCACACACCTGCAACCAGTCCGGCGCCCCTTGCCAGGGCTCGATAAAACACCCGAGGGTTTGCAGACTGCGCATCCATTGCGCCCCGTCGCCAGCACCGAACAGATGGTCGCAAAGGCCGGCATTGAACCGCGGCAAATGCGCCAGCACCCGCCAGGCCTCGGCCAGTTCCGGGCTCAAACCACTGAACAGTTCGTGTTGCAGGTAGTCCAGCAAGGTGTCCATGCGTTGCTGCGGCAAGGTCTTTTGCGACCAGTCGCATTTTTGCATCAACAGCATCCGCACCCCGGCACACCAGCCGCCGCTGCGCTGGAAGATGCGTCCGGCCACACTATCGGCCTGGGCGGGAGGCAAATGACGCAACACTTGTGCAATCTCGTCCCGGGTCAGCGCCAACGCCGTGCCTTCACATTCGTACAAGGCATCGTCGAGCAGCAGGCGCGGCCAGTTGCAGGTTGGGCGCCGTCGCGTGCCGATCCACCACGTCACGGCCGGACTGCTGATCGCCAGCATCCGGTCGAGCAACGCATCCAGCGCCGGCTCCGGGTATCGGCAGTAATCGTCGATCAGCACCCAGGTCACCGTAGACCGTCGCGCCAGTTCATACAGCAGTGACGCTTCGTCCGAGGTTGTCAGCCCCATTGCTTGCGCGAGTCGTTCGCAAAATTCGCCAGCGCTCAAGGATGCACCGGCCAGCGGCAACCAACAGACGGTGCAATTGACGGGCGCTTGCAGCAGGCATTCGGTGAGCAGCGCGGTTTTGCCGCTGCCGGCCGGCGCGCAAATCAGTTTGACCCGTGCCGTCGACTCAAGCAGTGCATCGCAAAGTCGCGGACGTGGCAGGTGATGGGAAGAAAGTCTCGGAAAAAAATCTGCTCGATCCAGACGGGGTGTCATGGCGGTCATCGGGTGCGCCTTTTTATCGTTGTGCGTTCACCCTAGCCCTCTCCCCGATGCTTGTTGACGAGTATTCAGTACGCTGATTGCTGCCCATAAAAAAAGGCGACCAACCGGTCGCCTTTTGTCTCGCGAGTGTATCGCTCCCCTTACCGGACGCCCTCGGCGCGCAGGGCCGAAGGTGTGAAGTCGGCCGCCTTGGCTTCGAAGCCGAATTCGAAGCTGTGCTTCTCCTCGTTCTTCATGCCCAGGGCAATGTAGCGACCGGCGATGATGTCGTAGAGCGCTTCCAGGGTGTAGGCCTGGGCCTGGTGATCGTAGTAGTACTGGGCATGACCTTCGGCCACCCGCCACAACTGTCCGCGACCGTCGTAGTGATCGGCCAGCGCCACTTGCCAACTGTCCTCGTCGATGTACATGTGGCGCTTGGCGTAGATATGCCGCTCACTCGGTTTGACCGTGCCGATCACTTCCCAGACCCGGTGCAGTTCGTAACGGGTCAGGTCCTGATTGATGTGCCCGGCCTTGACGATGTCGTCGTACTTGAGCTTCGGCGAATCGAGTTTGTAGCTGTTGTACGGAATGTACATTTCCTTCTTGCCAACCAGTTTCCAGTCGTAACGATCCGGCGCGCCGGAGAACATGTCGAAGTTGTCCGACGTACGCAGGCCATCGGCGGCAGTACCCGGGCCGTCGTAGGCGACTTGCGGCGCACGGCGAACCCGGCGCTGACCGGCGTTGTAGATCCACGCCAGACGCGGTTCTTTCACCTGGTCGAGGGTTTCGTGCACCAGCAATACGTTGCCGGCCAGACGCGCCGGGGCAGTCACGGACTGCTTGAAGAAGGTCAGCACGTTGGCCGCCTGCTCCGGATCCAGTTCCTTCATCAACTGCGGTACGGCGATCTCTTCCTCGAAGCGGATCGGTGTGTAGCTGCCGTTGGTCTGCGGGGTCACCTGGGTGATGATCCGGCGCAGGTTGCCACCGTGGTAACGGGTGATGTGGTTCCACAGCACCTCGACACCGTTCTTCGGAATCGGGAAGGCGTAGTAGCGATTGCCGGTGAAATTGGCCAGGCCGTTGCCGTCGTTGATCGAGGTCACGTTCAGTGCGCTGCGCTTGGCCGACTCGTAGATTTCCGGCGGCACGGCGACGGTGCGGTGGGTCGGGTAGACCGGAATTTTGTAGGTGTCGGGATAGCGTTTGAACATCGCCACCTGGCCTTCGGAAAGCTTGGCCTTGTACTGGTCGACGTTGGCCGCGGTGATGGTGAACAGTGGTTTTTCGCTGGCGAACGGGTCGGCGAGAAAACCTTTGCTGTCCACCGCCCCGGCGTTTTTCGGGATGCCACCGGTCCAGGCCGGAATCGAGCCATCGGCGTTACCCGCCTTTTCGGCGCCCAGCGGCGTCAGGCTGGTGCCGAGTTTCTCGGCCTCTTGCGGCGACACCGCCGCGATCACGTTGGCGGCCAGCAGACTCAAGGCCAGGACACCGCATTGCAGAATCATCTTGCGCATTGATTTCATCCTTCTCGGGCAGATCAGAAGTTCACGCCGAAGCTCAGGGCCACGAAGTCACGGTCGGTGAGGACGTTGTAATCGCCGCCGAAAAAATCGGTGTAACTAAGGCTCGCGGTGTAGGTGTTGCGGTAGTCGGCATCGACCCCGACGCTGATTGCCTTGGCGCCTTCGTTGAACAGCCCGTTGGGGCCGTAACCGGAGACGTCGTGGGACCAGGACAGGTTAGGCTTGAGGTTGATCCCGCCGATCACGTTGGCGTAGTCGAGGATGGCCCGGGCGCGATAGCCCCAGGAGGTCGACGTGACGAACCCGCCGGTGTCACCACCGAAACCGTACTGGCCGTACACCGAATCGCGGCCGTAACGCAGCTTGCTGCGCGACTCCAGACCACCGACCCGGACCACCGCCGCCTCACCGACCACGGTCAGGCGTTCGGCGCCCAGCACCTGATCGAAGAAGTGCGTGAGGGTGCTCTGCAGTTGCGTCACTTCCTTGCGCCGATAACCCTTGTTGTCGGCGCCCGGCGAGGTGGTCAACGGGGATGCCGCGCCGCCAGCGATCGGGTTGAGCAGCGCCAGCGTCAGGTCGTTGGTGTTGACCTGCACCGGGGCGTTGGGGCGGTAGCTGAGCTCGCCGGTCCACGCAGTGCCAGTGGGCAATGTGGTGGCGAAACTCGCGCCATACAGACGGATGTCTTCCGGGTATTCGAGGTAATACTGACCGCGTCCGAGCATCACGCTTTGCGCCAGCCCGGAACCGCTGCCGGGGGCCAGGCGATTGGCGGTGCTGACCATCCCCGGCAGCGCCGCCAGAGTCGACAGGCCCGCCGTGGTGGTGCCCACCGTGGGCGTACGGCTGTGGTAGTTGAGGAAATAGAGGCCATATTCGGTATCGTCGCCGAGCCAGCGCAGCGCCGTACCCCACTGCCCGGAATCCCGTGCATCGCGATCACCGCCACGGGGCACGACGACGCCTTCGCGCGTGACTTCAATGGGTTGTCCGAAAGCGGCGGCCACCGGTGCCAGCGGGGCGATCGCCGGATTGGCGACGGTGTAACCATGGTTGCAACCATCCGCCGCGACGTCGACACCGAAGAAGGTGCCGCAGTTGTCGAGAACGGTCTGGTCCCACTCCAGTTGATAGAAGCCTTCGACCGAGAGCTTGTCCGTCAGGCTTTGCGAGCCGAACAGCATGTTCACCGGAATCAGGCCTTCCTTGATCTCCGCGCCGGGCCGGCGGAACGCCGAAACGTCGATCGGGTTGATGCTGTTGATCGAGTTGCCGATGAAGGTACTTTCGCCCCAGCTCACCACCTGCTTGCCGGCACGCACGGTGCCCGGCAGATCGGCGATGGAATAGTTGTGATAGACGAACGCATCAAGAATCTGCCCGCCGGAAGACTTGGCGCCTTCCTTGCGGCCCTTGTCGCTGATGGGCTTGAACTCGCGGTCTTCGTCCTTGAGTTCGAAGTCGTACCAGTACTTGCCACGTACGAACACACCGGTGTCGCCGTACTTCAACTCAAGGTCGTGGATGCCCTTGAAGATCTTGGAAAAGGTCTCGCCCTTCTTGAAGTTCAAGCGCCCGTCATCACCGGTCGAAGACTGGCCCGTACCGCCATTGACCGTGCCGACCAGTGACTTGTCCGCATCGCGCATGCCCCAGCTCGCGCCGACCGACAGCGATGAGTCGAACGTGCCTTCGATTTCGCCGATGTTGAAATCGATCGCATGGGCCTGGGCACAGCAACCCAAGGCGACCGCAGCCGCCAGCGCCTGCGGTTTGAAGATGGCGCGCATTGTTGTTTTTGTCATGCGTCTTCCCCGGTGAGTGACAGAAGGCCCCACCCTACTGCCGCCACACGGGGACGATAAGCGCACCAAGGAGGTATTCGCGCTGTCGCCCGAAAGGATGAATCCCCGCCTGGAACGGGGCTTGCCGCGAGGCATGGGCAAGCTGGATAACCCATGATCAATTCAACGGATGATGCCCACCTCAAGACGCAGCACTGTTACATGCCCCGTAACAGTGCATGTCCGGAATCGCTATTTTTCCTTTGGCTTCAAGCCCTTATTCTGAGCGGGCTTTCACGGCAGACCGCCACGAAGCACAAAGCCCGCGACCGAGTCGTCGGCAACCGATTTCTGATGGACCGAAGCGTTTTTCGCTCCATCGCCCCCGTGTTCACTGACGTTGATTTGTAGCTCCTTGATCCAACGTCTTACCTTGGCCGCTGCGTTTGCAGCGGCCTTTTTTATGGGCGATGGTTTATCGCGCCGAGTCAGCAATCAGTCACTCCCCCCGCCACTGTCAGATGCTTCCTGAATCCTTTTCGGAAACTTCCTTATTGAAATAACGAACAACTTCTATTCGTTATTTATCACCGAATTTTCTGCCGCACTCTTCTGTAACTGCCTACAGGACTCTCGGACCCGCACCCGAGGTTTCACCTGTAACTTCTAATGGCAGAACAACTCATCACTTTTAAACAGCGCACATTCAAAAGGATATGAATATGCAAAGGCCTCCAGCATGGGAGCTGACCGAGCCTGTCCACACGACAGCACCAGCGCCTCCCGGCTACAACCCGTTACCGGCAACGACATTCGATGTCAGCAGCAGCGGCGCCTTTCAAAGGCCGCCTGCCTTTGCGGGCAACGTACATATCGTGAAAGGCACCGCTCAAGTTCTGGATCAGGAGTTTCAGGCCAGAGCCAGTCAACTTGCACAAACCCTCGAACATGAACTTGCCGCCGCCAGACTTGAAGTTTCAACTCACCCACTGCCGCCCGCCGAGGCAATCATTCGCGAGCTCGGTGTTCGCAATACGCTGATGGCGCGCAAGACTGCCGAGTTTCATCGCCAGACCGCCTTGGGCAACACGTTTTATGGCAGCGATCCCCTGAACCGGCCGTTGAACGATTTCACCGCGCGAGCGCGAACGATGGAGCGCCCTCTCAAGCCTGATGGCATTGCCTTTCAGACCTGGTCGTTCTCATACCGGGCCGCTCACGAAGCGAGGCTGTTGTCGCAATCGTTGCAGTTGCTCAACCAGCAGCAAGTCAATGTGCTCAACTGGCTGGCGACCGTTCAGGCCAACGATCAAGCACGAATCGCTGCAGAGCAACAAGCGCAGAGAGCTGCTGCCGAACTGGCGCGGATCAATGAACAAGCTCGACTTGAAGCGCTGGCACAAGCTGCACGCGTAGTGGCCGAGCGAGAGCGCGTTGCCGCCGAACAACACCGTCAGCAAGCACTCGCAGAGGCGGCACGGCAGCAAAAGGAACAAGAGGAAATCCAGGCTCGTGAAGAGGCGCGCCTTGCAGCGCTGGCTGAAGCACAACGGCTCGCCGCTGAGCAGGCGCAAATCGCCGCCGACGCTGCCGCGCAACAGATTGCTGCCGAACAGGCACGTCTGCAAGCGCAAGCCGATGCTCAGCGCCGCAATGAAGAGCGCCGGCTGCTGGCTGAAAAAACACGGCAGGAAAAACAACAGAAAGCGCTGCGAAAGGCACAGAAAAGACGCCGTAAAAAAGCGCGCAAGAACGCCAGGGAACAAGCCCGAAGGCAAGCAGAAAACGCCCTGAGCGGACAATCTGCCGTCTTTGCCAATGCCGGATCGATGGCCGCATTCGGCCCGACCTTTACCGGGCCGCTCGGTGTTTTTGGCAACAACCCGGCAACCACGCTGGCACTCAGAACGTCGCTGCGAACGGCGGTGTCCCTGGCGCTGGCGGCCATCTCCACAGCGGCTGCACCAGTGATCGTCGGATTCGCCGCTTTGCTCGCTCCTTCGGAACTTGGGAACGGCGACCTGTTTGCTGCAAGTGTCCCGCTATCAGAACTTGCGCCTGATTTGGACACCGACCTGTACGAACTGGCGACGACCGGCGGTGAAGTCGATCTGCCGGTCAGGCTTGGCTCCAGAACGTCAGGTAACAGAGTCGAAGTTGTCGTCGTCAGCACCGATGGCGTGACAGTCCCCAGCAAAGTGCCGGTGGTACTCGCACGCTTTGACGTACAGAAAAACACTTACATTTCCACTGCTAATGCAAGCGACTCCAAAGGCCCTGTCGTCACTTGGACGCCGTTGGTAAAACCGCTGAATCCTTCGACAGATTTGCCAGTCGCCGACACAGACTTGCCGAACTACGAAGGCGCCGATGTCACGCCTGACAGCGGACGGATCGATCCATTTCCTCAGCTTGATCAGTACGGGTTTGATGGATGGGTTACGGTTTTCCCGATCGACTCTGGAATACCGCCGATTTTCACGATGTTTCGGGATCGGCGGCAGGATCCCGGTATCGCCAGTGGGATAGGGCAAACGGTTTCAGGCAATTGGTTGGGAACAGCTGCGACGCAGCAAGGTGCGCCGATTCCGACGCAAATTGCGGATAAGCTCAGAGGTAGGGAGTTTTCGAGTTTCAGGGCATTTCGCAAGGCGTTTTGGAAGGCGGTAGGGAATGATCAAGCGTTGTTTGAACAATTCACCCCTTTCAGTAAATTTGACATAAAAAAGGGCCTCTCACCAACAGCTCCCAGGTCAGAACAAGTGGGTGGAAAAACAAAACTGGATATACATCATGTCGTACCTATCGCTGAAGGTGGTTCGGTTTACGATCTAGACAATCTTCGTGTATTAACTCCAAAACGACACATTGAAACCCATTCCGAAATGAGAAAACCAAAAAATGAAATTCAAGAATAAATTTGAGGAATATACGGAAGCCGAATATGTAGCACTTATTAATCGGCTGGTCGAAGGTGATTACTCATCAGAAAAAGAGCATGACGCTATCGTCGACAACATTGTAAAAACCTCGGAGCACCCAAATGGAACGGACGTTCTTTACTACCCGGAAGAGGGTACGGACGACAGTCCGGCAGGAGTTTTAGAAACCATCAAGGCTTGGCGCGCTGCCAACGGAAAACCCGGATTTAAAAACGAAGAATAGAAAGCAAACAACGAGCAGGCAACTCATGCCTGCTCGTCTCTCTATGTATTACAACGAATACTTCTGCAAATTCGCCATCATTTCCTTCAGCGCCTCGATATTGTCCTTCGGATGCGCCGCCCCTTCGAAATCACAGATCTGCTGCCAGTGCGCCGCCACCTCTTCCGGTGAGAACCCCACGCGCGGATCGAAACCGGCGCCCAGGCTGCGCTCCCAGCGCACCTTGCCCATCCAGCCGCCGCCGACTTCGAACAGGCCCGAGGTTTCCTGGCATTGCTCGCTGGCCAGGTACACCACCAGCGGGCTGACCAGTTCCGGTTTGAGTTGTTCGAACACTTGCGGCGGGATCAGGCCTTCGGTCATGCGCGTGCCGCCGGTGGGGGCGATGGCGTTGACCAGGATGTTGTTCTTGCGACCTTCGATGGCCAGCGTACGGGTCAGGCCGTAAAGACCGAGTTTGGCCATGCCGTAGTTGGACTGGCCGAAATTGCCGTAAATGCCCGAGGTCGACGCGGTGAAGATCACCCGGCCGTAGTTCTGCTCGCGCAGGTGCGGCCATGCGGCGCGGGTCACCTTGTAGGCGCCTTCGACGTGGACGCGATAGACCAGATCCCAGTCGGCGTCCTCCATCTTGTGGAAGGTCTTGTCGCGCAGGATCCCGGCGTTGTTGACCACCACGTCGACGCGGCCGAACACATCGAGGGCGTTCTGCACCAGTTTGTCGCCGTCGGTGACCGAGTCATGGTTGGCTTCGGCGATGCCGCCGGCCTCGCGGATTTCCGCCACCACGCGGTCGGCGGCCGAGGCGTTGGCGCCTTCGCCCTGGGTCGAGCCGCCGAGGTCGTTGACCAGCACTTTGGCGCCCTGTTTGGCGAACAGCAAAGCATGTGCGCGTCCCAGGCCACCGCCGGCTCCGGTGACGATCACGACTTTATCTTCGAAACGCACAGACTCATTCATCGAGGCAACTCCAGCAGGCCTGAGGGACAGTGTCCCTGAGTGTCAGGCACAGAGCGTGCGGTCACAACGAACACGGCTGAGGCTGAATGGTGCGCGATAAGGCTGGGGGATGATGAAACCGTGCAGAGGCGCAAAGCGCCTCCGCCCTGCGATCAGGAACACGCCACCTTGCGCGGCGGCAACACGAAGTGATCGCGAAATTCGAGGTAGTGCTTGAGCACCTGCACCGGCGCTTCGCTTTGCGGGTAATGACCGATGCCCGGCAACAGCACGGTGTCCGCGTCGGGTATCAGCTCGCGATAACGCTCGACCATGTGCGCACCGGAAATCGGATCGACTGCGCCATCGATCACCCGCAACGGCACCTCGCCGCGCTGCATCGCCGCGACCCAACGATCACGCTGCACCCGGCGTTCGGGGATGTAGGTGATCAGTTTGTGCATGATTCGCGGCCCGCGATTGCACTCGATCAGGCTCCAGAAATCATCCATTTCACTTTCACTGGGCCGGGTGTCCGGGCCGAAGATCTGATGGAAACTCTTCACCAGTGCATCGCGGGTAAACGCGCGTCCGATCATCCAGCCCAACGGGCTGAGCAACAGTTTTTGCGTCAACAATGGCCGATGGGTTTCCGGAAACAGACCACCGTTGAGGAACACGCAACTGGCGACTTCGATCAGGTCATCGTAATGCCGGGCCAGCAGTTCCTGGGCAACGCTGTCGCCATAGTCGTGAGCCAGAATGTGCACTGGTTGCTCGACCTGCAGATGAGCCAGCAAGGCCTGTTGCAGGTCGGCCTGCTCCAGCAGGCTGTAGGTGTGACTCAGCGGTTTGGCAGAGTCGCCGAAGCCGAGCATGTCGCAGGCAATCACCCGGTAGCGCTGGGACAGTGGCTGCCACAGGTAATGCCAGTCCCAACTGGCCGTCGGAAAACCGTGGATCAGCAGCAGCGGTTCGCCCTGCCCGGCCGTCCAGTAGCGGATCGGCTGGCCACGGAAGACAAACGTCTGGCTGCGTTTGCGCCAGGCACTCAGAGGAATCTCGGCGAGAGGCATTACAGTTTATACCCCGGGTCTTGTTTATCGAGTTTGCGCAGCAGTGCCGGCCAGGCCAGTGCGCCGCCCATCCCTTGAGCACTTTTGGTGACGCCAGCGATCATCGCCTTGGCGCCTGCCAGAATCTGCGGTTCGATGGCGATCAGTTCGGCACCGCCGGTTTGCGCCATGACCTGGATGTCACAGGCACGCTGAAAGGTGAACATCATCAGGAACGTGTCGGCGATGGTGCCGCCGCAGGTCAGCAAGCCGTGGTTGTGCAGCATCAGGAAATTGTTTTCGCCGAGGTCAGCCTGCAACCGGGCCTTCTCTTCGTGATTGAGCGCCACGCCTTCATAAGCATGAAAGGCCAGGCTCGACAGCACGAACAACGATTGCTGACTGATCGGCAACACGCCCTGTTTCTGCGCCGACACCGCAACGCCGGAAGCGGTGTGGGTATGCAGCACGCAGGCCACGTCATGCCGCACTTCGTGGACGGCACTGTGAATGGTGTAACCGGCGGGGTTGATCTCGTAAGGGCTGTCCATGAGCTTGTTGCCGGCCTGGTCGACCTTCACCAGACTGGACGCAGTGATCTCATGGAACATCAGGCCGAACGGGTTGATCAGGAAGTCTTCGGTGCCCGGCACCTTGGCCGAGATGTGGGTGAAGATCAGATCGTCCCAGCCATGCAGGGCGACCAGTCGATAACAGGCGGCGAGATCGATTCGGGTCTGCCACTCCGCGGCACTGACCTGGTCTTTGACATTCAAGGAAGAAGGGACGGGGGCTACGCTCACTGTATGCACCTCTGTTTTTGTTTTTTTCGGCAGGTGTCAGCAGTCTAGTCAGCCCCGGGGGATCGCGTAGTTGCATTGGCAGCCAGCTTGATGACTGAACGAGTCAGCCACGCCAGCCGCTTGGATCCATGTCAAAGCAACGACGCCAACAAAGGCGCGGCGAACAGATTGAGCAGCCCGGTGAGCACCATGACCAGCCCCGCCACCGAACCTTCTTCGCCCCCCACTTCATGGGCGCGACTGACGCCCGCACCATGAGCGCCCACGCCAAACAGGGCGCCGCGCGCCAGGGCACTACGCAGCGGCAGCCACTTGAGCAGCACCCCGCCCAGCATCGCGCCGAACACCCCGGTGAACATCACGAACACCGCCGTCAGTTCGGGCACACCACCCAGATCCTGCGCCAGCGGCATGGCAAACGGCGTGGTGATCGAGCGCGGCACCAGTGACAGCGTTACCGAACTGTCCAGCGCCAAGGCCCTGGCCAGGCCAAACGAAGTCGCAATCGACGCCGTACTGCCGGCGAGCATGCCCAGCAGCAACGCCGACCAGTGACGCACCAGCAGACGCCGCTGTTGCCAGATCGGCACCGCAAACGCGACGGTGACCGGGCCGAGCACCAGCATCAGCCAATGGGTGTTGCTGGAGTATTCGGCGTAGGCGGTATGCAGCGGCACGGCGAGGGCCAGCAATAATGCGGGGACCAGAATCAGTGGCGACAGCACGTAGCGACCGGTCCGACGATACAGCCAGCGACTGAACAAGTAGGCCAGCAGCGTGAATGCCAGCCAGAACATCGGCATCAGTTCAAGCTTCATGGGACCGCCTCAGACGCACGGCCAGTTCCACGGTGAACGCCGTCACCAGCATCACCATCAGCGTACTGGCGGCGATCACCAACAGGATTCGCCAGCCGTCGTCACGCAGCAATGCACCGTAATCCAGCAGGCTCATCAAGGCCGGAATGAAGAACAGCAGCATCTCGGCCATCAGCAGTCCCGCGCCCATTTGCAGCGCCGCCGGCTTGACCCACCCGAACGCAAAAGCCAACAGCAGCAACGCCATGCCGATCACGCCGCCGGGGATCGGCCATGCCAGCCACGCAGCCAGTTGGCAGCCGAGCAGATAGAGACCGAGCAGAACGGCCAGTTCGGCCAGCAGGCGAGAGAGATATTTGAGTGTTGAGGCGTTCATGGTTGGGCTCCTTTCAGGTGCCTATTTTACGAACCGGACTGCCATCCCCGAAGCGAATTGTTAGACTCAAAGCCATTCCAATCTGGAATCAGGCCATGGAATTCAAACAGCTCAAAAGCTTCGTCGAAGTCATGCATCAGGGCGGTTTCACTCAGGCGGCAAAAACCCTGCACATCAGTCAGTCCGCCGTGAGCAAGCAGATCGCTCAGCTCGAACAGAGCCTGGGCACGCCGCTGCTCGAACGACTCGGCTCGCAAATACGCCTGACCGCCGCCGGCAGCGTAGTGCTGCAACGGGCCGAAGACATGCTGCGCCTGCGCAATGAATTGCTCAGCGAACTGGATGACCTCAGTCATCTGGCACGCGGCGAGTTGCGCCTCGGTTTGCCGTTGCTGGGCAGCGACGCGTTGTTTGCCGGGCTGTTCGCCGAGTACCGGCGGCGTTACCCGAACATCAGCGTACAGTTGCTCGAAGGTGGCAGCCGCAATATCGAACAGGCGGTATTGAGCGGTGAACTGGAACTGGGCGGCAGTCTGCGGCCGAAAGACCCACAGTTCGACTTCCAGCCCTTCTGCGATGAACCGCTCGATGCGCTGCTGCCGGTGGATCACCCGCTGGCGGCAAAAGGCGAGATCGCTCTGGAGGAATTGGCTGAGACGCCGTTCCTTTTGTATCAGCGCAGTTTCGTGCTCAACGATCGTTTGCTTCAGGCGTGCCAGCAGATGGGCTTCACCCCGAAAGAAGGTGGCCGTAGCGGCCAGGCGGATTTTCTCGCGGCGCTGGTGGCCGCCGGGCAAGGCGTGGTGCTGCTGCCGAGCGTGGTGGCACGCGGTCTGGTGCGGCCAGGCGTGGTTCGCCTGACCTTGAACGCGCCGGATTACCTGCGCTGGGACATCGCCTTCATCTGGCGCCGGGGCGCGTATCTGTCGAAGGCTGCACAAGCCTGGCTCGCGCTGTTGCGCGAACGCGGGATCAGCCCTTGAGCGTGGCGATCAACTGTTCCAGCCAAGGCTCGGCGTCGGTTTCCGGGGTGACGCTTTCGCTGGCGTCGATGCGCAGCATGTCCTGCACTTCACGCACGCCGAGTTCGCCGAACAGCTCACGCATCTGCTCGCCGCCGCCGCAGAAAGTGTCGCCGTAACTGGCGTCGCCCAGTGCGATCACCGCGCCAGGCAAGCCACGCCAGGCCGCCGGCAGCTGATCGCGGAGGGTCGAGTACAAGGGTTGCAGGTTGTCCGGCAACTCGCCCATGCCCGTGGTCGAGGTCACGGCCAGCAAGGCTTCAGGGCCAAAGGCCTGGAGGTCGGCGAGGCTGGCACGCGAGTTGTAGAAGGTTTCAAAACCGGCGGCTTTCAACAGGCTCTGGGCGTGGCGGGCGACTTCTTCGGCCGTGCCGTACACCGAGCCGGAGAGGATGGCGACTTTCATCAATCTGATCCTGAAACTGAAAAAAAGAGCGGCGATAGTAACAGCCGGCGGCGCAATGTTGCGATTGGCTCTCGATAAGCGCTGATGGCCAGTAGACAGCGCCGATTGATCTTCTAGAATGCCTGCCACCGACACCCTTGAAAGGATTCAAAGATGATCAATGCCAGCCTGCTGCAGATGGTGATCAACGCGTCGAACGATGGAATCGTGGTGGCCGAACGGGAAGGTAAAGAGGACAACATCCTGATTTACGTGAACCCGGCTTTCGAACGCCTGACGGGTTACACCAGTGAAGAGATCCTGTATCAGGATTGCCGTTTTCTGCAGGCCGGAGACCGGGACCAGGACAACCTGCCCCTCATTCGAGAGACCCTGCGCAATAACGGCTCGTGCCGCGAGATTCTGCGTAACTACCGCAAGGACGGCACACCGTTCTGGAACGAGCTGTCGCTGTCGACGGTAAAAAACGCTGACGATGGACAGACTTACTTCGTCGGCGTGCAAAAGGACGTGACCGTTCAGGTCAAGGCGCAGCAGCGAGTGGCGCAGCTGGAAGCCCAGGTCGCGGCACTCGAGGCAGAGCTGGCAGCCATCAAAGCGACGAACGGCGCAAACAAAACAGCGAACTAAGTGTCATTAACTACAATCACCAATGACTTTGTAATTATTTATTTCGAGCTAGCCATGCAACGCGACGCCCTCCTGACCCAGGACGAGCTGGATTTTATCCAGACCATGCAACACAACCCGCAGCTCAATGTGCGGGATGCGACGTCGAGCCTGTTGGTCAATGGTGGTTCGCAAATCCGTGATCTGCTCACGCGCCTGGCGGCCCATGAGCAAGTCACCATCCAGGCCAACTTCGAAAACCAGCAGATGACCTTTCCGCTGCATCTGGTGGAAGACGAATTCCACGCCCTGCATTTGCGCCTGGGTGTGCCAAGCATTTATGAAGACGGGCCGATGGTGCGCCCATGGCGTCTGACCCTTGAAGAACCGGTAGCGCTGGAGAATGCCAAGGGTCAACCGGGCATGCTGTGGGTTCACGAGGTTTCGCACAAAGGCGTGTTGCTGGAAGTGCGCAACAAGACCAAGCCACCGAAGCATTTCGCCCTGTGGTTCAGCCCTTCAGGCTATGAGCGGATTTCCCTGCGCGGCACCTTCGAACGGGAAACCGAAAGTGGTTTCTACGCCTACGACTTGAGCCAGAGCGACGCCGACGAGACCGAGCGCCTGCGCCAGTTCATCCTTCAGCAACATCGCCTGACTCACCCTGCCCTGCACACCTGAACCTCAGGTATCCAGCGTCCCCGCGAGAAACTGGTTCAGGCGCTGGCGCATGGTCGAACCTTCATTGCCCAGACAGCCCACCGATGAACCGGCCAAGCTGTCCTGTGCCAGATCCGACGCATCGCCTGCCAGCATCAACTGACAATCCAGGCTCAGGGCCAGGCGGTTCAGACGCCGGGGCAATTCGGTAGTCGGGGCGTGATTGGAAAACAGCACCAGCGCCTGCGGTTTGATTTTTTCGCAAACCAGCGTCAGCTCATCGAACGGCTGGCCGGTGGTCAACACACGAACGCCCGTGTCATTGCCACTGAGAAACAGCGCCGCCACCAGCAATTCGAGTTCACGGCATTGCCCGGCCAGGGCGCTGACAACCACCTTGCGCGGATGCGAGCCACGCAACACGACAATGCGCTGCAGCACCCGCGCCCTCAGGAAACCATCAAGGAACAGCCACTCGCTGGTTTGCCCGAATGAATCCTGACGCTGCAACAAGCGCAGCCACAGCGGCATGAGGATGTCCTGGAACACCACAGGCAGCGTGTAGGAAGAGAAAATCTGCCCGTAGACCCGATCCAGTTCCTGGTCATCGAATGAACTGACCGCGCGCTGGACCTGATCCTGCCATTGCAGATAGTCGGCCTGCACCATGTCATTGGGAATGATGTGCGCCAGCGCTTTCATCGGCTCGGTCTTGGCCAGGATCCTGCCGACCTTGCTCACCGAGACACCACGATCAATCCAGTCGACGATGCTGCGAACGCGCTCGATATCGGTCATCGAATACAGCCGGTGCCCGCTTTCGGTGCGTGTCGGCTGGATCAAACCATAACGTCGCTCCCATGCGCGCAGCGTGACCGGGTTCACTCCGGTCAGACGCGCCACTTCACGTATGGGGAAAAGCTCCTCGCGCTCAAGCGCAACAGATGCCTGCGAAGCAGGGCGAACGTCTGTAATGACAGGCATGTGTGCGGGCACGTCCTTGTTGGCGTTGTTAGCGTAGTTGGATCCCATTCTACTCCGGATGCCCCTCGTCGGTTCAAGCGATGAAACGGGACGAAACTCTCTGGTTTCGTCACAATAATCAGGAATAATCCTTGCTTGTCGAAAAGCGCAGCCCTCTACCCCGGCGCTGCGTCAGGCGAAGTTCCTACCCGGAACGACGCAAACGTAATACGGAGATACACGATGTCTACTTCCCCCGTCACGCTGATGGTCGCGCGTCGCGTCGCCGATGGCCGCTATCAGGACCTGATCGCCTGGCTGCGCGAAGGCGAACAACTGGCCACCGACTTTCCCGGCTACCTGGGTTCCGGCGTATTGGCTCCGCCTCCCGGCGACGATGAGTTCCAGATCATTTTCCGCTTTGTCGACGAACAGACCCTGCACGCCTGGGAGCACTCGGCCTCGCGCACCGCGTGGCTGGCCCGTGGCAGTGATCTGTTTGCCCACCCGACCGAACATCGGGTCAGCGGCATCGAAGGCTGGTTCGGTGCAGCCGGCGTGCGTCCTCCGCGCTGGAAACAGGCCGTGGCCATCTGGCTGGCGTTTTTCCCGGTTTCCCTGCTGTTCAACTTCGTGCTCGGTCCGCTGCTCGGTGAAATGAGCCTGTTGCCCCGCGTGTTCATCAGCACACTGTGCCTGACGCCGTTGATGGTCTATTTCTTCATTCCACTGTCGACACGCCTGCTGGCCGGCTGGCTCAACAGTTCCCCACCCCGTCCACTGCCTGGCGCGGCGTCCACGCAAAATCGCTGAAACCATCGCTCGCGTCGCTGTTATAGTTTTTGCTCTGACCTCGACGCGAGCCGTTCATGACCTCTTTTGCAGCTCCCATTCTCATCACTGGTGCCGGCCAGCGCGTCGGGCTGCATTGTGCGCAGCGGTTGCTGGAGGACGGTCACCGGGTCATCTTCACTTACCGTAGCGAACGTCCGGGCGTGAAGACGCTGAAGGACCTGGGCGCGATCGGCGTGTTCGCGGACTTTTCCAGTGAAAGTTCCATCCTGGCGTTCATCGCCGAACTGAAAACCCACACCGACAGCCTGCGGGCCATCGTCCACAACGCCTCCGAGTGGCTGGCGGAAAACGGGGACGACGAAGCCGAAGC
Organism: Pseudomonas sp. GW821-FHT09E04; assembly: GCF_059416185.1. Taxonomy (NCBI): domain Bacteria; kingdom Pseudomonadati; phylum Pseudomonadota; class Gammaproteobacteria; order Pseudomonadales; family Pseudomonadaceae; genus Pseudomonas; species Pseudomonas sp. GW821-FHT09E04. Next base: position 830,412 of record NZ_JBWKOR010000002.1, read on the forward strand.
CTTCACTCGCATGTTCAACATCCACATGCTGGCGCCGTACCTGATCAATCTGCATTGCGCCGACCTGCTGCGACGCTCGAACCCCGCCGATATCATCCACATCAGCGACGACGTCACCCGCAAGGGCAGCAGCAAACACATCGGCTATTGCGCCAGCAAGGCCGGGCTCGACAGTCTCACGCTGTCCTTCGCCGCGCGCTACGCCCCGTCAATCAAGGTCAACGGCATCGCGCCGGCCCTGCTATTGTTCAATCCCGACGACGACGCGGCATACCGCGCCAAGGCGCTGGCCAAGTCCGCGCTGGGCATCGAACCCGGCAGCGAAGTGATCTATCAGAGCCTGCGCTATCTGCTCGACAACCCTTATGTCACTGGCACGACCCTGACCGTCAACGGCGGGCGGCACGTCAAGTAAAACGCCCCCGCGAGGATGCTCCATGACCCGTTCCCTGCCCGAAAACTACCGCGAGATCCTGATCGGCCTCGGTGAAGATCCCGACCGTGAAGGCTTGCTCGACACACCGGTGCGGGCGGCCAAGGCCATGCAGTATCTGTGTCACGGCTATGAGCAGAGCGTCGACGAGATCGTCAATGGTGCGCTGTTTGCTTCCGACACCGACGAGATGATCATCGTCGCGGACATCGAGCTCTACTCGTTGTGCGAACATCACCTGCTGCCCTTCATCGGCAAGGCCCATGTGGCTTATATTCCGACGGGCAAGGTACTGGGACTGTCGAAGATCGCACGGCTGGTGGACATGTTCGCCCGCCGCCTGCAGATCCAGGAAAACCTCACCCGGCAGATCGCCGAGGCGGTCCAGCAAGTCACCGATGCCGCCGGTGTCGCGGTGGTCATCGAAGCCCGGCACATGTGCATGATGATGCGCGGTGTCGAGAAACAGAATTCGACCATGAACACCTCGGTCATGCTCGGCGCCTTCCGCGAGTCGAGCAACACCCGCCAGGAGTTCCTGCAATTGATTGGACGGAGCAAGTAAATGCCACAACTTCAACCGGGAATGGCGCGCATCCGGGTCAAGGATCTGCGCCTGCGCACCTTTATCGGGATCAACGAGGACGAAATCCTCAACAAGCAGGATGTGCTGATCAACCTGACCATCCTGTACGCCGCGCAGGAAGCGGTGCGCGACAACGACATCGACCACGCGCTGAACTACCGCACCATCACCAAGGCGATCATCGCCCACGTGGAAGGCAACCGCTTCGCGCTGCTCGAACGCCTGACCCAGGAATTGCTGGATCTGGTGATGGTCAACGAATCGGTGCTGTACGCCGAGGTCGAAGTCGACAAGCCGCACGCGTTGCGTTTTGCCGAGTCGGTGTCGATCACCCTCGCCGCCAGCCGCTGAGTGCGTCTGGCGCTTCAAGCGTCAGACTTTTATCATCCGCGCCACGATTTGACTGCACAGAGCCCATCATGACCGAGCAACAACGCCTCGAACTCGAAGCCGCCGCCTTCCGCCGGCTGGTCGCCCACCTGGACAGCCGCAAGGATGTGCAGAACATCGACCTGATGAACCTCTCCGGGTTCTGCCGCAATTGCCTGTCCAAGTGGTACAAGGCCGCCGCCGACGAGCGCCAGATCGACGTCAGCCTCGACGATGCCCGCGAAGTGGTTTACGGCATGCCGTACGCCGAGTGGAAAGCCCAATATCAGCAAGAAGCCAGCGCCGAACAACAAGCGGCGTTCGCCAAAGGAAAACCCAATGAGTGATCTAAACACCCTGCGCGCCAGCCTCAAGAGCGGCGAACACGTTTTTGCCGATACCCTGGCGTTCGTCGCCGCCGGTTACGACTACCAGCCTCAGGCGTTCAACAACGGCGGCGTGGAAAACGCGGCCGGGCAGAATGAAGGTTCGTGCAAGACGCTGGGTCTGGCGCTGCTGGAAGGCTTGAACGACGAAGAAGCGCTGCTGGCATTCGGCGAACACTACCGTTCGGTCGTGGCGACGCCTGAAGGCAGCGACCACGGCAATATCCGTGCGCTGATCCAGCACGGTCTGGCCGGTGTGAAGTTCGAAGCGCAGCCGCTGATCCGCCGCTGATTCCCTAGCGAATCGCGGGTACAAAAAAACCGGCCAATTGGCCGGTTTTTTTATGTCTGCAATCTTAGAACGAAGCGTTTTGCAGATCGTCCAGGTAACGCTCGGTGTCCAGTGCCGCCATGCAGCCGGCGCCGGCCGAGGTGATGGCCTGACGGTAAACGTGGTCGGCCACGTCGCCGGCAGCAAAGATGCCTTCGACGCTGGTCGCAGTGGCGTTGCCTTCACGGCCGCCCTGAACCACCAGGTAGCCGTCTTTCAATTCCAGCTGACCTTCGAACAGCGAGGTGTTCGGGGTGTGGCCGATCGCGATGAACACGCCGTCGACCTTGATTTCGTCGAAGCTGCCGTCGTTGTTCTTCAGACGTGCACCGGTCACGCCCATGTTGTCGCCCAGCACTTCGTCCAGGGTCGCGTTCAGTTTCAGCTCGATCTTGCCTTCGGCCACACGGGCGTTGAGCTTGTCGATCAGGATCTTCTCGGCGCGGAAGGTTTCGCGACGGTGGATCAGGGTGACCTTGCTGGCGATGTTGGCCAGGTACAGGGCTTCTTCGACAGCGGTGTTGCCGCCACCGACCACGGCAACCGGTTTGTTGCGATAGAAGAAACCGTCGCAGGTCGCGCAGGCCGAAACGCCTTTGCCCATGAACGCTTCTTCCGACGGCAGGCCCAGGTAACGAGCGCTGGCGCCGGTGGCGATGATCAGGGCGTCGCAGGTGTAGGTGCCGCTGTCGCCAGTCAGGCTGTACGGTTTGGAAGCGAAGTCCACCGCGTTGATGTGATCGAACACGATCTCGGTTTCAAAACGCTCGGCGTGCTCACGCATACGCTCCATCAGCACCGGACCGGTCAGACCGTGGACGTCGCCCGGCCAGTTGTCGACTTCGGTGGTGGTGGTCAGTTGACCGCCAGCCTGCATGCCGGTGATCAGCAGCGGCTTGAGGTTGGCACGGGCAGCGTAGACAGCAGCGCTGTAACCGGCAGGGCCGGAACCGAGGATGATCACTCGCGAATGACGGACTTCAGACATGAACCTGTCTCCTGTTGACCGGCCAATACATCAGGCGCGGACGCCGGACTGCCGGCGAGAATAAAAAAGGACTGTGGATAACCTTGGGGAAGGCATGAGCTCGACAGTCCTGTAAAAAGTTGGGTGCAGCGTATCGAGGGGGGCAAGATTAAGGAAATACGGTTTAACAATCCAGCTCATAGGTGGTCTCTATGCCGACACACTGACGAGATGGACGTCTTTGTTACAGTGAATGTCGATCCCGCTGCCGCGCTTTCACAGGTGATGCAAAGTCGGTAAGGTCGGCGCGATTTCCCTTGCTCGGAGCACCTTATGCCCGCCCCTGTTCTCTCAGGCCCGCAATACCTGCGTGAAGGCCTGAAACTGGTCTTGAGCCCTGGCCTGCGCCTTTTTGTGCTGCTGCCGCTGGTCATCAACCTGGTGCTGTTCGTCGGATTGATCTATTTCGCCGGCCACCAGTTCAGCCTGTGGGTCGATACCCTGATGCCGTCGCTCCCCGACTGGCTGAGCTTTCTGAGCTACATCCTGTGGCCGCTGTTCGTGGTGCTGGTGGCATTGATGGTGTTTTTCACCTTCACCATGCTGGCCAACGTGATCGCGGCGCCGTTCAATGGTTTTCTCGCAGAAAAAGTCGAAGTCGTGGTGCGCGGCACCGACGACTTCCCGGCCTTCAGCTGGGGCGAACTGATCGCCATGATCCCGCGCACCCTCGCCCGTGAAATGCGCAAACTGGGCTACTTCCTGCCGCGCGCCATCGGCCTGTTCATCCTCTCGTTCATCCCGATGGTAAACATCGTCGCCGCACCGCTGTGGCTGCTGTTCGGCGTATGGATGATGGCGATCCAGTACATCGACTACCCGGCGGACAACCACAAGCTGGGCTGGAACGAGATGCTGGCCTGGCTTCGGCAGAAGCGCTGGCAGAGCATGAGCTTCGGCGGGATCGTTTACCTGGCGTTGCTGATTCCAGTGGTGAACATCCTGATGATGCCGGCCGCCGTGGCCGGGGCTACGCTGTTCTGGGTGCGTGAGCGCGGTGCCGAAAACCTCGTGACGCAACGCTGAGGTCGCGTTCACAAATCCATCATCCGAACGTCACAACCACGACATGGCCTCAGCCGACACTGAGGTCATGACGACAGCTCTACACATCACTCTGATCAGCGAAACCTTCCCACCGGAAATCAACGGGGTGGCCAATACCCTTGGCCGCTTGTGCGACGGTTTGCGCGCGCGCGGGCATCGGGTGGAACTGGTGCGGCCACGTCAGGGTGACGATCCGCAGCGCAGTGAAGACGATGCGCTGCTGTTGTGCCGAGGCTGGCCGCTGCCGGGTTATCCGGGGTTGCAGTGGGGTCAGTCGTCGATGCACAAGTTGCTGCGCCGCTGGACACGCCAGCGCCCGGATGTGCTGTACATCGCCACCGAAGGCCCGCTCGGGTTGTCGGCACTGCGAGCCGCGCGCCGCCTGGGCATCGCCGTGGTCAGCGGCTTCCACACCAATTTCCAGCAGTACACCAACCAGTACGGCCTCGGCCTGCTGACACGATTGCTGACCCACTATCTGCGCTGGTTCCACAATCGGTCGGCGCTGACCCTGGTGCCGAGCGTCAGCCAGCGTCTGGAACTGGAACGACGACATTTCGATCGTCTCGCACTGCTGTCCCGAGGGGTCGACAGTCAGTTGTTCCACCCGACCAAACGCCTGAACGCCCTGCGTGAGCAATGGGGACTGAGCGAGCAGGACATCGCGGTGATTCACGTAGGACGCCTGGCGCCAGAAAAGAATCTCGGCCTGCTCAAGCGCTGCTTCGACAAGCTTGCCAGTGCTTATCCACAGCGCAATCTGAAGCTGATCATCGTCGGGGACGGACCGCAGCGGGTGGCCCTGGAAAAAGAATTGCCCGGGGCGATTTTCTGCGGCTCACAACGCGGCGAAGCGCTGGCAGCGCACTATGCGTCTGGCGACCTGTTCCTGTTTCCGAGCATGACCGAGACGTTCGGCAACGTCGTGCTGGAGGCGCTGGCCTCGGGTCTTGGCGTGGTGGCCTACGATCAGGCAGCGGCTGCGCAGCATATTCGCCACGGCTACAACGGCGTGTTGGCGATGCCGGGGGATGAAGAGGCGTTTTGCGATGCAGCGCAGTGGCTGCTGGAAGAGGATGAAACCTTGCGTTGCGTCAGATTGAACGCCCGCCAGCATGCCAGTCGCCAAGGCTGGGCGGCCATCATCGAGCAGTTTGAAAACCATTTGCAGGGAGCTTGCCGCGACCTGCGCGACAAGCCCCCCACTGCAATCAAACCAGCGTCATCAACGCCTCACGGCTGAACGGCAAAATGTCCTGCTCGCGGCCTTCGCGCACTTTTTGCGCCCAGTCCGGATCCACCAGCAACGCACGGCCCACCGCCACCAGATCGAACTCGTCATTGTTCAGACGCTCCAGCAGTTTTTCCAGACTGGCCGGTTGCGCGACCTTGTCGGTGTTGACCATGAACTGCAGGAACTCGCCATCCAGGCCGACACTGCCGACAGTGATGGTCGGTTTGCCGGTCAGTTTGCGCGTCCAGCCGGCCAGGTTCAGTTCGGAACCGTCGAATTCCGGTTCCCAGAAACGACGCGTCGAGCAGTGGAAAATGTCCACGCCAGCGTCGGACAACGGCTTGAGGAACTCGCCCAGCGCCTCCGGGGTTTGCACCAGACGTGCGGTGTAGTCCTGCTGCTTCCATTGCGAGAAACGGAAGATGATCGGGAAGCCTTCACCTACCGCAGCGCGCACGGCCTGGATCAGCTCGATGGCGAAACGCGAACGGTTGGCCAGGCTGCCGCCGTATTCGTCGGTGCGCTGGTTGCTGCCTTCCCAGAAGAACTGGTCGATCAGGTAACCGTGGGCGCCGTGGATTTCCACGCCGTCCATGCCGATGCTCTGGGCATCTTTGGCAGCCTGGGCGAAGGCTGCGATCACGTCCTGGATATCCTGCTTGGTCATGCCGTGCACCACGACCTGACCGTCCTTGAGTTTCTCCGTCGGGCCGTAGCCCGGCACGCTGGCATCCGGCTCGGTGCCGATGCGACGAACGCTGCCGACGTGCCACAGTTGCGGGACGATCTTGCCGCCCTCGGCGTGCACCGCGTCGACAACTTTCTTCCAGCCGGCCAGTGCCGCTTCGCCGAAGAACTGCGGCACATTCGGGTAACCGTTGGAGGCTTGGTGGCCGACGGTGGTGCCCTCGGTGATGATCAGGCCGACACCGGCCGCCGCACGACGACGGTAATACTCGATCACTTTGGTATTGGGTACGCCACCCGGAGAGAACGAACGGGTCATCGGCGCCATGACCACACGGGTCGGCAGTTCGAGGGCACCGAGCTGGAACGGTTTGAACAAGGCTTGAACAGGCATGGGAGGCTCCACGAAAAGGTCATCGACGGGCAGGTGATTCATATGACGGCGATAATATGCGGAGTTTCAACCAGCCGAAAGCATTATTGATCTGAATGATTAAGGGTCAAAAGACAGGCAAAAAAAATCGCAGCTCGATGGCTGCGATTTTCGCGTTTCAGCTCAGGGCTTTTTCAATCGCCGTAATCACCGAAGGATCATCCGGCGCCGTGCGCGGCGAGAAGCGGGCCAGTACACGACCATCCTTGCCGAGCAGGAATTTCTCGAAATTCCAGGTGATGTCACCGGGAAATTCGGCACCCTCGCCCGCCAGCAGGCGGTACAGCTGATGGCGATCGTGACCGTTGACTTCGAGCTTTTTCGACAACGGAAAACTCACGCCATAGTTGAGGCTGCAGAATTCCTGAATCTCCTGCTCGCTGCCCGGTTCCTGACCGGCAAACTGGTTGCACGGCAGGCCCAGCACACTGAAGCCTTTGCCTTTGTATTGCTGATAGAGGTTTTCCAGCGCCGCGTACTGTGGGGTCAAGCCGCATTTGGAGGCGACGTTGACCACCAGCACGACTTGGCCCTTGAAGGGTGCCAGCGGTAGCTCCTGACCATCCAGGGCTGTCAACTTAAGGTCGTGAAAAGCACTCATGACGAACTCCAGATTCCCGTTTTCTACTCGAAACAGCCACTTGGCGAGGCCACCAAGGACAGCCGCGGACTAAAAAGGCGCCCTCGGGCGCCTCTCCAGTTCTCTGAGCTTAGCGCAGAAAATCAGTGGTGATGGCCACCTTCGCCATGGACGTGACCATGAGCGATTTCTTCCTGGCTGGCGTCACGGATGGCAACGACCTTCACTTTGAAGTTCAGGCGCTGACCGGCCAGCGGGTGGTTGCCGTCGACGGTGACGTCGTCGCCGTCCAGGTCACGAATGGTGACGATCTGCATCTGGCCGTCCGGCGCCGAAGCGTGGAACTGCATGCCGACTTCCAGCTCGTCAACGCCTTCGAACATGCTGCGGCTCAGGGTGCTGACCAGTTCGGCAGCGTATTCGCCGTAGGCATCTTCCGGCTCGACTGCAACTTGCAGGTCGTCACCGACGGTTTTACCTTCCAGGGCTTTTTCCAGGCCCGGGATGATGTTGCCTGCGCCATGCAGGTAAACCAGCGGAGCGCCGCCGGCGGAGCTGTCGATGACCTCACCAGCGTCGTTGGTCAGGGTATAGTCGATGGAGACAGCCTTATTGGCGGCGATCAGCATGGGGCGAGACCTTTTGCATAAGAATATAGAAAGGCCAAGTTTAGCGAAGCAATCGCTCGAAAGCGAACACAACCCTGACAAACGGGATTCGACGATCACAGGCTTCCATCAGGACGAGGACGGTCACTGGGTGGCCGAACTTTCCTGCGGCCACACCCAGCACCTGCGTCACCAGCCGCCATGGCAGTCGCGGGCATGGGTGCTGGACGCAACGCAACGTATTGAAAAAATAGGCCAACCCTTTGCTTGCGGTTGGTGCGCTCAAGGCTCGGTTAGCGCTAACCTTGACGCCTGAAAAACCGGTGGAAGGCCAGCCATAGGCCAACGCCCTTGCCATGCACCCTTAGAGAATCCGCATGCAAACTTTTTTTATCGCGCCCACCGATTTTGGTGTGGGTCTGACCTCCATCAGCCTCGGGCTGGTGCGTACGCTGGAACGGGCCGGGCTGAAAGTCGGCTTTTTCAAACCGATTGCCCAGCCGCATCCGGGCGACACCGGCCCTGAGCGCTCCACTGAGCTGGTGGCCCGCACCCACGGCCTGAAGCCGCCGCAGCCACTGGGCCTGGCCCACGTCGAGCGGATGCTTGGCGACGGTCAGCTCGACGAACTGCTCGAAGAAATCATCGCGCTCTACCAACAGGCAGCCATCGGCAAAGACGTGCTGGTCGTCGAAGGCATGGTGCCGACCCGCAGCGCCAGCTATGCCGCACGGGTCAACCTGCACTTGGCCAAGAGCCTTGATGCCGAGGTGATTCTGGTTTCGGCGCCGGAAAACGAAGTGCTGACCGAACTCTCCGGCCGCGTCGAGTTGCAGGCGCAACTGTTCGGCGGCCCGAAAGACCCGAAAGTCCTCGGCGTGATCCTCAACAAGGTCAAGACCGACGAAAGCATGGACGCCTTCGCCGCGCGTCTGAAAGAGCATTCGCCGTTGCTGCGCAGTGGTGATTTCCGCCTGCTCGGCTGCATTCCGTTCCAGCCCGAACTCAATGCCCCGCGCACCCGCGACGTCGCCGACCTGATGGGCGCCCAGGTGCTCAACGCCGGCGACTACGAAACCCGGCGCATGACCAAGACCATCATTTGCGCGCGCACCATGCGCAACACCGTGGACCTGCTCAAGCCCGGCGTATTGGTAGTAACCCCCGGTGATCGCGATGACATCATCCTCGCCGTCAGCCTCGCGGCCATCAACGGCGTACCGCTGGCCGGCCTGCTGCTGACCAGCGACACCCTGCCGGATCCACGCATCATGGACCTGTGCCGTGGCGCGTTGCAGGCTGGCTTGCCGGTGTTGTCGGTGAGCACCGGTTCCTACGACACCGCCAACCTGCTCAACGGCCTGAACAAGGAAATCCCCGTCGACGACCGCGAGCGCGCGGAGATCATCACCGATTTCGTCGCCAGTCATCTGGATGCCAACTGGCTGCACCAGCGCTGCGGCACGCCGCGAGAAATGCGCCTGTCACCGGCGGTGTTCCGCTATCAATTGATTCAACGCGCCCAGGCCGCCAACAAGCGCATCGTCCTGCCCGAAGGCAGCGAGCCGTTCACCGTGCAAGCGGCGGCGATCTGTCAGGAACGCGGGATTGCCCGCTGTGTGTTGCTGGCCAAGCCGGCAGACGTCGAAGCCGTGGCCCGGGCCCAGGGCATCGTGCTGCCGCCGGGGCTGGAAATTCTCGATCCGGACCTGATCCGCGAGCGCTACGTCGAGCCGATGGTCGCCCTGCGCAAGAGCAAAAGCCTCAACGCGCCGATGGCCGAGCAGCAACTCGAAGACACGGTGGTGATCGGCACCATGATGCTGGCGCTGGATGAAGTCGACGGACTGGTCTCCGGCATCATCAACACCACCGCCAACACCATCCGCCCGGCCTTGCAACTGATCAAGACGGCGCCGGGCTGCACGCTGGTGTCGTCGGTGTTCTTCATGCTGTTCCCCGAAGAAGTGCTGGTCTACGGCGACTGCGTGATGAACCCGCACCCGAGCGCCAGCGAACTGGCCGAGATCGCCCTGCAAAGCGCCGACTCGGCCGCCGCATTCGGCATCACCCCGCGCGTGGCGATGATCAGCTACTCCAGCGGCGAATCGGCCACTGGCGAGGACGTCGAGAAAGTCCGCGAAGCCACCCTGCTCGCCCACGAACAACAGCACTCGCTGCTGATCGACGGGCCGTTGCAGTACGACGCCGCCGCCAACGAAACCGTGGCCCGGCAACTGGCGCCGAACAGCCAGGTGGCCGGTCGCGCCACGGTATTCGTGTTCCCCGACCTGAACACCGGCAACACCACGCACAAAGCCGTGCAACGCAGCGCTGATTGCGTCAGCCTCGGCCCGATGCTGCAAGGCCTGCGCAAACCGGTGAACGACCTGCCGCGCGGCGCGCAGGTCGACGACATCGTCTACACCATCGCCCTGACCGCGATTCAAGCTGCCAACCGACCTCTGGATATCTGACCCGATGCTGGCCTTTCTCCCTGCCACCCTGCGCGGCGTGATCGCCGCGCTGCTGCTGGCGCTGAACACGATCCTGCTGTGCTCGTTCCTGTTTCTCGTGGCGCTGATCAAAGTGCTGCCGTTCGACCTCGCACGCCGTGCCTCGCGCTGGCTGATGAGCCACACCCACGAAGCCTGGATCAGTAACAACAAAGGCTGGATGAACCTGGTCCGCCGCACCCGCTGGCACCTCAGCGGCCTGCAAGGCCTGGACTACCAGCATTCGTACCTGATCACCAGTAACCACCAGAGCTGGGTCGACATCCTGGTGCTGCAATACGTGCTCAACCGACGCATCCAGCCGCTGAAGTTCTTCCTCAAGCAGGAACTGATCTGGGTGCCGGTGATCGGTCTGGCGTGGTGGACGCTGGGCTTTCCGTTCATGAAACGCTATTCGAAAGCGTATCTGGAGAAACACCCGGAAAAGAAAGGCAAAGACCTGGAAACCACCCGCAAGACCTGCGCGAAATTTCGCGACAACCCGGTGGGCATCTTCAACTTCGTCGAAGGCACACGCTTCACCGAAGGCAAGCACGCGCAGCAACAGTCACCGTTCAAATACCTGCTCAAACCCAAGGCCGGCGGCATTGCGTTCGTGCTGGATGCGATGGGCGAACAGCTGGAATCGATCGTCAACGTGACGATCCACTACCCGGGCGGACGTCCAGGCTTCTGGGACCTGCTGTGCGGCAACGTGCGGGATGTAGTGGTGCACTTTGAAGAACTGAAAATCCCTGCGCAGTTCATCGGCAAGAACTACGACCAGGACGGCGAATACCGCCTGCAATTCCAGGGCTGGATCAACCAGCTGTGGCAAGACAAGGATGCGCTGCTGGAACAGATGCATCGCGAATATCCGAACCAACGCTGATCCCCCCGAGGCCCCCCCCGACAGAAACAGGCCGGCCGTCAGGCTGGCTCCCACAGGAAAGCAATTCGCTTCTCGCTTCCCACCACTCAACACGATGAGCGTTAGCTCGAGTAAAGCTTTTGACGTGCCGGCCCCATCGGAAGGCTGAGTGGAGGGATTCATCCGGGGGTGGGCGCGCAGCGCCGTTTGGCGGAGCCAAACACATCGAGAGGAGGTGCAGCGAAGCAAACCGTAGGCGATGCCCCCGGATGAATCCCGGAACGAAGGAACACCGAGCCAAAGCGAGGTGCCGAACGCCGGGGCCCAGCGTTTTGGTTCCTTTTGGGCGTTTGCAAAAGGGACTCGCCGTAAGGGCGAAACCGCCAGCCGCAGCACCCGCAAAAACGGATATTCACCCCAAAAAAGCCAAAAAAAAGCCCACCGATAATCACTCACCGGCGGGCTTTTTTATCAGCAGCTAACGCTTAAATCGCGCCACGCTTACGCAACAGATCCAACACCTGCTTCACACTTTCATCCAGCGACAACGACTGAGTATCGATCACCAGATCAGCATCCAACGGCACGTCGTACGGGAAAGACTCACCCGGAATATTATCGCCACCCGCAGCGTACAACCCTTGCGGATCACGCTCTGCGCAAACAGTCGGCGAAGCCTGGACATAGACCGTCAGCAAACGCTCCTTGCCGATCAGATCTTTCGCTTGTTCACGACCTTCAGCACTCGGCGCCACGAACGCAGCAAGCGTCAGCAGACCCGCTTCGTTGAACTGACGCGCCACGTGAGCGGCACGACGCCAGTTCTCGGTACGACCGGCGCGATCCTGCGGCAGACCTTTGTTGAGGTCGTGACGCAGGTTCTGGCCGTCCAGCACAAACACCGCACGACCGAGGTCGAACAGTTTGCGCTCGACCGCGTACGCCAAAGTGCTCTTGCCCGCGCCGGACAGGCCGCTGAACAGCACGGTCGCCGGTTGTTGACCGAAACGCTGAGCGCGCTCTTCGGTCGCTACATGAGCCAGCTTGCCGTGGTGCGTAGCCGTGCCATGAGTCACTGGCTGCGCGACGATCATGCCGGCGCCAACGGTGCCGTTGGTCAAACGGTCAATGATGATGAACGCGCCGGTGGTGCGGTTGCTGTCGTAACCGTCGAGGGCGATCGGCGCATCGAGCGCGATCCTGACCTTGCCGATTTCGTTGAGCTGCAACGCGCTCGCCGGGCCTTCTTCGAGGGTGTTGACGTCGACCTTGTTGACGATGCTGGCGATGGAGCCCGGCACGTAACTGGTGGCGCGCTTGATGTCGTATTTCTTGCCCGGCAGCATCGGCTCTTCAGCCATCCACACCAACATCGCTTCGAAGCTGTCGGTCACCGGCGGTACGTTGTCGGCGTGTACCAGCAGGTCGCCACGGGAGATGTCGATCTCGTCTTCCATGGTCAGCGTCACGGCCTGGCCAGGACCTGCGTGTTCCAGTTCACCTTCGAAGGTGACGATGGATTTCACGCGGCTGCTCTTGCCCGACGGCAGGACCACGACTTCGTCGCCCTTCTTGACGATGCCGCTGGCCAGGGTGCCGGCGAAACCGCGGAAGTTCAGGTTCGGACGGTTGACGTACTGCACCGGGAAACGCAGATCGGTGAAGTTGCGGTCGCCCGCCACTTCCACGGTCTCGAGGATTTCCATCAACGACTGGCCGGTATACCACGGCGAGCGCTCGGACTTGTTCACCACGTTGTCGCCCTTCAGAGCGGACATCGGCACGAAGTGCATGCTCGTCGGCTTCATCTTCAAGCCTTCGGCGAACTTCAGGTAGTCGGCCTTGATCGACTCGAACACGCCCTGATCGAAGCCTTTGAGGTCCATCTTGTTGATGGCGACAACGATGTGCTTGATGCCCAGCAGGGATGCGATGAAGCTGTGGCGACGGGTCTGGGTCTGCACGCCGTAACGGGCGTCGACCAGAATGATCGCCAGGTCACAGGTGGATGCACCGGTGGCCATGTTGCGGGTGTACTGCTCATGGCCGGGGGTGTCGGCGATGATGAATTTGCGCTTGGCGGTGGAGAAATAGCGGTACGCGACATCGATGGTGATGCCCTGCTCGCGCTCGGCCTGCAGGCCGTCGACCAGCAATGCCAGGTCGATGTCGTCACCGGTGGTGCCGACTTTCTTCGAATCGCGGGTGATGGCTTCGAGGTGATCTTCGTAGATCATCTTCGAGTCGTGCAGCAGGCGCCCGATCAGGGTGCTCTTGCCGTCGTCGACGTTACCGCAGGTCAAAAAGCGCAGCAGCTCTTTACGTTCGTGCTGGCCCAGGTAGGCGAGGATGTCCTCGCTGATCAAATCAGACTGGTGAGACATGACAACCCCTTAGAAATAACCCTGACGTTTTTTATCTTCCATCGAGCCTGCGCCATCGTGGTCGATGACCCGGCCCTGGCGCTCGGAAGTTCGCGTCAGGAGCATTTCCTGAATGATGTCCGTCAGGCTTTCGGCCTCGGACTCCACCGCGCCCGTCAACGGGTAGCAGCCAAGGGTACGGAAACGCACTTTCTTTTTGACGATGCGCGCCTTGTCCTCATCGGACAGGTGTTCGAGGATGCGCTCGTCATCGATCATGATCAGCGTGCCATTCTTCTCGATCACTTCGCGCTCGGCGGCGAAGTACAGCGGAACGATCGGGATGCCTTCGAGATAGATGTACTGCCAGATGTCCAGCTCGGTCCAGTTCGACAGCGGGAACACACGAATGGATTCGCCCTTGTTGACCTTGCCGTTGTAGACGTTCCACAGCTCCGGACGCTGGTTCTTCGGGTCCCAGCGGTGTTTGCTGTCGCGGAACGAGTAGACGCGCTCCTTGGCGCGGGACTTCTCTTCATCGCGACGGGCACCGCCGAAGGCGGCGTCGAAACCATGCTTGTCGAGTGCCTGCTTCAGGCCCTCGGTCTTCATGATGTCGGTGTGTTTGGCGCTGCCGTGGGTGAACGGGTTGATGCCCTGCGCAACGCCATCCGGGTTGACGTGGGTGATCAGGTCCAGGCCAAGCTCTTCGACCATCTTGTCGCGAAACTTGTACATTTCCTGGAATTTCCACTGCGTGTCGACGTGCATCACCGGAAACGGCAGTTTGCCCGGGAAGAACGCCTTGCGTGCCAGATGCAGCATCACGGCGGAGTCTTTACCGATGGAGTACAGCATCACCGGGTTGTCGAACTCGGCGGCCACCTCGCGGATGATGTGGATGCTTTCCGCCTCCAGCTGTTTCAGATGCGTCAGTTTGTCGACCATGGCTACTCACGAAAGCTTTCTTATGAACGGCCAGCGGGCCGTGTTCGAGCGGGGAATCCTAGCACAGCGACCCCTTCTAATCAGGACGCCAACTAGATCGAAAGGGCATATGAATATGCCCGCTCGTTCGGGTGCTTTTCAGGGAAAAGTCAGATCGGATTCGGGCAGTCGATGAAGATGTGTTCCAGGGCAAACCGCTTCGCCAGATAGTCGCCCAGCGCCTGCACGCCGTAGCGTTCGGTGGCGTGGTGGCCGGCGGCGATGAAGCTGATGTCGTTTTCCCGGGCGCTGTGGAACGTCTGCTCGGAGGCTTCACCGCTGAGGAACAGATCGACGCCGGCAGCGATGGCGTTGTCGATGTAGCCCTGACCGCCGCCGGTGCACCAGCCGACCCGACGGATCATCGCGCTGCCCTCGACCAGCAACGGCTCACGGCCCATGCGTTCCTGTACACGACGGGCGAAGTCGCGGGCGGTCACCGGTTCGTCCAGCGAACCGACCAGGCCGACGATCTTCAGGTTGTCCGGATCCAGCGGCCCTTCGACGGTAATGTCGAGCTGCCGGGCCAGTTGCACGTTGTTGCCGACGTCCGGGTGCAGATCCAGCGGCAGGTGATACGCCAGCAGACTGATGTCGTGTTTGAGCAAGGTTTTCAGGCGCCGCTGCTTCATGCCGGTGACGCACGGGTTCTCGCCCTTCCAGAAGTAACCATGATGCACCAGCACCAGATCAGCCTCGGCTTCGACGGCGGCATCGAGCAGCGCCTGGCTGGCCGTGACGCCGCTGACGATGCGCATCACTTGCGGGCGACCCTCGACCTGCAGGCCGTTGGGGCAATAATCGGCAATTTTCGCACTGCCGAGGTAACGGTCGGCTTCTTCGACCAGGGTGCTCAGGGCGACGGCCATGAAAGACTCCTAAATATCCCGTTCAGAGGCACGCGCGGCCTCGTATAATGCGCGACATTATGGGCGGTCTGACCCCGCCTGCAACTTTTCCAGGACGTGCTTAATGCTCAAGGCGCTGCGTTTTTTCGGCTGGCCGCTGTTGGCCGGCGTGCTTATCGCTCTGTTGATTATTCAGCGTTACCCGCAGTGGGTCGGGCTTCCGAGCCTCGACGTCAACCTGCACCAAGCCCCGCAGACCACCAGCACGCAGCAGGGGCCGGTGTCCTATGCCGACGCCGTGGTCATCGCCGCGCCGTCGGTGGTCAACCTCTACACCACCAAAGTCATCAACAAGCCGAGCCATCCGCTGTTCGAAGACCCGCAGTTCCGTCGTTTCTTCGGGGACAACTCGCCGAAGCAGAAACGCATGGAGTCGAGCCTCGGTTCCGGCGTGATCATGAGCCCGGAAGGCTACATCCTGACCAACAACCACGTCACCACCGGCGCCGACCAGATTGTCGTGGCGCTCAAGGACGGTCGTGAAACCCTGGCCCGCGTGATCGGCAGCGACCCGGAAACCGACCTCGCCGTCTTGAAGATCGACCTGAAAACCCTGCCGTCGATCACCGTTGGCCGTTCCGACAACATCCGCATCGGCGACGTCGCCCTCGCCATCGGCAACCCGTTCGGCGTCGGCCAGACCGTGACCATGGGCATCATCAGTGCCACCGGCCGTAACCAGCTCGGCCTGAACAACTACGAAGACTTCATCCAGACCGACGCGGCGATCAACCCGGGCAACTCCGGCGGCGCACTGGTGGATGCCAACGGCAACCTCACCGGCATCAACACCGCGATTTTCTCCAAGTCCGGCGGCTCGCAAGGCATCGGTTTTGCGATCCCGGTGAAGCTGGCGATGGAAGTGATGAAGTCGATCATCGAGCACGGTCAGGTGATTCGTGGCTGGCTGGGGATCGAAGTACAGCCGCTGACTCAGGAACTGGCGGAGTCGTTCGGTCTGTCGGGGCGTCCGGGGATTGTGGTGGCGGGGATTTTCCGCGACGGCCCGGCACAGAAGGCCGGCCTGCAACTGGGTGACGTGATTCTGAGCATTGATGGCGAGCCTGCGGGCGATGGCCGCAAGTCGATGAACCAGGTGGCGCGGATCAAGCCGACTGACAAGGTCACGATTCAGGTGATGCGCAACGGCAAGGAGTTGAAACTGACCGCTGAAATTGGTCTGCGTCCGCCACCCGCGCCGGTGCAGGAAAAAGAAGAGTAAGACTTTGTTCGCGCCAATGGCGCGAATAACAGACATTCTCAACAGGCATGTTATATTGTTTCAATTAATGCATTGGAACAACATAACATGTCGTCTCGAAAAAAGGCCTCCCTCCTCGGCCTGACCCTTGGGCTGCTGGGCGATCCCGCGTTTGCCGATGAACCGCAAACGCTCGAACTCGACGCCATCAGCGTCACTTCTGACTACGAATCCCCTACCGGGCCGGTCAAGGGCTATCGCGCCACCCGCTCGTCCAGCGCCACCAAAACCGATACCGCGATCCGCGATATCCCGCAGGCCATCAGTGTGGTGCCCGCCAACGTGCTCAAGGATCTGGGCAGCACCAGCGTCGAACGTGCGCTGGATTTCGCCGGTGGCGTGTCGAAGCAAAACAACTTCGGTGGCCTGACGCTTTACGAATACAGCGTGCGCGGTTTCACCACCTCCGAGTTTTACCAGGACGGTTTCAGCGCCAACCGTGGTTACCCGAGCACACCGGACACCGCCAACATCGAGCGCATCGAAGTGCTCAAGGGACCGGCCGCCAGCCTGTACGGCCGAGGCGATCCGGGTGGCACGGTGAACATCGTCACCAAAAAACCGCAGCCCGAGGCCTTCACCACCCTGCAAACCAGCGCCGGCAGTCGGGATCGCTACCGCACGGCACTGGACGTCAACACACCACTCGATGAGCAGGGTAACGTTCTGTCGCGAATCAACCTCGCGGTCGAGGACAACAACAGTTTTCGCGACCATGTCGACAGCAAACGCGTCTTCGTCGCCCCCTCCTTCAGCTGGCAACTGAGCCCGGACACCAGTCTGCTGGTGGAGAGCGAATTCGTGCGCCATAGCTCGACCTTCGACCGCGGCATCGTTGCGCCAAACAATAAATGGAGCGGTGTTTCGCGCTCAACGTTCCTCGGCGAGCCCAACGACGGCAACATCGACAACCACAACAACAAGCTGCAAACCACGCTTGAACACCACCTCAACGATGCCTGGAAACTGCGCCTGGCCAGCCATTACAAGGAAGGCAAACTCTGGGGTTTCGCCTCCGAAAACCGCCCGCTGAACGCCGATGGCCACACCGTCAACCGCCGCTATCGCGAACGCGATACCAACTGGCATGACAGCATCACCCAACTGGAACTGCGCGGCCTGTTCGACCTCGGCAGTTGGCAACACGAACTCCTGATCGGCAGCGAATACGAGAACTTCCGCAAGAACGAACGCGTCACCACCATCGCCGGCGGCCCTTACGCCATCGATATCTATAACCCTGTGTACGGCCAGCCCAAGCCCGACGGTGCACGCTCCGGCACAGACTTCTTCGAACACGTCGAAAGCCATGCGCTGAACCTGCAGGATCAAATCGTCTTCAACGAAAAACTGCGCGGGATGCTCGGTGTGCGATTCGAGCACTTTGAGCAAAACATCGATGACCACAGCCGCAACACCACCAGCCGCCAGACCCACGACGCGCTCACTCAACGTGCAGGACTGCTCTATCAACTGACCCCGGACACCGGCCTGTTCGCCAACGCCTCGACCTCATTCAAACCGAACAACGGCCTCGATGCGGCTGGCAAACCCTTCGATCCGGAAGAAGGCGTGGGTTACGAAATCGGCATCAAGAACGAGCTGTTCGACGAACGTTTAAGCAGCACCCTCGCCTTCTTCCATATCGACAAGGAAAACGTCCTCGCCCTCGACCCGGACACCGACACCAGCCGCGCCATGGGCAAGGCCCGCAGTCGGGGTTTCGATCTGCAAGTCACAGGGCAAGTGACCGACGCCGTCAGGGTGATCGGCGCCTTCGCCTGGATTGACGCCGAAGTCACCAAGGGTGATGCCGCGATTCCTGCCGGTAGCCGCATCCTCGGGGTGGCCAAACGCAGCGGCAGTCTGTTGGGGGTTTACGAGTTTCAGGACGGCCGCTTGCGCGGCTCGGATTTCGGCGCGGCGTTCACCTACGTCGGTGACCGCTCGGGTGAGTCCGGCAGCGATTTCGAACTGCCGGCCTATCACACCATCGACCTGCTGGCCCATTACAAGGCCAGCGACAACATCACCGTCGGCCTGAACCTGAACAACCTGTTCGACGAAAAGTACTACGAGCGCTCGTACAGCAATTACTGGGTCAACCCCGGCGAGCCGCGCAATTTCACGATCAGCCTGACACTTAACCTGTAAAAGGACGTCACCATGCAATACGGCAAATCCCTGCTGCTCATCGCCGCGCTGTTCGCCACTCACGCTTCGGCCCATGGTTTATGGACCGAACAACGGCGCGGCAATATCGAAGTCGTCTACGGCCACGGTGCCGAAGACAATGCGTTCAAACCGCAGAAAGTCAGCGGGGCGTGGGCCTTTGACGCGGGCGGCAAGATGATTCCCGTCAGTGTGCAGCGCCTTGCAGATCACGCCCGCCTGCAACCGTTGAAACCGCCAGCGGTGTTGGCCGTGGCGCTGAACAACGGCATGTGGTCGCAAACCGCCGACAAGAAATGGATCAACGAGGGGCGCAGCAAAGTCCCGGGAGCCATCGAGTCGACCGAGACCCTCAAGTACAGCCTGGCGATTTATCAGTCGGGAGCGAAGCTGCCCAAACTGGACCAGATCAAATTGCTGATTTTGCCGGAGGTCGATCCACTGACCGTAGGGCCGGGGAAATCATTGCCGGTGCGGGTGTTGCTGGATGGCAAACCGGCAGCGGGCGTGAAGTTGATCGGTGACTACCGCAACGCACCGAATACCTTGAGCTCCGAAACCGACAAGGACGGTCGCACAGGTACTGGTGCGTAATGAGGGATTGAATGTGATTGCGGCGCAGGTGGAAGTGCCGGTGAAGGGCAGTGCAGAGGTGAGCAGTCGGGGGTTGTTCAGTTCATTGACGTTCCTGGGCGAACCGCATCACGAATGAATCAACGCTGATCCCTGCGGGGACGGAACCCACAGGGATCAGCGTCGTTTCAGAGGTCGCCGAGACCGTCGATCAACGCCTGATTCTGCTCCGGCGTGCCGATCGAGATCCGCAGGAACTGGGCAATCCGTTGCTGCTTGAAGTGGCGCACGATCACACCCTGCTCACGCAGTTTGGCCGCCAGCCCTGCCGCATCGTGTTGCGGATGCCGGGCGAAGATGAAGTTTGCCGCTGACGGCAGCACTTCAAAGCCTTTGGCCTGCAACTGGGCAACCACCCATTCGCGACTCTCGATGACCAGTGCACAGGTCTTGTCGAAGTATTCGCGATCCTCGAACGCTGCCGCCGCGCCGACATTGGCCATGCGATCGATCGGGTAGGAGTTGAAGCTGTTCTTGATCCGCTCCAGCGCCTCGATCAGGTCCGGATGCCCGACCGCCAGACCGACCCGCAGGCCTGCCAGCGAACGGGACTTGGACAAGGTCTGAGTCACCAGCAGGTTCGGATAACGGTCCACCAGACTGATCGCGGTTTCGCCGCCGAAGTCGATGTAGGCCTCATCGACCACCACCACTGAATCCGGGCTGGCCTTGAGGATCTGCTCGACCGCTTCCAGTGCCAGCAGGCAACCGGTCGGCGCGTTCGGGTTGGGGAAGATGATCCCGCCGTTCGGTTTGGCGTAGTCGGCCGGGTTGATCCGGAACTGCGCGTCCAGCGCCACTGCATCGAACTTGATGCCGTAAAGGCCGCAGTAGACCGGATAGAAGCTGTAGCTGATATCCGGGAACAGCAGCGGCTGATCGTGTTGCAGCAGGCCGTGGAAGATGTGCGCCAGCACTTCGTCCGAACCGTTGCCGAGGAACACCTGGTTACTCTGCACGCCGTAGTAATTGGCGACGGCGTTTTTCAGCAGATCGCTGTTCGGATCCGGGTACAGACGCAGGTTGTCGTTGAGTTCAGTCTGCATCGCCGCCAGGGCTTTTGGCGACGGGCCGTACGGGTTTTCGTTGGTGTTGAGTTTGACCAGGCGGGTCAGCTTCGGCTGCTCGCCCGGCACATACGGCACCAGATCCTTGACGAACGGGCTCCAGAATTTACTCATGTTCAGTTCCCCTTCACTTCGTCTTTGATGCGGTACTCGGCGCTGCGAGCGTGGGCGCTCAGCGATTCGCCACGGGCCAGGATCGATGCAGTCTTGCCCAGTTCCGAAGCACCGGCCTCGGAGCAAAAGATGATCGACGAGCGTTTCTGAAAGTCGTACACACCCAGCGGCGAAGAGAAACGTGCGGTACCGGAGGTCGGCAACACGTGGTTCGGACCTGCGCAGTAGTCGCCCAGCGCTTCGGAGGTGTGGCGGCCCATGAAGATCGCGCCAGCGTGGCGAATCTGCGGCAGCCAGGCCTGCGGATCAGCGACCGACAGTTCAAGGTGTTCCGGGGCGATGCGGTTGGCGACTTCAATGGCCTGGGCCATGTCGCGCACGTGGATCAGTGCACCGCGACCATTGATCGAAGTTTCGATGATGGTGGCGCGATCCATGGTCGGCAGCAGTTTGTCGATGCTGGCCGCCACCTTGTCGAGGAACTCGGCGTCCGGGCTGACCAGAATCGCCTGGGCGTCTTCGTCGTGCTCGGCCTGGGAGAACAGGTCCATGGCGATCCAGTCCGGATCGGTCTGGCCGTCGCACACCACAAGGATTTCCGACGGGCCGGCGATCATGTCGATGCCGACCTGACCGAATACGTGACGCTTGGCGGTGGCCACATAGATGTTGCCCGGGCCGACGACCTTGTCCACCTGCGGCACGCTTTCAGTACCGTAGGCCAGCGCCGCAACGGCTTGTGCGCCGCCGATGGTGAACACCCGGTCGACGCCGGCGATGCACGCTGCCGCCAGCACCAGCTCGTTGACTTCACCGCGTGGGGTCGGTACCACCATCACGACTTCTGTGACGCCGGCAACCTTGGCCGGAATCGCGTTCATCAATACCGACGACGGATACGACGCCTTGCCGCCCGGCACGTACAGACCAGCGCGATCCAGTGGCGTGACTTTCTGGCCCAGCACCGTACCGTCGGCTTCGGTGTAGCTCCAGGAATCCTGCTTCTGTTTTTCGTGATAGCTGCGAACGCGGGCGGCGGCTTTTTCCAGCGCTTCGCGTTGCGGTGCGGTGATGCGGGTCAGGGCCAGTTCCAGACGCTCGCGCGGCAGGATCAGGTCCGCCATCGAGGCGACTTCGAGGCCGTCGAACTTCTGGGTGAACTCGACCAGCGCCGCGTCACCGCGCTCGCGCACAGCCTTGATGATGTCCAGCACCCGCTGATTGACCGAGTCGTCAGACACACTTTCCCAGCTCAGCAGATGATCCAGATGATGCGCGAAATCCGGGTCAGCAGCGTTGAGTCGGCGAATTGCAGTCGGTGCGGTCATAGCGAGAGCCTCATAGGAATGGCAAAAACTCAGGCGCCCTAACTTAGCAGTCGTTTCCGCTTGGGCACCTGAGATTCTGGCTATGAGGCGGATAGACGGGCGCGACTCAAGGTCGCGCAGGTACATCAGCCGCGGTGTCGAGACTCCACTGCCTTGCGCAGGGTGTCGATCAACGCCTGGATTCGGGCGTGTTGCATTTTCATCGAAGCTTTATTGACCACCAGACGCGAGCTGATCGTGGCGATCAGTTCTTGGGGTTCCAGACCGTTGGCGCGCAGAGTGTTGCCGGTGTCGACCACGTCGATGATCTTGTCGGCCAGACCGATCAGCGGTGCCAGCTCCATCGAACCATACAGCTTGATGATGTCGACCTGACGGCCCTGCTCGGCGTAGTAACGCTTGGCAACGTTGACGAACTTGGTCGCAACGCGCAGACGGCCCTTGGGCTCGACAGCACCGATCTTGCCGGCGGTCATCAGCTTGCACTGAGCGATCTGCAGGTCCAGCGGCTCGTACAGGCCTTGCCCGGTGTATTCCATCAGCACGTCTTTACCGGCAACGCCGAGGTCGGCCGCGCCATGCTCGACATAGGTCGGCACGTCGGTGGCGCGCACGATCAACAGGCGTACGTCTTCCTGAGTCGTGGGAATGATCAGCTTGCGGCTCTTGTCCGGATTCTCGGTCGGCACGATGCCCGCTTCGGCGAGAAGCGGCAGGGTGTCGTCAAGGATGCGGCCCTTGGACAGTGCGATGGTCAACATGGGAAACGTCAGTCCTTATCAAGGTACTCATGTCCGGTCGCAATCGGCGCCGGACATACATCGAGGGCGTTACCACCCCCGATCAAAACGAATTCAACGGACACTTCCCTGTGTCCAGATGCAGCGACTAGCCCGGAACGCGACGGATCTTGGCGCCCAGCATCTGCAGTTTTTCCTCGATGCACTCGTAACCACGGTCGATGTGGTAGATGCGGTCGATCAGGGTATCGCCTTCGGCCATCAGGGCCGAGATCACCAGGCTGGCCGAAGCTCGCAGGTCGGTTGCCATCACTGGCGCGCCCTTGAGGATTTCAGTGCCGGTCACGATCGCCGTGTTGCCTTCGACCTGGATCTTGGCGCCCATGCGGTGCAGCTCGTACACGTGCATGAAACGGTTTTCGAAGATCGTCTCGATCACGGCACCAGTGCCTTCGGCAATGGCGTTGAGCGAGATGAACTGCGCCTGCATGTCGGTCGGGAACGCCGGGTACGGCGCAGTGCGCACGTTGACCGCTTTCGGGCGCTTGCCGTGCATGTTCAGCTCGATCCAGTCTTCACCGGTGGTGACTTCTGCACCGGCTTCGCGAAGTTTTTCCAGAACGGCTTCGAGAATGGTCGGATCGGTGTCCTTGACCTTCACGCGGCCACCGGTAACCGCGGCGGCCACCAGGTAGGTACCGGTTTCGATACGGTCAGGCATGACCTTGTAGAAGGCCGAACCCAGACGCTCGACGCCATCGATGGTGATGGTGTCGGTGCCAGCGCCGGAAACCTTGGCGCCCATGGCGTTCAGGAAGTTCGCCAGGTCGACCACTTCAGGCTCGCGGGCGGCGTTCTGCAGCACGCTGCGGCCCTTGGCCAGAGCAGCGGCCATCATGATGTTCTCGGTACCGGTCACACTGACGGTATCGAAGAAGAAGTGTGCACCGCGCAGGCCGCCTTCAGGGGCCTTGGCCTTGATGTAGCCGCCTTCGACGTCGATGATCGCACCCATGGCTTCCAGGCCACGGATGTGCAGATCGACCGGACGCGAACCAATCGCGCAACCGCCAGGCAAAGCCACTTCGGCTTCACCGAAACGGGCAACCATCGGGCCCAGCACCAGGATCGACGCACGCATGGTTTTCACCAGTTCGTACGGGGCGATCAGGGTCTTGATGGTGCGCGGGTCGATTTCGACGCTGAGTTTCTCGTCGATCACAGGCTCGATGCCCATGCGACCGAACAGCTCGATCATGGTGGTGATGTCGTGCAGGTGCGGCAGGTTGCCGACGGTGACCGGGCCATCGCACAGCAAGGTGGCAGCCAGGATCGGCAGGGCGGAGTTCTTCGCCCCGGAAATGCGGATCTCGCCATCAAGACGAGCGCCACCGGTAATAATCAATTTATCCATAACAATCTCGACGCCCTAGGGCTCAGGTGCGCTCGGCCCAGGCCGCGCTGCTGAAAAATTTCATAGTGACCGCGTGGATGCTGCCATCGGCGATCCATGGGTTCAAATGGGCATAGATGCTTTGCTGACGCTTGACCGGGCTCAACGCCGCCAGTTCATCGCTAATCACGTTCAGCTGAAAGTTGCAGCCTTCGCCTTCAACTTCCACCCGGGTTCCGGGCAGATTTGCTTCAAGGAAGCTCTTCACTTCTACGGCCTGCATGCTCAACCTCAATCGGCGCCCTGTGCGCACGGGTCGGACATCATACAAAAAAGCCCCGCGCCTGCGAACCCCGCTGCGCAGGACTCTGACGGGGGGCTTCTTTACAGATGCGGGTTCAGGGTTGCGCCAACAGCTCGGTCAGCTCGCTGACCTGAGCAATTTCACGCATGTCTTCGGGCATCCCGCGGATGCTGACGGCCTTGCCGGCGGCTTTCGCATCACGAATGAAGCACAGCAGCAACGACAGGCCGACGCTGCTGGACTTTTCCACCGCCGAGCAATCGATCACCAATGCCGGGGCATTGCACGATTTGATCAGCGCCCGGCCCTGCTCCCGAAGGCCGGGACCGGTGCGGTAATCCAGCACGCCAGTGAGTTGCAGCTCACTGGCGGCGTCCAGACGAATGGCCGACTCGGTCATTGGGCGGGCTTTCCGTTCTGTTCAGCCGACTGCTTGGCCTTGGCCACTTCCCCGGCCCAACCGTTGATGGTCTTGTCCAGGTCGTTGCCGTTGCGCTGCATTGCATCGGCGAACTGATCGCGGAACAGCTTGCCGATGTTGATGCCGTTGATGATCACGTTGCGCAGTTTCCACTCGCCATTGATCTTCTCGAGCGTGTACGACACCGGGTAGATCGCGCCGTTGCTGCCCTTGACGGTCATGCCGACGCTGGTGCGATCGCCCGACTCGTCCTTGGCCGGATCAACGGTGATGCCCTGGTTGTTGTATTCGAGCAAGGCGTTGCCATAGAACTGGAACAGGCCTTTCTTGAAGTTTTCCTCGAAAGTCTTCATCTGCGCCGGTGTTGCCTTGCGCGAATACTTGACCGTCATGATGCTCTTGGAAATGCCCTCGGCATCCACGACCGGTCCGACGATGCTGTTCAGCGCCGCGTAGAAGTCATTCGGGTCCTGCTTGTACTTCTCTTTATTAGCGGCCAGATCGGCCAACATCCGTTTGGTGGTGTCCTGAACCAGGTCGTGCGCCGAAGGCGCCGCCACGGCGTTAGCCACCAGCGGCAGTGCCGCCAGCAACACCAACAGGCCACGTCGCAAGGTAGAGATCATTCAAAAGCTCCTCATTTGGCGTCTTTGCTAACGGTATTGAGCAGGAATTTACCGATCAGGTCTTCCAGTACCAGTGACGACTGCGTGTCGTGGATGGTTCCACCATCCTTGAGGCGGGTTTCTTCCCCGCCCACGCTGATACCGATGTACTTCTCGCCCAACAGGCCAGCGGTGAGGATAGACGCTGTGGAGTCAGTCGGCAGGTTGTCGACCTTCTTGTCCACCAGCAACGTTACCCGACCGGTGAAACTGTCGCGGTCCAGATCGATCGCCGTGACCTTGCCGATGGTCACACCGGCCATGGTCACTTTGGCTCTGACCGTCAAACCGGCGATATTGTCGAAGTACGCGTAAAGTTTATAACTGTCGGTGGTGGACGTCGGAGACAGGCCACTGACCCGCAGGGCCAGCAGCAACAAGGCCAGGATCCCTGCCAGCAGGAACAGGCCGACACCGATTTCCAGGGTGCGGTTTTGCATCAGAAATCTCCAAACATCAAAGCGGTCAGAATAAAGTCCAGGCCGAGCACTGCCAGCGAGGCAAACACTACGGTCTTGGTGGTGGCACGACTGATCCCCTCGGAAGTGGGCTCACAGTCATAGCCTTGGAATACGGCAATCCAGGTCACGACAAAGGCGAAAACGATACTTTTGATCACGCCATTGAGCACATCGCTGGAGAAGTTCACGCTGTTCTGCATGTTCGCCCAGTAGGAGCCTTCATAGACGCCCAGCCAGTCGACCGCGACCCAGGAACCGCCCCAGATGCCGACCACGCTGAAGATCATCGCCAGCACCGGCAGGGAAATGAAACCGGCCCACAGACGCGGGGCAATGATGTACTTGAGCGGGTCCACACCGATCATTTCCAGGCTGGACAACTGCTCGGTGGACTTCATGTTGCCGATTTCCGCCGTCAGCGCCGAACCGGCACGACCGGCGAACAGCAGCGCCGTCACCACCGGACCCAGTTCACGCAGCAGGGTCAAGGCAACCATCTGCCCCACCGCCTGCTCCGAACCATAGCTCGACAGAATACTGAAGCCTTGCAGCGCCAGCACCATGCCGATGAAGATCCCGGACACCACGATGATCACCAGCGACATGACGCCGACTGAGTGCAATTGCTTGACCAGCAGGCCGAAACCACCGCTGATGCCGCCCCGGCCCAGCAGGGCATGGAACAGGAACAGGGTCGCCCGACCGAATACCGCGACAGCGTCGATGGCTGACTCGCCGAATCGACGCACGCGTTCTATTAATGAAATTCTGCGCATCAGCGCTTCCCCAGAAGATCTGCGCGGTAATCCGTCGCTGGAAAGTGATACGGAACCGGGCCATCGGGGTTGCCGGTCATGAACTGACGGATACGCGGCTCGTCCGAGTTCATCAACTCGTCCGGCGTACCCTGCCCCAGCACCTGGCCATCACCTACGACATAGATGTAGTCGGCGATGCTCGCGGTTTCCGCCAGATCGTGGGAAACCACGATGCTGGTGATCCCCAGCGCGTCGTTGAGCAGACGGATCAGGCGCACCAGAACGCCCATGGCGATCGGGTCCTGGCCGACGAACGGTTCGTCGTACATGAGAATCTGCGGATCCAGCGCAATCGCCCGGGCCAGCGCCACACGACGTTTCATGCCGCCGGACAGCTCGTCGGGCATCAGTTCGATGGCGCCGCGCAGGCCGACTGCCTGCAATTTGAGCAGGACGATGTCGCGGATCATCTCGTCCGGCAATTCGGTGTGAACGCGCAGGGGAAAGGCGACGTTCTCGAACACGTCGAGATCGGTGAACAGCGCGCCGCTCTGAAACAGCACACCCATGTGCTTGCGTGCATCGAACAGATCGCTGCGCGACAGCTTCGGCAGGTTCTGGCCGTTGACCCAGACCTCACCCTGCGAAGGCCGCAACTGGGCGCCCATCAAGCGCAACAGCGTGGTCTTGCCACACCCGGAAGGCCCCATGATGCCGGTGACCTTGCCGCGCGGGATGCGGATATCGACGTTATTGAAAATGCTCCGCGCACCGCGCTTGAAGGAGACTCCCTTCAGCTCGACCGCGTAGGCGTTATCGGCACTCATCTAAACTCCTTGCGATGCAGCCTCTCACTCGGACGCCTGGCTTTCTGAAGAAAGCCCCTACATCCCGGGCAGGCCGAACTGGCGGCGAACTATATCACTGCAAAGGCCAAGCGCCCAAGGCCTCTCCCCGGCCGCGTTCAGCGATATGACAGGCCCAGGGCTTCTATTAGAGGGTTTTGGTAACGAGGAATGACAAAGCACGACGAACTTGCGTGAGGCTTTTCAACATAACCGCTATAATCGCCGCCTTTTCATCGGGCTATACGATTTCTGACATGAGCCAAACCAGCGACCTGATTCAATCGGCACAACGCACCATCCGCCTCGAAGTGGAAGCCGTACAAGGCTTGTTGCCCCATATCGACGCCGATTTCGTACGCGCTTGCGAGATGATTCTGGCCAGCAAGGGCCGTGTCGTCGTGGTCGGCATGGGCAAGTCCGGGCACATCGGCAACAAGATTGCCGCGACCCTGGCCAGCACCGGCACCCCGGCATTTTTCGTGCACCCGGCCGAAGCCAGCCATGGCGACATGGGCATGATCACCCGTGACGACGTGATCCTGGCCCTGTCGAACTCCGGCTCCACCAACGAAATCGTCACCCTGCTGCCGCTGATCAAGCGCCTAGGCATCCAGCTGATCAGCGTGACCGGCAACCCGCAATCGCCTCTGGCAAAAGCGGCCGAGGTCAATCTCAACGTTCACGTCGAGCACGAAGCCTGCCCGCTGAACCTGGCGCCGACCTCCTCGACCACCGCCGCACTGGTCATGGGCGATGCCCTGGCCGTGGCGCTGCTGGAAGCCCGCGGCTTCACCGCCGAAGATTTCGCCTTTTCCCACCCGGGTGGCGCACTGGGCCGACGCCTGCTGCTGAAAGTGGAAAACGTCATGCACGCCGGCCAGGAGCTGCCGCAGGTACAACGCGGCACCCTGCTCAAGGACGCACTGATGGAAATGACCCGCAAGGGTCTGGGCATGACCGTGATTCTTGAAGCCAACGGCAAACTCGCCGGGATCTTCACCGACGGCGACTTGCGCCGCACGCTGGATCGCAGCATTGATATACGCAGCGCCACCATCGACCAGGTGATGACCGTGCACGGCAAGACCGCCCGCGCCGAAATGCTCGCCGCCGAGGCCCTGAAAATCATGGAAGACCATCGAATCAACGCGCTTGTCGTCGTGGATGAGGACGATCGCCCGATCGGCGCCTTCAACCTCTCCGACCTGCTGCGCGCAGGAGTGATGTAAATGAGCACCGATCTGCTGCAACGCGGCAAAGCCATCAAACTGGCGGTTTTCGACGTCGACGGCGTCCTCACCGACGGGCGCCTGTACTTCCTTGAAGACGGCAGCGAGTTCAAGACCTTCAATACGCTCGACGGCCAGGGCATCAAGATGTTGATGAACGCCGGCGTGCAAACGGCCATCATCAGTGGTCGCAAGACCCCGGTGGTCGAACGCCGGGCGAAAAACCTGGGCATTCCGCACCTGTTTCAGGGCCGTGAAGACAAACTCGTCGTCCTCGACGGCCTTCTCGAGCAACTGGGCCTAAGCTATGAACAGGTCGCCTATCTCGGCGACGATCTGCCCGACCTGCCGGTGATTCGCCGGGTGGGGCTGGGGATGGCGGTGGCCAACGCTGCCGCTTTTGTGCGCGAGCACGCCCATGGCGTCACTCAGGCCCGTGGTGGCGAGGGTGCCGCCCGTGAATTCTGCGAACTGATCCTGCGCGCCCAGGGCAGCCTCGATGCCGCCAATAACGCGTATTTGTGAGTCAAACCATGTTTAGCAAAAAGTTTCGCAACATACTGCTGTTCGGTTGCATCGCGGCCATTTTCGGCGCGGTCGGCTACTGGAACATCAGCCCGGAACGCTTCCTCGACAAGCCTCCTGTCTCGGCAGAAGAGAGCCCGATCGACTGGTACGCGACCAACACCCACACCTTGCAATACCTGGAAGACGGCAAGGTGCAGTACGAAATGACTTCCGACAAGGCCGAGCACGTCAAGGCGACCGACATTACACTGGTCACCAAGCCCGACCTGAACATGTATCGCGGCACCGACTTCCCATGGCACGTGACCAGCGAGCGCGGTGAAGTGAATTCCGGTGGCACCGAGGTCGAGCTGATCGACTCGGTTCGCGTCAAGCGCACCGATGAAAAGAACCGCGACACCCTGATCACCTCCACTCGCATGACAGTGTTCCCGCAGCAACAATATGCGCAGACCCAGCAACCCGTTAGAATCGACGGCGCTGGCGGTGTATCGACCGGCGTGGGAATGAAAGCGTATTTGAAGGAAAGCAGGATACACCTGCTATCGAACGTAAGAGGACAGTATGAGGCTCGTTAAAACCCTCCCTATTTTGCTCAGTCTGGGCGCAGCACTGGGAAGCGTGAGCGCCTGGGCTCTGCCGAACGATCAAGAGCAGCCAATCCGCATTCAGGCCGACGATGCCCAGCTGGACGACAAGAATGGCGTTGCCACCTATAAAGGTGACGTGATCATCACTCAGGGTTCGATGATCGTCAAAGGCAACACCGTGACCATCACCCGCACCCCGACCGGCGATATCGACGTCGTGACCTCGGTGGGCAACCTTGCCTACTTCGAGCAGTTGCAGACGGCTGGCGACACCAAGCCTGTACAGGGCTGGGGCGTGACCATCCAGTACCACGCCGCGCAAAACCGCGTTGTACTGATCGACAAGGCGAAAGTCGTCGACAAGGACAACAACACCACTCAGGGCGAGAAAATCGTCTATGACACGGTGAAAAAGCTGGCCAGCGCGGGTCGTGCCACCGGCAACAAGGTCACCGAAGCGCGTCCGCGCATTGACATGGTGATCCAGCCGAAGAAGAAAACCGACGAGAAATCCCAGTAATGGCAACTCTGAAAGCTCAGCACCTGGCCAAGGCCTATAAAAGCCGCCAGGTCGTGCGCGATGTCAGCCTGTCGATCGACAGCGGTCAGATCGTCGGCCTGCTCGGCCCCAACGGCGCCGGCAAGACCACCTGCTTCTACATGATCGTCGGCCTGGTGCAGGCCGATCAGGGTCGCGTGCTGATCGACGACCTGGACGTCAGCCACCAGCCGATGCACGGTCGCGCCAAGGCCGGTATCGGCTATCTGCCACAGGAAGCGTCGATCTTTCGCAAACTGTCGGTGGCCGACAACATCATGGCCATCCTCGAGACCCGCCAGGAGCTCGACAAGGCCGGTCGTCGCAAGGAGCTGGAAAGCCTGCTGCAGGAATTCCACATCAGCCACATCCGCGACAACCTCGGCATGAGCCTGTCCGGTGGTGAGCGTCGCCGGGTGGAAATCGCCCGCGCACTGGCCACTGCACCGAAGTTCATTCTGCTCGACGAACCGTTCGCCGGTGTCGACCCGATCTCCGTGGGTGACATCAAGCAGATCATTCACCACCTCAAGGCCAAGGGCATCGGTGTGTTGATCACCGACCACAACGTCCGCGAGACGCTGGATATCTGCGAAA
Organism: Pseudomonas sp. GW821-FHT09E04; assembly: GCF_059416185.1. Lineage (NCBI taxonomy): Bacteria > Pseudomonadati > Pseudomonadota > Gammaproteobacteria > Pseudomonadales > Pseudomonadaceae > Pseudomonas > Pseudomonas sp. GW821-FHT09E04. Next base: position 861,404 of record NZ_JBWKOR010000002.1, read on the forward strand.
CGGCCTACATCGTCAATGACGGCCAACTGATCGCCGAAGGCGACTCCGCGACCATCCTCGCCAACGATCTGGTGAAGGAAGTGTATCTGGGTCACGAGTTCCGCCTGTAAGCGCGACAGCATTCGACCAGCCGTCCGGGTGCTGTAACGTTGAAGCGCACTTTTATACGCTTTTATTGTTACAGCGCTCTAGGCAAACACGACAGTTTCAGGCATATAATTTGCTTAAGTTTGGCGCTTCGGCGCCCTGTAGTGGATGGCGCATAGCGCCGGCGAATAAGGTGTTAAGCCCCTGCCATGAAACCATCGCTAGTCTTGAGAATGGGCCAGCAGCTGACGATGACACCGCAGCTGCAACAGGCCATCCGCCTGCTCCAATTGTCGACCCTGGATCTGCAACAGGAAATCCAGGAGGCTCTGGAATCCAATCCGATGCTCGAACGCCAGGAAGACGGCGACGACTTCGACAACTCCGATCCCATGGCCGACAACGCCGAACAGAAGCCCAACACCGAGATCCAGGAACCCTCCTATCAGGAGACCGCACCGACGGTCGACAATCTAGAGGATGGCGAATGGAACGAGCGAATCCCCAACGAACTCCCCGTCGACACCGCCTGGGAAGACGTCTACCAGACCAGCGCCAGCAGCCTGCCGAGCAGCGATGACGACGAGTGGGACTTCACCACCCGTACCTCCGCCGGCGAGAGCCTGCAAAGCCACCTGCTGTGGCAGCTGAACCTGGCGCCGATGTCCGACACCGATCGCCTGATCGCCGTCACCCTGATCGACTGCATCAACAATCAGGGCTACCTCGACGAAACCCTCGAAGAAATTCTCGACGCCTTCGATCCGGAGCTCGACATCGAGCTGGACGAGATCGAAGCCGTCCTGCACCGCATCCAGCAATTCGAACCTGCCGGCATTGGCGCACGCAACCTGGGCGAATGCCTGCTGCTGCAATTGCGCCAGCTGTCGGCCAAGACTCCTTGGCTGGCGGAAGCCAAGCGTCTGGTCACCGATTACATCGACCTGCTCGGCAGCCGCGACTACAGCCAGCTGATGCGCCGCATGAAGCTCAAGGAAGATGAACTGCGCCAGGTCATCGAACTGGTGCAGAGCCTCAACCCGCGCCCCGGCTCGCAGATCGAATCCACCGAAGCCGAATACGTGGTGCCTGACGTCATCGTGCGCAAGGACAACGAGCGCTGGCTGGTCGAACTGAACCAGGAATCGGTGCCGCGCCTGCGGGTCAACGCCCAGTACGCCGGTTTCGTGCGCCGCGCCGACACCAGCGCCGACAACACCTTCATGCGCAATCAGTTGCAAGAAGCCCGCTGGTTCATCAAGAGCCTGCAGAGCCGCAACGAAACCCTGATGAAAGTGGCCACCCAGATCGTCGAGCATCAGCGCGGCTTTCTTGAATACGGCGACGAAGCCATGAAGCCTCTCGTGCTGCATGACATCGCCGAAGCGGTGGGCATGCACGAGTCGACGATTTCCCGGGTGACCACGCAAAAATTCATGCATACCCCCCGGGGCATTTATGAACTGAAATACTTTTTCTCCAGCCACGTCAGCACCTCCGAAGGCGGCGAATGCTCGTCCACGGCGATCCGCGCGATCATCAAGAAACTGGTTGCCGCGGAAAATCAGAAAAAGCCGTTGAGTGACAGCAAGATCGCTGGTTTACTGGAGGCACAAGGCATTCAGGTGGCTCGCCGCACCGTCGCCAAGTACCGCGAATCCCTCGGGATCGCGCCTTCGAGCGAACGCAAGCGGTTGATGTAAGCCACGTTACAGCGTTCCAGTGGCAGGCTCTTCGGCCTGCCGCTTTATGCACTGGCAACGAAGGAGAAGCTGTATGCAAGTCAACATCAGTGGACACCAACTGGAAGTTACCCAACCTCTCCGTGAGTACGTTGAGCAAAAGCTCAAGAGGCTTGAGGGGCATTTCGACAAGATCACCAACGTGCAAGTCACGATGTGCGTCGAGAAGCTGAAGCAGAAAATCGAAGCCACGCTGCATATTCCCGGTAACGAGGTCGTCGCAAACGCGGAACATACCGATATGTACGCAGCGATCGACGCGCTGACCGACAAGCTTGATAAACAACTCAAAAAGCATAAGGAAAAGACCCAGAGCCTGCTTCAGGGCGCTACCGGTCGATAACCCCCACCCCCATGATCCGACTTGAAAGCATCCTGACCCCCGGCCGTTCCCTCGTGAACGTGCCGGGCGGCAGCAAAAAGAAAGCCCTCGAACAAATTGCCAACCTGATCGCCCGGGAAGTACCGGATCTGGAGATGCAAGATGTCTTCGAGGCACTGATTGCCCGTGAAAAACTCGGCTCGACCGGTTTTGGCAACGGCATCGCCATTCCCCATTGCCGCCTCAAGGGTTGCGAATCCCCCATCAGCGCCTTGATGCACCTTGAAGCACCCATCGATTTCGACGCCATCGATGGTGCACCGGTCGACCTGCTGTTCGTGCTGCTGGTCCCGGAAGCCGCCACCGATGCGCACCTGGAACTGCTGCGCCAGATCGCCAGCATGCTCGACCGCAAGGACGTACGCGAAAAATTGCGTCGCGCCACCACCAACGAAGCCTTGTATCAGGTTGTCCTGGACGAGCAAAACGGGCACTAAACATGCGCTTGATCATCGTCAGTGGCCGCTCCGGCTCGGGCAAAAGTACCGCTCTGGATGTCCTCGAGGACAACGGCTACTACTGCATCGACAATTTGCCGGCCGGCCTGCTCCCGGAACTGGCGGAGCGCGCACTGATTCATACGGAACTGCCTCAGCCACTGGTCGCGGTATCGATCGATGCGCGCAATCTGCCCAGTCATCTCTCGCGCTTTCCGGAGTTGCTTGAAGAGGTCCGCAGCCGGCACATCCAGTGCGACGTCCTGTATCTGGACGCCGATGAAGAAACCCTGCTCAAGCGCTTTTCGGAAACCCGTCGTCGCCACCCGCTGAGCAGCGCCAATCGTTCGCTGGCAGAAGCCATCAACGATGAAACGGCCCTGCTGGGCCCGATCGCCGATCTGGCCGACCTGAAGGTCAACACCACCAATCTGAACCTGTACCAGTTGCGCGACACCATCAAGCTGCGGCTGCTGAACCAGCCGGAGCCGGGCACGGCGTTTCTGGTGGAGTCGTTCGGTTTCAAACGCGGCATGCCGGTGGATGCGGATCTGGTGTTCGATGTACGCTGCCTGCCCAACCCGTACTGGAAACCGGAACTACGCGCGCAATCGGGGCTCGATGAGCCGGTAGCCGAGTACCTGGCGGCACAGCCGGAAGTCGAAGAGATGTTCCAGGACATCTATGCGTATCTGTTCAAATGGCTGCCGCGCTTCGCTGCCAGCAATCGCGCCTACGTCACCATTGCCATTGGCTGCACCGGCGGACATCACCGTTCCGTCTACCTGACCGAACGCCTGGGTCAGGCCCTGCAGAAAACCCTGAAGAACGTCCAGGTTCGCCACCGCGACCTCAGCTAAAGGATTCACACCGCGATGCCTGCTCTGGAAATCGAAATCATCAACAAGCTGGGCCTGCATGCCCGGGCGTCGGCAAAGTTCGTTGGCGTGGCGGGGCAGTATCCCGACTGCACGATCAGAGTGGGTCGCACCCCGGAAACTACGGTAGATGGCAAAAGCATCATGGCGATGATGATGCTCGCTGCCGGCAAGGGCACCAAAATCTTCCTGAGCACCGAGGGGCATCAGGAACAGGAAGCCCTGGATGCCTTGGTGGCACTGATCAACAACTACTTCGACGAAGGCGGTTGAAAGCCTTTGGTGGCGAGGGAGCAAGCTTCCCTCCCCCCTCTCATCCCAACGCCGTGTCCATCACCATCATCAGGCAGAACCCGATCAACAATCCCAGGCTCGCCAGTTTGTCGTGACCATTGCGTCGCGACTCCGGGATTACTTCGTGGGTCACCACCAGCAACATCGCCCCGGCCGCCAGCGCCAATCCGAGGGGCAACAGCAACTCCGCCAGGCTGACCAGCCATGCACAGAGCAGTGCAAACACCGGTTCGACCAGCCCCGATGCCGCGCCGATCAGAAACGCCTTGACCCGCGACATCCCTGCTCCGGCCAGCACCAGCGCAATCACCAACCCTTCCGGCACATCCTGCAAGGCGATGCCCATCGCCAGGCTGTCAGCGTCCGGCATGCCGCCGCCAGCGGAGACGCCGACGGCCATGCCTTCCGGAATGTTATGGGCAATGATGGCAAACACGAACAGCCAGATCCGCGGGGGAATCACCGGGTGCTCGACGGTGCCGATGAGCATTTCCGGTGAAGCGCCGGACACCTTGCGGTCCACCAGATACAGACCGAAAGCACCGAGCATGATGCCGAAACAGATCAAGCCACTGGCACCCCAAGGGCTCAGGCCAAGGCTTTCTGCGGCGGCAATCCCCGGCACGATCAGCGAAAAAGCAGTCGCTGCCAGCATCACGCCGGCACCAAACCCCAGCAGCGTGTCGCCCAATGCCTGAGGCATGTTGCGGATCACCAGCACCGGAACCGCCCCGAGTGCCGTGCCAAGCGCGCAGATTGCACCGCCCTGCAATGCCCGGGACAGTTTCGGCTCCAGGTCCAACCATTCGAGTCCGTGAGCCACCAGCAAGGCCATGCCCGCCAACAGCAGCAGCGACCCGAATGCGTAACGAAACATACGCCCACTTCCGATCGCCAGTGTTTCAGTGCCCATAGTCAGCCTTGGATTGTTTTTATAGGAGACTTAAACCAGTGCAGCCTGATAACGCGCAGCGACTTCAGGCCAATTGATCACGTTGTAGAACGCGCTGATGTATTCCGGGCGGCGGTTCTGATAACGCAGGTAGTAGGCGTGTTCCCACACATCAAGTCCGAGAATCGGCGTATTGCCTCCCATCAGCGGGCTGTCCTGGTTGCCGCTGCTTTCCACCACCAGTTTTTTGTCCGGGGTCACGCTGAGCCAGGCCCAGCCGCTGCCGAAACGGGTCAGCGCGGCTTTGGTGAAAGCATCCTTGAAGCTGTCGAGGCCGCCCAGTTGCTCATCGATCGCCCTGGCCAGCGCGCCGTCCGGCTTGCCGCCACCGCCTGGCACCATCACTTCCCAGAACAGCGAATGGTTGGCGTGACCGCCGCCCTGATTGATTACCGCCGCGCGCAGTTTTTCAGGCAGTTGCTGGACGCTGGCCACCAGTTTTTCCACCGGCCATTCGGCGTACTCCGTGCCCTCGACCGCGGCGTTCAGGTTGTTGATATAGGTCTGGTGATGCTTGGTGTAGTGGATCTCCATGGTCTGCGCATCGATGTGCGGTTCCAGTGCATCGTAGGCGTAAGGCAAGGCTGGCAGGGTAAAAGCCATTTCAGTGGACTCCATGGTGATGTTGGGCAGGCACGCGACGCGCATTGCCGGTATCCGGGTGCAGCAGACGCTGGGTGCGCGGGTATTCGCCGTGTTCGCTGATGAAATTGAGCAGTTCGACATAGGTCTTGCTGCTCTGGCGCAACGCCGCCTCACGCAGGGCCGGGCGCAGGCGCTCGTTCTGCATGGTCTGCAACAGGCGCTGATGGATCGCGCAGAGGTATTCGGCGCTCTCCTCCGGCTGGTTCAGGCGCAGATGCAGGTCGGCCAGGTTGTGATGGGAGATGACGCAGGCCGCCACCGCTTCGTCGGCATCGGCCCAGCGCTCGAACAGCACTTGAGCCAGGGCCAGCGCTTGCAGATAGGCCTCGCGGGCGTCGATCAGCTCGCCCAGCATGAAGCAGCGATTGGCCCGTTCGATCGTGCGTTTCCAGTGCTCCATGATGAGTCTCCAAAGCGGTTGCGGTGTTTACACGCCGCCGGCGGTGAGTTTCTCGGGATTGAGCAACTCTTCCAGTTGGCTGCGCGACAGGTCGGTGTGTTCCAGCGCAACGTCAATCACCGGACGGCCCTGTTTGTAGGCCTGCTTGGCGATTTCGGCAGCCTTCTGGTAACCGATGATCGGGTTGAGTGCGGTGACCAGAATCGGGTTGCGCGACAGCGCTTCCTTGAGGCGCGACTCGTTGACCTTGAAGCTGGCAATCGCCTTGTCACCCAGCAGACGGCTGGAGTTGGCCAGCAACTCGATGCTGCTCAACAGGTTCTGGGCGATGATCGGCAGCATCACGTTCAGTTCGAAATTGCCCGACTGACCGGCGATGGTGATCACCGAGTCATTGCCGATCACTTGCGCGGCGACCATGGCGGTGGCTTCCGGAATCACCGGGTTGACCTTGCCTGGCATGATCGATGAGCCCGGCTGTAGGCCTTCCAGCTCGATTTCTCCGAGGCCGGCGAGCGGGCCGGAGTTCATCCAGCGCAGGTCATTGGCGATTTTCATCAGCGACACGGCGGTGGCCTTGAGCTGACCCGACACGGCCACGGCGGTGTCCTGCGAGCCGATCAGCGCGAACAGATCCTTGCCGGGGGTGAATTGCACGTTGGTCAATTGACTCAACTGGCGGCTGAATCGCGCGGCGAATTCCGGGTGCGCATTGATCCCGGTGCCGACCGCCGTGCCACCCTGAGCCAGGGATTGCAGGCTTGGCAGCAAGTCCTGCAGGTGACCGATATTGGCCTTGAGTTGCTGCGCCCAACCGTTGAGCACCTGGCTCATGCGCACCGGCATGGCGTCCATCAGGTGGGTGCGACCGGTTTTGACGTGGTGGTGGACTTGTTCAGACTTGCGTTCGATCACTTGCACCAGGTGCAGCAGCGCCGGCAGCAGTTGTTCATGCAGGGCCAGCGCGGCGCTGACGTGGATGGTGGTCGGGATGATGTCGTTGCTGCTCTGCCCGCAGTTGACGTGATCGTTGGCGTTCACCGGCTCGTCGAGCAGGCGGCTGGCCAGGGTGGCGATCACTTCGTTGGCGTTCATGTTGGAACTGGTGCCGGAACCGGTCTGGAAGATATCCACCGGAAAATGCTGCATGAAGTCGCCTTCAAGCAGACCCTGGGCCGCGTCGCTGATGGCTTTGCCTTGCGCAGCGCTGATCTGGTTGAGTTCGACGTTGGCCCGGGCTGCAGCGGCCTTGGCCAGAATCAGGGCGCGAATGAACTGGGTCGGCATCGGCTTGCCGCTGATCGGGAAATTGTCCACTGCGCGCTGGGTTTGCGCGCCGTAGAGAGCGTCCACCGGCACCTGCAGTTCGCCCATGCTGTCGCGCTCAATACGTGTCTTGGTCATCGGTAAATCCTTGGACTAATTCAATGAGAGGAATCGAGGGTTGCAACTCGCAAGTGGCGAGCTGCCAGGTGTAGCTTTGCCAGCGTTTGAGCCGGCATTTGCACAGGGACAGGCGCTCCATTTCACGCAATGGACGCCAGGCTTGATCGAGACAGAGGCTGCGCCAGTGCCACGGCAACGCGATGTCGGTGGCCGTGTCGAGCAGCAGACGGAAAGAAGTTTCAGCGACAGTCCAGGGCGAGGTCGCCGTGCAGCAGGCCAGATACCGGCCTTCGGCCAGGTAGTGTTCGATCAGACGCGGTTCGTCGGGATCCATGGCGCAACGGATCTGGCGACTCATCCAGCGCCAGCTTTCGAGGTACGGCTGCTCGTGCAAGGCAGAACTCATGATCCTGGGCTCATCCGATAATGAGATTTATTATTAGATGATAATGATACGCAACGCAAGATCGCGGATTGCCCGGCCTTTCAGCAGCGCAGAATCTGCGCCCCCCCCCCCCCCCCGACAGCCTCCTGCCAATGGATCCGTCGCGTGAAAAAAAAAAGGCGCGCCAACCAACGGTTGCCACGCCTGATTTCAGACATTCCGGGGGCAGTGAAGATCACAACTCTGCCAATCAGATCGCCTGATTAAAACTTTTGAAACATTGCACAACGACTTGAAACAGTCCTGCGCTAACTCATCACTCAGAACCCCTTAAGCTACTCCGCGCGTGAAACGGACTTTTAATTCAAAAATACTTAGGGATAGGAAATGCCTCGGAAGCCAATTCATACTTACATCGAAAATGAAATAAACAGATTGTCACAGCGCATTATCGACAAGGGGCCTGCGGCCGACGAAGTTTCCTACGTTCAACTCGGCTTTCATCTTGCTCTACAACGTGTGATGCGCGGCAATCCACAGCCTTCGGACATTGGCTTGCTGAATACGATTGAAGGCACGTTTAAAGAAATGAAGATTCTCACCCCTTCGATGGACATTCTTGCTTACTTCAACGACAACCCGGAACACCCTTTACCAGAGGCGTAACCAGCGTTTCAGGCGCCGAAAACGCCAAGCGCCGCTTGTGATTCGCAAGGCTCAGTTTATCCAGGAATTTTCAAAGTCGCTGGATAACACACATCCATAAGACTATTTGAGGTAATCATGAAGCAACTCGAATTGGCAGCATTTATTGAATCAGAGTTAAATACGCTAGCCCAGAAAATCATCGATAAAAAAGAAATCAGCGACGAAATTGCTCACGCCAAGATCGGATTTTATCTTTCTCTTCGTCGCACCCTGAACAACAAGGCGTCACCAGCCGACATTGGTGTTCTCGACGCCATCAACGACACACTTCAAACATTAGGTATAGTGGAGCGAAACGTGACGTTTCTAAGCCCCACAAAAAACAAAAATTAAACTTCCTTATTTAGACGATAGATTTCAAAACTGAAAACTACGCATATTCAATCAGCGCTTAACAGTGAACAAACACTGTTAAGCGCTTTTTTACTCAACTGCCCGCGACGGTCATCTTCTCGATCAATACCGAACCGGTGCGAATGTTGCTGCGCAGCTCCAGATCGTTACCCACTGCGACGATCTGCTTGAACATGTCGCGCATGTTGCCGGCGATGGTCACTTCCTGCACCGCGAACTGGATTTCACCGTTTTCAACCCAGAAACCCGCCGCACCACGCGAGTAATCGCCGGTGACCATGTTCAGGCCATGGCCCATCAGCTCGGTGACCAGCAACCCACGGCCCATACGTCGCAACAGTGCTGCCTGGTCTTCATCGCCATGGGTGACGAACAGGTTGTGCACACCGCCTGCGTTGGCGGTGCTTGGCATGCCGAGCTTTCGACCGGAATAGGTGCCGAGGATGTACGACACCAGTTCGCCCTTTTCGACGAACGGTTTGGCATAGGTCGCCAGACCGTCACCGTCGTACGACGCACTGCCCATGGCGCGCATCAGGTGCGGGCGCTCGTCGATGGTCAGCCATTCAGGGAACAGCTTCTGCCCCAGCGTGCCTTCGAGGAACGACGATTTGCGGTACAGACTGCCGCCGGAAATCGCCGACAGGAAACTGCCAAACAACCCACCCGCCAGCTCGGCGGAAAACAGCACCGGCACTTCGCAAGTCGGTACCGGGCGTGCGCCCAGTCGGCTCGCCGCTCGCTGTGCAGCGCGCTGACCGATGCTCACCGGGTCAGCCAGCAAACTGCCTTGGCGGTTCACGTCGTACCAGTAATCACGCTGCATCTGACCATCGGCCTCGGCGATCATCACGCAGCTCAGGCTGTGTCGAGTCGAGGCGTAACCACCGATGAAACCGTGGCTGTTGCCATACACGCGGCAACCCTGATGAGTGCTGAGGGTGGTGCCATCGGCATTCTTGATCCGTGCATCGGTGTCGAACGCCGCGGCTTCACAGAGCAGCGCCTTCTCGATGGCTTGTTCCGGGGTGATGTCCCATTGGTGGAACAGGTCGAAATCCTGAATATCCCTGGCCATCAGCGCGGCATCGGCCAGCCCCGAAGCTTCGTCTTCGGAGGTGTGCTTGGCAATCGCCAGCGCCGCAGCGACGGTCTCGCGAATCGCATCCGGCCCGGTAGCGGACGTGCTGGCCGAGCCCTTGCGCTGGCCGACATACAAGGTGATGCCAAAGCCCTGATCGCGGTTGAACTCGACCGTTTCGACTTCACGTTGACGCACCGACGTCGACAGGCCCTGCTCCAGCGACACCGCTACTTCGCAGGCACTGGCACCCTGACGCTTGGCTTCGGCGATGATCTGCTCGACCTGTTCCTGCAGTGCCGGCAATGCCTGTGGGCCGACGCTTTCAACTGCACTCATGCTCATCTCCACTCAAATTCTGCTTTCGGCTGGGGCCTTCGAGCGACCGGGCCGGACAAGCGGCCCCCGACTGGTTATCATGGCGGCGTTTCTTTGCGGACTGCCACCATGGTTGATTCTTACGACGACTCCCTCGATACGGGAGAAAAAAGCAAATCCCAGGTCAAACGCGAGCTGCATGCTCTGGTTGACCTTGGCGAGCGCCTTACAACGCTCAAGCCCGACTTGCAGGCGAAACTGCCATTGACCGACGCCTTGCGCCGGGCCCTGGCCGATGCGCCCAAGCACACCGCGAACATCGCGCGTAAACGGCACTTGCAGTTCATCGGCAAACTGATGCGCGATCAGGACACTGACGCCATTCTCACCTTGCTCGATCAACTCGATGCCTCTACCCGTCAGTACAACGAGCGTTTCCACAACCTCGAACGCTGGCGTGACCGCCTGATCGGCGGTGACGATGCCGTGCTGGAGAAATTCGTCGTCGAGTACCCGGACGCCGACCGCCAGCAACTGCGTTCCCTGATCCGTCAGGCCCAGCATGAGGTTGCGCAAAACAAACCTCCTGCCTCGAGCCGCAAGATCTTCAAGTACATCCGTGAGCTGGACGAGACTCAACGCGGTCTGCGTTGATATTCGCCACCGGGTGGCCGCACTGCGCGCCACCCGAAGCTCCATCCTTTCTTATGCGCCCGTGCCACCCACGGTGATCGCATCGATCTTCAGCGTCGGCTGACCCACGCCCACCGGCACCGATTGCCCATCCTTGCCGCAAGTCCCCACACCGCTGTCCAGCGCCAGATCGTTACCGACCATCGACACCCGACTCATCGCTTCCGGACCGTTGCCGATCAACGTCGCGCCTTTGACCGGCGCGGTGATCTTGCCGTCCTCGATCAGGTAAGCCTCGCTGGTGGAGAACACGAACTTGCCGCTGGTGATGTCGACTTGACCGCCACCAAGGTTGGCGCAGTAGATACCCTTCTTCACCGACGCGATGATTTCCGCCGGATCGCTCTGGCCGCCGAGCATGTAAGTGTTGGTCATCCGCGGCATCGGCAAGTGCGCGTAGGACTCGCGGCGACCGTTGCCGGTGCGGGCGACGCCCATCAGGCGCGCATTGAGCTTGTCCTGCATATAGCCCTTGAGCACGCCGTTTTCGATCAGTGTGGTGCACTCGGTCGGCGTGCCTTCATCATCGACGCTCAGGGAACCGCGACGACCGGCCAATGTGCCGTCATCGACGATGGTGCAGAGCTTCGAAGCAACCATCTCGCCCATACGCCCGCTGTAGGCAGAACTGCCCTTGCGGTTAAAATCGCCTTCCAGACCGTGGCCGACCGCTTCGTGAAGCAGCACGCCGGACCAACCCGAACCCAGAACAACCGGCAAGGTGCCGGCCGGTGCCGGAATCGCTTCCAGATTCACCAGCGCCTGACGCAACGCTTCACGGGCATAACCCATGGCGCGGTCTTCGGCGAGGAAATAACGGTAGTCGGTACGCCCGCCGCCGCCATGGCCGCCACGTTCGCGACGACCGTTCTGCTCGACGATCACACTGACGTTGAATCGCACCAAAGGACGCACGTCGGCAGCCAGGCCACCGTCGGTCGAGGCCACGAGAATCCGCTCCCAGACCCCGGCCATGCTCACGCTGACCTGCTGGATACGCGGATCGAGGGCGCGAGTGGCAACATCGATGCGTTTGAGCAGTTCAACTTTTTCGGCGCGGCTCAGCACTTCCAGCGGGTTGTCCGGCGCGTACAACTGGGCGACGTCTTGCGTGCTGAACGCCTGCACCGTGCCGTTCTGCCCGGCACGGGAAATCGAACGGGCCGCACGGGCCGCCGCGCCAAGGGCTTCGAGGGTGATCGCGTTGCTGTAGGCAAAACCGGTTTTTTCGCCGGACTGCGCACGCACACCAACACCCTGATCGAGGTTGAAACTGCCTTCCTTGACGATGCCGTCTTCCAGCGACCAGGACTCGGAAATCTGCCCCTGGAAATACAGGTCGGCCGCATCGATGCCTGGACCCGCCAGATCACCGAGCACGCCTTGCAGGCTCTCGATCGTCACGCCGCCAGGCGCCAACAGGTGATCACTGACTGAGGACAACAACTCGCTCATAGGTTTTACGCCTTAAATTCGTGTTCTGAAGCAGGTCGCTGTGCGCCCTGCGAAAAAAACCGCCGATGACCCGTCACCGGCATTCGCGCCCGGATGGACGCCTGTTCGTCACTGTCGCGCTCGGCCAGCAACACGGCTTCGCCTTGTTCCTGTTGCGCCAGCACGCGGCCCCACGGATCGATAATCGCCGCACGGCCAAAGGTTTCCCGCGGCCCCGGATGCACCCCGCCCTGGGCCGCCGCCAGCACGTAGCACTGGGTTTCAATCGCCCGTGCACGGATCAACACGTCCCAGTGCGCCGCACCGGTCACCGCGGTGAAGGCCGACGGCGCGGTAATCAATTCAGCCCCCGCCGCACGCAACTCGCTGTACAGCTCCGGGAAGCGCAGGTCGTAACACACCGTCAGGCCGATTCGGCCGACCGGCGTGTCCGCAACCACCACGCCACTGCCATAAGCATAGTCATCGGATTCACGGTAACGGCCGCGATTGTCCGCAACATCCACATCAAACAGATGCAACTTGTCATAGCGAGCAACGATTTCGCCCTGATCGTCCACCAACAACGAGCAGGCATGGGACTTCGCCTCGGGTTGCCCCACAGGCGGCAACGGCAAGGTGCCGGCCACTATCCATAACTTGAGGTCGCGAGCGGTCTGTTTCAACCACGGCAGGATCGGGCCTTCGCCAAGTGCTTCGGCACGGCCGATATCAGCGATGTCGCGACGCCCCATGGCCGCGAAGTTTTCCGGCAGCACCGCCAGCTTCGCGCCAGCGTTGGCCGCTTGTTCGAGCAAACGTCGGGCATCGCGCAGATTGGCCAGCACGTCGCTCTGGCTGACCATTTGAATCACCGCTAAAGACATGGCGAACTCCGCAAGAGGTAGGCAGCCATGCTACTCCATCGGTTTGCGGCCTGGCTGATCAAAAAGGCTTGTCGAAGGTGATTTTCGGCTCTTTCCACGGGCCTTTGACGGTGTATTTGACGCTGGCGAACCGCGCTACGCGATCACCGATCAGTTTGTCGATCAGGAACAGCGCCCCGCCGACCGCCGGTGCACCGACAATCAACGCGGCAATCGGCAGGTTGTTGGTCACCGGCAAGGTCACCAGCAACCGGGCATCGACCTGATCGCCGACCAGATCCAGCGTGCCGTTGAGCTCAAGATTGCTCGACGGCCCGGTCAATTTGATCGGCTCCTGCGTCACGTAGACACCGTTGTTCGCCACCAGTAATCCCTTGACCCGGTCATAGCTCAAACCTTTGCCGAACAGGTCGGAGAAATCGAGGCGCAGACGCCGGCCGATGGAGTTGAAGTTGAGCAGACCGAACACTCGCAGCGCCTGAGCACCGCCCTCGACTTCGACGAACTGCCCCTTGTTCAGCGACGCATCGAGCGTGCCGGAGAAGCGCTTGGTCGCCAGCCACGCCGGTGAACCCGGCCAGCGGCCGTCGACATCCATGTGGAACTCTTCGCTGGTCACGCTCGGCGCAAAGCCCCAGCCCTTGAGCACGTCGGCGAGATTCTTGCCGCCAATCCGGCCCTTGTACCAACTGCTGGTGGCACCGGGCGTCCCCTCCCAGCCACCGCTGCCCTGCAACAGAATGCCCTTGAGACCCAGATCGAGGTTGTTCAGGGCGATACCCTTGGCGGTCGGACGGACTTTCAGCGACCAGCCACCGACCAGGTCCTGGCCCTGGAACAGCTGATTGATGGTGATGTCCAGCGCCGGGATCTTGGTTGGATCGACCGAGGCCAGTGGGTCAGGGGCGTTATCGTCGGCCTGCACCGTCGGGTCCGGTGCCGGCAAACGCACGTATTGAAGGTTCACCACAATCGGTGCGGCCTTAGCGTCGGGAATGCCGACCGTGCCTTTGGCCTGCTGACTGTCGAGGGCCAGCGCCCAGGCGCCGGGCTTGCGATCCAGTTGCACCGCCGCCTGATCCAGCGTGGTGCCGAAGGCGGTGAGTTTGCCGATCTTGAAATCTGCGCTGCTGAGCAGTTGCTTGGCGCTGCCGCCCGGATCCTGACCGGCGTACTTGTCCACCAGATCCTGCCAGGGTTTGACGTCCAGCTCGGACAACACACCGCGTATCCGCAGGCCTTTGTTTCCCGGCAACACGGCCTCACCGGTACCGAGGAACAGCTCGCCACGGCCATCGGCGAAATTGCTAGGTGGCGCGGCGAAGGTGAAGTTGGCCAGTTGATCGTAATTGACCCAGTAACGCCGCTCCTGACCTTGCAGCGTCATGCGGAACACCGTGTCACGCCCGACATCGGCGGTCATGCCGAACGGCGCGGGCAGATTCACCGCCACACCCTTCAGGTTGGAGCTGACCATCAATTGGCTGTCAGCACCGTCCAGGTTCACTTGCAGTTGATAGGGAATCGTCCCGGACACCGGCAACGGCTGAGTCACGCCGAGCCAGTCGGTGAGTTTCTTGACTTCGACCTGCCCCGACGCCGCTACCCGGGTCTTGAGCTTGCCGGGGCCGCCATCGGCGAAGATCTGCGCGGTGACCGGTTTGTCGAAGGCCCGGGCACTGATGTTCTGCCCGCTCAGACCCTTGGCGCTGTCGAAGCGGAAGTCACCCTTGAGCTGGCTCAACTCCAGTTTCGGCTCAGCCAGTTTCAGTCGCGCATTGGCAGTCTTGAAGTCCACGAGGATCTTCGGCTGATCGCCCTTGGCCAACGGCACATCCAGTTTGAGTTTGCCTTGCAGGTCGCCCTCGCCTTCCCAGCCGGCGAAGGTGTCGGCGGTGCCGATCGGCGCCTCCTGGAGAATTTTCAAGCCGTCGCCCAGTCCGCCGGCAAACCCGCCGTCGAGGTACATATGGCTGTGCTCGCCGCTCGGTACATGGGGGATATTGACGAAGACGTCGTTGACCTGAGTGTCGAGCAACTGGCCTTTGCTGGCGACGATCCGCACACCGCTGTCCTCGATGAACACATCACCGCTGACCTTGCTCACGTGCGGCCAGCCAGGCTGGAATGCGAGTTCGGCATCGTGCACCTTGAAAAACAGGCTGATGCTGCGATCCGCATCTGCGGCGCCTTTGTTCAGGGAACCCTGATACTGGAAGAACCCCTGATCCACCGCGCCTTTGAGAATCGCGGTACGCAGCCATTCGTCCAGAGACGGGCTCAGTACCTCGGGCAAGTACTTGGCGGTGTAGCGACCGTCGCCGTCCACCAGCCCGACCCGCAGGTCCATGTAGTCTTCCTGGGTGTGGTCGAAGTGCAGGCGGATCAGGAAGTCGCCGGCAATCTTGCCTTCCTCGCCGAGCACCTTCAGGTACGGTGCGATCAGCGTGAAACCTTCGCTATCGAGCTTCCAGGTCAGTCGGGCATTGGCCTGGATGTATTGCCATGGCTTGGCAAAAATCGGATCGAGGTGCAGGACAAAGTCCTTGCTGTCCATGCGCAACTCACCGCCGCCGAGGTTGCCGGTCAGGCTGCCGCTGACATTCCGCGCGGCCGGCGCACCGTGATAGGCGTCGAAGCCGACCTGATCGAGGTTGGCGGCGAAACTGAATTTGCTGTCGTCGGTGGCGTTGGGCCGGAAATCCAGCAGCACATTGCGCAAGCCACCGGTCACTTTCAGATGCTCGACCACGGTGGCAAAGCCTTGCGGCAGCGGGCCCAATGCATTGAGCAACGGAGTGATCGGCGTCAGATCGAGGCGATCGGCCTGCAGATGCCAGAGCTCATCGACCTTGTCGGTGGCGGCGGTCTGCTTGACCTGAACACGGGACTCCCAGCGGGTCTCGCCAAAATTCATCGCCAGCGAATCGAGGGTGACGGTCGCGCCCTCGGCACTGCGCTGGAAGTAACCGTTGAGCGCCAGATTGTTGATCTGGATCGGCTTGCGCTCGGCGTAGGCACCGGTCAATTGCGGAGCGTTGAGGCGAATGGCGGCGCTTTGCAACGCGCCCTCGCTCCAGTTGACCCACAACTCGCCGCCGGCCTTGATCTCGGAGAAATTCCACTGCTGGGTCAGGCGCTCGGGCAGCCATTTCGCCCAGTCGCTTTGCGGCAGGCTGACGTAGCCCTCGACCGCGCTGTCCTGCAACTGGCTGGCACGAATCCGCGTACGCAGGCTCAGTGCAACGGGTTGCCCGTCGGGCAAGGTCAGTCGCGCGTCGAGGCGCTGACGATTGAGACCGGTCTTGAGATTGAGGCCGACGTAAGTAAACGTCAGCGGCGCCTGGTCCCGCGGCTGCAAGGTCACCTGGCTGTCGAGCACCGACAATTGCTGGACCACTTGCATACGGTTGAACAGTTGCTCGGGATCCATGGGCTGATCCTGCTGCACCGGCAACCCTTCCAGCGCCCACTGGCCGTCTTCGCCTTCCTTGAGGCTGATCTTCAGACCATTGAGTTCAAGGTGCGCGATACGCACTTCGCGAGCCAGCAGACTGGCCCACAGATCCGGCACGGCACGCACCCGATCCAGGCGCAGCGCATTGGCACCGTCGCCGACCATCACGTCGTGGGCCAGCAGGATCGGCGCAAATCCGCTCCAGTTGCCTTCCAGCTCACCGATCTGCAACGGCATGCCCAAGGCTGCGCTGGCCTTGTCTTCGATGTCGGTACGGTATTCGGCCACCAGTGGCGTGAGTTCCCGGCCGAGGCTGACGTACAACGCCATCAACACCAGAACCAACGCGCACAGGCCCAGACCCCAACGGGTCAGTGCGGCCAGAATGCATGTCAGACGTTCCATGTCAGTTGGCTCCCATGGCAAAAATACTGCAAAAAGCTGAGGCCAGCCGTTTCAGGAAATAGGTGACGCAGGGGATCAGAGCAGCACCACGTCATATTGTTCCTGGGAATACATGGTTTCCACCTGGAAGCGTATGGTGCGCCCGATAAACCCTTCAAGCTCGGCGACGTTACCGGACTCTTCATCGAGCAGCCGGTCGACGACTTTCTGGTTCGCCAGCACACGATAACCCTCGGCCTGATAGGCCCGGGCCTCGCGCAGGATCTCGCGGAAAATCTCGTAGCAAATGGTTTCCGGCGTCTTCAGCTTGCCCCGCCCCTGACAACTGCTGCAAGGCTCGCACAGCACTTGCTCCAGACTTTCGCGGGTACGCTTGCGAGTCATCTGCACCAGACCCAGCTCGGTGATACCGATGATGTTGGTCTTGGCGTGATCGCGCTCCAGCTGTTTTTCCAGGGTACGCAGTACCTGGCGCTGGTGCTCTTCATCTTCCATGTCGATGAAGTCGATGATGATGATCCCGCCCAGATTGCGCAGGCGCATCTGCCGGGCAATCGCGGTGGCCGCTTCGAGGTTGGTCTTGAAGATGGTCTCTTCGAGGTTGCGATGCCCGACGAACGCACCGGTGTTGACGTCGATGGTGGTCATGGCTTCAGCCGGATCCACCACCAGATAACCGCCGGACTTCAGCGGCACCTTGCGTTCAAGGGCTTTCTGGATTTCGTCTTCGACGCCGTACAAGTCAAAAATCGGCCGCTCACCCGGATAGTGTTCCAGACGATCGGCGATTTCCGGCATCAGTTCGGCGACGAACTGCGTGGTTTTCTGGAAGGTTTCCCGGGAGTCGATGCGGATCTTCTCGATTTTCGGGCTGACCAGATCACGCAAGGTGCGCAATGCCAGACCGAGGTCTTCATAGATCACGCTCGGCGCGCCGATGGTCTTGATCTGTTCGCTGATCTGATCCCACAGGCGTCGCAGGTAGCGGATGTCCATCAGGATCTCATCGGCCCCGGCACCTTCGGCGGCGGTGCGCAGAATAAAACCACCGGCCTCCTTGATGCCTTCTTTGGCCACACAATCGCTGACCACCTGTTTCAGACGTTCGCGCTCGGCTTCATCTTCGATTTTCAGGGAAATGCCGACGTGGGCGGTGCGCGGCATGTACACCAGATAGCGCGACGGGATCGACAGTTGCGTGGTCAACCGCGCGCCCTTGGAACCGATCGGATCCTTGGTGACTTGCACCACCAGGCTCTGACCTTCATGCACCAGGGCACTGATGCTTTCCACTGCCGGGCCTTCGCGCAGGGAGATTTCCGAGGCGTGAATGAACGCCGCACGGTCCAGGCCGATGTCGACGAATGCCGCCTGCATGCCGGGCAGCACGCGTACGACCTTGCCTTTATAGATGTTGCCGACGATCCCGCGTTTTTGCGTGCGCTCGACATGCACTTCTTGCAGCACACCGTTTTCGACCACCGCCACGCGCGATTCCATCGGCGTGATGTTGATCAGAATCTCTTCACTCATGGCAGGGTCTCGTTCAGGCATGTTCACGATAATGGCCGCATCTTGTTCCGTTCGACGCTTACTGCGCACTCAGGTTTTGCCAACAGGGTATGCCGAAATGGCCGAGCAGTTCTGCGCTTTCGCACACCGGCAATCCCACGACAGCCGAATAACTGCCGTTGAGACCGGCGACAAACACTGCGCCCAGCCCCTGAATACCGTAACCGCCGACCTTGTCCCGAGGTTCGCCGCTGGCCCAGTAGGCGGCGGCTTCTACGCGACTGATCGCCCGGAACCGTACCAGACTGCGTACCACTTGCGACTCGCAGCGCTCACCATCGAGCACGGCGATGGCGGTCAGGACTTCGTGCTCCTTGCCGGACAACATCATCAGCATGGCGCATGCATCGGCTTCGTCCACCGGTTTGCCGAGAATTTTGCCGTCCAGCACCACGGCAGTGTCGGCGCCCAGCACGCAAAATGGCGTGTCGCAGACGACAGAGCACCGCCCAGCCTCGGCCTTGCCGCGCGCCAGGCGCTCGACATAGGCCGTTGGGGATTCATTGGCTAAAGGGGTTTCATCGATGTCCGCACTGATGGCGGTGAACGGAACGCCGATCTGCGTGAGCAGCTCACGCCGACGCGGCGATCCAGAGGCGAGGTAAAGCGACTTCATCCAAACATCTCCCTGTTGAGTGCCCTGCCTCATGGCACCGGTACGGGCCCATGCCTGACCGAATCAGTTGATTTTGTAGCGTCGGCGCAATCCACGCAAAGCGAAGCTGACCCACGGCCAGAGCAAGGCGCTGACCAGTGCCGGCAGCACCAGCGCCAGGGTCGGCTGGCGATTGCCGGTCAGGGCACTGAGCCACAATTGCACAAGCTGCGCGAGACCGAAGATCACCAGGATGACCAGGCACTGCTGCCACATCGGGAACATCCGCAGGCGTTGCTGCAACGACAGCACCAGGAACGTGATCAGCGTCAGGATCAACGCGTTCTGTCCCAGCAGCGTGCCGTACAGCACGTCTTCAGCAAGCCCGAGGCAAAATGCGGTGACCATGCCGACCTTCTGCGGCAGGGCCAAGGCCCAGAATGCCAGGAGCAGGGCCAGCCAGAGCGGGCGCAGGATTTCCATGAATTGCGGCAGCGGCGACACGCTGAGCAGCATGCCGATCAGAAACGTCAGCCAGACGATCCAGCCGTTTCGGGAGGCTTTGACACCGACCATTATTCTCGTCCCCCAGTGGTAGCCGGCGCAGTGACAGGCGGTTTGGCGGCCGGCCGTGCGCTGGCAGGCTGAGCGGCTGGCGGCTTGCTGGCTGCCGGCGTCGCTGCGGGTGGTTTGGCCGGCGTCGCTGGCGGTTTGCTCGCGGCGGGTTTGGCTGGCGTAGCAGCAGCGGGTGCAGCAGGTGTGCTGGCCGCAGCAGGTGCTTGAGCCTGAGCCGGTGTATTCACCGTTTTCGGCACAGTGGCTGGAATGATCGGGCCACCACCAAACGCATCAAGGTTTTCCTGAGCCTGCGCCGCATCGTTGGCACGCTCTTCAGCTGTACGGTTGTCGCTGAACACCAGCAACAGGTAGCGGCTGCGGTTCAGCGCAGCCGTCGGTACGGCGCGGACAATGGCGAATGGCTGGCCGGAATCGTGGATCACTTCCTTGACCGTCGCCACCGGGTAGCCGGCCGGGAAGCGCTGGCCCAGGCCGGAGCTGACCAGCAGATCGCCTTCTTTGACATCGGCCGTATCGGCCACATGGCGCAGTTCCAGACGCTCAGGGTTACCGGTGCCGCTGGCAATCGCCCGCAGACCGTTACGGTTCACCTGCACAGGAATGCTGTGGGTCGAGTCGGTCAGCAGCAAGACACGGGAGGTGTACGGCATCAGTTCGACCACCTGCCCCATCAGGCCGCGTGCATCAAGCACCGGCTGACCGAGCACCACGCCGTCGCGCTCACCTTTATTGATGATGATGCGATGAGTGAAGGGGTTCGGGTCCATGCCGATCAGCTCGGCCACTTCGACCTTCTCGTTGACCAGCGCGGAGGAATTGAGCAACTCGCGCAGACGGACGTTCTGCTCGGTGAGGGCGGCAAGCTTTTGCATGCGGCCCTGCAACAGCAGGTTCTCGGTCTTGAGTTTTTCGTTTTCGGCGACCAGCTCAGTGCGGCTGCCGAACTGACTGGCGACACCTTCCCACAGCCTGCCGGGCAGGTCAGTGATCCAGTAAGCATCCATCAGCACCAGCGACATCTGGCTGCGGGCAGGCTTGAGCAGGCTGAAACGGGCATCGACCACCATCAGCGCGACCGACAGCACGGCCAGCACCAACAAGCGCACGCCCAGTGAGGGGCCCTTGGCGAAAAGCGGTTTAATAGGCCGCTCCTCCCAGGCAAATGTTCTGTTTATTCATACGGCATCAAACCGGCCTGGATGAAGACTGACAGAAGATAAACGCCAACAGGCAGCACTGCAAAGTGCTGCCTGCGCGCTCACCCATGTAATGCAATCCGCGACTTATTCGCTGGAGAGCAGGTCCATGGTGTGCTTGTCCATCATTTCCAATGCACGGCCACCGCCGCGAGCAACACAGGTCAGCGGGTCTTCGGCAACGATCACCGGCAGACCGGTTTCCTGGGCCAGCAACTTGTCGAGGTCACGCAGCAGCGCGCCACCACCGGTCAGCACCAGGCCACGCTCGGCGATGTCGGAAGCCAGTTCCGGCGGCGATTGCTCCAGGGCGCTTTTCACGGCCTGAACGATAGTTGCCAGGGACTCTTGCAGAGCTTCCAGCACTTCATTGGAGTTCAGGGTGAATGCGCGTGGAACGCCTTCGGCCAGGTTGCGACCGCGAACGTCGACTTCGCGAACTTCGCCGCCCGGGTAGGCCGTACCGATTTCCTGCTTGATGCGCTCGGCGGTGGATTCGCCGATCAGGCTGCCGTAGTTGCGACGCACGTAAGTGATGATCGCTTCGTCGAAGCGGTCGCCGCCAACGCGGACGGATTCGGCGTAGACCACACCGTTCAGGGAGATCAGCGCGATTTCGGTAGTACCACCACCGATATCCACGACCATCGAGCCGCGTGCTTCTTCAACCGGCAGGCCGGCACCGATCGCAGCAGCCATCGGCTCTTCGATCAGGAACACTTCACGCGCACCGGCACCAAGGGCCGATTCACGGATGGCACGACGCTCAACCTGGGTGGACTTGCATGGAACGCAGATCAGCACACGAGGGCTAGGCTGCAGGAAGCTGTTTTCGTGAACCTTGTTGATAAAGTATTGCAGCATCTTTTCGCAGACGCTGAAGTCGGCAATGACGCCGTCCTTCATCGGACGAATGGCAGCAATGTTGCCCGGCGTACGGCCGAGCATGCGCTTGGCCTCGGTGCCGACAGCAACGACACTTTTCTGGTTACCGTGTGTCCGAATGGCCACAACCGATGGCTCATTCAGGACGATACCGCGCTCGCGCACGTAAATAAGGGTGTTGGCAGTGCCCAGGTCAATGGAAAGATCGCTGGAAAACATGCCACGCAGTTTCTTGAACATGGGAAAGGGACCCTAGGCAACGCGTGGGTAAAAAAGTGCGGCAAACTCTAACAACGACAGGGATTTTGGGCAAGGCGCCAATATGTTAAATTGGCCGCTTTTCTGTGCACCAAGCCCCACAATCGCGGCCTTATGACCGTAGAAGTGCGGTAGTGTTCCGACAATCTAACACACGGACGCCGTCCGTCCTGTTTTCCACTGGAGAAACCCGATGGCGCTAGAACGCTCCGACGTGGAAAAAATCGCTCATCTGGCCAGCCTTGGCCTTAATGATGCCGATCTTCCACAAATCACTTCGGCCCTCAACAGCATTCTCGGGCTGGTCGACGAAATGCAGGCGGTCAATACCGATGGTATCGAGCCGCTGGCCCACCCGCTGGAAGCCAGTCAGCGCCTGCGCGCCGACGTCGTGACCGAGACGAATAACCGCGAGGCCTATCAGTCCATCGCACCAGCGGTCGAAAACGGCCTGTATCTGGTTCCGAAAGTCATCGACTAAAGGGAAAGAGCCTGCAATGCATCAAATGACTCTGGCCGAGATCGCCCGCGGTCTCGCCGATAAAAAGTTTTCTTCCGAAGAGCTGACCAAAGTCCTGCTGGCGCGCATTACCCAGCTCGACCCGCAGCTCAACAGTTTCATCAGCCTCACCGAAGAGCTGGCCCTCGAGCAGGCGAAAGCCGCCGACGTGCGCCGGGCCAACGGTGAGAGCGGCGCGCTGCTTGGTGCGCCGATCGCCCACAAAGACCTGTTCTGCACCCAAGGCATCCGCACCAGCTGCGGCTCGAAGATGCTCGACAACTTCAAGGCTCCGTACGACGCCACCGTGGTTGCCAAACTGGCCGCCGCCGGCACCGTGACTCTGGGCAAGACCAACATGGACGAATTCGCCATGGGTTCGGCCAACGAGTCGAGCTGGTACGGCGCGGTGAAAAACCCGTGGAACCTGGAACACGTACCGGGCGGTTCGTCCGGTGGTTCGGCGGCGGCCGTTGCCGCTCGTCTGTTGCCGGCGGCTACCGCGACCGACACCGGCGGCTCGATTCGCCAACCGGCCGCGTTCACCAACCTCACCGGCCTGAAACCGACCTACGGTCGTGTTTCGCGCTGGGGCATGATCGCTTACGCCTCCAGCCTCGATCAGGGCGGCCCGTTGGCTCGCACCGCCGAAGACTGCGCGATTTTGTTGCAAGGCATGGCTGGCTTCGATCCGAACGACTCCACCAGCATCGATGAGCCGGTGCCGGACTACGCCGCCGGTCTGAATGGCTCGCTGCAAGGCCTGCGCATCGGCGTGCCGAAGGAATACTTCGGTGCCGGTCTCGACCCGCGCATTGCCGATCTGATCCAGAACAGCATCAAAGAGCTGCAGAAGCTCGGTGCCGTGATCAAGGAAATCAGCCTGCCGAACATGCAGCACGCGATTCCTGCGTACTACGTGATCGCACCGGCGGAAGCCTCGTCCAACCTGTCGCGTTTCGACGGCGTGCGCTTCGGCCACCGCTGCGCAGACCCGAAGAACCTGGAAGACCTGTACAAACGCTCCCGCGGCGAAGGCTTTGGTGCCGAAGTGCAGCGCCGGATCATGGTCGGTGCCTACGCGCTGTCCGCCGGTTACTACGACGCCTACTACCTGAAAGCGCAGAAGATCCGTCGCCTGGTGAAGAACGACTTCATGACGGCCTTTAATGAAGTCGACATCATCCTCGGCCCGACCACGCCAAACCCGGCCTGGAAACTCGGCGCCAAGAACAGCGACCCGGTCGCTGCCTATCTGGAAGACGTCTACACCATCACCGCCAACCTCGCGGGCCTGCCGGGCCTGTCGATGCCGGCCGGTTTCGTCGACGGCCTGCCGGTCGGCGTGCAACTGCTCGCTCCGTATTTCCAGGAAGGTCGCCTGTTGAACGTTGCCCACCAGTATCAGTTGAACACTGACTGGCACACCCGCACCCCAACCGGCTTCTGAGGAGACACACATGCAATGGGAAGTCGTGATCGGGCTGGAGATTCACACCCAGCTCACCACCCGGTCGAAAATCTTTTCCGGTAGTTCCACCACATTCGGTTCCGAGCCGAACACCCAGGCCAGCCTGATCGACCTGGGCATGCCCGGCGTGCTGCCGGTGCTCAACCAGGAAGCCGTGCGCATGGCGGTGATGTTCGGTCTGGCGATTGACGCCGAGATCGGTCAGCACAACGTGTTCGCCCGCAAGAACTACTTCTACCCGGACCTGCCGAAGGGCTACCAGATCAGCCAGATGGAATTGCCGATCGTCGGCAAGGGCCACCTGGACATCGCCCTGGAAGACGGCACGGTCAAACGCGTCGGCATCACTCGCGCGCACCTGGAAGAAGACGCCGGCAAGAGCCTGCACGAAGAATTCAGCGGTGCCACCGGCATCGACCTGAACCGTGCCGGCACGCCGCTGCTGGAAATCGTGTCCGAGCCTGACATGCGCAGCGCCAAGGAAGCCGTGGCCTACGTCAAGGCGATCCACGCGCTGGTGCGCTACCTGGGCATCTGCGACGGCAACATGGCCGAAGGCTCGCTGCGTTGCGACTGCAACGTGTCGATCCGTCCGAAAGGCCAGGTTGAATTCGGCACGCGCTGCGAGATCAAGAACGTCAACTCGTTCCGTTTCATCGAGAAGGCAATCAACTCCGAGATCCAGCGTCAGATCGACCTGATCGAAGACGGCGGCAAAGTGATCCAGCAGACTCGTCTGTACGATCCGAACAAGGACGAAACCCGTCCGATGCGCAGCAAGGAGGAAGCCAACGACTACCGTTACTTCCCCGATCCGGACCTGCTGCCGGTGGTCATCGAGGACTCGTTCCTCAACGACGTGCGCGGCACCCTGCCGGAACTGCCACCGCAAAAACGCGAGCGCTTCCAGAGTGCGTTCGGTCTGTCAGCCTACGACGCCAACGTGCTGGCCACCAGCCGTGAGCAGGCGGACTACTTCGAGAAGGTCGCAAGCATCGGCGACGACGCCAAACTGGCGGCGAACTGGGTGATGGTCGAGTTGGGCAGCCTGCTCAACAAGCAGAACCTGGATATCGAGGATTCGCCGGTTTCGGCCGAGCAACTGGGCGGCATGTTGCAGCGCATCAAGGACAACACCATCTCCGGCAAGATCGCCAAAGTGGTGTTCGAAGCGATGGCCAACGGCGAAGGCAGCGCGGACGAGATCATCGAAAAGCGCGGCCTGAAGCAGGTCACCGACACTGGCGCGATCTCGGCAGTGCTGGACGAAATGCTCGCGGCCAACGCCGAGCAGGTCGAGCAATACCGTGCGGCAGACGAAGCCAAGCGCGGCAAGATGTTCGGCTTCTTCGTCGGTCAGGCCATGAAAGCCTCCAAAGGCAAGGCCAACCCGCAGCAAGTGAACGAACTGCTGAAAAGCAAGCTCGAAGGCTGATGAAAATGGGGCCAGTTCCAACGCCTGGCTCCATTCCCTGTGGGAGCCGGCAGGCTGGCTCCCACATCTGTTTTCGGGAAACCTTTGAATGAAGCGTCTACTCATCAGCTGCGCCCTGCTCTCTCTGCTGGCCGGTTGCGCCAGCACCGACACCATCGACCCGCACGGTTACGACCAGACCGGCGTCGCCTCCTATTACGGAGCCAAACACCACGGTAAACGCACCGCCAGCGGCGAAGCGTTCAACCAGAATTCCCTGACCGCCGCCCATCGCCAGTTGCCATTCGGCACGCGGGTGAAGGTCACCAACCTGAAAAACGACAAATCCTGCGTGGTGCGCATCAATGACCGCGGGCCGCACACCCGTGGGCGCATCATCGATGTTTCACGCGAAGCCGCCGAACGTCTCGGCATGATTGGCAGCGGCACGGCACGGGTTCGCGTGCAGGCCCTCGACGACTGATGGAGCGCCCGCCATTTTCGGACTGACCGATTTACCGCTAATCAACGTGATCGAACTGCTCTGTGGGCTGTTCCTGCTGATCGCCGGTGCCGAACTGATGGTGCGCGCCGCCGTGCGCCTGGCTGCGCGCCTGCATGTGCGGCCGCTGATCATCGGCCTGACCATCGTCGCCCTCGGCAGCAGCGCCCCGCAAATGGCGGTCAGCCTGCAAGCGACCCTGACGCACAACCCCGATATCGCCGTCGGCAGCGTGATCGGCAGCAGCATTTTCAACATCCTCGTGACCCTCGGCCTGTCGGCGCTGATCATTCCGCTGCGGGTCTCGCGGCAACTGGTGCGTCTGGACATCCCGCTGATGATCGGCGCCAGCCTGCTGGTGTTCGTACTGGCCTGGAATGAGGAGATCGGCCGTTTCGACGGTGTTCTGCTGTTGAGCGCGTTGGGGCTGTATCTCGGCTTGCTGCTGCGCCAGTCGCGCCACTCGGCCCGGCCGCATTCCGATCATCCTCAGACTCAGCCGGCTCCCTGGTTCACCAGCCTGCTGATGATCGTCGCCGGTCTGGCCATGCTGGTGTTCGCCGGGCATTTGCTGCTGGGCGCCGCGGTAGCGGTGGCCACCGATCTCGGGTTCTCCGAGCGCGTCATCGGCCTGACCGTGGTCGCGGTCGGCACCTCGCTGCCGGAACTCGCCACTTCGTTGATCGCCGCGTTGCGCGGTCAGCGGGACATTGCCGTGGGCAACGTGATCGGCGCCAACCTGTTCAACCTGCTCGGGGTCCTCGGCATCACCGCGCTGATCGCACCAACGCCACTCTCCGTGTCGCCGAATGCACTGGATTTCGACCTGCCGGTGATGCTCGGCGTCGCCGCGCTGTGCCTGCCGGTGTTCTATTCCGGCTACCGCGTGACTCGGGCCGAAGGCTTGTTGCTGCTCGGTTTGTACCTGGCGTACGGACTGCACGTGGTGTCGTTCACCACCGGCATGCCGCTGGCCGGCAAGCTCGAACGGTTGATGCTGTTTTATGTCCTGCCGACGCTGCTGACGTTTCTGTTTATCACGTCGGTGCGCGCCTGGCGCCGCCAACACCACAAGAGGGATGTGCCATGACCGAATCGAAGAAATCCGGGGTCGAAATCCGCCGCCAGGTAATGGGCGATGCATTTGTCGACCGCGCGCTGGGCAACGCCACTGAATTCACCCAACCGTTGCAGGATTTCGTCAACGAACACGCCTGGGGCGGCGTGTGGAATCGCGAAGGTTTGCCGCTGAAAACCCGCAGCCTGATCACCCTCGCCGCGCTGACCGCGTTGAAGTGCCCGCAAGAGTTGAAGGGCCACGTGCGCGGTGCGTTGAACAATGGCTGCACGGTCGATGAGATCCGTGAAGCGCTGCTGCATTGCGCGGTGTATGCCGGCGTGCCGGCGGCGATCGATGCGTTTCGTGCGGCGCAGGAAGTGATCGACAGTTACCAGAAGCCTGAGTAACCGCCAGTCCTCAGATCCACCCGCCCCACTGCAAGAAGAAGATCCCGACGTTGGTGGTGATCGCCGCCATCAACGTGGTCAACACGATGATCGCCGCCGCCAGTTCATGATTGCCCTGGGCTGCACGGGCCATGACAAAACTCGCGGCCGCCGTCGGGCTGCCGAAGTACAGAAACAGAATCCCCAGTTCCGCCCCACGAAAGCCCCACAGCCACGCACCCAACGTCGCGAGCACCGGCAGGCCGATCATCTTCACCAGACTGGAACTCAGCGCCAGGCTGCCGCTCTTGCGCAACGCCGCCAGCGACAGCGTGCCGCCGATGCAGATCAGCGCTAGCGGCAATGTGGTTTGCGCCAGATATTGGCCCGACGTTTCCAGCCATCCCGGCAACCCGATCTTGAACCAGGCAAACGGCGCCGCCGCGATCACGCTGATGATCAGCGGATTGCTGATGACGCTTTTGCAGATGCTCCACGGATCGGACTTGATCACCGGGCTGTAGACCGCCAGCACAATGGTCGACAGAGTGTTGTAGAAGAGGATCACCAGCGCCGCGAGAATCGCCCCGAGGGAAATCCCGTAGTCGCCGTACATGCTCGCCGCCAGCGCCAGACCGATCACCCCGTTGTTGCCACGAAACGCACCTTGAGTGTAGATACCGCGATCCTCACGCGGGCAGCGGAAAATCGCCCAGCCCCAGGCCAGGGCAAAACTGGCCAGCGTGGCAAGGGCAAAGTAGATCAGCAGCGCCGGTTGCAGCGCGGCGTGCAGGTCGGCATGCAGGATGCCGAGAAACAACAGCGCCGGCATGGTGACGTTGAACACCAGCGACGACGCTGTGTGGATGAAGTTGTCGTTGATCCAGTCGATGCGCTTGAGCAACACCCCCAGAAACAGCATGGCAAACACCGGCGCGGTGATGTTCAGGGTTTCGAGGAAGATTGCCAGCATGCCGGGGAGCCTTGGAGGTGAGCGTCGTTAGGGGGCTAATGATAAGCCACTTTCACCCCGATCGTTCCCACGCAGCGCGTGGGAACGATCAACCATCAAGTAATCGGCGCCGGATTGAACAACGTAATGTCGTTATGCAGCTTGTGCTTTTCCGCCCACGTCTGCTGCTTGCCGCTCGCCACATCCAGATAGTAGTGGAACAACTCCCAACCCAGCTCCTCGATGGTCGCGCGCCCGGTGGCAATACGCCCGGCATCGATGTCGATCAGATCCGGCCAGCGCTGCGCCAGTTCGGTACGAGTCGAAACCTTCACCACCGGCGCCATGGCCAGACCATAAGGCGTACCTCGCCCGGTGGTGAACACATGCAGGTTCATCCCCGCCGCCAGTTGCAACGTGCCGCAGACAAAGTCACTCGCGGGCGTCGCACAGAAAATCAAACCCTTCTGCTTGAAGCGCTCCCCAGGGCCAAGTACGCCGTTGATCGCGCTGCTGCCGGACTTGACGATCGAGCCCAAGGACTTCTCGACAATGTTCGACAACCCGCCCTTCTTGTTACCCGGCGTGGTGTTGGCGCTGCGATCCGCCTCGCCCTTGGCCAGGTAACGGTCGTACCAGTCCATTTCGCGCACCAGTTCCTCGGCAACGGTTTTGGTCTGGGCCCGTGAGGTCAGCAGGTAAATCGCGTCGCGCACTTCGGTGACTTCGGAAAACATCACCGTCGCCCCCGCCCGCAGCAGCAAATCCGAGGCATAACCCAGCGCCGGGTTGGCGGTGATCCCGGAAAACGCATCACTGCCACCGCACTGCATGCCGAGGATCAGCTCGGACGCCGGCACGGTTTCCCGGCGGCGCTGGTCGAGTTTCTTCAGGCGAACTTCGGCCAGTTCCATGATCTGCTCAATCATTTCGGTGAAGCCGTGACTGGAATCCTGCAAGCGATACAGCCACGGCTCGCTCAGGTCGACCGACGCGTCGTCCTCGTGCATCACCTGCCCGGCCTGCAATTTCTCGCAGCCCAGACTGATCACCAGCGCCTCGCCACCGAGGTTCGGGTTGCGCGCCAGATTGCGCACGGTACGGATCGGGATGTAGGCATCGGTGGCCGTGATGGCCACGCCGCAACCGTAACTGTGGGTCAGCGCCACCACGTCATCGACGTGCGGGTACTTCGGCAACAGCTCATCCTTGATCCGTTTTACCGCGTGATCCAGCACCCCGGTGACGCATTGCACGGTGGTGGTGATCCCGAGGATGTTGCGCGTGCCGACGGTGCCGTCGGCATTGCGATAACCCTCGAAGGTGTAACCCTCCAGCGGTGCCTGCGCGGCCGGCACTTCGGTGGACAGCGGCAGGCTGTCCAGCGGTGGCGCGGTCGGCATGCGCAGTTGATCTTCCTTGACCCAACTGCCACGGGGAATCGGCTGCAACGCATAGCCGATGATCTGGCCGTAGCGAATCACCTGACCGCCCTCGGGAATGTCCTCGAGGGTGACCTTGTGGCTCTGCGGCACGAAATCCACCGTCACCAGGCCGTCGGCAAATTCGGTTCCGGCCGGAACGCCCTGATCGTTGACCACGACCACTACATTGTCCCGCTCGTGCAGGCGGATGTAGCGCGGCGAGTCGGAATGTTCAATCAACTGCATGACGCCGCTCCTCAGGAATGCGCTTGAGACAATTTACCGGCCGCTTCGGAACCACCGTTGGTTGGCGGCTCTTTCAATACGACACGTTTGATCGGGCCGACGATCACCAGGTAGCTGAACACCGCCACCAGTGCGTTGGCGCCAACGAACACCAGCGCCCATTTGAACGAACCGGTGGAGCTGATGATGTAGCCGATGACGATCGGCGTGGTGATCGACGCGATGTTGCCGAAGGTGTTGAACAGGCCACCGCTCAGACCAGCGATCTGTTTCGGCGAGGTGTCGGAGACCACCGCCCAGCCCAGCGCGCCCACGCCTTTGCCGAAGAAGGCCAGGGCCATGAAACCGACCACCATCCATTCCACTTCAACATAGTTGCACGCGACGATGCTGCTGGAGACCAGCAGGCCGGCGATGATCGGCGCCTTGCGAGCGAAGGTCAGCGAATGGCCCTTGCGCAGCAGGTAATCGGAAATCACCCCGCCAAGGACGCCGCCGATAAAGCCGCAGATCGCCGGCAACGAAGCGATGAAACCGGCCTTCAGAATAGTCATGCCGCGTTCCTGTACCAGGTACACCGGGAACCAGGTCAGGAAGAAATAGGTGATGCCGTTGATGCAGTACTGGCCCAGGTAAACACCAAGCATCATGCGGTTGGTCAGCAACTGACGGATGTAGTCCCATTTCGGGCCGTCAGCCTTTTTGCCTTGCTTCTGGTCCATGTCGACCATGCCGCCGTTGTCGGCAATGAACTTCACTTCCGCTTCGTTGGCCATCGGGTGCTGGCGCGGGCTGTGGATAACCTTCAGCCAGATCAGCGAGAACACGATGCCGAACAGGCCCATGACGATGAATACGTGCTCCCAGCCGAAGGTGTAGACGATCCAGCCCATCAGCGGAGCGAACAGCACGGTGGCGAAGTATTGCGCCGAATTGAAAATTGCCGAAGCGGTGCCGCGTTCGGCAGTCGGGAACCAGGCCGCGACGATGCGCGCGTTGCCGGGGAACGAAGGCGCCTCGGCCAGACCGACCAGAAAGCGCAGCATGAACAGCGCGACGATGGCCGTGGACATGCCGAACTCACCGACGAAGCCTTGCAGCACGGTGAACAGCGACCAGGTGAAGATGCTCAGGGCATAGACTTTTTTCGAGCCGAAGCGATCGAGCAGCCAGCCACCGGGAATTTGCCCGGCCACGTAGGCCCAACCGAATGCAGAGAAGATGTAGCCGAGGGTGACCGCGTCGATGCCGAGGTCTTTTTGCAAACTGGAACCGGCGATCGCGATGGTGGCGCGGTCGGCGTAGTTGATCGTGGTCACCAGGAACAGCATGAGCAGAATCAAATAGCGGACGTGAGTCGGCTTGGACGATTGCATGTAGATGTACTCCCACTGATTATTTTTATGCGGGTAAAACATTCTTTGGTCTTGTGCCGCGCAGGGCCTTGGCAATAACCCTGCGCGGGTGCAGCGACTTACGAACCGATGTAGGCGGTTTTCACCACGGTGTAGAACTCTTGCGCATAGCGGCCTTGCTCACGTGAGCCATAGGATGAACCCTTACGGCCCCCGAACGGAACGTGGTAATCGACACCGGCGGTCGGCAGGTTGACCATCACCATCCCGGCCTGGGAATGACGCTTGAAGTGGTTGGCGTACTTCAGCGACGTGGTGGCGATACCCGCCGACAGACCGAACTCGGTGTCGTTGGCCATGGCCAGCGCGGCGTCGTAGTCGGCGACGCGGACGATGTTGGCCACCGGGCCGAAGATTTCTTCGCGGCTGATGCGCATCGACGCTTCGCTATCGGCAAATAGGGTCGGCGCGAGGAAGTAGCCCTCGGTGTCACAGGTCACCAGACCGCCACCGCTGACCACGCGCGCGCCTTCGGACTGGCCGATGTCGATGTATTTCAGGTCCTGCTCAAGCTGCGCCTGGGAGACCACCGGACCAATGTCGGTGCCGGCCTTCAACGCGTGACCGACCTTGATCGACTTCATGCGCTCGGCCATGGCTTCAACGAACTTGTCGTGAATCCCGGCAGTGACAATCAAGCGGCTAGACGCCGTGCAACGCTGGCCGGTGGAGTAGAACGCGCTCTGCACCGACAACTCGACAGCCTGCTTGAGGTCGGCGTCGTCGAGAATGATCTGCGGGTTCTTGCCGCCCATCTCCAGCTGAACCTTGGCCTGGCGCGACACGCAATTGACCGCGATCTGACGTCCCACACCGACGGAACCGGTGAAGCTGATGCCGTCGACTTTCGGGCTGTTGACCAGCGCTTCACCCACTACGCGTCCGCTGCCCATCACCAGGTTGAACACGCCGGCCGGGAAGCCTGCGCGGGAGATGATTTCGGCCAGGGCCCAGGCGCAACCCGGCACCAGATCCGCCGGTTTCAACACCACGCAGTTGCCGTAGGCCAGGGCCGGGGCGATTTTCCACGACGGGATGGCAATCGGGAAATTCCACGGGGTGATCAGGCCGACCACGCCGAGGGCTTCGCGGGTGACTTCGACGTTGACGCCCGGGCGCACCGACGGCACGTAATCGCCAGACAGACGCAGGCATTCACCGGCGAAGAACTTGAAGATGTTGCCGGCGCGAGTCACTTCGCCAATGGCTTCCGGCAGGGTCTTGCCCTCTTCCCGGGCCAGCAGGGTACCGAGCTCTTCGCGACGGGCGAGGATTTCAGTACCGACCTTGTCCAGCGAGTCGTGGCGAGCCTGAATGCCTGAGGTCGACCACGCCGGGAACGCAGCGCGAGCGGCGTCGATGGCGGCGTTGACCTGAGCCAGATCGGCCTTGGCGTAATCGCCGATGGTGTCGCTCAGCTCGGACGGGTTGATGTTGACCGAGTAATCGTTGCCGGCGATCCACTCACCGTTGATGTAGTTGTCATAGCGCTTGGTCACGAATCATTCTCCTGACGCAAAAGGCCGCTGATTGCTCAGCGGCCTTGATTAGAGGGTTGGGTTACTGCGCACCTTGCTTGTCGATCAGCGCGGCGAGCATTTCGTACTCTTCGCGGGTCAGGTCGGTCAGCGGCGCCCGCACCGGGCCTGCGTCATAGCCGGCGATCTTGGCGCCTGCCTTGACGATGCTCACGGCGTAACCAGCCTTGCGGTTGCGGATGTCCAGGTACGGCAGGAAGAAGTCGTCGATGATTTTGCCGACGGTGGCGTGATCTTCGCGGGCAATCGCGTGGTAGAAATCCATCGCGGTTTTCGGGATGAAGTTGAACACCGCTGACGAGTAGACCGGCACGCCCAGGGCCTTGTAGGCAGCGGCGTAGACTTCAGCGGTCGGCAGACCACCGAGGTAGCTGAAGCGATCGCCGAGGCGACGACGGATCGACACCATCAGCTCGATATCACCCAGACCGTCCTTGTAACCGATCAGGTTCGGGCAGCGCTCGGCCAGACGTTCCAGCAGCGGCGCGGTCAGGCGGCAGACGTTGCGGTTGTAAACCACCACACCGATGTTCACCGATTTGCACACCGCTTCAACATGGGCGGCAACGCCGTCCTGGCTGGCTTCGGTCAGGTAATGCGGCAGCAACAACAGACCTTTGGCGCCCAGACGTTCGGCTTCCTGAGCGTATTCGATGGCCTGGCGGGTCGAACCACCGACACCGGCGAGGATCGGCACGCTGCTGGCGCAGGTGTCGACGGCAGTCTTGATGATTTCCGAGTATTCGCTGGCAGCCAGGGAGAAGAATTCACCGGTACCACCGGCGGCGAACAGGGCCGAAGCACCGTACGGGGCCAGCCATTCCAGGCGTTTGATATAGCCCGCGCGGTTGAAATCGCCTTGGGCATTGAAATCGGTAACCGGGAACGACAGCAGGCCGGCGGAGAGGATGGACTTCAGTTCTTGTGGATTCATTATTCGAACACCCTGGTAGCAACGTTTTTTTGTGAGTGGACCGTTCAGCCTTCGCCGAAGTTGTAGGTCATCGTACAACTTAAAAGATAACCGTCAACTGCATTTCATCGCTGGAGGGCATTTTTTGTCGGACAAGATTTCTTTTTGACGTAGGCGTTTTCTCGACTAGGCTCCAATTAACTGTATATACATACAGCTATATAAGAACCTGCCGACGACATATCAAGGAGAAAGAAATGTCCGGTCTACAACCAAAATGCCTTGAAAAACCCACACCGCTCATCGCCCGTTTCGATGATCTTTTTACCCCCAACGGCATCGCCTTCAGTGCTGAAAATCCGCATCTGCTGCTGCACATTGCCGACTCGCACAGCGATGTCGAACCCGCCCTCGCCCTGCCCGGCAAAGCCATGAAAGGCAAACCGCCGCTGCGCTTCGAAGGCGCGGAACACACGGCGATCGGCGACAACACCCTGCTGCGCTTCGTTGAAAACGCCGAGCCGGTGCTCGCGCA
Source organism: Pseudomonas sp. GW821-FHT09E04 (assembly GCF_059416185.1). Taxonomy (NCBI): domain Bacteria; kingdom Pseudomonadati; phylum Pseudomonadota; class Gammaproteobacteria; order Pseudomonadales; family Pseudomonadaceae; genus Pseudomonas; species Pseudomonas sp. GW821-FHT09E04. Next base: position 895,769 of record NZ_JBWKOR010000002.1, read on the forward strand.
AAACGTGCCCTTGCATCTGCCGAACGGACTGGCGCTCACCTATGGCCAGGTGCTGGCGCTGGGCGGTGATTTCTACGGAGTCGTCGACCGGCCGATCAACGAAGGCGCCACCCCGGCGGATCGTCTGCTGCGCTTCACGGCAGCTTTCGACACCCTCGCCGCCGTGCCGGCTTCCAAGGCCGAAGCGCCACAGATTCTCGCGATCATGCAAAAAGAGATCGACGCCGTTAAACAGGCGATCAAGGACGGCAAACCACCCCACGAAGCCTACGACGCACTGGGAGATACGTTGTCGGAAGAGTGGAACAAAATCACCGGCGGCGGCAGTTTCGTCTCGGCGCTGTTCCCGCTCGGTCGCTACCTGAAACTGGCGGCGAACAATGCCGACCACTTCGGCGAATGGGCCCGTCAGGCTTACATCGCCGGGCACACCGCAGCCCTGCAAACTGCCGCTGCCGCCCACGCCAGTCAGGACGAGCTGCAACTGGAACGGGCCTACGCGATGAACGCGTTCGCCGATCACTATCTCACCGACCTGTTCTCCTCCGGGCATTTGCGAGTGCCCCGCAAGGCCATGGCCGCCGCAGTGACGCCGAGCGATCTGGACTCTCTGATCACCCGGTTCATGCACGACGAAGACAGCAAATTCGGCCTCAAGGTACGCAACGCCCGGGGCGAGCAATGGCGGGCGTTCGGCGACAAGCGCTACTTCGAAGCCGCCGACACCGACAATCGCAATCAGGTGAATCAAGCGGTGCAGGATTCGGCGGACGAAGTGTATGCCGCCTATTCCAGCGGCAATGTGCCGACCACCTTCAACGCGCTGCAACGGTTGCCGGACCTGACTTTCGTGATGAGTCTGACGAACAATTTCTCGCCACTGTTCCGCCTTCAGGGCAACAAAGTCCTGCGGCGCAAGGACGTGAACAACCTCAACGACACCGCCACCATCGACGACTGGTGGGGCTGGAGCACTTACCTGCTGCTCAAGGACTATCACCCAACCGGCAACACGAATTAAGGAGCGATTCGATGACGATCAAATTGAAAGTGGAACTGGCTTCCGGCCAATCGTTGAAAGGTGCGCCGCTGCAATTGCTGCGCGACGGCGTCGCCATCGCCCGGGCGTCGGTGGATGCCCAGGGCCAGGCGACATTCGACGTCCGGCCCGCCCCGGGAAAACTGGCGGTCAGGGTGGATCGTTCGATTCTGCCCCAGAGCTGAAATGCCCGGACAAGATTGCCCCGGCGCGCCTCACCGATTCGCCGGGTAAAGTGCGACGACTGCCGCGAAGGATCGCGGCAGATCTTTCAAGGAGAACGAAGCATGACGTTTGCCGCTGCACACCTTCCGCAATTTCCCGATCACGCCAGCGACTCGATCATCCTGCGCCTGTCTGCCCTGGATGACGACCTGATCATCCGCGTCCCCGATGGACAGGACACACCGCCGAACTGGGATGTGTACCCGATCCTCGGTGATGATCCAGAAGAGCCTGAATGGCTGGGTCTGTCGGAGCCGACCGGCGTCTGGGATGACGCACTCGACGACATGGTCGGCCTGACCGGGATCGAACTGAGCATCCCAAGATTCGAGCTGGAAAAGTACCTGAACAGCACCGTCGAACTGCGTTACAAGTTTGCCGATGAGTCCAGCCTGGAACCGTGTTCGGAGCCGCTGAAGCTCTACGTCGAAGCCTGATTCCTCAACCCTGCGCCTGCGCCTCTTCATGCGCCTGACGCAGCCGTTCGCGGCTGTTGGTCAGGTGCAGGCGCATGGCCGCGCGGGCGGCATCGGAATCCTGGCGGGCGATGGCCTCGTAGATTTCCTCGTGCTCGCGGCTCAGGCGATTCATGTAGTGCTGCTGGTCGTCATGGGCCAGGCGCGCGGAGTTCAGCCGCGTGCGCGGAATGATGCTGGTGCCCAGGTGGGTCATGATGTCGGTGAAATAGCGGTTGCCGGTGGACAGCGCGATTTGCAGGTGGAACTGGAAGTCCGACGCCACTGCATCGCTGGCATGGGCCACGCTTTCGTTCAATGCATCGAGGGCGGCACGCATGGCGGCCAGTTGTTCGGTGCTGCGACGTTGTGCGGCGAGACCGGCCGATTCGACCTCCAGGCTGATACGGAATTCGAGAATCGCCAGCACGTCACGCAGGGTGACCACGGTCGCCGGGTCGATCCGAAAACCGCTCGGGCTCGGTGTGTCGAGCACGAAGGTGCCGATGCCGTGACGGGTTTCGACCTGCCCTGCAGCCTGCAGTCGGGAAATCGCCTCGCGCACCACGGTACGGCTGACACCATTGGCTTCCATGATCGCCGACTCGGTGGGCAACTTGTCGCCACGCTTGAGCAGACCGTCGCGGATCTGCTCGGTCAGCACCGTCACCAGTTCCTGTGCCAGGCTGCGGCGCTTGCGAGGGAGGCGCGGGGTGTCGATCGGGTTTTCCATGGTCTGCGTTTATCTCGAAAATTCGGCTAGAGGGGCATCATAGCCCAAGGGAGTTGTACGATCACCGTCCTCTGTGGGAGCAGGCTCCCACAGATTCAGTACACATCAAGCCGTGACGGTCTGCTCGACCAGATGCCCGCTGTCGATCCGTACATGCCGTGGATGGAAGCGCTTGAGGCTGCTGCGATGGCCGACGCTGACGATGCTCAGGCCCGGCAACTGATCGATCAGCGCCTGATACAGCGTGGCCTCGTCTTCTTCGTCCATCGCCGACGTCGCTTCGTCCATGTACAGCCAGTGCGGTGCGTAGAGCAGCGCACGAGCAAAGGCCAGACGTTGCTGTTCACCCGGCGAGAGCATGCGCTGCCAGTGATTGGCTTCGTCCAGTCGTGCCACCAGATGCGGCAGACGGCAGGTTTCCAGCACTTGTGCATAACGCTCTGGCGAGTAGGTGTCGCCCGGTTGTGGATAACTCAAGGCTTCACGCAGGGTGCCGATCGGCAGATACGGTTTTTGTGGCAGAAACAGGTAGCGCGATACCGGCAAACGGATGCTGCCGTGGCCGGCCGGCCACAAATGCCCCATCGCCCGCAGCAGTGTCGACTTGCCGCTGCCGGAGCGGCCGCTGAGCATCACTCGATCACCCGCCTCCACGGTCATGTCGGCGCTGGTCAGCAGGTGACGACCGTCAGCCAGGTCCAGACCGAGGTTGTGTACTTTCAGTTCATCACCGTGATTCTGTACATCGATGGCCGGTGCCCGGTCTTCGTTGTCGCTCATGGCCTGACGGAAGCTCAACAAACGATCACAAGTCGCTCGCCATGCGGCGAGGTCCGAGTACGCGGAGATGAACCAGCTGAAGTTCTCCTGCACGTTGCCGAATGCCGAGTTGATCTGCATCAGCTCACCCAGTTCGATCTTGCCGGACAGGTAACGCGGTGCCGCGACGATGAAGGGGAAGATGATTGCGATCTGGCCGTAACCCGAGGTGAAGAACGTCAGGCGCTTGGACACCCGCATGATGTCCCAGAAGTTGTGCCAGACCAGACCGAAGCGGCTGCTCAGACGACGATTTTCGTTGGGCTCGCCGTTGTACAGCGCAATGCTCTCGGCGTTCTCGCGCACCCGCACCATCGAGAAACGCAGGTCGGCTTCGAAACGTTGTTGTTGGTTGTTCAGGCCGATCAGGCGTCGACCGATCAGGTGCGTCAGCCAACTGCCGACCGCCGCATACAGCAGTGCACACCAGAACATGTAACCGGGAATCTCGACGCCGAACACCTCAATGCTGCCCGACACTCCCCACAGAATGATCGAGAACGACACCAGGCTGACCACCGTGCGGATCAAGCCCAATGCGAGGCTCAAGGTGTTGCTGGTGAAGGTATTCAGGTCTTCGGAAATCCGTTGGTCAGGGTTATCGGTGTAGCCGCCCTGCTCCAGTTGGTAGTAGTTCTTGTGCCCGAGCCAGCGCTTGAAATGGTTTTCGGTGAGCCACGCCCGCCAGCGGATGGTCAGCATCTGCGTCAGGTACTGGCGATACACCGCGCCGAGAATCGCCACGGCCGCAATGCCGCAGAAATACAGGATCAACTGCCAGAACGCCGCCTCGTCCTTCTTTTGCAGGGCGTTGTAGAAATCCTTGTACCAACTGTTGAGCCACACCGAGATGCCGACGCTGAACAGCGACAGCGCGATCACGGCGATCAGCAACGTCCAGGCCTTGCCCTTCTCTTCACTGCGCCAGTACGGCGTGGTCATGGCCCACACCTTGCGAAAAAACTGCCCGCGCACAGCATCGTTGACCGCGGAATATTCAGCGTTCTGATTCATGGATAAGGCTCGATAAAGAAAAGAACAGACACGCACCGATCATAGTTGATCGGTGCGCTTTATCGCGAGGGCTGGCGATGGCCGTTCAGCGCAGGTTCAGCGACGAACCGGGCGCTTCTGCAGTTTGCGCTGCAGGGTGCGGCGGTGCATGCCCAGAGCACGTGCAGTGGCGGAGATGTTGCCTTCGTGCTCGGTCAGCACGCGCTGAATGTGTTCCCATTGCAGGCGATCCACCGACATCGGGTTTTCCGGCACCAGGCTGTCGAGGTCGGCGTGCTCGGACAGCAGCGCCGCCAGCACGTCGTCGGCGTCGGCCGGTTTGCACAGGTAATTGCAGGCGCCGCGCTTGATCGCTTCGACCGCCGTGGCAATGCTCGAGTAACCGGTGAGGATCACCACGCGCATTTCCGGGTCCAGCTCCAGCAGCTTCGGCAGCAGGACCAGACCGGAGTCGCCGTCCATTTTCAGGTCCAGCGCGGCATAGTCCGGCAGATCGGCCTGGGCGATGGTCAGGCCTTCCTCGGCGGAACCGGCGGTGCTGACGCGGAAACCACGGCGAGCCATGGCGCGGGCCATCACCCGGGTGAAGGTCGCGTCGTCATCGACCAACAGCAAATGCGGCAGTTCTTCGCCTTCGACTTGGATTTCGTCACTCATGTTGCTCTCCTCGGGCGCCGTGGGGCAGGCGCAGCTCGGTGAGCGTGCCGCCTTCCTCATGACTATAGAGTTTCACTGAGCCGCCGGCGCGTGTCACGCTGGCCTTGCTCAAAAACAGGCCCAGGCCGAAACCTTTGCCCTTGGTGGTAAAAAACGGTTTGCCGATCTGCTCGGCGATGGCCAGCGGCACACCGGCGCCATGATCGCGGATGCTGATGGTCAGGTCTTCAGCGGTCCAGTCCAGCGTCACCTGAAGGTTTTCCGGGCAGGCATCGGCGGCGTTGTTCAGCAGATTCAACAAGGCCTGGGTCAGATCCGGCGGCGGTGCTACACGCGGCAACGTGCCCTGGCCCAGGCGCTGGAAGCGGTAACTGGCCTCGGGACGCATCAGGTGCCAGCGGTTGAGCGCCTCGTCGAGCCATTCGGTGACGTCCTGCATCTCCACCGCCATCCGGCGATTGGCTTCGGCGGCGCGCACCAGTTGCTGCAGGGTCTCCTTGCAGAGCTTCACCTGATCCTTCAGCACCTTCAGGTCTTCCTGAAGCATCGGGTCGTGATGATCCTGCTGCATTTCGTTAAGCAATACGCTCATGGTCGCAAGCGGTGTGCCCAGTTCATGAGCGGCACCGGCGGCCTGAGTCGCCACGGCCAGCAATTGCTGATCGCGCAAGCCTTCTTCGCGGCGGATCGCGCGCAATTCTTCCTGACGGCGCAGCTCTTCGGCCATCCGCGCGGCGAAGAAGGTGATCACCGCTGCCGCCAGCGCGAAGCTCAGCCACATGCCGTAGATCTGCAGGTTCTCCCGGGCCACCGGCAGGGTTTCCAGCGGATAAAAGTGCGTCAGCATCAGGGTGTACAGGGCCAGCGCAATGCCGGACAGCACCACCGAATAACGCCACGGCAGCGTCACCGCGGCAATGGTCAGCGGCACCAGATAATACGAAACGAACGGGTTGGTCGAACCACCGGAGAAATACAGCAAGGCACTGTGGATAAACAGATCGCAGGCCAGTTGCAGCGCGTATTCGAGCTCGGTAACCGGCCACGAGGTGCGCAGGCGCACGGCGGTGAACACACAGAGCAGAATCGAACAGCCGAGGGTCATCACCAGTTGCACCCACGGCAACGGCAACAAATCCAGCCAGTAGGCCAGGCCCACGGAACCGGCCTGCGCGGCGAGCACCAGGGTGCGGATGAAAGTCAGCCGCCAGAGGTTCTGGCGAGTGGCGGAAGTCAGTTGTACGGGGGCGAGCATGAGCTCTCCTGATGAGCGCTCCAGGCGGATCGCACGGAGTATAACCAAGGCGCGGGCTTGAGAGGCGAAAGTGCGGCAAACGACCACATGGCAAAAAGCTTCGCGGCGGCTATAAGGCCCATCTGTATAGAAGTTGTAACTGGGCGAACCGGATCATAAAAGCTACAGTCTGATGGTTTCACGCAGGCCCCCGAACCATCACCTGCGCCCTCATCAAGGAGCTTTCATGCACACATTTCGCCGCAGCGCCGCCCTTCTCGCCCTGACCGTCGGCAGCGTCGCCAGCCTTCCGGCCCTGGCCGCCGATGAGCTGCACTACAACCAGATTTCCCTGCGCGCCGAAGTCAGCCAGGAAGTGGCCCGCGACCTGATGATCGTGACCCTCTACACCGAAGAGCAAAACACTGACCCGGCCAAACTCGCCGCCGACGTCAGCACCACCATGAACAAGGCCCTGGCCCAGGCCAAGCAAGTCAAAGACATCACCCTGCGCCAGGGCAGCCGCAACAGCTACCCGATCTACGACACCAAGGGCCAGAAAATCACCGGCTGGCGCGAGCGCGCCGAACTGCGTCTGGAAAGCGCCGACTTCGCCGCCCTGTCCAAACTCACCGGCGAGTTGCTGACCGACCTGAAAATGGGCGGCATGGACTTCGCCATCGCCGACCCGACCCGCAAGGCCAGCGAAGACAAACTGCTGAAAGAAGCCGTCACCGCCTTCAAGGCCCGCGCCCAACTGGCGACCGACGCCCTGGGCGGCAAGGGCTACAAAATCGTCAACCTGAACCTCAACAGCAACGGCTTCCCACAACCGTACATGCGCGCCCCGATGATGATGAAAGCCGCCGGTATGGACGCAGCACCGGTCACACCTGAAGTCGAAGCCGGCACCAGCCAGGTCAGCCTGACGGCCGATGGCTCGATTGAAGTGCTGATGCAGTGATTGAATGACGGCTGAATGAAAAACCGGCGATCAGAAAATGATCGCCGGTTTTTTTATGCCCGGGATTTGGGTTATCAGGTTTGCGGATCAACCCGGTCCAGCGCGCGGTTCACTGCGAGCTCGGCCAGCATGATGATCTGCTGGATACCGAGCGCCGTACTGCGCTGCGGGCCCGAAAGCTCATTGGCGAAATTGCTGGCGATGGTACTGGCCGACGCCAGGGATTCGCAGGCGTTGGCCAGCAGGCTTTCGGTATCGACGTTGGGAGTGACCATGTACATCGTGCTCGGCGGGCGTGGTTTGGAAAGGTTGGGGCAGAGATAGAAATCGAGGGCGCGTTTGATGGCTTCGCGGTTGCGAGCGAGGTCTTCGGCACGCATGGCTTCTTCGAGGGGCGTGGGTGTTTCGAGGGGTGGGTCGGGTATCAGCTTATCCATGTAGCAATTTCTCCAGGTTATGGAGCCACTTTTTCCCGATCTCACTCGAAGAAGAGGTGGCAGCTATGTACGGGGTGAGATCACCGGTATGGACACCCGGCAGGACATTCGTCCACCCGCACACAGCCGCCATAGAGAATCGCTGACAGTCTAAGCTGGCGGCGATTATGAAGGGGCTCGCACAAGTATCCAAATGAATAGCCGGGATCTCACTCCCGGTCGCTGAATTGGCAGCGACAACCAAAGACTAGAGAGCGCGCTTCCGACGGACAACCTGAAAACCTTGTGGGAAGGATCCTGGGTTGTTGTTGAGATTTAAACGGCTTCAAAAGCAGCCCTCACCCTAGCCCTCTCCCGGAGGGAGAGGGGACTGACCGCGGTGTTTGGGGGAGGTACGCCGACGTGAGATATCGAGGTGAATTCGGGTTTTGAAACACACACGATTTCACTTCTGCCTCTGCCTCTGCCTCTGCCTCTGCCTCCAGAACTAGATCTAGATCTAGATCCACATCCACACCAACATCAGCTCCCGCTTCTGCTTCTGCTTTTGCTTTTGCTTCCACCACTCAACAGGATGAGCGTTAGCTCGGCTGCAGCTTTTGATCTTGATCCACGGGCGACGTCGGAAGGCTGAGTGGAGGGATTTATCCGGGGGTGGGAGCGCAGCGACCGTTTGGCGAAGCCAAACACATCGAGAGGAGGTGCAGCGAAGCAAACCGTAGGCGATGCCCCCCGGATGAATCCCGGAGCGAAGGAACCCCGAGCCTCAGCGAGCGGGCCGAACGTAGGAGCAAGCGTTTTTGGTTACTTTTTAGGCGTTTGTAAAAAGTGACCCGCCGTAAGGGCGGAACCCTAAGTGGCCGTTACCGCAACAACGGATATGTACCCAACCACCCCAGATATACCGAACTAGACACCTCACCTAGAAAAACGATATTTCCGCGCCCCCCCACCACCCAGCTAACCTCCCCCGCCACAATCACCTCCAACCCCCGGGGCAGACATGCAAAGACTCACCCTAAAACCACTACTGATAACCCTCGCCCTGGCAACTACAGCCCCCTTCGCCAACGCAGCAACAACCTTGGTCTACTGCTCCGAAGCCAGCCCCGCCGGCTTCGACCCCAGCCAGTACACCAGCGGCACCGACTTCGACGCCTCCGCCGAAACCCTCTTCAACCGCCTCACCCAGTTCAAACGCGGCGGTACCGAAGTCGAACCCGGCCTGGCGACCAACTGGGACGTAAGCCCGGACGGCCTCCAATACACCTTCCACCTGCGCCAAAACGTAAAATTCCACACCACCGACTACTTCACCCCGACCCGCACCTTCAACGCCGACGACGTCCTGTTCACCTTCCAGCGCCTGCTCGACCCGGACAACGCCTTTCGCAAGGCCTACCCCGCCGAGTCCCCGTATTTCACCGACATGGACCTGAACACCACGATCAAATCCGTGGAAAAACTCGACGACAACACCGTGCGCTTCAACCTGAACAACATCGACGCCGCGTTCGTGCAAAACCTCGCCATGAGCTTTGCCTCGGTGCAATCGGCCGAATACGCCGCCCAACTGCTGAAGGAAGGCCACGCCGCCGACCTCAACCAGAAACCGGTCGGCACCGGCCCATTCGTGTTCAAGCGTTATCAGAAGGATTCGCAGATCCGCTACGCGGCGAACAAGGACTACTGGAAACCCGAGGACGTGAAAATCGACAACCTGGTGTTCTCGATCACCCCGGACGCCGCCGTGCGCCTGCAAAAGCTCAAGACCGGCGAATGCCAGGTCAGCGGCTACCCGCGCCCGGCCGACATCGAAGTGATGGAAAAAGACCCGAACCTGCGCGTGTTGAAGCAGGCCGGTTTCAACCTCGGTTTCCTTGCCTACAACACCACTCACCCGCCGCTGGACCAATTAAAGGTGCGTCAGGCCCTGGACATGGCCATCGACAAACCGGCGATCATCAAGGCGGTTTACCAGAGTGCCGGGCAACTCGCGCAAAACGCCTTGCCGCCCGCGCAATGGTCCTATGACCCGAATATCAAGGACGCGCCGTACGATCCAGTGAAAGCCAAGGCGCTACTCAAGGAAGCCGGGGTTGCGCCGGGTACAACCATCAACCTCTGGGCGATGACAGTGCAGCGCGCATCCAACCCGAATGCGCGGATGTCGGCACAGATGATCCAGCAGGATTGGGAGAAGATCGGTATCAAGGCCAACATCGTCAGCTATGAATGGGGCGAGTACATCAAGCGCGCCAAGAATGGCGAACACGACGCGATGATCTATGGTTGGACAGGTGACAACGGCGACCCGGACAACTGGCTGGGCGTGCTTTACAGCTGCGCGGCAGTGAAAGGCAGCAACTACGCCAAGTGGTGCGATCCGGCCTACGACAAACTGGTGCAGCAGGCCAAGGTGTCCACCGATAAATCGCAACGGGTAAAACTGTATCAACAGGCGCAACTGATCCTTAAACAGCAGGTGCCGATCACGCCGATCGCCAACTCCACGGTGTTCCAGCCGCTGCGCAAGGAAGTCACCGACTTCAAGATCAGCCCGTTCGGTCTAACCCCCTTCTATGGCGTGGGTATAAATAAGTAACACCGAGCCCCAAGGCGGCGCGCAAATCGTGACCAATGCACCGTTTTGGGGCTTCATTTGCACCGTAAAAACCGACCGCAAACGGTCAAATGCGTCAGAAGTTATACAGATGCGACATTAAGGTACGTTCGTGCCACCGTTTGATGCCGCCGGGCGCTCTGGATCTTGCATTGGGTATGGGCCCTGCATAAGTATCCGCAGGCACGACTCACGAGGTCGTACCTCAATATTAAAAAATGACAACAAATCATGAGGCCAACATGCTTAAACACGCGGTCATTCCGTTTTTAGTCGGCGCAGGCTTGTTAGCCTCCGCACCTTTCGCTTCCGCTGCGACTAACCTGGTGTTCTGCTCCGAAGGCAGCCCGGCCGGTTTCGACCCAGGCCAATACACCACCGGAACCGACTTCGACGCCTCAGCCGAAACCATGTTCAACCGTCTGACCCAGTTCGAGCGTGGCGGCACCGCCGTGATTCCTGGGCTGGCGACCAGCTGGGACATTTCGACCGATGGCCTGACTTACACCTTCCACCTGCGTGAAGGCGTCAAGTTCCACACCACCTCGTATTTCAAGCCGACTCGTGAGTTCAACGCCGACGACGTACTGTTCACCTTCAATCGCATGATTAACAAGGATGACCCGTTCCGTAAGGCGTACCCGACCGAATTCCCGTACTTCACCGACATGGGGATGGATACCAACATCACCAAGATCGATAAAGTCGACGACCACACCGTCAAGTTCACTCTGAAAGAAGTCGACGCCGCGTTCATCCAGAACATGGCCATGAGCTTCGCGTCGGTTCAGTCCGCCGAGTACGCAGCCCAGCTGCTGAAAGAAGGCAAGGCTGCCGACATCAACCAGAAGCCGATCGGCACTGGTCCGTTCGTGTTCAAGAGCTACCAGAAAGATTCCAACATCCGTTACACCGGCAACAAGGACTACTGGAAGCCTGATGACGTGAAGATCGACAACCTGATCTTCGCCATCACCACCGACCCGTCGGTACGTATCCAGAAGCTGAAGAAGAACGAGTGCCAGGTCACCCTGTTCCCTCGTCCGGCTGACCTCAAGGCACTGAAAGAAGACCCGGCGCTGAAGATGCCTGACCAGGCTGGTTTCAACCTGGGCTACATCGCCTACAACGTGATGGACAAGGTCAAGGGCAGCAACGAAGCCAACCCGCTGGCCGACCTGCGCGTTCGCCAGGCGCTGGACATGGCCGTCAACAAGCCACAGATCATCGACTCGGTTTACCAGGGCGCGGGCCAACTGGCCGTCAACGCCATGCCACCGACCCAGTGGTCCTACGACACCACCATCAAGGACGCCAAGTACGATCCTGAGAAAGCCAAGCAGCTGCTCAAGGAAGCCGGCGTCAAGGAAGGTACCGAGATCGTCCTGTGGGCGATGCCGGTTCAGCGTCCGTACAACCCGAACGCCAAACTGATGGCCGAAATGCTCCAGTCCGACTGGAAGAAGATCGGTCTGAACGTGAAGATCACCAGCTACGAGTGGGGCGAGTACATCAAGCGTTCCAAAGGTGGCGAGAACCAGGCCATGATCATTGGCTGGAGCGGTGACAATGGTGATCCGGACAACTGGCTCAACGTGTTGTTTGGTTGCGACTCCCTGAGTGGCAACAACTTCTCCAAATGGTGCGACAAGAAATTCGACGGCCTCGTGAAAGAAGCCAAGCGCACCACTGACCAGGCCAAGCGCACCGAACTCTACAAAGAGGCGCAACACGTCCTCAAAGATGCAGTCCCTATGACACCTATCGCTCACTCGACGGTGTATCAACCCATGCGCGCCAACGTGCAGGACTTCAAGATCAGCCCATTCGGCTTGAACTCCTTCTACGGCGTCAGCGTCAAGTAAAAAACCGGCGGCGACGTTTTCAGCGTCGCCGCTGTTTTTTTCTGCCGAATTGTCAGGAATTTGCCTACATCCATTTCCACCTGGTCTTACCAGGTTGGTCTAGGACGTGTCGCCTTTTCCTACGAGTCTTTAGGACTCAGCGCATTTACTGCCAGACCTGCGGCCCCTACCGTCAGGTTCTGACCAGTGACTGCGTGGGCTATCGGTTTGCTGTGGGTTTGAGCTCAATGCCGCCACAACTTCCCTGGAAGGGATCGCGGCGCATTGAAAAACACTGAGAAAAGAGGGAGCGTCATGCGCCACACCTTGGTTTTTTCCGCATTGCTGGGCGCCGGTCTGCTGGCCGCCACGTCCGCGAGTTTTGCCGCCAGCGACAGTCTGGTGTTCTGCTCCGAAGGCAGCCCGGCCGGTTTCGATACCGCGCAGTACACGACCGCGACCGATAACGACGCCGCCGAACCGCTGTACAACCGCCTGGCCGAGTTCGAAAAGGGCGCGACCAATGTCGTACCGGGCCTGGCAACGAGCTGGGATATTTCCGAGGATGGCCTCAAGTACACCTTTCACCTGCGTGAAGGGGTGAAATTTCATACAACGGCGTACTTCAAACCTACCCGTGATTTCAACGCCGACGACGTGCTGTTCACGTTTAACCGCATGCTCGATCCGCAACAGCCATTCCGTAAGGCTTATCCGACCGAGTTCCCGTATTTCAACGGGATGAGCCTGAACAAGAACATCGCCAAGGTCGAGAAGACCGGGCCGCTGACCGTGCAGTTCACGCTCAACAGCGTCGACGCCGCGTTCATCCAGAACATCGCCATGAGCTTCGCCGCCATTCTGTCTGCCGAATACGCCGACAAACTGTTGGCCGAAGGCAAGCCGAGCGACATCAACCAGAAGCCGATCGGCACTGGCCCGTTCGTGTTCAAGAGCTATCAGAAAGACTCGAACATCCGCTACACCGGCAACCCGCATTACTGGGATCAGAGCCGGGTGAAGCTGAAGAACCTGATTTTCGCGATCAACACCGACGCTTCGGTCCGCGTGCAGAAGCTCAAGGCTGGCGAGTGCCAGGTCACTCTGCATCCGCGCCCGGCCGATGTGCCGGCACTGAAGAACGACCCGAAACTGCAACTGATCGAAAAGCCGGGCTTCAACCTTGGCTACATCGCCTACAACGTGCGCCACAAACCGTTCGACCAGCTCGAAGTGCGTCAGGCGCTGGACATGGCGGTGAATAAACAAGGGATTCTCAACGCTGTTTACCAGGGTGCCGGTCAACTGGCGGTCAACGCCATGCCGCCGACCCAATGGTCCTACGACACCACGATCAAGGACGCCGCCTACAACCCGGAAAAAGCCAAGGAGTTGCTCAAGGCTGCCGGCGTCAAGGAAGGCACCGAGATCACCCTGTGGGCCATGCCGGTGCAGCGCCCATACAACCCGAACGCCAAACTGATGGCCGAAATGCTCCAGGCTGACTGGGCCAAAATCGGTCTGAAAGTGAAGATCGTCAGCTACGAATGGGGCGAGTACATCAAGCGCACCAAGAATGGCGAACACGACATCAGCCTGATCGGCTGGACCGGTGACAACGGGGACCCGGACAACTGGCTCGGCACGCTGTACAGCTGCGACGCCATTGGCGGCAACAACTATTCCATGTGGTGCGATCCGGCTTACGACAAGCTGATCAAAGAAGCCAAGGTCGTCACCGACCGCGACCAGCGCACCGTGCTTTACAAACAGGCCCAGCAGTTGCTCAAGCAGCAAGTGCCGATCACGCCTGTCGCCCACTCGACGGTCAACCAGCCGTTAAGCGCCAGGATCGAAGGATTCAAGGTCAGCCCCTTCGGTCGCAACGTGTTTTCGGGTGTCAGCATCGATTAAACAAAAAACCGACTAGCCGCAACGCTGAGGAGGCCGTCTACCTCCTCACGCAAGCGCTTTGCCGAAATTCGCCAATCAGGCCTTTTGCAAACGTTTGCGATGTGTGAATGAGTTCTAAAACCAAAAACCGGCCAACCCAAAAAAGCCGGCATAAAAAGAAAGTAAAGGAGCTTCACCCATGAAACTGAGCAGCACCGCGATACTGGCCCTGGCCATCAGCAGCATCACCGCCACGGCTTATGCCGAGGAACAGAGCCAGGCGTACACCCCGGTTACCGTCAACGAGCAGAGCGCCCAGGCTGAAGCCACCGGTTTCCTCGAAGGCTCCAAGATCAGCGGCACGACCCGTAACTGGTACGCCAACGAGCAACTGAAACGTGGCGGCAAGTTCACCTACCGCAAAGACGGTGTCGCGACCCCGACCGATCGTCGTATCAACTGGGTGCAGGGCACCATCGTCAACTACACCTCCGGCTTCACCCAGGGCACCGTCGGTGTCAGCACTGAAGTGGCCGCGTACAACGCCGTTGCCCTGGAGCGCGATCGCAAGGATCTGGCCTCCAACAATGGTGGCGCACCGGGTTCGCGTCCAGGCGCAGGCAACAACCGTACGCTGACCAAAGAAGGCGGCGACGCTGAAGGTCAGTGGAGCAAACTGGGCCTGGCCAACGTCAAGTTCCGCGTTTCCAACACCACGCTGACCGCCGGTCGCCAGAACTTCAGCACGCCAATCGTCGACACCATCGGCAACCGTGCGCTGCCTTCGAGCTTTGAAGGTGTCAGCCTGCACAGCGAAGAGCTGAACAACCTGTCGTTCGACGCCGGCAGCTTCGATCGCGTATCGCCACGTACCGAAGAGAGCCTGTCGAAATTCCGCTCCGAGTACACCAACAACAGCGCCGAGACCGATCGCGTGAGCATCGTCGGCCTGAACTACCAGCCGCTGAAAAGCCTGAAGACCAGCCTGTACGCTTCCAAGGTTGAAGACTTCTGGAACCAGTACTACTTCGGCGCCACCCACGAACTGGGTGACAGCAACGTCGTAAGCCTGACCACCGGCCTGAACTACTACAAAACTGTCGATACCGGCAAAAAAGAGATGGGCAACATCGACAACGACACCTACTCCCTGTCGTTCGGTCTGACCCACCAGGCCCACAGCCTGACCTTCTCGTACCAGGAAATTAACGGTAACGAGTACTTCGACTACCTGCACGAAACCAACGGCATCTACCTGGCCAACTCCCTGCTGTCCGACTTCAACGGCCCGAACGAGAAATCCTTCCAGGTCGCCTACGGTCTGAACATGGCCGAATACGGCGTGCCAGGCCTGAAGTTCAACATCTACCAGGCTCGCGGCTGGGGCATCGACGGTACTCACTACACCGGCACTGCGTATGACGTGAAAAACATGGACGGCGAGCACCACTACGAATACGGCATCGGTGCAACCTACGCCGTACAGAGCGGCCCACTCAAGGCCACCACCATCCGTGGCACCTACACCGCTCACCGCGCCAGCGAAAACCAGGCTGACGGCAGCATCAACGAGTTCCGTCTCGTGACCACCGTACCATTCAACATCCTGTAAAAACGCACGCCGACGGCTGACTCAGTGACGAGTCGGCCGTTCGGCCTTTTGTCTTCAACCGATTGCAGAGGGTTCTTGATGAAAATGCTTCCCCTACGTGCGGCCATCGCTGCCGCGTTGCTGAGTGTCGCTGTCGGCGTCTCGGCCAAACCCTTGGTGGTCTGCACCGAAGCCAGCCCGGAAGGCTTCGATATGGTCCAGTACACGACTGCAGTCACTGCCGACGCGGTGGCCGAAACCATCTTCAACCGTCTGGCCGACTTCAAGCCAGGCACCACTGAAGTGATCCCGGCGCTTGCCGAGTCCTGGGACATCAGCGACGACGGCCTGACCTACACGTTCCACCTGCGCAAAGGCGTCAAGTTCCACACCACCGAATACTTCAAGCCGACTCGCGACATGAACGCCGACGACGTGGTCTGGAGCTTCCAGCGTCAGCTGGACCCGAATCATCCGTGGCACAAGCTGTCGAGCGTGGGCTTCCCGTACTTTGAAAGCATGGGCTTCAAGGAACTGCTGAAGAGCGTCGAGAAAGTCGACGACAACACGGTCAAGTTCACCCTGACCCGCCGCGAAGCGCCGTTCCTGGCCGACATCGCCATGGCGTTCTCCTCGATCTACCCGGCCGAATACGCCGACCAGTTGCTCAAGGCCAACAAGACCGGCGACCTGAACAACAAGCCGGTCGGCACTGGCCCGTTCGTCTTCCAGCGCTACAACAAGGACGCCCAGGTTCGCTTCAAGGCCAACCCGGACTATTTCCGTGGCAAGCCGCCGGCTGATGCCCTGATTCTGGCCATCGCCACCGACAACAACGTTCGCCTGCAGAAACTCAAGGCCAACGAGTGCCAGGTCGCGCTGTATCCGAAGCCGGACGACATCCCGAGCATCAAGAAAGACGACAAGCTGAAAGTCGATGAAATGGACGCGATGACCGTCTCCTACATCGCCATGAACACCCAGCACAAATACATCAGCGACGTGCGGGTGCGTAAAGCGATCGACATCGCCTTCGACAAGGAAGCCTATGTCAACGCGCTGTTCGGCAAGGGCAATGCGTCGGTCGCGGTCAACCCGTACCCGCCGACCCTGCTGGGCTACAACCACGACCTGAAGAACCCGCCACGTGACCTCGATGCAGCGCGCAAACTGCTCAAGGAAGCCGGCGTGCCGGAAGGCACCACGTTCACCCTGTTCACCCGCAACGGCGGCGGCCCGACCAACCCGAACCCGATGCTGGGCGCGCAAATGATGCAGGCTGACCTGGCGAAAGTCGGGATCAAGATCGACATCCGCGTGATGGAATGGGGCGAAATGCTCAAACGCGCCAAAGCCGGCGAACACGATATGGTTTCGGCCGGATGGGCGGGCGACAACGGCGACCCGGATAACTTCCTGACGCCTATGCTCAGTTGCGAAGCCGCCAAGAACGGCGAAAACTACGCTCGCTGGTGCAACGAGAAATTCCAGACCCTGCTCGACGAAGCACGGGCTAAAGTAGATCCGGCCGAACGCGCCAAACTGTACGAAGAAGCCCAGGCCATCTTCAATCAGGACCAGCCGTGGATCAGCATGGCCCACACCCGGATGTTCACTGCAATGCGCAACAACGTTGAGGGTTATCACATCAGCCCTCTGACAACCAATAACTTCGCCACCACCCAGGTGAAGTAGATAAGAAACTCCCGGCCTCCCTGACCCCAGGGTCGCCGGGCACGCCTAACCGGCCGATGAGGTACCACACAAGATGTTAAGTTTTATTGCCCGCCGACTGGGGTTGTTGATCCCCACGTTTTTCGGCATCACCTTGCTGACTTTCGCGTTGATTCGCATGATCCCCGGCGATCCCGTGGAAGTGATGATGGGCGAACGTCGGGTCGATCCCGAAATGCACGCTCAGGCAATGGAACGCCTCGGTCTGAACAAGCCGCTGTATGCCCAATACCTGGATTACATCGGCAAGCTTGCCCACGGCGACCTCGGCGAATCCCTGCGTACCCGTGAAAGCGTCTGGACCGAGTTCACGCAACTGTTCCCGGCCACCTTTGAACTGTCGATGGCTGCCCTGCTGTTCGCCGGTGTCTTCGGGCTGCTGGCCGGCGTCATTGCCGCCCTCAAGCGAGGGTCCCTGTTCGATCATGGAGTAATGGGCATATCCCTCACGGGATACTCGATGCCCATCTTCTGGTGGGGCCTGATTCTCATCATGTTTTTCTCGGTCAGCCTGGGCTGGACGCCGGTTTCCGGGCAGAACGACCTGTTGATCGACGTTGAGCGCAAAACGCACTTCATGCTGATCGATACCTGGCTCAGCGATGAACCGGGCGCCCTGCTCGACTACCTGCATCACCTGATCCTGCCCGCCATTGTGCTGGGCACCATTCCGCTGGCGGTGATCGCCCGGATGACCCGTTCCTCGATGCTCGAAGTGCTGCGCGAAGACTACATCCGTACCGCCCGTGCCAAAGGCCTGTCGCCAGCACGCGTGGTGTTCGTCCACGGCCTGCGCAACGCGTTGATCCCGGTGCTGACCGTGGTCGGCCTGCAAGTCGGCACCCTGCTGGCCGGCGCCGTCCTGACCGAAACCATCTTCTCCTGGCCCGGCATCGGCAAATGGCTGATCGAAGCCATTGGCGCCCGGGACTATCCGGTCGTGCAAAACGGCATCTTGCTGATTGCCTGCATTGTGATTCTGGTCAACTTCGTGGTGGACATCCTCTACGGCTTTGCCAACCCACGCATTCGTCACCAGCGCTGAGGTCAATACCCATGAGCACTCCAACATCCTCAGTAGCCACCGCCACCTCGAACGTGGATCAAAGCCTGCTGTATCCGTCGCCGTACAAGGAGTTCTGGCAAGCATTCGCCAAGAACAAGGGCGCCGTCGCCGGTCTGGCGTTCTTCACCCTGATCGTGTTCTGCGCGATCTTTGCCCCCTGGGTCGCGCCGCACAATCCGAGCGAGCAATACCGTGACTTCCTGCTCACCCCGCCGGTGTGGCTGGAAGGCGGGCAATGGCAGTTCATCCTCGGCACCGACGAACTGGGACGCGACTTGCTGTCCCGCCTGATCCAGGGTTCGCGCCTGTCGTTGCTGATCGGTCTGTCCTCGGTGGTGATGTCGCTGATCCCGGGTATCTTCATGGGCCTGCTGGCCGGTTTCTTCCCGAAGATCCTCGGTCCGACCATCATGCGTCTGATGGACATCATGCTGGCCCTGCCGTCGCTGCTGCTGGCCGTGGCGATCGTCGCCATCCTCGGCCCTGGCCTGATCAACACCGTGATCGCCATCGCCGTGGTTTCGCTGCCGTCCTACGTGCGCCTGACCCGTGCTGCGGTGATGGGCGAACTGAACCGCGACTACGTGACCGCCGCACGCCTGGCCGGTGCCAGCCTGCCACGCCTGATGTTCATCACCGTGCTGCCGAACTGCATGGCACCGCTGATCGTTCAGGCAACCCTGAGCTTCTCCTCGGCGATCCTCGACGCCGCCGCCCTGGGCTTCCTCGGCCTCGGCGTACAGCCGCCAACCCCTGAGTGGGGCACCATGCTGGCTTCGGCCCGCGACTACATCGAACGCGCCTGGTGGGTCGTGAGTCTGCCTGGTTTGACCATTTTGCTCAGCGTGCTGGCAATCAACTTGATGGGCGACGGCCTGCGCGATGCGCTGGACCCGAAACTCAAGAACGCCGCCTGAGGAGATTCCCATGTCACTGTTAGAAATCAAGAATCTCAACGTACGCTTCGGCGACAAGAACGCCACACCGGTGGTCGACGGCCTCGACCTCAAAGTGGACAAGGGCGAAGTCCTGGCCATCGTGGGCGAATCGGGTTCCGGCAAGTCCGTGACCATGATGGCGCTGATGGGCCTGATCGAGCACCCGGGGATCGTGACTGCCGACTCCCTGAGTTTCGACGGCAAAGACATGCTCAAGCTGAGCAATCGCCAGCGTCGGCAGATCGTCGGCAAAGACCTGTCCATGGTGTTCCAGGACCCGATGACCGCGCTCAACCCGAGCTACACCGTCGGTTTCCAGATCGAAGAAGTGCTGCGCCTGCACCTGAAAATGTCCGGTAAGGCCGCCCGCAAGCGCGCCATCGAACTGCTGGAAAAGGTTGAAATCCCGGGTGCCTCCAGCCGCATGGACGCCTATCCGCACCAACTGTCCGGCGGCATGAGCCAGCGTGTGGCAATTGCCATGGCGATTGCCGGCGAGCCGAAACTGCTGATCGCGGACGAACCGACCACCGCACTCGACGTGACGATTCAGGCGCAGATCATGGACCTGCTGCTGGCGTTGCAGAAAGAGCAGAACATGGGCCTGGTGCTGATCACCCACGACCTCGCCGTCGTGGCTGAAACCGCCCAGCGCGTGTGCGTGATGTACGCCGGTCAAGCCGTTGAAGTCGGTCAGGTGCCGCAACTGTTCGACATCCCGGCCCACCCGTACAGCGAAGCGCTGCTCAAGGCGATTCCGGAACACAGCCAGGGTGCCGAGCGTCTGGCCACCCTGCCGGGCATCGTTCCCGGCCGTTACGACCGTCCGCAAGGCTGCCTGCTGTCGCCGCGCTGCCCGTACGTGCAGGACAGCTGCCGCGCGCAGCGTCCGACCCTTGACCCGAAAAGCCACAGCCTCGCCCGCTGCTTCTACCCGTTGAACCAGGAGGTGGCGTAATGGCCGTCGTACTTACCGCCCGCGACCTGACCCGTCACTACGAAGTCTCCCGTGGCCTGTTCAAGGGCCACGCGACCGTACGCGCCCTCAACGGTGTGTCGTTCGAACTGGAAGCCGGCAAGACCCTCGCCGTTGTGGGCGAATCGGGCTGCGGCAAATCCACCCTGGCCCGTGCCCTGACCCTGATCGAGGAGCCGTCGTCCGGTTCCCTGAAAATCGCCGGCCAAGAAGTGGCCGGCGCCGACAAGGCCCAGCGCAAGCAACTGCGCAAAGACGTGCAGATGGTGTTCCAGAGCCCGTACGCCTCGTTGAACCCACGGCAGAAGATCGGTGATCAACTGGCCGAGCCGCTACTGATCAACACCAACCTGTCGGCCGCCGAACGTCGCGAGAAAGTCCAGGCGATGATGAAGCAGGTCGGCTTGCGTCCCGAGCACTATCAGCGCTATCCGCACATGTTCTCGGGCGGTCAGCGTCAGCGTATCGCGCTGGCCCGAGCGATGATGCTGCAACCGAAAGTGCTGGTGGCGGACGAACCGACTTCGGCGCTGGACGTATCGATCCAGGCGCAGGTGCTGAACCTGTTCATGGACATGCAGCAGGAGTTCAACACCGGTTACGTGTTCATCTCGCACAACCTGGCGGTGGTGCAGCACGTGGCCGATGACGTGATGGTGATGTACCTCGGCCGCCCGGTGGAAATCGGTCCGAAGGATGACATCTACGCCCGTCCTCTGCATCCCTACACCCAGGCGCTGCTGTCGGCGACTCCGACCATCCATCCGGATCCGGACAAGCCGAAAATCAAAATCGTCGGCGAGTTGCCAAACCCGCTGAACCCGCCACCGGGTTGCGCGTTCCACAAGCGCTGCCCGTACGCGACCGAACGTTGCAGCGCAGAAGAGCCGGCCCTGCGCCAGCTCGACACCCGTCAGGTAGCGTGCCACTACGCCGAGCAGTTCCTCGACGGCGCGGCATAAAAAACCCGCCCTGTTGCCGGGGCGGGTCGTTCAAGCGTTGACCAAACCTCTTCTTCTTCGATTGCGCATCAGTCGGGGAAGAAGGGGTTTTCTTTTGTCTGCAATCTACGTCTGGCTGTCGCCATCATCCGGATCATCGGTATCCGGCTCGTCGGTGGTCGAGTCGTCATCGTCCTTGCTGCCGCCCTGATCCTGATCACCCGGTTCGGACTCGGACTTGGCGAGCATGATCACCGCTGCGTGGCCATGGGTAGCGTTAAAACCTTGCGGTGGGCCGCCAGTACTCGCCCATGCCGCCGTGGTGCCGAGCGTCAGCATCACCAAAACCTTAAGCAACAACACTATGCGTTGAAAAATGCTCATGAGCGTTTCCATCCTTTCGTGATTGAAGCCAGAGTGCCGATCCGGCGCTGAATAAAATCTAGTTCCGATCAGCCGGGTTCACCAGATAGGACGCTAACCAATGCCCATAATTGCTGCGGGTGGACAGACCGCTTTCGAATAACCTCCATAACCGGATCAGCTAAGCGAGGCGGCCTTGCGGGTTTGCAAGGGCTGCTTGCCCGTCACCCGCAAACGGGTCGCCAGATACACCAACGGGACGGACATCAGCGCCAGCGCCGCACTGGCCACCCAGACGCTGTGACCACCGAACTGCCCGTAAAGCTGACCGCTCAGCACCGGTGACAGCAGCGCGCTCGCACTCCAGGCCATGAAAAACAGACCAAAGTACTGACCGCTTTTTCCGCGTTGCGCATGCTGCATGACCAGCACATTCAGCGGCGGCATGAACAGCGCTTCACCGAGGGTCCAGACCACCGTCGACAGACAGGCATAAAACAAACCGGAACCCAGCGGCAACATGCCGAGCCCGACCGCCAGCAGTATGCAGCCGGCAATCAATGGCCGACACGAGCCCCAGCGTTCGCCCCAATGCGAGATTGGAATCTGCAACACCACGACAAGGACTGCGTTGATTGCGAACTGCCAGCCAATGGCCTCGGTACTCAAGCGATAGTAATCGCGCAGGTAGTTGCCGAGCGTGCTGTAGACCGTGTCGAACGCCATGCCGAGCAGGACGGTCGCCGCCAGCAGCCAGAGGAATGGCTTGTCGCGATACGGCAGGCCGGAGCCAGTCTGCGCCTCAGGTGTTTCTTGCGGGACAAGCATCGGTCGTCGCCAGGTCGTGCGGACAAACCAGAGCAACGCCACCAGCGTCAGCGCCGCACTGATGAAGAACACCCAGCGAAAATCCGTCTGCGCCAGCACACCGCCCGCGATACCGGCGGCGGCCATCCCGAGGTTTCGCGCGATACGGCTCAAGGCCTGCGCCCGTGGGCGCTGCGCAACCTCGCAATACTCCATGATCAAGCGTTGATGCAGCGTGCGGATCGCGCCGTCGATCGTACCGCTGAGCAACAGCAGCCCGGCCAGCAACGGCACCTGCGTGACCAGCCCGAGCCCGAGCAGCACCCACGCTGAAACGAAGAACAGCGCCGCCGTCAGCCGAGCGGTGCGGACATGGTCACTGAGCAAGCCGCCCAACATCGAACCGATCAACAGCCCGCCGCCATACGCCGCCAATAGCCAGCCAACGGTCTCGATGGCGAAGCCCAGTTCCTGACGCAGATACAGCGCCATGAACAGCTTGACCATGCTGCTCAGCCGATTGATGAACAACAGCGCCGCCAGCACCCAGGCCATGGTGCTGAAGTAACCGTCGAGTCGCAGCAGATGAATCAACCGACCGGTCATTACCTTGATCCCTCCTTGATCATTCTTCGCCGCAGGTTCGCACCCGGATCAAATGGACCCGCCCATACTCAATCAACAGGCAAAAAAAAGCCCACTGTTTTATCAGTGGGCTTTCGGGTGTCGCCAATCAGCGCTTAGTGATGCTCACGCGTCGCACGGAATTTCACGTCCGGCCAGCGCTCTTCCATCAGGGCCAGGTTGACGCGGGTCGGAGCGAGGTAGGTCAGGTGACCGCCGCCGTCCAGTGCCAGGTTTTCCACAGCCTTGTTGGAGAATTCCTCAAGTTTCTTCTTGTCGCCGCATTCGATCCAGCGCGCGGAGTACACGGTGATCGGCTCGTAGGAGCACTCGACCTTGTATTCCTCTTTCAGGCGGCTGGCGACCACATCGAACTGCAGCACACCGACGGCGCCGAGGATGATGTCGTTGCTGCGCTCCGGGAAGAACACCTGGGTCGCGCCTTCTTCGGCCAGCTGTTGCAGGCCCTGGCGCAGTTGCTTGGATTTCAGCGGATCGCGCAGGCGTACGCGGCGGAACAGTTCCGGGGCGAAGTGCGGGATACCGGTGAAGCCCAGGCTTTCGCCTTCGCTGAAGGTGTCGCCGATCTGGATCGTGCCGTGGTTGTGCAGACCGATGATGTCGCCGGCGTACGCCTCTTCCAGTTGCTCACGCTCGGAGGAGAAGAACGTCAGGGCGTCGCCGATGCGCACGTCCTTGCCGGTGCGCACGTGGCGCATCTTCATGCCTTTCTCGTACTTGCCGGAGCAGATACGCATGAAGGCGATACGGTCGCGGTGTTTCGGGTCCATGTTCGCCTGGATCTTGAAGATGAAGCCCGAGAACTTCTCTTCCACCGGCTCCACGGTGCGCTCGTTGGCCACACGGGCCAGCGGACGCGGTGCCCAGTCGACCACGGCGTCGAGAACGTGGTCGACACCGAAGTTACCCAGCGCCGTACCGAAGAACACCGGGGTCATCTGACCGTCGAGGAACTCCTGCTGATTGAACTCGTGGCAGGCGCCCTGCACCAGTTCCAGCTGTTCGAGAAAACGATCGTACTCGTCGCCCAGGTGTGCGCGGGCTTCGTCGGAGTCAAGCTTCTCGATGATCTTGGTTTCGGTGCGTTCGTGACCGTGACCGGCGGTGTAGACAATGATGTAGTCGTCGGCGAGGTGGTACACGCCCTTGAAGTCGCGGTAGCAACCGATCGGCCAGGTGATCGGCGCAGCCTTGATCTTCAGGACGGCTTCGATCTCGTCGAGCAGTTCGATCGGGTCGCGGATGTCACGATCGAGTTTGTTGATGAAGCTGACGATCGGCGTGTCACGCAGACGGCAGACGTCCATCAGCGCGATGGTACGTGGCTCTACACCTTTACCGCCGTCGAGGACCATCAAGGCCGAGTCCACCGCCGTCAGGGTGCGGTAAGTATCTTCGGAGAAGTCTTCGTGGCCCGGGGTGTCGAGCAGGTTGATCATGTGTTCGCGATACGGGAACTGCATGACCGACGTGGTAATCGAGATACCCCGCTGCTTTTCCATCTCCATCCAGTCGGATGTCGCGTGGCGGTCGGATTTACGGGATTTCACCGTACCGGCCACCGCAATCGCCTTGCCCATCAGCAAGAGCTTTTCGGTGATGGTGGTTTTACCGGCATCGGGGTGGGAAATAATGGCGAAAGTGCGGCGTTTCGCGACTTCGGCGGCCTGGTTGGTCATGGGAAATCGCCTGGCGGTGATTCAAAAAAGGGCCGCGATTATAGCCCAAGTCAACGCAATAACCGAACCGTTGAGCACATTAAGGGTGGCCAAATGCTGCCGTGGATGGGAACCTTTTAAAGCACGGAGACGTCCATCCCCTGTTACGACTTTTCGTCAGGGGCTGAAAAATCAGCAAGTTAGCCTGACGAGGCTGCGCTCATGGCTCGCTTTCAGACCGCTGTTGCCGGTGCTGAGGGAGCTGCTTCTCGCGAACGTTATTTTCCCGGCAGCCAGGCATGGCATGCCACTCGGGACGGCGTTCGCCGACTATAAAAAAGGAGTCCGCCTGTGGCTATCCGCTATGGCAAAGGGCTGATGGGAGGTGCGGTGGTGATCGCGCTCCTGGCCCTGCTGGTCCACTGGATCGGCATCAACACGATCGAACACTACCGCGACGATTTGTTGTTTTACCTGCAAGCTCATCTGATTCTCGTCCTCGCTTCAATGCTGGCCGCCCTTGTCGTGGGCATCCCCGCCGGCATCTTCCTGAGCCGCCCGACCATGGTCGGCCGCGCCGAACGCTTCATGCAGATCTTCAACATCGGTAACACCGTGCCACCACTGGCCGTACTCGCGATTGCCCTGGGGATTCTCGGCATCGGCAGCGGACCGGCGATCTTCGCCCTGTTCCTCGCCTCTCTTTTGCCGATTGTGCGCAACACCTACGAAGGCCTGAAAAACGTCCAGGGCTCACTGAAAGAAGCCGCAACCGGCATCGGCATGACCCCGCGTCAGGTGCTGTGGCAGGTCGAATTGCCCAACGCCGTGCCGATCATCGTCGGCGGTGTGCGCGTGGCGCTGGCGATCAACGTCGGTACTGCGCCGCTGGCCTTCCTGATCGGCGCCAACAGCCTCGGCAGCCTGATTTTCCCCGGCATCGCCCTGAACAATCAGCCGCAACTGCTGCTCGGCGCCGCGTGCACCGCGCTGCTGGCCCTGCTGCTCGATGGCGTGGTCACCCTCGCCAGCCGTCTCTGGCTGGAACGCGGTTTGCGCCCGTCTTAAGGCTTCGGCAAAGGAATATTCATGAAACGACTTAGTTTGATTCTGAGCTGTGCCCTGCTGTTCGCAGGATTTGCCCAGGCGGCGGAAAAGCCGCTCATTCGCCTCGGCGCCCGCGTGTTCACCGAACAAACCCTGCTCGCGGAAATCACCGCCCAATACCTGCGCAGCAAAGGCTACGACGCGCAGATCACCGGTGGTCTGGGCAGCAACCTGGCCCGCAGCGCCCACGAAAGCGGGCAACTGGACATGCTCTGGGAATACACCGGCGTGTCGCTGGTGGCCTACAACCATGTCACCGAAAAGCTCGATAGCGAACAGTCTTACGCCCGGGTCAAAGAACTCGACGCGAAAAAAGGCCTGGTCTGGCTGACCCCGTCGAAATTCAGCAACACCTACGCCCTCGCCCTGCCGAAAAAAGTGGCCGAGGAATACCCGCAGATCAGCAATATCAGTCAGCTGAACGATGTGTTGCGCAGCGAAGCCAAGCGCAATCATCTGGTGGCGCTGGACACCGAGTTCGCCAACCGCTCGGACGGTCTGGACGGCATGGTCAAGCTGTACGACATGAACCTGACCCGCCAGAACATCCGGCAGATGGACGCAGGACTGGTCTACACCGCACTTCGCAACGGCCAGGTGTTCGCCGGTCTGGTCTACACCACCGACGGTCGCCTCAACGCATTCGGGCTGAAGCTGCTGGAAGACGACAAGCATTACTTTCCGGACTACACCGCTGCGCCAGTCGTGCGTCAGGCCTACCTCGACGCCCACCCGCAACTGGCGGAGCAACTCAAGCCGCTGGCCGAATTGTTCGACGACGAAACCATGCGCCAGCTCAACGCGCGGGTCGACGTTGATCACGAGAGCCCGTCGAAAGTCGCTGCCGATTTCCTGCGCCAGCATCCATTGAACTAAAGGAGGAAAAGTCATGGAATTCCTGAACGCCTTTTCCCACCTCGACTGGCAGCAGGTGATGCACCTGACCTGGCAGCACATCACGCTGGTCGGCATCGCCGTCAGTCTGGCGATTCTCATCGGCGTGCCGCTGGGCATTCTGATGACGCGTTTCCCGAGCCTCGCCGGCCCGTTACAGGCCAGCGCCACGGTGCTGCTGACCGTGCCGTCGATTGCGTTGTTCGGCCTGCTGCTGCCGTTCTACTCGAAATTCGGCCAGGGCCTCGGCCCGATGCCTGCGATCACCGCCGTGTTCCTTTATTCACTGCTGCCGATCATGCGCAACACCTACCTCGCCCTGACCGGTGTCGAGCCGGGCATCCGCGAAGCCGCACGCGGCATCGGCATGACCTTCGGCCAGCGCCTGCGCATGGTCGAGTTGCCGATTGCAGTGCCGGTGATCCTCGCCGGTGTGCGCACCGCCGTGGTGATGAACATCGGCGTGATGACCATCGCCGCGACCATCGGCGCCGGCGGCCTCGGCGTGTTGATCCTCGCCTCCATCAGCCGCAGCGACATGTCGATGCTGATCGTCGGCGCGCTGCTGGTCAGTCTTCTGGCGATCTTCGCCGACCTGTTTTTGCAGTGGCTGCAACGCTCTTTGACTCCAAAAGGATTACTCAAATGATCGAACTTCAAAACCTCAGCAAGACCTTCCAAAGCAACGGCAAAGATGTGAAAGCCGTGGACTCGGTGAGCCTGACCGTCAATGAAGGCGAAATCTGCGTATTCCTCGGGCCATCGGGCTGTGGCAAAAGCACCACGCTGAAAATGATCAACCGCCTGATCAAGCCGACCTCCGGCAAGATCCTGATCAACGGCGAAGACACCACCGACCTCGACGAAGTGACCCTGCGTCGCAACATCGGCTACGTGATCCAGCAGATCGGTCTGTTCCCGAACATGACCATCGAAGAGAACATCGTGGTGGTGCCGAAACTGCTCGGCTGGGACAAACAGAAATGCCACGACCGCGCCCGCGAACTGATGAGCATGATCAAGCTTGAGCCCAAGCAGTATCTACATCGTTATCCACGCGAATTGTCCGGCGGCCAGCAGCAACGGATCGGCGTGATCCGTGCACTGGCAGCGGATGCACCGCTGTTGCTGATGGACGAACCGTTCGGTGCGGTCGACCCGATCAACCGCGAGATGATCCAGAACGAGTTCTTCGAAATGCAGCGCGCGCTGAACAAGACCGTGATCATGGTCAGCCACGACATCGATGAAGCGATCAAGCTCGGCGACAAGATCGCAATCTTCCGCGCCGGCAAGCTGTTGCAGATCGACCATCCGGACACTCTGCTCGCCCATCCGGCAGACGACTTTGTCAGCAACTTCGTCGGCCAGGACAGCACGTTGAAACGTCTGTTGCTGGTAAAAGCCGAAGACGCGGCAGACAACGCGCCGTCCGTCAGCCCGGAAACTCCGGTGACCGATGCGCTGGAGTTGATGGACGAGCATGACCGCCGCTATGTCGTCGTGACTGACGCTGAGAACAAGGCGCTGGGTTATGTGCGCCGTCGTGACCTGCATCGTCAGACCGGCACCTGTGCGCAGTTCCTCCGGGAGTTCAACGCTACCGCTGCGTACGACGAGCATCTGCGGATTCTGTTGTCGCGGATGTACGAGTTCAATCGGTCATGGTTGCCTGTGATGGATGCCGAGCGAGTGTTTCTTGGGGAGGTGACTCAGGAGTCGATTGCCGAGTATTTGAGCTCCGGCAAGTCCCGTGGGGGCAAGACCAGTATTGTGTCGCCAGCGGAAGTTGCGTTGGCGTGAGACACGGGCTGTAAAAAGGGCGGTGCTTTTGGATAAGCACCGCCCTTTTTGGTTCAGGAGGAAATGGCCTGATCGGCGGCGATGAATTCAAACTTCACGTCGTGCGTCTGAACCTGTGGAAGCGTTATACGTATCATCGGTACCCAGATTCCGGTTTGAGTCTTGAAATCCCGCTGGTCGTACTGCGCCGCGGGTTTGCCGGTATCGTTGAGGTAGAAAACCGCCATAATCGGCAATACCGCGCCTTTGCCCTGCCCCCAGTTTTCCAGTCTGAACTCGTTTTGTGTATTGAAAGCAAACGTTCCCCCTTGCCCTTGAGCCTTGATTGCCTCATTGAATGCTTCGGTGGCCTTTTCATTCAGAACATCGCGAACATCAAATCCGCACAGGTATCCGTACTTGTTCGGCTGGCTGTTGTAGTGGACGATATATTGCGCAGCCGTATTAATGTTCTGCGCCTGACATGGAGAACTGCTGGGGACGCCAGGGGTTTCTCCGCAACCACTATTGGTTCGCGAGGTTGTTGCGCCATCTACTGGAAAAAAACACAAAATTTCCGGTTCGATCTTTCCCGTGGGGTTGTAGAAATAAGGACTGAAAATAAAACCATTATTGTAGCCAAACACCAACTTGCTGAACTTGGCGTCCTTGCGCAACCAGGAAAATGAAACGCCGGTGCTGGAAGGATTCGGGTTCCAGAAATGAAAGGCGGTGGAGTGCTGTGTCGCACGCACCGGCACCCCGCTACACAAGAATGCGGGGGCGCTGGGATTGGCCCGACACATAGAAATAGTGTTGTTGTAGTACTCCGTCAAATAAGCCGCTGTTTCAGGCCCGGTAAAGGACTGTGTTGTTCCTGCACTTGCGGACTGCACAGCTTGGGCATTTTTGTCGGTCGTAACATTCGGAGCAAGATCATGAGTCACACATCCCGAAAGCAACAAAACAACTATCCACACTAATAGCCTGTTCATTTTTCCTGCCTCCACAAAGCTATAAGCCACATCAAAGATTGAACTTCTATCGTGCAAAAACGTGCACCTTCAAGCTCATCTTTCGGAATGGCATCCAAATAAATCCAGCACGACGACTGTGCAATCACCTTAATAACAATTCAGAAATTAAGCACCTGTCAGAACTGACAGTAGGTAAAAGGCCAGCCATATCTTTTCGAAATCAAAACAGGCTGGGCTATAGCCAGATTGCGATTGAGTGCCAAGCGAATGATGCTCGGCGAGGTCACCCAGGAATCGACTGCGGCGTAACTGAGTTCAGGTCGTTCACGCGGAATGAAGACCAATATTGTGTCGCCAGCCGAGGCGGCGGCCTGATCAAAAGCAAAAGTGCTGTTCACAAGCCCTTTTTTCGACCGCCGGAACAAGAAAGCCGTGATTTTTTTGCCGACGATGAGCCGGCAAGAAATATCAACACATCAGAAGGCTGAGCCCGGCCGAAGATGTCAGCCCAAACCAGCAACTTCCCTCTCAACTTCCCTTCTCGCTGCCAACGTCGCCGATGTTGAAGTGATCGTACTTACCGGAGAGTTGGCACACATCAGCTTCGAACGTGCAGGTATTTTTAACACCTGAAAATTATTGCGGAACATCTGACCGTCATCTCGGTCGGCTACAAAGAGTGATATCCGCGACGCACGTCAGAAGCGTGCAAAAACGCGACATTTTTAGTTGATCTCAGGCCCCTCACGCCCTAAAGTTCGCGCCGAACGTCCATGCTGGAAACGATCCATCCGGCTCAAGTACTGACGACGAGACAGCAAGGCCAAGGGCAACGACCCATGGCCTTTTTGCTTTCGGCGACATGCCTTGGGAAGTAGGCGAACCAAAGTGGGGATACGGAGGGCGTTCATTTGCACCCATTGTTTTTACGAGTTTGCCCATAGGAGCTCCCAGCATGTCGATCCAGGTCGAAGACTATTTCGCGCGCGCCACTTTTGACAAAATGAAGGCGTTCGCCGACAAACAGGAAACCCCGTTCGTGGTGATCGACACCGCGATGATCGCCCAGGCCTACGATGACCTGCGCGCCGGTTTCGAATTCGCCAAGGTCTACTACGCGGTCAAGGCCAACCCGGCCGTCGAGATCATCGACCTGCTCAAAGAGAAAGGTTCGAGCTTCGACATCGCCTCGATCTATGAGCTGGACAAAGTGCTGGGCCGTGGCGTCAGCCCGGACCGCATCAGCTACGGCAACACCATCAAGAAATCCAAGGACATCCGCTACTTCTACGAGAAGGGCGTGCGTCTGTTCTCCACCGACTCCGAAGCCGACCTGCGCAACATCGCCAAGGCTGCGCCGGGCTCGAAAATCTACGTGCGCATCCTGACCGAAGGCTCGACCACGGCTGACTGGCCACTGTCGCGCAAATTCGGCTGCCAGACCGACATGGCCATGGACCTGCTGATCCTCGCCCGCGACCTGGGCCTGGTGCCTTACGGCATCTCGTTCCACGTCGGCTCGCAACAGCGCGACATCAGCGTCTGGGACGCGGCGATCGCCAAGGTAAAAGTGATCTTCGAGCGCCTGAAAGAAGAAGACGGCATCCATCTCAAGCTGATCAACATGGGCGGCGGCTTCCCGGCCAACTACATCACCCGCACCAACAGCCTGGAAACCTACGCCGAAGAGATCATCCGCTTCCTGAAGGAAGACTTCGGTGATGACCTGCCGGAAATCATTCTGGAGCCGGGCCGTTCGCTGATCGCCAACGCCGGTATCCTGGTCAGCGAAGTGGTACTGGTTGCACGTAAGTCCCGTACCGCCGTCGAGCGCTGGGTTTATACCGATGTGGGCAAGTTTTCCGGCCTGATCGAAACCATGGACGAAGCGATCAAGTTCCCGATCTGGACCGAGAAAAAAGGCGAGATGGAAGAAGTGGTCATCGCCGGCCCGACCTGCGACAGCGCCGACATCATGTACGAAAACTACAAGTACGGCCTGCCGCTGAACCTGGCGATCGGTGATCGCCTGTACTGGCTGTCGACCGGTGCGTACACCACCAGTTACAGCGCCGTAGAGTTCAATGGCTTCCCGCCGCTGAAATCGTTCTACGTGTAAGCGACGCTTCAACTGAAAAGGCCCATGCATGCATGGGCCTTTTTTATTTGCGCAGCCAAGTCTCAAGGTGATTGATCATCGCCATGAACTCTTCAGCGCCCTCCTTCGAGGCGGCGAGCTGGAAATTCAACTCCCCGAGTTTCGATACACGTTCAGCTCTCAACAACTCATTGAACACAGTATCGATGCGTAAGCCGGTCTCTTCGAGAAACACGCTGAGTTGCGAACTCACGGAAGCCAGTCCGTTAAACAACGCGGCGATATCGGTTTTGTACTCTGCGGCTTTTACGAGCGGATCAGCTGACGACCAAGCGAAGTCCCAGGCTGGTGCTGTACGCGCTTCGCGAAACAACTCCTCGACCACTGTCGGTTGGGTATGACACTGGCACGAGCGATGATCCATCGCCCTGATGAACACCGACTTAAGCCCGAACGACTCGTCATGCACCTCAGCGATGGTGTATTTCAGTTGGCGTATCGCCGCCCTCAGCGAGGAAAACCGAAGTGCCAGTTCGTGAATCAGATCCGGCACATCAGTGGGCGGAAACAACTTCCAGGTTGGCGACCTGGATAAACTGTACAGCTTGAAATCCACCTGACTGAGGGGCTCGTTCCTTGAGGTGTTTTTGATGATTTCCTGAGTCTCAGCGGTGAACAGGGTGAGATCCGCAACATATGTGCTGCACAGGCGTCGAGCGTCTTCAGTACGCTCCCAGAACTCCTGCAAGTAGCGCGCATTGAACCTGGCGTTGTTCAAACGCGAATCGTTGGCCAGTACCGCCATTTGATGACCGATGGCTCTGCGGCGCTCGAACACCAAAGGAATGTTATTGAAGGTTGGGTTCAGAGAGCCCAGGAAATTCGTGTATCGATCCAGTACGCGTCGTTGTGCTGCGGAAAACTCATAGGCAAGTGTATTCATGACTGATCGGGAAGCGGTGGGCAGAACGCCCACCGCCTCGACTCCTTACTGCTGAACCGTTTTCAGATACTGCCGGACGTCGGCAATACGGGCGATGGCAGAAGCCGTTCTCTGCTCGACAGGCTGCGACTTGTCCTGTTTGAAGTCTCGGGCGAAGGACTCGAATACGGCCACCAGATTCGAGAATTCATTCACGTAACTCCAGCGCTCCTCGTCCAGTTGGTCGAGGACTTGCACCAGGTGAATCTTTCCATCGATCTGCGCAATATCGTTGATGTGTTTCTTCAACTGCGCCTTCAGATCAGCCGCTTTTTCCTTGAGTTGGTTGTAAGCCGCCAGCATGTTCAGATAAGAGATCGCCTCACCAATACCCGAGATCATTTTTTTCAAGGTATCAATGGCGAACAACGCGACTTGAACCTGCGGTGGCGCCAGCCCCAGTGCTTTCAGGTTATCCAGCGTCAGCTGGGCTTCCTTACCGATTTTCTCCACCCCGGCTTTCGCGAGCAGGTCGAGCGCTTCAGACACCGATTTCATCTGCTTTTCGAAATCGGCGACTTTTTCTTCCGACTTGACCTTCAGGGCTTCCGTGAAGGCCCGGTCCTGTTGCAGCGTTGCAATCCATTGCGCCGACGCCGATCGGTCATAGGCGGTACTCAAGCCGTTGTGCGTCATCTTCAAATCGTCCGCGTGCTCGGAGACGTTCATCGATACATTCTTGAGTTCGCTTTCCATTTCCTCGCGGATTTCATCCGCGTCTTCCGGATATTCGAGAAGTTCGGCCTGAGACATTTTCAGCTTGTTCTGCGCACGCTCCAGATTGATCCCTGTTGTCTGGGCCTGATTACGAAGTTCGAATGTGGCTTTCTGGATAGCCACTGTCAGCCCATTCATTGTGCGGACGGTACCCGGCAGATAGTTGAACTGCTCACCGAGCATTTGCGCAGTGACATTGCTTGTTTGAACGGCAGCCGCGTGGGCACGCAAAGCTGTAACATCAAAATCCGAAGTGGCGGGATGATTACTTGGCGAAAACATCATTGCTTTGCTCCTGAACACCGTAAAACTGCTTCCATACTCTTTATCTGCCGCAGCAAACACGCCCAACAGCTGATCGGAACTCACCTTGATCTGCTCCCACGGATCAATAATGCCGAGAATCTGGTTCTTGAACTTCCTCAAGGAAGTTGCTTCCTGCAGCAGATCAACTTCTTTGACAGATGCAGTGATATAGGTACTCAGTGCATTCCAGACCAGCATCAGGTTTTGCGTGGCGACTTCAGCTTCAATCGCTACATAGCTCAGGTTCTGCAAATCATCGCGCACTTTGTTCAGGGAACTCAGCGTCTGGTTTTTGCTGGCCATTACCTGGTTGGAAGCCTGTTGCTCTGCCTTCAACCTGTTTCGCTCCTTTCGGATTTTTTCGGCCTTGACGCCCTGATAGATGCCGAGAATCAAACCACCGATATTCAGTGCGGCTGCCGACCTGATCGCTTCCTGAACCAACTGATCATATTGCTTGTTCAGTTCATCGATTTCTTTCGAGCGCTGGTCGATTTCGACCTGTAGAGCCTGGATGTCTGCCTGATAGGTATTGCGAGACACAAACTCCAGTCGCAGCTTGATCTCTGGCAGCACGATCTCGCGCATATCAGCGCCAAAACTGTCGAGTTCAGCTCTGACGTGCTCGGCCTTCGCGTGGCACTGCATGACCTTGGCCAGCATGTCGTTGAGGTAGGCCTTGATTTCAGGAACATCACCGGACGGCAAACCCAGGTCGGGAAGCCCCGGAATCGTGCGTTTCAGCTCCAGATACTCTTCCGGCGTTTTGATATCGTATTCCTCCAGGTATCTGGAGGCTTTCAGGTCTTCGTAGATCTCAACTATTCCTTTGCCTGTGCGAATAATGCTGCCGGCAAAAATCTTGAGATCGGTCCCTGTGAGCATGATTTTTTCACGCAACGGCGACCAGCGCTTGGCATGGTCGTAGGTGTAGGTGAATGTCCGCAGAAAGTCCGTTGCCTTGAGCCCAACACCTCCTGTATCCCCGGCGCCATAGTTCAAATAGGCAACGACATCCGCCAGTCGAACGGGAAGCGACAGCCCCAGCACTTCATACTTACGCAGGCTGATGATCTGTTCTTTGGTTAATTGAATACCGGTTTCCCGATTGTATTCTTCACCCTCGCCGAGCGAAGCACTTACAAACACCCGAGGCGCCTTTGCAGCGGCCTCGACAATCTTGCTGTCCATCTTGAATTCCATAAGAGACTCCTTGTCTTCTTCGGATATTTAATAAAAGTCGTTCTAGATATACGACATCATCGAGCGATTCATTCCAACTTGAGCGCCGACATCGCAAAACAACCTTAGGACAGCAAGACAACAATCAACAAGCATTCAAATATTAGCAATCAAGACAAACAAACCATCCGCCCAGACTCTTATCCGAGAACAGCCATATCAACTTGATAAAAAACAAACTCACCGCAGAATAAATACTTACAAAGCAACTAACTCCGCCAGCCGCAACTTATAAGCGTCGGCCATTGCACGAATTTGCGGATGTCGTGCATTCAACAAAGACACGCTGGCGACTCGCAGGAAATTCACATTGCCCGCGTCCAGCGCCTTGCGCAGCCAGCCGAGTGCGTCATCGATGTGCCCTTCGTCGGCAAGCATTGCCGCATGACTGAACTGCCCACGAAAGTCGCCACCCTCGGCCGCACGCCGATACCAGTCGCGCGCCGTTGGCAGGTCTTGCGGACAGTGGCGTCCCTCTTCCAGATACCGGCCCAGCAGGTTCATCGACTTGGCATGCCCCGACTCGGCAGCACGGCGGTACAGGGCGAGGGCCAGCGCCTGGTCTTCGGGTATTCCACGTCCGGTGGCGTGCAGGTTTGCCAGGTTGTACATCGCCCAATCCAGCCCCGCGTCGGCGGCTGTTTGGTAATGGCGCGCAGCGCGCTCGGCGTCGGCCACACAACCCCATCCGTGTTCATGACAGCGGCCGAGCATGTTGCGCGCCATTAGATGACCTTGCCCGGCGGCGATTTCAAACCAGCGCAATGCCAGCGGTTGATCCTGAGCAATCCCATGACCATCGAGCAGAATCTGCCCGAGCAGCGCCTGCGCTTCGAGCACGCCCTCGCCCGCCGCCATCAGAATGGCCTGAGCCGCGCGAGCCGGGCTTTCTTCGAGCATGGCGGTGAGCCGTTCGCCGTCGAGGATTTCTTCGCGGCGCAAACGAAAGTCCGTCACTTACACCTCGACCCAGCGGCGCAACAGGTTGTGATAGGTGCCGGTGAGGCGGATCAGCGAAGGGTGATCGGGCATGTCCTGAGTCAGTTGCTGGATCGCACCGTCCATCTCGAACAGCAAGGCGCGTTGGCTGTCTTCGCGCACCAGGCTTTGGGTCCAGAAGAACGAGGCATACCGAGCGCCACGAGTCACCGCGTTGACTTTATGCAGGCTGGTGCCGGGATACAGAACCATGTCGCCAGCGGGCAGCTTCACTCGCTGGGTGCCGAAGGTGTCCTGGATTTCCAGCTCGCCGCCGTCGTAGTCCTCGGGTTCGCTGAAAAACAGCGTGGCCGACAGATCGGTGCGTACCCGCTCGATGCTGCCCTTGGGCTGGCGCACGGCGTTGTCGATGTGGAAATCGAAACTGCCACCCGCCGTGTAGCAGTTGAGTAACGGCGGAAATACCTTGTGCGGCAGCGCGGCGGACATGAACAGCGGATTTTTCCACAGGCGCTCAAGCATCGCGGCGCCGATTTCCTTGGCCAGCGGATGGCCTTCGGGCAGTTGCAGATTGTGCTTGGCCTTGGCCGATTGATAGCCGGCGGTGATCTTGCCATCGGCCCAGTCGGCCTGCTCCAGAGCCTCGCGGATGCGCCGCACTTCGTCTTTCTCGAACAGAGCGGGGATGTGCAGCAGCATGTCGAAGTCACCTGATGGCAAAGAGGCGGCAATGGTATTGATTCTTATTGGCTGTGTAAAACCCGCTAGACGAATGAACTGGCAAAAACCGTAAGGTTAAATTGTAAAGAATGTAAATTCAGTGCGGATAGCAATGTTTCGCAATTGATACGAATACCTGTTTACCCTATATTCCGCCGCCTCAAATCCTTGGGGAGGGGAATAAAAATGGCACGTCAACAAGCACAATTACCGGTCAGTTCACCACGTCTGCTCGCTTCCGCCATCGGCGTCGCAATCACCGCCGGCTCCGCTGGCCACATGGTGTTCGCCGCTGAAAAGACCGACAGCAAAGCCTCCGGCAATGCCATCGCCCTGGACGCCACCGCCATCACCGGCGAAGCCCAGGACTCGACGTCCTACCAGGTCGAGAAAGCCTCCTCGCCCAAGTACACCGCGCCGCTGGTCGATACGCCGCGCTCGGTCACCGTTATTCCGCAACAAGTCCTGAAGGACACCGGCGCCCTGAACATGCAGGACGCGCTGCGCACCGTACCGGGCATCACTTTCGGTGCCGGTGAAGGTGGCAACCCGCAGGGCGACCGTCCGTTCATCCGTGGTTTCGACGCCCAGGGCGACACCTACCTCGACGGCGTGCGCGACACCGGTTCGCAGAGCCGCGAGATCTTCGCCGTGGAAAACATCGAAGTCAGCAAGGGCCCGAACTCCGCCATCGGCGGTCGCGGCGCGGCGGGCGGCAGCATCAACCTGGTGAGCAAGAAAGCACACCTGGGCAACTCGTTCGACGGTGGTTTCACCTGGGGTTCCGACCAGACCCAGCGCTACACCCTGGACGGCAACTACCAGTTCAGCGACACCGCTGCCGGCCGTCTGAACCTGATGAGCCACGAGAGCAACGTCGCCGGTCGCGACAGCGTCGACTACGACCGCTGGGGCATCGCGCCATCCCTGGCCTTCGGCCTGGGCACCGATACTCGCGTCAACCTCGACTACTACCATCTCGAAAGCAACGACACGCCGGACTCGGGCATCCCGTACACCATTCCGGCTGCCGGCTCGGCGGCACGTACCAAGTCCAATCCGGACAAGCCGTACTCGGGCGGCGATCACAGCAACTTCTACGGTCTGGACGGTCGCGACTTCCGCAAGGGTCGTACCGACACCGCGACGTTCGCCATCGAGCATGACCTGAATGACTCGCTGACCATCAAGAACACTCTGCGTCACGGCACCAGCATGCAGGATTACATCCTGACCCAGCCGGACGACAGCAAGGGCAACGTCAACAACGGCAGCGTCTGGCGTCGTGCGAACACTCGCGTGAGCAACACCGAGACCACCACCAACCAGACTGACCTGTTCGGTAACTTCTACGTTGCAGGGTTCAAGAACAGCTTCTCCACCGGTGTCGAATACACCCGTGAGGAAAGCCGCAAATCCTCTTACAACGTCAACACCGATACCACGCCGCGCTCCACCAACGTGCCGTCCAGCACCAACTGCACCCCGTCGATGATCGGCGCGTCGAGCGGCTACAACTGCACCTCGCTGTCGAACCCGAACCCGAACGATCCGTGGAACGGCGCCATTTCGCGCAACTACGCCGGCACTGACACCCAGTCCGATACTTACGCGCTGTATGTGTTCGACACCCTGGAACTGTCCCAGCAATGGCTGGTGAACATGGGACTGCGTTACGACCACTTCGAAACCGGCTACCACACCTACAACAACGCTGGCACCACCACCGCCAAAGGTGCAGACACCAGCGAGTTCGTCACCGGTCAGTTCGGCATCGTCTACAAACCGGCAGAGAACGGCAGCATCTACGCGTCCTACGCCACTTCCGCCACGCCACCGGGCAACACCCTGGGCGAAGGCATGGACGGCAACCCGCTGGGCGGCACCACCGATCGCAACGGTAACCTGCTCAAGAGCGACATGGAGCCGGAAACCACCAAGAACTACGAAATCGGCACCAAGTGGGATCTGTTGAACGATCGCCTGTCGCTGACCGCCGACATCTTCCGCACCGAGAAAGAAAACGCGCGTGTCCAGGTTGATACCACGTCGTACGAAAACGCCGGCAAGACTCGTGTACAAGGTATCGAGCTGTCGGCCAGCGGCAAGATCACCGACAAGTGGCAAGTGTTCGCCGGTTACGCCTATATGGACAGCGAGCAAGTGGATGGCGGCCCGCTGAACCGTGCCACCGACGGCAACGAACTGCCTAACACGCCGAAAAACAGCGCCAGCCTGTGGACCACTTACCAGGTCACGCCGAAGCTGACCATCGGTGGCGGTGCGTTCTACGTGGATGACGTGTTCGGCAGCGTGGCCAACACCACCATGGTCGATTCCTACGTTCGCTACGACGCGATGGCTGCGTACAAGCTGACCAAGAACGTCGACCTGCAACTGAACGTGCAGAACCTGACCAACGAAACCTACTACGACAAAGCCTTCTCGACTCACTTCGCCAACCAGGCGGCGGGCCGTACGGCATTGCTGAGCACCAACTTCCACTTCTGATAGAAGCCGGAAGCCTCGGGCCCCGTTCATTCACTTGAACGGGGCTTTTGTGCGTAATAAAGAACGTTTCTCGATAAGCCACGGCATAATGCACGCCGTGAACACAATTTCCGAACGGACAAGGCAAGCGACGTGTTGAAGAAAACCCTGTTCCAGTTGCACTGGTTTTTTGGCATCACTGCCGGGCTGGTGCTGGCCCTGATGGGCATCACCGGCGCTGCCTATTCGTTTCAGGACGAGATCCTGAAAGCCCTCAACCCATCCGTGTTGCAGGTGGAGAAGCAGGTGGCCGGCGTCCTGCCGCCCGCCGACCTGGTGG
Organism: Pseudomonas sp. GW821-FHT09E04; assembly: GCF_059416185.1. Taxonomy (NCBI): domain Bacteria; kingdom Pseudomonadati; phylum Pseudomonadota; class Gammaproteobacteria; order Pseudomonadales; family Pseudomonadaceae; genus Pseudomonas; species Pseudomonas sp. GW821-FHT09E04. The sequence goes on from NZ_JBWKOR010000002.1 coordinate 935,019, forward strand.
CGCACATCGAAGCGGCCTCGGGCAAGAAAGTCTCGATGCTCTCGGTCGAAACCGAAAGCGGCAGCGTCGGACGCGTCTGGTTCACCCCGCCGAAAGGTGAGCGTCGTGGCGAGATGCGCTACTTCGATCCCTACACCGCCGAGTTCAAGGGCGAGGCCACCGGCCAGGACTTCTTCGGCCTGATGCTGCAACTGCACCGGTTCCTCGCCATGGGCGATACCGGCCGCAACATTACCGGCGCCTGCACCCTGATGCTGCTGTTCTTCTGCCTGTCCGGCCTGTACCTGCGCTGGCCACGCCAGTGGAACAGCTGGCGCGTGTGGCTGACCCTGGACTGGAAGAAAAAGGGCCGCAGCTTCAACTGGGACCTGCACTCGGTGTTCGGCACCTGGTGCATGCTGGTTTACCTGTTGCTGGCGCTGACCGGTCTGTCCTGGTCCTACGAGTGGTACAACAAAGGACTGACGAAATTGCTGTCGGATGCGCCGCAGAACGAACGTGTGCGCGGCGGACGCGGCCCGGCACCTGAAGGCCCGGCGCCGACCGCCGATTACGCCGCAATGTGGGTCAGCATCTACAGCTCCGCAGGTCCAGGCCTCGCCTCCTACAACATCCGCATGCCGCCTGTGGCCGGCCAACCGGCGACCGTGTTCTATCTGCTCGACAGCTCGCCCCACGAGCGCGCGCTGAACCAGATCACCCTCGACCCGGCCACCGGCGTCGTCAAACGCGTCGACCGCTACGCCGACAAAAGCTTCAAGGCGCAATTGCTGACCAGCATTTACGCGCTGCACGTCGGCAGCTATTTCGGTCTGGTCGGGCGGATCATCGTGACGGTCGCAGCGGTGCTGATGCCGCTGTTCTTTATCACCGGATGGCTGTTGTACCTCGATCGCCGCCGCAAGAAAAAGCAGATCAAGGATGCCCGCCAAGGCCTCGAGCAACCGACCGGTGACACCCCGGCATGGTTGATCGGTTTCGCCAGCCAGAGCGGTTTTGCCGAGCAACTCGCTTGGCAGACCGCCGGCCAGTTGCAGGCAGCAGGATTGCCGGTGAAGGTGCAGCCGCTGGCGAATGTCAGCGAGCAGGATCTGCAGGAATCCAACAATGCGCTGTTCGTGGTCAGCACCTTCGGCGACGGCGAAGCACCGGACAGCGCTCGCGGTTTCGAACGCAAAGTGCTGAACAACGCCTCGACACTCGACAGCCTCAATTACGCCGTACTCGGTCTCGGCGACCGTCAGTATCAGCACTTCTGCGGTTTCGCCCGACGTCTGCACCAATGGCTGGGCGAGCATGGCGGCAAGACGCTGTTCGCTCCGGTGGAGGTCGACAATGGTGATCCTTACGCACTGCGTCACTGGCAGACCCAGCTCGGCCTGATCACCGGGCAAGCACCGGTCGACACCTGGCAGGCACCGAGCTACAGCAACTGGACGCTGGAACGCCGCGAACTGATGAACCCTGACAGCAGCGGTTCACCGGTTTTCCTGCTGGGTCTCTCGGCGCCTGACACCAGCAGCTGGCTCGCTGGCGATCTGGTGGAAGTGTTGCCACGCAACTGCCCGTGGGCCATCGAACATTTCCTCGACGGCCTCGGCATTCGTGGCGAAACCAGCGTGAAGGTCAACGGCCTGGAAGAATCGCTGGAAGTCGCCCTCGCCACCCGCCAGTTGCCCGAACACCGCGCCCATCTTGTAGGCCTGCATGCCCAGGCACTGGTCGATGCGATGGTGCCGCTGGCGATGCGCGAATACTCGATCGCCTCGATTGCTGCCGACGGCGTGCTGGAATTGATCGTGCGTCAGGAACAGCATTCTGACGGCACCCTCGGCATCGGTTCCGGATGGCTGACCGAACATGCGCAGGTAGGCGGCAGTATCAGTCTGCGGGTACGCCGCAACAGCGGCTTCCATCTGCCGAACCAGCCGGTGCCGATGATCTTGCTGGGCAACGGCACCGGCCTTGCCGGCCTGCGCAGCTTGCTCAAGGCGCGGATTGCCGACGGGCAGCAACGCCACTGGCTGCTGTTCGGCGAGCGCAATCGGGAGAACGATTTCCTGTGTCGCGCAGAACTCGAAGAGTGGCTGATCAACGGCGATCTGGCGCGACTGGACCTGGCGTTCTCGCGGGATCAGGCGCAGAAAATCTATGTGCAGGATCGCTTGCGCGAATCGGCTGCCGAGCTGAAGAAATGGCTGGCGGACGGTGCCGTGATCTACATCTGCGGCAGCTTGCAAGGCATGGCGTCAGGGGTGGATCAGGTGCTCAATGAAGTGTTGGGGGCCGCCGAAGTCGAACGCCTGATCGAACAGGGTCGTTATCGCCGCGACGTTTACTGATTCACCTGCATTCCTGTGGGAGCAAGCCTGCTCCCACAGGTTCACTGCATTTAGACTGGCTGCAGCTTCTGCTCAAACACCGCCACCCCATCCAGATCCCGCAACACCACACTCAACTCCCCGCTCTGCCCCTCGATGTTCACCTCGCCAAAAAACTGAAACCCGGCAAACGGTGAAGCGTTTTGCGTCGGCGGTGCTTTCTGAAACACCACTTCCGGGCCGAAGGTCTTGTCCAGCGGATTGGGCCCGAAACTCCCGGCATTCAGAGGCCCAGCGACAAACTCCCAGAACGGCTCGAAATCCTGGAACGCGGCCCGATCCGGGTGATAGTGATGCGCCGCGCAGTAATGCACGTCCGCCGTCAGGAACACGAAATTGCGCACCTGTTGCGCCCGCAGAAACCCCAGCAATTCGGCGATTTCCAGTTCACGTCCCTGGGCCGGGCCGGGGTCGCCGTTGGCCACCGCTTCCCAACGCGGCACACCGGGGCTGACTTCGCCGTCCGGCACGCCGAGACCGATCGGCATGTCCGCAGCGATGACTTTCCACTGGGCTTTCGATGCCTTCAATCCGCGTTTGAGCCAGTTCAGTTGTTCACGCCCGAGGAACGGTTTTTCCGCCCCGAGATTATCGTCATTGGCGCCGCGATAACTGCGCATGTCGAGCACGAACACATCGAGCATCGGCCCGTAGCTCAGCTTGCGATAGATCCGCCCGCCACCGTCCGCTGCCTGACGGCGCATCGGCGAATATTCGAGCCAGGCCTGACGCGCACGGCCGACCAGGGTGTGGATATCTTTTTCCTGATAGCGTTCGTCGAGCTGTTTGCCCGGCGACCAGTTGTTGACCACTTCATGGTCATCCCATTGCCAGATCTGCGGCACTTCGGCGTTGAAGCGGCGGATGTTTTCGTCCATCAGGTTGTAGCGGTAATTGCCGCGATAGTCGTCGAGGGTCTGGGCGACCTTGCTTTTGGCTTCCGTGGTGAGGTTGCGCCAGATCCGGCCACCCTCAGTGGTCAGTTGCGCCGGCACCGGGCCGTCGGCGTAGATCGTGTCGCCGCTGTGGATAAAGAAGTCCGGCAGGCGCATGCGCATGGATTCGTAGATGCGCATGCCGCCGATATCGGGGTTGATGCCGAAGCCCTGGCCGACGGTGTCGCCGCTCCACACGAAGCGGATATTGCGCCGTGCGGTCGGTGCACTGCGCAGGTGGCCGAGCCACGGTTCGCTGGCAACACCAGTCTGGGCGTCCTTGAAATACACGCGGTAGAAAATCGCCTGATCGGCGGGCAATCCGGTGAGTTCGACGCGGGCGGTGAAATCGCTGCGCGCGTCGGCCAACGCGGAGATGACGCGTCGCGGATGGCGGAACTGACTGCGGGAGTCCCACTCCACCACCATCCGCGCCGGACGATCGCTGCGGCTCCAGATCATCGCCCGATCGCCCTGCAGGTCGCCGGACTGCACGCCGTCGGTGAGTTGCGGTCGATCCTTGACCGAGGCGATCACGGCCGGCGCCAGCCCTGGCATCAGCAAACCGGCGCCGACCACTTGCATCACGCGCCGGCGACCGAGGTTGAAATCGCTCATGCTGTTCTCCCTGAAAAAAGGAAAACTTAACCATCACCAGATGAAGCGGGTATGACACCTCAGGCGTTGGCGGGCGCCAGCGCCAGTTCGACGGCTTCCGGCCGCTTGACCAGCGCATACACCACCGCCGTCAGCAGGCTGCCCGCGACGATTGCCAGCAGATACAACAGCGCATGGTTGATCGCGTTCGGGATCGCCAGCACAAACAGGCCACCGTGCGGCGCCATCAGCTTGCAGCCGAAGTACATCGACAGCGCACCGGTCAGCGCACCGCCGGCAATGCTCGCCGGGATCACCCGCAATGGGTCTTTCGCGGCAAACGGAATTGCCCCTTCGGAAATAAAGCACAAGCCCAGCACCAGCGCCGCCTTACCCGCCTCCCGTTCAGTCTGGGCGAACTTGCGCCGAGCGATGAAGGTGGCGATGCCGAGACCAATCGGCGGCACCATCCCGGCAGCCATGGTCGCGGCCATCGGAGCATAACTCTGCGAGGCCAGCAGCCCCACCGAGAACGCATAGGCGGCCTTGTTGATCGGCCCGCCGAGGTCGACGCACATCATGCCGCCCAGCAGCACACCGAGCAGGATCGCGTTGGTGGTGCCCATGCTGTCGAGGAAATGCGTCAGCGCCGCGAGCATCCCGGCCACCGGTTTGCCGACCACGTAAATCATCACCAGCCCGGTGATCAGACTGGCGAACAGCGGGATGATCAGAATCGGTTTCAGCGCTTCCAGACTTTGCGGCAACGCCACATAACGACTGATCAGCTTCGCCGCATAACCAGCGATGAAACCGGCGACGATCCCGCCGATGAATCCGGCGCCCAGGGTGCTCGCCAGCAATCCACCAATCATTCCCGGCGCCAGACCCGGACGGTCAGCAATCGAGTAGGCGATGTAACCGGCCAGCAACGGCACCATCAATTTGAACGCGGTCTCGCCACCGATCTGCATCAGCGCCGCCGCCAGCGTGCCTTCTTCCTTGAACGCGGTGATGCCGAACACGAACGACAAGGCGATCATCAAGCCGCCCGCCACCACCATCGGCAGCATGAACGACACACCGGTCAGCAGGTGTTTGTAAACGCCGGTTTTCTCTTGTTTGGCCGGGGCCTTGCCGTCGCTCGCGGCGCTTTCCTGCTTGCCTTCGGCCAGGGCTTTTTTCAGCGTGGCCTCGGATTGCTTCAGCGCGATTCCGGTGCCGCAGCGGTAGATTTTCTTGCCGGCGAAACGCTCGGTGGCGACTTCGATATCCGCTGCCAGCAGCACCACCTCGGCCTCGGCAATTGCCGTCGCGCTCAGTGGATTTCGCGCGCCGACCGAGCCCTGGGTTTCCACTTGAAACTCATAGCCCAGGCGCTTGGCCGCTTGCTGCAAGGCTTCGGCCGCCATGAAGGTATGGGCGACGCCGGTCGGGCACGCGGTGACAGCGACGATGCGAGGCGCGCGTTGCTCCGCGGCCGTCGGTGCAACTTCGCTGGCAACATGAATTTCGGCTTCTTCGGCACCGCGACGCAGCACCGCTTCGACATCCTGCAGCGCTTGCGCCGGGGCAATCCTGTAGACCCGTTTGCCGACGAATCGGGTCATGTCGACCGATCCGGTGGTCACCAGCAACACCCACTCCGCCGCCTCAATCGTCGCCGCCGACAATTCGCGTTCCGGATGCGCCGCATCCACCACTTCGACGCTGGTGCTCCAGCCCTGACGCTGGGCCGCAGCATCCAGCAGCCGGGCGCACAGCACACTGGTGACCATGCCGTTCGGGCAGGCCGTGACAATGGCTAACTTCATGACAAACCCTCTTATTGTTCTATCAGGGGGCGCACGCGCACGCCCTGTTCGAGCTGCGCCAGTTGCGCAGCATCGTGAATACCGAAACCGATCTGGGTCACCGCCTGCGCCGCAATCGCGGTGGCTGTGCGCAGGGTTTGCTCCGGCGTATCGGCGCTGAGCAGACCGTGCAGCATGCCGGCCAGCAACGAGTCACCGGCTCCGACTGTGCTGGCGACGCTGACCTTCGGCGGCGTGGCGTGCAACGCCGAGCCGACACTGAACCAGTTCACACCTTCTGCGCCGTGGGAAATCACCACATGCTCGATGCCTTGAGCATGCAGCCGATTGGCCGCCTCAGCCTGAGCGGCGTGAGACAGCACTTCACAGCCGAGCGCATCGGCCAGTTCTTCAGTGTTGGGCTTGATCAGCCACGGGCCAGCCTTGAGTGCCGTGCGCAGCGCTTCGCCGCTGGTGTCCAACGCGACTTTCAGGCCCAGCCCCTTCAGGCGCTCGATCAACTCACGCAACCACTTCGCACTGACCCCGCGCGGCAGACTGCCGGCGACCACCACCGCGTCATGCCCCGGTGCAATCTGCACCAGACGCTCCAGCAACGCCTGTTGCGCCACCACGCCGACCACCGGGCCCGGGCCGTTGATGTCGGTGATGCGTCCGTCCCGTTCCGCGACCTTGATGTTGCTGCGAGTCTCGCCCGGCACACGGATGAAGGCGTCGACAAAACCACGCTTGGCGAACAGGGTTTCGAACGCCTGCAGATTGTCTTCACCGAGAAAGCCGCTGACCGTCAGTTGATGACCGAGGTCGGCCAGCACTTGCGCGACGTTGACGCCCTTGCCGGCGGCGTGAGTGTGCATTTCGTCGCTGCGATTGACCTGACCGGCCTCCAGACGCGGCAACTGCACCGTGAGGTCCAGCGCCGGGTTGAGGGTCAGGGTAAGAATCTTGGCCATTACAGGGCCTCCACTAATGCGCGCACTTCGTTGGCGCTGCCCACGGCCAGGGCTTGTTGAGCAAGGGTTTGAGTCTGGGTCAGGCTGAGTTCGCGGATGCGCGCCTTGACCTCGGCGATGCTGCGTCCGGAGACGCTCAGCTCATCCACACCAAGGCCGACCAGCACCGGCACCGCCAGCGGGTCCGCCGCCAGTTCGCCGCACACGCCGACCCATTTGCCGTGGGCATGAGCCGCGCGCACGGTGATGTCGATCAGTTGCAGCACCGCCGGGTGCAGGCCGTCAGCCTGGGCGGACAGGGTCGGATGACCACGGTCGATGGCCAGGGTGTATTGCGTCAGGTCGTTGGTGCCGACGCTGAAGAAATCGACTTCTTTGGCCAGCACTGGCGCCAGCAACGCGGCGGACGGCACTTCGATCATGATCCCCAGTTGCAGGTCGGCGACCGGGATTTCCAGGCGCAGGCGCTCGGTCATGTCGCGGGCCTGACGCCACTCGTCGACGCTGCCGACCATCGGGAACATGATCCGCAGCGGGCGGTTGTCCGCCGAGCGCAGCAAGGCGCGCAACTGCGCTTCCATGATCTGCGGACGCTGCAAGGTCAGCCGAATCCCGCGTACGCCGAGGAACGGGTTTTCTTCCTTGGCAATCGGCCAATACGGCAACGGTTTATCGCCGCCGACATCGAGGGTGCGCACCACCAGCGGCCGACCGGCGAGGCCATCGAGGACGCGGCGGTATTCGGCTTCCTGAGTCGCCTCGTCCGGCGCCTGTGGATGAGCCATGAAAATCAGTTCGGTGCGCAGCAGGCCGATGCCTTCGGCGCCCTGCTCCACCGCGCTGATCACACCGGCGCTTTCACCGATGTTGGCGAACACTTCCACGGCGTGGCCGTCGGTGGTGTGCGCCGGTTGATGGCGTTGTTCGGCGGCGGCCTTCAGGCGTTGTTCGCGGGTGTCGCGTTCTTCGCTGGCGCGTTGCAGGGTCGCGGCATCGGCATCGACATGCAGGCGACCGCGCTGGCCATCGAGCAGCAACGGCGTGCCCGGTTTCAGCAGCAATACCGCAGCGCCCGCACCGACCAGCGCCGGAATCCCCAGCGCGCGGGCCACGATGGCGCTGTGTGCGGTGGCGCCGCCACGGGCGGTGAGAATCCCCGCGACCCGCGCCGGATCCAGCCGCGCGACGTCGGACGGGCCGACCTCATCCATCACCAGAATGTACGGCTGCTCAGGCTCGGTGGGCGTCTGCACGCCGCACAGTTGCGCCAGCACTCGACGCCCGATGTCGCGCAGATCGGCAGCACGTTCGGCGAGCAAGGCGTCCTGCAACGCTTCCTGTTGTTTTGCGGCGGCCTCGATCACCGCCATCCACGCTGCCTCGGCGCTTTCGCCTTGCTTGAGGCGGGTGTCGACTTCGTCGGTGAGCTCCGGGTCGTCGAGCATTTCCTGGTGGGTGATGAAAATCTCGCGGATTGCCTTGGCCTTGCTGCGCTCGATCAGGCCCTGAATGTCCTGACGCACGTCGGCCAGGGCATTTTTCAGACGCTCGCGCTCAATGGTGGCGGACTCACCGCGCAACGGGTAATCAATGGTTTGCTGGACCTGAATGTGCGCCGGGCCGATGGCAATGCCGGGGGCGGCGGGAATGGCTTGCAGCAGGCTGCCGGAGGTCGGGGCGCTCAAGACTTCGGCGATGTCGGCGATCACTTCACGTTGTTGGCTCACGGCCGGCAACGGTTCGACTTCTTCGCCGAGGCCTTCTTCGATGGCCGCCAGCAAGGCCGGCAAGGCGTCGGCGGCGATGTTCGGTTCGGCGATGATTTCCAGCACCTGGCCGCGACGGGCGCCGAGGCTCAGCAGTTTGCTCAGGCTCTTCACCGACACGGCGCTGTCCTGGCCGTCGACGATGCGGATGCGAATCTCACCGTCAAAACGCTTCGCCAGTTGGGCGAGGATCTTCGCCGGCCGCGCATGCAAACCATGGGCGTTGGCCAGTGCGATACGCGCACTCGGCCAGTCCGCAGGCAACTCGCCGCCGAGCACTTCGAGGACTTTGCGGCTGCTGGTGGCGCGGCCCAGTTCATGGCCACGACCTTCGATCAGCAACGCGCACAAACGCTCCAGCAACGCCTGATGCGCTTCGCCGAGGCTGGCCAGGCAAAACAGACCGCTGAGCGGCTGACCGAGGTAACGCATCGGTTTGTCCGGAGTGACGAAGGCCAGGCCCGGACGCTTCACGGTCTGCTCGCTGTGCAGCCACCACAGGCCATCGCCCAGCGGCAGCGCTTCGACTTGCTGCAACACACCGGCAAAACCGTTGCTCACGCAATCGGCCTGACGCAGCAGACGTGCACCGCGCCAGACCAGTTCTTCGAAATCGTCGGCGGAGACCCCGAGGCCGATCATCTGCGCATCCAGCGCCAGTTCCTGTGGCGCGCCTTGCAACAGTTTCAGCAGCGCTTCAGGCGAACTGGCGCGGCGCAGAGCCTGGCCCAGATCGGTTTCGCCGAGGGCGCGGGTGAGCAATTGCAGCAGGCGCAGGTGTTCGTCGGATTTGGCCGCGATGCCGATGGCCAGATAGACGATCTGGCCGTCGCCCCAATCCACGCCGTCGGGAAACTGCATCAACCGCACGCCGGTGGCAAACACCTGATCGCGGGTTTCGGGCGTGCCGTGGGGGATTGCAATGCCTTGACCGAGGAAGGTCGAGCCCTGGGCTTCCCGCGCCTGCAAACCGGCAAGGTAACCGTCGGCGACCAGACCATCGGCCACCAGATGATCGGCCAGCAATTGCAGGGCAGCGGGTTTATCCACAGCCGATTGGCCCATGGATATCTGCTCTATAGTGAGCTCGAGCATGCGTTCTCCTTTTTGGCGTCACGGGGCGCCAGGTATTGTTTTGAATGGTTCCAGCTTAGGCGCTTGTGCGCTTCCCTTTCAGGAGGCAGTTTTGGCGGTTTCACGGCAGCACCGGCCAAAGGCGTCTAAAACGTAGAAAATACGCTTGCTGAAACGTTTAATCTAGATTGATCGGCACGTTACTCGATAATGTCTCATCCTTGAAGTCCAACTTGTCGGATGCGCTGCGACAATGGTCGCCTGCCTGAATCGGGTAGGATTGGCGAAAATGTGGCGGCAAGCTCGAAAAAACAAGGAAATCCCGGGTTGAAACTCAGTGATATCGCGCGGTTGGCCGGAGTGTCCGTGACCACCGCCAGCTACGTCATCAACGGCAAGGCCGAACAGCAACGCATCAGCACCGCGACCGTCGAGCGGGTGCGGGCGGTGGTCGATCAGCACGGCTTTACCCCCAATCCCCAGGCGGCCGGGCTGCGCAGTCGGCACACCCGGACCCTGGGTTTTATCCTGCCGGACCTGGAAAACCCCAGTTACGCGCGGATCGCCAAGCTGCTGGAACAAGGCGCCCGAGCGCGGGGCTATCAGTTGCTGATCGCCAGTTCCGACGATGCGCCGGACAGCGAACGGCAACTGCTGCAACTGTTCCGCGCCCGACGCTGCGATGCGTTGATCGTCGCCAGTTGCCTGCCGGCCGGTGACGACAGCTACCGCCAGTTGCAGGCCAAGGGCTTGCCGGTCATCGCCATCGACCGGGTGATGGATCCGGAACACTTCTGCTCGGTGGTCAGCGACGACCGCGAGGCCAGCCTGCACCTGACCGAAAGCCTGCTCGACCCGCAGCCGAAACAGATCGTGCTGCTGGGCGCCCGCCCGGAACTGAGCATCAGCCAGGAACGCGCCGCCGGCTTCAAACAGGCTCTCACGGGCTTCAAAGGCGAAGTGCTGATCGAGCACGCCGAGTCCTTCAGCCGCGAGTGCGGCAAGCAATTGATGGAAGAACTCCTGCAACGACTCGGGCATTTGCCCGATGCACTGGTGACCACGTCCTACGTGCTGTTGCAGGGTGTGTTCGATGCGCTGCATGACTTCCCGCTGAAAAACCGCCCGCTGCGCCTTGGCACATTTGGCGACACCCAGTTGCTGGACTTCCTGCCGCTGCCGGTCAACGCCATGGCCCAGCAGCACCAGCTGATCGCCGACAAGGCGCTGGCACTGGCGCTGGCGGCGGTCGAGCAAGCGGATTACCAGCCTGGCGTGCAAGCCATCGCCCGTACCTTCAAGCAGCGTATTCATCGGGACTGAACCGTGGAGCTGATCGACAGCCACACCCACCTGGACTTTCCCGACTTCGACGCCGACCGTGCGGCGTTGCTGGCTGAAAGCCGTGCCCTCGGGGTACGGCGGATGGTGGTGCTGGGGGTGTATGAGGGCAACTGGCAGCGGGTGTGGGATCTGGTGCAAAGCGATCCCGACCTGTACGCGGCTTTCGGCTTGCACCCGGTCTATCTCGATCAGCATCGGCCAGAAGATTTGCTTGCACTGGGCGATTGGCTGACACGGCTGCGCGGTCATCGGCAACTGTGCGCCGTCGGCGAAATCGGACTGGATTACTTCATCGAAACCCTCGACCGCGAACGCCAGCAAGCGCTGTTCGACGCGCAACTGCAACTGGCAGCGGATTTCGAATTACCGGCGTTGATTCATGTGCGGCGCAGTCATGCGGCGGTGATTGCCACGCTCAAGCGCTTCAAGCTCAAGCGCGGGGGCATCATCCATGCCTTCGCCGGCAGTCGTGAAGAGGCGCGGGAATACATCAAGCTCGGCTTCAAACTCGGCCTCGGTGGCGCACCCACCTGGCCCCAGGCCTTGCGCATGCATCGGGTGCTGGCCGACTTGCCACTGGGTTCGGTGGTGCTTGAAACCGACTCACCGGACATGGCGCCTGCCATGTACCCCGGCGTGCGCAATACACCGGCACATTTGCCGGCCATCTGCACGGCACTTGCCGGGTTGATGAACGTCACTGCAGAACAACTCGCCGAGGCCAGCACTGCCAACGGCTGCGAAGTGTTCGGCTGGTAGTCAGTCGTCGAGGGACCTGACGGCGTCGAGCGTCAGGGTCATGTGTTGGCGGTGGTGAACCAGGCGCATCAGTGCGAAGTACACGAAAATCACGATCAAAGAGGCATTCAACTGTTCCGTCACGTTGAGCAGCCCGATCCATTCCATCACCAGCGCCACCAGCAACGCGGTGCACACCGTCAACGATGCACTGAAGCGCAACCAGCCCAGCGAATCGAGGGATCTGAAGCGTCTGATCTGTTTCGGGCAGCGCAGCTCCAGGCTTTTCTGGCAGTGGGCACAGGTGAACGGTTCATTGATCGCAATGGCATTCAGTTGCCAGGGTTTGAGCAGCAGCGTGGTCTGACAATGGGCACAGCGGCCCTGGACTCCCAGGGTTGCAACAGACATGCGTGGCCTCCTCCAAACGGTCAGTTGATGTGATCTTGATCCATTGAAGACGAAAAATCAGAGCACGGAGGAAATCAGGAAATTGCTTACAAACGTAAGCAAAGAAGTACTACAAATTATTCCGACAAACCTGCCTCCCGAGAGGCAGGCTGCTTAAACCCGGAAGGCGCTGATCAACTGCTTCAACTCAACCACCTGCGCCGACAGGGCCCGACTCGCGTTTTCAGTCTGATAGGCACCTTCGGCCGTGCGCTCACCGGCGCGGTTGATCTCGACGATGTTCTGGTCGATGTCATGGGCGACAGCGGTCTGCTGCTCCACGGCGGCGGCGATCTGCTGGTTCTGATCGACGATCATGCCTACCGCACCGAGGATGTTTTCCAGCGCCTGCTGGACCTTTTCCGATTGGCCGACGGTGCCATTGGCCATCGAATGGCTGACACCCATGGCCTTCACCGCTGCGCCAACCCCGCCGTGCAGCCTGGCGATCATCTGCTCGATTTCCTCGGTCGATTGTTGAGTGCGTTTGGCCAGGGTCCGAACCTCGTCCGCCACCACCGCAAAACCTCGTCCCTGTTCCCCGGCCCGCGCCGCTTCGATCGCCGCGTTGAGGGCCAACAGATTGGTCTGCTCGGCGATGCTCTTGATCACCTCCAGCACCCGGCTGATCGACTGGCTGTCGCTGGCCAACTGGTTGATCACCAGCACCGACTGATCAATCTCGCTGGCCAGTGCCGCGATGCTGCCCTGTTGCGACTCCACCAGGCCACGTCCGCTGATGGTTTCGTCGTTGACGCTGTGGGCGCTGCTCACCGCAGCCGCCGCACTGCGTGCAACTTCCTGCGAGGTGGCCGACATCTGGTTCATGGCCGTAGCCACTTGTTCGATCTGGGTGCGCTGTCCGGCCACGGCCTGATTGCTTTGCGCCGAGACGTTTTCCACTTGCCCGGCCTGACGCTCGACTTCGCCGACGGTATGCCCGACCCGCTCGATCAGGTCGTGGATCTTGCGCACCGTGCCATTGAACACTTCCCCCAGTTCGCCCAGTTCATCGCGGCTATGGGCTACGAAGTTGACCGTCATGTCCCCGGCGGCGACTTTGTCCATCATCGCGCCAAGGCGTTTGAGCGTGGTGCGGGTCGAGGCGTAGAAGCCGCCATAGAGATAGAAAATCAACACGAACACCACCGACAGCGCCACGGCCTGCAACACCATGTGCGTGCGGTTCTGCGCCAGACGCTGCTGCAATTGGGTATCGAGGAATTTCAGGGTGGCTTCGTTGAGCTGGTAAGTCCGGTCCATCAGGCCCGTGACCTGATCATAAAACGCCTGCCACGGCGCATCGAGGGTCTCGGCGACCACCACTTGCTCTTCGAAAATTTCGCTGGCCTGCTTCAGCGAGGCCTTGCTGGCGTCGGCCACGGTACTCAGCGAGTCCCGTGCGGCCTTGCTTGAGCCCAGTGCGTCCTGCAGTTTCAGCCCGTACTCGCCCTGAAGTTTTTCGATCTGTGCCAGCAGCTCATCGAACCGGGTACTGGAGGAACTGTTGAGAAACCCCTGCCCCAATGAATAAGAACCCATGGCCCGGCCTTCGCCGAGGGTCTGGGTGATGGCCGGCGTGATGGCTGTGACCAGCTCGCTGAGTTGGCGAATGTCACTCTGGGTGTCGCGGCTCAGACCGGCCTGGCTGGCGATGATCTGGCTGAAAATCTGTGCGCTGCCGAGCAGCTTGCCGATCAGCGCACTTTTGCTTTGCAGGGAGTTTTCCGCTTGCTGGGCCTTGAACGCGGTAATCATCTCATCGCGCTTGGCATCGAAGACCTTGATCTGCTCCGGGTCCTCGGTCATGGCCGTCAGCCCTTGCAGGCGCGCCAGTACGTTTTGCTCAAGGCCAGTGATTTGCGCTTCGACATTGCCGGCCTTGCCCGACTGGCCGAGGGTGACGTTGATCTGCACCAGGTTGTTGAGGGTTTCCAGATCCCGACGCAGGGTCAGGCTGCTGCCCAGCAGGTCGAGGCTTTGCAACTCCACCCGGGTGCCCTGGAATTCGCGATAGGAATCGCGCACCAGATAGAAGTTGGTCACCAGCATCGGTACCAGGAACAGCACGCTGATCAGGCTGAACTTCATGCCGAAGCTCAAGCGGTTCATCAGCGAGACGGCGGGATAGAGCAAGCTCTTCACTGGAAGTCTCCCTTGGTTTTTTCTTGTTTTTATTGGCAGGCGCGGGGCGACAGCAGATAGCCACTATCGGGCGCTATCTCTGTATAGCTCAAATCGAAGGGAGGTTTTGTAACTTAAGGTTAACGAGGGGGATTGCCCCCCTCGCTACACGCATGGACTACAACAGGACGACAGAAGTGCTAGTGCAGCACGGTCCACAGCGCAAATCCGGCATACCACAACACGGCGGCACGCAGCAGCAATTCCCACAGGCAATCGAGGGTGTTGATGCCTTCCGGGCCGACCGCGGCGGGCGGGATTTCCCCGGCAGCCAGACCGACCTTGTTGATCAATTGCGCGGCGCTGATGTTCCAGTTCAGCAGTTCATGCAGCATGACCCGGCTGACCGCAACAAAGTTGCCGACCAGGGCGAAACTCGCCGCCAGCAGGCGCACCGGCACCCAGTCGAACGCGTGCCGCAGTTGCCCTGCCCGCTCGGCCAGTGCCGGGTTCTGCGCGTTTTCTTCAGCCAGCGCCAGCAGGCGATAGCTCAGCGCGGCAACCGGACCGAGCAGGAAGTACCAGAAAATCACTGCAAAGAAGCTCTGGTAGGCCTGCCACAACAGATGGCGCTGCACTTGCTCCAGCAATTGCTCGCCACTTTCGGCACAGATATCCAGATCGCGTTTGGCCACATGGGCGGCGGCCTGCAAGTCTTCCCGGCGCCAGGCATCGCGGAACGGGCCGAGGCCGCCGAGCAGATCGCCGCGACCCAGGCTGTAAATCACCACCAGCAGATGCACCGGCAGGGCCAGCAAGCCGTAGGCGACCGGATCCAGCACCACCAGCAGTAACCCCAGCAACGCCACCGGCAGGAGAACCAGAATGACCAGCACCAGCCACGGCCGTTTTGCCAATTGGCCACTTTCAAGCTTGTGCAGTTCGCGGATCCATCCGCCATCGCGTTGAACCCGATGGCGCAGGGCCGAGAACTTCTCGATCCATACCGCCAGCAGTAACACCAGAAAACTCATTGTCCTTCCTCTTGTGCCAGGGCGGCGCGGTAGCGTGCCCAGTCGAATGCGGGTCCAGGGTCGGTCTTGCGTCCGGGTGCGATGTCGCTGTGCCCGCAGATGCGTTCGACAGTGATCGCCGGAAACGCTTTTTGCAAATGGCGGGTCAGCACAATCAACGCCTGATACTGCGCATCGGTGAACGGCAGATCATCGGTACCTTCGAGTTCGATGCCCACAGAAAAATCGTTACAGGTTTCCCGCCCTTCGAACACCGAAACGCCGGCATGCCAGGCACGCTCAAGACAGGAGACAAACTGGGTGACCTTGCCGTCACGTTCGATCAGGAAATGCGCGGAGACGCGCAGGTCGGCGATCCCTGCAAAATAGGGATGCTCCGTGACATCCAGACGATTCTGGAAAAATTCCTGCACCTTGCCGGTGGCGAACTGCGCCGGCGGCAGGCTGATGTTGTGGATGACCAACAGGGACACTTCGCCCGCTGGGCGTTCATTGAAGTTGGGCGACGGGCAGACCTGCACCCCGTGACACCACCCGCTTGCGGGATCCAACTGCATACCGATTCCTTCAACGCCGACTGTGTTGGCGCCCAGTATGCCGTGATCGGCCCCTGGCGCGCGATCACTTGCCGCGATTGAGCCGCCGCAAGTTACCGAGCACCGACTCCAGCGCGCGGTCGAACAGCAAGGTGTCATCCAGCGCCCGCACCGTCCCGCGACGGAACTCCATGGCCAGGGCGATGCGATTGCGCTCCTGCACTTTCATCCCGGTACGGTCGACAAACACATACTTGCCGGTCGCCTCGATGATTGCCGCCAGTTTGCAGCGCAAGGTGTGTTCTTCATCCTCTTCGAACGCCACCCAACTGCCCAGACGCAATTGATCGACCTGGCGCAGGCTCGCCTCATCGGCCGGCAAACGCCCTCCGCCCAAGGTCAAATTGCCTTCGTCGGCGGTCTGCAGAACGATGGCTTGCGACACCTGGATCATCGGCGGCGATTCAACCTGATCCGGCTCGACGGAGGGCTGCAGCAAACGAACGTGCAATGCTTCCAGCGCACTGAAAAACTCGCTGGTGGCGAACGGGTCGAAGGCGGAACTGCTCAGCCCGTCACGCAGCGACTTGAGCAAGCCCGGCACCAGCGACAGCAAGCGCAGGCCTGACTCGGCATCCTCGTGACGCTGCACACTCCAGATCAACTGCTCCATGGTCTGCACGTCGGCTTGCCATTCGGCGGACTGATCGCCGTGCTTGAGGCACGTCAGCAGCAACACCTTGCCCCAGGCCGTCTGAACGAAAGTCACCACCGACGGCGGCAGGACTTTGCCCAGCATCGCCTGGTTCAAGGCCTGTTCGACACGCAGGCGGGCCAGTTCGGTTTTCGCGCGGCCCTCCTCGGCATCGCGCAGACGCTGTTCAAGCAATTCACTGCGGCGGCGCTCGTCGCTGGTGAAAGTGAGAAAATCCGCCAGCAGCTCGGAGAAAATCGCCGGGTCATCGACGAAGTCCGTCAGCAGACGCTGCACCACTTGTTCGATGCGCAGATAAAGGCTGTCGCGCGCGTCGCCGTCGCACTCGCCCCAGCCCATGGCCGCTTCGGCGATTTCGTTGAGCAGGCGTCGCGCCGGGTGGCTGCTGCGGCTGAAAAAGCTCTTGTCGATCACCGCGACTTTCAACATCGGAATCTGCAACCGGGCGATCAGCGCCTTGAGCGAATCCGGCAGGTTGCGGTCATCCAGAATGCAGTCGAAAACCATGGCAACCAGGTTGATCACGTCCTCGTCGGCGCCACCGACGATCCGTGATTTACCGCTTTTCACGCTGACCCGGGTCAACAATTGCTCTAGCTGATTGCGCAGATCGAAGTCTTCCTGCCCCGCCAGCGCCGGCACGTACTGCTGTAAATGCGAGAGCAGGCGCAACAGGTCGCGGGTGGAAATCGGCTGAGTCGCCGCGCTTGGCTCAAGGGTCGGCGCGACGCTGCCGCGCACGTGCATCAACAGCTCCTGGAGTGCGGCGAAAACCTCCTGCACACCCGCGTCCGCCGGGGATTGATCGAGATCGTCGAATTCGCTGTGTGCACTGGCCGAAGCATGATCCCTGGCGCGACGGGCCGGTGCCGGTTTCAGCTCGGGCAACACGCCTGTAGCGACCAACAGTTGATTGGCCTCCGCGAAGAGCTGGTCGGTATCGGCCAACACGTAGCGCTCGAACAGTTTGAGCAGGATCAGCTTGACCTTGATCTCCACGCCCAGATTGCGCCCGGCCTGCAGGAAATACTCACACAGCATCGCCGGGCCCAGCGGGTTGTGTTGATCATCGAGGGATTTGCCCAGCAGCGCGCTCAGCCGCGCGGTCAATTGATCGAGGGCGAAACCGTCGCGATTCAGCACACGGCCGACCATGGTCTCGATCGCTACGCTGCGCTCCATGTCGTCGGTGCGCGCCGTGGTGTCTTCGTACTGCAATGCATGAGACACGACATTCTGGGCGGGATCATATTGAGTGAGGCCGACAAAGGCCTCGAAGAATTGCTCGAGAAAGCCACGCTCGATGTTCTTGCGCTTGAGGCGCAGGTCGCGCATGGCTTCGAAAAAGATGTTCTGTTCGACGTCGTTGCGCGCCCGGTCGGCCATTTCGAACAGCGTGTCGTCGGCATTATCGAACAGCTCCTGCAAACCGTTGCGCAGGCGCTGTGCAGCCTTGTCGCGAACCTGAAGCAGAATCACAGGCAGGCGGGCGAGCGGCGAGTGAGTCGCCTGATCGGTAGCAGCCTTGTGCAAAGGCACTACATTCCCGTCGTTGTGCATCCAAGCCTCCTGAAACGGTGATTTGCCGACGTCAAAGCTATGGCGTCAAATGCAAGGCGGATTATCTTGCAAAAGTTGTCTCCGGCGCCAGAGGCGTCAGGGTTTCCCCTAGGCGCCAACACCTACAAGTGACCACCCGGGAATCGGGTTTGCTCAAAGAAATTCGACCGGATGCAAGCCAACGGGGAAGTTCTCGCCTTGGGTTGGTCGATGCCATGCCCCTATAATCGGGCCACTTAGTTTGTGGAGCCCGTTATGCCGAATCTACGTCTCGCCGATTTGACCGCCGAAATCGAAGCCAACGTGCGCCGTGCGTTGCTCGAAGACATCGGCAGCGGCGACATCACCGCGCAACTGATCCCGGCCGAACGCCTGGCCAAAGCCACCATCATCACCCGTGACGCTGCCGTGATCTGCGGCACAGCCTGGGTCGACACGGTGTTCCGTCAGCTCGATCCTCGGGTGGCGGTGCACTGGCAGGTACGCGATGGCGAACGGGTTTCGCCGAACCAGCCGTTGTTTCACCTGGAAGGCCCGGCCCGTTCGCTGTTGACCGGAGAACGCAGCGCCCTGAATTTTCTGCAGTTGCTGTCCGGCGTGGCCACCCGCGCGCAATACCTTGCGGACTTCGTCGGAGAAACCGACGTAAAACTGCTCGACACCCGCAAGACCCTGCCGGGCCTGCGTCTGGCGCAGAAGTACGCGGTCACCTGCGGCGGTTGCCATAACCATCGCATCGGCCTGTACGACGCGTTCCTGATCAAGGAAAACCACATCGCCGCCAGCGGCGGAATCCCGCAGGCCATTGCCGCCGCGCACAAGATCGCGCCGGGCAAACCGGTGGAAATCGAAGTGGAAAGCCTGGATGAACTGAAGGAAGCGCTGGCGGCCGGCGCCGACATCATCATGCTCGACGAACTGAGCCTCGATGACATGCGCGAAGCCGTGCGCCTGAACGGCGGCAAGGCGAAACTGGAAGCCAGCGGCGGCATCAACGAAAGCACGTTGCTGCCGATTGCACAGACCGGGGTGGATTACATCTCGATCGGTGCGATGACCAAGGATGTGAAGGCCGTAGACCTGTCGATGCGACTCAGCCTCTGAATCGAACGCGCAATAAAAAACGCCAGCCCTTTCGAGGCTGGCGTTTTTGTTTCAGACCACCAGATTGTTCATCTCGCAGTACTCTTCCCACTCGACGCCCAACACTTCAGCCGCCTCCTTGTGCAGCTCCAGACGCTTGGCCTCGAACTCTTCAGGGGTGCTGGTGTATTTGAGCGTCAGTTCCCACGGCTGCAATCCCTGGGCTTCGGCTTCGTCTTCGAACGCCCATTGGATCTGGTCTTTCTGCTCATCGGGACTCAGATCCTTGATCTCGTCCATGAGCTCCGACGCATCAAGTTTGTACTTTTCCAGCGCCTGTTCGTGCCTTTGCTCTTGGGTCAATTCTTTCACAGTCATGTCGTTCTCGCTGATCATGGGAATGGAAGATGGATCTGGATCATCAAGGATCTCTCTGACGCGGATTGTCCGGCCTTCGGAACCATTCGGGATCATCTGAAAACTGCTGGGCGATGCTCATGCAGACAACGAATATAGGACGTTTGGCGAGCGAATTACACGGGTCTTTACATCTCTCCCACAAAAAGTTGACCTGGGGAACATAAACCGGAATTCCAAGTCATAGCGATGTGCCATACCGGCACTTACCTTCGCTGTTCACAAGGAAACCCAGTGATGCGCAGCTTTTCGAAGATTGCTTCTGTTGTGTCCGCCACCGCTCTGACCGCCCTGCTGGGCACCCTGGCCCTGCCGGCCAGCGCAATGGCAGTTGAACTGAGTAGCAGCAGCCCTTCCTATGGCGACCAGATCTCCGCCATTCACAACGATTTCGGCAAAGACGTAGTGATCAAGAGCGGCATCGGTGTCGAGGAACTGAAAAAGATGCGCGACACCGTCAATGAGCAGTCGCGCCAGATCGAAGAGTTCAAGCGCAGCAGCGGTTCCAGCTCAAGCTCCAGCGGCAGAGAAATCGACGATCTGAAGAACAAGGTCAAGGAACAGGACCGCCAGCTCGATACGCTGAGCCGTCAGGTCGAAGACCTCAAGCGCAACAGCGGCTCCAGCTCCAGTTCGAGCAACAGCGAAATCTCCAGCCTCAAACAGAAGCTCAACGACCAGGATCGCGCGATGGATCAGCTCAAACGTACCGTCGAGGAGTTGAGCCGCAAGGTGAAATAAGAGAAGTGGTGCCCGAGACAGGAATCGAACCTGCGACCTTCGCGTTACGAGTGCGCTGCTCTACCGGCTGAGCTACACGGGCGGTGGGCTAAACCTAGCACTGGTCTTGAAGGTCGGCAACTTCGCCGAATGTCTCGATATTTCGCAGGCAAAAAAATGCCCCGCCGTTTTCACGGCGGGGCATTTTTATTGCGCTAAAGCGACGGGGTGATTAAACGCCCGAAGCCTTGGCCGCTGCCACGTCTTTGATGGACAGTTTGATACGGCCGCGGTTGTCCACGTCCAGTACCAGTACTTCCACTTCCTGGCCTTCTTTCAGGATGTCGGTCACTTTCTCTACGCGAGCGTCGCTCAGCATCGAGATGTGAACCAGACCATCCTTGCCTGGCAGGATGTTGACGAATGCGCCGAAGTCGACGATGCGCTCAACCTTGCCGACGTAGATCTTGCCGATCTCGGCTTCTGCGGTGATACCCAGAACGCGCTGACGTGCAGCTTCAGCCGCTTCCTTGGTTTCGCCGAAGATCTTGATCGAACCGTCGTCTTCGATGTCGATCGAAGCCTTGGTTTCTTCGCAGATCGCACGGATGGTCGCGCCACCTTTACCGATAACGTCACGGATCTTGTCGGTGTCGATCTTCATCGCGATCATGGTCGGAGCGTTGGCCGACAGCTCGGTACGCGACTGGCCGATGATCTGGTTCATCTGGCCGAGGATGTTCAGGCGCGCTTCCAGGGCTTGGCCCAGAGCGATTTCCATGATCTCTTCGGTGATGCCCTTGATCTTGATGTCCATCTGCAGCGCGGTGACGCCTTTGGCGGTACCGGCTACTTTGAAGTCCATGTCGCCCAGGTGGTCTTCGTCACCCAGGATGTCGGTCAGAACAGCGAATTTCTCGCCTTCTTTAACCAGACCCATGGCGATACCGGCAACCGGTGCCTTCATCGGAACACCAGCGTCCATCAGGGCCAGGGAAGCGCCGCAAACGGAAGCCATCGAGCTCGAACCGTTGGATTCGGTGATTTCCGAAACCACACGGATGGTGTACGGGAACACGTCAGCGGCAGGCAGCATCGCCGAAACCGAACGACGGGCCAGACGGCCGTGACCGATTTCACGACGACCGGCACCACCCATGCGACCACACTCGCCCACCGAGAACGGAGGGAAGTTGTAGTGCAGCATGAACGGGTCTTTTTTCTCGCCTTCCAGGGTGTCCAGCAGCTGTGCGTCACGGGCGGTGCCCAGAGTCGCGACTACCAGAGCCTGGGTTTCGCCACGGGTGAACAGCGCCGAACCGTGGGTCTTCGGCAGAACGCCGACTTCGATGTTCAGCGGACGCACGGTGCGGGTGTCGCGACCGTCGATACGTGGCTTGCCGTTTACGATGTTCTCGCGAACGGTGCGGTATTCGATTTCGCCGAAAGCGGCTTTAACGTCGGAAGCCGAAGGCTGGCCTTCTTCGCCGGACAGCTTGGCAACAACCTGATCCTTCAACTCACCCAGGCGAGCGTAACGGTCGGCCTTGATGGTGATGGTGTAAGCCTGGGAGATCGCTTCGCCGAACTCGGCACGGATAGCGCCCAACAGTTCGGTGGCTTCTGGAGCAGGTGCCCAGGTCCAGGTTGGCTTGGCCGCTTCGGCAGCCAGTTCTTTGACAGCGTTGATCACAACCTGGAACTCGTCGTGAGCAAACAGTACCGCGCCCAGCATCTGGTCTTCGGTCAGCTCTTTGGCTTCCGATTCAACCATCAGCACGGCGTCCGAAGTACCGGCAACGACCATGTCCAGGCTCGAAGCAGCTTGCTGCTCGTAAGTCGGGTTCAGCAGGTAGCCGGTGCTTTCGTGGAAAGCAACGCGAGCGGCGCCGATCGGGCCGTCGAACGGAATGCCCGAGATCGCCAGGGCAGCCGAGGTACCGATCATCGCAGCGATGTCCGGATCGGTCTTCTTGCTGGTGGAAACGACGGTGCAGACAACCTGCACTTCGTTCATGAAACCTTCTGGGAACAGCGGACGGATCGGACGGTCGATCAGTCGGGAAGTCAGGGTTTCTTTCTCGGAAGGACGGCCTTCGCGCTTGAAGAAACCGCCAGGGATCTTACCGGCAGCGTAAGTCTTTTCCTGGTAGTGAACGGACAGAGGGAAGAAGCCCTTGCCCGGATCGGCTTGTTTTGCACCGACTACAGTCACCAATACGCTGACGTCATCGTCAACGGTGACCAATACTGCGCCGGAGGCCTGACGGGCGATACGGCCAGTCTCGAGGGTAACGGTCGACTGACCGAACTGGAATTTTTTGATTACCGGGTTCACGGTGTCCTACCTTCTTTGTGGCTCTTGGGGGAACTGGTTTCTTGCGAAATTCTTGGGCAATGCCGGGAATCGGCCCGACGTCTGTCCGGGGTAAAACGTGTATCCAGATAAAACTTGAGGCTGGGAGCCTGCCATGCGCCAGCGGGAATCCCACTGACGCACGACAGACAACCAACCTCTAGCGCAATCGCTGATTAGCGACGCAGACCCAGGCGAGCGATCAGAGCGCTGTAACGGCTCACGTCCTTGCCTTTCAGGTAGTCCAGCAGCTTGCGACGCTGGTTTACCATGCGGATCAGACCACGACGGGAGTGGTGGTCTTTACCGTTGGCCTTGAAGTGACCTTGCAGTTTGTTGATGTTGGCGGTCAGCAGTGCAACTTGCACTTCTGGCGAACCAGTGTCACCAACAGCTTGCTGGTAGTCAGCTACGATTTGAGCTTTTTCTTGAACGTCGAGAGCCATGAGGCAATCCTTTTATCAGGAAACTGTTTCAAAAACAGTTTCAACAGGCCAGGGACAAATCCCTGTATCTATAAATGAGTAGTGACCGTGCCTGTTAACAGCCACACTCGCCAGCCTGCTGTTACACAGGCTGGTTTCCGGTCATTCTGACCGAATCAGTCGACGCGGCGCGATACGCCCGTCTTCGCTCACTTCACCGATACCGATGAAGCGACCGTTGTGATCCTGTACCCGCACCATGCCGAACTTCGGAGCATCCGGAGCACGTACCGGCTGGCCGTTGAGCCAGTAGAACGCACTGTGTTCCGAGAAGTGCAGCAGTGGCCAATCCTGCAGGCCGCTGTCCGATGGCATCAGGAAGCGGTCGACCGCTTCGTTGCCGCCTTCGGCATGTACCGCTTCAAGCTCTTCGAGGGTCACGGTCTGCGCCAGGGTGAAAGGCCCGGCCTGGGTACGGCGCAATTCAGCGACGTACGCACCACAACCGAGTTGCTCACCGATATCCTCCACCAGGGTACGAATATAGGTGCCCTTGCTGCAATCCACCGCAAGACGCGCAGTATCGCCTTCGAAGGCCAGCAATTCCAAGCGCGCAATAGTAACAGAACGCGGTTCACGCTCCACTACTTCGCCTGCACGGGCCAACTTGTACAGCGGCTGGCCATCACGCTTGAGGGCCGAGTACATCGGCGGTATCTGACTGATTTGCCCGCGAAATTTCGGCAGGACCGCCTCAATGTCGGCCTGACCAACGGTCACCGGACGCTCCTGCAAAACCTCGCCTTCGGCGTCTGCCGTGGTGGTGGTCTTGCCCAGTTGCGCCAGGGTTTCGTAACCCTTGTCGGAATCGAGCAGGTATTGCGAGAATTTGGTCGCCTCGCCAAAGCACAGCGGCAGCACGCCGGTGGCCAGTGGGTCGAGACTGCCGGTGTGCCCGGCCTTCTCGGCGTTGAGCAGCCAGCGAACCTTCTGCAACGCGGCGTTGGAGGTAAACCCCAGCGGCTTGTCGAGCAGGATGATGCCGCTGACGTTACGACGGATACGTTTGACCTGAGCCACCGAGTTACTCCTTGGTGTCTTCGGGTTCTGCCGCAACCACGTGCTGATTGTCCTCAGCCACGGCGCGCTCGATCAGGGCCGACAGGTGCGCGCCACGCACGACGCTTTCGTCGTAGTGGAAGTGCAATTGCGGCACGCTGCGCAGCTTCATCTCACGGGCCAACTGCATGCGCAGGAAACCGGCGGCAGCGTTGAGCACCTTGATGCTTTGCGCGATGTCTTCAGCGTTGTCCTGCCCCATCACGGTGATGAAAATCTTGGCGTGACCGACGTCACGGCTGACTTCAACAGCGGTAATGGTGACCAGGCCGACGCGCGGGTCTTTGACTTCACGACGGATCAGTTGGGCCAGCTCACGCTGCATCTGATCGCCGATACGTTGGGTACGGCTGTATTCTTTTGCCATGATTTGTTACCTGTTACTGCCCCGCGGTGAAACCCGCAAGGTCTGAAAGCGGCAAACGCCCGGCCTGACAAAAGCCAGACCGGGCGTTGCGTTTAGAGTCCTGACGCCGTGCCGCGCATTTTCATGCGACGGCCCGACGTGGCCCTTGAAGTGCGCGAGTCAGAGGCTGCGAGCAACCTGAACCTTCTCGAAGACTTCGATCTTGTCACCGACTTTGACGTCGTTGTAGCTCTTCACGCCGATACCGCATTCCATGCCGGCACGTACTTCGGAAGCGTCATCCTTGAAGCGGCGCAGGGATTCCAGCTCGCCTTCGAAGATCACGATGTCTTCACGCAGTACGCGGATCGGACGGTTACGGTGAACAGTACCCTCGATCACCATGCAGCCGGCGATAGCGCCGAACTTAGGCGAACGGAACACGTCACGTACTTCGGCCACACCGAGGATGTTCTCGCGAACATCGCTGCCAAGCATACCGGTCAGGGCTTTCTTGACGTCTTCGATGATGTCGTAGATTACGTTGTAGTAACGCATATCCAGACCTTCCTGCTCGACGATCTTGCGTGCGCCGGCATCGGCACGCACGTTGAAGCCGAACAGTACAGCGTTGGAAGCCAGTGCCAGGTTGGCGTCGGATTCGGTGATACCACCGACACCGCCACCGACCACGCGCACTTGCACTTCGTCGTTGCCCAGGCCGTTCAGAGCGCCCTGCAATGCTTCCAGCGAACCACGGACGTCGGATTTGAGGACGATGTTGAGCGTCTTCTTCTCTTCCTGACCCATGCTTTCGAAGATGTTTTCCAGCTTGCCGGCGTGAGCGCGAGCCAGTTTGACTTCGCGGAACTTGCCTTGACGGAACAGAGCCACTTCACGGGCTTTCTTCTCGTCGGCAACCACGCTCATCTCGTCGCCAGCATCAGGCGTACCGTCCAGGCCGAGGATCTCGACCGGAATGGCCGGACCTGCTTCCTTGATCGGCTTGCCGTTCTCGTCGAGCATGGCGCGCACGCGGCCGTAGTTCGAGCCGACCAGCACCATGTCGCCTTGACGCAGAGTACCGTCCTGAACCAGAACAGTCGCCACCGGGCCACGGCCCTTGTCCAGACGCGATTCAACCACGACACCACGGCCAGGGGCCGATGGGGTTGCAGTCAGTTCGAGAACTTCGGCTTGCAGCAATACAGCTTCAAGCAGTTCGTCGACGCCGGTACCCATCTTCGCGGAGACCGGAACGAATGGAGTGTCACCACCCCACTCTTCGGAGGTCACGCCGTGGGCAGACAGTTCGCTACGGATGCGATCGAGATCAGCGCCCGGCTTGTCGATCTTGTTCACCGCAACCACCAGCGGAACGCCAGCAGCAACAGCGTGCTGAACGGCTTCGATGGTTTGCGGCATCACGCCGTCGTCCGCTGCAACCACCAGGATCACGATGTCGGTCGCCTTGGCACCACGGGCACGCATTGCGGTAAACGCGGCGTGACCAGGGGTGTCGAGGAACGTCACCATGCCACGGTCGGTTTCAACGTGGTACGCACCGATGTGCTGGGTGATGCCGCCGGCTTCGCCTGCAGCTACCTTGGCACGACGGATGTAGTCGAGCAGGGAAGTCTTACCGTGGTCAACGTGGCCCATTACGGTCACGACTGGAGCACGGGAAACGGCTTCGCCTTCAAACTTCAGGGACTCGGCCAGGGAATCTTCCAGAGCGGTGTCGCTGACCAGGGTCACTTTGTGGCCCAGTTCTTCGGCTACCAGCTGAGCAGTTTCCTGATCAAGCACCTGGTTGATGGTCGCTGGAGTACCCAGTTTGAACATGAACTTGATGATTTCAGCAGCCTTCACCGACATCTGTTGAGCGAGATCGCCAACAGTGATGGTTTCGCCGATCTTCACTTCACGCACGACAGGACCGGTAGGGTTCTGGAAACCGTGGGCGTTGCGTTTCTTCAGCTTGGCCTTGCCGCGACCGCCGCGACGGAAACCATCGCTTTCTTCGTCGGTAGTGCGTGGCGCCACACGTGGAGCCGGTGCCTTTTCCTTGACCGAAGCGCGATGCGGAGCGTTTTTGCGCTCGCCATCGCCACTGCCGCGACGGTTGTTGTCGTCGGCACGTGGTTTGTCCGGACGGCGCTGTTCGTCGCGCTTGCGAGCGTCGGCAGCTGGCGCTGCAGCCACAACCGGCGCAGCTTCGCGCACAGGTTCAGCGACTGGCGCAGGTGCTGCAACAGGCTCGGAAGTGGCGGTCGATGCAGCAGCAGGCTGGCGACGCGCTTCTTCTTCGGCGCGAACACGGGCTTCTTCTTCAGCCTTTTGACGGGCAGCATTTTCTACTGCGCGACGCTCATCCAGTTCACGCTTGCGCTCGGCTTCGATTTCTTCCGGGCTACGCTGTACGAAAACTTTCTTCTTGCGGACTTCAACGCTGATGCTTTTGCTGCCAGCCACACGCAGGGTGCTGGTGGTTTTACGCTGCAGCGTGATCTTGCGTGGTTCTTCCACTTTCGCCTTGTGGCTGCTCTTCAAGTGAGTCAGCAGGGATTGCTTCTCACTGTCAGTCACATGTTCTTCGGCGGCGGTGTGCGGCAGACCTGCCTCACGCATCTGCTGCAACAGGCGCTCTACCGGTGTTTTGACCTCATCGGCCAGTTGTTTCACCGTGACTTGCGTCATGCATTTCTCTCCTCAGGCCGCGCCTAATTACTCGAACCAGTGGGCTCGGGCGGCCATGATCAACTTGCCGGCACGATCATCGTCAATGCCGTCGATGTCGAGCAGGTCGTCAATAGACTGCTCGGCCAGGTCTTCGCGGGTAATTACGCCGCGCACCGCCAGTTCCATCGCCAAATCCTTGTCCATACCCTCAAGCGAGAGCAGGTCTTCGGCCGGATGGGCGTCTGCCAGCTTTTCCTCAGTAGCGATGGCTTTGGTCAACAAGCGATCCTTGGCACGAGCACGAAGCTCGTTGACGATGTCTTCGTCAAAGCCGTCGATGTTGAGCATTTCTTCCAACGGTACGTAGGCAATCTCTTCCAGGCTGGTGAAGCCTTCGTCAACCAGCACCTGAGCCAGCTCTTCGTCGACTTCCAGCTCGTCGATGAAGTTGCGCAGGATGTCGCCGGTTTCCGCTTGTTGCTTAGCCTGGATGTCCGATTCGGTCATCACGTTCAGGGTCCAGCCAGTCAGCTGGCTCGCCAGACGCACGTTCTGACCACCACGACCGATGGCCTGAGCCAGATTGTCTGCGCCAACGGCGATGTCCATGGCGTGGGCATCTTCATCAACGATGATGGCCGCCACTTCTGCCGGCGACATGGCATTGATCACGAACTGCGCCGGGTTATCGTCCCACAGGACGATATCGACACGCTCGCCACCCAACTCGCCCGACACGGCCTGGACGCGCGAACCGCGCATACCGATGCACGCGCCCTGCGGGTCGATGCGTTTGTCCTTGGAGCGGACAGCGATCTTGGCGCGCGAACCCGGATCACGGGAAGCGGCCATGACTTCGATGAGGCCTTCAGCGATTTCCGGCACTTCGATACGGAACAGCTCGATCAGCATTTCCGGCGCGGTACGCGACAGGATCAACTGAGGGCCACGGTTCTCGGTGCGGATTTCCTTGAGCAGCGCACGCAGACGCACGCCAACACGGAAGGTTTCGCGAGAGATGATGTCTTCACGGGCCAGCAACGCCTCAGCGTTATTACCCAGGTCGACGATCACGTTGTCGCGGGTCACTTTTTTCACGGTGCCGGAGATGATTTCTCCCAGGCGCTCGCGATAAGCGTCAACCACTTGAGCGCGCTCGGCTTCGCGCACTTTCTGCACGATGACCTGCTTGGCGGTCTGCGCAGCAATGCGGCCGAATTCGATGGATTCGATCTTTTCTTCGACGACGTCACCAACCTTGGCACCAGGATGCGTTTCAGCAACCTTGCTTGGCCAGGTTTCGATGGCCGGATCATCGAGATCATTCTCTTCGACGACCGTCCAGCGACGGAAAGTTTCGTAAGAACCGGTGTGGCGGTTGATTTCCACACGCAGATCAACTTCGTCTTCAAAACGCTTTTTGGTAGCAGTGGCCAGAGCCAGCTCCAGCGCTTCAAAAATTACGCTTGCCGGTACGCCCTTTTCATTGGATACCGACTCAACAACCAGCAGTACTTCTTTGCTCATCGTACGCCTCGCCTTTCGCAAGCCATTGGATCCGCGGGATCCGCGTCTCAGTCAAAACTGGGAATAATGTTGGCCTTGTCGATCATATCGATCGGCAACAGGAATTCATGGTCATCTACCTGCACCACGACATCCTGTTCTTCTACACCGCGCAGAAGGCCCTGAAAGTTGCGTCGTCCTTCAAAAGGCGAGCGCAGCTTGATCTTCACTTGTTCACCGACATATTTGGCAAACTGCTCAAGAGTGAACAGTGGGCGTTCCATGCCTGGCGAGGAAACTTCAAGGGTGTATTCAACGGATATCGGATCTTCAACATCCAGCACACCGCTGATCTGACGGCTGACGATGGCGCAATCGTCCACCAGTACGCCGCCTTCCTTATCGATATAAACGCGCAACATTGAGTGGCGACCTTGAGCCGAAAACTCAATACCCCAGCATTCATAGCCTAGGGCCACGACCACCGGGGCCAGCAAGGCCTGCAACTCTTCTAGCTTGCTCGACACCTGAACCCCCTCGTGCATGTATGTGCATGCTATGCAAAATAAAAAAATGGGCGAAACGCCCATCCTTGAAACGCCGTCGAACAGCGGCGTTGAAAGTGTCCAGCTAACAAAAAGCCCCTTAAAAGGGGCTCCTTAAACTGGTTGCGGGGGCCGGATTTGAACCGACGACCTTCGGGTTATGAGCCCGACGAGCTACCAGACTGCTCCACCCCGCGACAAAGCTGGGGCGGAAGTATACGACCGATCCCCAATAGGGTCAATGTAACCTTCCACCTGCAAGAAAGCCCGCAACAGCGGGCTCTCCTGACTAATTGGTACCGAGAAGGGGACTCGAACCCCTACACCCTATGGGCACAACCACCTCAAGGTTGCGTGTCTACCAATTCCACCACCTCGGCAATACTACGTTTGAAACCCTTCTTACTTCTGCTCTTGAGCTGGAGGTACGTCAGTCGCTGGAGTAGCCGACTTTTGCTCTTGAAGCACCGGGACATCATCAGAAGCCGGTTGTTGCTTTGGAACTTCCAACACTGCCGGGTTTGGCAAACCTGCCTGAGTCAGCTGATGAGCCTTCTCTTTAGCAAAGTATCCTAACCCCAAGCTGGTTATGAAGAAACCGGCGGCAAGTATAGCAGTAAACTTACTAAGAAAGGTAGAGGAACCTTGGCTTCCGAACACAGTATTTGAAGCACCTGCTCCGAAAGACGCGCCAGCGTCCGCACCCTTACCCTGCTGCAGCAAAACCAGAGCTACTACGCCCAATGCACCCAGCAGATGAAAAACGACTACGACTGTTTCCAGCATTTTTTCAGTTTCCCGCGGCGCGACAGATCGCACCGAACTCATCTGCATTCAGGGAAGCTCCACCAATGAGCCCCCCATCGATATCCGGCATGCCGAACAGTTCGACCGCATTGGCCGCCTTCACGCTGCCGCCGTATAGAAGCCGCACACCTCGTGCGACTTCAGAATTCTCTGCCGCCAACTGCTCGCGAATGGCTTTATGCACATCCTGAGCCTGTTGCGGCGTTGCAGTCAGCCCGGTACCAATGGCCCAGACCGGCTCGTAAGCGATCACTGCATTGGCAAAAGCACCGACACCCAGCTCCTCTATGATACTGCCCAGCTGACGCCCGACAACCTCAAGAGTTTTTCCAGCTTCGCGTTGCTCCAGGGTCTCCCCTACACACAACACCGGAATCAAGCCACATGCCTGTGCCGCTGCGAACTTGCGATTCAGCATCCCGTCTCGCTCGCCCATGATCTGGCGGCGTTCGGAGTGCCCGACAAGCACCAGGGAACAACCTGCATCCACCAACTGACTCGGTGCAACCTCACCGGTCAATGCACCTTGCATCGATTCCACCGCAGAGTTCTGCGCGCCGACCGAAATCGACTTTCCTTTCAAGCCATCAATCACTTGATTGATATGCAGACAAGGTGGGAATACCGCGACATCAACACCGCTTGGCAAGGCCAGATGACGAAGGCCGTTGATCAGCTCAGCGACGCTGGCGCGGGTACCGTGCATCTTCCAGTTACCAGCTACCATAGGGCGACGCATGCTGTACCTCGTCGGTCAAAGTGGGCGCAGATGTTACCCAACACAATCATGGCTGGCAAGCCGTATCAGGCAGAAACTTCAGTTACCAGTTTTGCCAGTTCTTCGGCATAGCTGCGAACCTGTGCTTCATCCTCGCCTTCGACCATGACACGCACCAGAGGCTCTGTCCCGGACTTGCGCAGAAGCACACGACCACGACCCGCCATCGCCTCGGTTACACGCTTGCTGGCCTCCTTGACAGCCGGGTGGTCGAGCGGACTTTCGCCGCCGCCAAAACGCACATTGATCAACACCTGAGGACACTTGCGCAGCGCCTGGCGGGTTTGCGCCAGACCTTCGTTGCGGGTTTTCAGCGCCATCAACACCTGCAACGCCGCGATGATCGCATCACCCGTTGTGGTGTGATTGAAGCAGACGACATGCCCGGAGTTCTCACCACCGACCAGCCAATCGCGTTCCAGCAACTCGGCAATCACATAACGGTCGCCGACATTTGCGCGCACAAAAGGAATACCCAGATCCGCCAGGGCCAACTCCAGACCCAGGTTGCTCATCAGCGTACCGACCACGCCGCCCTGCAACTTGCCGCGCTCATGCAGATCGCGCGCGATGATGAAAATCAGCTCATCGCCATCAACAACCGCACCGGTGTGATCAACCATCAAGACCCGGTCACCATCGCCATCGAAAGCAATACCCAGGTCGGCGTGCTCGGAAAGCACCGCCGCCTGCAACGGCCCCATGTGCGTCGAGCCACAGTTGTCGTTGATGTTCAAGCCGTTGGGCTGGGCGGACAACACCACAACCTCGGCGCCCAACTCACGGAAGACGCTCGGCGCGACCTTGTAGGTTGCTCCGTGCGCGCAGTCGATCACGATCTTGAGACCGGCAAAACTGGTGTTGGTCGGCACGCTGCTCTTGCAGAACTCGATGTATCGACCGGATGCATCGTTGATTCGCGAGACCTTGCCGATCTTGCTCGACTCGACGACTGTCATTGGAGTATCGAGCAGCTCTTCGATCATCAGCTCCAGCTCATCCGGCAACTTGGTGCCGCGACCGGAGAAAAACTTGATGCCGTTATCGTCGTGAGGATTGTGCGAAGCACTGATCACGATACCGGCCTCAGCCTGGAATGTGCGCGACAGATAAGCGATAGCAGGCGTCGGCATCGGCCCGAGCAGCATCACGTCGGCACCTGCCGATGTGAGGCCGGCTTCCAGAGCCGACTCGAACATATAACCGGAAATTCGTGTGTCCTTGCCAACGAGTACCTTGCAGGCGCCCATTTTTCGGAATGCCATCCCTGCTGCCCAGCCAAGCTTGAGCATGAAATCCGGAGTAATCGGGTACTCACCGACGCGACCACGAATACCGTCGGTACCAAAGTATTTCTTGCTCATAAGTGCTCCATCATTCTTATTCGGCTGATTCCACGGCCGCGATCATCCGCACGACATCCACCGTCTCTGCCACATCATGGACGCGTAATATACGCGCGCCCTTGACGGACGCCAGTGCAGCCAGGGCCAAACCACCGTACAGGCGCTCGCCCACAGGGCGATTCAGTGCCTGCCCGATCATGCTTTTACGCGAGACGCCGACCAACAGAGGTCGCCCCAATGCATGAAGGGCATCCATATGCCTGAACAAGCTTAGATTGTGCTGCAGGGTTTTGGCGAAACCGAAGCCAGGATCGAGAATGATCCGCTCCGCAGGTATGCCAGCCGACGCGCATCGCTCCATACGCTCGGCGAGAAACTCACCCACTTCCCGAGTGACATCCTGATATTGCGGGTTGTCCTGCATGTCACCGGGCTCACCCAGCATATGCATCAGACAGACCGGCAACCCCGTGGCCGCAGCGGCATCCAGCGCACCGTCACGCCGCAGTGATCGCACGTCGTTGATCAACCCGGCGCCCAGGCGTGCAGTTTCCCGCATGACGGCTGGAGTCGATGTATCGACAGAGATGATCACATCCAGCTCGCGATTGATCAGCTCCACGATTGGCGCCACACGCTCCAGTTCCTCAAGCGGTGAAACCGCTCGCGCACCAGGCCGCGTTGACTCTCCGCCGACATCAATCAGCGTCGCACCGGCCAACACCATCGCCTCGGCATGACGCAAGGCAGCATCAAGCTGGCTGTATCGGCCGCCATCGGAGAAGGAATCGGGAGTGACATTGAGAATGCCCATGACATGCGTCCGGGCCAAATCAAGAACCCGGTTGCCGCAAGGCAACCGGGTCAGGGACTGTACAGAAGTCATTTCAAACCTTAAACGTCAGCAGCCGGACCGCCAATCGGTGTTTCCGGACGCTCATCCTGAACCACCGGAGGAGGCGTGCCAGTGCCGGTGCCACCCGACCAGTCGCGAGGTTCGCGTGGCGTGCGACCCGCCATGATGTCGTCGATCTGTTCGGCGTCGATCGTCTCGTACTTCATCAGGGCATCGGCCATGGCATCGAGCTTGTCGCGGTTGTCCGTAAGGATCTGCTTGGCGGTGCCGTAGCACTGATCGATGATGCTGCGCACTTCCGAATCGATCAACTTCGCGGTTTCACCCGAGAAGCTGGCGTTCTGACCACCGCCGCCACGACCCAGGAACACCTCGCCCTCTTCTTCCGCATACATCAACGGACCGAGTTTTTCAGACAGACCCCACTTGGTCACCATGTTCCGCGCAATCTGACTGGCACGCATGATGTCGTTGGAGGCGCCGGTAGTCACACCGTCGAAGCCCAAGGTCATTTCTTCAGCGATACGACCGCCGTACAGCGAGCAGATCTGACTGATCAACGCACGCTTGGACAGGCTGTAGCGATCTTCTTCCGGCAGGAACATGGTCACACCCAGCGCACGACCGCGCGGGATGATCGACACCTTGTAGACCGGATCATGCTCAGGCACGACGCGACCGACAATGGCGTGGCCAGCTTCGTGATAAGCCGTGTTCTGCTTCTCTTTCTCGGACATGACCATGGATTTGCGCTCGGCACCCATCATGATCTTGTCTTTGGCCAGTTCGAATTCCTTCATCTCGACAATGCGCTTGCCAGCACGGGCAGCGAACAGCGAAGCCTCGTTGACCAGGTTCGCAAGGTCGGCACCGGAGAAGCCCGGAGTACCACGAGCGATAACAGCTGGAGCAACGTCGTCACCCATTGGCACTTTACGCATGTGCACTTTGAGGATCTGTTCGCGACCACGGATATCCGGCAGACCGACCACCACCTGACGGTCGAAACGACCCGGACGCAGCAAAGCAGGGTCCAGTACGTCAGGACGGTTGGTTGCCGCGATGACGATGATGCCGTCATTCATTTCGAAGCCGTCCATCTCGACCAGCAACTGGTTGAGAGTCTGCTCACGCTCGTCGTGACCGCCGCCCATGCCAGCGCCACGATGGCGACCAACGGCGTCGATCTCGTCGATGAAGATAATGCAAGGTGCGTGTTTCTTGGCCTGTTCGAACATATCGCGAACGCGGCTGGCACCGACACCGACGAACATTTCGACGAAGTCGGAACCGGAAATGGTGAAGAACGGCACTTTGGCTTCGCCGGCAATCGCCTTGGCCAGCAAGGTTTTACCGGTACCCGGAGGACCGACCATCAGTACACCGCGAGGAATACGGCCCCCCAGACGCTGGAACTTGCCCGGATCACGCAGGAACTCGACGAGCTCGCCGACCTCTTCCTTGGCTTCGTCGCAACCGGCAACGTCAGCCAGGGTGGTTTTCACCTGGTCTTCGGACAGCAGGCGCGCCTTGCTTTTGCCAAAGCTCATCGGCCCGCCCTTGCCACCGGCACCGCCCTGCATCTGGCGCATGAAGAACATGAACACCGCGATGATCACCAGGATCGGGAAACTGGCCACCAGAAGCTGGGTCCAGATGCTTTGCTGCTCAGGCTGCTTGCCTTCGACCACGACGTGGTTGTCGACCAGATCGCCGATCAGGCCATTGTCCTGAATTGCCGGACGAATGGTCTTGAAGCTGTCGCCATCGTTGCGCTTGCCGGTAATCACGTAGCCGTCGACGGCCACGCGCTCGACCTTGCCATCCTTGACCTGCTGGATGAAGTCGGAATAGTTGAGGGTCTGCGGCTCGTTAGGGCTGGAGAAGTTGTTCATCACCGTCACCAGGACAGCCGCGATGATCAACCACAGGATCAGATTCTTTGCCATATCGTTCAATTAACTACCCTCTGAAGCAAGCTCCGCTACTGGCGCGCGCTTCGCATGATATTCACCGGCCTAACTTACTACATTACCTACAGCTCTGGCAGGCGCCGTCTGTAACCCTTT
The DNA here is from genome assembly GCF_059416185.1 of Pseudomonas sp. GW821-FHT09E04. NCBI lineage: Bacteria > Pseudomonadati > Pseudomonadota > Gammaproteobacteria > Pseudomonadales > Pseudomonadaceae > Pseudomonas > Pseudomonas sp. GW821-FHT09E04. The sequence goes on from NZ_JBWKOR010000002.1 coordinate 970,095, forward strand.
GTGAAACACTTTCTACACAATATTCGCTTATGCGCGCGGGGCGAAATACGAAAAACCTATCACCCCGCCAAAAAACCTCGTTTTACTCGCTACGACCGCGATAACCCCAAGCAAGCATATATTGCTCTCGGGAGCTGCCACGGGAAGAGTCCGGCTTGATCATCTGGATCTTGTCGAATTTCCGACGAGCATCCTTCAGGTAAACATCAAACCCTTCGCCCTGAAAAATCTTGATCACGAAATTGCCACCCGGCTTGAGTATCCGCTCCGCCAGATCAAGCGCCAGTTCGCAAAGAAACATGGCTTTTGGCATATCCACTTCAGGCGTACCACTCATATTGGGGGCCATATCGGAAATCACAAGGTCCACCTGCGAATTACCCACGGCCTCAAGGATCTGAGCGAGCACTGCGTCCTCGGTGAAGTCACCCTGGATGAAAGTCACGTCCGGAATGCTGTCCATTTCCAGGATGTCCGAGGCGATCAGTCGCCCCTGACCACCGATCAGCCGACTGGTGACCTGCGACCAGCCACCAGGCGCCGCGCCGAGGTCGACGACGCTCATGCCCGGACGGATCAGCTTGTATTTCTCCTGGATCTCCAGAAGTTTGTAACTCGCACGCGAGCGGTAGCCATCCTTCTGCGCTTGCTTCACATAGGGATCGTTGACATGTCGTTTCAGCCAACCAAGGCTTGTCTTGGAACGCGCCATTGGGCACCTCGTTGATTAGGGTCGTGATTAATTGGGCGGATCCACGAGCCCTCGGGTAAAATGGCCGCCATTTTACAGAATCCAGACGAAAGGGTCAGATTATGCCGCTCACTCCAGAGCAGAAGAAACAGTACAAATCCATCGGTCACCACCTGAAACCAGTTTTGACGGTGGCTGACAACGGTTTGACTGAGGGTGTTTTAGCCGAACTCGAACGCGCATTGGCGGATCACGAGCTGATCAAGATCAAGCTCAACATCCTCGATCGCGAAGCACGCCTGGCGTCCGTTGCAGAGCTGTGCAAGGTCGGCAAGGCCGATCTGGTTCAAGTCATCGGCAAGATGGCACTGATTTACCGCAAGAACTTCAGCGTCAACAAGCAGCTGTCGAACGTCCATCGCTTCAAGTGATGGCAAGGGTCAAGGGTGTGCTTCGCGCACCCTGCCACTCCATCCCGGCACCGGCTGCAACACCAGCACCAGCCCGGAAAAACCCAGAACAAGATAGCTGAACACCTGCCAGCGCTGCGCATCCGGCCAGCCGACACGCACTGCGATATACATCGCACTCGCATACAACGCCATCAGCAGCACTTGCCCGCGAAAATCCCGCCATAGACTAGCAAGGCCTTCGGCCTGTACCAGCACCAAAGCCTGAAAAATCACGCACGCGGCAGCGAAACCCACCACCGGCACTTCAAACGCACTGGCGACTTCGTCGATCAGCAGCGGCGCCAGGCCAATCTTGCCCAGCACCGGCCGCAGACCAAGGTGCACCAGCCATAAACCGCCGACCCACAACATCTGGGTCAGCTGCCAGAGCATGGCGCCCGCATGCAGCGGGCGCCCTGTTTCAGATGTGACGGACTTCGACAATCTCGTACTCGATAACGCCACCAGGCGTTTTCACGGCAACGACGTCGCCCTCTTCCTTGCCGATCAGGGCACGGGCCAGAGGCGAACCGACCGAAATCTTGCCGAGTTTGAAGTCTGCTTCATCCTCACCAACGATGTGGTAAGTGACGCTTTCATCAGTCTCGACGTTGGCGATTTCAACGGTGGTGCCGAAAATCACTTTGCCCGTGTGAGGAATGGTCGTGACATCAATGACGACCTGATTCTGGATCCGGCCTTCGATGTCACGGATGCGCGCCTCGACCATGCCCTGCTGTTCGCGGGCAGCATGGTATTCAGCGTTTTCCTTCAAGTCACCCAACTCGCGGGCCGTACCGATGTCCTGGCTGAGCTTCGGACGAACGACCTTGGTCAGGTGAGTATGTTCTTCTTCCAGGGCGCGAGCGCCCTGAACAGTCATCGGGTACTTGGTTATGCTCATGCCTTCAATCCTGCGTGTAGATCCTGCAAGCGGCGTACGGTCTTCTCGGGACCGAACTTCAGCGCTTCGCAGATAGCTTCGCCAGCAGCAATGGTGGTGGTGCAGTAAATCTTGTGCTGCAGGGCGTTGCGGCGAATGGAATAAGAGTCGGCGATCGACTGACGACCTTCGGTGGTGTTGATGATCAGGGTGACTTCGTCATTCTTGATCATGTCGACCACGTGCGGACGACCCTCGGTCACCTTGTTCACGCGACGCACTTTCAGACCTGCGGCTTCGATCAGCTTGGCAGTGCCGGCAGTGGCGACCACTTCGAAGCCCAAGTTGATCAGATCACGGGCCACGCCCGCAACCAGCGGCTTGTCGTCATCACGTACGCTGATGAATGCGGTACCGCCGGTCGGCAGCACTTCGCTCGCGCCCATCTGGGCTTTGGCAAAGGCTTCGCCGAAGGTGTCGCCGACGCCCATCACTTCACCGGTGGACTTCATCTCTGGGCCGAGGATCGGGTCCACGCCAGGGAATTTGGCGAACGGGAACACCGCCTCTTTCACGCTGTAGAAGTTCGGGATGATTTCCTTGGTGAAGCCGATTTCCTTCAGGGTCTTGCCGGCCATTACACGGGCAGCAATCATCGCCAGGGAAACACCGATGCACTTCGACACGAACGGCACGGTACGGGAAGCACGCGGGTTGACTTCGATGACGTAGATGTCTTCGCCTTGCAGCGCCAACTGAACGTTCATCAGGCCGACCACGCCCAGTTCCAGGGCCATTTTCTTGACCTGTTCGCGCATCTCATCCTGGATGTGCGCCGGCAGCGAGTACGGCGGCAGCGAGCACGCGGAGTCACCGGAGTGAACGCCCGCCTGTTCGATGTGCTGCATGATCGCGCCGATCACTACATCCTTGCCGTCGCAGACCGCATCCACGTCCATCTCGATGGCGCAGTTGAGGAAGTGGTCGAGCAGCACAGGGCTGTCGTTCGACACTTGCACCGCGTCACGCAGGTAACGCTTGAGTTCTTCTTCCTTGTAGACGATTTCCATCGCCCGGCCGCCCAGTACGTAGGACGGGCGCACCACCAGCGGGTAACCGATCTTCGCGGCAGCGCGAACAGCTTCGTCTTCGCTGCGCACGGTAGCGTTTGGCGGCTGACGCAGGTTCAGGCGCTCAACCATCTGCTGGAAGCGCTCACGGTCTTCGGCACGGTCGATGGCGTCAGGGCTGGTGCCGATGATCGGCACGCCGGCCGCTTCAAGTGCGCGAGCCAGTTTCAGAGGGGTCTGGCCGCCGTACTGGACGATCACGCCTTTCGGCTTCTCGACGCGGCAGATTTCCAGCACGTCTTCCAGGGTCACCGGTTCGAAGTACAGACGGTCGGAAGTGTCGTAGTCAGTGGACACGGTTTCCGGGTTGCAGTTGACCATGATGGTTTCGTAGCCGTCTTCGCGCAGGGCGAGAGCGGCGTGTACGCAGCAGTAGTCGAACTCGATGCCTTGGCCGATACGGTTCGGACCGCCACCCAGAATCATGATCTTGTCGCGGCCGGACGGCGCTGCTTCGCACTCTTCCTCGTAAGTCGAGTACAGGTAAGCGGTGTCGGTGGCGAACTCGGCGGCGCAGGTGTCGACGCGCTTGTAGACCGGGAACACTTCCAGTTTTTGACGGTGAGTGCGCAGGTTTTTCTCGGTGACGCCCAGCAGTTTGGCCAGACGTTGGTCGGAGAAGCCTTTGCGCTTGAGCTTGAACATCAGGTCGCGGTCGATAGCGGACAGACCGAGGGTCTTGACCTTCTCTTCGTCCTTGATCAGATCCTCGATCTGCACCAGGAACCACGGGTCGATCATGTTCATGCCGAAGATTTCTTCGACGGTCATGCCGGCGCGGAAAGCGTCCGCCACGTACCAGATACGCTCGGCGCCCGGCACGGTCAGCTCGCGCTTGAGCACGCTCATGCTTTCCGGATTGCTCAGGTCGACTTTCTCGTCCAGACCGCAAACGCCCACTTCCAGACCGCGCAGGGCTTTCTGCAGGGATTCCTGGAAGGTACGGCCGATGGCCATGACTTCGCCTACCGACTTCATTTGAGTGGTCAGGCGAGCGTCAGCGTTGGCGAACTTCTCGAAAGCGAAGCGCGGCAGCTTGGTCACGACGTAGTCAATGGACGGCTCGAAGGACGCCGGGGTCTTGCCGCCGGTGATGTCGTTCGACAGCTCGTCGAGGGTGTAGCCGACTGCCAGTTTGGCCGCGACCTTGGCGATCGGGAAACCGGTGGCTTTCGAAGCCAGAGCCGACGAACGCGATACACGCGGGTTCATTTCGATCACGACCATGCGGCCGGTGTCCGGGCAGATACCGAACTGAACGTTGGAACCGCCGGTTTCGACGCCGATCTCGCGCAGTACCGCCAACGAGGCGTTACGCAGGATCTGATATTCCTTGTCGGTCAGAGTCTGAGCTGGAGCCACGGTGATCGAGTCACCGGTGTGCACGCCCATCGGGTCGAAGTTTTCGATCGAGCAGACGATGATGCAGTTGTCCTTTTTGTCGCGGACAACTTCCATTTCATATTCTTTCCAGCCGATCAGCGATTCGTCGATCAGCAGTTCCTTGGTCGGCGACAAGTCCAGACCACGGGCGCAGATTTCTTCGAACTCTTCACGGTTGTAAGCGATACCGCCACCGGTGCCGCCCATGGTGAAGGACGGACGGATGATGCACGGGAAGCCCAGGCGCTCGAGCACCGCGTTGGCTTCTTCCATGCTGTGGGCGATACCGGAACGCGGGCATTCCAGGCCGATGGACTTCATCGCCTTGTCGAAACGCGAACGGTCTTCAGCCTTGTCGATGGTGTCGGCGTTGGCGCCGATCATCTCTACGCCGAACTTCTCCAGAACGCCTTCGCGCTCCAGGTCCAGGGCGCAGTTCAGAGCGGTCTGGCCGCCCATGGTTGGCAGCACCGCATCCGGACGCTCTTTTTCGATGATCTTGGCAACAGTCTGCCACTTGATCGGCTCGATGTAGGTGGCGTCGGCCATGTCCGGGTCGGTCATGATGGTGGCCGGGTTGGAGTTCACCAGGATGACGCGGTAACCCTCTTCGCGCAGGGCTTTGCAAGCCTGGGCGCCGGAGTAGTCGAATTCGCAGGCCTGGCCGATAACGATCGGGCCAGCGCCGAGAATCAGGATGCTTTTAATGTCTGTACGTTTTGGCATGGGTTTGTCACTCAAATCCGCAGGTCAGTCGGCAAGCCGTCTTGATCGATTTCTGAAGTCCCGAGGGGGCCGCCGGTTTCGGGGCCGCCCTCGAGGGGCTTCTCGCTACAGTCTCAAGGCGAACGCTTAGCGTCGCTTGGCCATCTCGTTGATGAAGCGGTCAAACAGTGGCGCCACATCGTTCGGGCCCGGGCTCGCTTCAGGGTGACCCTGGAAGCTGAACGCGCTCTTGTCGGTGCGCTCGATGCCTTGCAGGGTGCCGTCGAACAGCGATTTGTGGATCGCGCGAACGTTGGCTGGCAGGGTCGCTTCGTCAACCGCAAAACCGTGGTTCTGGCTGGTGATCATCACGACGCCAGTGTCCAGATCCTGTACCGGGTGGTTGGCACCGTGGTGGCCGTGGCCCATTTTCAGGGTCTTGGCGCCGGAGGCCAGAGCCAGCAGCTGGTGGCCGAGGCAGATGCCGAAGACCGGAATTTCGGTTTCCAGCACTTCCTTGATTGCCTTGATCGCGTAGTCGCAAGGCTCCGGGTCACCAGGGCCGTTGGACAGGAACACGCCGTCCGGCTTCAGGGCCAGTACGTCGGCAGCCGGGGTTTGCGCCGGCACCACGGTGACGCGGCAGCCGCGCTCGACCAGCATGCGCAGGATGTTGACCTTGACGCCGTAGTCGTAGGCAACCACGTGGTAAGGCAACTCGGAGGCTTCGATGGTCGCGTGACTGTCGGTTTTCAGATCCCAGACAGTGGAGCGCCATTCGTATTGGGTCTTGGTGCTGACGACTTTCGCCAGGTCCATGCCCTTCAGGCCCGGGAAGCCTTGCGCGGCGGCAATGGCAGCGGCTTCGGAGATGTTGTCGCCGGCCATGATGCAGCCGTTCTGTGCGCCTTTTTCACGCAGGATGCGAGTCAGGCGACGGGTGTCGATACCAGCGATCGCCACAACATTGTTGGCTTTCAGGTAGTCGGACAGGGACATCGTGTTACGCCAGTTGCTCGCTACCAGCGGCAGGTCACGGATGACCAGGCCAGCGGACCAGACGCGGTCGGACTCGGCGTCTTCCGGCGTGGTGCCGGTGTTGCCGATGTGCGGGTAAGTCAGGGTAACGATCTGTTGGGCGTAGGAAGGATCGGTAAGGATTTCCTGATAGCCGGTCATTGCGGTGTTGAACACCACCTCACCAACGGTCTGACCGTCGGCTCCAATGGCTTCGCCGCGAAAAATGCTGCCATCAGCAAGGGCGAGTATGGCTGGCTTAGTCAAGAAGACCTCCCGTAAATAACGCATGAAAGGGCAATCGCAGGTTGTAAAAAAGCGGAGTGACGTATGGACACGTCACCCCGCTTCTTCACTGAATTATTCTGCGCGCTTTTAGTGGACACACTAAAGCTGTAGCTTACAGAAAAAGGGATTTTTGGTCTACCGCCAATGAGCCTAAAAGGCCGGAGAATGCGACAGGGCGTCGCCGGGCGGAGTAAAACCGGCACAAACAGGGCGTTTGCGCCGGGTTCAAGCAAGGCTCAACGCAAGTCGAGCACGTCCTGCATATCATAAAGACCGGGCTCGCGAGCATCCAGCCACAGCGCCGCACGCACGGCACCCTTGGCGAACGTCATGCGGCTCGAAGCCTTGTGGGTGATCTCCAGACGCTCGCCTTCACAGGCGAACAGCACCGTGTGATCGCCCACGACATCACCGCCGCGCACGGTGGCGAAACCGATGGTTTCACGCTCACGCACACCGGTATGACCTTCACGACCATAGACCGCAACCTTCTGCAGATCACGATCCAGCGCATTGGCGATCACCTCGCCCATGCGCAGGGCGGTGCCCGATGGCGCATCGATCTTGTGACGGTGATGAGCCTCGATGATTTCGATGTCCGCGTCATCACCCAGCACGCGAGCCGCCATGTCGAGCAATTTCAGCGACAGGTTGACGCCAACGCTGAAGTTGGCGGCGAACACGATCGGAACATCCTTGCCCGCTTCGGCCAGCAGCTGCTTCTGGGCAGCATCCAGACCGGTGGTGCCGATCACCATGGCTTTACCGGCCTTGCGGCAGAACGCCAGGTTTTTCAGCATGACTTCCGGCAGGGTGAAGTCGATCAACACGTCGAACTCTTCCGCGACCGACTCCAGATTCCCGGACAGCGGTACGCCGATTCGCCCAAGCGAAGCCAGCTCACCGGCATCCACCCCGATCAGCGTACTGCCCGGGCGAACAATGGCGGCCGTCAAACCGGTCAGCGGCGCGCGCTGCTGCACGGCCTCGACCAGAATCTTGCCCATGCGCCCAGCAGCGCCCATCACAGCTATACGTCGCATGCCGACTCCTTACAGATCGCCGAAGAAGCGCTTCACGCCATCGAACCAACCGGTGGTTTTCGGCGAGTGGCTGTTGTCGTCCGCCAGGGAGCTGCGGAATTCTTCGAGCAACTCACGCTGACGACGATTCAGGTTGACCGGGGTCTCGACCGCCACACGGCACATCAGATCACCTGCACCGCCACCACGCACCGGCGCCACACCTTTGCCACGCACGCGGAATTGCTTGCCGGTCTGAGTCCCCTCAGGGATCTTCAGTTTGACGCGACCGTCGAGGGTCGGGATTTCCAGCTCGCCACCCAGCGCCGCATCGACAAAGCTGATCGGCACTTCGCAGAACAGGTGCTTGCCGTCACGCTGGAAGATCGCGTGCTCGCGCACGTTGATCACCACGTACAGGTCGCCGGTCGGGCCACCCTGGGTGCCCGCCTCGCCTTCGCCGGACAGGCGAATGCGATCACCGGTATCAACACCGGCTGGCACTTTGACAGAGAGGGTTTTGTACTCTTCGACGCGACCGTCACCGTGGCAGGAGTCGCACGGGTCGGAAATGATCTTGCCCTGGCCATGGCAGCGCGGGCAGGTCTGCTGTACGGAGAAGAAACCCTGCTGCATGCGCACCTGGCCGATGCCGCCGCAAGTCGGGCACGTCGATGGCGACGAACCCTTCTTGGCGCCCGAACCATCGCACGGCTTGCAGTTGACCAGTGTCGGAACGCGGATATTCACGGTTGTACCGCGCACCGCTTCTTCCAGGTTCAGCTCCAGGGTGTAGCGCAAATCGCTACCGCGCTGGGCGCCGCCACGGGAGCCGCCGCGACCGCCACCGAAGAAGTCACTGAAGACATCGCCGAAGATGTCAGAGAAGTTCTGACCGCCAAAGCCTGCACCGCCGCCGCCCATGCTCGGGTCGACGCCGGCATGGCCGTACTGATCGTACGCCGCACGCTTGCTGGAATCGGACAATACCTCGTAGGCCTCGTTGGCCTCTTTGAACAGTTCTTCCGACGCTTTGTCATCGGGATTACGGTCCGGGTGATGCTTCATCGCCAGACGGCGATAGGCCTTTTTCAGGTCTGCTTCGCTTGAGCCGCGCTCAACACCCAACACTTCGTAATAGTCACGCTTTGCCATAAGTCTTTGCACTCTTAAGGACGTTCGGCAAACCCCTCCTGAGCTTCGCCAAACTCGTTGAGCCCCAATACAGGCCCGGACCCAACTCACGTCAATTCAACGATCCTGGTCTTTGATTCATGCGGCACTTTCAGCTCGAAAAGCAGGAGCATTTCCGGCCATGCCACCAACACACGAAGCTTGTCGCATGCTGTAAAAATTCGCGTATTCCAGATACGCCAACGCGGGAGCAAGCTCCCGCGCGGCGACATCCTACCAGTCAGTGCCCAAAGGCAGTCAACCGGCCGACCAACAACTTACTTGTGGTCTTTGACTTCTTCGAACTCGGCATCGACAACATCGTCAGCCTTTTCAGCTTTCTCTGCGTGCGGTGCCGCGCCTTCAGCAGGCTGAGCCTGTTCGGCGTACATCTTCTGGGCAACCGGCGCGGAGACTTTCGACAGCTCTTCGATCTTCGCTTCGATGGCAGCCTTGTCGTCGCCTTTGACAGCAGCTTCCAGGGCAACCACGGCCGCTTCGATTGCAGTTTTCTCTTCTGCAGTCACTTTGTCGCCAGCGTCGGTGACCATTTTGCGAGTCGAGTGAACCAGCGCGTCACCCTGGTTACGGGCACCGGCCAGCTCTTCGAACTTGCGGTCTTCCTCAGCGTTCAGCTCGGCGTCGCGGACCATCTTCTGGATTTCTTCATCCGACAGACCGGAGTTGGCCTTGATGGTGATCTTCTGCTCTTTGCCGGTCGCCTTGTCTTTCGCGCCGACGTGCAGGATGCCGTTGGCGTCGATGTCGAAGGTCACTTCGATCTGTGGCACACCGCGTGGCGCTGGTGGAATCTCGGCCAGGTCGAACTTGCCCAGAGACTTGTTCTGTGCGGCTTGCTTGCGCTCGCCTTGCAGCACGTGAATGGTCACGGCGCCCTGGTTGTCGTCGGCAGTCGAGAACACTTGCGATTTCTTGGTAGGAATCGTGGTGTTTTTCTCGATCAGCGCAGTCATCACGCCACCCATGGTTTCGATACCCAGGGTCAGCGGGCTGACGTCGAGCAGCAGAACGTCTTTCACGTCACCGGCCAGAACGGCGCCCTGGATCGCAGCACCCATGGCAACGGCTTCGTCCGGGTTGACGTCTTTACGAGCTTCTTTACCGAAGAAATCGGTCACCAGCTTCTGTACCAGCGGCATACGAGTCTGACCGCCGACCAGGATCACGTCGTTGATCGCGCCAACGTCGATACCGGCGTCTTTCATGGCGATGCGGCAAGGCTCGATGGTGCGCTGAACCAGGTCTTCAACCAGTGCTTCGAGCTTGGCACGCGAGATTTTCACGTTCAGGTGCTTAGGACCGGTGGCGTCTGCAGTGATGTACGGCAGGTTCACGTCGGTCGACTGAGCGGACGACAGCTCGATCTTGGCTTTTTCAGCGGCTTCTTTCAGGCGCTGCATGGCCAGCGGGTCACCCTTGAGGTTCATGCCGCTTTCTTTCTTGAATTCGTCAACGAGGTAGTCGATCAGACGAATGTCGAAGTCTTCACCGCCCAGGAAAGTGTCACCGTTGGTGGCCAACACTTCGAACTGGTGCTCGCCGTCAACTTCAGCGATCTCGATCACGGATACGTCGAAAGTACCGCCACCCAGGTCGTAAACGATCACGGTGTGATCGCCCTTGGCCTTGTCCATGCCGTAAGCCAGAGCGGCTGCGGTTGGTTCGTTGATGATACGTTTTACGTCCAGACCGGCGATGCGGCCGGCGTCTTTGGTCGCCTGGCGCTGGCTGTCGTTGAAGTAGGCCGGAACGGTGATCACCGCTTCAGTCACAGCTTCGCCGAGGTAGTCTTCGGCGGTCTTCTTCATCTTCTTCAGAATTTCAGCCGAGATTTGTGGCGGCGCCATTTTCTGGCCGTTCACTTCAACCCACGCGTCGCCGTTGTCAGCCTTGGCGATCTTGTAAGGGACCATCTGAATGTCTTTCTGTACGACTTCTTCTTCGAAGCGACGACCGATCAGACGCTTTACCGCGTACAGGGTGTTGTGCGGGTTGGTCACTGCCTGACGCTTGGCGGACTGGCCGACCAGGATTTCGCCATCGTTGGCGTAAGCGATGATCGAAGGCGTGGTACGCGCGCCTTCGGCGTTCTCGATAACTTTGGCCTGGCCGTTTTCAAGAATGGAGACGCAGGAGTTGGTAGTCCCCAGGTCGATACCGATAATTTTGCCCATGTTAACTCTCCCGAAACTTTGGATTTGGTTGCCGCAGCGGTTGTGGCCAACTGCGGTAGCACTTAAACGCTTGACTTCTAAATGGGGGCCTTGCGGCTAATTTCAAGCCTTCTCGTCAATCGAAGGCGAAACGGGTGCTGGCGCCTTGCTGACCACGACCATCGCCGGACGCAGCAGGCGACCGTTGAGCTGGTAGCCCTTCTGGAACACCTTCAGAACACTGTTCGGTTCCAGGTCAGCACTTTCCTGCATGGCCATTGCCTGATGTTCCACGGCGTTGAACGGCTCGCCTTCCTGCGGGCTGACAGCTACAAGCTGATAGCGCGCGAGGGTGTCGTGAAACATTTTCAGGGTCAGCTCGATGCCTTCGCGCATCGGACGGATGCTCTCGTCATCCGGGTTCGACAGCTCGAGGCCGCGCTCCAGGCTGTCGACGATCGGCAGCAGGTCGCCGGCGAATTTTTCCAGCGCAAACTTGTGCGCCTTTTCGACATCCTGCTCGGCACGGCGGCGGACGTTCTGCAGATCGGCAGCTACGCGCAGCGATTGATCCTGCGCGGCGGCCAATTGCTCTTCGAGCACTTGTACACGGGTCGCCAGGTCATCACCCGAAGTCTCGGGCGCCTGATTGGCTTCTGGATTTTGCGTATCTACTGTCTGTTCGTCAGCCATAGAATTCTCCTTTCAATATCGTCCGCGAGTTCGATTCGCGCTTCTGCCCCGGTATATGGGGCCGCAAAATCAGGCTTCAAGGGCTGACAATGATTAACCCTACAAAAAAGTGCTGCATTGTCATTCCCGGGCGCGATAAGCATTTGATCGGATCATCGCCATCGAGCCAAGCGAGGGCATTGTCAGCCTGAAACAAAACACTGTATAAATAACCAGACCTGAAGCCTGGGAGCGGCCTTTATGCTGGTGCACCTGTCCGTACACAACTACGCCATCGTTGAACATCTCGATCTCGAACTCGATCGCGGGATGAGCGTGATTACCGGGGAAACCGGCGCCGGCAAGTCGATCATGCTCGACGCGCTGGGCCTGACCCTTGGCGATCGCGCCGACAGCGGCGTGGTTCGCCCGGGCGCCGACAAGGCCGATATCCTGGCGACCTTCGACCTGGCCGACATTCCCGAAGCCAGCGCCTGGCTGGCCGAGCGCGACCTGGAAATCGACGGCCCGTGCATCCTTCGCCGGGTCATCACCTCGGAAGGCCGCTCCCGTGGCTATATCAACGGCACGCCCTGCCCGCTCGGCGACCTCAAGGCCCTCGGCGAGCTGCTGATCGACATCCACAGCCAGCACGAACACCAATCCCTGCTCAAGACGGATACCCACCGTCGCCTGCTCGACGAATACGCCGGCGCCACCGATCTGGCCCGCCAGGTACAACTGGCCGCCCAGCGCTGGCGCCAGACCCGCCTGGAGCTGGAGCGCCTGTCCAACTCCGGTGACGAACAGCGCGCCCGTCATCAACTGCTCAGCTATCAGCTCGAAGAACTGGAGAACCTCGGTCTCGGCGAGAACGAACTGGAAGATCTGGAGCAGGAACACAAGAACCTGACCAACGCCGAAACCCTGCTGGGCATCTGCCGGCAAGTGGTCGAGCAGTGCAGTGAAAGTGACTCCGGCAATGTGCTGAATGCACTGACCGCCAGCCTCAATCGCCTGTCGAGCGTGAACAACTCGATCGGCGCTCTGGGCGAAGCCAGCAGCTTGCTGACCAGCGCGCAGATCCAGGTCGAAGAGGCCGTCGGCGAACTCAACCGCTTCCTCGACAACTTCGACGCCGATCCGGCGCGCCTGCAGTATCTGGAAGAGCGTCTGGACGCCATTTACACCCTGGCACGCAAGCACCGGATCCAGCCGACCGAAGTCGCCGAGATGCAGCAAAAGCTGCTGGATGAAATCGAAACCCTCAACGCCAACGACGAATCCATCGAGCGCCTGGGCGAAGAGCTGGCCTCGTATGCCCGCCACTACCAGGAAAAGGCCCGCGAACTGAGTGATCTGCGCCATCAGGCTGCAGGCAGTCTGGCCAGCGCAGTCGAGCAGGAGATTCAACGCCTCGGCATGCCTGGCGGACGCTTCACCATAGAGCTGCGTCCCAACGCCAGCGGCGAACTCCTGCCCAACGGCCTCGAACAAGTCGAACTGCTGGTCAGCGCCAACCCCGGCCAACCCTTGAAGGCCTTGGCTAAAGTGGCATCCGGCGGCGAACTCTCGCGGATCAGCCTGGCGATTCAGGTCATCACCGCCCAGACCTCGCGCGTGCCGACCCTGGTATTCGACGAAGTGGACGTGGGCATCGGTGGTCCGACGGCCGAGATTGTCGGCCAGCTATTGCGGCGCCTGGGCGAACGCGGACAAGTACTGACCGTTACGCACTTGCCGCAAGTGGCCGCCCAGGGTCATCAGCATTTATTCGTGCACAAGGTGCGAGGCGAGCAGGCGACGCACACCGCCGTCTCGAAGCTGAGCAAAAATGACCGTATAGAAGAAGTCGCGAGGATGCTCGGCGGCATTGATCTGACCAAAGAGTCTCTGGCGCACGCCAAGAAGATGGTCGTTACCGCAAAGGTTTAAGCACGACAGAAAGCACGAAGGCGACCCTTGGGTCGCCTTCGTTCGTTTCGCGAACCTGAAATTCGCGCGACATGCTTACTTTTTCTTGCGGACGTACAGCACCAGGTTGTGATCTACCAACTCGACACCGTGCTCTTCGGCAATTGCCTTCTGGAGCTTTTCGATTTCGATGCTGACGAATTCGACAACCTCACCGGTTTCCACGTTGACCATATGGTCGTGGTGGCCACCGTCGGCCAATTCGAATACCGCGTGACCGCCATCGAAGTTATGACGGACCACGAGGCCAGCCGCTTCGAACTGGGTCAGAACACGGTAAACCGTGGCCAGACCGACGTCCTCGCCAGCTTCCATCAACGCCTTGTAGACGTCCTCGGCACTCATGTGACGCTGCTCGGTAGAGTCGAGCATTTGCAGGATCTTGACCCGTGGCAGGGTCACTTTGAGGCCGGCTTTGCGTAGTTCGCTATTTTCAACCATGGTCAGCTTTCTCGCGATGCTGCTTCGCAGCTTCTCTTAATGCGGGTATGATCGGCGTTTACGTTGTCCCAGCCAAGATAGTGGAAGTCGCCCACCGATGCAAAACACCAAGCTCTTGCTAACCAGTTTCACCTTTGTGGGACTGCTCGCACTCGCCGGTTGTTCATTCCCCGGGGTTTACAAAATCGACATCCAGCAGGGCAATGTCGTCACGCAGGACATGATAGACCAGTTACGCCCGGGAATGACCCGGCCGCAAGTACGGTTTATCATGGGCAACCCTCTGCTTGTCGACACGTTCCATGCCAATCGCTGGGATTATCTGTACAGCCTGCAACCTGGTGGCGGTGAACGCCAGCAGGAACGCATGAGTGTCATTTTCGACTCTAACGACCGCCTTGTCAGCCTGTCCGGTGACTTCATGCCGGGCGTGAGCCGTGACGAAGCCATTCTCGGCAAGGAAAGTGGCACTAACGTGACCGCTCCTGCTGAAAACGCCGAGAAGCCAAAACCGGAAAAACCGGTCAAGCCAGGTTCCTTGCTGGATCAGATCCAGAAGGACGTCGATGGTGTGGAAACCGTTCCGGTTCCGACACCAGAGCCGCTGGACACCTCGCCGCAATAATTTGCGACGCAATAAAAAACCCGGAAATTCCGGGTTTTTTATTGCCTGCAGCTTGGCGCATCACTGATTTCTGGCTTTAGCCTCGGCAGCCTTGGCGGCCCGCAATCGGCGCACCTCTTTCGGATCGGCCAGCAGTGGTCGGTAGATTTCGAGGCGATCCCCCGCCTGAACAACCCGCACATCCGGATCGGCAACCACTTTGCCGAAAATCCCGACCGGACAACCGGCCAGATCCAGCTCAGGAAAGTCGCCATCAATGCCGCTGGCCAACAGTGCAGCACGCACCGTCGCCCCCTCTGCCACGCTGATCGTGCGCAACACCTGACGATCAACCGCCGCGTACACCACTTCTATTTCGATCACCGGCTCAACCATGCATCTGCTTGGCGCGCTGGCAGAATGCATCCACCAGCGTGTTGGCAGCCTGATTGAACAGCGGCCCGAGCGTGGCGCGCACCAACGGGCCGGCATAATCGAAGGACAGATCGAGGCTGATCTTGCAGGCTTTCTCGTTCAACGCCTTGAACACCCAGACACCGTGCAATTGATTGAACGGACCTTCCTCGAGATTCATTTCGATCGATTGTCCCGGCACCAGGGTATTGCGTGTAACGAAGTGCTGACTGAGGCCGCCCTTGGCCACACCGACGCTGGCGCGCATGTGTTCAGGCGAGCTTTCCAGGACCTCTGCTGACGAGCACCACGGCAGGAACTCCGGATAACGCGCCACGTCATTGACCAGGTCATAGAGAAATTGCGCCGGGTAAGGCAGCAGCGCTGATCGTTGAATATGTGTCGTCATGTAAGCGTCACTTCCAGAGCTGGGTGGCAAACACTACAAGAATGCCGATGGGCGCCACATAGCGCATCAAGAACAGAGACAAGGTGAACAGCGCCGGGCTGCGAATCGACAATTCGTCGCGCACCGCGTCACGCCCCATCACCCATCCGGCAAACAGTACAAAGCACAGCCCGCCGAGCGGCAGCATGATCCGTGAGGTGAAGAAGTCGATCACACCAAAGAAGTCCAGACCGCCTGCGGCACCCCATTGGTAGAGATGGAACATTCCGCCTTCGTTCACGAAAAATTTCGCTTCCTTCCAGATATTGAAGGAAAACACCGTACCCAGACCGACAAACCAGCAGATGAACGCCAACCAGAATGTCACCCAGGCACGACTGATTTTAGTCCGCTCGACCAGATAGGCGACCATCGGCTCCAGCAGGGAAATTGCCGAACTCCAGGCAGCAATGGCTACCAGAACGAAGAACACCACGCCCATCAACTGGCCGAAAAGCACATTACCGAAAGCAAATGGCAGGCTGACGAACATCAACCCCGGGCCTTCGCTCGGGTTCAAACCGCCAGCGAACACAATCGGAAACAAGGCCAGACCGGCCACCAGCGAAACGAAGGTATCGAGCAGCGCCACACCCACAACGGTGCCTGACAGCGAGGCTTCCTTCGTCATGTAGGCGCCGTAGATCATGATCGAGCCCACGCCCACGCTCAGGGAGAAGAACGCGTGCCCCATGGCCGGCAGCAAGCCATCGAGGACTTTCTCCGGGTGGAAGTCGAACATGAAATGCACGCCCTCCATGAAGTGCCCGGTGGTCATGCTATAGCCCAGCAGGACGAGGACCATCACAAACAACAGCGGCATCATGATCCGCAGGCTGCGTTCAAGCCCGGCGACCACGCCTTTGGCGATCACCACCGCAGACAGCAGCATGAAAACCGTGTGCCACAGCGTGATACGCCAAGGGTCGGCGATGACATTGCCGAAATAGGCACCGACCTGATCGGCCGTCGCCCCCTGGAAATCCCCGCGCCCCATATCAATGATGTAATCCAGCGACCAGCCGCCGACCACACTGTAGAAAGACAGGATCAGCAACGCCGTGATCATCCCGGCGAACGCGCCCCACGACCACTTGCCCGAATGCCCGGCTTCGATCGCCAGCACCTTGAGGGCGTTGGCCGGACTCAGCCGCGCACGCCGGCCGATCAGGGTTTCCGCGAGCATCACCGGAATGCCGATCAGCGCGATGCAGGCCAGAAACATCAGCACAAAGGCGCCGCCACCGTAGACCCCGACCATGTAGGGGAACTTCCAGATGCTGCCCAATCCCACGGCCGAACCGGTCGCGGCGAATATGAAAACCCAGCGGCTAGCCCAACTGCCGTGGACAGAAACCTTGTCTGTCGACATCGTTTATCACGCCCAAGCGTTAGAAAAAGAGGCCGCATTGTCCGGGATTCACTCAACCTGCTCAAGCACGCAGCATCACCGTAGCCGACAGCCGTTTATCTCCATATAATGCCGCCCCTATGGCTAAACAGAAGAAACACCCAACAGGGACCATCGCGCAGAACAAAAAGGCGCGACACGATTACTTCATCGAGCACAAGTTCGAGGCTGGTCTGGTCCTGGCCGGCTGGGAAGTAAAAAGTCTGCGGGCAAGCAAGCTGCAACTGGTCGACAGTTACGTCCTGCTCAAGGATGGCGAAGCCTGGCTGCTTGGCAGCCACATCACGCCACTGATGACCGCCAGCACCCACGTCATCGCTGACCCGGTCCGCACCCGGAAGCTGCTGCTCAACCGGCGCGAGCTGGAGAAGCTGGCCGCCGCCGTGCAGCAGAAGGGTTACGCCTGCGTATGCCTGTCCTGGTACTGGAGCAAGCACATGGTCAAGTGCGAGATCGCTCTGGGCAAGGGCAAGAAGGAATACGACAAGCGTGATACCGAGCGCGAACGCGATGCCGGTCGCGAGTTGCAGCGTGCGGTGCGCAACAAGGGCAAGGAAGACTGATTCTTCTGCCTGAATGACCATTCCCGCGCTCAGCGCGGGAATGGTCATGCCTGAACCTACATCCCTTTGCGCCGCTCGGCCCGAGCCACGCGCTGAACTTCCTGGCGCACCTCTTCCAGCACTTCCTGTACATACAGAATGTGTCGGCTGGAAACCTCTCGCGCCTGCTCTGCACGTCCTTCGATAATCGCCTGGTACAGTTCCCGGTGCTGAGTGATCAGCATGTCGCGGGTTTCCGTGCGCTGCTTGTACATGCCGCCGATATTGGTCACCACATTGCGCTTGAGCAGGTCGAACAGTCCGCGAATGGTGTGCAGCAACACCGCGTTATGACTGGCCTCGGCGATTGCCAGATGAAATTTCGCGTCCGCCGCCCCCTCCTCCGCCCGACTCACTTCGTCATGGCGCGAGTAGCAATCCTGTAGTTCTTCGAACGCCGCGGTCAGCCGCTCGCGATCCACATCGGTGGCGCGCAATGCCGCGTAATAGGCACACGATGCCTCCAGCGTGTGGCGAAATTCCAGCAGATCGCGCTGGGCCTCGGGATTACTTTCCAGCAGTTGCAGCAATGGGTCGCTGAAGGTCGAGCCCAGGCTTTCCACCACGTAATTGCCGCCGCCCTGCTTGCTGACCAGCAGCCCCTTGGCCGCCAGCTTCTGGATTGCCTCGCGCAACGAAGGCCGGGACACACCGAACTGCTCGGCCAATGTGCGCTCGGCCGGCAGGCGCTCGCCGGACTTCAATGTCCCCTCGAGGATCATCCCCTCAAGCCGCTCGACAATATCGTCAGACAAACGGCGCTGACGTATCTGATCAAACCCCATCACTCAATTCTCCACGATCCCGACCACTCGCCGGGCTCTCTATTCTGGCCTATCGGCGCCTTGCCGACACCTGCCAGATGAAACGCCCCGGACCGGATCAGATCGAGCCTGCACCGGTCATTCGACAAAAGTTTTAGGGCGGCAAATTGACACACCGACATCAAGGCTTTTACCCTAGCCAACAGCGATTGTAAATTGGTCTTACCAATTAACCAAGAACGCTGACAGTGCCTGACCAACAACAATTAGGGGCCACCCCATATGCAAACCTGGCAACAGCTCTACAGCCCGCTCGGCAGTCTCGGCGTGTCCGCACTCGCGGCCGTCATCCCCATCGTGTTCTTCTTCCTCGCCCTGGCGGTGTTCCGCCTCAAAGGTCATGTCGCCGGCAGCATCACGCTGGCCCTGGCGATCCTTGTGGCGATCTTTGCGTTTCAGATGCCGGTCGACATGGCGCTCGCCGCCGCTGGTTATGGTTTCGCCTATGGTCTGTGGCCGATTGCCTGGATCATTGTCGCGGCGGTGTTTCTGTACAAACTGACGGTTAAGAGCGGTCAGTTCGAAGTCATCCGCAGTTCGGTGCTGTCGATCACCGATGACCAGCGCTTGCAGGTGCTGCTGATCGGTTTCTGCTTCGGTGCCTTCCTCGAAGGCGCAGCCGGTTTCGGCGCGCCGGTGGCGATTACCGCTGCGCTGCTCGTAGGACTGGGCTTCAACCCGCTGTACGCCGCTGGCCTGTGCCTGATTGCCAACACCGCGCCGGTCGCGTTCGGTGCACTGGGGATTCCGATCATCGTCGCCGGGCAGGTCACCGGTATCGATGCGTTCAAGATTGGCGCCATGACCGGCCGCCAACTGCCGCTGCTGTCCCTGTTCGTGCCGTTCTGGCTGGTGTTCATGATGGACGGCCTGCGCGGCGTGCGTGAAACCTGGCCAGCGGCGCTGGTTGCCGGCCTGAGCTTTGCCGTGACCCAGTACTTCACCTCGAACTTCATCGGCCCGGAACTGCCGGACATCACCTCGGCCCTGGCCAGCCTGATCTCGCTGACCCTGTTCCTAAAAGTCTGGCAACCAAAACGCACCGCGGGTGCACAGATCGCCGGCGCCACCTCGAGCGTGGCGGTCACTGCCAGCGTCGGCGGTTTCGGCCAGAAACGCACCACCATCGCTTCGCCCTACAGCCTCGGGGAAATCTTCAAGGCCTGGTCACCGTTCCTGATCCTCACCGTGCTGGTCACCATCTGGACGCTCAAACCGTTCA
The DNA here is from genome assembly GCF_059416185.1 of Pseudomonas sp. GW821-FHT09E04. Lineage (NCBI taxonomy): Bacteria > Pseudomonadati > Pseudomonadota > Gammaproteobacteria > Pseudomonadales > Pseudomonadaceae > Pseudomonas > Pseudomonas sp. GW821-FHT09E04. The sequence continues at coordinate 989,625 of NZ_JBWKOR010000002.1, forward strand.
AGGCTATGTTCGCCGCTGGCGGCTCGATGTACGCCTGGGTGTTCAACTTCGCGATCCCGCACCTGGATCAACTGGTGATCAAGACCGCACCGATCGTCGCGACGCCGACAGCCATTCCGGCCGTGTTCAAACTCGACCCGATTTCCGCTACCGGCACGGCGATTTTCTTCTCGGCTTTGATCTCGATGATCATCCTGAAGATCAATTTCAAAATTGGTCTTACCACTCTTAAAGAGACTTTCTACGAACTGCGCTGGCCAATTTTGTCGATCGGCATGGTGCTGGCATTCGCCTTCGTCACCAACTATTCCGGCATGTCTTCGACCATGGCCCTGGTGCTGGCCGCGACCGGCGCGGCGTTCCCGTTCTTCTCGCCGTTCCTGGGTTGGCTGGGCGTGTTCCTGACTGGTTCCGATACGTCGTCCAACGCGCTGTTCAGTTCGCTGCAAGCGACCACCGCGCACCAGATCGGGGTCAACGACACCTTGCTGGTAGCGGCCAATACCAGCGGCGGCGTGACCGGCAAGATGATTTCGCCACAGTCGATTGCCGTGGCCTGCGCCGCGACCGGGCTGGTGGGCAAGGAATCCGATCTGTTCCGCTTCACCCTCAAGCACAGCCTATTCTTTGCAACGATTGTCGGCCTGATCACCCTGGCCCAGGCCTACTGGTTCACCGGCATGCTGGTGCATTAAGACCACAAGCGACATGGAAATAACCGACGTCGGTTCGTGATTCCGGCGTCAGCAATTCACAACCCGGTCTGTAAGGCTGCTGAAAGCAATGCACTCTATATTCGGCAGCCTCAACAGACGGATAACCGGGCCCACCCGGAGACACGCCTGATGAGCGAGCTTTTTTACAACGCTGTGCCCAACGCCACTCGCGTTGCACCGCCACTGCCCGAGCCCCGGCAATACCCGAGCAAGAAACCGTCGCGGGTCTACCTGTTCGGCACCTGCGTGGTCGACCTGTTTTATCCCGAAGCCGGGATGGACGCGATCCATTTGCTGGAACGCGAGGGCATTCGGGTCGACTACCCGCAAGGGCAGAGCTGCTGCGGACAACCGGCCTACACCTCGGGTTACACCGAGCAGGCGCGGACGGTGGCGCGCTCGCAACTGGCGCTGTTTGCCGGCGATTATCCGGTGGTGGTGCCGTCGGGTTCCTGCGCAGGAATGCTGCGCGAGCATTACGCCGACTTGTTCAAGGACGAGCCGGAAACGTTGAAACAGGTTCAGGCCCTCGCGGCCCGCACCTATGAATTGGCCGAGTTCCTGCTGTTCGTCTGCAAGGTGCAGCTCAAGGACAGCGGCGAGCCGGTCAAAGTGGCACTGCACACCTCGTGTTCGGCGCGACGGGAAATGAACACCCACCTGCACGGCCGCGAGTTGTTGGCGCAGTTGAGCAACGTGGAACGGGTCAACCACGATCACGAAAGCGAATGCTGTGGCTTCGGTGGGACATTCAGCGTCCGTATGCCAGACATTTCCGGCGCGATGGTGGCTGACAAGACCCGGGCGTTGAAGGAATCCGGTGCGCATCAGGTACTCAGTGCCGACTGCGGCTGCCTGATGAACATCAACGGCTCGCTGGAAAAACAGAAGGAAGCGCTGCGCGGGCAACACCTGGCGAGCTTCCTCTGGCAACGAACCGGAGGTGCCCGATGAGCACTTCCACGATTATTCCTACGGTTGCCGTAGAAGAAGATTTCCGCACCAGGGCGCACAACGCCTTGGGCGACCAGCAGTTGCGGAACAACTTCCGCACTGCGATGGATTCATTGATGACCAAGCGGGCCGCGGCTTTCAGCGATGCCCACGAAAGAGAACACCTGCGCGAACTGGGCAATGCAATCCGTGCCCGCGCGCTCTCCAAGTTGCCCGACCTGCTCGAGCAACTGGAACAGAACCTGACCCGCAACGGTGTGACAGTGCACTGGGCGGAAACGGTGGACGAGGCCAATGGCATCGTCCTTTCGATCATCCGCGCTCACGAGGCGCGGCAAGTGATCAAGGGCAAATCGATGGTCAGCGAAGAGATGGAGATGAACCATTTCCTCGAGGCTCGGGACATTGAATGTCTGGAGTCCGACATGGGGGAGTACATCGTCCAGCTCGACCACGAGAAGCCTTCTCACATAATCATGCCGGCAATCCACAAGAATGCCGGTCAGGTCGCGTCCTTGTTCCACGACAAACTTGGCGTGGAATACACCAAGGACGTTGACCAACTCATTCAGATCGGTCGCAGGGTCCTGCGGCAGAAATTCTTCGAAGCGGACATCGGCGTCTCCGGCGTCAACTTCGCCGTGGCCGAAACCGGCACCTTGCTGCTGGTGGAAAACGAAGGCAACGGGCGCATGACCACCACCGTGCCACCGGTGCACATCGCCGTTACCGGCATCGAAAAAGTCGTGGAAAACCTGCGCGACGTGGTGCCGCTGCTGTCGTTGCTGACCCGCTCGGCGCTGGGCATTCCGATCACCACCTACGTCAACATGATCTCCGGCCCGCGCAAGGAACACGAACTCGACGGCCCGCAGGAAGTGCACCTGGTGTTGCTCGACAACGGCCGCAGCCAGGCCTTCGCCGACAGCGAACTGCGCCAGACCCTGAACTGCATCCGCTGCGGCGCCTGCATGAATCATTGCCCGGTCTACACCCGTGTCGGTGGCCATACCTACGGCGAGGTTTACCCCGGCCCGATCGGCAAAATCATCACTCCGCACATGGTCGGCCTGGCGAAAGTCCCGGATCACCCGAGCGCCTCTTCGTTGTGCGGCGCCTGCGGTGAAGTGTGTCCGGTAAAAATCCCTATCCCCGCACTGCTGCGCCGCCTGCGCGAAGAGAACGTCAAAGCTCCGGACACTCCACATCAAGTGATGCGCGGCCAAGGCAGCAAGTATTCGCGCAAGGAACGCTTCATCTGGAACGCCTGGGCGAAGCTCAACAGCTCGCCGACTTTGTATCGGCTGTTTGCGTTTTTCGCCACGCGCCTGCGCGCGCTGACGCCGAACAACGTCGGCCCGTGGACGCAGAATCACAGCGCTCCGAAACCCGCCGCCCGCTCACTGCATGACATGGCTCGCGAGCACCTGGCCAAACAAGGAGACCGTCGATGAGTGCCAAGCAAAACATCCTCGGCAAGTTACGGAACAGTCTGACGGGCACCACACCGATTGCCGACAACTTCGATGTCGATCTGGTGACCCAGCCTTATACCTACAGCGCCGAACAACGCATCCCGCAGTTGCGCAAACTGATGGAAGCAGTGCACACCGAAATCCACCTGACGTCCGCTGACGCGTGGCCGGCGCTGCTGGCGCAATTGCTGCGCGACCGCCAGTTGCCGAGCCTGCTGATCGCACCGACTACGCCTCACGGGCAGCGCATCACACAGCACTGGGCGAACAATCCTGATCTGCCGACTCTGAAATCCTACGACCGGCCAATGGAAGACTGGAAAGCCGAGCTGTTCAACGACACCCCGGCCAGCCTCACCGGCACCCTCGGCGCCATCGCTGCTACCGGCAGCCTGATTCTGTGGCCGACCCGCGAAGAGCCACGGCTGATGAGCCTGGTGCCCCCAGTGCATTTCGCCCTGCTCAAGGCCAGCCAGATCCGCGACAACTTCTTTCAGGTGCAACAGGAGTTCGAGTGGGCACAGGGCATGCCGACCAATGCATTGCTGGTGTCCGGCCCGTCGAAAACCGCCGATATTGAACAAGTGCTGGCCTACGGCGCCCACGGCCCGAAAGACCTGGTGGTGTTGATCCTGGAGGACCAATGACTTTACCGGCGACTTTCCTGCGTGATGCGCAGCAACTGATCCCTGCCGAGCGCCGCTTCGATGATCCATTGTCGACTCTGGCATTCGGCACCGATGCCAGCTTCTACCGACTGATTCCGCAACTGGTGATCCGCGTCGAATCCGAAGATGAAGTGGTGGCGCTGCTGAAACTGGCCCAGCGTGATCAGGTCCCGGTGACCTTCCGCGCCGCCGGCACCAGCCTGTCCGGCCAGGCGATCAGCGATTCTGTGCTGATCGTGCTGGGGGATAACTGGAATGCCCGTGAGATCCGAGGGCAAGGCACGCAGATCCGCCTGCAACCGGGCGTGATCGGCGCCCAGGCTAACGCATGGCTCGCGCCATTCGGGCGCAAGATAGGCCCCGATCCGGCGTCGATCAATGCCTGCAAGATCGGCGGCATCGTCGCCAACAACGCCAGCGGCATGTGCTGCGGCACTGCACAAAATACCTATCACACGCTGGCGGGAATTCGTCTGGTTTTGGCCGACGGAACCCGACTCGACACCGAGGACGCTTCCAGTGTCGCGGCGTTTCGAACGAGCCACGGTGAATTGCTGGAACGCCTGGCAACACTGGGCCGCGAGACCCGCGCCAATGCCGAACTGGCTGCGCGAATCCGCCACAAATACCGTCTGAAAAATACCACCGGCCTGTCGCTCAACGCCCTGGTGGATTTCGATGAGCCTGTGGATATCTTGAGTCACTTGCTGGTCGGCTCCGAAGGCACACTCGGCTTCATCAGCGCGGTAACGTACGACACAGTGATCGACCACCCGAACAAGGCCTCGGCACTGATCGTTTTCCCCGACGTGGAAACCTGCTGCAACGCCGTCACCGTGCTGAAAAGCCAACCGGTGTCCGCCGTGGAATTGCTCGACCGCCGCAGTCTGCGCTCGGTGCAGGACAAACCCGGCATGCCGGATTTCGTACAGCAGCTGTCGAACAATGCCTGCGCTCTGCTGATCGAATCCCGCGCCGCTTCTTCCACGTTGTTGCAGGAACAACTGGCGCAGATCATGGCGTCGCTCGGTGATTTCCCGGTGGAAAAGCAGGTCGACTTCACCGAAGACCCGGTCGAGAACGCCCGCCTCTGGGCGATCCGCAAGGACACCTTCCCCGCCGTCGGCGCCGTGCGCAAGACCGGCACCACGGTGATCATCGAAGACGTGACCTTCCCGGTGGAACAACTGGCCATCGGCGTGAATCGCCTGATCGAGCTGTTCGACAAACATCACTACGACGAAGCAATCCTTTTCGGACACGCACTGGAAGGCAATCTGCACTTCGTCTTCACTCAAGGCTTCAACAGCCCGGAAGAAGTCGCACGCTATCAGGCGTTCATGGACGACGTGGCGCAACTGGTGGCCGTGGAGTTCGGCGGTTCGCTGAAGGCCGAACACGGCACCGGGCGCAACATGGCGCCGTTTGTCGAACTGGAATGGGGCAGCGATGCCTATCAATTGATGTGGCAGCTCAAGCGCCTGCTCGACCCCCAAGGCATTCTCAACCCGGACGTAGTGCTCAGCGAAGATCCACAGATCCACCTCAAGCACCTGAAGCCGCTGCCTGCCGCCGATGAGATTGTGGATAAGTGCATCGAGTGCGGTTTCTGTGAGCCGGTTTGTCCATCGAAGGGCCTGACCCTGAGCCCCCGCCAGCGCATCGTGATCTGGCGCGACATTCAGGCGCGAAAACGCGCCGGGATCGACACCACCGAACTGGAAAAAGCCTACGAATACCAGGGCATCGACACCTGCGCCGCGACCGGTTTGTGCGCGCAGCGTTGCCCTGTAGGTATCAATACCGGTGAGCTGGTGAAAAAGCTGCGCAGCCGTCACGCCACGCACACGAAAACGGCCAACTGGATCGAAGGAAATTTCGCCACCACCCTGCAAGGAGCGCGCTTCACCCTGCACGTGGCCAACGGTGCACGAATGCTGCTGGGAGCGCCGCGTCTGGCGAAGCTTTCAGCGACGCTGACACGCTTGTCCAAAGGCCAGGTGCCGCAGTGGACCAACGCGATGCCGCAACCGGAAAAAGCCATTCGCCTCAGTACAACGGTGTCGGACGAACGTCCGCGTGTGGTGTATCTGGCGGCCTGCGTGTCGCGGGTGATGGGCCCCGCAGCGGGTGACAAGGAGCAGATGTCGCTGTACGACAAAACCCGTGGCTTGCTGGAAAAGGCCGGTTATCAGGTGGTGTTCCCGGACAATCTGGACAACCTCTGCTGCGGCCAGCCGTTCGCCTCCAAAGGCTACGCCGAGCAGGCCGAGCACAAGCGTCAGGAGTTGATCGGCGCCTTGCTCCACGCCAGCCGCGGCGGACTCGACCCGATCTATTGCGACACCAGCCCCTGCACATTGCGACTGGTGCAGGATGTGGGAAATGTTCGCCTTGATCTGTATGACCCTGTGCGTTTTATCCGTACGCACCTGATCGATCGGCTGGAGTTCATCCCGCAGGAAGCACCGATTGCCGTTCATGTGACGTGCAGCACTCAGCACCTGGGGGAAAGCCAGGCACTGATCGATCTGGCGCGCAAGTGCAGCAAGAACGTGGTGATCCCGGAAGGCATTCATTGCTGTGGTTTTGCTGGTGACAAGGGCTTCACCACGCCGGAGCTGAACAGCCACTCGCTGCGCACTCTCAAGGACGCGGTGCAGCATTGCAGCGAAGGGATTTCCACCAGCCGCACCTGCGAGATCGGTCTGACACAACATGGAGGCATCGACTACCACGGCCTGGTGTATCTGGTGGATCGAGTGACCCGAGCCAAACCCCGAGGAACCATCATCTGAAGAAAAATAGAACCCTTGCGAGCGACCACAGTCCACAGAACAAGCCCCGCTGACGGGGCTTTTCCTCCATTCGGTTGCCCGTCCTGACGGCCAGCGAAGTCTGGATCCTCAGTTCAAGGAGATTCATATGAAACGTTCTGTACTGTTAGGTCTGTTCGTTACTGCCTCGATGATGGCGTCTGCTTCGTTTGCCGCTGACAAGCCTGCCAGCCTTTGCGATACCAATATCCAGACCATCAACAATGCCAAGGGGCAGCTGTCATCGTCGCCCGAATTGAGTCAGCGTGCCGAGGCCAGTGTGCAGAAGGCACAGGCGCTCAAGGCCCAGGGCAAGATCGACGATTGCGTTGCAGAAACCCAGCAAACCATTCTGGAACTGCGCAAATCCACCGGCACCAACAATTGATCGAAGCCGCGGCCAACCTTCGGGTTGGCCTTGACGGTCGATTGGCGTACACTGCACAGGCTTGCTGCTCTTCGAGATGTACAGAGCACCAGGCTCGGGGCCGTTTAGGATTCGACGCCGGTTGCGAAACTTTAGGTGCATGCCGACTTGGTAACAGAAGTCGTAAATCCACTGTTGCAACTACTTATAGTTGCCAATGACGACCAATACGGTGCTGCTCTCGCTGCTTAATTGCAGCTGACATGCACTCCTGGTACCTTCGGGTCCAGCAATCATCAGGGGATGTCTGTAAACCCAAAATGATTGTCATATAGAACAGAATCGCCGTGCAGTACGTTGTGGACGAAGCGGCTAAAACTTACACAACTCGCCCAAAGCACCCTGCCCGTCGGGTCGCTGAGGGTTAACTTAATAGACACGGCTACGCATGTAGTACCGACAGCGGAGTACTGGCGGACGGGGGTTCAAATCCCCCCGGCTCCACCAAATAAGCGTTAAAAATTAGGCACTTAGCGAATAGCTACAGTGCCTTTTTTGTGCCTTTCTGGGCTGTTTTGGCTGTTTTATGCCAGCTCTAGACAGCGTGTCTGCCCGCGAAGGCCATCTGTGGCTGTCGCCTTTCCAGTGCGCACCTGATTTTGTTAGGGTCGCTCTTATCGTGGCAGTCAGCACCGTAATCGCGGTTTCGTAGGAAGCCCTTCTCCATGGCAGGGATAAAAACTGCCACAACAACAGTGATCTCCGAGTTCATACCTATTTGGGAGAGCCGGCCACCTGGATTGTGACTCACTCTTCCGCGAAGTAATCACTGTCCAGCTGCTTCACTTCGTACACCTGCTTAACGCTCACACCCAGGTTGTTCTCTACCATCAACCGCGCCAGCTCAACACCATCGATCAGCACTACTTTGATATCCAGGCCCTGCGCTGCAGAACGGGCACCATCGGAAAAATCCGAAGTAGTGATAAACACGCCTTTCCGCGCCCGCTGACGAGTCAGGGCGCCGATGAACTTGTCGATCTCCGGGCGATGTACCGTGTTGGTCCAGCGTTTGGCTTGCAGGTAGATCACGTCGAGGCCGAGCTTGTCCTCCTTGATAATGCCGTCGATGCCGTCATCGTTGGTCGCCTGGGTCGCCTTACCAGCTTCCTTGCGCGAACCGCCGTACCCAATGGCAATCATCAGATCGACCACCAACTGCTCAAAGAAACTGGGTGTCGCTGCCCGGACCTGCGCCAGCAACTCGTCTGCGAGGGACTGCACAAGCGCCTGATGCGCCTCGGCCAACTGCTCGTCCGGCGTAGTTTCGGCAGTCTCAATGCCCAACTCGGCAGGTGCGTCAGGTGTTTGCGGCTTGGCGGTATGAAAGTTCGCGAACTCGGGAAACTGCTTCAGCCAGCTCACAGTGATGCGCTCGGGGCCACTGACCAAAGCGTCCCGGCCACGCGCAGTGATCTGCACCATGCCCTTGGAGGGAATGCACAGCAGCCCAGCCTTATTCAAGTAGGTGCGAGCCCAGCCCACACGGTTGTTGATCACCGTCTGATGGCCGGAGGGCAGCCGCTCCTTACGCTCGTCCTCGGTCAACTGAAAATGGTTGGCCACCCGCTCACGCAACTCATTGAGAGACAGCGATGCACCGTTCTGCACGGTAGCCAGCACCGGTCGCATGACGCTTTGAAAATCCGGAATTGCCATCATCACTCCCCAACATTATTGGCCGCTTAGATGCCGCGCGAGCCGCTCTTATCGAGCCCGGCCACCGTCTTCAGCATCTTCAAAATCACCAGCGCAAACGCACGGCTCTTGGTCTCGTTATCCAGTACCTCCAGCGACAGCTTCTCGTGGTCGGTCATGGCATCCAACACTGTATCGAGGACGCGCTTGGGGAAAAGACCGTGCATCACTTGCTCAACCGAGTGGTTGTTCACTTGAGCCATCACGTCTTCTTGGCGGCTGATGCGCTGGGCGATACCGGTGAGGAACTGCAGTTGGTCGTCGTCCCCCACCTCGGCACCGAAGATATCGTTCAGCGCCTCGATGATTTCCGACAGGAGCTTTTTCTCCGGGTCGTGGGGCTTACCGCTGCCTACATCGCTGCCGGGCTTGAGGGTGTATTCACCGTGTTCTTCGCTCAGCCGCAATTGATGCTCGGCGCGCTTGCTCAGGCGGTAGTGGCTCAGCTGCAGTTCGCCCACGTCCACGTCGTCTTGTTGCAGACGATCCACGCGTAGCAGCGGGTGTAGGTGCTTGGCGTACACACACAGCTGCTCTAGCTCGCGGTCCTCATAAGGCACGATCTGGGAGAGGAACTCGTACAGGCGCACAAAGCTCTGCAGGTTCTTGCGGAACAGGTCGAGCTGATCAACCTGCTCGCCAGCCTCTTTCAGCGCGTGCTCGGCCTTTTTCAGGCCGGCGCTGTCGCCGTTGGCTTCGGCGGTGCGCTTGTAATCCAGCGCCTGCTCGCGCGATTCGATCGAGAAAGCATAACGCTTGGCAAAGCGCTCTCTAGCCGGGGCGCAGTAGTAGCTGAGCTTGCTGGCCGCCGCCTTGGGGTCGAAGAAGGCCATGGCGAACGCTTCGACCTCCTGCCAGTGATAAATTCCCTCTGCATCCAGCGTCTTCTGCAGGTCATAAATGATCTGCGGATCAGTCACATCGGTCAGTTCGGCCTTGGTGTGGTAAGGCAAGAAGGCGTCAAGAATGTCCTGCGGCTCGTTGAAAAAGTCGAGGATGAAGGTTTGCTTGCTATCACCGAAAGTGCGGTTCAGCCGCGACAAGGTTTGTACACAGTCCACGCCTTGCAGCTTCTTGTCCACGTACATGGCGCACAGCTTGGGCTGATCGAAGCCGGTCTGGTACTTGTTAGCGGCGATCATCACGTTGAAGTCTTGGGTGTCGAAGGCGTCCGCCAAGTCCCGGCCATTGAGGCCAGCGTTGAGCAGGTTACTGTTTTCCGTCACTTCTTCGGGGATCACCTCATCCGGTAACACGCTACCGGAGAACGCCACCAGCGGGTGCACATCGCTGTAACCCATCTGCTGCACGTAAGCCTTCATCGCCAACTGGTAGCGCACGGCTTCCTGGCGGCTAGTAGTCACCACCATCGCCTTTGCCTGCCCCCCCAGCAGGCCACGGATATTGGCGCGGAAGTGCTCGACGATCACTTCGACCTTTTGGCTAATGTTGTACGGGTGCAGGCGCACCCAGCGTGCCAGCTTGATGCGCGCCTTTTTGCTGTCCACTTCGTCGTCTTCGCCATCCGGGTGGGCGATCTTCCAGGCGGTGCTGTAGGTGGTGTAGTTGCGCAGCACGTCGAGGATAAAACCTTCCTCAATAGCTTGGCGCATGGAGTACAGGTGAAACGCCTCCGGCTTATTGCTTGAGCTGGCTGGCAGCGTCGGGTCGGCCGGGCGCCCGAATAGCTCCAAGGTCTTGGCCTTGGGCGTGGCGGTAAAGGCGTAGTAGCTGATGCGCTCATTCGGTTGACGCGCCTGCACGGCGGCGTCGAGCAGCTCTTCGGCGCTGACTTCTTCCCCTTCCAGGGCATCGCTGCCAAGAATCTGCTTCAGCTTGCTGGCCGATGAGCCGGTTTGCGAGGAATGCGCCTCGTCGGCGATTACCGCATAGCGCCCGCTGGCGAGCTTGGGGTACTTATCCAGCGCGTCGAACAACGCCGGGAACGTCTGAATCGTGACGATGATGATGCGCGTCTGCTCGGCCAGTGCTTCGGCCAGTTGTTCGGATTTACTCTGGTTGCTGGTTTCACGATTGATCTGCTTGACCACGCCTTGGGCATGCTCGAACTGGTAGATGGTGTCCTGCAGCTGCTTATCCAACACGGTGCGGTCGGTAATCACGATCACCGAGTTGAACAACCGTTGGCCGGCATCGTCGTACAGCGAGGCCAGTTGATGCGCCGTCCAGGCGATGGAGTTGGACTTGCCCGAGCCGGCGCTGTGCTGGATCAAATAGCGCTTGCCCGGCCCTTCGGTGCGGGTGGTATCGATTAGCTTATTGACCACTTCCCATTGGTGATAACGCGGGAAGATCATCGTCTCCTTGGTCACCAGCGTTCCATCGAAGCTTTCACTGGTTTTCTTGTCCAAGTGCAGAAAGCGAACCAACACTTTTAGCCAAGCATCCGGCTGCAGCAGGCGTTGCCATAAGTAGCTAGTGGAGTATTGGCTGTCGTCCTCAGGTATCGGATTGCCCGCGCCGCCTTCCTCGCTGCCGAGATTAAACGGTAGGAAGAAGGTGTCTTTACCTGCCAGCTTGGTGGTCATCGCCACCTCGTTCTGACCTACGGCAAAGTGCACCAGCGCGCCGCGCTTGAAGGTCAGCAGCGGCTCGGGCTTGCGCGTGAGCGGGTCTTTGACCGGGCGGTCTTGGCGGTACTGGCGCTTGGCGTTTTCCACCGACTGCTTGAAGTCGCTTTTCAGCTCCAGCGTGGCGGTGGGGATGCCGTTGACGAACAGCACCAGATCCAGCCGTGGGTTGTAGCTTTGCCCACTGCTGCCAGCCTCACGCGCATGTGGCGAGTAGGACACCTCCGGCACCACGCGCAGGCGGTTGCATTGGTAGCGTTTGAGGGTGTCCGGGTTCATGCCGTGGTCGGGCTGGAAGCTGCACAGCTCCACCTTCACCGCCGGCAGCTTGAAGCCATGGCGCAGCACATCCAGGGTGCCGCTCTGCTCCAGCTCGCGCACCAGTTTTTGTACCAGCACATCGTCCGGGTTGTTCGGGTTGGCCTTGGCGAACTTGTCCCAACGCTCAGGCCAAGCGTCTTTGAAGTAGCCCAGCACGTCTTCGGTATACAGCGCGGTGCGCCGGTCGTAGCCGCTGGCGGTGCCGACTAGCCAGCCTTGGGCTGCCAAGGCGTGGATAATGTCTTGCTGAAACTGAGCTTCCTTGCTGTCCGCCATTACACGGCCTCTTCTGCTAATTCAGGGGACGGCGCGCTGACCGGTGACTGCCAGCCGCGTACGTCGATTTTGCCGGTGACTGCGGCGGAGATTAGGGCGGAGCGGCGTTCTTTTAAGAGCTCCATTGTGCGCCATGCTTCGCTAGACAATTGGCGTGCAGCTACGCACTGCAACTGAAGAAAATCAGCAATAAGTGCTTGCTCTTCAAGTGGAGGGAAAACGCCAACAACCTTTGTAAGATTTTGAATTGACAAGCGAGGCAAGCCCGCGCCTTTCACAAAACCGTCTACTTGCTGGGAAACTACCCAAGACTGGCACAGGAAGTCGAGATATGTTGCCAGTAATTCCTCTCTGTTGGGCCTGATAATAATCAGTGAAGACGCAACGACAAAATCTGGCGAATTTTCACCGACTACAATAGTCCGGCCTATAGTCCCATCCTTGCTAAATAGAACATCACCGGTCGCTGGCTGGCAGCCTGTTTTTACTAGGTACTCATAACTGGCAGCAGAAGTTCGAAGACAACCATCAAAGTCTATGCCTTCGTCTGATACATCTCTGGTGGAGACAAAGCAATAAACCCCGCTTTCCGTCTCAGGAGAAATATGTGCACCATCAGTAATCAGATCACACCGACGTTTAATTTGAGTGATTTCCCAATGTGCCGGTACCTCTCCCAGCCACTCCACACCGGAGTCTTTCCTCGGCACCGTTGGGTCGAGGCCTTTAGTGATGGCTTGGGAGATAACGGCTTGGCGCTTTTCCTTGAGCAGTTCAATCAAGCGCTGCTGCTCTTCTATCAGCGCGTCGATGCGCGCGGTTTCGTGGTCGAGGAAGAGAGCAATTTGGGTTTGCTCGGCTGTTGTAGGAAGCCAAGCAATACCACCGCGAAGAATTTCCTGAGTAACACTGAATACCTTGACCCCTTTTACGCCCATACGTAACTGGGTTCTGAATGCATATGACTCTAGGCAATAGGCAAGAAACCGTGAACTTACGTCCGAATCCAAGCTATAGATAATCGTGTGATAGCCCGCAAAAAGAGGCTCCAAGCCTGACACATGAGTGAAATTGCCGACGCCATCAAGGTCCTCCGAGGTATCGGCAAACACAAAATCGCCATAGCTAATACAAGATGATTGCTCTGTTTCCAGATACTCTGCAGGCACGCATTTTAGAGCCTGCATGTCCTGGTTCACCTCGAAAGGATACAAGGAGTGAACTTCACCATAGTTCAGACAAGGGATACCTGTATCAGTTAAATCTGCCTTTGTTATCGTCAACCCCTTTCTAAAGCGACCGAGATACCTGAGTGGTTTAACACCCCAATGTTCAGGTACAACCCCTAGCCACTCGACCCCAGAATCCCTGTAGTCCAAATACGCTGAAAACGTCATGCCGACAGCCCCTCAATCATCTGCTTGATACGGTCGGTGCATGCTTTCAGGTCGCTATCGATCTCGGCCAACGGGCGCGGTGGTTGAAACACATAGAAATGGCGGTTAAAGGGAATCTCGAAACCGACAATGCCGACCTCACTATCCTGCGCATCGGTTTTGCTCTCGTCGATCCAGGCATCCGGCACATGTGGAATAACTTCGCGCTGAAAGTAGTCGTACACCGATTCGCCCAGCGGCACATTCTCGTTGTCGCGCAGGCCAGCGTTTGCTTCCGGCTGCCCCTTGGTCATGCAGATATCCGCCTCAGGGTCGCGCTCGCTCAGGGCGCTCATCAGGGCTTTTAGCTCCGGCGTGCTGAGGCTGACGCTGTGCGCGGTGAGGGCTTTCTTTAGCAGCTTACTGAACTGCTCGCGATTGCGGTGCAGCACGCTGGCGTCCATCGCTTGCAGGGCAGCCAGCAGGTGCTGCTGAGCAGCGCTGTCGAGTTTCTGCAGGGCTTTTTCTTCCAGCACTTTAGCGATGCGTTCGGCGCTCGTTTGGAAGTTCAGGCGCAGCGGGCGTTCGACGGTGATGCGGCGGTAGCCAAAGGCGTCGATGGGGAAGATTTTGCTCTGTGCGGTTTGCTCGAAGCTGCCATACAGACGCACCAAATCGCTGATTTGATCCTCGGTGATGTATTGGCGTTTGCTGCCCAGCGACTTGCGCATTTTGGCGTAGTGCTGGCTGCCGTCGATCAACTGCACCTTGCCCTGGCGCGCAGCGGTCTTGTGGTTGCTGAGTATCCACACATAGGTGGCGATACCGGTGTTGTAGAACATGTCGGTCGGCAACGCGACGATGGCTTCGACCAGATCGTTCTGCAGCAGGTAGCGGCGAATCTCCGACTCACCCGAACCCGCCCCGCCGGTAAACATCGGCGAGCCGTTGAGGATGATGCCGATGCGCGAGCCACCGTCGCGTGGGTCACGCATCTTGCTGACCAAGTGCAGGAGGAACAGCAGCGAGCCATCGGACACACGCGGCAAGCCCGGCCCGAAGCGGCCGTTGAAGCCCTTCTCACTGTGCTCGTCGGCGATCTGCTTCTGTACCTTCTTCCACTCAACGCCAAACGGAGGGTTGCTGAGCATAAAGTCAAAGCGGTGTTCGGGACCGGACAATTGGTCGTAGGAAAGGGTATTGCCCAGCTTGATGCTGGTCACGTCCTGGCCCTTGATCAGCATGTCAGCCTTGCAGATGGCGAAAGACTCCGGATTGAGCTCTTGGCCATGCAGCGACACAGTGACTTTCTCGCTAATCGACTGGATGTATTCGTCGCCTTCGGAGAGGAAGCCGCCAGTGCCGGCAGTTGGGTCGTAGATGGTTACAATGTTGTTGGGCTTGAGCTTTTCGTCCTGCCCGGTGATCACCAGGGAGGTCGTCAGGTGCACGATATCGCGCGGAGTAAAGTGCTCCCCTGCGGTTTCGTTGGAGCTTTCGGCAAACTTGCGGATCAGCTCTTCGAAGATGATGCCCATGCCAAAGTTGCTGATGCGCTCAGGGCTTAGATCTGTCGCTGCAAATCGCTGGACCACCTGATACAGCAAGTCCGCCGAAGAGAGCTGTTGCACGAAGTCTTCAAAGTGGAAGTGCTCAAAGATCTCGCGTGCGTCCTTGCTGAAGGACTGCACATAGCTCATCACATCATCGGCAGTCTGAGTGTCGGACAGCGTACCCAAAGTCAGCTTGGAGGTATTGAAGAACTGCTGCCCGGCAGCCCGAAGCAACAGTCGTTCGCGCACCAGATCAGGCCGGCCTTCCTGCTCACATGACACACTGATCACCGTTTCCTTGGTGGGCTCCAGCACGCACTCCATCCGCCGTAACAGAGTGAACGGCAGGATGATACGACCGTACTGGGACTGCTTGAAGTCACCGCGCAGCAGGTCGGCAATCGACCAGAGAAAAGCGGCCGTCTGGGAATGGTTTTCCGTGTTCACTCAAAGATTCCTTGGAGTACAGGCAAAAAGGGGAGTTTAACTTTGCGGGCCGACCTAATGTTACGGCTTGGAACTCATGGGCGCCCTGAATGCCGCGCACATTAAGCCGCGGAGCGCCCAGTGCCAACACTGGATGTGCGAACAGGTAAACAATCCACTCAATTACCACTGGCGCGCCCGCCCTAGCTCGCAGGCTCTTGCGGATTAGCACGTTCGGAGAGGAGTGCATCTGTACCCATAATTGACATATCGACGAGCGGTGATACTTGGCAAATCGGACATCACTGCGCTTTCAGCACAGCCTCAAAGTCCGAAGCCTGAAGCTCCGAAGCACCACTCAACATATCTCGCGCCAACGCTCGTCGCTTACTCAGTAACTCATCCAGCGTCGCCTCAAATGTCGGCATCGCCGCATCGCGAACCGTTGGGTAGTACACATACACATCCTTCTGCTGCCCAATCCGAAAGGCCCGATCGGTCGCCTGATCTTCCTTTGCCGGGTTCCAGCAACGCGTGAAGTGAATGACGTGGTTGGCGGCCTGCACATTCACCCCGAACCCGACGGCGATAGTGGACAGGATGATGACGGCGAAACCTGGCAGCTCCTGAAATTGGTCGATCAGCCTCTGCCGGCTATTAGCGCTTTGACTGCTGGTACTGGTATCACCATTGATCACGGTCGTCCGAAAGCCAAAATGCTGCTGAATCGCGTGCTGCAACTCCCGCTGAATATCTCGCAATTCGGTAAAGACGATGACCTTATCGCCGTTGCCGGCTCTTTTGATGGACTCGAGCGTCTGCATCAACCACTGCAGCTTCGGCGAGTTGTCACGCAACCGCGTATCTGGCTGAACGCTGTAAGGATGGGCACAAATCAGCTTGAGCTTGTGCAGCAACCCAAGCATGCCGGAGGTCTTTTGATCGAGCTGTTCTTCGATCTGCTGCTTCTGGCTGTATGCCGATATTTCGGACAGGTACAGATTGCGTTGCAAAGCATGCATGCCAAGTGAACGACATGCTACGTCTTCGATTTTGGCCGGCAGGTCCTTGGCAATATCTTGCTTGGTTCGGCGCAAAGTCTGCGGATCGATAAGCCCACGCAGGCGCTCCAAGGCAATCGTGTCACGCTCCAACGCGGCTTCGATTGGGCGCTGATATTCACGACCGAACTGATTTAACCCCCCCAGAAAACCTGGCTGAATGAAATCGAACAGACACCAGAGATCGATCAGGGTGTTCTCGACAGGTGTACCGGTGCACGCCACTCGAAACCGTGCCGGGATGGCTTTGATCGCCTGAGTCACCAGTGCAGCAGGGTTCTTCAGCTTCTGAGCTTCGTCACACACGACGATGGACCATTGCTGGCGCGCCAGGGAAAACTCCTGGTCACGCAGTGTCTCGTAAGTCGTCAAAACGATTCTGGCATCGCCCATCCAACCTGGGCGCAACAGATTCTTGATGCCTTTGGTTTTCAAGTCCGCAGGGATTTCTTCTTTCTTGAACTTCACTGCACTCAAGGCTGGGCCATACAGCTTCAACACAGGCAGCGCGTCAGCAAAGAAGAACCGGTGAAGCTCACGCTCCCAGTTATCGAGCAATGAGACCGGAGCGACGATCAGTGTTGGCTGATCCTGTGGGTACTGCTCCAGGTACCAGACCAGAAAGGTGAGCAGTTGGATCGTTTTCCCAAGTCCCATGTCATCAGCGAGCAAGCAACCCGACACGTCCGTGGGGGACAAGCGGAACAAATGCTGCAACCACGCCACGCCTTGAAGCTGATGCTCGCGCAGGACAACCTCAGGCTTGAGCAAGACAGGCAACTCTGGCGTTGCATCCAAAGCGGCGCGTAACACTGCTTGACGCACTTGAACGTAGGTCGGCTCATCAATGTTGTGGCCGATTTGCAGTACGGCGCGCCCAACTTTTTCCAGTTGCTCGCCCTGACCGTTCTCGACAGGTGCGATCTTCTTCGACCAAGCATCAAACAGTTGCTCGGCAGCGGCAATCGAGAGTGGCGTCTCGGACTCTGGCAAAAAGACCGTTTCATCACCGGCCGCTTGAGCTTCGTCCAGCCTCTGCTCAAACGCTTCAAATTGAGTGCGGTCAGAAGGATCCCAACGCCCAAGGATGTCTGCATCGATGCCAAGCGCCGCTACATCCTTCGGCAACCAGTTCTCGGTCGCCTCTTTGACCAGGAAAGGCGAAGTAATTCTTTCCGCTTCTCCAATGCCAGTTACACGGTCGCCGTAGAGAGACAGATCTAGGACCGAGTCAAACTCAATACCGGCGGCTTCGTTTTGCCAACGTTTAAGCAGGTCATTGATGCCTGCCAACTGGCGCAAATCAAAATCGCTGAGTTCGAGTTCATAGCCCTGCCAGAAGCCAGCAGGCATGCCCGCGGCCAGCTTCAGTTGCAGCTGATGAACAAGCGGCGCGAGCTCATGGGCGGCTTTGAACTCAACCTCGATGGGGGCTTGCGGGGTTGGCGAGATCGGTTCGAGCGTGAGTTTTACCTGCTCGATGCGCTGCCCTGCTTCATCAAGCTCGGGCTCCAGATGAAAGCGGTGAAAGAAAATACCAGCCTCGGCGAGCTCGTCTTCATATGTCTCGGCATCCAGCACGTGCGCGGCACTTTCACCGAGTGTGCTGTAGGGGTTACGGACGAATGAAAGGGCATTGTCGCCAGCGACCCGACGTCCGGGCAACGAGCGCACGTAGTCCAATATTGATTTGACTTCAGGCTCAATCAGGACGTGGGTCAGCGATCCATCATCACCAGTTACCCGATATCGGTCCTGAACCTGCTTGGCACCATCAAAACTCTCAAGCCAGTTGTCCGGCTGGCCTTCGAAGCTTGGTTGCAGCTCGATAACCGGTGTGTCGCCCAGGGTCGACTTTCGCGGGTTAAGTCGAAGCTTTTCGGGTTTGATGACGACGGTCTTGTCCAGAAAGCCATCCATGCCAGCGCCAGCCTTGCGCGCCAGCTTCCTGATGCTGGCCCAGCCGATCTGGTTGGTCACCTCACCTGGCTCAATTTGCTGTGCCAGGTAAAGCTGTCGTACTGCACCGGTCAGCTTCCAGGAAGCCTCAGGCAGAATCTCCGTGTTTCCCTGATACTGAACGATGGCCCCCGTTCGCTGCACCTGCACATTGGCATTGGACTGCGGATCTCGCCAGCCATTGATAGAGACTTTGAAATCATCAGAGGCAAGGCTGCCCTGACTGCTCAATTGAGGGATGAGGGCTGTCTGTGGCGGCAATCCCAGTAGCGGCAGGCTTGTTACGTGCTCTGGCTCATCCAGCAGCCGGTAGAGCTCATCCCATGTCAGCAGCCAGCGATCACTCAGTTGGGAGACGAACTCCTCTTCTTCCAGCTGATCAAGATAACTCGCCAACGACCAGGATTCCGTGCTCTCCGCCAGGCTTAGGGGATAACAGATGCCCTGCTCCTCAATGGAAAAATCCGGCTCAAAATTTTCTACCGCCGAATTCGGCTGCAGGCCAATGCCTTTGAGGAAACGCTTGAGCATTACTGCCTCCAGAACCGTAGTGGCTGGTTATTGACGGGCCTGAAGCCCAGGCGTTGCAGCGCAGTTACGGCGGCCAGGTCATGGTCATCAAGCTGGACCTGAATTGCTCCGCCGCGCTCGCGCTGATCATAGACCTTGTGTTTGACCGACTTCAGGGCGTCACGGACTTGTTCTTCTAAAGGCAATGGTTTGGCTGAACCTGCTGCTGCGGTCTGGCTCTGCACACGGATACCTAATTGCTCTAGGGCATAATCGAATTTGCTGAGCCAGCCCTCTATGCGATTCGGGCGGCTAGGTGCAGGCGAATGCCGCATTCGATCCAGTGCACGGTTAGGCTGCTTCAGCTCACTCGCCAATTCGAGTTGTAACTTGTCTGGATTGAAAGGCGACTTGTCTGCTTCATACACATAGCAGGCATTACCCGTGCCGGAGAACTCCACAAAAAAGTAGTTCCCGATCTGCATGATGACGGCGTTGTTGTGACCGGGACCGCCTACCAGCCGGCTAAGGCGCCCTTTGTTCTTCTCTCGGAAGTGGACGAAGTCTCGTCCGCTGTCATGCCAGGCATCCGACCCCATGACAATCCGGGTATAATTCATCTGATTGGCAAAACGTAGCCAATAATGCAGACGTGATTGATCGACCTCTGCTTCGCCTTTGAGCAGATTGAAGAAGTGCTCCAGGTCCTCCTTCGCAAACCACGCCACGACCATCGCACAGACATCTTTTTCAACATACTGCAGCCAGCTATTTTGCCTCGAGCGGATCTGTGGGCTGCCCCAATTGTCGAGCGCGAGCTGTTTGAGCAGCGACGATGGCTTCTCTCGATAAGCTGCCAAGTGGTAACGCGACAGGCATGCACTCAGAATGTCGTTCATGTACCGTGAGTGCTGCCGGCCAATGTCGACCAGGTCGGCCAAGCGCTCAGAAAACTCGGCATCATCCAGCATGAAAATTCGAGAAATCAGTACGCTGAAGATCTTGCGCCATAGCCAACTGTTGTCAGGGATCTGCGCAATCGTCTGCAATGCCGAAAGGTCGCTGATCTCGCCCTTGAACATCTGGTCACCCAGCTTGGCACCTGCCTGCTCGGAGAAAAGCTCCTGATGTTGCTGAACGATCTGCACCCACTCCTTCTCGCGCTTCTGCTGGTCCCTGACGCATTCGAAACCTAGCTGAACGTCTTCGCGCAACAGACACCAATTGGCGTTCTGAGCAGGCGTAGCGGCGTCATACCCAAAGTAGCTGAAACACAGCGCCAGCCAATCCCGGCGGTTCAGCCTTCGCCTTTCAATACGCTGATGGACTTCTTCGTGCACCCGGGCGTAAAGCTGCTCATCGTCCAGTATCGGCCCGACTCGCTCACTCTTGTCTGAAAGGCCGGCGAACACCAAGCGCCATTCCGAGGCGTTGAGTGGCAGTACATCGCGAAACTTGCGTATCGCAGCACGACGCTTTTCTTCGGGTGGCGGCAAAGCCTTTTCAGCGCGCTCGAATCGCTCGTAAAGATCGACTCCAGCAGCTGCCAGACGGGGGAATCGCTCCAACAGTTCAGGAGCCTGCCCCGTGCGATGTGCTGACAGACTGTGGCTAATTGCGGCGGAAAGCCTCGCGATTGAGCTGGTCATCGATTCATCGCCAACTGACATTTTTCCAGATCAGTGTTAGAGAAGACCGGCACATCTGGCTTGAGATTGCCTTCCTTCTCCTTTAAGCCAAAGAACTGCATACGCAATTCCACTCGCCGGCTTTCTTCCTTGGTGTCCTTGGCATTGTTGAAGGACACTCCACCCGCCAGAAACATCGATCTGATCTGCTGTTGGTGCTCAGGCGACAAACCGACCTGGAGCGGGCTGCGACTATCGAGAAGGCTGCACATCACCCACTCCGAACGCTGCAAAGAAAGGTGCAAGTTGTAAAGGTAGGAACCGTCAGTGTCGGTCGATCCCTCGATCACAACCTGTTTGAACCACTTACGCCCCTCTTCACTGTTAGCCGCGTCCAGAATCATCGGCACGACCTCCTGAAGCGCCGATTGTCCATCGTTGCTCAGCGCATACTGGTTATGCCCAAAGCGGCCAGCATCACCGAAGCTGATCCGGTTGTCCTTGCAGTCTACGACGATGGTCTTGCTGGCAGTCTTCGCCTTGAGGCTGAGGTGCTCGCAAATCTGACTGATGTCCTTGCTACGCTGCTTCTCCCCCTGTTCCGCCTGGTTGATACGCTGCGTCACAGAACTCAACGCCGCCACCATGACCACGAGAAACAGAATCATCATTGCGGTCATCAAATCAGCGAAAGAGATCCAGAAAGGCTTCTCTCCCTCGTCTTTTGAACGGGCAGCCGAAGGCATTTGTTTACCAAACATCGACTAGCCTCCGTTACCGCTTGATGCGTTCCATGATGTCGCCGAAGTCTTCTAGACTTTCCTTGACCCCTTCCACTCCGCCAGCAAGGCTCTTGACTGCTTTATCGAGCTCGGTATCAAGACTTCCCAGGGTTTGTCTCAATACCCGATCCATGCCATCACCAAACTCCTTGAAGCCGTTACCCAGCACACCACTGATGTTTTCGAGGTATTCATACACTTCACGGTTAAGTGCCTGCATCCGCTCGCTCTGAACCTTCAGGTCCTGGAGATATTGGCTGCGACCGCTGGCTTCCCCTTCGGCACTGGCAACCACCCCTTCGATGACCGCGAGCGTTTTCGCTAACGCTTCACGATTGTTCCGGTAGTCCGCGACAACGGTATTCAGCTCACGCGACGCCTGTGCAAGTTCAGCCCCTGCGCCCTGAACTGTCCCCATCAGTCCCGCAGTCGACTCACTGGCTCGCGCAACGCTTTGTCCAGCAGTTTCAAACCGTTCAGCCGCCGCCCGCATCTTGTCCGCCCCCATCTGCATACTATGCAGATGCTGCTCTGTCTGGGCACTCAACGCATTGACGGTGTCCTGGGCCGATTTCTGTTGCTCGGAAACTGTTTGCAGCAACGCCTTGACCTGCTCATCGAGGCCACCAACCAGGTCGCGGGTACCTTGGTGCAGATCAGCCTGTGCGGCACGGGTGGATTGATCCATCTGCTGCTGACCATGCTCCAGTTGCTTGAAGACTGCCGAGAGCTGCTCACCCAGCACCTCAACGGAGCCCGCAATCTTGGCCATGGTTTCCTGTTGGCCTTGGCCGATGCTCTGTTTGATCGACTCGACAAAAGCCTGGAGATTCTCAGCCATTGCCTGTTGGCGAGCCTCGCTTTGAGCGAACAGCTTCTCCAATTGATCAGCCATTCGAGCGCCAGCCCCTTCCCCTTCGTTGCCGATACGGGCAACCGAAGCCTGAAGATTGGCGAGCATTTCGTTCATTCCCGCTTGCATGGAGTTTTGTCCGGCCTGCATGTCGGACAGAAGCTGGGCAATCATGGTCGCACTACTTTGATTCGATGATTCGCTAGCCGACCGCATATCCTGAATCAGCGTCGAGAAACCTTGCTGCATCGATTGCATGGCAGTAACCGACTGGCCCATCAACTCGTGCAGGCCATTGAACTGTTGGCCGAACGTACCTTCAAGCTTGTTCATGAAAGCAACCAGTACATCCTGAAGCAGGTTCTGTACCTGCCCGGACTGATCGCCACTGGCGGCTTGCACCGCCCCCGCGATAGCTTCAAGCGGCGACTTGAGGCTGTTCTCGATTGCGCCGCTCACCTGATCGGCCAACAGCTGCCCAGAGTCACGGTACGTCGTCGACAAGGTATCTGCCAATTTGAGGCTTTCACGGACCTGAGTATCAACGAGGTTCTGCAACATTTCCCGCAGATCGGTAACCAGGCTGTCCTTCAACTGACGGGTTTGTACCGAGCTTTCAGCGCTTGATCGCACCAGCTCGGCCAGGTATTCCTCACCGACACCACTGTCAAAAAGCCCGTCGATTGTTTCATTGAATGCCTCAAGCAGCTTGTAGCAGTGCCCCAAGCGCCACTTTTCAGTAAGAGTGACGGCGATAGAGGCCATGATTGAAATGAAAGAGCCGATGAAAGCGAACAGCACATCTTTCAACAGCTTATCGACGCTGGCGTTAACCTGCTCAGGCGTGCTCGGGTCAAAGTGCTGAAGACCTAGCATCAAGCCGAAGAAAGTTCCGACAATCCCGATACCGGTCAGGATACCAGGCAGGTGTTTGTAGAATTCGGTCCCCAGCGGGGTATCAACCACACTTTGCGGTGAGAAGAAGTGTGCAGCACCGGCGGTGGCTCGCGATCGGACGAGTACCTGTTCACCCTCCTTGAGCTCGAACTGATCGTGTAGCGTTTCAGCATACTCGCGCCAGGAATGATCCAGTCTGCTGCCACTGAGCAGACGCTCCAGCTCAGCGCGCCGGAGAGGTGGAGCGAGAGTTTTCACGTTCCGCAAGCTAACAGTCAAACGTTTCAGCTGGGCACTAAGCTTGAATGACCTGCAGAAGTAACGAACAAAATACCAAGCGCAAAGAATGGAAACGAGACCAACAACCATTGTGGGTGCGATCAGCTGCTCAGAGCTTGCTGCACCCCATAGGTGCAACAACGTCGAAAAATCCATACCTTCCGCCTTCAATTAAGCATTTTTGATTTTCAGCAAGGCCGCATTGCCAGCAGTGATGCGCCAATGACCAATCCAGTTGGATCAATGACAGCACCTTGCCAGGCGTACGTTTCGGGGGTGCCACAAACTCGGAGTGAGTGGGCGTATTATGTGCAACCAAGAACCTTCCGTGGCCAAATGCTGGAGGATAATATCCTTATGACATCACCTTAGCCTGAGCCGTAACTGTCGTAAAGCTGAAAGCTGAACCCTAGTTTCGGCATCCTGAAGCGAAGCGATTTTTCAAGTTTACCTACTTAGCCTAGAGAGCAGCCGCCGAGGCGCATCTGATCGTGGTGAAAAAACTCAGGCAAGTGCAGCGCAGGCTGATGACCGACTGTGCCGCTAGTTCAACACGCCGATACCCTAGGACATTTCCCTCAACACGCGTCGACTTCCATGAACTAGCCCCCCCCCGCCCCACCCGGTTACCCTCCATATTCGCTACACACAGGTGAACGGCACTGACTCGCCGAAGCGCAAGGATCACCCCTCACATGGAGCCCGGTCATGAAAAAAGACACCCCCGATCCATCCGAAAATTCCCCGGTTGCCGAGTCCAAAACGATCTCGACTTCCGATCACCCCATTACTGTTTCCCGCAGGCGCAACTCCCGGCTCCTCCCGGTCGATCAGATCTTGAGCGTGCGTCCCGACGTCGACCTGATCACGCTGTTGACCCACGCCAGCCAGAATCTCGCGGCGCTCAATATGATGGCGCATGATCTCGTCCATCGACCGGATGAGGTGCAACGTGCGCGGATTGTCGCGATGCACCAATTGGCGGGGTTGGCGGAGATGCTGGTCAGCAGCGCCTTGAGCAAGCTAGATCCATTGCAGCAGGCGGCCGATTCGAAGCCAGTCCTCTGCCACTGACCCTCTTGAAAGAGCCGAAATCAGCAGAGCTAGCGTCGTGAGCGAAGGTGCAGCGAGATGAATTTTTCTTCACAGCCCCTTCACCATCAAACCTGTAAAGTCCGCTCGCTCATTCAAGAAACTACGGTTCGCCCGCTCTCCTGCGGGCTTTTTTTTGCCCCGGATTTGGCGGCGAAGCGATACACATACGTGTCCTGAACGCCGTGTTGCTCCGAATGCCGGGCCTGAGGATGAACCCTGATCAACGCGAAGCCAGCCGCTACTGCCAGGTGCTGACTGCGCAGGTTGGCGGAAGACGTAGTCAGGTAAAACGTGGCATCGGGAAATCGGCCCAGCACTTGAGTCAGCGCGGCACGCAGATAACCCTTTCCCGAGTGTTCAGTGTTGGCCCAATAACCAACGACGTAACGATGACGCCCCCGCGGTTTCAAGCCAATACAACCGATGATCGCCGCCCCGTCGGCAGCAACGATGAAAAACCTGCGCTCACCGGTTTCGCTGTCAAACTCATCACGAGCCTTGTGCAAGAACTCCAGCGCCTGCTCCTCGGTGGTATGCGCACGGGCCCAGGACAAAAACTCCGAATGCTCCGGGTAACTGACGTTCAGCGCTCGCTGAAACGCAAGGTTCAACGTCGGATCCGGGGATCTGACACGCAGTGACTCGCCCCCCGCCATTAACGCAAACTCCATCGCATCCTCCCTGAAAACGCCTTCGCGCACGACAAGCCAATACCTGACTGTGCAGCGAACGCCGCAAATTTATAGAACGAGTCAAACCACCCGCGATTTGTATTTTCCTGCCTACCGCGCAATTCTGTTGATCAATCCCGAGACCCGGAGCGTCCGATGCCGCTGTTGACCCTGCCCTGCCAACGCCTGACGCTCGCGGTACTCGACCCGGATCAGGCGCCTCTGGAAAGCGATTTCTATCAACGCAACCTGCGCCATCTCGCCCCGTGGTCACCGATTCGTACCACCGATTATTTCTCCACCGAACAGATTCGCCGACGCCTTGAAGTGCAGGCCAGCGCTTTCGATGCCGGGCTGGCCGTGCACCTCGCGCTGCTGACTCCGGATGGCCAGCAGATGATCGGCGCGTGCAATTTCAGCGGGATCATTCGTGGTGCGTTCCAGGCGTGTTATCTGGGTTATCACATCGATGCAGCCCATCAGGGCCAGGGTCTGATGCAGGAAGCGCTGGAATCCGCCATCGCCTACATGTTCGAGGCCCAGAACCTGCACCGGATCATGGCCAACTACATTCCCGGCAACGAACGCAGTGCACGGTTGCTGGAACGGCTGGGTTTCGAGCGCGAGGGTTATGCCAAGGCTTACCTGAACATTGCCGGGCGCTGGCAGGATCATGTGCTGACGGCGCTGGTCAATCCGGCATTCGAAGCACCGGATCAGCGCTGGTCGCGGCGTCTTGCGTGAGTTTCACAATTTGTTAAGCATTGGCGAAGTATGCTCACGCCTCTCGCCCCTTCCGGTTATCTGAAACCTATGTCGTCGCGTGCCGCCACTTCACTGTTCCTGCTTGCCGCCCTGCTGTTTTTCTTCGCGCTGGGTAACCATCAATTGCAAGGCTCCACCGAGGCCCGCGTCGCCGGCATCGCCATGGAGATGCACCTGGACGATGACTGGGTGACGCCCCGTCTGTTCGGCGAACCGTTTCTGGAAAAACCGCCGCTGAGTCTGTGGCTGGACGCCGGCGCCATGCGCGTGTTCGGTGTTTCTCCGTGGGCGGTGCGGCTGGCGTCGGCGGTGGCCGGCCTGCTCAGCGTGATGATCCTGTACGGCATGTTGCGGCGCTTCGAACGGCCGAAAGCGATCGCGTGGACAGCGGGCATTCTGCTGGCGACCATGGCCAGTTACTGGAGCAACGTGCGCGGGGTCGGCGAGGATGCGTTGCTCGCACTCGGCGTAACCATGGCGCTGCTGGCGTTCTTCCAAGCGCAACGAGCATCGACGATAGGCAATTCGCTGCTGTTTGCCGTCGGAATTGCCATCGCCACGTTGAGTAAAGGTGTACTCGGACTGGCGATGCCGGGGGTGGTGATATTCGCTTATCTGCTGGCCGACAACCTGATGGACAAGCGCTTCAAACTGACCGAGTGGTTGCGTCCCGGTTTGCTGACAGCGCTCGGGCTGATTCCGCTGCTGATCTGGCTCGCGGTGCTCTATCAGCATGGCGGCGTCCAGGCAGTCAGAGAAGTCTTGCTGACCAACAGCGTCGGGCGTTTCAGCGGATCCTTCGTCGAAGCCGGGCACTATGAGCCGTTTTACTACTACATCGCCAAACTGCCCGAAGCGTTCCTGCCCTGGAACATTCTGGTGTATCTGGGGCTGTGGCACTTCCGTAAACAATTGAAGGCCAATCGTTACCTGCTGTTTTTCAGCCTGTGGATCGTTGCGCAGTTCATCATGCTGACCCTGGCGTCGAGTAAACGCACGGTGTACCTGATGTCGATGACGCCAGCGGCGGCGGTGATCGCGGCGGAATATGCAGCCGTACTGTTCGAGAGGCTGAAGGACCGTAACAGCGGGTTTGTCGGACGGATCGCACGTCATCGTCAGACAATCGCGGCCGGCTTACTGACGGTTGTGATCGCCAGCTATCTCGGCGCCGCGCAATGGGCCCTGCCCAACGCGGACAAGGAATTGTCGTTCCTGCCACTGACCGAACACATCCAGTCGCTGCAAGCCAGCGGCCATCAGGTCGCGCTGTTCCAGGCCAACGAACGGGTCGGCGGCGCCAGCGTGTTCTACACCCAGAGCGTCCTCAAGGGGCTGGATACCGATGCGCAATTGAAGGATTTCCTCAGCGCCTCGCCTTCTAACATCGCGGTGATGTCAGGGGACAGCGAGCCCGCCGCCCCGCTGAAAGTCCTCAAGACCATGATGGTCGGGCGCCAGGCGTACTACTTCGTAGGCTATTAATGCCGTGACGCACAAACGAAAAACCCGCCGATGATGGCGGGTTTTTCATTTCAGTGACGACGCTTCAGAGAGAAACCTCAGGCTGTGTACTGAACACCTGTCGCTCACGCTTGCTCAACACCGGCAACTCCAGACGCGCCCGCCCATAAAACGCCAGAGCCGTCAGCAAACAGGCCAGCCAGACGAAGATCCCGGCCCAGAACGTGTGGGACATGTAGTGCCAGCCTTGCAGGACGCGTGTGGTGCCGTAGACGAAACCGAGCAACAGCGATCCCCACAACAAGGCGCTGGAGAAGCGCCACTGATAACGACGCGCGACAAAATACAGCGCCAGCATGGTGAACCCGCCGGACGCATGCCCACCCGGCCAGCAACGACCGTCACCGGCTTCATGGAACAGCTGGAAATTGCTGTACCACTCGATGTGAGCCATTTTGCCGCCGTACAGCGTCGTCTCGATCGGGCAGTAAACGCTGGTGTGGGCCTTGAGGAAGTGAATCACCCCGGTACACACCGCGAAGGCCACCACCACAAACAGAAAATCCCGGCGATGGTCAGCGGTAAAACGCAGCACCGGAGCCACTTTGCTGCGCTCCAGAAACCCGGCTAGGCCCGGGCGCTTCTGCGGATTGACCAACGGCCAGACCACCGACAGCATCGCGCCGATCAGGGCGATTTCAGCGGTCCAGTTCGGAATGATGCGAGCCCACTTGTGGGTCAGCTTTTCAAAGAAGTGAATCTTGTCGAGCGGGAAGGTATTCGTCAGCGGATCGAACAGCAGGTTGCTGAAGGCGATGTCGATGTTCGTCATGTCGAACATCAGGAACACCACCGCCGCACAAAACAGCGGGATGCCGAAGTTGTAAGCGTAAAAGCGAGAAGTCATCGGGTGGTCACCGTACGCCAGTCAGAGGCCTCGATGAAGCCGAGCATCTTTGGAGCCGCCAGGCTGGCAGCGGAAACGAACAGCGAAGAACCATAACCGAGGGTCGAGGCCGGCACCTTGAGGTCTTTTTCCAGCTGCGCCATGCATTCGCTGTGGGTGACCAGGATCAGGTTACGCCCCGGGACCTTGTGCGCCAGCGCGTCCTGCAACATGCGGCCCTTGCAGCTGATTAACCAGTCCTCACCGGTCGTCGCCCGGTTGAACATGTAACCGGCGGTCTGCACGGTGCGGGTCATCGGGCTGTTATAGATATCGGCATTGTTCAGGCCCAGGCGCTCGAATTGCGCACCGACGGCGACCGCGACACTGCGCGAACGATCGGTGATGCCGTCATTGCCGCTCAGGCACGGCGCCGGGGAGTGATCGCAGCGTTCGACATGGCGCACCAGCACGATCATGTCGCCCTTGGCCCAACCGGTCGCCAACGCCTGTGCGCCGGCCACATTGCCGTGGGCGAGGTCAGGCACCGCCGCCGGGGCGAGCAGCCACAGGGTCAGCGGAATTACCAGTGCCGACACGGCCAGAACAACCCCGGCGTTTCGAAAGCGGGCCAAACCACTCAGATCGATCGAGCGTTTGACGCCGAACAGACTCAGTCTCAATTCCACAAAAATTCGCCTCGCCAGCCTATATCACTGTCATTTGATGCGGCGAAGGTACAGACGCCCCCGTGGGCAGCCAGTGAAAGTCATGTGAAAAAAGTCTTGGGATCCTTTGTTACAAATTCCGTCGGACAAAATCCTTTCAGCTCCAGGATTTGCGGCCGATACAGTCCTGCTAACACCCTTGCTGGCTCAAAAAAACAACAATCTTCCAGCCTAACCGACGATCAAGAAGCACAACGTTTCTGGAGGAATTGTGATGAATAGCTGGTTCGGCAACATCAGCGTGAACCTCAAACTGGGGCTGGGATTCGGTCTCGTCCTGGCCCTGACCTGCATTCTGGCCCTGACGGGCTGGACCAGCCTGGGCGGCCTGATTGACCGCAGCAACTGGATGAGCGACATCACCCAGCTCAACTCTGGCCTGACCAAGCTGCGCGTGGTGCGCCTGCAATACATGCTGACCAACGGCGACGAAACCGCCGCGCAGAACGTGCAGACCACCCTCGACGGTTTCGCTGCGCAACAGCAAGCGCTGATCGGCAAATTCAAGAGCCCGGAAAACGTCAAGTTGCTCAAGGCGCAGGCGGCGACCATCGCCGAATACCAGACGTCCCTGAACAAAATGCGCAACGCCTACCGCACCGGTAACACGGCGCGCGACACCATGAGCGTCAATGCCGAGACCGCGTACGACCTGATCGAATCGATCAGCACCCGCGTCCAGCAGATGGCCATGAGTGAACAGCGTTTCGAGCAGTTCCAGGCCATTACCGCCGCCAAGGAAGCCTTCATCCTGGCGCGCTACGAAGTGCGCGGTTACACCGCCACCACCAACGCCGAAACCGAGCAGAAAGCCGTCGGTCAGCTGGACGTGGCCATTGCCAGCCTCAAGCAACTGAACGCGCATTTCGCCGACACCCAGCAAGACACCCTGCGTCAGCTGGAAACCGCGCTGACCAACTACCGCAGCGCGTTGCAGGCTTACAAGAATGCCAACACCGATGCGGTGCAGGCACGCAAGGAAATGACCGATCAGGGCGCCACCATCGTGACCCTGAGCGAGCAGATGTATCAGATCCAGCTCGACCGTCGTGACATGGAAAGCGCTCAGGCCCGCACCCTGCAACTGATCAGTACCCTGCTGGCGTTGCTGGTGGGCGTCATCGCTGCCTTCATCATCACCCGTCAGATCACCCGTCCGTTGCAGGAAACCATGGCCGTGGTGGAGCGCATCGCCAGCGGCGACCTGAGCCACAACGTGATCGTCACCCGCCGCGACGAACTCGGCGTGCTGCAACAAGGCATCGCGCGCATGGGCGTGACCCTGCGCGACCTGATCAGCGGCATCCGCGACGGCGTGACCCAGATCGCCAGCGCCGCCGAAGAGCTGTCGGCCGTCACCGAGCAAACCAGCGCCGGCGTCAACAGCCAGAAGATCGAGACCGATCAGGTCGCCACCGCCATGCACGAGATGACTGCCACCGTGCAGGAAGTCGCGCGCAACGCCGAAGAAGCCTCGCAAGCCGCAGCCGCCGCTGACGGCGAAGCCCGCGAGGGTGACAAAGTGGTTAACGAAGCCATCGCCCAGATCGAGCGTCTGGCCAGCGAAGTGGTGCGTTCCACCGAAGCCATGAGCGTGCTGCAACAGGAAAGCGACAAGATCGGCAGCGTCATGGACGTGATCAAGGCCGTGGCCGAACAGACCAACCTGCTGGCCCTCAACGCCGCCATCGAAGCCGCGCGTGCCGGTGAAGCCGGTCGTGGTTTTGCCGTGGTCGCCGACGAAGTCCGTGGCCTGGCCCAGCGCACCCAGAAATCCACCGAAGAAATCGAAGGCCTGGTGGCCGGTCTGCAGAACGGCACGCAACAGGT
This sequence comes from Pseudomonas sp. GW821-FHT09E04, assembly GCF_059416185.1. Lineage (NCBI taxonomy): Bacteria > Pseudomonadati > Pseudomonadota > Gammaproteobacteria > Pseudomonadales > Pseudomonadaceae > Pseudomonas > Pseudomonas sp. GW821-FHT09E04. The sequence goes on from NZ_JBWKOR010000002.1 coordinate 1,020,330, forward strand.
TTCCGCCGTGATGAACAACAGCCGCGCCCTGACCGACAGCAGCGTCGCCCTGACCCGCAAGGCCGGCTCGTCCCTGGAAAACATCACCCGCACGGTGTCGAATATCCAGTCGATGAACCAGCAGATCGCCGCAGCCGCCGAACAGCAAAGCGCCGTGGCCGAAGAAATCAGCCGCAGCATCATCAACGTCCGCGACGTGTCGGAACAGACTGCTGCGGCGAGTGACGAGACCGCCAAGTCCAGCGTTGAACTGGCGCGGTTGGGTGGGCAGTTGCAGCAGATGGTTAGCCATTTCCGCGTGTAAACCCTGCACACGAAAGCCGATGTACAAAGAAGGGCAGCTGAAAAGCTGCCCTTCTTTTTTATCCTGAAATTGCCATCTTCAAGATTTGAATGAAGCGTTTTGACCTGCCTGATCCAAAAACCACCCAACCAAATTCCCAGTGAGGTGAGGGAAGGAAAGGCAGCTAAGTAAAATCACTCACCGCGTCCCCCGCTGCCGCAACGCCGACGGCATGAAATACGAATCCTCCGGCACCGGTTGCGAGAAGTCGACGGTCGAGGCCTCTTCGTTATCCAGGTTCTGCACGTAGTACCGACGGGCCTGCAAGTCGTGGAAGACGTCGAGTGCGCTCCAGGTGGTGGGCAGGTCGTAGAAGTTTTTCAGGTAGGCCATCGACACGCGCCACAGCTCCCCTCGCCCGTCGTATTGATCCACCAGCGCGGCGCCCCAGCTGTCTTCGTCGAGGAACAGCACGCGTTTGGAGTAGATATGCCGTGCACCTGGTTTGAGTGTGCCTTCGACCACCCAGACCCGGTGCAGCTCGTAGCGGGTGTATTGCGGGTTGAGGTGGCCGGGGGTGAGCAGTTGGGCGTATTTCACGTCGGGGCTGCCGACTTTGTAGTTGTTGTAGGGAATGTAGATCTCTTGCTTGCCCTTGAGCTTCCAGTCGAAGCGGTCCGGCGAGCCGTTGAACAGGTCGGTGTCGTCTGCGGTGCGCAGGCCATCGGAGGAGGCGATCGGCGTGTCGTAGGCGAGGTTCGGTGCGCGGCGGACGCGGCGTTGGCCGGCGTCGTAGATCCAGGCCTGACGGGCGTCTTTGAGCTGGTCCAGTGTCTCGTGCACCAACGCTGCACCACCGGCGAGGCGGGCCGGGCTTTTCACGAAGGCGAGGTAGTAGAACAGGATGTTTTTCAGGTCGGCGAATTGACCGCCCGGGCGGTAGTAATTGAAGAAGCCCTCTTGCTGCGAGGTCACCAGCGCGAAGCTGCCGTTGCGCTGCACAGGTGCTTCGGAGGCGCGGCGGACCACGTAGATGCCGCGATAGCGAGTGATGTGATTCCACAGCACTTCGACACCATCCTTGGGTACCGGGAACGGTACGCCGCCATAGGCATCGGCGAACCCGCTGCCGCCCTCCAGCAACTTGGCCGAGGTCGCATTCTTCAGGGTGTTGTCATACAGCCACTGCGGCGCCGAACCGGATCGGCGCGAGGGATAGACCGGCATCTGGAAGGTGTCGGGGTAGCTGTTGAACAGCGCGATCTGGCCGGGGCTGAGGTGCGCCTTGTACTGGTCGAGATTGGCCTTGGTGATGGTGAACAGCGGTTTGTCCGCCGCGTACGGATCGGGGTGATGCTGGCCGGGCTTGTAGCCGGCCGGCGCCTGGGTGATGCCGCCAGTCCAGGCCGGGATGGTGCCGGCAGCGTTGCCGGCACGCTCGGCGCCCATGGGGGTCAACGAGGTTTTCAGTTGTTCGGCTTGCTGGGGCGAGATGGCGGCCAGCGTACTTGCAGCGGTCAAACTCAAAAGCAACGCCAGTGTGGTCTTGGTCAGTCGTGATGCAGGAAACATGTTCGTTCTCCGAATTCAAAAACCTGTGAGCTCACAAGAAATACTTGAGGTTGAAACCGACGTTGTCGCGGTCGCGAATGCCGTTGTTCTGCCCGCCACCCCAGAACTCGGTGTACTGCAGTTCGGCTTCGAGCTTGTTCTGGTAGTTGGCCTTGACCCCCAGCGTGTAGGCCTTGCGACCTTCGATGGCATTGCCGGCCTGGTAGCTGTTGCCCTTGAAATCGTCCTTGTAGACGACGTAGGGCGAGACGTTGATCCCGGCGTACACGTCGTTCCAGGTACCGTTGAACATCACCGTATAGCTGTAGGAATTGCGGTTGACCTGATCGTCGCGATCACCGCCGGACACGTACGAAGTGTTGCCGGTGCCGGCGTAGTAACGGGTGCTGCCATCGTAGGCGGTGTATTGCAGGCTGCTGCCGCGCAGATGCTCGGAGGCCAGTTCGAAGATGCCGAACATCGAGTCGAACGACAGCGTCGGGCCGAAGTTGTAGATGCTGCCCAGCGAAGTGTTGAACGCTTCCACCCGCTCGGCGTTGTTGATCTGGCTGTCGAGGGTGACCATTTGCCCGCCGACGTTGATGGTCTTGCCGGACACTGCTGCGGCAGCACCGTTGGCCAGATCGCCGATCAGGTCGTTGGTGGCCGCGATGCCGATGGGCAGGTTCGGTCGATAGGCCACTTCACCGAATACCGAGGCATTGCCCAGCGTGGTGTTGAAGCTGAAACCGTACATGCGGATGTCTTCGGCATAACGCCGATGGGCCTGGATGTTGCCCATCACATCGGCGGTCGCCAGACCGTTGGCGAGGGCCCCGGCCTGACTGCCGGCAACGCTGGAGAGCATGTTGGTCAGGGCATTCATGTCGATGCCCTTGTAGCCACCGAGGTCGGCGGCGATGGTCGGTTCCTTGGCGTGGTAGTTGACCATGTACAAGCCGAATTCGGTGCTGTTGAGCTCTTCGGCGATGTAGCGAAAGGCGAAGCCGAACTGACCGTCGTTGCGCGCGTTGTAGTCCTTGCCGATCGACGCCACCTTGAGGGTGTTGCCGTAGGCCGGGGTCACGCCGTTGGCGTAGAGGCCGGTGGATTTCAGCGCCGGGCCGAGCAACGGGTTGTTACCCAGTGCGCTGTACAGACCGATGACATTGCCAAACCCCGGCACCGGCGTATCAAGCGCGGTGCCGCTGAAGTTGTTGTAAGCGGTGTTGCCGCCGTCGGCGAACAGGTCGGTCTGCGAGTAGAAGGTGCCGACCGGATCGATGCGGGTTTCTTTCCAGTTGGTCTGGTAGAAGCTCTCCATCGTCAGGCTGTCGGTCAGGCCGATGTTGAAACTGACCGCCTCCACCGGCATCAGCACTTCCTTGACCTCGGCGCCGGGCAAGCGGTACTTGGCGGCGTCCACCGGGTTGGTGGTGTTGACCCCGCCGCGATAGAAAATCCCCTCGCCCCAGTTGAACACCTGACGCCCCACCCGCGCCGTGACCGGCATCGTCGCGACGTCCCAGCTGCCGTGGACGTAGGCGTCGAGCATCTCGATCCGGCTGCCGGCGATGTCGCGGGTCTGGCTGGTGAAACGGTCGTCCTGGGGATAACTCTGGCTCGGCTGCGACGGGCTGTTGTTGTGGTAGTAGTCGTTGCGCTTGTCCATCAACTGGGTGTCGTAGAACGCGGTGCCGCGCAGGAACATCCCGTAGTTCTGGTAGTTGGCTTCCAGCTCCGAAGTGATCTTGTACACCTCGGAAACCAGCCCGGTGTCGAAGTTGCGATTGCCGTCGTTGGTGTTGACGTCATCGTTGTTCTTGTCCCGGCCCTGCACCCGCCACAAGCGGCCATAGGACAAGGTCGTGTCGAGCGAGCCGGTGACCTGATTGTCCAGCACGCTGAACTCGGCGGCCTGCACCGCGTCGACTGCGCAGAGTTGCAGCAGCCCTGCCAAACCGACACCGGGGAGCGCTACGCCAGACAGGCGCAATCGAGTGTTGATCATCTGTTCCTCCTTCCCTGTTCTTATTGTTGTGTGTTGCCGCGATGCTTAGGGCGCCAGCCCCGCACGAACATAAATCCGGCTGTGGGCGCCGAAATGGCCGAGCAATTTGAGCAATTGCCGATTGAGTTCCGGGTGCTCGAAGGTCTCGCGCTGCAACTGATTGCCCGCGCTGAAATCGCTGGTGACCGGCGCCATTTCCAGCCACTGGCCGATGGCTTCATCGAAGGCGGCAGAGTCGTCGACGGACTCGGCGCTCACCACTTCGCGCAAGTAGTCCACGGAGTACGGCGGGTAATGCGCGTCCCCGGCGGCATCGGCGTAGGCGTCGATCATCGGATGCGGCTGACCGGCGCGCAGCACACGGCGCAGCCAGGTCGACTGGTATTTCTCGACCTCCATGTGGCGGGTCGCGACCCGTTCGATGGACGCCTGTTTGTCATCCGCAAAACCGGCCAGCGCCTTGCCCTCCAGCAGCAGAAGGCTCGGCAGTTCGACGCCCGGCAACGGCTTGGCGTGATACGGCTGGGTCAGGTCCTGAACGTGGTGCAGGCCCCAACCGAGAAAGCGATAACCCCAGTAAGGATGGCCGCTGGCAAACGCCAGTCGCGCCAGCCCCATGTATTGATACGCGCGCCAGTCCGGCCAGCTGCGCTCAAGAAATCCGGCAGCCGCATACACCACTGGGCTCTCATGAAAAAAGCCCATGTGGAACGGTGCCTGGGAGCTGTACTGGAAGCGCGCATCGCCAAACGGCTGCGGGCCGAAGCCATACAGCGCGGCGACTTCACCGGGGTTGTCGCTGAACAGATTGATGTCGTGGCCGTAATCCGGCTCATCGGCGGCGCTCGCCAGCACGGCCAGGGGCGCGACTTTTTCGTGATCGGCTACGCGAATGAAACGCTGGCGATTCCACGGTGAAAGCGTCTGCTCGACCATGACCTGATCGGCCTGCAGATGCTCGCGCTCCGGCAGGTCTTTGCCCGGCAGCGGCTGGATGACCATCGCCAGATGAATCTGCGGATTGATCCGCAGCGCGGTGAGGAAGTCGTGGCGCAGATTGTCGCTCGGCTCGACGGGCAACTTGAGGTTGTCGGGGCGCGGCGGGTATTGCTTGAAGTGTTCGCGGGCGAAGCCTTCCTGCTCATCGAGCAACGCGACGATGGCCGGGTATTGCTCGGAGAGAAACTGCTCCAGCGGTTCAACCTCGACGGGCGGCGCATCGCGCAACGCCGGCAGGTCCTGCAACGCCAGGTAGCTGCCTACCGTATGATTCGACCAGCCCCACGCCGTCGGGGCTATTGCGCAAAGCAGCAGGAGGGAGATCAGCTTCATTGCTTCTGGTTCTTGTTATGTGTGCCGTGGGGATCGAGCCTAACAACCGACCCCGCCCCTGACACTGTCCGATCTCACCAGAAAAGTTCTCCGATAGCGCCACATGCGCTGTTCTTTCAGGCCGGGTAACCGGTGATCTTGCGGATGCTCTGGTACAACGGTTTGAGCTGCCGATACATGCGCAGATAAACGTCCTTGTACAGTCGCTCGTAGACCTGCTGCGCCTCGGGTTGCGGCTGGAACACCGCGCCGACCCGGGTCATCGTCGCTATTGCCGTGGGGAAATCTGCGTGCAGCCCCAGCCCCACCGCGCAGCAAATCGCCGCGCCCAGACCGGACGCTTCATAGACGTGCGGACGCTCCGCCGGCAGACCGAAAATGTTCGCCGTGAGTTGCATCGCCGCATCACTTTGCGAGCCGCCGCCAGCAACACGTAAACGGGTGACGGAGATCTTCGAGCGCTTCTCGATTTTCTCCATGCCCTGACGCAACGCATACGCCAGACCTTCAAGGATCGCCCGGTAAATGTGCGCACGGGTATGCACGTCGCCGAAGCCGATCATCGCGCCTTTGGCCTCCACACCCGGCTCGCGAATCCCCGGCGACCAGTACGGTTGCAGCATCAACCCCATCGAGCCCGGCGGCACCGCATCGACCAGCGCATCGAACAGTTGTTCAGGCTCGATACCCTGCTCCTTGGCCTGCTGCATTTCCCGCAGGCCGAACTCGTTCTTGAACCAGCTGACCATCCAGTAGCCGCGATAAATCATCACCTCGCAGTTGTACTGATCCGGCACCGCCGACGGGTACGGCGGAATCAACGGGACGATTTCCAGATAGCGCGAGCGGGTGCTGGTGATCGTCGCCGTGGTGCCGTAAGACAGGCATACCGTGCCCGAGTCGACGACGCCGGAACCGAGCACTTCACAGGCCTTGTCGGCCCCCGCCGCGATCAGCGGAACGCCTTCGGGAATGCCGGTGTGGCGACTCGCTTCGGCGCTGATATGGCCGAGGGTTTCACCGGGTTTGTGCAAGGTCGGCAGTTGCTCGGGACGCACCGCCAGCGCCTGCCATTTCCAGTCACGCGGCGCGGCCCAGCGCAGGCGTTTGAAGTCGAACGGCAGGTAACCGACGCAACAGCCCACCGAGTCGACGAAGCGCCCGCACAGGCGATGCGTGAGAAACCCCGAGAGCAGCAGAAACTTGTCGGTCGCCGCCCACACGTCAGGCTGATGGCGAGCGATCCAGTTGGCTTCGGCCTGGGCGCGAAAGTAATCCACGGTGGCCTGCGCGCCGGCCAGTTTGAACAGCCAGCCCCACGGTCCCTTGATCCCGCCTTCGACTTCGCTCTGGCGCTGATCGAGCCAGAGAATCGCCGGGCGCAACGGTTTGCCCTGGGCATCGACGTTGATCACCGTGCCGCGCTGGGTGGTCAGGGAAACGCCGGCAATCTGCGAACGATCGATGCCGGTTTGCGCCCACACCTGCTGGCAGGCCTCGCCCAGTTTCGCCCAGTAATATTCCGGATCCTGCTCGGCCCAGCCCGGCTGCGTCGAGTAATAGGCCTGCAATTCAACCTTGCCCTTGCCGAGCAGATTGCCCTGCAAATCGAAGAGCAGCGCGCGCACGCTCTGGGTGCCATTGTCGATGGCCAGCAGGTAACGCTTGTTCGGGTGGTTGTCCATGGAGCTCTCTTCGAGGGGCATCACTGCGCGATTTCCGGCAGGCCGTGATGGCGTTGCCATAACGCCTGATAGCGTTGCTGTTCCTGTTGCCAGCGTTCGTCGTTCCAGCCCAGTCGCGGCTGGCAGAGTCGGCGAATGGCCGGGAAATACTCCGCGCCGCCATGGGGCAGCAACAGGCCGAGACGGGTTCGGCGCAGCAGCAGGTCATCCAGGTGCAGGACCATTTCCGCTTCGCAGGCGAAAGCCAGTTCCGCCCACAAGGTGTCGGTGGCGCCGACGGTGTCGTGGCCCAGTTCGGCGAGCAGTTGCGCCAGCCTCGGCAAATCACGGCCATGTCGCCCGGCCAGACGTCGCCACTGACCGGGGCTGAGGCCGGGGATTGTCAGTGGTGGCACGGCGGCAAATACCGGCGCGGCATCGTCATCGAAGGAACGGCCGAGCATGTCGGCGCACGCCTTGAGCACTTCGATGGCTTGCGGGCGGAACGTCGTGAGTTTGCCACCGGCCAACGTGACGCAGCCTGGTTCCTGCCACAGCACATGTTCACGGGTTTCGTTCGACGGTTTGTCTTGATGCTCACCCGCCGCACTGCCCACCACCGGGCGCACGCCCGACCAGGTTGAAAGCACGTCGGCTGCAACCACTTCAGCGCCGGGAAACTGCTGTCGGCAGGCGGCCAGCAAATAGTCGAGTTCTTCGCCGCTGATGCTCGCGCTCTGGTCCAGATTCTCGCGATGATCAAGGTCGGTGGTGCCGACCACTGTGGCGCCTTCCCAAGGGAAAACGAACACAGGACGCCGATCCTGCTCGTGCATAAACGTAAAGGCCTGCGCCACCGGCAAGCGCCAGCTCGGCAGCAGCAAATGACTGCCGCGCAACGGACGCAACTGGCGCGGAGCCTCGGGCGGACGCAAGCGTTCGGCCCAGGCTCCGGTGGCCACCGCCAGCACACCACATCGTAATTGCAGCGACGAGCCGGCCTCGCAATCTTCGACCTGAACCCCGCACACCCGCCCGTTTTCACGCAGCACATGTTCGACACGCACGCCGTTGAGCACCACCGCGCCGTCGGCCCGTGCTTCGCTCAACACGCGCATTACCAGTCGCGCGTCATCGGTCAGCGCATCGACAAAACAGGTGCCGCCGAGCAGGTCATTTTCTTTTACGCCCGGCGCGAGATAACGCAGTTGCTGCGCGTCATGGAAACGATGATCACGCCGCCCGGCCAATGCGTCATAAATCGACAACAGACCACCCAGTACCCGAGGCCCGGGAAAGCCGCCGCGATAGTGCGGCATCATGAAACTCATCGGTTCCACCAGCCCCGGCGCTTCGTCGAGCAGACGCTGGCGTTCGCGCACCGAATCGCGGGTCAGTCGCCACTGGCCCTTGGCGATATAACGCAAACCGCCATGGACCATTTTCGAGGATCGGCTGGAGGTGCCCCAGGCGAAATCACGCTGCTCCAGCAGCAGGCAACGCCAGCCACGGCGCGCGGCTTCACGCAGGATGCCGGCACCGCTGATGCCGCCGCCGATGACGATCAAATCCCAGGTTTCACCCGCCAAGGTCGGCAGGACCTGCTGGCGCCATTCGGCGTTCCAGTCCGCGCTCATGGCGGTCACTCCTGCAACAGCGTGCCGGGGTTCAGGCGCCCGGCCGGGTCGAAGTGCCGGCTCAGCGCCTGCAAAGTGTCCATCGCCAAAACGCCTTTTTCACGCAGCAGGTACGGCGCGTGATCCTTGCCCACGCCGTGCTGGTGGCTGATGGTGCCGTGGTTGTCGACGATGGTCTGGCTGGCCGCGTGTTTGAGTGCTTTCCAGCGGGCCAGCGTCGCGGGATAGTCCGCTGCCGGACGAAACACGTAGGTGGTGTAGATGCTCGAACCTTCGCCGTAGACGTGGGATAGATGCGTGAACACATGCACCCGCTCTCCTTCAGCCGCGAGAGCATCGCGCAGGCTGTTTTCGATCAGGCTGAGCAGGTTGTCGACATTGCTCCAGTCGGTGGCGGTTTCGAGGGTGTCCACCACATAACCGGCGTTCCACAGGTTCTCTCGCAGATACGGAAAACGGAAGCGGTTCTGCGCCCACTTCTTGCCGAGCAGTGTGCCGGTGAACACCCCGCCGAATGCCTTCAGGTGCTGGCGTGCCTGGCTCAGGGACAACGCATTCTGCCGGCGATTGCCGGTCACGCCGAAGGTCAGCAGGCACTTACCTTCCCCCGCTCCGCGCAAACTCAGATACTTTTCCAGCCAGGCGATCTGTTGCGGATGGCCGGCCAGCGCCAGTTGGGTTTCGGTTTCCACTGCGTTGGACAAACGCAGCATCGACAGCGGCACTCGTGCTTGCGCAAGTTGCTGAATGGCTTGCAGTGCCTTGCTCCAACTGGGCAGAAACACGCCGTAGAAACGCTCATCGGCCGGCAGCGCGCTGACCCGCACCTTGACCTCGGAAATGATCCCGAAACGCCCTTCGCAACCCAGCACCACTTCACGCAGATCCGGGCCAGCCGCCGACGCCGGGAAAGTTGGAATTTGCAGGGGCCCGGCAAAGGTTTCCAGCGTCCCGCCGGCGAACAGTTGCTCGATCCGCCCATAACGCAGCGATTGCTGACCACTGGAACGACTGGCCACCCAGCCGCCCAGCGTCGACAGCTCCCACGACTGCGGGAAATGCCCCAGCGTGTAGCCTCGGGCGCGCAGTTGGCTTTCCACCTGTGGGCCACTGGCGCCGGGACCGAAAGTCGCCAGCAGGCTTTGTTCATCGAGGTCGAGCAGACGATTCATCCGCGCCAGAGACACCGTCACCACGGGCCGCGCAGAGTCGGGCGGATTGATGTGCCCGGCCACCGACGTGCCGCCGCCATAGGGAATCAGGCACAGGTCTTGCGCCTGGGCGAGCGCCAGCAACTGGCGAATGTGTTCGGCGGTTTCCGGGAACGCCACGGCGTCGGGATAGTTGCCCAGCGCCCCCTCGCGCAACGCCAGCCAGTCCGGCAGGCTCTGCCCTCGGGCATGCAGCAGACGGTCATGGGCATCGATGCTGTACAGCGCGTGCTCCGCCAGCCGCGAGACCGGTACGCGGGCCATCGCCGCTTCAAGCGTCGCATCGGGCAGCGCTCGGCCCTCCCCTAGTCGCTCATGGAGAAAACTTGCGCCCTGGGCCGGCAGTTCGACCACCGTTGTTGCATCTCCCCAGCCGTTCCAGCGTCGCATGCGTGTGTCCTTCTGTGCAGTCTGATCAGTGAGATTTCAGGCCCTCATACTAGTCAGCCGGCCGAAAGTGTCACGGTCGCATCCGGCCAGTTCGAGTAGCCAATTGAGTCAAACGTCGCGCAAGCGTCAGCCATTTACTTTAGTCGTGGATTCAAATTACCTTTCAGGGCGCTCATCCGCCCACGGCGGCCTCGATCAAGGGAATACGGTCATGCAATCGCTCGGCTTCACCTCCGTTCCGCCGCTGCTCAAGTACCTGCGCCATGCCGAACATCTGGGCATGGCCATCGAGCCTGCATTGACGGCGGCCGGGTTGCAGGCGCAGCAGTTGAGCGACAACAGCCTGCGCCTGCCGGGTGAAACCCATGAACGGTTGCTCGATTATTTCTGCGAACACTCGGGCGATCCGCTGTTCGGCCTCAACGCCGCGAATTTCGTGCTGCCCAACTCCTGGAGCGTGCTGGGCTACATCACCATGAACTGCGCGACACTGGGCGACGCCATGAGCCGCATCATGCCGTTCGAAAAACTGGTGGGCGACATGGGCGTCAGCCGCGCCGAGGTTCAGGACAGCCATGTGCACCTGATCTGGAGCTGCCGCTTTGAGCGCCCGCGAATTCGCCGGCACCTGGTGGAAAACGTGCTCGGCTCCTGGCTGCAATATGCACGCTGGATCGCTGACACCCAATTGTCGCCGGCCGCTGTGTGGCTGGAGCACTCAATCCCGGCGGACACAACGCTGGCGCAGTACGAGCAGTTTTTCGAATGCCCGGTGCTGTTCGATCAGCCCTATTCCGCGCTGATCGTGCCGCTACCGTATTTGCAGTTGCCGTTGCGTCAGGCCGATGCGCATTTGCTGCGCACGCTGGAAGAGCACGCGCAGAGCCTGATGGCGACGCTGGAGGATGCGTCGCTTGAGCAACGGGTCAAAAGCATCCTGCGCCAGTTGCTCAAGGAAGGTCTGCCGCGCAAGGAACAGGTGGCCGAACATCTCGCCGTCTCCGTGCGCACGCTGCAACGCCAGTTGCATCAGGCCGGCACGTCGTATCAGCAGATCCTCGATGACTTGCGCCAGGAACTGGCCGAGCATTATCTGTTGAACAGTACGTTGCCGATTCAGGACATCGCCCAGTATCTGGGCTTCACCGAACCGCGCTCCTTTCACCGCACATTCAAGAGCCGACGCGGGATGCCGCCCGGCGAGTTTCGCCAGACTCACCGGGTATCGAACGACAGTTAGAGACTGATCGCGTTGGTGAACACCAGGCGATTGCCGAACGGATCGGCGATGGTCATGTCCTGACTGCCCCACGGCATGGCCTGAATCCCCGGGTGCGAGAACTTGTAGTTCTTGGCGATCAACTGCTGCTGGAAGGCCTCCAGCTCATCGGTCTCGATCCGCAGGGCCGAACCCGGTGTTGCATCGCCATGATGCTCGGACAGGTGCAGCACACACTCGCCCCGGGAGACTTGCAGGTACAACGGGAAACCGGGTTCGAAACGATGCTGCCAGTCGATCTTGAAACCGAGGAAGTCGACATAGAACTCCAAGGCCTTGGCTTCATCGAAAATCCGCAGGATCGGGGTGGTTTTGCCGAAGCTCATGGGGTGCTCCCTGACTGATTGGCCCCAGAGTGTAGCCGGGGTGGATGTCAGCAATTCGGCTTGGAGATGGCTTTCTTTAATTGCAATGTGCCATCACCGTGACACAGTCAGCAAAATTCAACGAAAGCCGTCGCGCAGATCGCCTTGGCGTGCCAGAAAACGCCCCTCGCGTCGGCCATTCGCCTGACCGTCCTTGTAGCTCAGCACGCCGTTGATCCACACGCCATCGATGCCTTGCGCGGCACGTTGCGGGTCGGTGAAGTCCGCCACGTCATGCACGGTTGCCGGATCGAACAACACCAGATCCGCCCAGTGTCCTTCGCGAATCTCGCCCCGCTCCTTCAAGCCGAAGCGCGCCGCCGAAAGACCGGTCATCTTGTGCACGGCGGTGTGCAGCGGAAACAACCCGACGTCGCGACTGAAATGGCCGAGCACCCGAGGGAAAGCGCCCCACAGGCGCGGATGGGGGAACGGGTCTTCCGGCAGGCCGTCGGAACCGACCATCGACAGCGGATGGGCGAGGATCCGGCGCACGTCGTTCTCGTCCATGCCGTAATACACTGCGCCCGCCGGTTGCAGGCGTCGGGCCGCATCGAGCAGTGGCATCGTCCATTCGGCAGCAATGGCGGTCAGGTCGCGACCGCTGACTTCCGGGTGTGGCGTCGACCAGGTGATGGTGATGCGGTGGGCGTCAGTGACCTGTTTCAGATCCAGTGTCGAGGAACTCGCCGCGTAGGGGTAGCAATCACAGCCGACCGGGTGGGTTTTCGCCGCCTCTTCCAGCGACGCTAGCAACTGCGGACTGCGCCCCCAGTTGCCTACGCCGGCACACTTGAGGTGGGAAACGATCACCGGCGAACGGGCATGGCGGCCGATGCGGAAAGCTTCGTCCATGGCCTCCAGCACCGGTTCGAATTCACTGCGCAGATGGGTGGTGTACACGGCGCCGAACGCGTTCAATTCTTCAGTCAGCTGCATGACTTCATCGGTGGATGCCGAAAACGCACTGGCGTAGGCCAGACCTGTGGATAAACCAAGGGCGCCCGCCTCGAGGCTTTCACGCAACTGCTCGCGCATCGCGGCGATTTCATCGTCAGTCGCGGTGCGAAACAGATCATCAAGGTGATTGCTGCGCAACGCCGTGTGCCCCACCAGTGCCGCGACGTTCAGCGTGGTGTTGGCTGCTTCGACCGCCGCGCGGTAATCGCTGAAACGTGGATAGACGAATGCGGCGGCAGTGCCGAGCAGGTTCATCGGATCCGGTGGATCGCCCTTGAGACTGACCGGCGCGGCGCTGATGCCGCAGTTGCCGACAATCACCGTGGTCACGCCCTGGCTGAGCTTGGGCAGCATCTGCGGCTGGCGGATCACCACGGTGTCGTCGTGGGTGTGCACGTCGATGAAGCCCGGCGCCAGCACTCGGCCGGCGGCGTCGATTTCATCGGTGGCGCTCACATCGCGCAAGTCACCGATGCGCGCGATGCGGCCATCGAGGATTGCCACGTCAGCGGTATAGCCGGGGCTGTTGCTGCCGTCGATGACCAGGGCGTTGCGAATCAGTGTGTCGTACAGCATGTCAGTCTCCGGCGGCAGCTCGGCGTCAGTGTCTGCCTTTGATCAAATGGTGATCGAATCCTTGTTCGATCAGGTAGCGCCAGGCTACCTCGACTACCTCGGGAATCACCTGCTCGACCTGAAAGCCCAGCGAAGGGTAAACCATGATCCGGTGCACATCCCCGACCATTTCGTCGATCAGCCCCAGAACCCCGATCAGGTTGCTGACCTCCCCCGGAAAACTGAAGGACGGCGCATCCACCCAAGCCTCAAGCCCTGGCCATTGAACGGGCAAGGTCAACGCCACGCGCCGGATCGAATTCGGTTTGGTCAGGAACGTCGCCCGGCGCACGTCCGGGAACAACGCTCGGGCAAACGCGATGTTCTCGGCGAAGTTGGTGGCACGGGATTCGAGGGTGAACTGATCCGCCGAAACGCCTTGCACCATGGCCCGTTGCGCAAAAATATCGGCTTCGGTCCGTTCCCACAAATGCTTCGTCCAGTTACCAGTGTTGCCGGTAAACAACAGATGCGGGGCGACGCCTTTTTTCAGCAACTGGCAGGCGTAATCGCAGACGCGAAGGTCGTAGGAGCCGCACACCACGATCAGCTCACAATCGCTGTGTTGGCGCCCCGCCCCCAGGAAATTCCACAGGACGGTCGCGTGTCGCAAGGTCGGTGTCATGAGCGTGCGAACCTCTGGGCAAGCTGCCCGCTGATAAACAACCCACCGTCGGCATAGAGGTGTGTATCCACCCTGCCCTGCGAGACCGGGAGCGCCGTGAAATCCGCGTACGTCCGCAGTGCCCCATGAGTGGTCAGCGTCGGATCGTCGCCGATACCGATACACAGCGCGCCGCTGCTGACCGCCGACTGCACGCCGCTGACGGAATCTTCGAAGACCAGGCATTCATCGCTCTGACGCTCCAGTCGGGCGGCGGCCAGGCGATAAGGATCGGGAGCCGGTTTGCCACTGCGCACATCGTCGCGGCAGATGATGCAGTCGAAAACCGACGTCAGGTCGTGTTGCTGCAAGACGTGGTCGACTCGCGCTCGCCAACTGCTGGTCACCAGCGCCAGCGGCACGCGCCCATTCAATTGGGCGATGAACGCTGCGACACCCGGCACCAGCGGACAGATCGAAACCTCTTCGATGGCGTCGACTTCTTGCTTGATGGTCACACGCGTCTGTTCGTCGAACTGACCAAACAGGGCCTGCAGGGTGTAGCCGCCCGGGCGGCCGTGAATGTGGTCGTCGATGAACGCCTGATCGACGGCAACACCGTAGTTGCGCGCCACCGTGGTCCAGGCGAACTCGATGACCTCGCGAGACTGGATAAGCACGCCGTCCATATCAAAGCAGACGGCTGTAAACGTTCGTTGTGGCATCGGTTGCACTTCGCATTTTCTGGTGAGCAATGAATGCCAGCACGGTTCCCATCAGGGCAAACAGCGCCATGACATACCAGGACCATTGTGGCTGCGTCTCGTACAGATACCCGGCAAAGGGTGTGGCCAGCCCCATGGGCAAGGCAACCGCCAGCGAGTAATAGACACCCTGGGTAAACACCTGGATATCTGGCGGGGCGTGATCGCGAATGCAGCGCATGATCGCCGAGTGATACGCCGCGAAACTCAAGGCGTGCAGGCATTGCCCCAGCAGGATCACCGGCACAGCATCGCTGTCGGAAAACAACGCCCAGCGCGCCGCCGCACAGACACTGGAAGACATCACGATGGTCAACGGCGAACAGAACGACAGGACTTTGTTGGAGAACGCGAAATACGTGATTTCCGCGATCACCGCCACTGACCAGAACACCCCGATGGCGGTTGAAGAATAGCCCTTCACGCCCCAGCCGATCGACGCCGTGGAAAAGTACAGGGTGTGACTCAGTTGAATGAAGCTGGCCGCCGCAATCGCGATCAGCAGACTTTTTTGCGCGAACAGCGCCTTCCAGTCGGGCCGTTTCGTCGCACGCTCGGGCGGTTGCAGATGCGCCAGCGTGACCTGACGCTTCAGCCACAGGCATGCCAGTGCGGTGAGCAACATGCACGCGGCAATCACCACCGGCACCCATGACTGGCTGTACTGCGCAAACAACAGGCCGCCGAGGGTCGAAGTCAGGATAAACGCTGAAGAGCCCACCGCACGGACCCAGCCGTAGTTCTGCAGGGCTTGCTTGTCACGCTTGAGCAGATAGGACTCGGACAGCGGCAACACCACCATCCACAGCCCGCCGAACAGGATGCTCAGGCACACGAATCCCCACAGGTGCACCGGCATGAAATAGAACAGCAACGTACACAACGCTGCCGAGAAACCGAGAAACGCCGCGAGCCGCAATTGGTCCACGCGCCAATCGGCCACGTAAGTGATCAACACTCCGGTCACGACTTGGGGCCAATAGACCGCCGCGATCAGCAGGCCAATCTGGCTGGCGCTGAAACCCAGCGAATTCAGCCAGGTCGGCCAGAACGGATAGATGATCCCTTCTGCCGCAAAGAACCCGAAAAAGATCAGATACATGGGTCAACCATACGCTCGATACTCCTGAGCAGGGCTCCAGCGGAGCCCTGTAACCATCCATCCATTATTCGAAGCGTTGTTGGGTGAAGCTGTTTTTGCCTTTGCGCCAGACAATCAGTGATTCACTCATCACCACCAGATCGACCATCCCTTCTTTCAACGCATCCAGTGCATCCTGAGGCGAACACACGATCGGCTCTTCGTGCCGGTTGAACGACGTGTTGATCAACGCTGCCTGACCGGTCCGCTCATGCCAGGCATTCAACAGACGATGCATGAACGCATCGCGCTCCGGGCGAATGATCTGCGGCCGCGCCGTGCCGTCGATGTGCACCACCGCCGGGCTCGCTTCGCTGAACTGCGGATGACAATCGTAGGTCATGGTCATGGTGTCTGCCGCCACTTGATCCTCGTCCCAGCCGATGTAACAGGCCGCCGCCTGTTCGATGGCGGTGACCGGGCCGAAGGGCATGAACTCCGTGCGGTGCATGCGTTTGTTCAGCCAGTCGTTCACTTCGCCATCCTGCGCGTGATAGACGATGCTGCGGTTGCACAGTGAGCGCGGGCCGAACTCCATCTTGCCCTTGAACATGCCCAGCACCTGATTTTCCATCAGCGCGTCGGTCAACACGTCGATGATGTTCGACGGGGTGTGGTAACCGAGTTCAGGGTAGTCGCGATGGATCAGGTTGATGTTCTGCGAAACGCTGCGCGATTCCGGCCCGAGGGTCATTGCCGGGTTCTTGAAGCGGGTGCCGTTCTCCAGGTACGCCGCCCCGACAGCCGCCGCCAGTGCCAGCCCGCCATCGCCCATGCACGGCAGCACATAAACGTTTTTCACGCCGGGAATCTCGCGCAGGCGCTGGTTGAGCTTCACGTTGCCAAACACACCGCCGGCCAGGCACAGGTTGGTGCTGCCGCGTTGTTCCAGGTGATGTTTGACGATCGCCACCAGCAAGTCTTCGGAGTGGCGCTGCACGGCGGCGGCGATGTCCTCTGGGGTTTCCCGGGAGAAAAGGGTTTCCAGTGATTCGCTGTAGTGGTTGTAGGACGGCACGAACAGGTCGCCGCAACGGGCCTTGATGCGCCCGTCTTCAAAACGGATCATCTGCTGCATCACCCCCAGCAACTTCTGCGGATCACCAAAAGCGGCCAGCCCCGTGACCTTGCCTTCATGCCGGTTCGGTTTGTAGCCCAGCAAATGGGTGATCCGGCCGTAGAAATAACCCAGGCTGTCGATGCTGGTTTCGCGTTGCAGCACCGTGGTTTCGGTCGGGCTGTACCAGGTCACGGTCAGCGACTGGAAGTCGCCGCGCCCGTCACAGGTCAGGGTCAAGGCCTCATCGAACGGCGAGCAGACATAAGCACCGAGGGCGTGGCATTCATGGTGGTCGATGTAATACGCCTTGCCGGCCAAGCCATTGGCGACAATGTATTGATCGAATTCGGCGCGCTTCTCTCTGTCGTTTCGGACTTCATCGGTGACACGCTGGCGGAACTGCGCCAGGCCTTCGGGGTTGTTCCGGACTTCCTCGACGATTCGGTCGAAATACAACTCAAGGTGTTTATCTGCGTTGAAACCGGCATTCCATCCGTAAGCCACGTAGTCGATATCTTCCAGTGATACGCCAGCCTGGCTCAACACAAACTCGATGGACTTGGCGGGCCAGATCTTGTGATCCTTAATGCGGGTGAAACGCTCTTCGCTGACTGCCGAGAGAATCTGACCATCGCGTACCAGGCAAGCGCCCGACAAATCGTTATTGGTAATGCCCAAAATGACCATAACTACTCCTTGTTCTTGCCAATTTCGCGGATGAGTGTGCCCACGACCGAAGAGCGCAATGCTCCGGCCAAGGCGCTTGGCGCCGTGTCATGAACCGTGAGGAGGCGAAATCGTCTGGTTCGCCCGGGATGTGCCTTTACGTGCAGGCAGCAGAGGTGCGTATTGCCATCGCAAATTCCTTTTGCAAAAAAATTCCACGGGCGTTACCCACCGACCTGGCCTCGTGGCCAGACAACCAGTGGGTGCCCGCTATCCTACAAACCGGCCAACTGCGTTGGCCATGCCTGTGCGGGGATCAGACTAGTAGGAAATTTCTGAACGTCTCGATAAACAGCCGCCTAAAAATCAGATCCCGCCTGCATGTCCTGAATTTCCGGGGCACAAAAAAACCTGTGAGAGCACGATGCTCCCACAGGTTTGGCAAGGCCCGGATGCGCGGATGGGCTCACACCATTTCGTTGCGAATCCACTCGACCACCGACGTGCGCTTCGGTACCCAGCCCAGCAGCTCACGGGTGTGTTTGCCACGTACCCGGCTGTTGGAGCCCAGGCCGTAGTTGGCCATTTCGTAGCCCCACTCCGCTTCGGCGTCTTTCAGTGGCCAGTCCTGTGGCTGGCCCAGATTCAGGGCCTGGGCCATGGCGGTGGTCATGTCGATGAACGACGCTTCGCCGCTTTCGACGAAGTAGAACGTGCCCGGGACATTTTTGGTCAGCGCCAGCAGGTACAGAGACACCACGTCTTCGATGTGCACGTTGGACCAGATGTTCTGGCCAGTGCCGACGTGACGCACCACGCCGCTTTTGCGCGCCTGTTTCAGCAGGCGCGGCAGTTGCACGCTGTCGCGATTGACGCCCAGGCTGTGGCCGTAGATCAGGGTGTTGCAGATGACGGCCGAGTTCACGCCGTCCTTCGCTGCCGCGAGGATCAGGTTGTCGATGGCCACCCGTGCGGCTTTGTCGACAGTCGGCTCCGGCAGGTTGTCTTCGAAGTAGATGACATCGCTGGATTTGCCGCCCGACGCATCGCCGACGATGCTCGAACCGCTGGTGTGCAGGAACACTTTGTTCGAGCCGCGCAGGGCATCGAGCAAGGCTTCGACCGCGCCGCGATGGTCGCTGCTGGCGGCGTTGATCACGGCGTCGGCGGCGCGGGCCTGTTTGGCCAGCAGTGCCTTGTCGTCGAGGGTGCCGATCACCGGGGTGATGCCCAGTGCTTTCAACTCATCGGCCTGCTCGGCGCCGCGCACCAGACCGGTGACGGTATGCCCGGCCTGGACCAGACCAGTAGCGATGGAGCCGCCGATAAAACCGGCAGCGCCGGTAACGAATACGTTCATGGAGAAACTCCCTGCGTGAATAAGTGATGCAACGAGTATCGACCGCCGAGTCCGGTGGAAAAACCCGCCCTCAGCCAATTCACTCTTGCGCAGGAGTCACGAATCAGCCTTTGAAATCGGCGCTGGCGTAAGCCGCCAGTTTGCTCTGGATGAAGTCCAGGAAGCACTGGATCCGCAGCGCCAGTTGCGAGTTGCGGTAGTACACCGCGTTGATCGGTTGGCGATAACCGCTGTTGAATTCCGCCAGCAACACCTTGAGGCGCCCGGCGCGAATGTCGTCGATGGTCATGAAATGCGAAAGGCAGGCAATGCCCTGGCCTTCCAGCGCCAGATGCCGAACCGTCTCGCCGCTGGAGGCGCTGATCACCGGGGTGATCGGCCAGCGATCGCCGTGCACGTAGCGCAGCGGCCACTGGTTGAGGCCTTCGTTCTGGGTGAAGCCGAGCAAGGTGTGTTCGCTGAGGTCGGCCACTTCCAGCGGCGCGCCGTGTTTTTCCAGATAGGCGGGACTGGCAACGATCAACAGCGGACTGCAACCGAGCGAGCGGGCATGCAACGTCGAATCGGCGAGGGTGCCGATGCGGATGGCGACGTCGGTGCTTTGTTCCAGCAGGTCAATGATCAAGTCATTGCTGTTGAGTTCGAGCTGGATGTCCGGGTACAGCCGCCGGAATTCGTCGATGTACGGCACGATGGCGTGGAGCATGAACGGCGATGCGGCGTTGATTCGCAGCCGACCGGACGGCGTCTGCTGGCGCGAAGAGAGGCGCTCTTCGAGCTGGTCCATCTGGTCGAGGATCAGCTTGGCCTGCTCGAAGAAATACTTGCCCTCCTCGGTCAGGTCCATGCGTCGGGTCGTGCGGTTGATCAGCGTGGTGTCGAGCTTGGCTTCCAGCCGCGACAGCGTGCGGCTGACGGCCGACGGCGTCTGTCCGACCTGCTCGGCGGCGGCGGAGATCGAACCGCATTCGATCACGCAGACGAAAATCTGCAACTCATCGGATCTGGCTTTCACGGGTGTCCTCGAATCGAAAGGCCTGCTGCGCAAGCTCAGGCCTTCGATAGTAGCCGAGCGTCAGGCCTTGAGGCCAAACACCTCGGTCAGATGCTGCTCGTAACGCGCCACATCCGCTTCGATGTTCGGGCGCTTCATCACGTCCACGCAGAGGAAGGTCGGCAGGCCGGTCATGCCGAGGAACTCGTTGGCCTTGTGGAACGGGAAGTAAACGGCGTCCACGCCTTTGGCTTCGAAGAAGTCGGTCGGGTCATCGAACGCCTGCTGCGGCGCGTTCCAGGTCAGCGACAGCATGTATTGCTTGCCGTGGATCAGACCGCCGCTGCCGTACTTCTGCGAGGAATCGGAACGGGTGCGACCGTCGCTGGCGTACAGACTGCCGTGGCCTTCGGTGAACACTTCGTCGAGGTACTTTTTCACGGTCCATGGCGCGCCCATCCACCAGCCCGGCATCTGATAAATGATCACGTCGGCCCAGAGAAATTTGGCGACTTCTTCGGCGATGTCGTAACCCTCGTCGATGAAGGTGGTCTTGACGTCGACACCGCCGCGATCCAGCACGCTCAGCGCCGCTTCGTGCAGGGTGGCGTTGTAGCGACCGTCGGAGTGGGCGAATTTTTTACCGCCGTTGAGCAACAGCACTTTTTTCATGGGACAGCCTCGATCGGATTCCGATGCGCAGCGCAGAGCGCTGGATGGAGAAGGGGAAAAATTGAATGGCGGCAGATTAACGATGCGCCTCGCGCGGAATAAGCCGCGGTTGCGCAAAATTCATTTGAGTAAAACGCACGAATCGAATGCCGATTGTTGCCTTAGGATTGGCCGCCATCTGAATCTGAGGAGTTTTTTACGATGAGCGAACGCCAGGGTTTCATCCTGTACGCCAAGACCCGCCCGGAAAAAGCCGAGGCCTTCGAAGCGTTTTTCCGCGCCTACGTCGAGCCGAGCCGCGCCGAACCCGGCTGCATCGAGTACCACATGCTGCGCGACAAGGAAGATCCGGGCCTGTTCATTTTCTACGAGATCTGGGAAACCCAGGCGCACCTGGACGTGCACTCGAACCTGCCGCACATGCAGCAGTTTCTCGCTCAGCGCATGGAGTATCTGGAGCGGGATTTCGACATCCGTCCGATCGACATGCTCAGCGATTCGTCCGCTAGCCGCTGATCAACAGATGGGCGCCGAGCGCGCCCAGACCGATGAAGAACACTCGCTTGAACAGCACGGCGCTGATGCGCTGGCGCAGCCATTGGCCGAACAGCATGCCGAGCACCGCCGGGATCAGCGCCAGCAACGAGGCGCTCAATTCTGCGCCGCCGAGCGACCCGCGCCAGAGCAATCCACCGGCCAGCGCCAGGGTCGACACGGTGAAGGACAGGCCCAGCGCCTGCACCAGTTCGTCGCGGTTCAAACCCAGCGCCTGCATGTAGGGGACGGCGGGAATCACGAACACGCCGGTGGCCGAAGTGATGACGCCGGTGACCACGCCACACAGCGGTCCCAGCCACGGTTCATGGCGGCGACTGACACTCAGCGTCGGCAGGAACAATCCACTCAGCGCATAGAGCAACAGCGCCGCGCCAAGTCCGCGCACCACCCAATGCCCGCCTGCCATGCCGATCCACAAAGTGCCGATAGCCGTGCCGAGGAAGATCGCCAGCAGCATCGGCCACAGCCGTTTCACCAATACGCGCAAATGCCCGCCGAACGCCAGTTGCCAGACGTTGGTCAAGGTTGCCGGAATGATCAGTAACGCCGCAGCCTGCGACGGTGCCATAGCCAGACCGAGCAGGCCCATGGCGACAGTGGGCAGGCCGAGACCGATCACGCCCTTGATCAGGCCGGCGACGACGAAGGTCGCAATCACCAGCAATGACAGGGCCAGACCGAGGTTTTGATAAAAATCTGCGAGTGCGTTCATGGCGATACTGTGCGCCTGCGCGGATGAGCTGAAAATCTGTCATACACTGAGGCAGCCTCTCTCTCGGCAAGAGCCACGCGTCATGCACTTCGACCTCACCGACCTGCGCCTGTACCTGCACATCCTCGACAGCGGCAACATCACCGCCGGCGCCGCACGCAGTCATCTGTCGCTGGCGGCGGCCAGTGCGCGGATCCGGGCGATGGAGGCTTCGTTGGGCACCGAGTTTCTTGAGCGCGGGCGCCGTGGTGTCACGCCGACGCCGGCCGGCAAAGCTCTGGCGCAACATGCGCGGGTGTTGCTGCAACAGGCCGACCGCCTGCAGCAGGATCTGGCCGAATACGCCCAAGGCGTCAAAGGTCAGGTGCGTCTGTTGTGCAACACCACGGCGCTCAGCGAATACCTGCCGGAGGTGCTGGCGGATTTCCTGCGCGAGCACCCCAACCTCGACATCGATTTGCAGGAGTTGCCCAGCGCTCGCATCACCCATGCCTTGCGCCAGAGCGCGGCGGATCTGGGCATTGTGTCCGACGCGATCGACACCTCCGACTTGCAGACCCGAGCCTTTCGCGATGATCCGCTGGTGCTGATTCTGCCTCTGGAACATCCACTGTCTGATGCGACCGAAGTCAGTTTCAGCGACGCCCTGCGCCATGACTTCGTCGGCCTGCATGCCGACAGCGCACTGGCGGTGTACCTGGAAGAACAGGCCCTGCACAGCGGCTCACGGATGCAGATGCGCATCCGCGCCGATGGTTTCGACGGCGTGATGCGCATGGTGGCCCGGGGCGCCGGCATCGGCATCGTGCCGCTGGCGGCGGTCCAGCGTGCCGCACCGCAGGCCTTCAAGTCCCTGCCGATGAATGAAGCGTGGGCCAGGCGCAAACTGTTGCTGTGCGCCCGGAATTTCTCCACGTTGCCGGCCTATGCCACAGCCTTGCTGCAAGCCTTGGCACTCCCCTGAAATTTATCTTTTCATCTGCAAAATAAGCACAAGGAATAGCTTGCAAGGTACGGATACATACGTACTATATCGCCAGAGCGAACGTGTTGCCCGATACCCGTTTTCGCACAACGACAACGGACAAGGAAGAACGGATCGGCTCCATTAAACCTACATGGAATGAGGTGACGCGATGGTTGATTCAACGGAGTTTCGTAATGCAATGGCGATGCTGGGGAGTGCCGTCACCATCGTCACGACCGATGGCCCTGCGGGGCGTTTCGGCTTTACCGCGTCAGCGGTGTGCAGCGTGACGGACTCACCGCCCACGCTGCTGGTGTGCGTCAATCGCTCGTCGTCCAATCACGAGCATTTCAAGACCAATGGCGTGCTGTGCGTGAACGTCCTGACCGGCGACCACCAGTCGACCTCCGGGGCGTTCGCCAATCGGCAGTTGAGCATGCAGGAGCGCTTTTCCAGCGTGAATTGCCAGACGCTCAAGACCGGCTCGCCGGTGATCGAAGAGGCGCTGGTGAGCCTCGATTGCCGGGTCAGCAAGGTCGACGAGGTCGGCACTCACAGCATCTTCTACTGTGAAATCCTCGAGCTGCAGCAACACAGCGAGGCCACGGAAGGCCTGGTCTATTTCAACCGCAGTTACTACCGTCTGAACGACGAACTGCGCCTGGCACCCGAGCAGTGATCCAGACACCCGCCGGCATCGCAGATTGCTAGCCGGCGGGTCATGACAGGGATGTAACCATGCTATTCAATGAAGACAACTTCGCGGATATCGACCTGAACCTGATCATCATTTTCCTGGTGCTGTTCCGCGAACGCAGCGTGTCACGCACGGCCGAACGCCTGCACGTCAAACAACCCGCCATCAGCGGATCGCTGGCACGGCTGCGCAAGCGGTTCGATGATCCTCTGTTTCTGCGCTCATCCAGAACCATGCGCCCGACCTCGAAAGCCGAGGAGCTGGCGCAGGCCCTGACGCCGGCAATCAAGCAGATCGAAGCGGTCATCCGGCTCTGAACAACTTGCAAAAAAAAACCTGCGGGAGTTCGCTCCCGCAGGTTTTTTTCATCAGGCCGACTTGAGCGCCTGAGCGTACTCGACCCGTGCCCAGAACGCCGGCAGGAAGCACTCGCTGACCAGCAGCGCCGAACCATTACGAGTGAAACGCGAACGTCGGGCCAGCAACCGTTTGGCCTGCGGCGCGTAGCGATAGGACAGCGCCGCCAACGGTGCGCCGGGGGACAACAAGGCGCATTGGAAGGGTTCACGCAGGGTCTGATCCGACGTGTAGAGAATCTCGGCCAGCGGCCGGCGACCATAGCCATTCAGATCCGCCCAGTCGCCGTTCAGCGCCGGCATGCTGGTCAGGCTGCGCGCGGTGACGCAGGCCTCGCCATCGAGCTTCATCACCACTTCACGCACCCAGCCGATGGTCGCCGGTGGCACGTTCAGCGCTTGCGCTTCTTCAGAATTGAGCGGGCCATGGGACTGCTCGACCACTTCGATTGAATAGTCGCCCATGGCTTTCAGACGCGGGGTCAGTGCCCCGGGCAAAAACAGCCAGTGATGCTCGGAGCCGGTCAATTCCGACAGGGGTCGCGACGACCAGTAATGACTTGTATCCATACCCGCACACACCTTCCTGGTGATGGTGAATTGATTGGTTGCCGTGGAAGGCCAACCCTTCACCGGCGGTGTCTGTCACTCGGCTCCGTTTTCTTCGGTCACTTCGTGTTTGCTGATCACGCTGATGGTCTGTTCATCGGTCTTGACCGCCGACAGCAGCGAGTCGAGAAGCCCCGGGAAGCGCACGTCCATGTCTTCACGACGCAAGGACAGCAGGTTTTCCCGGCCGTAGGGGCGTTGCCAAATCAGACCGCTGTCGCGCAGAACCCGCCAGTGATGGGTCATGGTCGACTTCGATGCGCCCTTGAGGATCCGGCCGCAAGGATGTTCCTGGCCATCGGACAACACTTTCAACACGGTCAGGCGTAGCGGGCTTCCCAATGCGTTCAGCACATTTTCCAGAAGGATCTGATCCTGATTGGGATGATTCGGGACGTTCATAGGTAGGTACCCTTGATGATATAGGCGGGAATAATCCGGCTTGTATTCGTCTATACGAGAACAGTAAGACTATACACAAGATGCCTTTTTCCCGCGACAGCCGCCCCGAAGGCGGCGTCCCGAAAAACACTACAGAGCACTGCTCTGTGCCGTCTCCAGCGCGGGGGCCTGGAACCCGCCGCCCAGCGCCGCCATCAACGAAACCGAACTGTCGATGTGCTTGCTGTTGAGGAAGGCCAGGCGCATTTCGTCCTGAATCAATTGTTGCTCGATATTCAGGGCATCGAGGAACGTGTCCTCCCCGGCCTTGTAGCGCGACTGCGACAGATCGTAGGACGACTGCGCAATCGAACAGGCATCGCGCTGCACGACGATTTGCTGTTCGAAAGAACGCAACTGCGTCACCGAAATCGCCACCTCATGCAACGCCGAATTCAGCACCCGGTTGTATTGCGCGATAGAGCTGTCGAGTTCAGCGTTGCCGGCCTTCAGATCGGAGCGCAGACGCCCGGCATCGAAGATCGGTAGCGACACCGTCGGCGCCACATTCCAGAACTTGCTGACCCCGGCGAACATCGCATCACCGATCAAGGCATGCGAACCCGCCGCCGCCACCAGGTTGATGTTCGGGTAGAACGTGGTCTTCACCGCCTCGACGTTCTTGGTCTCGGCCTCCACTCGCCAGCGCGCCGCAACGATGTCCGGGCGACGACCGAGCAACTGGGCCGGCAACTGCGCCGGCAATGCCACCACGCTGGCCTGCAGATTCGATGGACGCTCGAGCGTGTGCGCGCGGTCGACGCCCTTGCCGATCAGCGCCGACAATTGCAGCCGAGCGATTTCGATGTCTTCGTTGGCGCCGATCAGGGTTGATTCCGAACGTGCCTTGAGGCTCTGCACCTGCTTGAGTTGCGACAGGTTGTCGAGGCCCGAGCCGTAGCGCGAATCCGTCAGCTCCACCAATTTGCTCAAGCGTTCCAGATCGCGCTGGTTGAGCTCCGACACCTGCCAGGCATACGCCAGTTGGTTGTAAGCCTTGACCACGTTGGTCGCCAGAATCAGCCGCGACGATTGCAGGTCGACTTCCGCAGCTCGTGCGCTGTTGAGCGCCGATTCCCAGGCGGCACGCTGGCCGCCCCAGAGGTCGAAGGTGTAGCTGAAGTTCACCGCCAGATTGCGTGCGGTGAAGTACTTTTCACCCTCGCCGCTGTAGTCCTCGAAGCGCGACAGCCGGCCGCGAGTGACACCCGCCGACGCATCCATTTCCGGGTAACGCTCGGCATCGCGCAGGTCGAGAAATGCGTTGGCCTTGGCGACCCGGGCAGCGACTTCCTGCAAGTCCGGGTTGCTGGCATACGCCTCTTCGATCAACGCGCCCAGACGCGGATCACCCAGCGATGTCCACCAGTCCGCACGCGGCCACTGGGCCGGTGGCAACTTGTCTTTCAGGCTGTCGGACGGCGCATCGCCGACCGCCAGCAATTTGCCCTGATGATCGATCCCGGCGTAGTTCACACAACCCGCCGCCAACAGGATGGCCGCCGCCAGGGGCGCCAGCATCAAACGTGTAATCGAATACATGTCACGTCCTCACAGGATGGGTTGCGGCACACCGGCCGGTTCGGCTTCGGGTGCGTGGCTCGGTTGCTTGATCGAACTGAGCAGCGTGTACACCGACGGCAGAATGAACAGCGTGAACAAGGTACCGATCAGCATCCCCACCACAATCACCAGGCCCAGGCCGAAGCGGCTGTTGGCACCGGCACCGCTGGCGAACAACAGGGGCGCGAGGCCGACCACCATGGCAGCGGTGGTCATCAGGATCGGCCGCAGACGCACCTGCGCGGCGTGCTGGATCGCTTGCACGCGGTCCATGCCTTGCTGGCGCTGCAACTCGTTGGCGAACGCGACCATCAGGATCCCGTGCTTACTGATCAGACCGATCAGCGTGATCAGGCCGATCTGGGTGTAGATGTTCATCGAAGTCATGCCCAGCGCCAGCGGCACCAGGGCCCCGCAGATCGACAGCGGCACGCTGATCAGAATGATGAACGGGTCGCGGAAGCTCTCGTACTGCACGCTCAGCACCAGATAGATGATCACCAGGGCCAGGCCGAAGGTGAACGCCAGGCTGTTGCCTTCCTGCACGTATTGGCGGGCATCGGACTGCCAGTCGAAACTGAAGCCGGCCGGGAAATTTTCCGATTGTTTCTGCAGGAAGCCCACCGCATCACCCAACGTCACGCCCGGCGCCGGAATGGCCTGGAACGTGGCGGAGTTCTGCTGGTTGAACTGGGTCAGGCGATTCGGCTCGACCTTGACGCTGAGGGTGGCCAGCGTCGACAGCGGCACCGGGTTGCCCTTCTGATCCTTCACGTAATACAGCTTGAGGGTTTCCGGGGTCAGGCGATCCGCCGACACCGACTGCGGGATCACATCGTAGGAACGACCGTGGAACGAGAACCGGTTGACGTACTTCTCGCCGATCAGGCTGTTGAGCGTCTCGCCGATGTCCTGCATGCGGATGCCCAGGGCGTTGGCCTTGGCGCGGTCAACCTGGATTTCCACCACTGGATTGTTGAAGTCCAGATCACTGTCGACCACCGCGAACAGGCCACTGGCCTGAGCCGCTTTCTTGAGCTGATCCATCACGTTGTACAGCGCCAGATAATCCTGATCGCTGCGGATCACCATCTGCACCGGCAGACCACCGGTAGAGCCCGGCAACGGCGGCATCTGGAACACGAAAATGCTCGTGCCTTCGATCTGGTTCACCCGCGCCTGCAAGTCAGGCTGGATGGTGTTGGCATCGCGGCCACGCTTTTCCCAGTCCACCAGGTTGATCCCGCCGACGCTGTTGGACAGACCGTCGGAACCGTTCGCCACCCAGTTGCTGTAGCCCTCGGGGATTTCGTTAAAGGTCTTGTACAGCTCGTGTGCGTAGGCTTCGAGGTAATTCAGGTTGGCGTGCTGCGGCGCCTTGATCGCGGTCAGCAGGATGTTCTGGTCTTCCAGCGGCGCCAGTTCGGTCTGCGCCGAGCGATAGAGGAACGGCAAACTGAAGAAGATCACCAGCGCCACGCTCAGGCTGATCCAGCGACGTGCCAGCGAACCGCCGAGCAGCGCGCCATAACGACGGGACAGATACTGGAAGAAACGGTCCGCCTTGACCGCCATGAAACCTTCGCTGGTTTTCGCGTCCAGCAGACGGGTACTCATGATCGGCGACAGGGTCAGGGCGACAATGCCGGAAATCACCACGGCACCGGCCAGGGTCAGAGCGAACTCCTTGAACAGCGTGCCGGTGAGGCCGCCCATCAGACCGATCGGCGCGTACACCGCCGCCAGGGTGAAGGTCATCGCCACCACCGGCCCGGCCACTTCCCGCGCACCGATCAGTGCAGCGTCGAACGGCGTCTTGCCCTCTTCGATGTGACGGTGGACGTTTTCCACCACGACGATGGCGTCGTCCACCACCAGCCCGATGGCCAGCACCATCGCAAGCAAGGTCAGCAGGTTGAGGCTGAAGCCGAACATCTGCATCAGCATCGCCGCACCGAGCATCGACAGCGGAATCGTCACCAGCGGAATCAGCACGGTGCGGAACGTGCCCAGGCACAGGTAAATCACCAGCACCACGATCACCAGTGCTTCGAGCAGGGTGTAGCTCACCTCGTCGATCGACGACTGAATGAAGTGCGCCACTTCGAACGGGATCTGCACGGTCACGCCCGGTGGCAGGGTTTCCTGAATCTGCGGCAGCAATTCGCGCACACGTTTGACGATGACCAGCGGGTTGCCGGTCGGCGCGGCGTCCAGACCGAGGAACAGCGCCGGTACGTCGCTCATCGCACCACTGGTGTCGGTGGAGGCTGCGTTCAGTTCCACCGTGCCGACGTCACGCACACGGATGATGTGGCCGTTGTCGTTGCGCAGCACCATGTCGCGGAAGTCTTCAACGCTGTTCAGGTCAGTGTTCACCCGCAGGTTGCTGACCACGTACAAGCCTTTGACCTGGCCCGGTGCCGCCTGGAAGTTGTTGCCTTCGATGGCGGCCGAAACGTCCTGCCCGGTCATGCCGTAGCCGGCCAGACGCTGCGGATCGAGCCACAGGCGCATGGACAGTTTCTGCTCGCCCATGATGTTGATCTTGGCCACGCCTTCGATGCCGGCGAACATCGGCTCGACGACACGGGAGATGTAATCCGACATCTCCGGAATGGTCAGGTTGGAACTGGCGAACGCGACGTAAGCCACGCTGGTGAAACCGCCGGAAGTACGTTCAACCACAGGGTCGTAGGCGTCCTTCGGCAAGCGATATTTGATCTGGTTGACCTTGGCCATGACCTCGGTCAGCGCCGCGATGGAATCACTGTTCAGTGCCATGCGGATCGTCACCTGGCTGCGACCCTGGGTCGAGGCCGACGACAGATAGTCGATGCCTTCGACCGAGGCCACGGCCTGGCTGATCGGTTGGGTGACGAAGCCTTGCATCAGTTCCGAAGAGGCGCCGGGATACTGGGTGGTGACCGTGATGGTCGACGTTTCCAGCATCGGGTACTGACGGATCGGCAGGTTCATCAGCGCACGCACCCCGAACAGCAGGATCAGCGTGCTGACCACCACGGCCAGCACCGGGCGGCGAAGAAAGAGGTCGGTGAAATTCATTTTTCCAGCCCACTGAGTTTAAGAGCAATCGTGTCCGGGACGCCTTCCACCGCCACACCGTCGTGGAGTTTCAGCTGACCGGAAGTCACCACCTGCACACCTTCGATCAAGCCCTTGTCGACCACCGCCCAGCCGTTGCGACGCTCGCCGACTTTGATCGACTCACGCTTGACCTTCTGCACGCCGGTCTCGTCGGTGTAGACCGAGAACACGCTCTCGCCGTAGGCGTTGTAGGTGATCGCGGTTTCCGGAATCAGCAGCTCGGCGGTCTGTGGCAGGGTCACCGAGACCCGTGCATACATGCCGGGACGCAGGCGTTTTTGCGTGTCGGTGATGACCGCTTGAACGTTGATGGTGTGGGACTGGTTGATCTGCGGGTCGACCGCAACGATCTTGCCGGCGAAGGTCGCGTCACCCCAGGCATCGACCTTGGCCTGCACGGTCTGGCCCAGTTGCACTTGCGAGCCATCGCGTTCGGCGAGGGTGAAGTTGACGCGCAGCAGGCCCGGATCCGTCAGGGTCGCTACCGCGCTGCCGGCTTGCAGGTACTGGCCCAGATGCGCCTGGCGAATGCCGAGGGTGCCACCGAACGGCGCACGAATGTGCCGTTGGGCGATCTGCGCCTGCATGCGTTCCATGTCGCCCTTGGCCGCGTCGTATTGAGCGCGGGCACTGTCGAAGGCGCGACGGCTTTCGGCGCCGGTCTTGGCCAGTTCCTGGACACGGGCAAACTGTGCCTTGGCCGATTCGTACTCGCCTTTCAGGCGAACCAGTTCACCTTGCTCGGGTGCGTCGTTGAGCTTGAGCAGCACCTGCCCCGCCTTCACTTCATCACCGGACTCGAAATCGATGTCCACCACTTTGCCGCTGACTTCGGCCGACACCAGCACCTGACGCTGCGCTTCGAGTTTGCCGATGGCTTCGAGGTAGTAGGTGTACGGTTGTTTCTTGACCACGGCCAGACCGACCCGGGTGCTGGGAATCCGTTGCTCGGCCGCAGCCGGTTGCGGCGACCAGAAACGCCAGCCCAGCGCGGCGGACAGCACCACGACCAGAATAATAAACACCAGCGACTTAATAATATTTCGAGCAAGCATGTGGCACTCCCTTGACTCTTTACTGCGAGCACAAAAGTTTGAGATTTAAGAAAATAAAGGTGCAACTTGAAACGGGCGCGCTATTGATCCCTGTGAACATTCACTGATAACGCACCCGTTTTTTTATTTATCGACTATTACGCCGCGGCCAGTACGTTGGTTTTATCCAGGTAATACTTGCCGATACCGTGCAAGTTCAAAGGCGACAGGGTGAAGTGCTTCGAACCGGTATGAATATCGCGGAAGCAACGCTCCAGGAAGTGCGACTTGTAGACGGCTTTGGAACCGGCCATCGAGTAGATCTGGTTGACGGCGTTGACCGAGTTTTCAGTCAACACCGACGCTGCCAGACCGACGCGGGCGCTGACCGGTTCGCCGATGGTTTCACCGCGGTTGATCACCTGATGGATGGCATCTTCAAGCAACAATTGCGCGGTGTGTACCGAGGAGATGGCGCGGCCGGTCTTCTCGAAGATCACCCCTTCCAGGCCCGGGTCGGTGTTGATCGCACGGTCGTTGCGGAAGTGATCCACGGCGGCCCGGGCCACGCCCAGCACGGTGGACATTGCTGCCAGGGTGCCGAACTCGTAGTAGCCGGTGGCGTAGGCACGGGAGCTGCGCGCTTCGGGGGATTTCTTCAGGGTTTCGACGTCCAGCGAGAACGCCTTGTTGACGATGACGTTGGAGCACTGGAAGTGATGGCTGCCGGTGCCGCGCATGCCCAGGGTGTCCCAGGTCGACAGGATGGTGCACTGGCTGGCGGGGACGAAGAACATCCGCACTTCCGGGGTGGTGTTGTTTTCGGTGCCTTTGACGGTGGCGGTGCAGACCAGCCAGTCGGCGTGGGCCGAGCCGCTGGCGAAGGCCCACTTGCCGCTCAGCAGGTAATCGTCACCCATTGGCAGCGCTTCGCCACCAGAGTGGATGGCGCCGATCACGAAACCGTCGCAGTGGTTGTAGATCGCTTCGGAAGTGGCTTCCGGCAGGTAGTCCGAGAGGCGCCCCATCGCCACTTGAACAGCCAGCTGCCAGGACAGCGAGGCGTCATGCCGGGCAAATTCCAGCACCAGCGCGGAAGTGGTCTGGATATCGACCTGGGAGCCGCCGAACGCCCGGGAGACCGACGTACGGCCAAAACCGTCCTTGAAGAAGCGGGACATCACATCCTTGTGAGTCGCATTGGTCTGCTCGCTGTACTCGCGGTGCTGAACAATCAGCGGATTCAGTGCACGCACCTTCTCGAGCCATTCATTGGATTCGGAGGGAAGGCTGTTCCATTGCATTAGATTTTTCATAACGGCTCCTAGCTATTATTTATTTACGATCAGCAGACGAAAAAACAGACGAACTTTTATTGTTGTTAAACCCCGATAAAAATGTACGTCTACAGTCGTACATTTGACAAGCATTATTCTCAGACTTCTTTCACTTTTCAGTAAAAGGCAAATAGCTGTCCGACAATAATTAACAGCGCAAGATTCCAACCGAACTAGCAAGGCAAGTTACGGCGTTTAAATCCGATTGATTACTTCACGCCGGCACGCCGGTCACTGACCCGCGACAGCGATGCCCAGTCCTGATCGGCCTGACCATGGGCCATGCCGTCCAGCAAGTTGTCCTTCAACACGCTGGCAAACGGCAACGGCACCTGGGCAGCCTCACCGGCCTCCAGCACCAGGCGCACATCCTTGAGGCCCAGCGACAATTTGAAGCCGGCCGGCTCGAATGTCTCATCGGCCATCTGCTTGCCGTAACCCTGATAGACCGGAACGGGAAACAACGTCGAGGTGATCATGTCGACGAACGCCGCACGGCTGATGCCGTAGCCACCGGCCAGGGTCGAGGCTTCGGCCAGGGACTCGATCGCCGAGGCGACCATCAGGTTGGCCGACAGTTTGGCGGCGCACGCCACGTCGGCGGCTTCACCGAAGTGCCAGGTCTTGCGCCCCAGCACATCGAACAGCGGCTGCACCCGGACCAGTGCTTCGGCAGGCCCGGAGGCGAGAATATTCAGATTGCCGGCGGCCGCCACATCGACCCGCCCCAGCACCGGTGCCGACACGTAACCGACGCCGCGCGCCTCGTGCAGGGCCGCCAGTTCTTTGGCCAGCGCCACGGACACCGTGGACATGTTGACGTGAACGCTGCCGGCCTGCAGACCGTCCAGCGCCTTGGCGTCGAGGAACACCGAGCGGATCGCCGTGTCATCGCCAAGCATTGAAATCAGCACGTCGGCCTGCGCTGCCAGCGCGGGGGTGTCGACAGGTTCGGCGCCAGCCCTGACCAGCTCTTCCAGCGGTGCCGACGAGCGATTCCACACGCGGACCCGATGCCCGGCCTTCAGCAGGTTCAGCACCATCGGCGCACCCATCGTGCCCAGACCGATAAATCCCAGTTCCATGTCGTGTTCCTCTCTCGATGAGGTCTTCAAATCCGTTTGTACAATGCCCCACGATTGCGATTGTACGTGTACAGGCGTACATTTCAAGTGCCACGTTGATTCATTCTTCGCGGCAAGGGTTTCAAACACACCTTTACCCAAGGCAAGGAGGCTTTATGCAATTCGGGATCTACACCGTTGGCGACGTCACACAGGACCCTACCAACGCCCGTACCCCCAGTGAATCCGAGCGCATCCAGGCCACCCTGCAAATTGCGCAGAAGGCCGAAGACATCGGACTGGACGTGTTCGCCACCGGCGAGCACCACAATCCCCCGTTCATCACCTCCTCTCCCACCACGCTGCTGGCGTACATTGCAGCGAAGACCCAACGCATCATTCTTTCGACGTCCACCACCCTGATCAGCACCAACGATCCGGTGCGGCTAGCCGAAGAGTATTCGCTGTTGCAAAACCTCTGCGGCGGACGCATGGATCTGATGCTCGGCCGTGGCAACACCGCGCCGGTCTATCCCTGGTTCGGCAAGAGCATCGCTGACGCCCTGCCGCTGGCGATGGAAAACTATCGCCTGCTGCACCGGCTCTGGCGCGAGGAAGACATCAACTGGAGCGGACGCTTTCGCACACCGCTGAACCACTTCACCTCGATCCCGCGACCGCTGGACGACTTGCCGCCCTTCGTCTGGCACGGCTCGATCCGTACTCCGGAAATCGCCGAACAGGCGGCCTATTACGGCGACGGTTTTTTTGCCAGCCACATCCTCTGGCCCCGGGAACACTTCATGGCGCTGGTCGAGTTCTACCGCACGCGGTTTGCGCATTACGGCCACGGCACGCCGGAGCAGGCGATCGTCGGCCTCGGCGGGCACATCTTCATGCGTCGCAACTCCCAGGATGCGCGTCGGGAGTTCCGTCCTTACTTCGATAACGCCCCGGTGTACGGCCACGGTCCATCCCTGGAAGAGTTCATGGAAATGACCCCGCTGGCCGTCGGCAGCCCTCAGGAAATCATCGACAAGACCCTGACCTTCCGCGAGCACTTCGGCGACTATCAGCGCCAGTTGTTCCTGTTCGACCACGGCGGTATTCCGCTGAAGACCGTGCTGGAACAACTCGACATGTTCGGCAAGGAAGTGTTGCCGGTGCTGCGTGAAGAAACCCGCAAACGCCGCTCGCCACTGGCGGCCGAAGCGCCGACTCACGCCAATCGCCTGGCCCGTTTGCAGTCCCTGCAACCGTCGCCAACCGAACCACGCCCGGGCGTCAAAACCCCGCAACATGACAGTGTGACCGGCCACTGAGACCGTGGGAGCATCCGTGCTCCCACATTGATCTCGCAACGGTCAGGCAGCGCCTTTCAGCGGGCGCTGCGCGTCCATCGAAACCACCACATCATCGTTGATCAGCCGCGCCAGATACTGACCGTAACCGGTCTTGCTCATGCTGCCCGCGTGCACCAGCAACTGCGCGTCGTCGATCCAGCCCTTGTTATAGGCGATCTCTTCGAGGCAGGCGATTTTCAGGCCCTGGCGTTTCTCGATGGCCTGCACGAAGTTGCCGGCCTCCATCAACGCATCGTGGGTCCCGGTGTCGAGCCAGGCCATGCCACGGCCCATCACCGACACATTCAACTTGCCGCGTTGCAGGTAGACGTTGTTGACGTCGGTAATCTCCAGCTCACCGCGCGGCGACGGCTTGATGTCGGCGGCAATCTGCAGCACTTCGTTGTCGTAGAAATACAGGCCGGTGACTGCGTAGTTGGACTTCGGATCGCTCGGTTTTTCGCAGATGCTCAGGGCCTTGCCGGCGGCATCGAATTCCACCACGCCAAAGCGCTCGGGATCGGCCACGTAGTAGCCGAACACCGTGGCGCCCTCATCGCGAGACGCGGCTTGCAGCAAGGTCTCACCGAAACCGGCACCGTAGAAAATGTTGTCGCCGAGCACCAGGCAGACGTTGTCTTCACCGACGAATTCACGACCGATGATGAACGCCTGAGCGAGACCGTCCGGGCTTGGCTGCACCGCGTAGCTCAGGCTCAGGCCCAACTGGCTGCCATCGCCGAGCATGCGCTGGAAGCCCGGCAGATCTTCCGGGGTGGAGATGATCAGGATCTCGCGGATTTCCGCCAGCATCAGCACCGACAGCGGGTAGTAGATCATCGGTTTGTCATACACCGGCAGCGACTGTTTCGAGACGCCCAGGGTGATCGGGTGCAGACGCGAACCGGCGCCGCCTGCCAGCAGAATTCCTTTGTACTTGGCCATGCTTTTTTCCTTTCAAGCAGTGAGATTTGAATGACTGTGTGTTCAGGCCACGAGGGCTTCGTTGCGTTGCTCGCCGAGACGCTCCAGCGCGTAGGCACCGGACATCACCCGGACCCACCAGGCGCGGTTGTCGAGGTACCAGTCGACGGTTTTCTTCATGCCGCTTTCGAAGGTTTCCTGCGGCGTCCAGCCCAGCGTCGCGTGGATTTTCCCGGCATCGACGGCGTAGCGTTTGTCGTGGCCAGGACGATCCTTGACGAAGGTGATCAGGTCACGGAAGTGCGCGACGCCCGCCGGTTTTTCCGCCCCGCGCGCTTCGAGCAGATCGCACAGGGTTTGCACGACTTCAAGGTTGGTCTTCTCGTTGTGGCCGCCGATGTTGTAGGTCTGCCCGACCTCACCACGCGTCACCACCGCATACAGGGCGCGGGCGTGATCCTCGACGAACAGCCAGTCGCGGATCTGCGCGCCATCGCCGTAAACCGGCAGCGGCTTGCCTTGCAGCGCATTGAGAATGACGTGAGGAATCAGTTTTTCCGGGAAGTGATAAGGCCCGTAATTGTTCGAGCAGTTGCTCATCACCACCGGCAGGCCATACGTGCGATGCCAGGCGCGAACCAGATGATCGGAACCGGCCTTGGTCGCCGAATACGGCGAGCTTGGCGCATACGGCGTTCGCTCGGTGAACGCCGGATCTTCGGGTTCCAGGTCGCCATACACTTCATCGGTGGAAATGTGATGGAAACGGAACGCAGACTGACGCGCCCCGTCCAGCCGGTTCCAGTAACCGCGCGCCGCTTCGAGCATCGTGTAGGTGCCAACGATGTTGGTTTCGATGAAGGCTTGCGGGCCATCGATCGAGCGGTCCACGTGGGACTCGGCGGCCAAGTGCATCACCGCATCCGGTTGCAGGCGCGCGAACAATTCGTCCAGCGCCGGCTTGTCGCAGATGTCCACCTGACAAAACCGATAACGCGGCGAGTCGGACACATCGGCCAGCGACTCGAGATTGCCGGCGTAGGTCAGTTTGTCGACGTTGATCACTTCACATTCGGTCTCTTCGATCAGAAACCGCACCACGGCCGAGCCAATGAAGCCCGCGCCCCCTGTCACTAAAATTTTCATCAGCGCCTCCCCTGGCAAAATGATGATTTAACGTCCTTCGATGCTGTGTGCAGGTCAGTTCAACAGTGCCACCCAGTATTGCGACAGCCCTTGCTCGAGAATCAGCAGCGTCTGGATGCAGACGAAACTTTCATCGGTGGTCGCCGAGGTCGCATTGAGTGGGCCAAAACCACCGTCCTGCTTCTGATGGGAAGCGATCCAGTCTTTCGATTCCTGCAAATACGTCGGCTGGGCGTCGAGCAGATACATCGCCGCGATGGCCATGTAAGTCCCCACCAGGCTGACCGCTTTGCCCGGCCGGTAGTGGAACGAGCCGTTGGCCAGTTGCAGGCTCTGCAGCCAGGCGACGGTCTGTTCGGCATCGACGATGCGTCGGTTGAGAATGAACAGCGTCGACACCACGCGGTACACCGAAAAGGCGTCCGGCGGATACCCGGGTTTGTTGGCGAAACCGCCATCGGCCGAGCGGCA
This sequence comes from Pseudomonas sp. GW821-FHT09E04, assembly GCF_059416185.1. NCBI lineage: Bacteria > Pseudomonadati > Pseudomonadota > Gammaproteobacteria > Pseudomonadales > Pseudomonadaceae > Pseudomonas > Pseudomonas sp. GW821-FHT09E04. The sequence goes on from NZ_JBWKOR010000002.1 coordinate 1,057,219, forward strand.
GCGCAAGGCAAACGCCATCACGCCCTGCTCGTCCGGCGCCTTGGCTTCCAGCGCATGCAGCGACAACACCGCCAGGTTGGTGTGCCAGATGTCCGAGCCGAAACCCGGTACATCGCCGAACCCGCCATCGGGGTTCTGACATGCTTGCAGGTAACGCACACAGCCGCCGATATCGTTCGGCAACGCACCCAGCACCCGCAGCGACAACACCGCGCAGTAGGTCGCGAATACATCGCTCAGGTGCCCCGGCTGCTCGGCAAATCCGCCGTCGGTGTTCTGCGAGGCCCTGATGCAATCGATCAGGCTGGCCTTGTTTTCGATTTGCAGACCCAGGGCATGCAAGTCCGAGATCACATGCAACCCGGAAAACACCTGCCAGGTTTTGTCGGCACGGAAACCCAGCGGCGCGGTTTCGGCGGTCAGCCCGTAAGGGGTTTCATTCGACGCCCGGGCCTTGGCCAGCCACGCCAGGTAACGCTGCAGATCGACATTGATGGTCGGCACGCCATTCGGGTGAATGCGCTGCACATCGCCACCGCCATCGATCACTTGCAACTCACGATTTACCAACGCTGCATCGTCATGATGAGCCACGGCAGCGGCCGGCTCGATGGCCTGCAAGGCGTGGGCGGCGGCGAGCTGGGTTTTCAGGCTCTTCAAGTGCAACGGCAGGTACGTCAGGTTGCCGATGCTGAAAATCCCCGGCTGACGCGGCGGCGCCCAGAATTGGCGAATGAACGGCACGGTCGGGTCATCGGGCGTCGACCAAAAGTAGCCCTTGCCCATGAACAGTCCGCCATTGCGGGCGTCGTGAAACTCCAGCAAGGCTGCCGTCACCGAAGTCCGGTCAGCTTCGCTCGCGCCGGACGGCAAGGCCTGAATCGCCTGCAACAGCAACGCCACGTCGTAGGCGGTTTTGATCGGGAATGGCGACTCGTGGTTCTTGTACGAGGTGTGCCAGTCGCAACGCACTTTGCCGTTGATGCCCACCCGGTCCCAGTACCCGCCGTAGGCCGGGTCGCGGAACAGTGACAGGGTTTGCAGCAGGAACGAACGGGCCAGGTTCGACAGCGCGTTGTCGTCCCGCACATCGGCCAGACGCGCCAGCACCAGGCTGACCTGAGCGCGCACGGCGCAGCGGGTCAGGGACACATCGACACAGGATGCACTGTCACTGCCGGCCACGCGACCGATCAGGTTTTCTGCGTGAATCTGCAAGTGCCCGACCAGCCCCAGACCCAACGGCTCGTTGCCGATACGCGCCAGCAAGGCCGTGGCGCTGATGTCCAGATCGATCGAGGTCGCCAGCTCCAGCGGCGTCGACCAGTCGCTGCTGTACAGGCCGGCAACCGTGGAACGGGCGTAAAGCGCTTCGACCTTTTCCAGCATCCCGTGGATCACGACATCGTTCGCCGCGTCCTGCGGCACTCGACGCTGATAGGCAATCAGCGCAGCCAATGCGTCCAGTTGCAACGCCAGCGTTCGGCAACGCCCCGAACCATGCGGCGTCCAGTAGCGGTCAGCGAGCTCGTGAAAACCGGCGTTCGGCGCATCGTACAAACGCATCAACCCGTCGTGGGCAAAACGCAGTTGAACATCGTCACCGTGGTCGGCCTGGTAGAGCGTGGCCGCGACCTGATCCTGCAACTGCTTGTCAGTGGAAATCGCGACTTCGCCACTGGCATCGGTGACAGCAAAAAAACCGCCGTACTCAATGTCCTTGAGGCCTTGATCAAATACAAACTGCGGATGCAGCGGCATGGTAAATCCCTCTTCCTTGAGGTTAAGCGGCTTTGCTTTCAGTCAGCGACACAACGCTGCCCTGACACAATTCGATGATGCGCATGGCGGCACGGGCAGCACCTTCGCCGTCCGGCGCGGCCACTTGACGATGAGGCGCGTAGTAGGCGCAAGCGCGAGTGTCTTTCTCCAGTTCGCCCTGAATCAGCTCGACGATGGCATCGCGATCGTGACCCAGATGCGTCGGGAAACCGAGCAGCTCCAGGCGGCGCAGCGCTTCGAGTTCGTGGTATTCGGATTTGGACGGCAGCACGAACAGGGTCGGAATCTGCAGCGCGGCGATTTCCGTCACGGTGATCCAGCCCGGCGCCGAAATCAGCAGACTGGCTTCGCGCAGCAGGCCCATCCAGTCCGGGTAATACGGTACGCAAACCACGCCGTCCTGGGCCTGGATATCCTGACGGCCGAGCAACACCAGTTTCAGTTCCGGATTGCGTTCGCGCAGGACCTTGAAGCTGTCGAGGTAAGCGGCGAGCAGCGCGTCCTTGTTCTGCGCAAACATCGTGGTGCCGCTGATCGAGGCAACAACGAACGGCGCATCGCCCAGGTTCAATTGCTCGCGAACGTTCAAACCGCTCTGGACATTGATGTCGCGGATCATCGGCCCGACAAAATGCGCTTTGCCGCTGATCAGCGCTTCGGCGACCGGTGTGCCCTGATCGAGGGAAGCCACGTACGGCTTGTCGGTCAGCACCAGTTGGCTCTGATTGATCATCCAGTTGAACTGGCTGTGCAGCGCGGTACGGGCCCGGGCCATTTCCAGCGCATTGACTTCGAAACCACCGTCGGCCAGGTCGTGATCCTGGAGCTGGCAGAGTGTGAAGTCATAACGCTCGGTCACGAACACCAGCGGCGTGCCGCTGAAAATCGCGGCCAGGCAGGCGGCCATGTTGTAGTCAGACACCAGGGCGGTCGGCTTGTACTCGGCGATCAGGGCCAGGTAAGACAGAATCCGCTCACCGGACAAGAAGGTATTGGCGATATAACCGCCGATGTAATTATTCCAGTCGAGTTCCTTCGACAAGTTGCTCTTTTTCGAGTAATCGACCAAACGACCGGCAATATCCACCACTTCAACGCCGGACTTTTCGAACATCGGCGTAAAGGTGGGCTGCAAAGAAGCCAGCGCCACGGTCAATGGCATATCCGGACGTTGCTTTTTAATCGCCTGAGCGATCGAAAGCGCGCGCATGTTGTGGCCTGAACCGGTCGGATTGGGGGCAAATAAAATCATTCTTGAATCTCCATTAGTTGAACAACGCCATGAACCACAGTGTTTTCCAATACATCCCTTATCACCACTGAGTACGGCTTGATAACTGCACCGTCACCGATATTCAGTGGACCTACCAAGATGGCGCCCTCGCCAATTACGCAACGACTTCCAATGCGCACAGGTGCCTCCTCCCAAGGCAGTGAGCGGAACGAATGATCATGAGTAGACGCAACAATCGTGACGCCTTCGGCCAGCTCGCTGAAGGCACCGATGGTCACGCCACCGGCCGCTTCGATAACCACGCCCGGCGCCAGTCGAGCGCCAGTGCCCAGTTCGATGCCGCCCAGTTGCGACATGCCGCCCTGGCGGCGGCTGCGTCCGATCAGAATGCAGTCCCGGGCGATTTCCACCGAAGCCCCGCCGCGCAATTCGGCATCGATCAAGGCTTCGTCGCTGATGTCCCAGGTCGCGGTGTCGGGGTTCAACGCCTTGAGCCGCGGCACCGACTGCGTCGACCGATCGAGCATCGACGGCAAGCCCTGGCGCGCACGATCCCGGACTTTCGCCAGCACCGGCGCCGGGCTCGGCAGGCCGTCCTCGACCACCGTGCGCAGGGCAATGACTCGCGCCGGGCGGCCGACCACGATGGCATCGGCCGGTACATCAGCAGTCACCAGCGCTCCGGCAGCGATCACCGCTCCCGCACCGATGGAAACGCCCGCGGTCACGGTGGCCTTGGCGCCCAGCCAGACATTGTCGGCAATGTGTACCGGTGATTGCGCAGTGCCCAGGCACCGTGCGCCGGTGGCCAGCATGCTGGACGCGCCAATGGAGGCGAACTGCAAATCACACTTGAATCCGATGAAACAATCATCGGCGACCTGAACGTTTTGCAGGCGGCTGCCAGCACGAATCCAGACATGCCGGCCCAACTCACTCGCGTCATTCACGGTCGTCGAAACTTCAATTACGTTTATGTCGTCCACAATAAAGCCTCATTCCATTGATGCCGGGCACATATAAATTCGAAAGGCGTGCGTATCCCGCAGATATAAGTCCGCCGATGCACAAATAACAATTAACTGTTTATTTAGGGCTTCTATTCAAAGCACGCACAACATTGCGTCTGCGCAACTTATTAACTGACCGGTTCATTCAATTGTCGTTATTCATTAACAACAGGTAGAAGTTCACGCTTGCGCCGATGGCCAAGTCAGTTTTATGTGAAGAAAAGCCGATTCAAGTCTGTCCGTGACTCTGGTGTAGCTCCATTAGGGTGGGATTGTCCTTTAGTACGAATGTTATAGTACAGACGATTTTGTTTTGCAATAGGTGCCCGGATGGTTATCTCGTTTTGGTCTAAAAATTTATTGAACTTTTATGGTGCGCGCTTGTATTAAAACCGTCATGTATGCACAGCATTGGTGCAAGTGGCCGGTTTCAGGGGGGATCCCCTCCAGCGCTAACAGGCATCTGGAGGTCGAACCCAGACATTCCGACAATGCTGACCAACGTTAGGGTGGCGACTCAAACTGCCTTTGGCCTGGAGCCGTCATGCCCGCACCTATCACCGTTCTGCGCGACACCCACCCGCTGCCAGTACTCGACGCCTGCAAATGGGAGAAGCTCGAGGGCGACCCGCACACCGTCAACCTCAACGCCTACACCAGCGAAGACGGCAGCAAGATCATGGGCACCTGGATCTGCACGCCAGGCAAGTGGCGCGTGGATTACGTGAAATGGGAGTACTGCCACTTCCAGGAGGGCTACTGCATCATCACCCCGGACGGCCTGGAGCCGATCCACCTGCGTGCCGGTGACATCTTCGTCGTCGAACCGGGCATGAAGGGCACCTGGGAAGTGGTCGAGACTGTGCGCAAATATTTCGTGTTCGCCTGATACAAAAAAGCCGGGAAACCACCCGACGTGATTTCCCGGCAATACAGACCTGTGACGAGCACAGGCCTGACGACGATTACTGCGGCTTGCGATAGCTGTTGATGATCGCCGAGAAGTCCTTGCCACCGTCCCCGCGCTGACTCATCGCCTGATACAACTGTTGCGCCACAGCGCCCAGCACCACCGGCTGATGCGCCTGACGCGCCGCCTCGGTGGCCAGCCCCAGATCCTTGAGCATCAGCTCGGCGCCAAAACCACCGGTGTAACCACGCGAGGCCGGCGCCGTTTCGACGATGCCCGGCCACGGGTTGTACATTTCCGAGCTCCAGCAACGGCCGGTCGAGCTGTTGATAATCCCGGCGAGCACGCCAGTGTCGATCCCCAGCGCATCGCCGAGGGCCATCGCCTCGCTGACGCCGACCATCGAAATGGCGAGCAACAGGTTGTTGCAGATCTTGGCGATCTGCCCGGTGCCGACTTCACCGCAATGCACGATGTTGCGGCCCATTTGCGCCAGCACCGGTTGCAGAGTGGCGAACAGTTCCGGGGTGGCGCCGACCATGAAGGTCAACGTACCTGCGGTGGCGCCGCCGGTGCCGCCGGAAACTGGCGCATCGGCCATGGCCACGCCTTGTTTGGCAGCCGCCGCTGCCACGTCGCGAGCAGTCTGCGGATCGATGGTGCTGCAATCCACTGCCGGCACACCTTTGCCGATCCCGGCGAGCACACCGTCTTCACCGAGCCAGACGCTGCGCACATGCACGGCGGCAGGCAGCATGGTGATCACCAGTTCCGCGTCCTGTGCGGCTTCGCGAGCCGAGGCGCGGATGGTGCCGCCCAGTTGCTCGAGTTCCGCCAGCACGGTTTTGTTCAGGTCCACCAGGTTCAGCGAATGCCCGGCCTTGATCAGGTTGCGCGCCATCGGCGCGCCCATGTTGCCCAGACCGATAAATGCGATTTTCATGGCCATTCCTCAGCGCAGGTTGATGGTGGTGTTCACGCCGTCGTTGACGCTGTCGTCATCGAACCAGCGCGCCGTGACCGTTTTGGTCTGGGTGTAGAACTGCACCACTTGCTTACCGTACGGGCCGAGGTCGCCGAGTTTCGAACCGCGCGAACCGGTAAAGCTGAAGAACGGTACCGGCACTGGAATCGGGATGTTGATGCCGACCTGACCGACGTCGATTTCATTCTGGAATTTACGCGCCGCCGCGCCGCTCTGGGTGAACAGGCCCGTGCCGTTGCCGAACGGGTTGGCGTTGACCAGCGCAATGGCCTGATCGAGGGTGTCGACTTCCAGCACCACCAGTACCGGGCCGAAAATTTCCTGGGTGTAGATCTGCATGTCGGTGGTCACCCCGGAGAACAGGGTCGGGCCGACGAAGTTGCCTTTCTCGTAGCCCGGCACGCTGATGTCGCGACCGTCCAGCTCGAGTTTGGCGCCTTCCTTGATACCGCTTTCGATCAGATCGAGAATCCGCGCCTTGGCCTTTTTCGAAATGACCGGACCAACATCGGTGCCCGGCTCGCTGCCGGCGTTGACCTTGAGTTTCTGCGCCAGCGCTTTCAGATCCGGCAACCATTGTTTGGCCGCCCCCACCAGCACCACCACCGACGTGGCCATGCAACGCTGACCGGCCGCACCGAAACCGGCGCCGACCAGGGCATTGAGCGCTTGCTCGCGATTGGCGTCCGGCAGCACCACGGCGTGGTTCTTCGCGCCCATCATCGATTGCACGCGCTTGCCGTGTTTACCGGCCAGGTCATAAACGTGGGTGCCGACGGCGGTCGAACCGACGAACGAAATCGCCTTGATGTCCTTGTGGGTGCACAGGCCATCGACCACGTCCTTGCCACCGTGCACGACGTTGAGCACACCCGCCGGAACGCCGGCCTCGATCGCCAGTTCCACCAGCAGCATGGTCGACAGCGGATCCTGTTCGGACGGCTTGAGCACGAAGGTGTTGCCGCAGGCGATGGCCATCGGGAACATCCACAGCGGAATCATTGCCGGGAAGTTGAACGGCGTAATGCCGGCGCAGACGCCGATCGGCTGGCGCAGGGTGTAAGTGTCGACGCCGCCGGCAACGTTCTCGGCGAACTCGCCCATTTGCAGGCTGCCGATGGAGCACGCGTGCTCGACCACTTCCAGGCCACGGAAAATATCGCCTTCAGCATCGGCAATGGTCTTGCCCTGTTCGGCGCTCAGCACCACGGCGATGCGTTTGGAGTGTTCGCGGATCAACGCTTGCAGCTTGAGCATGATGCGCATGCGCGCGCCGATCGGGGTCAGCTTCCAGGTCTGGAAGGCGCGCTGGGCAGCACTGACGGCAGCGTCGACTTCAGCGGCAGTGGCAAACGGGACTTTGGCCAGCACCTGCTGGGTCGCCGGGTTGACGATGTCATGCCACTCGGCGGTCTGCGACTCGACCCACTCGCCGTCGATCAGCAGCTTGACCTTCTGGATCGTGGTTTCGTTGGGCGTAAGCGATGCGTTCATGCTGGTCTCCAGAACTTGTTTTTATCTTAGGAGCCAAGGCGAAGGGTTCGCCTTGAGATGAGGCGTGTGTCACGAATTGGTTGTCGGACTGTTTTTGGAGTATAGATGTGCAAACTTCTAATAAGAACGCACATATAAGCCCGTCCATCATGCAAAAAAACATCACGTCTTTAGGCTCCCTGAACTGGGACGACCTCAAGTTTTTCCTCGAAGTCGCCCGTACCCGCAAGGCCAGCACTGCGGCCAAACGCCTGGCTGTGGATTACACAACGGTGTCGCGGCGAATCAGTTCGCTGGAGGCGGCGTTGGGCACATTGCTGTTCGAAAAGTCCCGCACCAGCGGTTTCGTGCTGACCGCCGAAGGCCAGCGTCTGCTGAGCTACGCCGAGTCGATCGAAAGCACACTGCACATGGCCTGCGAACAGGTGTCCGGCTCCGGTGTCGCACTTTCCGGGCATGTGCGGATGGGCTGCACCGAAGGTTTCGGCAGTTTCTTTATCACGCCGCAACTGAGCCACTTCGTCGACGCCTACCCGGCAATTTCGGTGGACATCCTGCCGCTGCCGCACTTCATCAGCCTGTCCAAACGCGAGGCCGACATCGTCATCGCCCTCGAACGCCCGGAACACGGGCCGTATGTGTGCTGCAAACTCTGCGACTACCGCTTGCAGCTCTACGCAACCCAGGAATACCTCGACAAACACCCGCCGATCCGCCGCCCCGCCGACCTGGGCAAGCATCAATTCATCAGTTACGTGGATGATCTGGCGTTCAGCTCGGAGCTGCTGTATCTGGCGAACGTGGTGCCCGGCGCCAGCGCCAATTTGCGCAGCACGAGCGTGATCGCACAATTCGTGGCGGCGCAGCAGGGGCGCTCGCTGGCGATTCTGCCGTGTTTCCTCGCAGCCCAGGACCCACGCCTGTTACCGGTGCTGCCGGAGGAAATCGACATCACCCGGCAGTTCTGGATGTACTGCCGGGAGGATCTTCGGAAGTTGAAACGGATCACCCTGTTGTGGGATTACATCCGCGAAGTGACCGAGCGCAATCAGGCGCTGTTGATGGGGCAGACCCGGGAGATGCAGTTTGCCGATTAATCGGCGCTGACCACGATCGACACCCGGCGGTTTTCGGTGCGGCCGGCAACGGTGTCGTTGGAGGCCACCGGTTCGCGGCTGCCGAGGCCTTGCAGCTGAATGTTCTCTTCCTTCATGCCGACCGTGGTCAGCACTTTGCCGACGCTTTTCGCTCGGCGCAGCGACAGCTGCTGGTTGTAGCTTTCCTTGCCCGAGGCATCGGTGTGACCATCCACTCGCACCCGTTCGATACCGACACTCAACAAGGCTTTGCCGATACGCTCGACGATTTCGGTACTTTGCTTGTTCAGGCTTTCGATGTCGCTGCCAAACAGCACTTTGCCCGACAGGCCGAACTCCCAACCGTCGTCGGTCAGTTCAAAGCCTTGCTGTTTGAGCACGGCAATCTGCGCTGGCGTCAGGCCTTTTTGCGGGGCGGTCTGGCATCCGGTCAGGGCCAACATGGCCATCAGCATCAGTGTGGAAAACAGTCGAACGGAAAGTGAGAACACGGGCATTAGCTCCTGGTTTGAACGGGATCGACCGGGTGCTCCGACCCGGCCGTGAATTGGGCGCCACGCGACAGGCGCTTGGCTTGATACATGGCGGCGTCAGCCGCATCAAGCAAGGTGCCGGGCGTGGCGCCATGATCGGGGTAAACCGCAATGCCGATACTGAGCGAGGTCACCACACTGGTGTCGCCCGGCAATGCAATCGGGGTGTCCATGCTGGCGAGGATCTTGTCGGCAATGCGCTCGGCGTCTTCGGTCTTGTGCAACGGCGTCAGCAAAACGGCAAACTCATCGCCGCCCAGACGCGCCACCAGATCCTCTTCGCGTAACTGCGCCCGAATCCGGTTAGCCACCGCCACCAGCACCGCATCGCCGGCGGCATGACCGAAGCTGTCGTTGATGCCCTTGAAACGGTCACTGTCGAGAAACAGCACCGCCATCCGCTCGTTGAGTTTGCTGGCGCTGCGTAGCGCGCGGATCAGACGGCCTTCGAAGAACGCGCGATTGGGCAATCCGGTGAGGCTGTCGTGGCTGGCCTGATGGGCGAGGGTTTCGTTCTCGCTTTGCAGGTGGGTCTGCCAGGACTCCAGCTCATCGAGCAGGGCATTGAAGTCATTACCGAGGTTGTCGAGTTCGGCGATTTTCGCCGGAGGTACGCGCCGGTCGAGCGCCCGCTCACTGCGGGCGGCGTGGGCGACTCCCGCCAGGCTGTGCAGCGGGCCGATGATCCCGCGCAACTGACGGCGCGCCAGATAGAGCGCCACCCAGGCGCTGATCGCGGTGCAGAGAATGATGCCCGCCAGACCGCTCAACAGAAACTGCATCAAGCTGCCGCCGTGCCCCGTCAGCAGGATCCGGCCGATCTCGCGATCCTGATGCAGGATCGGCAAGCTGATCGGTTTTTCCAGAACGACCCGCGTTATCTGCATTTCCAGCCCGGAAAACAAGCCGTTCTCCGGACGCTGCCAACGCGCAAGCTCCTGGCCCTGGCTGTCCAGCACCTGCGCGTCCGCCACCTCTTCGGTCGAGGCGATCAACGCCAGCGCTTCCGTCGCGGCAGGCTTGTCGTTGAACACCACCGCCGCTTCCACGGTGTAACTGATCGAACGAGCGATCAGGTGCAGGTTGTGATCGGCATAGACCCGCAGCGCCAGCACGCCGAGCAGGGTCAGGGACACACTGGCCATTCCCACGGCAACCAGCGCGACAATCAAATGCCCGCGACCGATGACCGAACCCAGGGTCGGACGCCCTGTGGATTTGTTGCGTCTCATGGGGCCGCCGGCTTGCGGCGCGACAACTGCAGCACGCTCGGATGAATGCGCACGCCGCTGCGGGCGACGGAGTCGAGATTGACCTCGAACGACACCTGCTCATCACCGACTCGCAGACAGAACAGACTGCCGACCGTGCACTGATCGCCGCCCTCGCTGATGCTCAATACCGGGTGGCCAATCAGCGAAGCGAACAGTCGGCTGCGCTCATCGGCGGTGAGTTTGCCGATGTACACCGCATCGCACTCGCTGACGATAGACGGGTTGTCGGCCAGCAGGCGACGCACCGTGACAGGTCGGCCCGTGGCCTGGGTCGTGCCTTTCACCAGGTCGTCGGTGTATTCGGTGGGACCGACGATGCACAGGCGCAATTGTGCAGGTTCAACCGGCCAGCGGGCATAACTGAGAATGCCGAGGACCACCTGAGTAACGGATTTTGCCCGTTGCTCGGCCATACCGACCGGTGTTTGCGGCTGGGCAGCAGCCACACCCGTGAGCAAACAGAGCAGACCGGCAAGCAACACTTGCTTGCTGCCAACTACGCGCTCTGTCGCCCAGACAGCCAGCTTCATGCAGGGATTCTCTTGGATCGTAACGAGATGATGCCGCAACGATAGCACAGCGTTGGAACGCCAGCGATACAGCACCCTCTGACCGGCTGGTCAGATAACGCCGGGATCCGTCAGCATTTTCATTATCGAGGTCCCACGCCCTCCTCCAGTTCCAGCATCAGACCGCTCAAGCGCTTGACCTTGCGCTGCACCGCCTCTTCAAACACCCCGGCTCGCGGTTCGATCAAGGTGAACCAGTGCTTGGCTCGGGTAATGCCGGTGTAGATCAGCTCTTTGGTCAACACCGGATTCAAGGCGTCCGGAAGGATCAGCGCGGTATGGGCAAACTCCGAGCCTTGCGACTTGTGCACCGTCATCGCATACACGGTTTCCACATCATTGAGCCGGCTCGGCAACACGAACCGTACTCCGCCGCGCCCGTCGTTACGCGGGAACGCCACCCGAAGGACCGCTTCACCGGCGTTCGGCCCATCACGCTCGGGCAGCTTGAGAGCAATGCCGATGTCACCGTTCATCAGCCCCAAGCCATAGTCATTGCGGGTCATCAGCACCGGGCGACCTTCATACCATTGCTGGTCGCTGTCGATCAGCCGCGCCTTGAGCAGCGCGTCGGTGATGCGCTGGTTCAACCCCTCGACGCCCCACGGCCCTTTACGCACCGCGCACAGCAGCTGAAAAGTATCGAACGCCTGCAAGACCTCACGCGCCCAATCGAGCCAACCTGGATGCTCAAGGGGAGCTCCCGCAGGCGGACGCTGATTGCGCAGAACGCTCAGGTAATGCCGATACCCGTGGGGGCCATCGCCATGCCCTTCCAGAACAAGCCGCTCCAGTGCGTGGTCCTGCTCACCTTTGAGCGCCAGTGAATACACGTCGTCATGGCTTCGCCCAGCCAACAGCTGGCGAGCCTCATCCGGCAATTGCTGATTCACCCGACGCGCGAGCTGGCCGATGCCACTGCCCTCGCCGAAACGCCGCGAGTGACGCAACATCACCACTTGCTGCGCCAACGGGTGTGTACCGTCGATGTCCTCATGCAAACCGCTGTCCTGCAAGGACTCACCGCTAACGGACTCCAGCCACTGGCGGGTCTGCGGACTGTACCAACCCGCCTCGGCGTCGCGGCACAGATCCCCCAGCACCGCACCGGCCTCGACGGAGGCCAGTTGATCCTTGTCGCCCAGCAACACCAGACGAGCGTGTGACGGCAACGCATCAAGGAGGTTGGCCATCATTTCCAGATCGATCATGGACGCTTCGTCGACCACCAACACATCCAGCGGCAGACGGTTCCCGGCATGGTGACGGAAGTGTCGGGTACCGGGACGGCTGCCGAGCAAGCGGTGAACAGTGGTGACCTCGGAAGGAATCTTTTCCCGAACGGCGTCGGCGACTTTCAGCGATTGCACTTGCTGGCTGATGGACTCGGTCAACCGCGCAGCCGCCTTACCCGTGGGGGCGGCCAGGCGAATGCGCAGAGGCTGGCCGGCCTCGACCGCCGGGGCCTGAAGTAACGCCAGCAAACGCACCACCGTGGTGGTCTTGCCGGTGCCAGGCCCGCCCGTGACGATGCTGAAAGCACCTCGGGTCGCCAGCGCGCAGGCGAGTTTCTGCCAGTCGATCACGTCGGCGTTCTTTGTCGATCCGAACAACTCGTCCAGCCGCTGCGACAGATCGCCCGGCGTCGGCTCATGCTCCGCCAAGCGCTGACGCAGAGCAGTGTCGATGCGTCGCTCATAGGCCCAGTACCGCCGCAAGTACAGGCGTTTACCGGATAGCACCAGAGGACATTGCCGTGCAGACTCATTGTCGTCGGCAGCCAGCGCCACCAGCGAGCTGCCGGCCAGCACCTTGCACCAGTGCGCCCCTTCCAGGGTTTCAAGCAATTGCGATGGCAGCAACAACACACCCGATTGCACGTCACCCTCCGGCGGCAGGGACAGGGCGAAGTCCGGGGCCTTGAGGGTTTCGAACAAATCCAGACACACATGACCGTGGCCGAGTTGATGACTGGTCAACGCGGCGGCAAGTAATACCAACGGATCAACGTCAGGCGCCAACTCGTAAAGAAATGCCACGAATGCCTTGTCCAGCGCCCGCAGCCATCCACGCTCGACCCAGAGGTTCAGTAGCTGCAACAGGTCATGGGCTCGCGTCAGAGGGGTGAGCTGCGCGAGGCCGTCGGCATCCAATGAAACCGGCGGAAAATCCGCGATGGTGCGGCTCATAGCAATTCTCCCTGTTCCCACGCGGGCTCGGCTTTCGGTTCCGGTTTGCCCTGGAACATCCGGTCCAGACGCTCGATCAGTTCTCGCGGCGGCCGCACGAAATACACACCACCGCTGTCAGCACGAGAGCCCCGCAGGAACAGATACAGCGCACCGCCAACATGCCGGTCGTAATCATAATCGGCGAGGCGAGCCTTGAGCTGACGATGCAGTGCCAGCAGATACAGCACGTATTGAAGGTCGTAACGATTTTCCAGAATCGACTGTTCCATGGCCTGGTCGGTGTAGGCGGCGTCATCGACGCCCAGCCAGTTGGATTTGTAGTCCGCCACATAGTAACGACCGTCATGTTCAAAGGTCAGGTCGATGAAACCTTTGAACATGCCGTTGAGTTGCACCGCTTCGGCGGCGACCCGGGCAACACCGTTGTGGGTGAGCTTGCGTACCTGCTCGTCGAGTCTGACGACATCGACTTTGTGGCTGGCGAACCAGAACTCCATCTCGACCCGATACTGTTTCAATTGCTCCAGCACCACCGGTGGTCGACCGGTGCCTGCGGGCATCGGCGATTTGAGCAAATGCTGCAGCCAGTCGCTTAGGGTCGTGATCCAGCCTTCCCAGCCGCGTCGATTGCAACGCCGGGCGATCGCGTCTTCCAGTGCCTCGCGTGAAACCGCGAACCCTTCATCACCTGCCCATTCGAGCAGTCCGTGGAGGAACGTCCCCGGATTCGGTCCTCGGGGGAAGCGGTGAATCTCGGCACCTCCCGGAACGATCTCGCGAGGAGCATCGGGCTCAAGGCGCTCGTCGTCGAACAGTTTCTGCGCTTGCGGGCTGTCCGGTGCTTCATCACTGCCCACACTCAACACGTCACTGATTCGCAAGGCACTGTAGGAAGCGATCCACCAGTTCTCACTGGCCTTGCGTTTGGGGATCAACGTGGCACTTGGGATCGCTTCGTTGCGTGGCGGCTGGTAGCGTTCGCTGGTTGCCAGGGGCATTTCAACGATGCCCAGCGCAGGGCAATGTTGCTGCAGATCGTCGAGCCAGCGAGTCAGACCGCTGGACTCACTCAATGACGCGCCACCACCCACCAGATAACCAAGTGCTGAAAGATGCAGGACCGAGCTGCTGTTATTGCCGCGCTTGAGGTCCGTCATGCCAAGCCAGCAGGCATGTTGTGCCCGGGTCAGAGCGACGTAGAGCAAGCGCAGGTCCTCCGCCAGCCGCTCATTGTCGGCCAGGGCAATCAGCTCGGCATCAGGTTTGAGACTGACCTGAGCCTTGCCGGATGCATCGTGGTAATGCAACGGCATCCGGCTGCCGTCCACGGGTTTGGCCGAGCAGATAAAAGGCAGAAACACCAACGGATACTCAAGCCCCTTGGACTTGTGGATCGTCACGACCTTGACCAGTTGCTCGTCGCTTTCAAGGCGCAGGATCTGCTCCTCACCCGCTTGACCGGACAACGCAAGGTGCTCGGCCAAATGCCGGATCAGCGCCTGCTCGCCATCGAGTTCGGAGGCCGCCTGCTGCATCAGCTCCGACAGGTGCAACAGGTTAGTCAGCACCCGCTCACCATCACTGCGCGCGATCAAGGTTTGCGGCAGATGGAAGTCATGCAGAAAACGCCGCAACATCGGCAGCACGCCTTGTTTGCGCCAGATCTCGCGATAGGCTCGGAACTGCATGACGCGTGCTTCCCAGACCAGTTCGTCCTGATTCAGGCGCTCCAGCTCAGTCAACGGCAGGTTCAACGTGGTGCAGGCGAGGGCTGCCTTCAACGAGCGCTCGACATCCGGTTCGGCACAGGCCTTGAGCCAGGCCAGCAGATCATGGGCCTCTTGAGCCGCGAAGACAGAATCCTTGTCCGACAGGTAAACACTGCGCACCCCTCGGGCGGCAAGTTCACCGCGTATCGCTTGGGCCTCTTTGCCGTCACGCACAAGAATTGCGATGTCCGCCGGTTGCACCCCGCGAAAATCCTTGCCGTCCTGCGCGAAACCAGCGCTGCCGGCTTTTCCGCCATTGAGCAGGGCAGTGATTTCACTGGCGCAGGCCGCCGCCAACTGCTGACGATAGACCGCACCGGAGACTGGTTGCTCGGTGGATAAATGCCAGATATTCAGCGCCGGCACGTCTTGCCCGGAAATCAGTAAATGTTCCTTGCGCCCCTGAGAATCCACGGGCTGAAACGGCACCGGGTTGTCACCGTTTTTCTCTCGAAACAGAAACGCGCCGCGTCCCTGTTCACGGGATTCCGCGCGCTCGAACACCTGGTTCACCGCACGGACCATTCCATGACTGGAGCGGAAGTTTGTGCCCAACGTATGTAGCCGCCCGGTGGTGGCTATTCGCGCGCGCAGGTAGGTGTAGATGTCTGCGCCACGGAAGGCATAGATCGCCTGCTTCGGGTCCCCGATCAGGAATAGTCCGGTCTCGGGATTGTTTTCCTCGATGCGATAGATGTTCTCGAAGATCCGGTACTGCACCGGATCCGTGTCCTGGAATTCGTCGATCAGGGCGACCGGAAACTGCTCGCGAATAAGCGTGGCGAGGCGCTCGCCGCCTTCGGATTGCAGGGCTGCGTCGAGTCGCAGCAGCATGTCGTCGAAACCCATTTCGGCACGTCGACGCTTTTCTTCTTCAAAGCGCTCGCCCACCCATTTGGCGGCGTGCTGCAGCACCGCTGCGTCGGGGGTTGGCAGCTCATCGAGGCTTGATTTGAGTGCCTGCATGGCGTCCAGTCCCGGATGGCTCGGTGGCTCGCCTTTCCAGGCCTCGGCCATGCCGTCAGGCGTGAGCCGGGTAAATCCGGTACCGATATCCAGTTGTTCCAGTGACTCGTCTTCAGCCCAGGCCTTGAGTTTCTCGAACCAGGGCTCGAAGTAGCGAGCCTGCATCTTGCGCCCGTCGACTGTCTTGCTGGCGACGCCCTGATGACAAATGGCGAGCAGCTCATCCGCCCACCGCTGCCAGGGCTTTTTCAATTCAACCAATGCTGCTCGACGTTCTTGCAGGCATTCTTCGATCAATTCGGCCGGAGATCTGCCTTCTGCTCCATTACGTTCAGTACCGAAGAGAGCACGTACGCGAGGCAACAAAGCGGCCGGACCGCCCCAGTGACTGCGAACCCAATTCAGTACATCCCCCTGCATCGGATAGCAGAACAGGCGCCAGTAATCGCGGAGCACTTCGCCCAACAGATCGCTGTGATCGGTTTCGAGGGTCTGGGTAAACAGACTACCGCTGTCGAATGCGTGTTCGCGCAGCATTCGCTGACACCAGCTGTGGATCGTCGAGACGGCAGCCTCGTCCATCCATTGCGCGGCGATGTCCAGACGATTGGCGCAACCGGGCCATTGCTGAGGGTCGAACTGCGCGCGCAACTCATCGATCAACGTATCTGGAGGCGGTGTCTCGTCACGGAAGAAGCGTGCGGCCTCAGCCAAACGTGTGCGAATACGTTCGCGCAACTCCTTGGTCGCTGCGTCGGTGAATGTCACCACCAAAATCTGCGGTGGCAGCAGCTCGCGACCGAAGCCACTCGCGTCACCACCGTGGCCAAGGATCAGGCGCAGATACAACGCGGAGATTGTAAATGTCTTGCCAGTACCCGCGCTGGCCTCGATCAGTTGACTGCCCTTTAACGGAAACGCCAGGGCAAGAGGCTGCTTTGCGCTCATGAACGTTCCCCCGCGCTGGCCAAGGATTGCCAAGGGGCTTCGAGCACTGGGCGGTATAAAGCGTTGCACCAATCGTGGAATCTCTCTTCGGCCAACAATGCATCGTAATCCGGGAATTGACGGGCCAATGCGGGGCTTTCGCGTCGCTCACCTTCGCTGGTCTGGCCATCACCTTCATAGGCTTTACGGGCAGCGGCTTCAGCTTTCAGCGGGTCATTCTGGCCCAGCCATGCAAAAGCGGTTTTCACCGCCACCGGGAGCGGTTGACGCATTCCTGACTGCCAGGCGAGCAGCAGGTCTTCGAGTATTCTCCAGGCCCGATCCTGCTCCATCGGTTCAAGCAAAAGGGTGTCGTCACTGGCGACCAGCGCCGTAGTCAGAGAAAGCCCACTCGCACAAGCGACCAGATGATTGACCCATGGTTTGGTCAGACGGTGCCATTTGCGGTTCTTGATCGAACCGATGCTGTTGGGGATCGTCGTCACCGACAGCACACCGCCATCGGCGCGTTGATGCAGACCTCCAAGCCATCCTTCCAGGCGTAATCCCTGACATTCATGATTGATCGGGATCGCGCTGGTCAACGGAGTCGGCCAAAGCGTCAGTAGCTGCTGATAGCGTTGCAGCAAATCAGGAAGCGGTTCGATCAACTCTCGCTGCAGGCACTCACCAAATCCCGCCATGGGCAGCAGCCCGCTGTTTTGCAGGCGCCGAGCCTGAGCCTCGAGCGCCTGATCAACACTCTCCGGATGTCTCAGGGCCGCTTCGAGCAAACTGTCGCTGAGGGTATATCGCTGCAACGCATCCAGGACAAAGGGTTCTTCATCGGCTTGAGGTACTTGTGCCGCTTCAAAGTAAACCTTCAATCGCTGAGTGAAAAAGTGTCGCACCGGATTGCGCAGAAAATCCTGCAGCAGTGCGAGACTCAACGGTTCCTCCTGGACATGGGGTTCAAGCATTCCTTTCACTTCAACAGGCTCATGACGTTGATGCAGCATCTGCCATTCGCTTGCGTAGCTGAACAGTTCATCTCCCTCATGGAAGTAACGTGAACTGAATGGCTGCAGCGGATGTTCCTGAGTCATGGCATGCAAAATATCCGCACTTTCGTCAGTCGTGCGCCAACCGTTGGCGAGATGATCGCGCAACTGACCGATCAGCACCGAGGGTGGCCGCTCACTGTTGTCACGAATACTGCGTCCAACCCAACTGATGTAGAGCTGATGACGCGCAGACAACAGTGCTTCGAGCAACAGATAGCGATCATCTTCACGGCGGGAGCGATCTCCCGGCCGGTAATCGCTGCCCATGAGGTCGAAATCCAGCGGTGGTTGTGCCCGGGGATAATCGCCATCGTTCATGCCCAGAAGGCAAACCAGCTTGAATGGAATTGCCCGCATCGGCATCAGGGTACAGAAGTTCACCGCTCCGGCCAGGAAGCGTTGGGACAAACGCCCCTGATCCAGCCCGGCCAGCCAGGCCTCGCGAACAACGGTCAGCGGCAACTCGTCTTCCAGTCCGACGGATTCGCAGGTCTCCAGCCAGGTTTCGCGCAGCTCTTCAAGCTGGGTCAGCAAGTAGTCGTCATGCTCATTGCTCGCTTTGAAAAACACCTGCATCAGTACCTGTAACCGGCTCCCCCACTCTTGGGGTTTCGCAGGCTTCAGCAATTGCTGGTGCGAGTACTCCAAAGCATCCAGCAAGGCGACCAGAGGACCGATCAATGCGGCATCGAGACCGCCAATTTCATCGTAGGGCTCAATACCCGCGCAGGCACTTGAGTCGCCAACCGCATACCCGAGGAGCATCCGCCTCAGGCCGAAACGCCAGCTGTTCTGCTCCAGTTCATTTGGCAATCCCAGTCCGGCGCGCTGATCAGCGTCCATCCCCCAACGCACACCGGCGCCTTCGATCCAGCGATGCAGAGTCGGCAAGTCCCGCTCCTCCACTCCGAACCGTGCGCGTAACGCTGGAACATCGAGCAAGTCGAGGATTTCGCTGACGGGGAAACGACTGTCTGGCAGCTTGAGCAAATGTTCGACTGCGATCAGTAATGGATCGCGACCGCGTTGCCCCTGGTCTGCCAGTGTGAAAGGAATGAACCGTGGATCATGACGATCCAGCTGCCCGAACACCGCACGGACATGCGGTGCATAGCTGTCGATATCAGGCACCATCACGATCACATCGCGCGGGCGCAGTTCGGGATTGGCGCTGAAGCGGGCCAGAAGCTGATCGTGGAGAATCTCCACTTCACGCTGGGCACTATGGGCAATGTGGAATCGAATCGACTGGTCCTGCTTCAGATCGACGTCGGGCCAGAGCTCACGCGTCTCGTCGAGTGGGCGCAGCTCCAGAATGTCATCTTGCAGTTGATTGAGCATATTTTGCGGGACTGATTCGCTGAACAGATCGATACGACCATTGCGAAATGCCGCGCGATAGCTGCCGGGGTCGTCATAGCTGTCGAGCAGATTGATGTAGTCACGACCTTGCTTGCCCCAGGCTGCCAGTAGCGGGTGGGCATGTTGATGCAGTGATTCAGAATCCAGAACCACGGGCATGCCGTTCTTGCGAGCCTGACGTTTGTATTGATGGCGCAACAGATCCTTGTCGGCAACGATATCGGCCCAATGATAACGGCAAGGGTTGTGGACACAGAGTAGGACCTGGCTGAAACGGGCCAGCCCTGCCAATGCTTCGAGTACTTGCGCAGGCAGTGAGGAAATTCCGAAAACGATTACTCGTGAAGGCAAACCTGTCGGTGCTTTTTCAAGGTTGTTGATGCACTCGATGAATCGCTGGTGCACGCCCGCACGGCTTTGAGCCATACCTTGTTCACCGACATCCTCAAGCAATGCGCGCCACAGCTCCGCCTGCCAGCAACTGGTGATGGGCAGCGGTTTTATTTCACCTCTGACATTTCGTAGTTGATGACGCCCCTCGGCCCAATCCTCGAGCCAGTCGGCACGGTACACCTGATACTGATCGAATAGATCAGCCAGACGCTCGGACAGCTGGTAGCGCTTGCGTAAGTCGGTGTCATGGGTCAGGAATCGTTGCAGCGGTTCGAAATGCGGCAGGTCGATGACCTGCGGCAACAAGCGCATCAACCGCCAGGTCAGAGGTGCCTTGTCGAGCAGGGACTTTGCCGGGATCTCATCTCGCCCCAGGACCATTCGGTAAAGCTGCCACATGAAACTGCCCGGCAACTGCACATCAATTGCGGCGGCAATACCGCAGCCGCCAAGGTCATCCTCTTCAGGATCCTCGGCTAATGCCAGCTTGAGCCATTGAGCGATGCCGTTGCTCTGCACGAGCGCAATTTCGTTCTCCAGAGGAGCCAGCGGATAGCGCCGCATTATGCTGATCACAAGGCTGCGCAGTTCGTCCAGGCTGTTGCTCTGAACCACCATGAATGCAGCGTTGAGGGACTGAGTGTCCGGCATGAAGGCTTCCTTGGAAAAGTACAAAAGCTAGGGCTGAACCTTAGCATTGTCGGCAGGCGAGGACAGCCGCAAGGCGTCCGAGAATGTCGTACGAACTTTCCTGCGGGCAAAACAAAACCCCAACTGCTTTCGCAATTGGGGTTTCGGAATTTAATCTTGACGATGACCTACTCTCACATGGGGAA